>NZ_JALHMP010000053.1 GCF_022843985.1 Phreatobacter sp. | reverse complement strand
CATGCAGCAGCCCGGCATGGCGGCCCGCCCCGGCGCGCCGGCTCCGGCAGCAGCCCAGGGCTCGCGCTTCGGCGGCCTCGGCATGGGTCTCGCCGCCGGCTTCCTCGGCGCCGGCCTGTTCGGCCTGCTCTCCGGTCAGGGCTTCATGGGAGGCCTCGGCTCGCTGATGGGCATGCTCGGCTTCCTCTTCCAGTTCGCGCTCATCGCCGGCGTGATCTACCTCATCGTCCGCCTGGTGCGCGGCCGTCGCCAGACCAATGGTGCGCCGCAGCCGGCCATGGCCCGCTCGGGCCTCGGCGCCGCTCCCGGCAATGCGCCAATGGGCGTCCCGCAGAACCACGTCATCCCCGGCATGGCCGGCGGCTCGGTGGCGGCTGCCGCCGGACCGTCCGACACGATCGGCGTGACCGCGCAGGACTACGACGCCTTCGAGCGCCTGCTGACCAACGTCAACGAGGCTTACTCGCGCGAGGACATGAACGGCCTGCGGGCCATGGCCACCCCGGAAATGGTCGGCTACTTCGCCGATGACATGAAGGAAGCGGCCTCCAAGGGTCTCGTGAACCGCATCTCTGACGTCCGCCTGCTGCAGGGCGACCTTGCGGAAGCCTGGCGCGAGCAGGACGGCGACTATGCGACGGTCGCCATGCGGTTCTCCCGCACCGACCTGACGGTCGAGCGCGCCTCCGGCCGGGTCGTCAGCGGCAATCCGCAGGGCGACGAGGCCGTGGAACTGTGGACCTTCCGCCGCCCCCACGGTGGTGCCTGGCAGCTCTCGGCGATCCAGCAGGCCTGAGCACCCGCGCCTCTTTTCGACACCTGCAAGCCCCGGCCCGCGCGCCGGGGCTTTTGCTTGGGCGGACGGCGATCGCCGCAGCCTGTTGATATTAACCCTTTGTCCATACCTGTTGATGAAGTCTTAACGAAACCGTTGCGGTGCAACCGGTCTCGTGTTTCCATCCGAGGGCGATGAAGACTGTCACAACCGAAATCCGCCTGGCGCGGAAATCCGACGCCCCGATCGTGGCAGAGGTCCATGACGAGGCTTGGCGCGCCGCCTATCGCGGCCTGATCCCCGGTGCCGAGCTGGAAAAGCTCATCGCCAAGCGGGGTCCCGGCTGGTGGGATGCGGCGATCCGCAAGGGCAACCGGATCGCGCTGCTCGGCTTCGGCGACGAAGTGGCCGGCTATGCCAATTACGGCCGCAACCGCGCCAAGGCCCTCAGCTACGAGGGTGAGATCTACGAACTCTACCTCAGGCCGAAATTCATCGGCATCGGCCTCGGCCGCCGGCTGTTCGAATCGGCGCGCAAGGACCTCGAGGCGCACGGCCTCGACAGTCTGGTCATCTGGGCCCTCAGCGACAACGACGCCGCCATGCGGTTCTACCGCAGCCTCGGCGGCAAGCCGATCGCCAGGTCTTCCGAGACCTTCGGCGACCGCGCCCTGGACAAGACCGCCTTCGGCTGGGCTTCCTGACCACCCCTTTTTTCGCAATTGCGATTTTGCAGTGCGGCACTTGCGGCCGGGGCCTTGTTGCGGCTAACGAGGCGTCCTATCCGTCCGGAGACAGAACCGATGCGTATCGACGCCATTTCCATTGGCAAGAACCCGCCCGACGAGGTCAATGTCATCGTCGAGGTGCCGGTGGGCGGCGAGCCGATCAAATATGAGATGGACAAGGACGCCGGCACGCTGGTGGTCGATCGCTTCCTTTACACCTCGATGCGCTATCCCGGAAATTACGGCTTCATCCCGCACACCCTGTCCGAGGATGGCGACCCCTGCGACGTCCTCATCGCCAACCAGCGCGGCATCGTGCCGGGCGCGGTCGTCGCCTGCCGTCCCGTCGGCGTGCTGAAGATGGAGGACGAGGCCGGCGGTGACGAGAAGATCGTCGCGGTTCCCGTCCCCCGGCTCACCCGCCGCTACGAGAACGTCCACGACATCAAGGACCTGCCCGAGATCACGCTGAAACAGATCGAGCACTTCTTCTCCCACTACAAGGACCTGGAATCCTCCAAGTGGGTGAAGGTGGTCGGCTGGGGCGATGCCAGCGAAGCCCGACGCCTGATCATCGAGGCGATCGATCGCGCCAAGAAGGCCAAGGGCGGCTGAACAGCCCCCGGAACGACCCTCGCCGTTCAGCCCCCGGGCGGCCGCGTCGGACCGGCCGCCAGCGCTTCCGCCACCTTGGCGCGGATGTCGGCGAGGCTGAAGGGCTTGGTCACCACGTCGTGGACAAGCGCCTCCAGCCCATGGGCCCGCTCGCGCTGGTCGGCATAGCCGGTCATCAGCAGAATGACGAGAGCGGGAAATTGCGGCGCGGCCGCCAGCGCCAGGGCGATCCCGTCCATCAGCGGCATGCGGATGTCGGTCAGCAGCAGGTCGAAGCCCCCCTTCTCGCGCTCCAGGATGGCGAGCGCCTCGGCGCCGTCCTCCGCCTCGGTCACGCTGTGGCCGTCGATCATCAGGGCACGGCAGACGAAGGCGCGCACCGGCGCGTCATCCTCGGCGACGAGAATCCGGGCCACTCCGGTCAGTCCCCGATCACGCCGACAAAGGGCAATTGCCGCCAGGCATGGGCAACGTCCATGCCGTAGCCGACGACGAAGACGTCCGGGCAGGTGAAGCCGACATGGTCGGCGACCAGATGCACCGCGCGCTTGCCCGGCTTCTCCAGCAGCACGCAGATGCGAACCGAGCGCGCGCCGCGCGCCATCAGCAGGTCCTTGGCATAGGTCAGCGTGCGGCCGCTTTCGAGGATGTCGTCGACCAGCAGGATATCGCGTCCGTCGACCGGACTTTCGACATCGTGCAGCACCTTGACCTGACCGGTGGAGATCGTGCCGTCGAGATAGGACGACAGCGACATGAACTCCACCTCGGGTGCCATGCCGGCGGCATCCATCGAACGGATCAGGTCGGCGGCGAAGACGAAGCTGCCTTTCAGCACGGCGACCACCAGGAGCCGTTCGGGCTGGGTGGCGGCGATCTCCTGGACCAGGGCCTTGTTGCGCTCGGCAATGGCCTCGGCGGAGAACAGAACGCGGATATTGTCTCGGGTCATCGATCGGGCTCCGACGGCTCCCGCCATGCGAGACCCGTTTGACGAGGTGTACCCTGCCGTGCCTCCGGCGTCACCACGTATCAGATTTCGGCCGGAGGCCGCCGGATCCTAGCGGCCGGCCGCATCCAGACGGGTGAAGAACCGCACCTCGACGCTGGCGCCATCGGGCGGCGGCGAGGCAAGGCGCGAGCGGAAGGGGGCGCTGCCGCCGGGGCCGAGGCGGGCCGTCGGCGGGGTCGCGGTCCAGGTATAGATCTCCTTGCCGCCGGCATCGCGGACGGCGAGACGCAGCCGCGGCAGTTCGACGGACTGCCCGGAAATATTGACCAGCTGGCCCTCGACGACGAGGACCACCACGCCGTCGACGATCTCGTTGGCGCCCTTCACATCGCGGAATTCGACGCCGCGAAGGTTCACAGGCAGACCGATGCTCTCGTAAAGGCCGGCGGAATCGGGAACGGTGCGCACCACATGTTCGCGCCCGAACAGCAGGCTGGCGATGATCGCCGCGCCCACGAGCAGAATGAACATCGGCGGCGACACCCGGATCGACTGCCCCCGCGGACGCGGGAGCGAGGGGCGTGGACGGCGGCGGATCGGCTCCGGCGCCGATGCGCCGCGGCCGCCGCGGGACACCGGCGGCTCGTCATCGCGCTCCATCGCGCGGGCAGGCAGCGCCGGGACCTCGGCGTCAGGCTGCAGCGACGGCGATGCAGCTTCCGGCACCGCCGTCTCGGCGAAGAGGTCGGCGTTGGCCTTGCCGGCATCGCCGGTTCCGTCCTTGTCGTCGCCAGTCCCGCTGGCTTGGCCGTCGCCCTTGCTACCGGCCTCCTCGGCGAAGGCCGCGCCCCAGTCGGCATCGTCGTCGACCTGATCCCGCGGCGCGCTTCCGGCTCGGGCCGCAACCGCCCCGGCGGGCGCCAGGGCCGGTTCCTCGATCGCGCTCTCCGACGTCGCCAGCCACACCGTCCGGCACTGGGCGCAGCGAACCTGCCGGCCGGCATCGCCCAGGACGGATTTCGTGACCTTGAAGGCCGTCGCGCAGGAAGGGCAGACGATCAGCATGGGTGCGGTGCCTCGGGACGGTTGTCCCTCCCCTCCACCTTTGCGCAGCGTGGTTAATTGGCGGTTAAGTCCCCGGCCGTGGCATGATCATGATGGCCGAATCGCCGGCCGAGAGAGGAAAGACGACGCCTTGGTCCGTTTCGAGAATGTCGGTTTGCGCTACGGGCTGGGTCCCGAAGTGCTGAAGGACCTCTCCTTCGGCATCGAACCGCATTCGTTCCAGTTCCTCACCGGGCCGTCCGGCGCCGGCAAGACGAGCCTTTTGAAGCTGCTCTTCCTGTCGCTGCGCGCGACGCGCGGCATCGTCACCGTCTTCGGTCACGACACATCGCGCCTCTCCAAGGACGAACTGTCGGTCCTGCGCCGCCGCATCGGCATCGTCTTCCAGGACTTCCGGTTGCTGGACCACCTGACCACCTACGAGAACGTCGCTCTGCCGCTGCGCGTCCTCGGCAAGGACGAGGCGAGCTACCGGTCCGAGGTGGTCGATCTGCTCGAATGGGTCGGCCTCGGCGAGCGCATCGACGCCTATCCGCCCATCCTTTCCGGCGGCGAAAAGCAGCGGGCGGCCATCGCCCGTGCTGTCATCGTCCGCCCGGAGATGCTGCTGGCCGACGAGCCGACGGGCAATGTCGACCCGCCGCTGGCAAAGCGGCTGTTGCGCCTCTTTGTCGAGTTGAACCGCACCGGCACCGCCGTGCTGATCGCCACCCACGACCTGTCGCTGCTGGACCAGGTGGAGGCGCGCCAGCTTGTCATTCGCGAGGGCGGTCTGACGATCAGCGACCCGCATCACCTGGAGGCGGGCGGGTGGTGACCGGGACCCGCCGAAGCGCATCCCTGCGCCACTGGCTGGTCAGCCGGGACCGCGACGATGGGCCCCCGGTGACCGCGGCACGCCCGCGCGGCGCCTCGCTGGTGCCGCCCTCCTCCATCGCCGGCCGCGCCCTCGCCGTCATCATCGCCATCATGACCTTCCTCGGTTCTCTCACCGTCGGCAGCGTCGACCTCGTCCGGACGGCAGCCGCGGACTGGACGTCCTCCATCGTCCGCGAGGCGACGATCCAGGTGCGGCCGGTCGCCGGGCGGGACCTCAACGCCGACGTCGCGCGCGCCACCGAGATCGCCGTGCGCTTTCCCGGCGTCGCCGATGTCTCGCCCTATACCGCCGCCGAGACGCGCCGCATGCTGGAGCCCTGGCTCGGCACCGGCCTCGGCGCCGAGGATCTGCCGATCCCGCGGCTGATCGTCGTCAAGCTCGCCGACGACCGGCGCACCGACATGGAGACCTTCCGGCGGGCGCTGACGGCCGCAGTTCCTTCCGCCAGTCTCGACGACCACCGCCAGTGGTTCGACCGGCTCAGGGCCATGGCGCGGGCTGTGATCGTCGTCGGCCTTGTCATCGTCGCACTGATGATCGCCGCGACGGGCCTGTCCGTCGTCTTCGCCACCCGCGCGGCGGTGGAGACCAACCGCCCGGTGGTCGAGGTGCTGCATTTCGTCGGCGCGCGCGACGCCTTCATCGCCGGTGAGTTCCAGCGCCATTTCCTCTGGCTGGCGCTGAAGGGAAGTCTGGCCGGCGGGTTTGCCGCGCTCGGTGCCATCATGCTCTCTGGCTTCATCGCCGCGCGCTGGCGGGCGACGGCCGGCGGCGACCAGATCGAGGCCCTGTTCGGATCCTTCGCCCTCGGGGCGACCGGCTATGCCGCCATTGCCGGGCTCGTGGTGCTGGTCACCGCGGTCGCCGCCCTCACCTGCCGCTGGACGGTGGTGAGGACGCTCGGGGCGATCGACTAGGCTTGCCGGGAGCCTTGCGCGACCCGAATGGGTCGGTAACCGCCCGCAAGCCTGCGATCCAGAGACACCGTCAATCCAGCAGGCGCTGGTAATTGATGCGGAAGAGCCGCTGGTCCGGCCGGGTGCGCGGATCGAGATTGTGCAGCGCCACCGAGGTCTCGTAGCCCTGGGCATCGTAGACGGTCCACTGGCGCAGCGTCATGTCGGCAGCGTTGAACAGGACCATCAGCCGGTTGGTGCCGCCGAGTGCCTGGCGTTCCTCCAGCATGACGATGACATATTCCGGATCGCGCGTGACCGAGGTGACATTGGCGTCGCGCAGGATATCGACCCGGTCCGAAAGCAGGAAGCGCAGCGGCGTCTGCGACAGGGGATAGATGTCCTGGGTGTTGAGCCGGCGGTCGCGCACAGCCACCGACTGGCCGTCGGCGATAACCTCGACCGGGCTTGGCGGATTGTACTGGAAACGGATCTTGCCGGGCTTGTCGAGATAGAGCCGGCCGGTGGTGCGGCGGCCGTCGGGACCGACCTGGACGAAGTCGCCCTGCAGGTAGCGGATGCTGTTGAAATAGGCGTTGACCTGCTGGGCGATGTCGCGGGAATCGGCGTCCACCCCGCGGGCGGCGCGCGGCGCCGGCCGGCGCACCGGCGGTGACAGGGCAGCGCTGCCAGCCGGGGCCGCG
>NZ_JALHMP010000052.1 GCF_022843985.1 Phreatobacter sp. | reverse complement strand
TCTCGGGCTGCTCGGCCTGGGGCGCGGTGCGGGCCGGCGGCGGGAAGGGCTGGGCCGGCTCGACACTGAGTGCCGGCGGCGGAACGGGGGTGACCACGGGCGGATCGACCTGGCGTTGCGGCAGGCTCGCGGCCGGCGGCGGTGCGGCCGGTATCTCCGCGGCGGGGGGCTGCGCCAGCGGCGGAACGGGCGGGACCATGGGCGGCTGCGGCACCAGATCCCCGTCGATATTGGGCCGTGGCGTCGGCACCGGGACGGCACGGGCGGTGATGTTGGGCGCCGGACGGGCCGGGCGCTCGGGACGGACGACGCCGTCCGGATCGAACCGGCCCTCGCGCTGGCCGGGGGGGCGGGCGTTGCCGAAGCTGGGCCGCTCGTCGGACCAGACCGGAGGGGTGGGGAAGCGGGGGCCGCCGGGTTCCAGCTCGCGGATGTTGATGGGTGCGCCGCTATAGGCGTGGATGGTCACACGGGCGCGCTGGCCGGCGCCGCCGACGGTCTCGACGACCCAGACGCGGCCGGCGAGGCGGGGCCGGCTGATGGCGCGGTAGCCCATGGAGCGGGCGATGGCGATGGCCTCGGAGGCCGGCAGGATGTCCTCGTCATCCGGAACGACATAGCGGCGGCGATAGACCGGCGGTTCGTCGTCATAGTCATAGATGCGCGGCGGGCCCCAGCCGCCGCCCCAGTACTGGACGGACAGGGCAGCGGTGGGGACGGGCGCGGCGAGGGGCCCTGAGGCGAGCGGGCCGGCCTGGGCCTGGCCGAGACCGGCGGAGAGGGCGGCGGCGGCCGCTGCCATGAACATGATGTGGCGCACGCGATCGTGTCCTTCTTCCCCCCGAACCCTGTCAAGCTTTCGGCAAGGAGAACGGCGATTTCAGGGCGGGCGCGTGTCGGTTCTGGTTGGTCGTATTCACTCCGCCGTGGCCTCAGGCCAGAGCATCTGGATGCCGGCTGGCCACCCCGTTGAAGCCGTTGCTCCGCGAACACCCCGGATGGTGACTAAGGTGTTCGAAATGAGCCCTCTGGCCGGTGGTGCCCTTCTTATGGGCCCTCATCGGGCCGTGACATGCAATGCACCGATAGGTACCGCTCCCTGCGTGCAACGCGTCATCGATCGACATTCGCACCCATCCGCCGGCCACCTTGAGCTCGGCTTCCAAATTGTCGAGAGCCGCCTTGGTTGAGCTCCGTTGGTTGACGGCGAGCGGTGCCGCAGCCCGGGCCGCCACTGCGAGGAAGTGGTCGATATCCTCGTCGCGGGTGGCGAAACTCGTGACGAGGCGCATCATGACCTCGCCGGGGCGGGCGCGCTCGGCCTCGGGGAGGCCCTTGTCCGGCCAGGGATAGAAGGCGGCGCCTTCGGCCTTCAGGGCGTCGACGATCTCCTGCCGGAAGATAGGGAACAGGCCGTTGGCCTGGGGCTGGAGCGGCAGGCGCACGCCGGGAATGGCGGCCAGGCCGGCGGCGAGGCGGGCGGCAGCGGCATTGGCGTCGCGGGCGAGGTCGAGCCAGTGGCCGCCATCGAGGAAGGCCTCCATCTGCGCGGCGAGGAAGCGGTGCTTGGACAGGAGATGGCCGGCGCGCATGCGGCGGCGGACCATCTCGGCGCCCTTCGCGGGGTCGAAATAGATCAGCGCCTCGCAGGCGAGGCCGCCGCCCTTGGTGGTGCCGAAGGAGAGCACGTCGATACCGGCCTTCCAGGTGATCTCGGCCGGCGAACAGCCGAGCGCGGCGACGGCATTGGCGAAGCGGGCGCCGTCCATGTGGACGCCAAGGCCATGGGTGCGGGCAATGGCGGACAGCGCCGTCACCTCGGCGACGGAATAGACCTGGCCGAGCTCGGTCGACTGGGTGAGGGAGAGGGCGTGGATCGGCGCATTGTGCGGCACGCGGCGGCCGAGGCCGGCGATCGCCGCCTCCAGTGCCGGCGCGGTGATCTTGGCGCCGCGGCCAGGAATGCCGACCAGCTTGGCGCCGCCGGTGAAGAATTCCGGCCCGCAGCATTCGTCCTCGATGACATGGCTCTCGTCGTGACAGAGCACGATGCCCCAGGGCGGTGTCAGGGTGGAGAGGGCGAGGCCGTTGGCCGCCGTGCCGGTGGCGACCATCCAGACGCCGACCTCGCGCTCGAAGAGGTCGCAGAGCTTGCCGACGACGGCCTTGGTCGCCTCGTCATTGCCATAGCCGAGCCGCGCCCCGCCATTGGCCGCGGCGATCGCCTGCATGACCTTGTCGGAGGCACCGAGGCCGTTGTCGCTTGCGAAGAACATGGGATCAGCTCTTGAAGAGGGGAGTGAAGTCGGACCAACTCTCGACCTTGAAGGCCCGGATGTCCCTGCAACAGGTGCCGAACCACGGCAGTGCGCGCAAGGCATCGACGGCGCGGGTCACGTCGGCGAGATCGCCGGTGCGGTTGACATAAACGGAGCCCTGCACCCATTCGAAACCGAGGGTGCCGAGGGCGTTCTGGATCTCCTCGTAGGCCTGCGGCACCCGCCGCGGATAGTGGGCGCGCAGTTCGCCGACGACCATATCGAAGCTGATGGCGAACACGCCTTACCGCTCCAGCGGATCGTCGAGAATGTCGGAAAGCGGATAGTCGAGCCGCTCACCCGATTCCAGCACCCGCACCTGCATCAGAAGCCCTTCGACCGGGCTGACCGACGCCACCGCGATGATCTCGTAAACCGGGCCATAAAGGCCGAACCGACGGAACGACCCGACCAGCTGGGCCGGATCGAGGCTCACGTCCCGGGGCGATCGAACGGTCAGGTTCATGGGCGACAGCATGGCGCAAGACGGCTCTGCTGTCACCCATGGTCCAGTGCGCCGCGGCGGCGCTGCCCGGCCGCTCAGCGCGGCAGGGTGGTCGTGCCCATCAGGTCCTTGTCGATGGAGTGCGCGGCCTGGCGACCCTCGCGGATCGCCCAGACGACCAGGCTCTGGCCGCGGCGCATGTCGCCGGCGGCATAGACCTTCTCGACCGAGGTCCGGTAGTCGTTGGTGTTGGCCGCGACGTTCTTGCGGGCGTCGAGCGAGACGCCGAGGCTCGCGACCATGCCCTCATGGACCGGGTTGACGAAGCCCATGGCGAGCAGGACGAGATCGGCCTTGAGCTCGAACTCGCTGCCGGCGATCGGCTGCATCTTCTCGTCGACACGGACACATTTCAGGCTCTTCACCCGGCCGTTCTGGCCGGTGAATTCCGCACTCATGACCGCGAAGTCGCGCTCGGCGCCTTCCTCGTGGCTGGAGGAGGTGCGCATCTTCAGCGGCCAGAGCGGCCAGACGAGGGCCTTGTTCTCCTTCTCCGGCGGCTTCGGCATGATCTCGAGCTGGGTGACCGAGAGGGCGCCCTGGCGCACCGAGGTGCCGATGCAGTCCGAGCCGGTATCGCCGCCGCCGATGACGACGACATGCTTGCCGGAGGCGAGGATCGGCTCGTTCGTGCCGATGGGCTCGCCGGAGACGCGGCGGTTCTGCTGCGGCAGGAAGTCCATGGCGAAATGGACGCCCTCGAGGTCGCGGCCAGGGATCGGCAGGTCGCGCGGCTTTTCCGCGCCGCCGGTGAGCAGCACCGCGTCATAGCTGGCGGTGAGTTCGTCCACCGGACGGGTGACGCCGACATGCTCGTTGTAGTGGAAGGTGACGCCCTCGGCCTCCATCTGGTGGATGCGGCGGTCGATGAGCCGCTTCTCCATCTTGAAGTCGGGAATGCCGTAGCGCAGCAGGCCGCCGGCCTTGGCGAACTTCTCGTAGACGTGGACGTCATGGCCGGCGCGGGCGAGCTGCTGGGCGGCGGCGAGGCCGGCGGGACCCGAGCCGACCACCGCCACCTTGCGGCCGGTCCTGACCTTGGCCGGTTCGGGCGTGACCCAGCCCTCGTTCCAGGCGCGGTCGATGATGGCGCACTCGATCGTCTTGATGGTGACCGGCGTGTCCTCGATGTTCAGCGTGCAGGCGGCCTCGCAGGGGGCGGGGCAGATGCGGCCGGTGAATTCGGGGAAGTTGTTGGTCGAGTGCAGGTTGATGGCGGCCTCGCGCCAGCCGCCATTGTAGACGAGGTCGTTCCAGTCGGGGATCTGATTGTTGACCGGGCAGCCGTTGTGACAGAACGGTATGCCGCAGCTCATGCAGCGCGCCGCCTGGTTGCGGGTGCCTTCCTCGCTTAGCGGGATGACGAATTCGCGGTAGTGGCGGATGCGGTCGCCGGCCGGCGCATAGCGCCGGTCCTGACGGTCGATCTCCAGAAAGCCGGTTACCTTCCCCATGGTCTTATTCTCCTGCCAGCGCGAGCGGACGCTGGGCCTGTTCCATTTCCTGAAGCGCGCGGCGGTATTCGACCGGCATCACCTTCCTGAATTTGGGTAGCATCTCCGACCAGCGGTCGAGGATGTCCCGGGCGCGCCGGGAGCCGGTGTAGCGGGCGTGGTTGGCGATGAGCTGGTGCAGGCGCTCGGCGTCGAAGCGGCTCATGTCGCTCATGACGTCGACGCGGCCGTGGCTGTCGAGCCCGCCGGTCTGGTGGTAGACGCGCGACAGGAGGTCGTCCTCCTCCGGCACCGGCTCCAGCTCGACCATGGCCATGTTGCAGCGGCGGGCGAAATCGCCCTCCTCGTCCAGCACATAGGCGATGCCGCCGGACATGCCGGCCGCGAAGTTGCGGCCGGTCTGGCCGAGCACGACGACGACGCCGCCGGTCATATATTCGCAGCCGTGGTCGCCCGTGCCTTCCACCACCGCGATGGCGCCGGAATTGCGCACGGCGAAGCGCTCGCCGGCAATGCCGCGGAAGTAGCACTCGCCCTCGATGGCGCCGTAGAGCACGGTGTTGCCGACGATGATCGAGTTGTCGACATCGAGGCTGGTGGCCTCGGCCGAGGGATAGACGATGATCTTGCCGCCGGAGAGGCCCTTGCCGACATAGTCGTTGGCCTCGCCCTCGAGCTCCAGCGTGACGCCGCGGGTGACCCAGGCGCCGAAGCTCTGGCCGGCGGTTCCCGTCAGCTTGACGTGGATGGAATCGTCGGCAAGGCCGGCATGGCCGAAGCGCGCAGCGACCTCGCCCGACAGCATGGCGCCGACCGAGCGGTTGACGCTGCCGATGGCGGTCTCGATGACGACGGGCTTGCCCTCGGTGAGGGCCGGCATGGCCGAAGCGATCAGCTTGCGGTCGAGCACGGCCTCCAGGTGGTGGTTCTGCGTCTCGGAATGGAAGACGCCGACCTCGGCCGGCACGTCCGGCTTGTGGAAGAGGCGCGAGAAGTCGAGCCCCCTGGCCTTCCAGTGGTCGACGGCCTCGCGGCGGTCGAGCATCTGCATCTGGCCGACCATCTCGTCGATGGTGCGGAAGCCCATCTCGGCCATCAGTTCGCGCACTTCCTCGGCGACGAAGAAGAAGTAGTTGATGACGTGTTCGGGCTGACCCTTGAAGCGCTTGCGCAGCACCGGATCCTGGGTGGCGACGCCGACCGGGCAGGTGTTGAGGTGGCACTTGCGCATCATGATGCAGCCGGTGGCGATCAGCGGCGCGGTGGCGAAGCCGAACTCGTCGGCACCGAGCAGGGCACCGATGACGACATCGCGGCCGGTCCGCAGGCCGCCGTCGACCTGCACCGCGATGCGTGAGCGCAGGCGGTTCAGCACCAGGGTCTGGTGGGTCTCGGCAAGGCCGATCTCCCACGGCGAGCCGGTGTGCTTGATCGAGGTCAGCGGCGAGGCGCCGGTGCCGCCCTCGAAGCCGGAGATCGTCACGTGGTCGGCGCGCGCCTTGGCGACGCCGGCGGCGACCGTGCCGACGCCGACCTCGGAGACGAGCTTCACCGAGACGTCGGCGCGGGGGTTGACGTTCTTCAGGTCGTAGATGAGCTGCGCCAGATCCTCGATCGAATAGATGTCATGGTGCGGCGGCGGCGAGATCAGGCCGACGCCGGGCGTCGAGTGGCGCACCTTGGCGATGACCGCGTCGACCTTGTGGCCGGGCAGCTGGCCGCCCTCGCCGGGCTTGGCGCCCTGGGCCATCTTGATCTGCATCATGTCGGAATTGACGAGATATTCCGTCGTGACGCCGAAGCGGCCGGAGGCGACCTGCTTGATGGCCGAGCGCATGGAGCGCCCGTCGGGCAGGGGCTGGAAGCGCTCGGATTCCTCGCCGCCCTCGCCGGTGTTGGACTTGGCGCCGATGGCGTTCATGGCCAGCGCCAGCGTCGTATGGGCCTCGCGCGAGATCGAGCCATAGGACATGGCGCCGGTGGCGAAGCGCTTGACGATGGCGGCGGCGGTCTCGACCTCGTCGAGCGGCACGGGCTTGCGCCCGACCTCCTCGGCCGTGCGGATGCGGAACAGGCCGCGGATGGTCTGCAGCCGCGAGGTCTGCTCGTTGATGAGGCGGGCGAATTCGCGGTAACGGTCCTGGCTGTTGCCGCGCACCGCATGCTGGAGCGCCGCGATCGTCTCGGGCGACCAGACGTGGTCCTCGCCGCGGATGCGGTAGGCATATTCGCCGCCGACCTCGAGCGCGGTCTTCAGCGTCGGATCGTCGGAGAAGGCAGCGGTGTGGCGGCTTACCGTCTCCTCGGAGATCTCGGGCAGGCCGACGCCGCCGATGCGGGTGGCCGTGCCGGTGAAATATTGCGCCACGAACGCGTCGGCGAGGCCGACGGCGTCGAAGATCTGGGCGCCGCAATAGGACTGGTAGGTGGAGATGCCCATCTTGGACATCACCTTCATGATGCCCTTGCCGATGGACTTGATGAAGCGCTTGACCACCTCGGCGGCGTCGACCTCGGGGGGCAACTCGCCCTTGGCGTGCAGCTCCTCCATGGTCTCGAAGGCGAGATAGGGGTTGATCGCCTCGGCGCCGTAGCCGGCGAGACAGCAGAAGTGATGCACCTCGCGCGCCTCGCCCGTCTCGACGACGAGGCCGGCGGCGGTGCGCAGGCCCTTGCGGATGAGGTGGTGGTGGACCGCCGCGGTGGCGAGCAGGGCCGGGATCGGGATGCGGTCCGGGCCGACCATGCGGTCGGACAGGATGATGATGTTGTAGCGGCCGTGGACGGCGGCTTCGGCACGGTCGCAGAGGAGCTGCAGCGCCTCGGCCATGCCGGCGGCGCCCTTGGTGGCGGGATAGGTGATGTCGAGGGTCTTCGTGTCGAAGGAATCCTCGCGGTGGCCGATGCAGCGGATCTTCTCCAGGTCCTGGTTGGTGAGGATCGGCTGGCGGACCTCGAGACGCTTGCGGCGCGAGGTGCCGTCGAGGTCGAACAGGTTCGGCCGCGGTCCGATGAAGGAAACGAGGCTCATGACGAGCTCCTCGCGGATCGGGTCGATCGGCGGGTTCGTCACCTGGGCGAAGTTCTGCTTGAAATAGGTGTAGAGCAGCTTGGACTTGGACGACAGCGCCGAGATCGGCGTGTCGGTGCCCATCGAGCCGACGGCCTCCTGGCCGGTGGTGGCCATGGGCGCCAGCAGGATCTTCACGTCCTCCTGGGTGTAGCCGAAGGCCTGCTGCTTATCGAGCAGCGGCACGTCGGTGCGCGAGGCGCGCGGCTCGACGGGCGGCAGGTCCTCGAGGATGAGCTGCGAGCGTTCCAGCCACTCCTTGTAGGGATTGGAGGCGGCGAGCTCGGCCTTGATCTCCTCGTCGGAGATGATGCGGCCCTCGGCGAGGTCGACGAGCAGCATCTTGCCGGGCTGCAGGCGCCACTTGCGGATGATCTCGCTCTCCGGAACGGGCAGCACGCCCATCTCGGAGGCCATGATGATGCGGTCGTCCTTGGTGACGAACCAGCGCGCCGGCCTCAGGCCGTTGCGGTCGAGCGTGGCGCCGATCTGGCGGCCGTCGGTGAAGGCGATGGCGGCCGGACCGTCCCAGGGCTCCATGATGGCGGCATGGTACTCGTAGAAGGCGCGGCGCTGCTCATCCATGCTCTTGTTGCCGGCCCAGGCCTCGGGCACCAGCATCGTCACCGCATGGGCGAGCGAATAGCCGCCCTGGACGAGGAATTCGAGGGCGTTGTCGAAACAGGCGGTGTCCGACTGGCCCTCGTAGGAGACCGGCCAGAGCTTGGAGATGTCGTTGCCGAAGAGCTCGGAATCGACGCTCGCCTGGCGTGCCGCCATCCAGTTGACGTTGCCGCGCAGGGTGTTGATCTCGCCGTTATGGGCGACCATCCGGTAGGGATGGGCGAGCGACCAGGCGGGGAACGTGTTGGTGGAGAAGCGCTGGTGGACGAGGGCGATGGCGCTCTCGAAAGAGGGGTCGTGCAGGTCGGGGAAATAGGCGCCGAGCTGGTCGGCGAGGAACATGCCCTTGTAGACGATGGTCCGGCACGACAGCGAGACGGGGTAATAGCCCCGGGTACGCGGGTCGTTGAGGTCATAGACAAGGTTGGAGATGACCTTGCGCAGGACGAAGAGGCGGCGCTCGAAGTCATCCTCGGACTCGATATCGGCGCCACGCGCGACGAAAAGCTGCTTGTGCAGCGGCTCGGTCGGCTTGACGCTCTCGCCGAGCGAGGCATTGTCGGTCGGCACGTCGCGCCAGCCGAGCAGCACCTGGCCCTCGTCGGCGATGACCTTCTCGATCGCCTCGCGGACGATGGACTGGCCCTCGGGGTCGCGCGGGAAGAAGATGAAGCCGACGGCATAGTGGCCGGGCTCGGGCAGGTCGAAGCCGAGCCGGGTGGCCTCCTTGCGGAAGAAGGCGTCGGGCAGCTGCACGAGCATGCCGGCGCCGTCGCCGGCGCGCGGGTCGGCGCCGACGGCGCCGCGGTGCTCGAGGTTCAGCAGGATCTGGATGCCATCCTGGACGATCTTGTGGGACTTGCGGCCCTTCATGTCGGCGATGAAGCCGACGCCGCAGGAATCCTTCTCGTTGCGCGGGTCATAGAGGCCCTGCGCGTCCGGCAGGCCAGGGTCGATGACGGCGCGCGTGCGGTTTTTGACGCGGGCAGGCACATTGGCTTTCGTGGCGCGATTCGTCCGCGCCTCGATCCCCGGACCCGCCATCGCACCAATCCGCTGCGTGCTCATCATCCACCTCGTTCTGCGACCTGGGTCGCTGATCGTGACACGGGAAACCGGCACGGGCGACGGATCAAATCCGCAACCGGTCCGGCATGCAAACTCGGGGCTTCACGTCCTCCCCGACGCCCCTGTTCCGGGGTCCTGTTGGATAGGGCAGCGATGCTGACCTTTCTCAGGCCGTTATTTGACAGATTTCAAAGAGCGGCACAAGCGGCAATACGCCCGGCCGCCCGGGTTGGGATCATGTTTATTGCCGGGGGTCGCGAAAGTCCGGTCGAAATGGATAAAATTGCCGATCCCTGCGCAACTTTATGACTATGGGCCGGGGGGCGGCGGCGCCCCCGCCGTGGCGGCAGGGCCTGTCGCCGCGCCCTCCGCGGCGGTTCCCGGAGG
>NZ_JALHMP010000051.1 GCF_022843985.1 Phreatobacter sp. | reverse complement strand
GGCCGCCTCGGGCGCCGGCTCGCCGCGGGGGGCGCGGCGGCTGCCCGGCTCGGCCGAGGCCTGGTCATCGCCCGGCAGGCGGCCGAGCGTCAGCGGGAAGGCGCGCTCGGCGCCCTCACGGATGACGGTGAGGCGCACCGTGGTACCCGGACGGACGGCGCCGATGCGGCGGGTGAGATCGCGGGCATCCTTCACCGGCTGGCCGTCGACGGCGACGATGACGTCCGAGGGCTTCAGGTCGCTGCTGGCGGCGGGGCTGGCCGGCTGCACGCCGGCGACGAGGGCGCCCTCGGGCCTGGGCAACCGCAGGCTTTCGGCGATCTCCGGCGTGATCGCCTGGATCTGGACGCCGATCCAGCCGCGGGCGACCGAACCGCCCTCGCGCAGGGCAGCGACGACGGTCTTCGTCGTCTCGGACGGAATGGCGAAGGCGATGCCGACATTGCCGCCGGAAGGCGAGAAGATGGCCGTGTTGACGCCGATCACCTCGCCATTGGCATTGAAGGTCGGGCCGCCGGAATTGCCGCGGTTCACCGCCGCGTCGATCTGGATGAAGTCGTCATAGGGGCCCGAGCCGATGTCGCGGCCGCGGGCCGAGACGATGCCGGCCGTCACCGTGCCGCCCAGGCCGAAGGGATTGCCGACGGCCAGAACCCAGTCGCCGATGCGGGGGGCGGTGGCGGCGAAGCGCACGAAGGGGAAATCCGTGCCTTCGGCCTTGAGCAGGGCGAGGTCGGTGCGCTGGTCGGTGCCGACCACCCTGGCCTTCACGGTGCGTCCGCTGTCGAGGACGACGTCCGCCTCGGTGGCGCCGCGCACCACGTGGTTGTTGGTGACGATGTAGCCGTCGGCCGAGATGAAGAAGCCCGAGCCCTGCGACATGCCGCGCGGGCCACCCGGACCACGGGGTCCGCCCGGGCCGCCGAAGCGCGGGCCGCCGGGCATGCCGGGGCCGCCGAAGCGCGGGTCACCGCGGAACTGTTCGCCGAAGCGGCGCATGAAGCGCTCCATTTCGCCGTTCTCGTCCTCCTCCATGCCCGGCAGCTGGCGGTTGGTGATGGCCTGCGGCGCGGACTGGGTGACGCGGACGGAGACGACAGCGGGCTTCACCCGCTCGACCACGTCGGCGAAGGACATGGGGGCGGACTGGACGCCCTGGGCGGTGGCGCTGGCGACGAAGGGGGCGCGGGCCGGCTGCAGGGCAAGGGCCCCGGCACCGACGGCGAGGACGGCGACGGTACCGAGAAGGGCGGCGCGCATGCGGGACGTCATGGAGGATCTCCGAGGGATCGCGGCACGCGGGGGTGGTGCCGCCTCTGGAGGAAACCATGGCGGAGGCCGGATTACACCATCCTGACGGGACCATTACATCTTGGTAAGGTTCGGGCGGGGCGGCCGCCCGTTCAGGGCTTCAGGGCCGCCTCGAGCCGGGCCTTTTCCTCGTCGGTGAGCGGCAGCGGCGCGGTGACCACCGCGACCCGCCGGCGGCGGACGACGACAAGGAGATAGGCGATGCCGGCGAGGAGGAACACCAGCGGCGCGATCCACAGCACCGCCGTGTGCCAGCCGAAGCGCGGCCGCAACAGGACGAACTCGCCGTAGCGGGCGACGAGGAAATCGATCACCTGGCGGTCGCTGTCGCCCGCCGTCAGCCGTTCGCGGACCAGGACCCTGAGGTCCCGCGCCAGCGGCGCATCGGAATCGTCGATGGCCTGGTTCTGGCAGACCATGCAGCGCAGGTCCTTGCTCAGGGCCCGGGCGCGCTCCTCCAGCCGGGGGTCGGACAGCCGCTCGCCGGGCAGGACCGCGAGGGCCGGGGTCGCGGTCATCAGAACGGCGAGAGCGAGGGCCGGGAGACGCATCGCCCCTACTCCGCCGGCTGCACGGCGGCGGCGACGCGGCGGGCCGAGGGCTTGGGTGCGCCGACCCGCAGGCGCCGGTCGGACAGCGAGAGCAGGCCGCCGAACATCATCACCAGGGTGCCGATCCAGATGAGCAGGACCATGGGCTTGTAGAAGAAGCGCAGGGCGATCGAGCCATCCGTGCCGGGATCGCCGGGCGAGACATAGAGCTGCGACATGCCGCGCGTCTTCAGCGCCGCCTCGGTGGTCGGCATGGCCCGCGCCGTATAGACGCGCTTGGCCGGCTCCAGCGTGCCGGCATCGACGCCGCCCTCGCGGACCGTCAGCCGGGCGACGAGGTCGCGGTAGTTCGGTCCCTCGACCGGGACGAGCCCCTGCAGCGTGATGTCGTAGCCGGCGACGGCGATGCTCTCGCCGGGCCGCATCTGCACGATGGTCTCCTGCTTGTAGGCGGTCTCGCCGACGATGCCGAGCAGCATGACGCCGACACCGGCATGGGCGATGGCGGCGCCCCAGGCGGCGCGCGGCAGGCCGCGGGCGCGGGCGAGGCTGGTGGCGGCGGGGGCGCGGAAGAGCTGGATGCGCTCGGCAATGTCAAGGATCGCGCCGACGATAACGTAGAAGGCGAGGCCGACAAAGAGCGGCGCCAGGACCGGGCCGCCCGTGGTCACCGCATAGGTGGCGAGGGTGGCGAGGATGGCCGCGGCGAAGGCCAGGGTCAGGCGCTGCGCCACGGCGGCGAGGTCGCCGCGCTTCCAGGCGAGGAAGGGACCGAAGACCATGGCGATCATCAGCGGCACCATGAGCGGGCCGAAGGTCCAGTTGAAGAAGGGCGGACCAACCGAGATCTTCGCCCCGGTGAGGGTTTCCAGCGCCAGCGGATAGAGCGTGCCGATGAAGACCGCGGCACAGGAGGCCGTCAGGAACAGGTTGTTGAGGACAAGGGCGCCCTCGCGCGAGACCGGCGCGAAGAGGCCGCCCTGCTTCAGGGTCGGGGCGCGCCAGGCATAGAGCGCCAGCGAGCCGCCGATGAAGACGACGAGAATGGCCAGGATGAAGACGCCGCGCTCGGGGTCGACGGCGAAGGCATGGACCGAGGTCAGCACGCCGGACCGGACGAGGAAGGTGCCGAGGAGCGAGAGCGAGAAGGTGAGGATGGCGAGCAGCACCGTCCAGACCTTCAGCGCCTCGCGCTTTTCCATGACGATGGCGGAATGGAGCAGCGCCGTGCCGGCGAGCCAGGGCATCAGCGAGGCGTTCTCCACCGGGTCCCAGAACCACCAGCCGCCCCATCCGAGCTCGTAATAGGCCCAGTAGGAGCCCATGGAGATACCGGCGGTCAGGAAGATCCAGGCGACCAGCGTCCAGGGACGGACCCAGCGCGCCCAGGCGGCGTCGAGCTTGCCGTCGATCAGGGCTGCGACCGCGAAGGCGAAGGACATGGAGAAGCCGACATAGCCGACATAGAGCAGCGGCGGATGGATGGCGAGGCCGATATCCTGCAGCAGCGGGTTGAGGTCGCGGCCCTCCATCGGCGCCGGGGTGATGCGGGCGAAGGGATTGGAGGTCTTGAGGATGAACAGCAGGAAGGCGACGGTGATCCAGCCCTGCACGGCCAGGACATTGGCCTTAAGGGTGAGCGGCAGGTTGCGGCCGAAGACGGCGACCAGCGCCGAGAACAGGGTGAGGATGACGACCCAGAGGACCATGGAGCCCTCGTGGTTCCCCCAGACTCCGGAGATCTTGTAGATCAGCGGCTTGGTCGAATGGCTGTTCTGGAAGACGTTCTCGACCGAAAAGTCGGAGACCAGATAGGCATAGGTCAGCACCACGAAGGACAGCGTGACGAAGGCGAACTGGCCGAGCGCCACGGGCGAGGCGGTCGCCATCAGCGCCGCGTCGCCACGGCGCGCGCCCCAGATCGGCACGACGGATTGGACGAGCGCCAGGGCAAGGGCGAGGACGAGCGCGAAATGGCCGACTTCGGGGGACATCATGGGGACCTCGCCGGGGATTGCGGGGTTGACGATCCTGCCGCGTTCGGATTCGGCGCGGGATCGCCGGGCTTCCAGTGGCCCTGCCGCTTCAGGCTGTCAGCCACTTCCTTGGGCATGTAGTTTTCGTCGTGGCGGGCGAGCACCGTGTCGGCGCGGAAGCTGCGGTCGCCGGACAGGACGCCCTCGGTGACGACGCCCTGCCCCTCGCGGAACAGATCCGGCAGGATGCCGCGATAGGCGACCTGGATCGAGGTGCGGCCGTCGGTGACGGCGAAGGACACTTCCATGTTCTCGCCGCGGCGCACCGAGCCGGCCTCCACGAGGCCGCCGAGCCGCATGCGGGCGCCGGGCTGGAGGTTCTTCTCGACGATGTCGGTGGGCGACTGGAACAGGGTGATCGACCCCGACAGCGAATAGAGCACGAGACCGGCGGCGACGCCGAGCACGGCGAGCGCGATGCCGATCAGTGTCAGGCGGCGTTGCTTGCGCGTCATGCCGCCGCGGGAGAGAACGGGTGTGCCGGTGGTGCTCATGAGCCGCCGATCCCCAATTCGTTCACCAGGCCGTCGAGCCGGCCGATCTTGTCCGCCTCGCCGGCGAAGCGCTGGCGGGCGCTGGCCACAGCCGCCCGGGCCTTGTCGGCCTCGCCGAGCACGGCATAGGAGCGCACCAGACGGATCCAGGCATCGAAATCGGCGCCGTCCGAGGCGAGGCGCGCCGCCAGCCCGTCGACCATGGCCCGGATCTCGGGGGCGACGACCGCCGCGGGGGCCGGCGCGACGGCCACGGCGGGCCCGCCGAGACGGGCGATCTCGGCCTGCAGCATGGCGATCCAGGGGGCATCGGCCGGCGCCTCGGCGACCAGCTTCGCCCAGATGGCGCGGGCCTCCTCGGGCTTGCCGTCCTGCTCGGCCGCGAGGCCGATGAAATAGCCGGCCTTGGGATGGCCGGCGCCGAGGGCGAGGGCCCGCTCGAAGCCCGCCTTGGCCTCGGCGGTGACCACGCCGCCCGCCGAGAGGGTCTGGGCTTCCGCAAGGTCGGCCTCGCGGTCGGCGGTCGGCCCGAGGATGCGCAGGGCATTGGCCCGGGCCCGCACGGCATCGGGAATGCGGCCGAGCCGCAGATAGACCGGCGCGACGACCTCCCAGCCGCGGCCGTCGCCGGGATTGGCCGCCAGATGCGACTCGATCCGCGCCATCAGACCGGCCATGTCGCCCGGGACGGGAACGGCACGCTGGCGTTCGGCCAGCGGCTGGCCGGCATAGCCGGGATGGCCCCTTGTGCCGTAGGACACCGCGGCAATGGCGGGAATGACGACGATGGCGCCGACGGCAACGAGACGGCGGCGGCGGGCCGCGCCCTCACCGGCCGTGGCGGCCATACGCTCGGAGGCGGCGATCAGGCGGCGGGACACCTCGATGCGGGCGGCCTCGGCCTCGGCGGCACCGATCAGGCCGGCATCGGCATCGCGGCCGATTTCGGCCAGCTGGTCCTTGTAGACGGCCACGTCCATCTCCGACTCCGCCGCCGCCACCGGGCGCGACAGGGGCAGCAGGACGGCGAAGATCGCTGCGGCCGTCATGACAGCGATGGCAAGCCAGATCGTCAGGGAGCCTTCCATGGTCGTGGGGCGACGTCCGATCATACGGGGCACCGACGGGCACCCAACCTTGAATGATGCTAAATAGAGCACCTGTCGGCGACCGACAACGCTCAGGATGTCGCGCTCAGCAAGGTTTGATGTCGCGCAAAGGCGGGGCGGCTCAGCGGCTGCCGCCCTTGCCGCTGTTGATCGCCACGTCCGCCGCCTTCTGGAGGAGCTGGGCATAGCTCGGCCCGAAGATGCGGGCGGAGAAGCGCACCGCCGCCTCGATCTGGCTGATCTTGAGGGCGCGGTCGACATCCGGCGAGGAGCGGATGTTCTCCATGAGCTGGGTCAGCGTCGGGTCGAGATAGCCCTGGATCTCGGTAAAGGCACGCGTGGTGAGCTCATTCAGCGCAATCTCGGAGGCGTGGCTGCGGCAGGTGAGGAGCAGGTCGAGACGGGCCTCGACCGCGCTGACGACCTCCTCGCTGATCGGCGACATGGGCTGGTCGGTGCGCTGGCGCGGCCGGATGAGGCGCCGGACCTCGCCGGGAATGCCCTCGATCTCCGCCGAAAGCACCGCCGCGAGATCGGCCCTCAGCTTGGCAACGCGCCGCTGCCAGGGCCCATCGCCCGTCAGACTCATGTCGGTGCGCAGCGAGCGGACCGAATCGTGAAACTCCTTGATGCCGGAGGCGGCCCGGTCGCCACGCCCGTCCTTGATGGCGCGCGAGACGCGCTGGGTGGCGCGCTCGATGTCGCAGATCACCAGATCGACGGCGGCGCGGTAGGGGCTGGCGGCGATCTTGCTCGGCTCGTCGCTGTCGGCGGCCAGCACGGCGAGGCGCACGAGCTGGGCGCGATGGGTCAGACGCGCCTGGAGCAGCGTCAGGCTGAAGGGCAGCAGGCCCGGTCTGGAGGCCGCCAGCGGGTCGAGCATGGCGCGGACATTGGCGAGCCCCTCGTCGGCGAGGTTCTTGATCGCGGGCGGCGCCTTGGCGATGACCGCGGCGATCACGGTCGCATCGTTGAGGACCGCGAGGACGTCGGCGAGATCCTCGCGGGCGCGCTCGTCGCCGACGCGCATGTTGAGCTTCTTGCGCTCCAGTTCGCCGGCATTGGCATGTTCCAGTGCGGCATAGGCGGCGGCGCTGAATTTCGGCACGAATTCGGCGATGGCGGCGGCCACCGGCACCTCGTCGCCGGTCATCTCGGCATTGCGGCAGGTAAGCTCCAGCGCCGCCACGTCATCGGGCACCAGGTCGCGCTTGAGAAAGGTCCAGATCGCCGGCAGCGAGGCGCGCATGATGCGGCCGCGGACCTTGGTCTCCAGCCGCTCGTCGATGAGGAAGGGCTCGAGCGGCCGGAACAGCAGCCGCGGGGCGGCATCCTCGCGCGGGCGATCCTCGGCGACGGCGGCGAGGGCCGGCCGCGGCGCGGGATCCGTCCCCATCCTGAGAGCGGCGATGATCAGGTCGCCGCCGGGGATGTCCTCGCCGCGGGCGCGGGCGCGGGTGATCTCGGCGGAGAGCAGTTGTTTGGCGGACTCCGGCAAGGCCGACAGATAGGCGCGCAACCGCTCCACCGGCGGGGGAGCGGCAGCACTGTCCGGCTTTTTGACGGCGGCCTCGGTCATCACCGACAAGCTTAGGCCGCCGACGTTAAGAAGTGGTGGCCGGCACCCGCCTCAGCCGACCGGGCTCCAGCTGCCGTCGGGGTTGCGGCAGGCGGTGCCGACGGCGGTCTGCGGCCGGCCGCCGATATAGATCGTGTGGGTATATTCGCGGCAATAGAAGGAGCCGCGGTAATAGGCGCGGCCGGGCTCGACATAGCCATAGGCCTTTTCCGAGCGCCATTCGGAGCGGCGGCCCTCGACCCAGACGACGCGCTCGGCCTCATAGGCGCGCTGGCGGTCCTGGGCGTCGAGATCGCGGCCGATGGCATTGCCGATGAGGCCGCCGATGGCGGCACCGGCGAGGCCGGCCGCCAGGCGCTCGCCCGGTCCGCCGCCGAACTGGGAGCCGATCAGGGCACCGGCGACGGCGCCGACGGCGGTGCCGGACTGCTCGCGGGTTTCACAACCGGCGACGGTGAGGCCGATCAGGACGGTGGCGGCGACGAGACGGAGGCGCATGGGAGAACCCGTTCATGGAGCCGGCGCGGGCCGGTGGATGAGTGACCCGGTCAATGTCCAGCGGAATGCGGCAAAACGGCGGCGTTCTCTCACACCGCCGGCAGGCGCAGCACCGCCCTGAGCCCGCCGAGCGGGGCGGCGTCGAGCCTGAGGCTGCCGCCATAGAGGCTGGCGAGTTCGGAGACGATGGACAGGCCGAGGCCCGAGCCCGGCTTGGTCTCGTCGAGGCGGCGGCCGCGCAGGCCCACCGCGTCGCGCTCGGTCGGCGTCAGGCCGGGACCGTCATCGTCGACGGTGATGGAAAAGAAGGCGCGGTCCGCCGAGGTGGGGCTGTGCTCGCGGGCGCCGGTGACGACGATGCGTCCGCCGGCCCATTTGCAGGCATTGTCGACGAGGTTGCCGACCATCTCCTCGAGGTCGTTGCGCTCGCCGCGGAACATCGCCTCCGGCGGCACGGTGCAGGTGACATCGAGGTCGCGGTCGCGGTGGACCTTCTGCAGGGTGCGGGCGAGGCTGTCGACGACATCGGCAACCGGCACCACCGTGGTGGCGACGCGCGCCCGCGCCGCCGCCCGAGCCCTTTCGAGGTGGTGGTTGACCTGGTCGCGCATGACCTGCGTCTGTTCGGCAACCTTGAGGGCAAGGGGATCGTCGCGCCCGGCCGCCTCGTTCTGGATGACGGAGAGCGGCGTCTTCAGCGCATGGGCGAGATTGCCGACATGGGTGCGCGAGCGCTCGACGATCTCGCGGTTGCTGTCGATCAGCGCATTGACCTCGCGCGCCAGCGGGGCGATCTCGACGGGGAAGTCGCCCTCCAGGTGCTCCTGCTCGCCGGCGCGGATGGCGGTGAGCCCGCCGACCAGCCGCTGCAGCGGCGTCAGGCCGACGCGCACCTGCAGCATGGCGGCGACGATCATGCCGACGGCCAGCATCAGCAGCGTCGCGATCAGCGTCAGGTTGAAGCTGCGCACCGACACCAGGATGTCGTCGGCCGGACCGGCGACGACGATGGTGAAGTCGCCGTCCTCGCCAAGTTCGATGATCCGCTCGACCGCCCTCAGGCGCAGGCCGTTCGGCATCTCGATATAGCCCTCGCGCGACCGGGTCGGTCCGTCGGCGGCGGCTTCGGAGACCAGATTGGGCAGGCGCCCGTCGAACAGCGAGCGCGAGGCGCGGATCTCGTTGCGGCCGGCATCGGTGCGCAGGATCTGCCAGTACCAGCCGGATTGCGGCAATTCGAACAGCGGCTCACCGAGATTGGCGCCGACGACGATGGAGGTATCGTCCACGGCGCCGGCGAGATCGGCGATGAGCAGCTTCACATAGACCTGGATGCGGCGGTCGAAGCCGCGCTCCACGGCGGTGCGGTTGACCGCCGCGAGCACGATGCCGGTGACGGTCAAGAGGACGACCGCGAAGGTCAGCGCGAGCAGGAACAGGCGCCGCGCCAGCGAAGGCGCGCGGGGCGCGGCGGCCATGTCAGGGGCTCGCGGCGGGCTGCGTCGGCGGCTGGAGAATGTAGCCGAGACCCCTCACCGTCTGGATGACCTCGACACCGAGCTTCTTGCGCAGGCGACCGATAAAGACCTCGATCGTGTTGGAATCGCGGTCGAAATCCTGGTCGTAAATGTGCTCGACCAGTTCCGTGCGCGAGACCACCTTGCCCTGCTGGTGCATGAGATAGGCAAGCAGGCGGTATTCGTGGGAGGTCAGCTTGACCGGGTTGCCGTCGACGGTGACGCGGCCGGCGCGGGCGTCGAGGCGGACCGGGCCGCAATGGAAGTCGTTGGTGGCCTGGCCGGCGACCCGTCGCAGCAGGGCGCGCAGGCGGGCGAGCACCTCCTCCATGTGGAAGGGCTTGGCGACATAATCATCGGCGCCGGCGTCGAAGCCCTGCACCTTGTCGGACCAGCGGTCGCGGGCGGTGAGAATCAGCACCGGCATGATGCGGCCGGAGCGGCGCCACTGCTCGAGCACCGAGATGCCATCCATCTTCGGCAGGCCGATATCGAGGACGACGGCGTCATAGGGCTCGCTGTCGCCGAGATAGTAGCCCTCCTCGCCGTCGAAGGCCCTGTCGACCACATAGCCGGCATCGGACAAAGCGGTGGTGATCTGCCGGTTGAGATCCGGATCGTCCTCGACGACGAGCAGGCGCAAGGGAAGGACTCCTGGATTGGGGACCGGTGGCTAGCGCACCTGGACGAGCTGGCCGTTCGTCGCGTCGATGCGGACGCGCATGACCTTGCCATGCCGGGCGACCACTGTCAGCAGGTAGACGAGCTGGTTGCCGGCCCGGCAGAGCCGCGCATTGATGACCTCGCCGCGGTGCTCGGGCCTGAGCGCCCGCTGGGCCTGGACCAGCGGGATGGCCTCGCCCTCGGCCACCGCCACCCGGCGCTCGGCCGGCGACAGGCAGGCCATCTGTGCAAGCGCCGGCCCGGCGGACACCGCCAGGGCGAAAGCGAGCGCTGATGTGCGTGCGAGGATCATGGGACATCGTGATCGGGGTCAGGCCTTCACGCTAGTCGGCTGGCCTGAACCCCGGATGAATGTGCGTTCAGATTGCCGTGATCGGTGCTCAAGGCGTGAGCTTGCGACGCGCCAGAACGCGAAAAACGATGGCTCCGGCCAAACTCATACCGGTGGCAGCCTGCAGCAGCGCCTCGGCGAGCGCGCCCTGGTCGATGAGCTGCGTCTCGACGCCGAAGACCGAGGCGAGGAGGCAGGCGAGGCCCACGAGGCTGGACCAGACGGTGCGGCTGGCGAGGACGGGCTTGAGGCCGAGCGTGGTGAGATCGGTCATGGTCAGTCTCCTGTGCTGGGGTGAAGGCCTGCCGCTCGCCTCAGAGGGCGAGGACGGCGTCGAGGGGGTGGCCGGGCCCGGCCAGGGCCGAGACCTGGGCGACGGAGAGACGGAGGAGCGCCTGGGGCGCGCCGAAATCGGCGATCTCCTCGGCCGTGGCGTAGAGATGGGACGGCGCCGCGGTCTCAAGGCTGCGCAGCGGCACACCCGCCGCGTCGCGGATGGTGAGCCGGTAGCGTTCGGCGGCTTCGCCGAGGCCGATCTCGGCCATGTCCCAGCCATCACCGCCAAGCCGGGTGCGGCGGGTCCAGGCGATGCGGATGCCCGAAGCCTCGCGCCGCGCCCGGGCTTGGACCGGCGCGAAGGGGGTCAGGGCGGTCAGGTCGGCGGTGGCCTCCACCTCGGCCATGGCGGGATCGCCGGCCAGCAGCACGGCGGCGCCGATCCGGTAGCGGAAGGGCCGTCCGACCAGGTCGAGCCCGGTGCCGAGCGGCGCCAGCGGCCCGTCGAGCAGGACGCAGAGCGCGCCCGGCGGCACCGGACCGGTCCGGTGCTCGGTGCCGCGCTGGCCGCGGATCAGGCGAGAGAGGACATAGGTGCGGTCGGCGACCAGCACCGCGTCGCGGAACTGCAGCACCTCCCAGCCGCCATCGGGATGGCGTAGGGCCATGGCATTGGCACCGTCCAGCACCGCCGCCTCCGGCTGGCCGGCAAGCGCACCGGTGACGAGTTCGACCGTCACGGCCGCGCCACGGTCCCAGCGCCAGGGGCGGCCGGCAGCCAGCGCCGTCAGGGTCCGGCCCATGAGCGAGGGCCGTTCCAGCGTGCCGACGGCCGCGTCGCCGAGCCCCTCGCCGCCGCGCCAGACCCGATAGGGCCCGCGCCAGGGCGCAGCGGC
>NZ_JALHMP010000050.1 GCF_022843985.1 Phreatobacter sp. | reverse complement strand
AAGGACGGCAACGCTGGTGGACCACTCCAGTCGGGCCTCCGGCCCTCCTTGCGTGGTCCACCAGCGTCAGACTCTCATCCTGATTGACGCGCCGTTCTCATCTTGATTGTCGCGGGACAGACTTCTCCACCTGCGCCTCTCGGGCGAGTTTGACCGTCTCTGATAGGTGCTGCCAGACAGGTGGATGACGTTGCCTCAGCGTCTGCTCATCGGTCCCGTTAACGTCGATTACCAGTAGTCCCCGCGAATGCTCGGCAAGGTCTCGGCCATTGGCAAAGTCCCTCAGATATTGGCTTCGCGGGGCCCACAAGCCCAATGCGGCAGCCTTCTGGGGAGTCACGATGAAGCCATCGCCGTGCAACTTCACCCCCATGTGGGCCAGCCCCGAGTTGGCATGAAGCCGGACCGTTGAAGTTATGTCGGCGCCGAGGGTGAGGTCTGGCAAGACCCGGCCAACTGAAGACCGAACGAGGATTGTAGGCCGGTCGGTGTCCAGACCGCTCTCATTGACGACTTCGGCAAGCTGTCCCTCTCGCTCACCCCGCTCTGCCACCGTCATCGCGATGCGGACGGCCGCCCGTTTGCCCGTGCTCTTGCCACTCTTGACCCATGGGTGGTCCGGAACGGCGAACAGGAGCGAGATTGGGTTCTTCGCGGCCTTCAGGTGCTTCTCAAGCACCCTTCGCGAGAACTTCTGGGTCAGCGAGTTGGTGGTGATGAACCCGAAGCGACGGAGGCGGGTGCCCTTGGCCCGCAGCATGGTCGCGGCCATGTCCCACCAGTACATGACGAAGTCGATGGAGTCGGTCTTCTTGCCCCGGGACTTCCACAGAGCCTCGGCATAGCCGTCCCCAAGCTCCGCACGGATGTCCTTGCCCCCGATGAAGGGCGGGTTGCCCACGATGAAGTCCACCATCGGCCACTTGGCGGGCCTCGGGTTCACGAGGCGGTGCACCTCCAGCCGCGCATCCGGATCAGGGATCACCTCACCGGTGATGGGGTGGAGCTTCGTTGCCTGCGGGTCCGCACGGGTCACAGGCCGTCCGCTCTCGTCCTTCAACAGTTCCTCCCGGTCGAAGGCCAGGACAGCGTCTGCCACCTTGATGGTGCCGAAGTCTTTGAGGATGGGTTCCTGAATGACGGCCCGCTCCCGGGTGCGGAACCACCACTGAATGAAGCCGATCCAGAGGACCAGCTCGGCAATGGGGACAGCCCGGGGGTTCTTTTCGATGCCGAGAAACTGGTGGGGGTCTATGGTCCGTAGCGGCTCGTTCGGTTCTCCCAGCTCCTTCAGGAAGTCCAGCACCTCGCCTTCGAGACGCTTCATCAGCTCCAGCGCCACGTACAGGAAGTTCCCCGTGCCGCAGGCAGGGTCGAGAACGAGCGTGTCACAGAGGCGGTCATGGAACCGCTTCACCGCCTCACGGGCTGCGGGGGCCTCGCCTTCGAGGAACTTGCCGATGGCCTCGCTCTGGACGATGTCCCAGTCCTCACGCAGCGGCTCCACGATGGTGGGCACCACGAGGCGCTCGACATAGGCCCGGGGCGTGTAATGGGCTCCGAGGCTCGACCGTTCCCGGTCTGAGAGTGCCTGCTCCAGCAGCGTGCCGAAGATGGCGGGCTCGACGTTCTTCCAGTCACGGCGGGCCGCCTGCTCCAGAAGGCCAAGCTCGTCCTCGGTGATGGGGACCGAGATGGCCTCGCGGAACAGGCCGCCGTTGAACCTGCGGATGTCGGCTTGGATGGCCGGGAGGTGGCCACCCTTGTCCATCTTGTCGAAGAAGTCGTTGGCCGCGTGGTGGAACCGGTCTGCCCTGCCTTTGTACATCTCGATGAGCTTGAGGAAGCCACCGGCTGGCAACAAGCCGATGTCCTCTGCGAACATGGCGAAGATGCACCGCATGAGGAACTTCGAGATGCGGTAGGCATGCTCCGCTTTCTGGGTCGGGTCCTCCAGCTTGGCCCGCGCCTCCAGCGACTGAGTCATCTTGGCGAGGAGGGAGGCGATGCCCTGCGTGACCTCGGCGGCCCGGGTGGCGGGGTCGAGGCTGAGGGGATCTGTCCAGATGTCCCTGAGACGGTCGCGAACCTCCTCCCTCTGGAGGTCGTCCATCGTGATGCGGAACTCGTTCCGGTTGGGGAACTGGGCGTAGTTCTTTCCCTGCCGCGAGAAGTCCGCATAGACCTCGATGGCGTGACCTACGTCCACGACGATGATGAAGGGCGGCCACTCGTCCAGTGCCCGGGCATAGTCCTCCGCCTGACGCTTGGCGGACCGCATAAGTACGTCCCATGAGGACGCCACCGCCTTGGCCCGGGGCCGCTCCTTCACTGCAACAGCACCACCATCGGCCTCCAGCATGAAGGAGAACTGGTCGTAGGTGTCACCACCCTTCTGCCGCTTGGTGGACTGCTTGGCCTCCAGCACGAACGAACCCTTGCGGTACAGGTCGATGCGGCCGGGAGAAGTGGAACCGTCCTCGTAACGGAACCTGACGGCACGCTCGAAGCAGTAGTCCTCGGCAGGCAGGCCCTTCTCGCGATGGTCGTGTGGTTGGTCCACTCCGATGAGGCGGCACAGCTCGTTCAAGAACGTCTGTGCATCCCCCCTCTCAGTCCCCGCTGCACCCTTCCACCTCCCGATGAAGCGGGAGGGCTCGAACGGGTCGCTACCTGAGGTTGGCGGAGGGGTCATGCAGGGCAAGCTACCGGCAGGCGACGGGTACCGACAAGGTGACCGAACCGCCTTAATGGTCCGTGATGGGGCGCATCAGCGGGTGATGGAGCGGGTCCGTCTCCGGGCATCACATCGGGCATGGGTCGACTGGCGTACATCACCGCGTCACCAGCATCGGTGGCGGGGCTTGCCGAAGGCACACGGGGGAGGTACACAAGAGCCCGAAGCGGCCTGCGAGGGCCATTGAAATTGCTCGGGAAATCGCTCGTATCGGCCAGTCCTCTTCTGGGCACCAATTTCCTGTTTCAGACGATCCGAGATCGTCCAGAAACCCGCAGAAAAGCCCGGTTCGCCGGGCTTTTTTGTTGGCTGGTAATCCGGTGTTCACGGCCTGGACGACCTTCCACGACCTCGCGTCCGGCGGCGGAAGGAATTCCAGCGCCCCCGATACGACAGAGGGCGCCGGCACAATGCCCCGCCCATCGCGCCGGCATCAACTGTGCTGCGCAGGGTCAGGACCCCGCCGTCGCTCCCGTGGCCGGACAGGCTCGCTCTGGCGTGACTGCGCTACGGCGCCGGACCGGAAGGGATTCCAAGCCGGTGAAGCGCCGGCGGCAGCTGGCCTTGGCCCCGTCCGCTGCGCCCTGTCAGGGAACCAATCTGATGCCCGCAGGTTGTTCCCGACAAGACCACCCACGAGGACCCCATGAAACTGATCGCCCTTGGCGCCCTTGCCGCCACCCTGCTCTTCTCTGCACCGACCTTTGCCCAGGACCTGCGTATCCGCGCCGGCGAGGGCGGTATTTCGGTGCGGTCAGGCGACGACCGGCGCGACGACCGCCGCAGCTACCGGCGTGATCGCGGCCCGGACCGGGTCATCATCCGCGAGCGGCGCTCGGAGCGTTTCAACCGTGGCCGCGAGCGCTGCCGCGACGTGACGGTGCGCACGCAGCGTCCGAACGGCACGATCATCATCCGCCGCGAGCGTCGCTGCGGCTGACCGCGCGCGACACCAGCCGTCCCGGGAAAGGCGCCGCCGCCAGCGGCGCCTTTTGCGTCGGGCGACAGCGGCGCTGGCCGGTTGGTCAGCTGCCGGAAATGCGCTCGATATCGGCGCCCACGGCAGCGAGCTTGGTCTCCAGCCGCTCGAAACCGCGGTCGAGGTGATAGACGCGGTTCACCGTGGTTTCGCCCTGGGCGGCCAGTGCCGCGATGACCAGCGACACCGAGGCCCGCAGGTCGGTGGCCATGACCGGCGCGCCCTTCAGCGTGTCGACGCCCTCGATGGTCGCCGTCTGGCCGTCGAGCTGGATATGGGCGCCGAGGCGGGCGAGCTCCTGCACATGCATGAAGCGGTTCTCGAAGATCGTCTCGGTGATGTGGGAGGTGCCCTTGGCCCGGGTCATCAGGCCCATGAGCTGGGCCTGCAGGTCGGTGGGGAAGCCCGGATAGGGGTCGGTGGTGACGTTGACCGGCGACAGGCCATGGCCGTTGCGCTTCACCCGGATCCCCTCGTTGGTCGAGGAGATCTCGGCGCCGGCCTCCACCAGCACGTCGAGGGCGGCCTGCAACAGTTCGGGCCGGGCGCCCTCCAGCAGAACATCGCCGCCGGCCATGGCGACGCACATGGCATAGGTGCCGGTCTCGATGCGGTCGGCCACCACGGCATGATGCGCGCCGCGCAGGCGCGGCACGCCGGTGACCTCGATCGTGGCCGTGCCGTGGCCCTTGATGCGGGCGCCCATCTTGATGAGGCAGTCGGCGAGGTCGACGATCTCGGGCTCGCGGGCGGCGTTGTGGATGACCGTGGTGCCCTCGGCGAGGGAGGCCGCCATCAGCGCCACGTGGGTGCCGCCGACCGTGACCTTGCCAAAGTCGATCTCGGCGCCCCTCAGGCCCTTGTCGGCGGAGACCACCGCATAGCCGGCGTCGATGTCGATGGTTGCGCCGAGGCGCTCCAGCGCCATGAGCAGCAGGTCCACCGGGCGCGTGCCGATGGCACAGCCGCCGGGCAGCGAGACCTTGGCGCGGCCCATGCGGGCGACAAGCGGCGCGATGACCCAGAAGCTCGCCCGCATGGTGGAGACGAGCTCATAGGGCGCCGTGGTGTCGACGATGGAGCGGGCGTTGAGGCGGACGGTCTGGCCGGTCAGCACCTCGTCGCCGTTGCGCTTGCCGGCGATGGTGACGTCGACGCCATGATTGCCGAGGATGCGGGCAAGGTTCGAGACGTCGGAGAGGCGCGGCACATTGGCCAGCGTCAGCTCGTCCTCGGTCAGCAGCGAGGCGATCATCAGCGGCAGCGCGGCGTTCTTGGCGCCCGAGATCGGGATGGTGCCGTGAAGCGGGCGTCCACCCGTGATGCGGATGCGGTCCATGCGGAACTCCTCGGAGGGAGGGCTGGCCTCGACTGGGCGCCCGACGTCGAATCGCCCGGCAGCGTTGCAGAACCTTGCCGCCCGGCGGGGGCCTTCGTCTAGCCGACCAAAGGAGGCGAAACAAGGAAGGCGACGCGGCGGAATTCCGCCTGGCCGTTCAGCCCGCCTCGTCCTCGTTCGCGGCACGGCCCCGCGCCTGGTCCTTGCGGCGCCTGAGATTGGCCTTGAGCTGGGCCGCGAGGCGTTCGGCGCGGGTATCCCTGGGCTTCGGGCCTGCTCCCGAAACCACCCTCTGCTGCCGTCCCGCCTCGTCCGCATCCCCGGCCATGGCCGCTCCCTGTCCGCCCGTCATCCGGGCCGCGACGATGCCGCGCCGCAGGGCGGCGCGCAACGCGCCCGTCGCCGCCGGCCAGCAAATCGCAGCCCCGCCCTTGCATCGCGCCGCACCCTGTGGCAGGGAAGCGTCCCGTTCGCACCGCGCATCGTTTCGCGCCTCCGGTGCCCTCGCTGCGGTAGCTCAGTGGTAGAGCACTCCCTTGGTAAGGGAGAGGTCGAGAGTTCAATCCTCTCTCGCAGCACCATCTTCCTTCCCTGCTCCTCGTCCCCCGTTATTGCCCGCCCTACCGCCGCCGTTCCAGGCTCTTCAGGAAGGCGATGAAATCCTCGATCTGGTCGGGGTCGAAGCGGAATTGCGGCATGGAGGGGTGGCCGGTCATGATGCCCTCGGCGAGGGCCTCGGAGAGGCTCTCCACCGGGTAGTTGCGATGGAGGTCGCGGAAGGGCGGGGCGATGGTCAGCGGGCTCGGCGAGGACCGGTCGATGGCGTGGCAGGTGGCGCAATGGGTGCGGGCCAGCGTCTGCCCGCGCTGGATACTGGCGGCCGCGGCCGGCGCCGGGAGACCCGCCAGACAGGCGGCGAGACCGGCGGCAAGGGCCAGGGAGCGGCCCTCATGGGATCGGCTCGTGCTCGACATGGCGGCGCCTCCGGCGTTCCGGTGCGGCGCGGTCCGCTGCGCAGGATGCACCAGCGGGAGCCCGGGCCGTCTCCGCCGCATTGACGCCGAAGGAGCCGGACCCGGCCTTGTTCTCGATCAAGCGCCAACCCGGAAAGGCGACCGCACCCGTCAGGTCCGTTCGAGTCTGGCCGCCTTGGCCGGGTCGAACCACCAGGTCGCCGGCACGCCGCGGCTGTATTTCGGCTTGGCCGCGGGATAGCCGAACTGGTCCCAATAGGCGATCCAGTGGGAGGCCTTGTACCAGTTGGGCACCCAGTAGCGCCCCGAGCGCAGCACGCGGTCGAGGCAGAGGCAGAGTGTCGTCAGTTCGGGGCGGGTATTCACCGCCAGGATCTTGGCGATCAGCGCGTCGACAACGGGGTCGGCGATACCCGCGAGGTTCTGCGAACCCGGCTGTTTGCCGCTCTCCGAGCCGAAGAAGGTGCGCAGCGATTCGCCGGGGGTGAGGGAGAGCGAGTAGCGGCGGATGGTCAGGTCGAAGTCATAGTCCTTGAGGCGCGACTGGTACTGGGCCGAATCGACCCGCCGGATGGCGGCCTCGATGCCGAGGCGCCGGAGGTTGGCGACGAAGGGCTGGGTGTGGCGCTCGAGCGAATTGTCGAAGTCGAGGAATTCCACGGTCATCGGCCTGCCGGCGGGGTCGAGCAGGCGGTTGTCCCGCAGGGTGAAGCCGGCTTCGCGCAGCAATTGCGTGGCGCGGCGCAGCAGGTTGCGGTCCTGGCCGGAGGCGTTGGAGACCGGCGGCACATAGGGCTCGTCGAAGACCTCGTCGGGCACCTTGCCGCGGAAGGGCTCGAGGATGGCGAGTTCCTCCGGCGAGGGCTTGCCGACCGCCATCATCGGCGAGTTCTGGAAGAAGGAATGGGTGCGCCTGTAGCTGTCGAACATGACGTTCTTGTTCGTCCATTCGAAGTCGAAGGCGAGGCCGATCGCCTCGCGCAGCTTCGGATGGGCGAATTTCTCGCGCCTTGTGTTGATGAACCAGCCCTGCGCGCCGGACGGCGTCTCGTCCGGCACCTCGCGGCGGACGACGCGGCCGTCCCTGGCGGCGGGAAAGTCATATTGCGTTGCCCAGGCGCGCGAGGTGAACTCCTCGCGGAACGTGTAGGTGCGGCTCTTGAAGGCCTCGAAGGCGACGTCGCGGTCGCGGAAGAATTCGAGGCGGATGACGTCGAAATTGTTCTGGCCGACGGAAACGGGCAGCCTCTCGCCCCACCAGTCGCGGACACGCTCATATTCGATGAAGCGGCCGGCCTCGAAACGGCCGACCTTGTAGGCGGCCGAGCCCAGCGGGACGTCCATGGTGGAGGCCTCGAAGTCGCGGTTGGCGTACCAGGCCTTCGACAGGATCGGCAGGCCGGCGACGGTCAGCGGCAGCGAGCGCGAGCGGCCCCGGGCGAAGCTGACGGCGACGAGGCGCGGATTGTCGGCGACCGCCCCCGCGACGTCGCGCAGCACGACGCGCAGCAGCGGGTGGCCCTTCTCCTTCAGCGTCAGGATCGACCAGGCGACGTCCTCCGCCGTGATCGGCGTGCCGTCGTGGAAGGTGGCGCCGGCGCGCAGGGTGAACCGGTAGGTCAGCCCGTCGGCAGACATGGCGACCTTTTCGGCGGCGAGCCCATACATGGAATCGGGTTCGTCGCCGCCACCGGTCATGAGGGTGGCGAAGATGTCGTCGAGGCCGGGCGGCGCGTCGCCGCGCAGCACCAGCGTGTTCATGGTGTTGAAGGTCGTCGGGTTCTGGTTGAAGGACCAGGTCGAGGCGGTGTGAATGAAGGTGCCGCCCTTGGGCGCATCCGGGTTCACATAGTCGAAGCGGGGAAAGTCCGCCGGATATTTCAGGTCGCCGAAATAGGAGAGGCCGTGGCTCTCGGTAGCGGTCTGGGCATGGGCGCCACGGCCGAGAAGGCCCGCTCCGGCGCCGGCTGCGGCGAGGGTCAGAACGGTGCGGCGGGAGAGGCGCGGCATGGCGGGGATCCTCGCGATCGAACAGTCGGGAAAGGGTAGAGGCTCGGCGCCGCCTGTCAAAGCCCGTGGCCGGCCCCGCCGCCCGCCACATCAGGCAAGCGGCAACACGTTCGTGTGTTTGACCTGGGCGAGGGCGAAGGAGGATTCGATGGAGGCGATGCCGTCGAGCCGCGTCAGCCGCGCCTTGAGAAAGCGCTCATAGGCCGGCAGGTCGGCGCAGACGACGCGCATGAGATAGTCGCGCTGGCCAGTCATCAGATAGCATTCCATCACCTCCGGCCAGCGCGCCACAGCCTCGGCGAAGCGGTCGAGGTCCTCCTCGCGCTGGCGCTCCAGCTTGATCGAGATGAAGACACTGACCGGCAGGTCCACCGCCTTCTGGTCGACGACGGCGACATAGCCGCCGATGATGCCTGCCTCCTCCAGCCGCCGCAGGCGCCGGAGGCACGGGGTCGGCGACAGGCCGACCTTTTCGGCCAGGGCCTGGTTGGTCATCCGGCCGTCGCGCTGCAGTTCCGCGAGGATGCGACGGTCGATGGCGTCGAGCCTGATCATGAGCAGAACCTGTCGATCTGAGCGATCATCGTAGCAGATGCTGCTCTTTGTGTCGTTGCTGTCAGGTGTTTTTTAGCAGGAGGCTGCCGGCCAGTTTCGGCATCATGGCGGTCCCCAAGGGAAGCTCCCCACCATGACCGACCGTCTTGCCGCTCTCGCCGCGCTGGAACAGAAGATCCTCTGGCTCGCCTCCTGGACGATCCACAATGCCAACCACCTGCGCGCCAGTGCCGACGGGCTGAAGGTTGGCGGACACCAGGCGTCGTCGGCCTCGCTGGCGACGATCATGACGGCGCTCTATTTCGCCGTGCTGCGGCCGGAGGACCGGGTGGCGGTGAAGCCGCATGCGAGCCCGAACTTCCACGCGATCCAGTATCTCCTTGGACAGCAGACGCGCGAGAAACTGGAGAATTTCCGCGGCTTCAAGGGGGCGCAAAGCTATCCCTCGCGCACCAAGGACATCGACGACGTCGACTTCTCCACCGGCTCGGTCGGGCTGGGCGTGGCGCAGACGCTGTTCTCCTCCCTCGCCCAGGACTATGTGCGCGCCCATGGCTGGGGGCTCGACCGGCCGGAGGGCCGCATGGTCGCGCTGATCGGCGATGCCGAGATGGACGAGGGCAATATCTACGAGGCGCTGATCGAGGGCTGGAAACACGGCCTCAGGAACACCTGGTGGGTGGTGGACTACAACCGCCAGAGCCTCGACGCCGTGGTGCGCGAGGGGCTGTGGGAGCGTTTCGAGGCCATGTTCCGCAATTTCGGCTGGGACGTGGTGATCCTCAAATATGGCAAGCTGCTGGAAGCGGCCTTCGCCGAGCCCGGCGGCGCGGCGCTCCGGCGCTGGATCGACACCTGCCCGAACCAACTCTATGCGGCGCTCTGCTACCAGGGCGGGGCGGCCTGGCGGAAGAGGCTGGAGGACGATATCGGCGACCAGGGCGCGGTCTCTGCCCTGATCGGCCGGCGCTCCGACGGCGACCTGGCGCGGCTGATGACCAATCTCGCCGGCCACGACATGCCCTCGCTGCTCGACGCTTTCGAGGGCATCGACCACGATCGCCCCGTCTGCTTCATCGCCTATACGATCAAGGGCTTCGGCCTGCCCTTCCAGGGCCACAAGGACAACCATGCCGGCCTGATGACGCCGGCGCAGATGGAGGCCTTCCGCGCCGCCATGAACGTCCGGCCGGGCCATGAATGGGAGCGCTTCGAGGGGCTTGGTGTGCCGGCGACGACGCTGGAGGGCTTTCTGAAGACCGTGCCTTTCGCGTCGAAGGGGCGGCGGCGCTATACCGGGGCGAAACTGCCGATCCCGGAGCGGCTGGCGGTGCCGATGCAGCCGGTGATGGCTACACAGCAGGGCTTCGGCCTGATCCTCAACGAGATCGCCCGCGGCCAGGAGCCCTTCGCCGAGCGCATCGTCACCTGTTCGCCGGATGTCACGGTCTCGACCAATCTCGGCGCCTTCGTCAACCGGCGCGGCCTCTTCGCCCGCGAGAGCCTGGCGGATACGTTCAAGCAGGAGCGCATTCCCTCCACCTTCACCTGGGACTTCTCCCCGCAGGGCCAGCATATCGAGCTCGGCATTGCCGAGATGAACCTGTTCATCCTCCTGTCGGCGCTCGGCCTGACCCATTCCATCCACGGCGAGCGGCTCCTGCCGGTGGGCACGCTCTATGATCCCTTCATCCAGCGCGGCCTCGATGCGCTGAATTATGCCTGCTACCAGGACGCCCGCTTCATGCTGGTGGCGACGCCGTCGGGCGTCACGCTGGCGCCGGAGGGCGGCGCCCACCAGTCGATCGGCACGCCGCTGATCGGCATGGCGCAGGACGGGCTGGCAGCCTTCGAACCGGCCTTCGTCGACGAGCTCGCCGCCATCATGCGGTTCGGATTCGACTATATGCAGCGCGACGGCGAGGGTGACCGCGACGAGGAGACCTGGCTGCGCGACGAGACCGGCGGTTCGGTCTATCTCCGCCTGTCGACGCGCAGCATCGACCAGCCGCAGCGGGTCATGGATGCAGGCCTGTCCGCCGACATCATCAATGGCGGCTACTGGCTGCGTCGTCCGGGGCCCAATGCCGGCGTGGCCCTCGCCTATATGGGCGCGACCGCCCCGGAGGCTATCGCCGCCGCCGGCCTGCTGGCCGAGACACACCGCGATGTCGGCGTGCTCGCGGTCACCTCGGCGGACCGGCTCAATGCCGGCTGGACCGCGGCGGAACGGGCACGTCAGCGCGGCCATCACGACGCGACCAGCCATGTGGAGCGGTTGATCGGCGGCCTCTCGCGCGATTGCGGCCTGGTCACCGTCGTCGACGGCCACCCGGCGACGCTGGCCTGGCTCGGGGCGGTGCAGGGCCACCGGGTCAAGTCGCTGGGCGTCGAGCATTTCGGCCAGACCGGCACGGTGGGCGACCTCTACCGCCATCACGGCATCGACACCAACGCCATCCTCCATGCGGCGCAAGCGATCCTCGGCAAGCGCCCCGTCCGGTACCTCTCGGCGCTGGCCTGAGGCGTCCCGGCGGGGGACGGAAACGTTAACGCCCGGAGCCACCCCGCCAACGGATGGCGCTCCCGCGGCGGGCCACGGGCGGCCCAAAGCGGCAGAGGCGCCGCGGACGAAGCGGGAACACGACCATGCTCCTGATTCGGGCGCGATTCGTTCGCCGGCTGATCCCGGGATTAACAACCCGGCGTCCCGGGGCCCGTCTCGCGTGGCGACGGCGGTGCGGCGGAGGCGCGGCGACGGACCCCCGGCGCCGTTTCCGCTGCCCCGAAACGACACGCCACGGTTAAGGCTTGGCGGACGCCCCAGCGGCTTCGCGGATCCAGGCGGTCACTGCCTCGAGCCCAACTGCGGCGAAAGCGGCTCCCGGGGGCCGGAACGAAAAACGATCCGACCGATGTCCGTGATTCGGACGGGTTTCGTTCCCGCCCTGGTCCGACGGTTAACGCCGCCGCGCTCAACTGCGGCCGGGTCGCACCGGCGGCATCACCAGCTGGTCACGGCGGCAGGCCCGGCGGTCGACCTCCTGGCAGGCGGTGAAGTTCATGTCGCGGCCGATGCAGATGCGCACCTCGCGCAGCCGGCGCTGGTCGCACTGCACCGCGATCATCTCGCGGGTGAGGCCGGGATTGACGCGCACGAAGGCCTCCTCCACCTCGTCCGGCGTGACCATGCGCGGCTCGGCAATGGTCTCGTATTCGGCGGGGATGCGCACCTTGGCGCGGGCCTGCCGCACCTGGGTGAAATAGGCGGCGGCCGAACGGGCGCCGGAGCAGGTGCCGTGTTTCGACCACTGGTGCCGGACGAGGCCCGGCGCCGGCATGATGTCGAGCATGGCGGAGACGGTGCGGTTCTCCAGCACGGGCGCCGGCACCTGGCAATATTCCGGAAAGCCGCGGTGGAACTGCGGCCAGAGGCCGTGGACGACGAAATGGAAGGGTCGGTCGCCGGCACATTGCATGGAGCGCGACGTGCGCTCGCTCGTCGCCTCGCAGAAGGAGGGCGACCAGGACAGGGCCAGGACATAGAAATCGTATTCGCCGGGCGGTGCACCCGGCCGGGCCTGCGCCAGGGCGGGCGGCGCGGCCACCAGCACGGAGAGGAGCACCGCGGCGGCGGTGGCGCGACACCATGCGAGACACGAACCTGCAAGACCAGAACCTGCAAGACCAGAACCTGCAAGACCAGAACCTGCGCGCATGCGGGTCATCATGGGCACCCTCCCCCTCCCGGCTGATCGAGTTAGCCGAGGGACATCGAACAAATCAAGAACAAAGAGCGGGACTGGTAGTTGTCCGGATCAGCGCCGCGCCATGCGGCAGGCCGGATCGAAGCTGCGGCCGCGGTCGAGGCCGTGGACACACCATTCGACGCCCCAGGTGGCGCCGATCGTGCCCTGGTCCTCAAGGATCGCATAGCTGACGGTGCGGACGCGGCCGTCAGAGAGCAGGGCACGCGCCGTGCAATAGCGGCGCGGGATGAGGTTCTGGCCATGCGGGTTGGTCGCCACCAGCCGGACCCGGTCGAAGCCACGGATCCCGAGGGACGAGTTCCAGAACTGCGCCTCCTTCTCAGCGAAGGTTTCCTGGATCCGCTCCAGGGCCAGGCCGGAATCGCAGGGCAGCAGCCGGTTCTGGAAACGCGGGTCACGGAACAGGGCGACGCCGACCGGTCCGCGCAGCCGCAGGTCCTGCACCACCGCGCCGGGATAGGCGGCGCCCGGCACCCGGCCCGTCGTATAGGTCGAGCCAGCGAGCCCGCGCGGTCCGCCATCATCGCCGAGGACGGTCTGCGCCTGCGCGGCCGGAGCGGCGCAGAGGACGGCGAGGGCGAGGGCGAAAAGGCGGTTCCGCATGGGCTGCTCTTCCGGATCGGCGGGATGACGACCGGACGATCCATCCGGCGCGGTCGCCGGTCAAGAGCGCAGGGGCCACAGCCCCGGCGAAATCGGCGTGCCCTGGCCCTCAGGGGCGGCGGATGCGGACATAGAGCGCGCCGGTACCGCCATGGCCGGCGGCGGCCTCCTCGAAGCCGATGACCAGCGCCCGCATGTCGGGAAGGGCCAGCCATTGCGGCACCACCCGGCGCAGCACACCGCGGCTGGCATAGGGATCGGGGCGGAAGGCCTCTTCATCGAGCTCGCGCAGGCGCTTCGGCGCGCCCTTGCCGGTGATGACGATGACGAGGCCGTGGCCGGCCGCCTGGGACTGGCGCAGGAAGGCCATCAGCCGGCGATGGGCGGCCTCCTGGGTCAGGCCGTGCAGGTCGATGCGCGCATCGGCGTCGCGGCGGCCGCGTGAGAGCTTGCGCTTCAGGCCCTTCTCCAGCGCCGCCAGCGGCGGCGGCGGCGGAAGGGCCGGGACGATGGAGCGCGGCGCAGCAGGGGCGCGGGCAGGCTTGGCCGCCGGCGGCGCGGGGACCGGTTCCGGCTCTTCGGGCAGGGCAAGGGCGCGGGCGGGATCGAGCGGCTTCACGCTCGCCGCCACATGGGTCCAGAGCCGGCGATCCTCGGGCGACAGGTGCCGCGGGCGGCGGCTCACGGCCTCGCCTCCGGCCGCGGCTCGGGCACAGGCACCGCAGCGGCCTCGGGCGCCAGCGCCTTCGGCAGCAGCACGAACCAGTCGGCGCGGTGGCGGATGCGCCCGGCCGTCGACCCCGCCTCGACACCGGTGCCGAGATAGAGGTCGCCGCGGGCCGGGCCGACAATGGCCGAGCCGGTGTCCTGCATCACCATCAGGCGGCGGAAGGGCTCGCCGCTTTCCGTCTGGCCGGTCGGGAGCAGGGCGCTGATGAAGACCGGCGTGCCATAGGCATGGACATTGCGGTCGACGGCAATGGTCCGCCAGTCGGAGACCGGCACGCCCTGGGCGCCGATCGGGCCGTCTTCGGCGGCGAGTTCGCTCTTGACGCGGAAGAATACATAGGAGCGGTTCTGCCAGCGCACGTCGCGGGCGGCTTCTGGATTCTCGGCCATCCAGGTGCGGATGAAGTCCATCGACATCTGCTCGCGGGTGGCGAGGCCCCGCTCGATCATGACGCGGCCGACGGGCACGTAGCGATGGCCGTTATGGGCGGCATAGCCAATGCGCAGGGTGCTGCCGTCAGGAAAGCGCAGCCGGGCCGAGCCCTGGATCTGCGTGAACATGACGTCGGTCTGGTCGCGGGCCCAGGCGATCTCGAGGCCGCGGCCGTCGAGGGCGCCCTGCTCGATCTCGCCACGGTCGAAATAGGGCAGGAAGCGCCCGCCGACCCAGCGACCGGCACCGGAGCGGGCGTCGAAGCCCGCAGTGCTGCCGCGGGCTGACGTGAGGTCGTCAGGCCGTAGCAGGAAAGGTGCCGAGAAGACCGTGGTGCGCTCGCGCGAGGCCAGAACCTCCGGCTCGTAATAGCCGGTGAGGAAGCCGTCCTCCTCGAACCTGTCAGCGAAACGGGCGAAGCGGACGGGGCGGAACTCGGCCTCGAAGAAGGCGCGCGCCGCCTCCACCGGGACAGGATCGGCGAGGGCCAGCGCCCGCGGGCAGATGTCGCGCAGGGCGCGCCAGATGTCGGGGGCCGCCCGCGGCGCCGCCCGCGCCGCAAGGATCGGCCGGCAGGACTGGCGGAAGGCCGCGAGCGTCCGGTCCTGGCGGTCCTCGGCCCAGCCCGGAAGGGCGGCGAAGGCGACCGGTTCGCTCCAGGTGCCGGGAAAGACGAAGGGAAAGCCGGAAGCATGGGGCGGCGGCAGCGTGAAGGGCCCCCCGGCGACATCGGCGGGTGCTGCCTCCTCGGCGGCTGTCGCCGGCACCTGGGGGCCGGCGGGCGCGCCCCCGGAGGCGGCTTCG
>NZ_JALHMP010000049.1 GCF_022843985.1 Phreatobacter sp. | reverse complement strand
CAAGGGCGTTCCCGGCTGCCTTGGCCAACGCCGCGAGCGGGAGGTCACCGGGGTCGAGGCCGATGGCGGCGACGGCGGCGGCGAGGTCGCGCCGCGCCCTGGCCGCCTCGTCCCGGGCGGCGGCGAGACGATCCTCGCTGTCCTGCAGCCGGTCATGGGCCGCAAGGGCGCTGTCCCGGAGAGCGGCCCAGTGCTCGATCGCATCGAGTCTGGCGGCGAGGGGGGCATCGTCCGGCGGCCCGATCGGCACGGGGCACCGTGCCAGCACCATGCCCTGCAGCAGCGCGAGCGCCGCGTCGGCGTCGGCGGCGCGCTGCGTCTCCCTTGCCATGGCCGCCTGCCGGGTCGCCGCGACCACCGAGAGGTTGCGCAGCTCCGCGAGGCGGTCGGCATGGGCGGCGCGCGCATCGGCGACGGCATCGGCTGCCCGCATCGCCGCCTCGAAAGTCGCCGCCGTGGCGCGGTCGAGGGTCGCGCGATGGGCGGCCCAGGCGGCGTCGCGCTCGCCTCGCAGGGCCGTTGCGGCGGCATCGTCGACGAGACCCGCCGCGGAGCGGAGCGCCGCGAGGGCGGCGGCGGCCTGTTGCTGTTCGGCGGCGAGGTCTTTTTCCTGCCGGCGGGCGCGGGCCGCCTCGGCCGCATGTTCGGTGAGGGCGCGCCGCCAACCGGCCCGTTCGGCACGGTCGGGGACGGGGAGGGCCGCGAGGGCTGCGGGCGGGCCTGACCAGGGGGCGAGCGCCACCATGGCGGCCGAAAGGATGCGGCGGTCCTTGTCCACCTCGCGTTCCAGCAGGGCGAGCCGGGCGCCAAGGTCGCCCTGCCGGACCGGCGCGAGCGCCGCTTCGAGGGCGGCGGTTCTTTCGGGTGCCAGCAGAGTACCAGACGCCGCGAGACGGCGGTGATCATCCTCGGCGCGCGCCAGCGCCTCGCAGGCGTCCTGCAACTCCCGGTTCGCCGTCGCCAGGGCGGCGCTGACCCCCGAATGTTCCTCGATGAGGTCGCGCAACTGCCCGATCAGGGCGGCGGGAAGCGCCAGTGCGGCGGGGTCGGCGGCATCCGGCCGACCGAGGGAGGCGGCGATCGAGCGGAGCTGCTGGTCGGCCTCGGCGAGCGCCCGCCGGCGCTTCGGCAAGTCCTCGACCGCGGTGCGGTAGCGCGCCGTTTCCCGGGCGAGGCGGGCGAGCCGCTCCTCCAGCGGGTGGAGGGCGGCTTCAGGCTGCGGACTGGCGAGGGCCTCCGCGAGGGCCGCGATCTGCCGGTCGAGGGCATCGGCCCGCGCCGTCAATGCGGCATCACTCGTCAGCAGCGCCGGCATGGTGCCGATCCAGTGGCCGGGAGGGTGAGGCAGGTCTGCGAGCGGCGCGAGGGCGGCGAGGATGCGGTCGCGTTCGGTCCTGAGCGGAACGGCGCGGAGGATGCGGGCGAGCTCGTCGTTCCGCGCGCGCGCGACGGCAAGGTCACGGGCGGCGAGCGCATAGGCCTCGTCGGCGCGCGCGAGGGCCTCGGCCAGCCGCTGATGTTCCGACGCCTGGACGTCGATCTGGTCGCGGGCGGCCTTGAGATCGGTGAGGCGACGCTTCAGCGCGGCGATGCGGGTGGTGCTCGCCCGCTTGCGGAAGATGTCGTCGGCCTCCTTGGTCACGGCGTCGAGCTTGCGGGAGAGGTCGGCGAGGCCGCTGCTGGCGGAGAACAGCAGTTCGCCGATGTCGCCCTGGCTGTCGAGGATCGCCTCGCCGCCCCATTCCAGCGTCTCGTCGTCGAGCGAGAACATCATGCGGTAGCTGTCGCGGGTCAGGCCGGCGAGCGGCCCGGCCAGCAGCGTCGGCGCGACGGGCTGGCCGCCGCCGTCGCGCAGGGAAGCCGCGCGCTGCTTGACCCGCCGCAGCTCGTGGGTTTCGCCCGCGAAGGCGAGGACGCCACCCACCTCCATGGTCGCATAGGGATGCAGGAAGGCGTAGCGGGTCTGCTCGGGGATGCCGAAGAGCAGGTCGAGATAGCCGTTCAGCGACGTCGACTTGCCGGCCTCGTTCGGCCCGTAGACGACGTGGAAATCGGGCCCCCCTGCTGGCGGCGCGCCAAAGTCGAGCATGCGGTCGGTGAAACGGCCGTAGCGGATGAGGTCGAGGCGCTGGAGCCGCATCACCGGTCTCCGGCCGGTTCCGCGGCGAGACGCGCCAGCACGTCCTCGCCCGCCTCGCCGAGCAGCGCTTCCACATAGGCCTCGAACTCCGCCTCCGTACCGCCGGAGAAGCCGCGGGCCTCGCCGGGCAGGTCGTCCCGCAGCTCCCGGACGAGGTCGCGGACCGTTTCGCGCACACCGTGCCGGCGCATCGCGTCCGACCGCATGAGGTCGCCGAGCTCGCGCACCGGATCGGCCGACCCGGCATCCTCGACCGGACCCGGTGCCGCGACGGCGAGCTCCATCCTGTCGATCCAGGTCCGTCCGCCCGCCTCCAGCCGCTGTTCGATCTCGGCCAACAGCAGGTCGCGGTCGCGCCGCATCCGCCAGGCGAGCGGCGTGCGGCCGCTCAACATCAGCCGTCCCACCAGATGCGGCGCCTCGGTCCGGTCCCGCATCCGGCCGACCGCCTGTTCGATCGCATCGACCGCCTCGCGCCACCCGGCGATGCCGCCGAGATCGACGGGAATGCGCTCGAACTGGGCGATGCTGGTCGGCCATTCCGTGACGGTGATCCGCCGGTCGTCGCCGATGGTGACGAGCGACACCGATTTCGGGCCGGCTTCGTTGATGTCGCGCCCCTGCGGCATGCCCGGCATGACAACGGTGCGGGGACCGGCATGCTGGGTCCGGGCATGGACATGGCCGAGCGCCCAGTAGTCGAAGCCGGAGCCGTGCAGGTCTGAAAGCGCGCAGGGGGCATAGACGTCATGGCCCGGCGCCCCGGCCAGGCTGGTGTGCATGATGGCGATGTTGACCGCGTCGGCCACGGGCGGGCGGAACTTCGGCACCAGGCTCTCCGGTGCCTGGGGGCGGGCGAAGCTGATGCCGTGGACGGCGACGCCCTTGCCGGCGATCTCGACCTTCTCGCCGCGCCCGCCGAACACCTTCACCGTCGGCGGCAGGATCAGCTCCTGGGTGATCTTCGACAGGGCGTCGTGGTTGCCGCGGATCTTGAAGGTGGCGATGCCCGCCTCATGCAGCCGGCCAAGCTGGGTCGCCAGAAAGCGCGCCGTCTTCATCGAGGTCTGGTCACCGTCATAGAGGTCGCCGGCGATGACGAGGGCATCGACCTTCTGGTCGATGCAGAGGTCGACGATCGCCACCAGGGCCTGCCGGGTCGAATCGCCGATCAGCGCGGCGAGCGCCGGGTTGCGCAGCGCCAGCGACCGCAGCGGCGAATCCAGGTGGATGTCCGCGGTGTGGACGAAGCGGAATGGCAAGACACTGTCCCTCGGGGGCGGCGCGGAATCGTCCACCGACCTTGCCCGGTTGTGCCCTGCTGCTCAACCGTGGCGGATGGCGCGCATCACGGCCCATCAGGCGAGGGGGGTGCCCTGCCGAAGGTGCGGGGGACCTGACGGAGCCTTCGTGCTAGGCCTTGCCGCCATGGCGTGTCGCCACCGGACGGAACAGGACCCATGACGAAGGATCATCAGCGCGTCGCGCTCGTCACCGGCGCAGCCCAAGGCATCGGCCTTGCCGCCGCGCAGCGCTTTCTCGCCGATGGGTGGGCGGTCGCCATGCTCGACAACAAAGGCGCCGTCCTCGCTGCGGCCGCCGCGGCGGCGGGAGCCCCGGACCGGGTGCTCGCCCTGACGCGCGACGTCTCCCGCCCGGCCGATGCGGAGGCGGCGATTGCCGCCGTCGCCGGGCGCTTCGGACGGCTCGATGCCCTGGTGAACAATGCCGGCATCGCCCATTTCGGACCGCTGATGGAGACCCCGCTGGAGGCCTGGAACGAGGTCATGGCGGTCAACCTGACGGGGCCCTTCATCATGACCAAGGCGGCGGTGCCGCTGATGCGCGAGACCGGAGGGGCGATCGTCAACATCACCTCGATCTCGTCGCTGCGCGCCTCGACGCTGCGCGTTGCCTATGGAACGTCCAAGGCCGGGCTCGGCCACCTGACCAAGCAGATGGCGGTGGAACTCGCCAGCTACGGGATCCGCGTCAATGCCGTGGCGCCTGGCCCGGTGGACACCGCCATGGCCAAGAAGGTCCACTCGCCCGAGATCCGCGCCGACTATCACGATGCCATCCCGCTCAACCGCTACGGGCTGCCGGAAGAACTGGCCGACGCCATCGTCTATCTGTGCGGTCCGGGTGCAAGCTATGTCACCGGCCAGACGCTGGCGGTGGATGGCGGGTTCGACGCCGCCGGGATCGGCCTGCCGACGCTGCGGCGCGACCAGAACGGCTAGGCGAGGCGGGCCCGTGCCCCCGCCGCGATCGTCGGCGGCGCGGCGTTGAGCTGTTCCACCGCGAAGCCGGCCGCCCTCTTGTAGCCGGCCATGAAGGCGGTGCGCTCGGTAGGCGGCACGACGGTGTCGATGTCGTCGAACGTGCCGCCGCAGCGTTCGTCGACGAGGTTCAGCAATCCGAAGGGGCCGGCACCACGGTTGCGCAGGACGACCTGCGAAATCGGCCCGCAGAGCTGCGAATCATAGGCGGCCAGCGCCTCGGCATTGACCCCGTGCGCCACCATGGCGGCGCCGAGCACACGGGCGTCGACAATGGCCTGGCTCGCGCCGTTCGACCCGGTCGGATACATGGCGTGGGCGGCATCGCCGAGCAGCGCGACGGGGCCGTCCTGCCATGTGGCGACGGGATCGCGGTCGATCATCGGATTCTCGTAGACGCTGTCGGCGCTGCGGATCAGGGCCGGGACGTCGAGCCAGTCCCAGCGCCAGTCCGCGAAATGATGGATGAAGTCGCCGATCCCGACCTCGCGGAACCAGCCGCGCTGCTTCCACCCGTCGGACGGGTCGACCACGACCTCGGCGATCCAGTTGATCGTCGCCAGGCCGTCGGCGTCCGGGGGCGAGATCGGATAGACCACCATGCGATGGCGATGGGTGCCGAGGCCGATGAAGGAGGCGCCGGTGCGGATCGGCCGGGCGCGGCTGGTGCCCCGCCACATCAGGGCGCCGCCCCAGTGGATGGGCGGCTGGTCGGGATGCATCTGCGCCCGAATGGCGGAGTGGATGCCGTCGGCGCCGATGAGCAGCGCGCCGTGCTCGTCCGAATGGGTTCCGTCGGATGCCGCGACCAGCGCCGTCACCCCGTCCGCATGCTTGCGATATCCTCTTATCTGCCGGCCGAGCTGGACGGCCCCCTGACCGAGGCGCTCCAGCACCTTGTCGTAGAGCAGCATGTGCAGCCGGCCACGATGGGCGGCATATTGCGGCCAGCGATAGCCGGCGAGGCGGCCACGCGGTTCGGAGTAGATGTCGTTGCCGTTGAGACCGACCAGAGCCCATTCCTTCGCCGGACAGCCGACCGTGTCGAGCTCGGTCTCGTCGATGCCGAGATCGGCGAGTTCGCGTACGGCATTGGGCTGGAGATTGATGCCGACGCCAAGGGGACGCATCTCGCGCGCCGATTCGAAGACCGTACAGGCCACGCCGATCTGGTGCAGGGTCAGGGCGGTGACGAGACCGCCGATACCGCCGCCGGCGATGATGACGCGATGGTCGCTCATGGGGGGTCAGGCTCGTCCTCGCGATGGAACAACTATTCTACAGAATATGTCCGAGTTCGCCTCTACCGATTTCCGCCGGCGCCTTCCAGTCCATCCTCGCAAGGAGGTCGCCGGGCAGTCTCGTCAGGTCCCGTCTGGCGCGAAGCTGCGGATCAGCGGGGCCAGTTCGCCGTCGTCAATGATGCTCGCCGCTTCGGCAAGGTCCATCCACCGGCGCTCCCGCCGTTTGCGTTCCGGCCAGGCGGATTTCTGGCGGCGCACCTCGAGCGCATAGACGTCGACCCGGCAGCGTGCCACGGCGCCTGTCGAGAGCAACTTGTCGTAATGATAAAAGCCGATGGCCTGCTTGCCAATCTTGCCCTCGACACCGGCCTCCTCGCCAGCCTCCAACGCCGCGACCTTGTGGGCGGGGCGCTTGCCCATGGGCCAGCCCTTCGGAATGATCCAGCGCCTGGTGCTGCGGGAGGTGATCAGCAGGATCTGAACATCGCCCTCGGTGGTGAGACGATAGGGCAGGGCGGCGAACTGCACGCGGTTCCGCGCCCCGGCCTCGGCAGTGCGCACGTCCGCTCGCCCGGCTTCGATTGCTCCAACGGGCGCTTCATCCACCGAACCAGTCTCCCTCTGTCCGCCGCAGCCACGATCCCGAGTCTGGTCGAGCCGCTGTCCTTCGGACGCCCGCCAACCAATTGCAAGACGATAAGGCCGTCGCAAGGCAGCCATTGCAACGAGGTGTCACTTAATTGTCATAACTTGTTTCATCTGTCTGGGATCTGGCGCGAAAGGACCGATTATGTCCGCCGGCACAGGCGCTCTGCTCCCACTGCACAGCTGGGTTGAGACTTTCGCCGCGAAGGAACATGGCGTAAGGCCCCGGCCATCATCGGTTCTCGGGTTCTCCACGCGCATGATTCGACTGGAAAGCATCGGCAAGCAGAACGGCAAGCAGATTGTCTTCATCGAGGCCTCCGCCGCCCTGCAGCGGGGCGAGAAGATCGGCCTTGTCGGGCCCAACGGTGCCGGCAAGACGACTCTGTTCCGCATGATCACCGGCGAGGAGCCGCCGGACGAGGGCCAGGTCTCCACCGACCGCGGCGTCACCATCGGCTATTTCAGCCAGGATGTCGGCGATATGGCCGGCCGCAGCGCCGTCGCCGAGGTGATGAACGGCGCCGGGCCGGTGAGCGAGGTGGCCGCCGAGCTGAAGGCGCTGGAGGCGGCCATGGCCGATCCCGAACAGGCCGACCGGATGGACGAGATCATCAGCCGTTACGGCGAGGTGCAGGGCCGGTTCGAGGAGCTCGACGGCTATGCGCTGGACGGCCGGGCGCGCGAGGTGCTGGCCGGCCTCGGCTTTTCCGAGGAGATGATGGAGGGCGATGTCGGCAAGCTCTCCGGCGGCTGGAAGATGCGCGTGGCGCTCGCCCGGATCCTGCTGATGCGGCCCGATGTGATGCTGCTCGACGAGCCGTCCAACCATCTCGACATCGAGAGCCTGATCTGGCTGGAGGCCTTCCTGAAGGGCTTCGAGGGGGCCCTGATGATGACCTCCCACGACCGCGAGTTCATGAACCGCATCGTCGGCAAGATCATCGAGATCGACGGCGGCGCGCTGACCACCTATTCCGGTGATTATGCCTTCTACGAGCAGCAGCGGGCGCTGGCGGAGAAGCAGCAGCAGGCGCAGTTCGAGCGCCAGCAGGCCATGCTGGCCAAGGAGATCGCCTTCATCGAGCGGTTCAAGGCGCGCGCCTCCCACGCTGCCCAGGTGCAGAGCCGGGTGAAGAAGCTCGACAAGATCGACCGTGTCGAGCCGCCGCGCCGCCGCCAGACCGTCCTGTTCGAGTTCCAGCCGGCGCCGCGCTCCGGCGAGGACGTCGTCTCCCTCAAGGGCGTCCACAAGCGCTACGGCAGCCGCACGATCTACGAAGGGCTCGACTTCCAGATCCGGCGCCGCGAGCGCTGGGCGATCATGGGGGTCAACGGCGCGGGAAAGTCGACGCTGCTGAAGCTCGTCACGGGGGCGACGGAACCGGACGACGGCACGGTGGCACGCGGCGCCAGCATCAAGATGGGCTATTTCGCCCAGCACGCGATGGAGCTGCTGGACGGCGAGCAGACCGTGTTCCACTGGCTCGAGGAGGCCTTTCCGCAGGCTGGGCAGGGCTCGCTGCGGGCGCTGGCCGGCTGTTTCGGCTTTTCCGGCGACGATGTCGAGAAGCGCTGCCGAGTCCTGTCCGGCGGCGAGAAGGCGCGTCTGGTCATGGCGCGGATGCTCTATGATCCGCCGAATTTCCTGGTGCTGGACGAGCCGACCAACCATCTCGACATGGCCACCAAGGAAATGCTGATCAAGGCGCTGGCCGGCTATGAGGGCACCATGCTCTTCGTCTCGCATGACCGGCATTTCCTCGCCGCCCTCTCCAACCGGGTGCTGGAGCTGACGCCGGAAGGCATCCACGCCTATGGCGGCGGCTATACCGACTATGTCGCGCGCACCGGCCAGGAAGCGCCGGGATTGCGCAGCTGATCCGGCCAACGCGTTCTCCCGTATCAGCGACAGGCTGCGACGACCCGCAAGACGTCGGAGCCACCAGCCAGACCCCGTGGCTGAGGACGAGTGCCGCCGTTTCCCCCCGGCCGGCGCGACGGGAGGCTGTCCTGGCCCGGGCAGCCTCCCCTTTCTTCTGCCGCCCGCCTATGGTGGCGGCAGCATCCAGGGGGACACGGTGGCCGACCACGACATCTTCGACATCCGTTCCTTCGTCCTGCAGCGCGGCCTGACGCTGCCGCTCGCCCGCCTCGCTTACAAGACCTACGGCACGCTGAATGCTGCGCGCAGCAACGCCATACTTTACCCGACCTCCTATGGTGCCCATCACAGCGACATCGACTGGCTGATCGGGCCGGGACGGGTGCTCGACCCGACGCGCTGGTTCATCATCATCCCGAATCAGTTCGGCAACGGCCTGTCCTCCTCGCCCAGCACGCTGGCCGAGCCTTTCGGCCTCGGGCGCGATCCGGTCTTCACCCATGTCGACAATGTCGCGGCGCAGGAGCAGTTGCTGCGGGAGGTCTTCGGAATCGAGCGCCTGGCGCTGGTCTATGGCTGGTCGATGGGGGGCCAGCAGGCTTTGCACTGGGGGGCGCTCCATCCCGACCGGGTCGGCGCGATCTGCGCGGTCTGCACCTCGGCCCGCAGCAGCCCGCACAACCGGGTGTTCCTGGAGGGCATCCGCGCCACGCTCACCACCGATTCGGCCTATCGCGACGGCCGCTTCGTCGAGCGTCCGGTCAAGGGCCTGCGTGCCTTCGCCAGGGTCTATGCCGGCTGGGCGATGAGCCAGGCCTTCTACCGGGAGGAACTGTGGCGGAGCGTCGGCTTCTCCTCCCTGGAGGATTTCCTGGTGCGCAGCTGGGAGGCGAATTTCCTGCGGCGCGACCCGGCCGACCTGCTGTCGATGATCGAGACCTGGATGGCCTCGGACATCTCCGCCAATCCGGTCTATGGCGGTGATCTGGCGCGTGCCCTCGGGGCGATCACCGCGCGGTCGATCATCATGCCGTCGGAGACCGACCTCTATTTCCCTACGGCCGACAGCGCGATCGAAACCGCCATGATGCCCAATGCCACGTTGCGGCCGATCCCCTCCATCTGGGGGCATCGCGCCGGCAATCCGGCCCAGAACCCCGCGGATGAGGCGCTGTTGCGGCAGGCCGTGCAGGACCTGCTGGCAGGCTAGAGCGGCGACCGGTTCCGCGACGATCTTCCGGGAGCCGGCCATTCGCTGGCGTCGATGGCCAAGAGCTGCGGCGCACGGCATGGTGGTGGTCCCATCAGGGAAGGAAAGTCCATGATCTACGAATTGCGCGTCTACAATTGCCTGCCCGGTCGCCTGCCCAAGCTGCTGGCCCGCTTTCAGAATCACACGCTGAAGATCTGGGAGAAGCACGGCATCCGCCAGGCCGGCTTCTTCACCACGGCCATCGGTCCGTCGAACAACGACCTGACCTATCTGCTGGCCTGGGAATCCATGGCCGAGCGCGAGGCCAAATGGGTCGCCTTCCAGCAGGATCCGGACTGGAACGCCGCGCGCAGCGAGAGCGAGAGCGACGGGCCGATCGTTGCCAATATCGCCAGCTCGTTCCTGGCGCCGACGGCCTTCTCCTCGGTGAAATGACGGTCCGGGGCGGGCTCGCAGGGGCCCGCCCGGCAGCGCCGCCGCGGATGCGCCTTAGCCGTGGGCGGCCAGGACAATCGGCTGGCCGTGCGGGGTTGCCTCCGCCGCGCGATGCCAGGCGGCGGTCGTGTCCGCGATCGCCGGCGCGGTGGTCACGCCCTTGGCAATCACCAGCCGTTCCAGTGCCCGCAGCCAATGGCCGTAATAGGTCTCGCCCGTGTCAGGATCGCCGGCGGCCTGGGCGGCGCGGATCTCGGCGGAGAGCGTCTCCGCCCATTCGGCCCAGGTGAACAGGCCGCGCTGGTGCAGCGTCACGACCAGCGCGAAGGCATGGGCCTCCCAGGGCTCGCGAAAGACGGGCCCCTCGGCATCACAGGGGATGTGGGGGAGGGCGGCGATGTCGGGAGCGAGGGCCTGGGTCATGCCGGGCTCAGATAGCTGTCCCAGGCGTCGACGGAGACGCTGGATGCGGGGTCGCCCTCGGTCCCGAAAAGCTCCCGCCCGTCGAACCGCACGGTGTAGAGCCATTCGGGCGCCTCGCCCGCGCCGGTGGCGTTGATGTCGGCGAAGACGTGGACGCCGTGCCGATGGGTGATCGTGCCTGTCTTGCCCTGGACATAGCGCGGCAGACGCGTATGGCCCTGCGGCGCCGGCATGGTCGCGGTCCGGACGCGGTCGCCGACGGCGAAGCGGGCGTGACCCGTCGCCTCCCGTTCGGTCGGACCGCCGCGCGCCAGCACGGCCGGGACTTGATCCGCGGTGAGAAGCCGGGGGAGGATCCTTGCCGGATCGACGGCGTGGCCGGCGGCGAGATCGGCTTCGGTGACGAGGCCGCGGTCAGTCACCAGGCGCTCGAGGCCGCCGGTCCAGACCTCATAATAGCTCATGCCGAGATAGCCGGGCTGCTGCTCGCGGGCGGCGCGGGACTGGTCGATGTTCCAGGCGCCGGTGGCGCCCATGGCGAGGGTGAGGGCCAGGGCCCGCTTCTCCCAGGGCGCGTGGAACAGCGGCTCGTCGCGTTCCGGGATGACGGGGCCAAGGCCCAGGCGGCCGCCGAGATCGGCATGGGTCACATAGGTCATGCCACCGCCTCCGGGCTGCGGGCGAGGCCCGTGCCGATCATGGAATCGCGGCTGACGAGAGCGGCGAGGCGCGCCTCGTCCCAGCCCTCGGTGCCGGCGGGACGTTCGGGCAGGACGAGATAGCGGATCTCGGCCGTGGAATCCCAGACCTTGACGGCCTTGCCAGCGGGCAGGGTGACGCCGAAATCGGCGAGGACGCCGCGCGGGTCGCGCACCGCCTTGGCCCGGTAGGGCGCCGACTTGTACCAGACCGGCGGCAGGCCGAGCACCGGCCACGGGTAGCAGGAGCACAGCGTGCAGACGACCATGTTATGGGTGTCGGGCGTGTTCTCGACCGCCACCAGATGTTCGCCCTGGCGGCCGGCAAAGCCGAGTTCGGCGACGGCGGCGGTGGCGTCCGCCAGCAGCCGGGCACGGTAGGCGGGGTCGACCCAGCTCTTCGCCACGACACGGGCGCCGTTATGCGGCCCGACCTTGGTCTCGTAGGTCTCGATCAGCACGTCGAGGGCGGCGGGATCGACATAGCCCTTCGCGACGAGGATCGTCTCCAGCGCCCGGACCCGTGCGTCCATGGGCGACAACTCGCTGTGGTCGTGGTCGTGGTCGTCGTGATGATGATGGTCGTGGTGATCGTGATCGGTCATGGCGCGTCTCCACCTGCGCGGAGGCTAGCGCGCCGGCCAGCCAGGGGAAAGGCGGCCGCCGCGCGCGGCCGCCCTGCGGCGAGGCCCTCAGGCCTTCGGTGCCTTCGCCATTTCCTCGGCGCGCAGGTCCTTGCGCAGGATCTTGCCGACATTCGACTTCGGCAGTTCGGTGCGGAACTCGACGAGCTTGGGCACCTTGTAGCCGGTCAGATGCTCCTTGCAGAAGGCGCGGATCTCCTCGCCGGTGACATCCGAGCCGGGCTTGCGGACGACGAAGGCCTTCACCGCCTCGCCGGCGGCGCCGTCCGGCACGCCGACCACGGCGACTTCGAGGATGGCCGGGTGCTTGGCCAGCGTATCCTCGACCTCGTTGGGGAAGACGTTGAAGCCGGAGACCAGCACCATGTCCTTCTTCCGGTCGACGATGGTGAAATAGCCGTCCGCGTCCTGGGTGGCGATGTCGCCGGTGTAGAGCCAGCCGTCGCGCACCGTGCGGGCGGTCTCGTCAGGCTTGCGCCAGTAGCCGGCCATGATCTGCGGGCCGCGGGCGATGAGTTCGCCGGGCTGGCCATGCGGCACTTCCTTGCCGTCGTCGTCGACGCACTTGATGTCGGTGGAGGGAACGGGAACGCCGATCGTGCCCTCCCTCACCGCATCGAGCGGGTTGAAGGTGAGGACGGGGGAGGATTCGGTCAGGCCGTAGCCCTCGATCACCGGGGTGCGTGTCACCTCGTGCCAGCGCTTGGCGACCGCGTCCTGCAGCGCCATGCCGCCGGCGCAGGAGCTCTTCAGGGCCTTGGGCGGGTTGTCGCGGAACCAGGCCTCGTTGTTGAGACCGTTGAACAGCGTGTTGACGCCGGTCAGGGTCGAGATCGGGAACTTCTCGAAGGCCTTCTGCAGGTTGGTCAGCGGCCGCGGATTCGGCACCATCACATTGTGGGCGCCAAGCACCCAGTAGCCGAGCATGTTCACGGTGAAGGCGAAGATATGATAGAGCGGCAGCGCGGTGAGGATCGTCTCCTCGCCCTTGACCATGTTCGACGCGACCATTTCCAGGGCCTGCGCCATGTTCATGACGAGGTTGCCGTGGGTCAACATGGCGCCTTTGGAGACGCCCGTCGTTCCGCCGGTATATTGCAACACGGCGAGCGTATCGAGGCCGACGGTCTCGGCATAGACGGTGACCTTGACGCCCGCCTTTCGCGCCGCGCCGGCAGCGAGGGCGGCCTGGAAGGTCGTGTGTTCCACCGGAACGGGCTTCACCGACTTGTCCTTGTACTTCTGGACGAGGCCGACCAGCGTGCCCTGGAGCCAGGGCATGAAGTCGGTGATCGAGGAGACGACGACGTGGCGCACCTTGTGGCGCGTGAAGGCGGCCGGCAGCTTGTCGGCAAACATGTCGATGATGACGAGCAGGTCCGGCTCGCCGTCGGCGAAGACATTGCCCATCTCCTCCGCCGTGTAGAGCGGATTGACGTTGATGAGGACGCAGCCGGCCTTGAACACGCCGAAGGCGACGATCGGGAAGGCGAGGGCGTTCGGCGTCTGCAGCGCGACGCGCGCGCCAGGCTCAAGCTTCAGGACCTCCCGCAGATAGACGGCAAAATCATCCGACAGGCGATCGATATCGGCATAGGTGAGCGAGCCGCCCATGCCGTTGGGCAGGCAGAGGGAGAAGGCGGTCTTGGCCCCGAAGGTGCGCGCCACGGAGCGGACCATGGCGGCGAGATTGGGATGGGGAGCCTCATCGATCGTGTGGCGCATGCCGACCGAATAGAATTTCGTCCAGGGCCTCACAGGCGCGCTGTCGACTTGGGTCATGCCGTCCTCCCGGGATTTTCTTGTGTCTCAGCCTATAATCCAATGCCGCAGGGGCCGCCAGACGGCGCGATGTCCTGCCTGGGGACGATCGGCCTAGCGCAGTTTGCCGGCGGCGCGCAGCACGAAACCGATCACCTCGGCGACGGCCCGGTACAGTTCTTCGGGGATATGGTCATCCACCGCGACCCCCGATAGGGCTTCGGCGAGAAGCGGATTGCCTTCGATGGCGACGCCGTGTTCGCGCGCCGTGGCGATGATCTTCTCGGCGACGAGGCCGCGGCCGGAGGCGGTGACGCGGGGAGCGGCGTCCTTGCCCATCTCATATTCCAGCGCGACGGCGATGGTGGCCCGCGGGGGCATGTCCTGCCCGCTCATCCTGTCCTCCACATTCATGACGACCGGTCGAGGCGGTGGCGGGGCAGGCCGGCCTGTGCGCGCGGGTCGGGCGGCGTTCCCGATGCGATGGTCAGCTGCTCGATCATGAAGGCGGATGCGGCCAGCGCGTCGGAGAGCCCGGCCCGCTGGGCCTCGAGGGCTGCCGCGACATTGTCCCGCTCGGCCCAGAGCTGGATGCCGACGCGGCCGTCGTGCCAGCGCACGGCGGCATGGATGGGTCCCAGAGGCTCGGCATCGAGGGAAAAGCGCATGGTCCAGTCGCCGCCCTTGCGGGAGCGGGCCGCAGGCTCGTCGGCCTCGTCCCGGTCGCGCTGGATCTGGAACTGGACGACGGCGGTGTCCGCCCCGACCCGCAGGGGTACCTCCAGGGTCGTCAGGGCCGGCAGGTCCGTGCGGATGCCGTCCCGCATGTCGGGCAGGGAGGCCGCCTGCAGCAGGGTGATGCGCGCCAGGGCGGCTTCCGTACGTTCGGTCAGGACCTGCGCCACCTCGGCCGGGGTGGCGGCCGTACCGAGCTGGCTCTGCTGGACCGGCTGGCCGTGGGGAAGGGCGCCGCGGACGGGTGGACGTTCGTGACCCGCCACTTTGGCGGCCGCCGGGGCCTCCGCCGGATCATGACCGGCCGGCCAGGCTGCCAGGGCCGATTGCAGCCGCTGCAGCGCCGCCTTCAGGTCCGGCGGCAGCGGCATGCCCGCCGGCAGCGCGGCGAGCCTCGCCTCCAGCTGCGCGCCGGAATCGTGCAGTGCACGCGTCAGTCCCGCCGGTGTCGCCAGGGTTTCAGCCGGAACGCGGAAGCCGAGGACCTCGGCCATGGCGCGGGCGACCGGTGCCGGGATCTCCGTCCGCGTGCGGCCCTGGGCCACGGCGGTGAGGTCGGCGAAGAGCGCGGTCAGGCTGTCCTGCCGCCCGGCGGCAGCCCGAACGCCCTGGATCAGCGCATCATGCAGCGCCTTGGGCGGCGAAGGGCCATCCTCGCTGGGCTCCGCCGCGGGCGGGTTCGGGGCGCCGCGCGCCGCCAGCGCCACCTGTGCTCCCTCGGTGAGGCGGGTGGTGCCGGGGGCCACGAGACCGCGGGCCAGAAGGTCCACCAGCGCCGCGGCGACCGTTCCTGCGGCAGGCAGTGCCGCTGCGGGGGGTGCCGCCGCGGCGGGGGGCGCCGACGGTCCAGCCTGCACCGCCATGGCCGGGGCGGCGCGGGCCGGCGCGAGACCGGCCTCCGCCAGGGCGATCTTCACCGCCTGGCCACCGCGTTCCATGGTCAGCATGACGTCAGTGCCCGGCACCAGCGGCTGGCTGGACCGGACGTCGAGCGTGCCGGTGCCAATGGCCAGCCTGGCGATTCCTTCCGACAGCATCGCAGCGACCCGCGCGGCGACGGCCTCGCCGGGCTTCGCGCCAAGCGCCTCCAGTGCCGCGCGCAGGGTGACCGGCTCGACGGGGGCTACTGCCTGGGTAGGCCTGATGCTCTCCACACTCACGCCGGTTGTCTCCCGCGCGTTCCGGAAACGGAGCCTGACGGATGAATCATGACCGATTCGGTAATGCCGATCTTGACTCGCGTTGCGTTCCACACCGAAATCGCTCTGAAACCCGCCCGCCTGGTCTGCTTGCGGCGCGCAGGCGAGGCGGGACAAGCCGGCCGCACAGCGGCGGCGAACGAGTGAGGACGAGTTTCATGTTGCATCAGCCGCGTCGTTGGCTCCCAGGCCTGCTGCCGCTCGCCCTCCTGGCCGGCGGTTCTCTCTGGTGGAAACAGAACGCCGTCGAAGCCGATCTGGCCGCCCGCGCGACGCGGGCGATCGCCGCCACGTCCACCGTCGACGGCAAGCCCTGGGCCAGCGTCAGCGTCCGCGGCCGCGATGTGGTCATCACCGGTACGGCGCCGAGCCTCGCCGCGGGCGCCGCCGCCGAGACCATCTCGGAAGGCGAGTTCGGCGTCCGCCGCGCCGCTGCGGCCAATGACCTGCTGCCGGCCGCCAATCCTTTCGGCTGGTCGGCGCGGCGTGAGGGCCAGACCGTCACGCTGTCCGGACAGGTCGCGCCGGATGGCGCGCGGGCACGTCTCGTCGAGGCGGCGCGCCGGGCGGTCTCCGGCGCCGAGGTGAGCGACCTCATGACACTGGCGCGCGACATTCCCGCCACCGCCACCCGCGCCGCCGAAATGGGCCTCGAACAGCTGGGGCGGGTCACGTCCGGATCGGCGACGCTGACCGGCACGGCCTTCCGCTTCACCGGCACCGCCGGCGATGCTGCGACCAGAGCGGCGATCGAACTGGCGCTCGGCGCGCTGCCCCAGGGGATCACCGGCGGTGGTATCAACGTCACCGTTCCCGGCCCTGCCGTGTCGCAGGCGCCGCCGCCGGCGGCAATCCTGCCGCCCGAGGCCGACTGGTCGGCGGTCAAGGCGGCCGACGGCGCCATCCGGCTCGTCGGATCGATCGGCTCGCCCGAGGCGCGCGAGCGCATCCTGGGAGACGCCCGTGCCTCGACCACCGGGCCGGTGACCGATGCCATGACCGTCATTGGCGGGCTGCCCGCCAATCTCGAGGGCAAGGCGCTCGCCGCCATCGACCAGCTCAAAGGTCTGGCCAGCGGCACCGCGAAGATCACCGGCACCGTCTATTCCTTCACCGGGGTCGCGGCCGATCCGGCTGCTTTCGAGCGGCTGGCCGGGGCGGTGCGCGGCATGCAGGACGGTTTCTCGATCGGCGACCTGATCGTCGCGCCGCCGGTCATCTCGCCCTATAGCTGGAGTGCGAGGCGCTTGCCGGATGCGCTGACCCTGCAGGGCTTCGCGCCGTCGGAGGCTGCCAAGGCGGCCGTCCTGGTACTGGCCGGGCAGCTCGCGGGCGGACTGCGCGTCGTCGACGAGATGCGTCTTGCAGGCGGCTTTCCCGACGGCATCGACTATGCGGGTCTGACCCGTACCGCTCTCACCCAGCTCTTCCGCCTCACCGAAGGGTCCGCCCAGATCAACGGCAACCGTCTGACGCTGGCCGGCCGCGCCGCGGATCCCAATGTTGCCGTCAGCATCCGGGAGGCGCTCGCCGCCCTTGGCGGGCCGGTGATCGCGATCACCGACATCGCCCTGCCTCCGGCCGAGATCCCGCCGCCGCCGCCACCGCCGCCGCTGTCGGCCGATCTTGTGGCGCCGCCGCCGCGGCTCGAGACCATGGCGCCCGCGGTCCAGCAATTGGCGCTGCCGACCATTCCTGTCCCGCCGCCATCGGTGGAAGCCATGGCGCCGCCCGTGCAGCAACTCGCCCTGCCGGTAGTGCCGCCGGCCTTGCCGCCGGCGACCCCCCAGCTCGCAGCCCAGGCCGCGGCGGCCTCCGGCAGCGCCGGATCAGGGGCAGCGGTCGCTGCCGTCAGCCCGGTCACGCCGTCACCTCCCGCCCCGGCGGCCGG
>NZ_JALHMP010000048.1 GCF_022843985.1 Phreatobacter sp. | reverse complement strand
GCCCTTCATCCCCCCTCCACCGCTCAAAAATGAACGGCGAAGCTCATGGTCCAAAGGGGTCAAAATTGAACGCCTATCCCCTCGCTCAGGGGGTCAATATTGCGTGCCGATTCACACCCGGGCATGACGGGCGGAGGGTCGGGAGGCAGTCCGGTGAGGGGCGCAAAGGCGGGCCGGCGCCCCTCCGCCCGGCCTCACCCCAACCGCCCCTCCGCATCCCACGCCACCACCCGCTGCTGCTCGCCGCCCCAGCGCCACAGCACGAGGTTCCGCATCCCCTCCGTCGCGCCGGTCGCAAAGCTCGGCACCACCACCCCGGCGACCCCCGCCGCGATGAGCCGCTTCGTGAGCGTCCATGTGGGCGGTGTCAGGCCCTCGGCCCGCTCCAGCATCCAGGCGCAGCCGAGGGCCCCAAGGTCCGTGCCGGCGGCTTGTCGGCCCGCCGCCGTCGTGAGGTCGAGGACGTCAGTGCAGTCCACGTCATAGGTCACCACCGTCAGCGGCGGGAAGCGGTGGGCGAAGCCGTGGGAGACCTCGGCGAACATGCCCTCGATGGTGAGGGCGAGATAGAGCGCCGCCAGGCCCTTCGGGTTGAACCGCCCGCCATGGATCGCCGCGCCCGCCCCGGAAGTCGGCGCGAAGGCCCAGCGCGGGTCGTGGGCGCGATAGGCGAGGCCGCTATAGCGGGTGAGGGGGAGGGGTGGCGGCTTCATGCTCCTGCCTGCACTGCGTCCCGGTTCACAGGCGTTCGCCTCACCGCGTCATGCCCAAGCACCACCCCCACCGCGTCATGCCCGGGCTTGTCCCGGGCATCCACGACTTGAACACCGCAGCAGTAAGAGAAGTCGTGGATGCCCGGGACAAGCCCGGGCATGACGAACTGAGGTTCGGGTGGCCATTGCGGAGAGGCCTCATCCCCGGGACAAGCCCGGGCATGACGGACTGAGGTTCGGGAGCCCTGTCCCGCACGGGCGGCGCCTTGGCCCGCCCCACCCCTCAGGCGAAGCCGCCCGTCGCCACATGGTCGAGCCAGTCCCTGACAGCCGCCGCCTTGCCGTCCTTGACGAGGCTTTCCGCCGTCCGCCCGCCGAAGGCCGGCAGCGGCGCGGCGCGATACCAGGCGAGGGCCTGTTTCTCGCCGCCGGCCCAGTCGCTCACCCGCGCGACGATCTCGATCATCTCGGCGGCGCGCCCCTGCGTCTTCGGCGCCTTCGCCCGCGCGGCGCGGTGGAACGTCTCCGGGCTCACGCCCATCGTGTCGGCGAGCTGCGCCTTGGACACACCGAAGCGGTCGGCCACGCGGTCGATGACGATCAGCCCCTCGGCGTCGAAATAGCCGGCGATGCGGGACGGGCCCCGCCGGACCGCCTCCACGCGCGCCGCCTGGGCCGCAATCCCCTTTCCGGTCCGGGCACTCATGGCATGCCACCTCCAATGACGGGAAAACCTGTCGGAATATATGTCAGAAACCGGCGCGCCACAAGCTGCGCCCCGCGGCCTGAGGCCCGTGGCCAGACCCGCCGTCAACCCTGCCATCCCGCCGCTGTCGGGCAGGGCACGGCCCTCGCGCGCCGACAGGACGCCATCGGCGGGCAGGCCGGTGCCGCCCGGCAGCGGTACGGCCAGGTCGGCCAGAGCAAAATCGGCCAGAGCCAGGTCGGTCAGAGCGAAATCGGCCAGAACCATGGCACCCGCGACGATCAGGGCCAGCAGCGCGACGATGACGGGTCTCATGCGGTCCTCCCCTTCAGCAGGAACCGACCCTGCCAGAAGCGGCAACGCGTGTCAAGCAAGAATTCCTAAATTAGGAAAAAAGATGGATTCCTCACTCCGCCGGCCAGCCGGCGGCGGGGGACGGCCGCGTCGCCACGGCGCAATAGGTCTCGGCCGGTGCGTCCTCGGCCAGGGCCGCGATATCGTCGAGCAGGGCACGGATGGCGCGGCGGGGGTCGCCGTCGAATTCGGCCAGCACGGCCTCGACCTCGGGGTCCTCGGCAGCGGCGGTGCGGATGGCGGTGAGGCTTGGGGCCATGGGATCTCCTCCTCGGGTTTCAGGCACCCTACACAGCCCCTGGCCGTATTTTGTCAGCAGCATGGCAGCAGGCCAGCCCCATAAACCCTAACAACAGGGCGGACTTGCGCCATGGTTGCTGAAAGGTTAAGCAGTGACGCTACGTCAAGTCTTATTCTGCTACCGGTGCCCGTCCATGTTCCGCGTCCTGGGCCTCCTCAGCCTTCTCGTCCTCGCCTTGCTGTCGGTCTCCGACACCGTTGCCGAGGACCGTGACGAATTCTACGCCATTGCCCGCGGCGAGGTCGGCCGCCGGGCCGCCCCGGCGGCCATGGGCTGGTTCGGCCAGCGGCCGGCGCCGTCGGTCCAGCATCTGCCCGCCGACCGGCCGCGCCAGATGAACACCCGGCCGAACCGCCAGGCGGCGGCGCTCAGCGGCACGGACGGCAACTCGCGGGCCTTCTGCGTCCGCTCCTGCGATGGCTATTTCTTCCCCGTCGGCCCGGTCACCGCCGGGGCCGGCCGCAGCGCCCAGGCCGAGGCCTGCAGCGCCATGTGCCCCGGCGCCAGCGTGCGGCTCTATTCATCGCGTAACGGGTCGATCGAGACGGCGCGCAGCGACACCGGCCAGCACTACACCGCCATGGCCAACGCCTTCCGCTTCCGCGAGCGGCTGGTGCCGGGCTGTTCCTGCCAGGCCAGCATCACCCAGGGGCTGGCGCGGCTCAGCTTCGCCCAGGATTTCACCCTGCGCCAGGGCGACGTGGTGGTGACCGAGGCCGGCGTGCGCGTCTTCCGCGGCAGCGGCCGCTTCCCGCACCAGCCGCGCGATTTCGTCACGGCGCGGGCCTATGGCCGGCTCACCGTCGACATGCGCCGGCGCGTCGAGGAGATTGAGACGGCGCGCCTGCCGGAGCGGCTGCTCCTTGCCGGCGTCGCGCCGGCGACCACGTCCAACACCTTCGCCCGCGCCTCGCGCCTTCCCGAACTGCGCGAGATGACGGCGCTGCGCGGCCCCGTCCGGCAGATCGCCATCGAGCGTCCGGCCCCGCCGAAGATGATGCGGGCGCCATTGCCGCCGCGCCGCTCCTGACAGGGCACGACAGTCGCATCCCCATGGGGCGGAATGACGGCACCGCGAGCGATCCGCGGCTGACGGCCCCCTGAAACGGCGAGAGGGCCGTCGCCGGCCCTCTCCCCTTTGCGTCCCTGCCTGGCGGTGGCGGATCAGGCGGCGCGGAACCGCACCAGGAACTGGTCGAGTTCGCTGCGGAGCTGGCCGGCCTGGGTCGACAGCGCCTCCGCCGAGGACAGGACCTGGCTGGCGGCTGCGCCGGTTTCGCCGACGGCGGTCGAGACGCCGGTGATGTTGGCATTGATCTCCGAGGCGCCGGTCGACGCCTGCTGCACGTTGCGGGCGATCTCGCCGGTGGCGGCGGTCTGTTCCTCGACGGCGGCGGCGATCTCGGTGGCGACCGCGTCCATCTGCCGGATCGTCTGGGCGATGGCGTCGATGGCGGCTGCCGACGACGTCGTGGCCTGCTGGATGGCGCCGATCTGCTTGGAGATCTCCGTGGTCGCCTTGGCCGTCTGGTCGGCGAGGCCCTTGACCTCGGCGGCGACGACGGCGAAGCCGCGGCCGGCCTCCCCCGCCCGGGCCGCCTCGATCGTGGCATTGAGGGCGAGCAGATTGGTCTGGGCGGCGACGCCGCTGATCAGTTCGACGATCTCGCCGATCTTCTGCACCTTGGTGGCGAGGTCCTGCACCTGGACGGCCGAGTCATTGGCCCCCTGGACGGCGCTGGCCGACATCTGGGTGGACTGCGCCACCTGCGAGGCGATCTCGCGCACCGAGGCGGCGAGCTCCTCGGTCGCCGAGGCGACCGTCTGCAGGTTGCCGGAACTCTGTTCGGCGGCGGCGGCGACGGCATTGGACTGCGCCCCCGATTCCGAGGCGGAGGCCGACAGCGCGGTGGCCGCGCCCTTCAGCTGGTCGGCGGAGGCCGACACCGACGTGACGACCGAGCCCACCGCCTTCTCGAACTCGCCGGCGAGGCGGTCCAGCAGCGCGCGCTTCTCGCTCTCGGCCCGGGCCTCGGCTTCCTCCTGCTCACGGCGCAGGCGCTCGGCCTCCATGCCGCTGGCCTTGAAGATCTCCGCCGAGCGGGCGATGTCGCCGACCTCGTCCTTGCGCGCGGCGCCGGAGACGGTGATGTCGAAGCGCCCGCGCGCGAGATCCTCGAGCTGGCGCGCGAGGGTGCGGATGGGCGTGGCGATGCCGGTGCGGCCGATGAGCAGGCCGGCGGTCACGCCGATGAGAAGGCTCGCGCCCGCGAGGATCTTCAGCAGGATCGCCATGGAGCTCTCGGTGGCCTGCAGGGCCGTGCGGAAGTTCGCGGCGCGCGCCAGCATGAGGGCGGTGAGGTCCTGCACCTCGCGCCGCGCTTCCATGAAGGTCGGGCGGCCCTCGGTCACCATCCGGGCGAGCGTCCGCTGCTGCTCGTCCGTCGCCGCGCCGCGGATGGCGTTGGCGAATTGCAGCGTCTTCTCCTCAAGCGCGAAGTAGCGGCCGAGAGCGGCTTCCGCTTCGTTGGCCGCCTGGATGACCTCGGGCGCGGAACTGCCGCGAACCTTGGCGAGGTTTTCGGTGATGGCGCGGCGCTGGGCGGCGACGGTCGCACTGTTGTCGCGGATGACGTCCGGAGTCGGATTGATGGCAATCGCCGCCTCGGCGCGCGCGATATAGGACACGGCCGAGGTGATGCGCGAGGAGGCCGTCGCGCGCTCGCCCGCGACGATCCCGCGTTCCGCGTCCGCGGACACGCTGGAGAGCGCGTACATGCCGATGCCGGCGAGGGCCATCGCCAGCACATTCAGTGTCAGGACGAGCGCCATGATCTTTGGCGTGATGCGAATATTGGAAAGAAGCGACAAGGGAGCCTCCATCAGCCGTGATGACCTTGGGATAGAGCGTCATCCTTTCCCGTTCGTTAATTTATCTGGGAGTATCTATTATTTTTGCTGATCATGACGGATTGCGACCGATTCATCGGGAATCAGGGTCGGCACCGATGTCATGGGGCAGGCGGTCCGACCGGTGGGCCCAGAGCCACGCCCATGATCTGCTTGCGCGCCAGCGGCGTGGGCGATCTTCGTCCGGGTGCCGGTGCCATAAGGTCACTGGGGCGATCGCATGCATCCCGTTGGCCAGGGCCCCGATAAGGCTGGTGCCCATCCCTGTACGGGCGGAACCCGGTGTCGTCGGGTGCCTGTCCAGCCGCTTGCCTATCGCCCGGCCTGCGGGCGGAACAGCCGCCCCCGCTCGGCGACCAGCACCATGGCCAGCGCTCCGCGCCCGCCCCAGCCCAACCCTCACCAATGCGTGGGGCGGGGGCGCCGCCGCCTCGCCCTCAGCGCGTCGGCGCGAAGGGGTTGCGCCAGCCGCCCTGGGGCGTGGCGTCCCGCGGGAAGGCTCGGGCCAGATAGTCCACCATCAGCTTGCGGAAGTCCGCGTCCGGGTCGGCCATATTGTGCCGGGTCACCATCTGCGTGACGAGATCGTCCCAGCCTTCCCGGGTCTGCCCGGCGCGGGTGATGATTCCCGTCGCGTGGCAGGCCGTGCACATGTAAAAAGTCTCGTCCCGGCCCTCGCCCGCCGGCCATTGTTCCGGGCTTTCCTCGCGCGGCGTGAAGCCCTGAACCTGCGCGAGCGACGGCGCGGCAGCCCCGGCGCAGAGCGCCAGGGCGAGCATGATCGCTTTCATCGACATCACCCTATCAGCACCGCGACGCGGTGGAACGAATTGGCTTCGTAGCCCTGCGGGTTCCAGTTTGCCGGCGCGTGCGGCTGATAGACGCCGTTCGCACTCTGCGCGCGAACCCAGATTTCGTAATAGCCGTCGGTGGGGAAGGCGATCCGGCCGGACCAGCGCCGCCAGTCATATTTGTTCTTCAGTTCGGCCAGACGCATTGTGCGCCAGGTCTGGCCGAAATTGGTGGAGACATGGACGCGCTGCACGTCCAGTTCCCCTGCCCAGGCCGCGCCGCGAATGTCGAGGGATCGCGTGCCCGCCGGCAGACGAGCGCCGTTGGCGTGGCTGGTCAAAACGCCGCGCACCGGCATGGAATCCATGTCGCGGAAATTCGTCCGGCCGTCGACGTTCGTCCCCGGCACGATGGGAATGGTCGGGACGCGATAGCTCGTGCCGCCCATGCCCGGGCCGTCGTGCGGCGTGGCGCGTACCAGCACGCGGTTGAGCCACTTCGCCGAGAGCGAGCCCGGCCAGCCCGGCACGATCAGGCGCACCGGCCCGCCGTGGATATGCGGGATCGGCTGGCCGTTCATGGCGAAGGCGACGATCGTATGCCGTTCCATCGCCTTGGCGATCGGCATGCCGCGCGAGATGGCGACCTGTCCGGGCGTGCCCGACAGATGCGGATCGAAACCGAAATGGCCGGTGAACAGAGCCGACGACTTCAGGCCTGCCGCCCTCAGGACGTCGCGCAGAGGCACGCCCGTCCACTCGGCGACGCCGATCGCGCCATTGCCCCACTGGTTGCCGCGCGTCGGCGGCTGGAAGAATGACCGGCCGTTGCCGCCGCACTCCATCTGCATGCGATAGGTCACCGCGCGATATCGCGACTTCAACTCGCCCACGGTCAGGCGCAGGGCCTGGTTCACCTCGCCCTCGATCGTGAACGCGTGGGCGTCGGGATTGGCGACCTCGTCCGGGATCTGGCCGTTGTTGCGGACGAAGAACTTCGAGATCGGCGTCGTGGCGTCGTCGAGCATGTGCTCCGGCGTCTCGGCGACAAGCGGGCGGTCCTGAAGCAGGATCAACCCATTGTCCTTGCCCGGAAACTGGAGGACCTGCGGACCGCGCGGCGCGGCGGCCTGCGCCGGCACGGCCGGCGTCTGAGCCATTGCGGCCGGAACCAGGCCGCCCGGCATGGCGGCGGAATAGACGATGGGACCACCGACCGCGGCCCCCATGGCGGCAAGGCCCGCTCCGCCCAGGAAGCCGCGCCGCGTGGCGTCGACCTTGCGGCCGAAGGCGAGCGCGTCGGCCCGTTCGGGGTCGTCGCGATGCAGTTCTTCGATCGAGCGTTCACGATTCATGGCGATCCTCCAACCGCTTTTGCGCTTCAGCTTTCCGCCGAGCGTCATTTATCCGTCGTCCTCCAGATGGACGCCGGTGCGAGGACAACGCTGGCCTGATTTCCGTCTGTTGACAACGGGCCTGATTTCCGCCTGTCGCCAAGATGACCGGGGCGGGTCGCCGATCGGCAAGGCTTTCGGGCGGACCAGTGCGGCTGCGCGGTTTCCATGACAGGACGTTTTTCGTCAACAACGCACACCTTTCCCGATGGTTTCGATTGGACGCGCGACACCCTGACGCGTGACATCGGAACGCACTACGCAGTTGATGTAACAGGCGGCAGCCACAAGCCGGCGATCATGCGCAGGCTGCCGCCGAAGGGATTTCCGGGAGCGGACGCCGTGTCGGGACCCGGTCGATCCACGGCCCGGAAAGATCGGCAAGCGCTGCAAGAGTCCGCCGGCCCTCATACATGTCTCATAGCGGCACTCCTGATCTTGCCGTGATCCAGCATCCCGCGGCGAGGTGGCTTGCAGCCCGCGCCGGCATCCGGCTAGGATTCGCCCACCAACAAGGGCCGCGTGGCATGCCACGCCGGCTTTCGCGCCCGGATCGCCACGGCGTAACCGGTCAAAATACTGAAAAACATGAGGAAATGCCGCTGATGATCACCCGCCGTACGACACTTGCCGGTCTCGCCGGAGTCCTGGCCGCTCCCGCCATTCGCCCCGCCTCCGCCCAGGCGGCCTGGCCGTCACGTCCGGTGCGCATGATCGTGCCCTTTCCGCCCGGCGGCTCCACCGACGTGCTCGCCCGCGTCATCGCGGAAAGCCTGTCGAAGGAACTGGGCCAGACCGTGGTGATCGAGAACCGCCCCGGATCCGCCGGCAATGTCGGCGTCAATGCCGTCGCTCGCGCCGAGCCCGACGGTTACACGATCGGCGTTTCGACCATCGGCCCGCTCTCGGCCCATATCGAGCTGTACCGCAACCTGCCCTTCAACCCGCTGACCGATTTCACCTATATCGCCGACATCTACGAGATTCCGAACGTCCTCGTCGTCAATCCGCAGACGCCGGTGTCGAACGTCCAGGAGTTCATCGCCTGGGTGAAGGCGAAAGGCGCCGGCAAGGCCTCCTATGGCACGCCCGGCCTCGGCACGACGGCCCACCTGTCGACCGAGTTCCTGTCGCGCAAGGTCGGCATGCAGCCGCTCCATGTGCCCTACCGCACGGGCGCCGTCGCCGTTCAGGACCTCATTGCCGGCCGGATCGACTTCATGTTCGACAACCTGCCGACCATTATCGGCCAGATCCAGGGCAGGGCGATCAAGCCACTCGCCGTATCCACGGCCAAGCGCTGGCCCGGCCTGCCCGAGATTCCGACCATGATCGAAGGCGGCGTCGCCGATTTCGACGTCACGTCGTGGTCCGGCATGATCGCCCCGAAGGGCCTGCCCGATGCCATCACCAGGCGTCTGGTCGATGCCCATATCAAGATCGGCCAGGATCCGGCCTTCGTGAAGCGTTTCGAGGAGCTCGGCGCCCTGGCCACGATGAAGGGGCCGGAGGTACTGCAGGCGCGCATGGCGAGGGAAATTCCGCGCTGGGCCGAGGTGGTCCGCGCCGCCGGCGCCAAGGTCGACTGACCCGCGGCCCCCGGCCGGGGCAGGCCGCCTCAACACCAGCTTGCACCATGGCCGGGCCTCGTCCCGGCCATGGTCGTTTGGGAGCCGTGGCCCCTCCCATCCGGCCAAGTTGCGGCGCGACCTGAAATGGCGTTTCATTTCTGAAAGCCTGCCCGGAGGACACCCGCCCATGACGACCGCCAGCCGCCGCACCGTTCTCGCCACCCTCGGGAGCGTCGCGGCCGCCTCGATCCTGCCGGCCCGGGCCCAGGCCTTCCCGTCCAAGCGGGTCACGCTGGTCGTTCCGTTCCCGCCCGGCGGTCCGGTCGACCTGACCGCCCGCCAGATCGGCCAGAAGATCTCGGAATACTGGAACCAGACGGTCATCGTCGAAAACCGGCCCGGCGCCGATGCGGTGATCGGGGCCCAGGCCGTGCAGCGCTCCGATCCGGACGGCCATACTCTGCTGGTCTGCGCCATCCACCACTCGGTCCACCCGAGCCTGAAGGCGAGCCTGCCCTACAATTTCCTCGAGGATTTCGTGCCAGTCAGCGGCGCCGGCATCTTCCCGATCATCGTCTGCGCCCATCCCTCGCTGCCGGTGAACAATGTCGGCGAGCTCGCGGCCTACGCCAAGGCCAATCCGGGCAAGCTAAGCTTTGGCTCGGCCGGCGTCGGCGGCGGCACGCATCTGGCCGGTGAGCTCTTCAAGAGCATGACCGGCACCGACATGCTGCATGTCGCCCACCGCGGCAGCGCCCCGGCCATGAGCAGCCTCCTCGGCAACCACGTGCAGCTGATGTTCTCCGACGGCCCGACCGCCGTGCCCCAGGTCCAGGCCAAGACCGTCAAGGCGCTCGGCATCAGCCCGGCCCGCCTGTCGATCCTGCCGGACATCCCGACCATGCCGGAGGCCGGCCTGCCCGGCTACGAGGCCTATTCCTGGTCCGGCATTGTCGCGCCCAAGGGCACGCCCGCCGATGCCGTGGCTGTCCTCAACACCGCCATGAGCCGGGCCCTCAGGGAACCGGAGACCATCGAGAAATTCGAGCGCTTCGGCGCCCAGCCGGCGCCCCAGACCGCCGCGCAGTTCGGCGCCTTCCTGAAGAACGAAACCGAGAAATGGGCAAAGGTCGTCGCGGCCGCTAACATTCCCAAGCAGCAGTAAGGTCCGGAGCCCGGCTCCCGACGAGGAGCCGTTCATGACCCAGCCCGTACCGACATTGAGCCTGCCGACGGGGGACATGCTGCCCGTCCTCGGCCAGGGCACCTGGACCATCGCCGACCGGCCGGAGCGCCGGGCGACCGCCATCGCAGCGCTCCAGGCCGGCCTCGATGCCGGCACGAGGCTGATCGACACCGCCGAGATGTACGGCGACGGCGCCTCCGAGGAACTGATCGGCGAGGCCATCGCCGGCCGGCGCGACGAGGCCTTTCTGGTTTCCAAGGTCTATCCCCACAATGCTGGCCGCCACAGCGCCGTCGCCGCCTGCGAGGCCTCCTTGCGCCGGCTGAACACCGACCGGCTCGACCTCTACCTCCTGCACTGGCCGGGGAGCATCCCCCTGGCCGAGACCGTGTCGGCTTTCGAACGGCTCAGGGCCGACGGCAAGATCCGCCACTGGGGCGTCTCGAACTTCGACGTCGACGGTCTGGAGGCTCTCCTCGCCGCCGGCGGCCAAGGCGTCGCCGTCAACCAGGTGCTCTACAATTGCGGCCGGCGCGGCATCGAATTCGACCTGATGCCCTGGCAGGCCGCGCGTGGCATTCCCATCATGGCCTATTCGCCGATCGAACAGGGCCGGTTGCCCCGCCATCCCGCGCTCGCCGCCATCGCCGCCCGCCATCAAGGGTGCACGCCGGCGCAGGTGGCGCTCGCCTTCACGCTGCGCAAGGGCGGCGTCGTCGCCATCCCCCAGATGGGCACGCCCGCCCATGTGGCGGAGAACCGCCCCGCCGCCGATCTCGTCCTGACGCCGTCCGACCTCGCCGCCATCGACGCGGCCTTTCCACCGCCGACGCGCCGACGCCCGCTCGAAATGCTCTGAGGCATCGCGGTCGGGTTGCACCGGCGCTTTGCTGAGCATTTGACCAGTGTGCGCAGCGCGTAGTCAGGCGTTCTTCCACGCTGCAAGGAGCGCCTTCTGCAGCAAATGTCTGATATGTGGAACAAAATCGCCGGCGGGGGTGCTGGCACGGGCCTTGCGATCCTGGCGGTGGATATCGTTCCGCCCGTCAGGAGCCCTCGATGCGACGCAGAGACTTCTTCAAGACAGCGACCCTCGCCAGCGCAGCCACGCTTGCCGCGCCCCATGTCGTCACCGCCCAGGCCACCTTCACCTGGCGCATGACCTCGGCCTATGGCCCGCGCGCCGCCTTCTATTCGGTCGGGCCGGGATCGGCGACCGATCTCATCCAGCGCATCCAGACCATGTCGAGCAACCGCCTGCGCATCCAGTTCTTCGGCGCCGGCGAGCTCGTCCCGGCCTTCGAGGGTTTCGACGCCGCCTCCGCCGGCACGGTGGAGATGAACTACGGCAACTCCTATTTCTGGACCGGCAAGAGCTTCGCCGCGCAATATTTTACCGCGGTGCCCTTCGGCCTCAATTTCCAGGGCATGAACGGCTGGCTCTATGACGGCGGCGGCATGGATCTCTGGCGCGAGACCTACGATCGCTTCAACCTCGTGCCCATCCCCTGCGGCAATACCGGCGTGCAGATGACCGGCTGGTTCCGCAAGCCGATCGAATCCATCGCCGACCTGCGCGGCCTGAAAATGCGCATCCCCGGCCTCGCCGGCCGCGTCTACCAGCAGTTCGGCGTCGACGTGCGCCTGCTCCCCGGCGGCGAGATCTTCCCGGCCCTCGAGCGCGGCGTCATCGACGCAGCCGAATTCGTCGGCCCCTTCCTCGACCGCCAGCTCGGACTGCACCGCGTCGCCAAGAACTATTATACGACCGGCTGGCACGAGACGGCGACCGTCTCCGAGGTGGCCATCAACAAGACGGCCTGGAACCGCCTGCCGAACGAGCTCAAGGCCATCGTCGAGAATGCCTGCGCCGCCTGCAATGTCGTCTCCGAGGCCTGGGCCCAGAAGAACAATGCCGAGGCCCTCGACGATCTCGTCACCAACCACCAGGTGGTCGCCCGGCCCCTGCCGGACTCCGTCGTCGACGAGCTGCGCAAGGCCAATGACAAGGTGCTCGAGGCCGGCCTCACGGATCCGCTCGTGAAAAAGGTCCACGACAGCTATTTCGCCTATTACGCCAAATACGCGAAATGGACGGCGCTCTCCGAGGGCGTCTATCACGCCAAGGTGCGCCCCTCGTGAGCCTCGCCGCGCGCATTGCCGGGGGCATCGACCGGGTCGTCGATGCCGCCGGCCTCCTTGCTGCCGCCTGCTGCTGTGCGCTGGTCGTCGTCATGGCGACCAATGTCCTGCTGCGCTACCTGTTCTCCACCGGCTCGGTCTGGGCCCAGGAGCTCGAATGGCACCTGCTGGTGCCGATCTGCCTGCTCGGCATGGCCTATGCCATCCGCCATGGCGAGCATGTCCGGGTCGACATCTTCTTCGCCACCTATCCGGAACGGCTGAAGGTCGCCATCGAGCTTTTCGCCGCCATGCTCGGCATCCTGTTCGGCCTGGTCGTCATCATCCTGTCCTGGCGCTATGTCGGCCAGTCCTGGCGGATCGACGAGGGTTCGGCCAATCCCGGCGGCATTCCCTGGCGCTGGGCCCTCAAGGCCTTCATTCCCCTGGGCTTTGCGATCTTCACCCTGCAGAGCCTCGGCGATGCCCTCCGGGCCGCCGAACGGCTGCGCGCCTGACTGACCGGACCGGTTCCATGCCCCTCAATGAAATGCTCGCCATCGGCATGCTGGTGTCGTTCTTCGTGCTGCTGCTGGCGGGTCTGCCGGTGGCGCTGACGCTGGCGCTGACCGGCTTCGTCTTCGGCTTTCTCGGCTTCGGCGAGATCCTGTTCAACCTGCTGCCGAACCGCATCTTCGGCGTGGTGACGAGCTACACGCTGCTCGCCATTCCCCTCTTCGTCTTCATGGGGGTGATGCTGGAAAAGTCGCGGCTGGCGGAAGACCTCATGGAGGTGGTCGGCCTGATCGCGGGATCGCTCTCGGGCGGCCTCGGCATCGGCATCATCCTCGTCGGCATCGTCATGGGGGCGACGACCGGCATTGTCGGCGCGACGGTGGTCACCCTCGGCCTCCTCACCCTGCCGACCCTGCTGAACCGCGGCTACGACAAGGGCCTCGCCGCCGGCGTCATCTGTGCCTCGGGCACCCTCGGCCAGATCATTCCGCCGAGCCTCATCCTTATCCTGCTCGCCGACATCCTCAACGAGAGCGTCGGCACGCTCTTCGCCGCGGCGCTGCTGCCCGGCCTCCTGCTGTCGGGCATCTATGTCGCCTATATCCTCATCCTCGGAAAGCTCCGCCCCGACATGGTCCCCCCGGTTCCCCAGGCCGAGCGCGACGCGGTTTCGCGCCGCCAGCTCTGGGTGAAGCTCCTGCGCGTCGCCCTGCCGCCGCTCGGGCTCGTGGTCGCGGTTCTCGGCTCGATCATCGGCGGCATCGCGGCCCCGACCGAAGCCGCCTCGATGGGCGCTCTCGGCGCGGTCCTCGTCACGGCGATCGGCGGACGCTTCAGTCTCGCCATGCTCGGCGCCACGGCGCGGTCCACCCTCGTCATCACCGCGCAGATGATGTTCATCCTGATCTGCGCCCAGGTCTTCGCCATCGCCTTCCGCGGCCTCGGCGGCGAGGACCTGGTCAAGGAGATGTTCGCCTTCGTGCCCGGTGGCATCTATGCCGACATCTGGTTCATGCTGCTGATCATCTTCGTGCTCGGCTTCTTCATCGAGTGGATCGAGATCTGCTACATCGCCGTGCCGCTCTTCATGCCCATCCTGCAGGATGGCGGGGCGAACCTCGTCTGGGTGGCGACGCTGATCTGCGTCATGCTGCAGACCTCGTTCCTTACCCCGCCCTTCGGCTGGTCGCTGTTCTATCTGCGCTCGGTGGCGCCGCCGGAGGTGCGGACGGCCGACATGTATCGCGGTGTCATTCCCTTTGTCGGGATGCAGTTTCTCGCCACCGCCATCGTCTTCGTCTTCCCGGTCCTGGCGCTCGGCCTGCCGAGGGCGATCGGCTGGTAGGGCCGCCTCAGTCGCGGCTCTCCTCGTCCTCGCCCTCGTTCTCCACGACGGGAATGGCATAGGCGCCCTTCAGCCAGCGGTTGAGATCGACATCGGCGCAGCGCTTCGAACAGAAGGGCTTGAAGCGCACCAGGGCGGGCTTGCCGCAGATGCGGCAGGCCCTGGGCGGATCGACCAGACGGTCATTGTCGTTCTCGGCGTTCATCGGCTGGGTCATGGCACGGGACGGGGCGGCGAGGGAAGGGCGGTGCTTATCCCCTGGACGCGGCTCAGCCCTTGGCGATCCAGCCGAGGGTGACGGGATAGCCCGTGGCGCCGATCAGGCCGACGGCCTCGGCGAGGGGCAGGCCGACCACATTGGTATAGGACCCGACCAGCGAGACGACGAAGGCCCCCGCAATGCCCTGGATGGCATAGCCGCCGGCCTTGCCGCGCCATTCGCCGGCGCCGAGATAGGCGTCGACCTCGTCCTTCGACAGCCGTTTGAAGCGCACCCGCGTCTCCACCAGCTTGGTCGTCACCCGGCCCGCCTGGTCGACGCGGCAGAGCCCGGTATAGACCCGGTGGGCGCGGCCTGACAGCAGGCGGATGCAGGCGGCGGCCTCCTCGATGGTCTCCGCCTTCGGCAGGATGCGCCGGCCGACGCAGACCACGGTATCGGCGGCAAGGATCACCGCGCCCGCCCATTCCGCGTCGTCGCGGATGCGCCGCGCGGCTTCCGCCGCCTTGTCGCGCGCCAGGCGCATTGCCAGCTTGCGCGGACTCTCGCGCGGCCAGGGCGTCTCGTCGATCTCGGCGGGAACCAGCGTGTCCGGTTCGATGCCGGCCTGCTGCAGCAGCGCGAGCCGGCGCGGCGAGGCCGAGGCGAGGATCAGTTTCGGGCGGCCGGGGACGGATGTGGGAGCCATGGGCGCCTTGTGCGGGACTTGCGCGGGGTGTGGCGTTCGATAGCCCATGCGGCGGGGCTTGTGAACACGGCTTGCCGCGACGGTGTCGTCACTGGCCGCCTCGGTGCAGTCTGGAGCGATGCCCCCACCCCATCCTTTGTCCCGTTGGACTTCGCAGCGCAGCGCGGCATAGATGGTGGCGACAAGGGGAGCCGCGCCATGCCCAAGACCAATCCGGGACGATTCTTCGAGGACTTCCGCCTCGGCGACCGGCTCGTCCACGCCACGCCGCGGACCGTCACCACCGGCGACGCCGCGCTCTACACCGCGCTCTATGGCACCCGTTTCGTCGTCCAGTCGTCGGACGCCTTCGCCAAGCATATCGGCTATCCCAAGAGCCCCGTCGACGACCTCCTCGTCTTCCACATCGTCTTCGGCAAGACCGTTGCCGACGTCTCGCTGAACGCCGTCGCCAATCTCGGCTATGCCGGCTGCCGCTTCCTCTCGCCCGTCTATCCCGGCGATACGCTCTCCACCGTCTCCGAAGTGATCGGCCTCAAGGAGAATTCCAACCGCAAGACCGGCGTCGTCTATGTCCGCTCCGTCGGCACCAACCAGCATGGCGACGAGGTCCTGGACTATGTGCGCTGGGTCATGGTGAGGAAACGCGACGAGGCGGCGCCCGCCCCGCCCGAACATGTGCCGGCCCTGCCGAAGGCGCTCGAGCCGGATCAGCTCGGCGATGCCTGCCCGCTGATCGATCCCGAAGCCTGGGACACGGCGCTCTCCGGTCAGCGCCACCGCCTTTCCGACTATGTCGCGGGCGAGGGCATCGACCATGTCGACGGCATGACGGTGGAGGAGGCCGAGCACATGATGGCGACGCGCCTCTACCAGAACACCGCCAAGGTCCATTTCAACCAGTATACCGAGGGCCAGGGCCGCTTCGGCCGCCGCCTCATCTATGGCGGCCACGTCATCTCCATCGCCCGTGCGCTGTCCTTCAACGGCCTCGCCAACTGCTTCCAGATCGCCGCCATCAATGGCGGCCGCCATGTCGCGCCGCTCTTTGCCGGCGACACCGTCTTCGCCTGGTCGCAGATCCTTGCCGTAGAGGAACTGCCGGGCCGCGACGATGTCGGCGCCCTGCGCATCCGCACCGTCGCCACCAAGGACCGGCCCTGCGCCGAATATCCGCTCAAGGCCGGCGACGATTATGACCCGGCGGTGATCCTCGATCTCGACTACTGGGCGCTGATCCCGCGCTAAAGGGTCAGCCGCCCCGGCCCGCCGGCGGTGACAGGCCGGGCGCGGATGGCCTAGAAGCAGGGCGGAACCCGACCGTGAGGCTTGCTGCACATGGATATCTTCGACCGGCTGAAGGCGGCTGCGGCCGATGACTGGCGCTCCTATGTGGACCATGACTTCGTCCGCCGGCTCGGCGCGGGAACGCTGCCCGAGGCCGCCTTCCGCACCTATCTGGTCCAGGATTATCTGTTCCTGATCCAGTTCGCCCGCGCCTATGCCCTGGCGAGCTACAAGAGCCGCACGCTGGCCGATATCCGCGCCGCCCAGGCCGGGCTCGCCGCCATTCTCGCGGAAACGGACCTCCATGTCCGGCTCTGCGGTCGCTGGGGGCTGACACCCGCCCAGATCGAGGCCGCGCCGGAGCATCAGGCCACGGTCGCCTACACGCGTTTCGTTCTCGATTGCGGCGCTGCGGGCGATCTTCTCGACCTCCATGTCGCCCTGGCGCCCTGCGTCATCGGCTACGCGGAGATCGGACGCACCCTCGCCGCGCAGGACCCGGCGGCTCTGGGCGCCAATCCCTATGGCGAATGGATCGGTGAATATGCCGGCGAGGGCTATCAGGCGGTCGCCGCCGCCGCGCGTCGTCACCTCGACGAACTGGCGGCGCGGGCCATGACGGAGCAGCGCTTTGCCGAACTGGCCGGGCTTTTCGCCAAGGCCTCCCGGCTCGAGGCGGATTTCTGGCAGATGGGCCTCGACGCCCGCTGAGGCCCGCCGGTGTGGCGCGAGGTTGACCTAGCGTCGCGTTTCGTCATGGTACGTGGCGTGCCGATCCCGCATCCCCGACAGATTCTTCCATGGTGCATGAACCTTTTCGCCGGCTGCCGCGACTGATGCTGCGAGCCCACCGGCTCGGGAGTGACGATGCAGTCTGACAGCGACCAGGATCTCATCCTCCGGGTTGCCAAGGGCGATCGTCTCGCCTTCCGGACCCTCTATGCCCGTCACAATGTCCGCGTGTTCCGGTTCATCCTCCGGTTCATCAAGGACGAGGGACAGGCCGAGGATCTGATCGGCGAAGTCTTCCTGGACGTGTGGCGGCAGGCCGACAGGTTCGAGGGGCGATCAAGCGTCTCGACCTGGATCCTCGGAATGGCCCGTTTCAAGGCGTTGTCCTCGCTGAGGAAGACGACGGAAGCGGAACTGGACGACGATCAGGCCGCCGCCATCGCGGACGATGCGGACACGCCCGAGACGGTGTCTCAGAAACTGGACAAGGCAAAGGCCATTCGCCGCTGCATCGACCAGCTTTCGCCCGAGCACCGGGAAATCGTCGATCTGGTCTACTATCAGGAGAAATCGATCTCCGAAGTGGCCGAGATCGTCGGAATACCGGAGAACACCGTCAAGACGCGCATGTTCTATGCGCGCAAGAGACTTCAGGAGCTCATGCAGAGCGCCGGGGTCGATCGAGGTTGGCCATGACGACGCGCAGCTCCCTAGAGATGTCAGAGCGCCGGGCGGTTTCCGAACTGCTGCCCTGGTATGCCGCCGGCACGCTGTCTGCCGCCGACACCGCCCGGGTCGAGGCGGCCCTCGAGGCCGACGCCACCCTGCGCGACGAACTGGAGATCGTCCGGGAGGACCAGGACGCCTCGTTCGCCCTGGCCGAGGCCTCGCCCCGCCCCTCCGCCCGGGTCCTCGACGAGCTGATGAAGCGCGTCGAGGCCGAGCCGGCCAAGCTTTCCCATGTCGCCGCCCGCGCCAGGGCCGGCTTCGCCGACTGGCTCGGCGAGAAGCTCGCGCTTCTCTCGCCCCGCACCCTCGCCTATGCGGCCGGGGCCGCGGCGCTGGCCCTCGTCATCCAGGCCGGCGTCATCGGCTCGTCCTTCATCGCCGGTCCCGCCCAGTTCCAGACGGCGTCCCACAGCCCAGCCCCCACAGCGCCGCGCGCCGAAGGCTCCTATATCCTCGTCGGCTTCGCCGCCGATGCACCGGCCGGCGAGGTGACGCGCCTGCTCGAACAGGTCAAGGGCACGATCGTCGAGGGCCCGCGTCCCGGCGGCTTCTACCGGGTGCGAATCGGCGAGGGGACCATGACCGCGGCCGAACTCGACCGGGTCGTCGTCACGATCCGCGGCCGGACCGGCCTCGTCCGCTTCGTCGGCCCGGCCTCCTGATCCGCCCGCCTTCGCCGCCGCGGCGGCCACCCGCGCCGCCAAACAGAAACAATGCCGGCCTAGCCTGCGCACGCTTTGATGCCATCCGGCCAGGGAGATGCAGCCATGTCCGACGCTGACGGTCGTCCCGCGTTCCTGCGATCGAAGACGGGCCTTGTCGCCGGTTTCCTCGGGATTCTCGCGGCCTCGACCTTCCTCATCACCGCAGACGTGCGCCCGGCCCAGGCGCAGTTCGGTATCTCCATCGGCGGCGGCGGTTTCGGCGGCGGCGGCGGTTTCCGCAGCCGTGGCTCGCGCATGGAGGGACCGGCGCGCGGCGCCATGCAGCGCATGCCCGGCGATCGCGGTGGCCGTTTCATGGATGGCGGCGGCCGTGGCGGTCGCTTTGGCGAGGGTGGCGGCCGTGGCGGTCGCTTCACGGACCAGGGTGGTCGCGGCGGTCGCTTCACGGAAGAGGGTGGTCGCGGCGGTCGTTTCGGCGATGGCCCGATGCGCGGCGAAAGGTTCGATGGCCGGCCGGGTCGCGGCGGTCGCTTCGGTGACGATGCCGGAGCCGGCAATCGTCGCCCCGGGCGTGAAGCCGCCCGCGGACGCTATGGCGACGATGTGGGTCGGAATGACGGCCGTCCCGGGCGCCGTCCGCCCTGGGGCCGCCCGGGTGGTCGCCCCGGGGATGTCACCGATGGTCCCTCCGAGACCCGGCCACCTGGCCGTCCGCCCGGCAGCAGGCCTCCAGGCCGCCCTCCGGGCCGCCCTCCCGGCGGCCGCCCGCCGATCATCTATCCCGGCGACGGACCGGTGGTCCGGTTGCCTCCCGGCCGCCGCCCGCCGGTCATCTATCCCGATGACGGTCCCGTCGTCCTGGTCCCGCCCGGGGGCGGCGGCATCCGTCCGCCGGGTGGCCGTCCCCCTGGAGGCCGTCCGCCCGGTGGCCCGCCGCCGCGCGGACCCGGCTTCGGCCCGGCCGCCG
>NZ_JALHMP010000047.1 GCF_022843985.1 Phreatobacter sp. | reverse complement strand
GAACCATGGACGGGCTCTGGGCCGCGATCGGCCGCCTCATCGACCACTTCCCGCCCGCCGAATGCCGGAACTACTTCAACGCAGCAGGGTACGATGCAGCCTGATCGAATGGCGCTCTAGCGCCGAAAATTCGGCATATTCTCCCCTTGATGATGTCAAGTTTGATGACATATCAAGTCTCGTCTGTGGGGGACGTAGGGGCAGGACTGGACGGATGTTGAGTGATCGCCAGCAGTCGGCCTCAGCGAGCTATCAGGAGGTGTGAGTGCGTCGCTCTGATGAGACAATCTAAGCTAGACATGCTATAAGTTTGTACTAACATCGCCCCCCAGGTACACTGGGGGGCGATACCTATGACGAAACATGGCATAGCGTCAGCTATTAATTTCGGCCTGCTAGTTGGAACAGCGATCGGCATTTTAGTTCCCGCGTTTGTCGACAACAAAAGTCTTACCCAGATTATCGTCTCTCTTTTTGAGCCAGAATTAACGCAGTCATTTTTGTTGAAATGGCTTATTTTGATAATTTTTATACTGTGTCTTTATATATTTGTTTTAGAAAGAATGTACAAGAATACGCCAATAACGCTCATTTCGACTGGCATTGACATTGATTTCATAAAAAATGACGGCTCCGAAGTGCGCGTTCGGAGAACGCAACTGCTGAGGGCCAATCAGCTTAACGTGTCCGCTTATTTCATGAAGGCGTCGGCAACATCGCCGTCTGGCAGGATACCAAAAGCAAATATTCATGCACAGATATATTGTGATGATAGAAACTTCAATAGTTCTTTGCGTATATTCGGGAGGGAATCTGGTCAGCTTAATATATTTCATCGATTCGGTGGGGCGCTGCCATATTCATGGTATTTATGCTTGATTCCGGCTGTACTGATGAACCATGATCATGATAAGATGCCGTCGTTCTTTAGAAGGCGGATTGCCCAGAGAAAATTCGAACACGTATACATTGATGAATACAATGTCGAGTTTCCATGCATCGCTTTTACTGCAGAAAAATACCCCCAGAAAAATCTCAGTATAACAATCGATTTCAACGGATTAAATCCAAAAGTCATTGAGGTGTGGCGTGTAAAAAATAATGTCGTCATCGATATGAACTATAAAAAGGAGAACGGTAGTGACGTAGTAAAGATATTTGTAAGCAAACTACAAGAAGAAACCATAAGAATAATGTGGAAACCGCCAGGGGCGGGGCGGGAGCTGATTGAAAATGGTTCGTGATTGGCTGGCGAGATATTTCTAAGTAGATGGGTTTGGTTCCGCTGGTTTTGCGGCAGCATCCGGCCAGGGATAGAGCCGGTGGCCGGTGAAATGCGGTCCCGCGGCGGCGGTCAGCACGGCGGGTGCGCCGGCCGGCAGCGCCGCCCCGGGATCGCGCGTGCTCTCCAGCATCAGGGCCAAGGCGGGCCGGTCCGAGGTCCCGGTCGGGGCCGGCCGGGTGCGGCCGAGGAGCCGGTTGCGGACGACACCCCGCGCCGAGAGGTCCGCTGCGCCCCCGGCTCTGAGCCATGCGGCCACCGCCGCGACGGCGCCGTCACCCGCCTCGAAGCGCAGGATCGTCAGCCAGTCCGCGGCGAGGGGCTCGCCGGCCGCCATGCCGGTCTCCGGCCGGGCGATATAGGGTGTGCGGATATTGGCGATGCCGGCCATGAAGGGTGGCAGATGCGGGTCGGCCGCGGCGATCCGCCGGTAGCGGGCGAAGGCGGCGCTCTCGAAGATCGACCATCCCGGCGCCTGATAGACGTCGACGATGTCCATACGGCCGCGTACGGCCCGGTAGGAGGTGCAGGTGGTGAAGCCGGCCTCGTAGAGATGCGGGGCGTGGACATGGGCGTACCAGTCGCGGAACGGCATCAGGCCGCCCTCCGGCAGGTCGATCTCGACGACATAGACGAGCGGGTCTTCGGGGGCGGGCGATGCGGTCATCGGGCAAGTCCGGAGCGGCGAGGGCGCGGCGGCCGATCGGGCGCGCCGGCGGCCACCGCGTCAAGACCGGGACCGGGCGGGGCAGCCGTGCCCGCCCGCCCGAAGATGGGCGCCGAGGTAACCAGCCGTTAACCATGGGGGTTGTTAAGTCGCCTTGCGCGTCGGCGAATGGTCGCCGGGCATGGCCGCATTGGAGGGCAGGCGCAAGGGAGGATCCGATGGGTGCAGTGCTTCGCTTTCCGCTCGAACGACGGCGCATCCCGCGCCTGGCCGCAGACGACATGGCGGTCAGCGGTCAAATCCTGCTGCTGCCCGTGGTGCGCGTCGAGCGCCATGATCTTCCCGCGCCTCCGATCCTGACCGTCGATCCGCCCCTCAAGGGCGGCGACCGGCCGAAGCGCCGGCGCAGGAGCGCCTGACCGCGATCCCGAGAACGGGCCACCCGTGTGATGGAAGGCCCCGGCATGCCTCTGGCGCGCCCGCATCGTCGGCCGGTTTCCGCCTGGCTCGCGCTCGCCGCGACGGCGCTGATGCTTGCCGCCTGCGCCCCGCAGGGTGACCTCGGCCGTCCCGCTCCCAATGTTGTCAATGACGAGATCATGCCCTGGATCGGCGGCCACGCGGCCCGTTACCGCGACGAGCCCGTCTCCGGCTACGACTTCACCGATGCCGAGCGCGAGATGCGGCAGATGGGCTACGGCCTGATGATGCCGACCCATCCGCACGACCGCTGGAACCAGTTCTGGGCCGAGCTGCGCCGCACCCGCATCGGCGACCCCGTGCGCTTCGACCCGGACCCGCGCGGCTATTGCCACACCCTGGCCCGCGAGCCCTTCCGCTCGACGCGGACGCGGTTCGTCCGCATGATGGATGACATGCGCGCCGACCGGCAGCGCATCCGCCCCTTCTGCGACAAGGCCCGCGAGGTCATGGAGGCCGACCGGGTGCGCGCCGGCGCCCTCGGCCATATCCCGACCCTCACGCCGGTGCAGATCCGCTCGGCCCATGACCGGATCGCCGAGAACCGGACCATCGTCGCCTGGGTCCGCCACGGGCTGCGCCAGCATGCCGAGGCCTATCGCTGCGCCCTCAACACCCAGATCGTCGCCACGCCCGAGGCCGAGGCGGTGCTCGCCGAACGCGAGCTGCGCGGCCTTGAGGAGGATATCCGCGATTTCGACCGGTTCTGCGCCGCCCTGCCGGCGCGCGGCGCGGTCGCCGTCGAGCCGGCCCCGCCGCGGTTCTATCCGCGCTCGCCGCCGCCGGACGACAACGTCATCAGCAAATAGCGGCCAGCGCCTATTGTGTCGCCGGTGCCTGTTCCGGCGTCAGGATCTCGCAGAGCGACTGGGCGGCGAGCTGTTCCCGGATGAGCGGGGCGAAGCTCGGCTGCACCGCCAGCGCCCGGATCAGCACGAAGCCCTCTGTGGTCGGCGAGACGAGGATGAGATTGTCGGCCGCCGTCTCCTCCTCGTCGGTGGCGAGCTCGCGCCGCTGCGCCTGGGTCACCACGAAGAGGTCGAGGGTGCGCCGCGTCGCCGCCCGGTCGTTGATGGCACCGAAGGCGAGGCCGGTCGCGGTATAGAGGGCGATGGCGGTGTAATGCGGCGTCACCGGGGCCCGCACATGCAGCGGGCCGGCCGTGAGGTCGTAGCGGCAGACGGCGGTCTCGAAAGCCGGATCGGCCAGCGGCAGCACCAGCGAGCCGCCGCCCGACAGGGTGGTCAGGCGGTTCACCGCCGTCACCTCGGCGAGCCGGGCGCGGGCATCGTCCGGGGCGAGCCGCGGCAGGGCGAAGACCGACAGGATATGCACGGCCACGCCGAGCAGCAGGCCGGCGACGACCCAGGGCAGCGCGCCGAGCACCCGGCGGAAGGCGAGGCCGAGGCGGCCGGGGCGGCGGCTCATGGGCAGCTTACCCGGGTGATCGCCGGCAGCACCGTCGCCGCCGAAATGGTGGTCGCCACCGGGGTGTCGTAGAGCCTGAGGATGAGGCGCAGGTCCGCCACGCCGCCGGAGGGGAGCCAGTTGCCGGCCCGCGCCTGCGGCGCCACGACGATGTCGGTCCCGATCTCGGCCTGCCGCACGATCTCGTAGCTGGTGAAGACCTGGCGCTGGCCCTCCGCGACGGCCGGGGCGAAATCGGCGCGCGTCGCCGTCAGCGTCCAGAATCGGGCGGGCGGGACGCTGCCCGCCACCCGGTAGGTGCAGCGCCCGTCGAGGGTGGCGCCTTCGGCGTCGGCTTCGGCGACAAGGGCGAGACCGTCGGCGAGCGCCAGCGGCAGGGTGCCGAGCCTCGCCGTGACGGCCCGCGCATAGGGATCAGCCTCGGGAGTTCCCGCCTTGGGCGTCGCCAGCCAGGGGCCGATGCGCAGCGTGCCCGCCCCGGTGCCGCGGCCGACCGACAGGGCGGTCAGGCCGAGACCCGTCACGGCGCCGATGCCGAGCGCCAGCAGGAGGCCAGGAAGCACGCGCATTCAGCGATCATCCTTCCCCGTCGTCAGCGCAGCACCGACCCGGCCGGTCCGGCCGAGAGCGGCCCGGGGCGCAGCGTATCGGAGGCGTCCCGCAGCAGCATGTCGATCCGGCCGAGCACCTCCAGCGAGGAGCGCGACAGGATCTGCGGCCGGTCCGGCACCCCGGCCAGCGGAACCTGCGTGCCGGGAGGCACGCCCGGCACCGGCTGCGGTCCGCCCGTCAGGCCGAAGATCGGCTTGCGGTCGAGGCCCTGATGCGCCGCCGTCATGACCTGGGAGAAGGTCATGGCCGGCAGCGAGCCGCCGGTCATCCGGTTGGTCGGCGAATAGTCGTCATTGCCGTACCAGACGCCGGTGACGAACTGTCCGGAATAGCCGACGAACAGCGCGTCGCGGTAGGAATTGGTCGTGCCGGTCTTGCCGCCGACCTGGACGCCCGGGACCTGCGCCCGCCGCCCGGTGCCGGATTCGACGACGCCGACCATGATGGCGTTCATGTCGACGGCCACGTGTTCGGGGAAGACGCGCCGGCGCTCCGGCAGGTCTCGGTCGGCGCGCCAGACGAGCTCGCCGGCGGAGTTGCGGATCTCGACGGCGGCATGCGGCCGCACGCTCAGGCCCCCCGCGGCGAAGGTGGCATAGGAGGTGGTGAGTTCGACCAGTGTCACCTCCGCCGCGCCGATCGGCAGCGGCGCCGAATCGGTCAGCGGGCGGGTGATACCCATCTCGCGCGCCGTGGCGATGATCTTCTGCCGCCCGACGCGGCTGTCGCCGCGGCCCATCTGCTGCGTCAGGATGACGGGAATGGAATTGATCGAGCGCACCAGGGCGGCGGTGACGGTCGTCGCGCCGGAGAAGCTGCGGCCGTAATTCTGCGGGCACCAGTTGCCGAGGCAGATCGGCCGGTCGACCACCACCGAGCGGCCATTGATCAGCCCTTCCCGCATCGCCGCGCCATAGACGATCGGCTTGAAGGAGGACCCGGGCTGGCGCATCGCCTCGGTGGCGCGGTTGAACTGGCTGGTGCCGTAGTCGCGCCCGCCGACGATGGCGCGCACCGTGCCGTCCACCTCCATCACCACGACCGCCGCCTGGTTCGCGCCGAAATCCGGGCCGAACTGGCGGATGATGGCCTCGACCGACAGCTCCGCCTGTTTCTGGATGGTCAGGTCGAGGCCGGTACGCACCGTCAGGACGCGGTCGACCAGGCTCGGCGTCGCCGCCACCAGCCGCTTCACGTCCTCGAAGGCGTAGTCGAGATAATAGTTCGGAACCGCCTCGTCCTTGCGGTCGACCGGTGTCGCCGGATTGCGCCGGGCGCCGAAGACCTGACCCTCGGTCATAAACCCGGCATCGACCAGATTGTCGAGCACGGTATTGGCCCGGGCCCGGGCCGCCGGCAGGTTGATGTGGGGGGCAAAGCGGGTCGGCGCCTTGAACAGGCCGGCGAGGAGCGCCGCCTCCGCCAGGGTCACGTCGCGCACCGACTTGCCGAAATAATATTCCGACGCCGCCTCCGCCCCGAAGGCGCCGCCCCCCATATAGGCGCGGTCGAGATAGGTCTTCAGGATCTCGTTCTTGGTCGCCCGCGATTCCAGCCACAGCGCCAGGAAGGCTTCCTTGATCTTGCGCTCGATCGACCGCTCGTTGGTGAGGAACAGGTTCTTGGCGAGCTGCTGGGTCAGCGTCGAGCCGCCCTGCACCACGCCGCCGGCCCGCGCATTGGTGGCCAGCGCCCGGAACGTGCCGATCAGGTCGATGCCGTAATGGTCGTAGAAGCGGCGGTCCTCGGTCGCCAGCACCGCCTTGATCAGATGGTCGGGGAATTCCTCCAGCGGCACCGAATCATTGTGGCGGATGCCGCGGCGGCCGACCTCGTTGCCATAGCGGTCCTGGAAGACGACGGAGAGCTCGGAGCGCTTGCGCCAGTCGTCTTCGGTCTCGCGGAAGGCCGGAATGGCCAGCATCAGGAGAACGACGAGCCCACCGGTGCCGAGCGTCATGCCCTCCGAGGCGATCTCGGCCCCGACCCGCTTCCAGCCATAGACCTGGACCCGGTCGGCAAGGTCGGCAAGGCGCTCCCAGCCGCGCCCGATCGCCCCGGCGAGGCGCCAGGCCCCGTCGTTCAACCGGGCGTCGAGGTCGAGGAGGGCGCGCTTCAATGCGCTGCCCCACCCGCCGCTGGGAGTGAGATCGCTCAAGCCGGGCACCCTTTCTGGGCATGCTCTTGACGATTGGCTTACCATATCGGAGATCGGCGGGGCGAGCCAACGGCCCCGCGCCCCGCTCACCGATCTCTGACAACAGGGTTACCGCGCGGCCGGCCGCCGCAGTCTCCGCGCCGCCACGAGAGGCCCGCCATGGTCGACGATGCTGCAGGCGAGGCCGTCGCCGCGCCCTTCTGGCGGGTGAAGCCGCTGGAAGCGATGAGCGACGGCGAGTGGGAGAGCCTGTGCGACGGCTGCGCCCGCTGCTGCCTGAACAAGCTTGAGGACGAGGATACCGGCGAGATCCACTTCACCTCGGTCGCCTGCACCCTGCTCGACGGCGAGTCCTGCCGCTGCCGCGACTATCCGAACCGGCAGGACAAGGTGCCGGATTGTGTCCGCCTGACGCCGGCCGAGGCCCGCGCGCTGCCCTGGCTGCCGCCGACCTGTGCCTACCGCCTTCTGGCCGAGGGCCGCGACCTCTACTGGTGGCACCCGCTGGTCTCCGGCGATCCGGGCACGGTCCATGCCGCCGGCATCTCGGTGCGCGGCCGCATCACCGCCTGGGAACACGAGCTGACCGAATTGCAGGAGCTCGAGCACCATCTGGCCGAATGGCCGAATCGGGACGCCGGCCCGCCCGGTCCATGATCGTCCCGTCCGGCGGAGGGGAGGACCAGGCCATGACCGCGGAGATGCCCGGGCATGTCGATCCGAGCAGGGAGCGCTTCGCCCTGTTCAAGGACCTGCCGCGCGACCAGCCGGTCCACATGCTCAACCTGGTGAAGCTGAAACCGGCGGCGACCTATGCCGATGGCCGCACCGCGACGGGCCGCGAGGCCTATGCCGCCTATGGCCGCGACAGTGGACCGGTCTTCCGCCGCCTCGGCGGCCGCATCATCTGGTCAGGCCGTCCCGCCCTGACCCTGATCGGGCCGGAGGCGGAGGGCTGGGACATTGCCTTCATCGCCGAATATCCCTCCGGCCAGGCCTTCATCGACATGATCCGCGACCCGGCCTACCGTGAGGCGGTGAAGCACCGCCAGGCGGCGGTGGCCGATTCCCGCCTCATCCGCATGGCGCCGGGCCAGCCGGGCGCGGGGTTCGGCGAGGAGGGGTGACCGTCAGGCCGCCCGGCGTCGCGGCTTCGCCGGCGTGGCGGGCGCAGGGCGATGGTCGCCGAGTTCGTCGATGATGGGGCAGGCGCTGCGCCGGCCCGTCTCGCAGGAGCCGACCAGCGCCTTGAGCGTGCCGATCATCTCCTGCAGCTTGCGGGCCTGCTCCTCCATCTCGGCCAGGTGCTCCCTGGCGATGGCCCGCACATCGGCATTGGACCGCCCGGTATCCGACCACAGCGCCAGCAGCGAGCGGATCTGCGGGATGGAAAAGCCGAGGTCCCGGGCCCGCCGCACGAAGGCCAGCCGATGCACATCCTCGGTGGCATAGTCGCGATAGCCGCTGTCGCGGCGGCCGGCCGCCGGCAGCAGGGCGATGGATTCGTAGTAGCGGATCATCTTGGCGGAGACGCCGGAGGCGGCCGAGGCCTGGCCGATATTCATGGGCGATCTCCACTGGCAGTCCGGATCCATGCGGCCGCCGGCCGGTTGAACCGGAGCGGCGCCGCGCTTGACCCTCCCATCATGGGAAGGATTACACCGCGCCGCAAGTGCTGTAGGAGACCCGTCATGACGGCTCAGGACAACAAGGCGCCCGGCGGCTGCTGCGGCGGACACGATCATGGCCCGACGGCCCATGCCCCGAGCGGGGCCCAAGCCCCAGGGCCGGCCGCCGGCACGGTGATCGACCCGGTCTGCGGCATGACCGTCGACATCGCCACCACGCCGCACAAGACGACGCTCCATGGCATCGAGCATTATTTCTGCTCGGCCGGTTGCGTGACCAGGTTCCGCGCCGACCCCCAGCGCTATCTCGATCCGGCCAGCGCCCCGCCGCCCGAGCCCGTGCCGGAAGGCACGATGTTCACCTGTCCGATGCACCTGGAGATCCAGCAGATCGGTCCCGGCACCTGCCCGATCTGCGGCATGGCGCTGGAGCCGATGATGGTCACCGCCGATGCCGGCCCCAACGAAGAGCTGATCGACATGACCCGGCGCTTCTGGGCCGGCCTTGCGCTCGCCCTGCCGGTCTTCGTGCTGGAGATGGGCGGTCATCTCTTCGGCTGGGCCCCGCTGCCGCAGGGCTGGTCGAGCTGGGTGCAGCTCGTCCTCGCCACTCCGGTGGTGCTCTGGGCCGGCTGGCCCTTCTTCGTCCGCGGCTGGCAGTCGGTTCAGACCGGCCACCTCAACATGTTCACCCTGATCGCCATCGGCACCGGCGTCGCCTGGACCTATTCGGTCGTCGCGACCCTCGCCCCCGGCCTCTTCCCGCCCGCCTTCCGCGGCCATCACGGCGAGGTCGCGGTCTATTTCGAGGCGGCGGCGGTGATCACCGTCCTCGTCCTCCTCGGCCAGGTGCTGGAGCTCAGGGCCCGCGACGCCACCTCCGGCGCCATCCGCGCCCTGCTCGACCTTGCCCCCAAGACCGCCCGCCGCATCAGCGCCGACGGCAGCGAGGCCGAGGTGCCGCTGGACGAGGTTGCGGTCGGTGACCACCTGCGGGTGCGTCCCGGCGAGAAGGTCCCGGTGGACGGCCGCGTCATCGAGGGCCGCTCGGCCGTCGACGAGAGCATGGTGACCGGCGAGAGCATGCCGGTGACCAAGGAGCCCGGCGACCGCGCCATCGGCGGCACGCTCAACCGCTCCGGCGGCCTCGTCCTGTCAGCCGAGAAGGTCGGCCGCGACACGATGCTGGCGCAGATCGTCCAGATGGTCGCCACCGCCCAGCGGTCGCGGGCCCCGATCCAGCGCCTCGCCGACCGGGTCGCCGGCTGGTTCGTGCCGGTGGTCATGGCCATCGCCGTCGCCGCCTTCGCCGCCTGGGCGCTGTTCGGCCCGCCGCCGCAGCTCGCCTTCGCCCTGGTCGCCGCCGTCTCGGTGCTGATCATCGCCTGCCCCTGTGCCCTCGGCCTCGCCACGCCCATGTCGATCATGGTCGGCGTGGGGCGCGGCGCCGAGGCCGGCGTGCTGATCCGCGACGCCGCGGCGCTGGAGCGGATGGAGGCGGTGGACACGCTGATCATCGACAAGACCGGCACGCTGACCGAGGGCCGGCCGGCGGTGACCGCCATCGTGCCCGCCGACGGCTTTACCGAGGACGAGGTGCTGCGCCTCGCCGCTGCCGTCGAGAAGCCCTCCGAACACCCGCTGGCGGAGGCCATCGTCCGCGAGGCCGAGGCCCGTTCCATCGCCATCCCCAAGGTGCTGGGCTTCGATTCGCCCGCCGGCAAGGGCGCCTATGGCATGGTGGAGAGGAAGCGCGTCACCCTCGGTTCCGCCGCCTTCCTGGGCGACCTCGCCGTCGATGTCACCGCCCTGGCGCCGCTCGCCGACGACCTGCGCCGCGACGGCGCCACCGTCATCTTCGCCGCCGTCAACGGCAAGCTCGCCGGCCTCATCGCCATCGCCGACCCGGTCAAGGCGACGACGCCCGCCGCCCTCAAGGCGCTGGCGGAGGAGGGTATCCGCATCGTCATGCTGACAGGCGACAACCGCGTCACGGCGCTGGCCGTGGCCCGCGACCTCGGCATCGCCGCCGTCGAGGCCGACGTCCTGCCCGAGGGCAAGGCGGCCATCGTCGAACGCTACCGGGCCGAGGGCCGCGTCGTCGCCATGGCCGGCGACGGCGTCAACGACGCCCCGGCCCTGGCCGCCGCCGATGTCGGCATCGCCATGGGCACCGGCACCGACGTCGCCATGGAGAGCGCCGGCATCACCCTGGTGAAGGGCGACCTCCTCGGCCTCGTCCGGGCCCGCCGGCTGTCGGAGGCGACCATGGGCAATATCCGCCAGAACCTCGTCTTCGCCTTCGCCTACAATGCCCTCGGCGTGCCGGTGGCGGCCGGCCTGCTCTATCCGGCCTTCGGCCTCCTGCTCTCGCCGATGATCGCCGCCGCCGCCATGTCGCTGTCCTCGGTCAGCGTCATCGGCAATGCGCTCAGGCTGAGGGCGGTGAAGCTGGGGTGAGGCTGGGCCGGCATCCCATGATCACAGCTCCGTGAGGGAACCATTCCCAGGCCCACCGGTTGGTCCGGCGACACCCCGAACCGAGGAGAATTGCGATGGGCAGCACCCGCGACAAGATCAAGGGCATGGCCAACGAGGCCATGGGCAACGCCAAGCAGGGCGTCGGCAAGGCCATGGACGACAAGGAAATGCAGGCCAAGGGCAAGCTCCAGGAGCTCAAGGGCGAGGGCCAGCAGGCCAAGGGCGACGCCAAGGACGCCGTGAAGAAGGTCGTCGACAGGGCCTGATCGCCACGGAAAATAAAACCGGCAGTAAGAAAATAAGCCTTGACAGCGTTGCGCTGGTCGGCTAGGTTTTCGTCATGTTCGACAAGTGCGCCCGGCGGGGGAAACCCCAGCCGGGCGTTTTCGTTTCCGCCCCCGGGAACGTCGCCTGATGGAGGCCACCTTGCCGCCCCATGCCCCTCGTTCAAGCCCGGAGACGGCCGCCGCGGCCGCCCCCGCCGGCCGCGCTGCCCTGACGCCGGAGACGGCCGCCCCGCCGCATCCGCGCGCCGCACCGGACACGCCCCCGCCGGCGCCAGCCGGACCCGATCACCAGTCCCATGCCGGCAAGCCCTGCCCGGGTCTCGCCGACTGCCCGGAGCGGCCGCGCCTGGTGCGCCGCCTCTTCGCCGCCGCCGAGCGCGAGATCGAGGCGGTGGAGGCGAGCCTTGGCGGCCCCTCCGCCACCGCCGCCCGCCGCCTCGGCGCCCTGGCGGCGACCCTCGACCGTCTCGCGACCCTCGACCGCAAGGCCCTTGCCGGCCGCGACCCTGCCGGAGATGCCGATGCCCCCGCCGTCACCGCGCCTGTGGACGCCGACGCCTGGGCTGAGGCGCTTGCGGCGGAACTTGCTCCGGGCAAGCCCGGACAGGATCGCGGCCCTCGATCCTGAGAAGATCGCCCGCCTCCGCGCCTTCTGGCCCGCCTTCGCCCGGCCCGAGCAGATGCCGCCGCGTGGCCGCTGGCGGGTCTGGGCCTTTGTCGGCGGCCGCGGTGCCGGCAAGACCCGCGCCGGCGCCGAATGGGTGCACGGCATCGTCCATGGCCGCGACGATTTCGGGCCGCGCTGCGGCCGCATCGCCCTCGTCGGCGAGACCATCGACCAGGTCCGCGAGGTCATGGTGGAGGGGGTCTCGGGGCTGCGGGCCTGCGGCTTTCCCGCCGAGCGGCCGCGTTTCGAGCCCTCGCGTCGCCGGCTCGTCTGGCCCAACGGCGCGGTTGCCCACGGCTTCTCCTCGGAGGATCCCGAGGCTTTGCGCGGGCCGCAATTCGACGCCGCCTGGGCCGACGAGGCCGGCAAATGGGTGCAGGCCGAGGCGACCTGGGACATGCTGAGCTTCGCGCTCCGCCTCGGCGAGCGGCCGCGCGTCATGGTCACCACCACACCGCGGGCGACGCCGCTCATGCGCCGCCTGCTGGCGGACCCCGACACGGTCGTCACCCGCTCGGCCACCGCGGCCAATGCCGCCAACCTCGCGCCGGGAATCGTCAGGGCGCTGGTGGCGCGCTATGGCGGCACCCGCCTCGGCCGGCAGGAGCTCGACGGCGAGCTGATCGACGACCGCGAGGGGGCGCTGTTCTCCCGCGCCGCTGTCGAGGCCCAGCGGGTGGCTGTGGCGCCGCCGCTGAAGCGCATCGCGGTCGCCGTCGATCCGCCGGCCTCGCACCGCAAGGGCGCCGATGCCTGCGGCATCGTCGCCTGCGGCATCGACGGGGAGGGCACCGTCTTCGTGCTGGCGGATGCGAGTGCGGAGGGCTTGAAGCCCCATGAATGGGCGGGGCGGGCGGCGGTGCTCTACCGCCAGCTCGCCGCCGACGCCCTCGTCGTCGAGGTCAACCAGGGCGGCGACATGGTGGCCGCGGTGATCGGCGAGGTGGCGCCCGACGTGCCGGTGACGCCGGTGCGCGCGGCGCGGTCCAAGCACCTGCGCGCCGAGCCGGTCGCCGCGCTCTATGCTCAAGCGCGCGTCCGCCATGCCGGGCGCTTTCCCGCGCTGGAGGACGAACTCGCCGATTTCGGCCCCGACGGCCTGTCGAACGGAAGGAGCCCCGACCGGCTCGACGCCCTCGTCTGGGCCGTGACGCATCTGGCGCTCAGGCCAAGGGCCGAGGCGCGGGTGCGGGGGCTTTAGGGGCCTATCCGCCCCTGCTCGTTGAGAGTTTCGAGAATGCCCCACCCCAACCCTCCCCTCTGGCGAGGGGAGGGGGATCGGGCATCGCCGTCCCGCGGCAAGGGGGTCGACCGCTTCCTTGAGGCGTCTGGTCCAGGCGTTGCCCGCGGGTTGGGCGTGGCGCGACGACCTCGAACGCACGCGACGCCATAGTCCCCCTCCCTGCGTCAGCGGGGAGGGTGCGGGTGGGGCCTTCAGGCGCGCCTCGCCAAATGCCCTCTGACACGTCCTGTGCCGGTCTCTGTCGCTGGCGCCTTTTCGACGACCCCCTTCATCGGCCCGCTTCGGAGGCCTCATGACACCGCAGCCTTCTGGGCGTGCCGCGGGGGACACCCGCCGCGCGATCGCTTCCACGCGCCTGTTGCGTGCCATCGCCGATCTGCGCTGGGACATCCTCGTCCTCAAGACGGCGCTGGGCCTGCACCGCCGCTACGACCCGAACCAGCCGCGTGTCCCGGCCGGGAGTGCCGAGGGCGGACAGTGGACCAGTGGTGGCGGCGCATCACCGCGCGAGATGATCAGGCGCCGCGGCACGCCGTTGTCCGAGGCGACGCCGGCTCAGCTGTCCACGATCGCGGTATTGCGCGCAAGAATAGAAGCTGCGGCAGCGCGGATCAGGGAGCGCGATCCGACTTGGCGAAAACCCGAGAGCGTGACGGCGACGGTCGAAGGGCAGATCAAGCACCTGAGGGCCGTCGCGACCGAGGCTGAAGCACACCAAGCGCATTTGATCCGTTGGGGCCTCCGTGGCCCGGGGCGCTTCGCTGTCGAATCCATTCCTGCACCTGTCGATCGTCGGCTGGATCGTCCGGAACGCGACCGGTTGCAATTCCTGGGCAATCGCGATGGGTGTCACACTTGCGGAGAGCGACATCCCGGCGGAATCTTCGCCAGATGGTTCGGGGATCATCAGTTCAACAATGCTCTCAACCCATCGGGCCGACCGCAGGAGATTTTTCCGCAATGCGTGGCCTGTAGTGCCGCGCAAGGCGGTTACGTCCGGGCCATGAAAGCAAGGGAAGGCCGCTGATGCATACAGCAAGAGTTTGCCCGCCCAATCCGATCCTCTTTCTCGAAGATGCTGCCGGCGGCGAGCCGCCGATCTTCCAGCCTGACGACTTCGCCCGCCAGGCCTGCGCCACGGCCACCACCATCAGCTTCATGCTCATGGGGGATCCCGAACTCGAAACCGAGGTGGTCATCGGCTCCCGTACCGAAGTCGATCCCGGTCGCGAGCCGAAATTCGTCAAGGAAATCCCGACCCCGTCACGCCTCATCCGCGTTGTCGAGGTCGACGACACCGAGGTCTTTGCCGTGCCGGTCCCGAACGTGACGACGCGGGTGAGCCTCTGGTTCAGCCATCCCGAGTGGCCCGACAAAGTCATCATCGGCCTCGACTGACACCCCACCCCGCCCTCGCGGAGACCCCAAAATGTCCTTCCTCTCCCGTTTCCTCGGCGCCCCCGAGGCGAAGCGGTCGCGCACGGCCGCCCTCGTCGCGCTGTCGCCGCTCGGCCGCCCGCACTGGTCCTCGCCCGAGCCGAAGCGCTTCCACGGCGAGGCGCTGGCGAAGAACCCGGTCGCCGCCCGCGCCGTCGCCCGCGTCGCCCGCGCCGCGGCCGAGATCCCCTTCCAGTTCACGGAGAGCGGGTCCGATGCATCCGCCCATCCGGCGGCGCTCCTCATCGAGCGTCCCAACGAGGGCCAGGACCGCGTGGCGCTCGCCGAGATGCTGGCGACGCACCTGCTCCTCACCGGCAATGCCTATGTCGAGGCGGTGAGCGTCGATGGCCGGGTGCGCGAGCTGCACGCTCTCAGGCCCGACCGCATGCGCCTCGTGCCCGGCACCGACGGCCGGCCCGCGGCTTACGACTACGAGCTCGACGGCCGATCGCTGCGCTTTGCCCAGGAGGGGGCGGTGCCGCCGATCCTGCATCTCACCCTGCCGCACCCCTCCGACGACCATTTCGGCCTCGCACCGCTGGCCGCCGCCGCGAGCGCCGTCGACATCCACAATGCCGCGACAGCCTGGACCAAGGCGCTGCTCGACAATGCCGCGCGGCCCTCCGGGGCCCTCGTCTATTCCGGCGGCGACGGCACGCTCTCCGAGGACCAGTACGAGCGGCTGAAGGCCGAGCTCGCCGAGGGCTTTTCCGGCAGCCGCAATGCCGGCCGTCCGCTGCTGCTGGAGGGCGGGCTCGACTGGAAGGCGCTGTCGCTGTCGCCGAAGGACATGGACTTCATGGAGGCCAAGCACGGCGCCGCCCGCGAGATCGCGCTGGCCTTCGGCGTGCCGCCGCTGGTCCTCGGCATTCCGGGCGATGCCACCTATGCCAATTACCAGGAGGCCAACCGCGCCTTCCACCGCGACACCGCCCTGCCGCTGGCGCGGCGGATCATCGGGGCGCTGGCGGGCTGGCTCGTGCCGGAGGGCAGGCTTCACGCCACACCGGACGAGGACGCCATCGGCGCCCTCCATGCCGAGCGCGAGAGCCTGTGGCGGCGCATCGGCGCGGCGAGCGTGCTGTCGGACGGCGAGAAGCGCGAGGCGCTGGGCTATCCACGGGAGAAGCCGGCGGTGTGAGGCGCTGTGGGCTTTGGCCTTGTGGAATGCCCCACCCTGACCCTCCCCGCTGCGCGGAGAGGGGGACTATGGCGTCACACGCCATCGACACCCGCCGCGCCAGGCCCGTCCGCTCCGAATGAGGCGCGACGTCGAAGTCCCCCTCTCCTTCGACCCTTGGGAGAAGGGGAGGGTGCGGGTGGGGCATGACAACCCTGTCCCGTAAGACCATCCCCCGAAAGGACCGCCATGCTGCCCCAGGGTGCCGAACCCGTCGTCCGCGCCTTCGTCGAGCGCGCCGACATCGCCGCCCTGGCCCTGTTCATGTGGGCGGCGGTGACCACCGGCCTGCTGGTCTGGACGCTGAGGGAGCTCGCCGCCGCCAACCGCCGCTTCGACGCCTTCGTCCGCGAACTCACGCGCTTCAACGAGCGGGCGGCGCGCCGCCGCGGCGAGGGGCCGGAACCGTGAAAGCGAGGGTTTGCGGCAGCTTTCGCTTAACCCTCGCAACCGGTGGTGCGGCCGGCTTAACCAGGGGCCAAGCGGTCCCGGCCTAAGCCTCGCGGCGGGACAACCGGAGCCGCGCCGCCATGCTGCCCAAGGCCTTCTACCTGCTGATGCTGCCGCTCGGGATCGTCGCGGTGGCGCGGCCCGACAGTTTCAGCGCCCTGCTGGCCATGGTCGGCCACCAGCCCGCCGCGGCCACCGCGCCGGCAACGCCGGCAGCGCCGTCGGCGCTGACCGCCACGCCCAATGGCGGCTATCCCTCGCGCCGCCTGGCGGCGGGCCGCGACGGCCATGTCCGCGCCCGGGCCCAGGTCGGCGGCCGCAGCTTCGAGATGCTGGTCGATACCGGCGCCACCATCGTGGCGCTGACCTGGACGACCGGCCTAGACCTCGGCCTCGTCCGGCCGGGCATGACCATGGACACGCCGATGCAGACGGCCAATGGCCGCGTCCTCGGCAAGCGCGTCACCATCCCCCGCCTCGAGGTGGAGGGGCTGTCCGTCGCCGCCGTCGACGCCGTGGTGCTCCCCCAGGGGGCGCTGGCCGTGAACCTGCTCGGCATGAGCTTCCTGGCGAAGCTGCGCCGCTTCGAATTCGCCCAGAACACGCTGCTTCTGGAGCAATAGCCGCCCTCCCGCGGGAGGGCCCCTCCGCGGGATATCGCCATGATCCAGACCCTTCTCGACCGTCTCCGGCCGGAACGCCCCGCCGCGCCCGCCGCCGACCCGATCCGCCGTTTCGTCGCCACCCTGGAGGCGCTGGAGACGCCGCCGAAACCGCCGGGCGGCGGCCGCGTGCGCGCCCTCGACCTTCTCGCCACCCCCTTCACCCGCGCGCCGCGGAGCCCGTCATGAGCGCCGCGGCGGCCCTCCCCCCGGTGCGGCGCGACCCCGTGACCGGCCTCTTCACCGGCTATGCCTCGCTCTTCGGCATTCCCGATGCGCAGAACGACGTGGTCGAGCGCGGCGCTTTCGCGGCCTCGCTGCTCCGCCGCGGCACCGCTGGCATTCGCATGCTGTGGCAGCATGATCCGGCCGAGCCCATCGGCTGCTGGCTGTCGCTCGCCGAGGACCCGGTCGGCCTGCGCGTCACCGGCCGGCTGGTGACCCTCACCGCCCGCGGCCGCGAGGCCGGCGCATTGCTGGCCGCCGGCGCCGTCGACGGCCTCTCCATCGGCTTCAAGGCGCTGCGCGCCGAGCGCCGCCGCCGCGACGGCCCCCGCCGCCTCCTGGAGGTCGATCTCTGGGAGGTCTCGGTCGTCACCTTCCCGGCGCTGGCCGGGGCGCGGGTGACGCGGGTGGCGGCGTGACACGTCCGCCTGCAGTGCGTTCCTCCCCCAAGCCCCGCCATCGCGCGGGGCTTTGTCGTTTCCACCCCCTCAAACCCCGAGGACCCCATGCCCGAGATCCATACCTCTGCCTCCCCGGAGACCAAGACGCTCCTGCCCCACGAGGCGCAGGTGACCCACACCGAGGTCATGCGCATCTTCGAGGCCTTCAAGGAGGCCAATGATGCCCGCCTCGCCGAGATCGAGCGCCGCGCCGCCGATGTCGTCACCGAGGAGAAGCTCGCCCGCATCGACCGGGCCCTCGACGAGCGGCTCGCCCGCCTCGACCGCCTGGCGCTGGAGGCGCGGCGGCCGGGCCTTGCCCCCGAGCGCCGCGAGGCGCGGACCGGCGCGACCGAACACAAGGCCGCCTTCGAGGCCTATATCCGCTGCGGCGAGACCGCCGGCCTCCGCACGCTGGAAACACGCGCCATGGAAACCCGGGCGATGTCGGTCGGCTCGGGTCCCGACGGCGGCTATCTCGCCCCGCCGGAGATCGAGACGACGGTGACGCAGCGCCTCTCCGCCCTCTCGCCCATCCGCGCCATTGCCGGGGTGCGGCAGGTCTCCGGCGCCACCTTCAAGCGCCCCTTCGCCCGCACCGGTCCGGCCACCGGCTGGGTCGGCGAGGCGGCGGCGCGGGCGCAGACCGACAGCCCGATCCTCGCCGAACAGGTCTTCCCCGCCATGGAGCTCTACGCCATGCCGGCGGCGACCCAGACGCTCATCGACGATGCGGCGGTGGACCTCGAAAGCTGGATCGCCGGGGAGGTCGAGACCGTCTTCGCCGAGCAGGAGGGGGCGGCCTTCGTCGCCGGCGACGGCGTCAACAAGCCGACCGGCTTCCTCACCCAGACCCTCGTCGCCAATGCCGCCTGGGACTGGGGCACGATCGGCTTCGTCGCCACCGGGGCTGCGAGCGCCTTCCCCGAGGATGACCCGGCCGACGTGCTCTTCGACCTGATCTATGCCCTCAAGGCGGGCTTCCGCCAGAACGGCCGCTTCGTCATGAACCGCAAGACGCAGGCGGTGGTGCGCAGGATGAAGGACGGCGCCGGGCACTATGTCTGGTCGCCGCCGGCCCAGGCCGGCGGGGCCGCCGGGCTCTTCACCTTCCCGGTCACCGAGGCCGAGGACATGCCGGATATCGGCGCCGGCACCACGCCCATCGCCTTCGGCGACTTCCGCCGCGGCTATCTGGTCGTGGACCGGCTCGGCCTGCGCATCCTGCGCGACCCCTATTCCGCCAAGCCCTATGTGCTCTTCTACACGACCAAGCGGGTCGGCGGCGGCGTGGCGGATTACGACGCCATCAAGCTCCTGAAGGTGGCGGCGGGGTGACGCCCTCAGTTGCTTCCGCCGTCGATCCGGGCCCAGGGCGGCAGGCCCTGGCGCTCCGGGGCGCGCGGCGGCGGCAGGGTGGCGACGCGGGGATTGGCGGGGGCGAGGCTCTCGCCGGTCGCCACCGCATTGCGGATCCAGGGCGCGATCGGCACCACCGGCATGGCCACCGTCAGCGAGCCGCAGCCGCGCGTCTCCGGCGGCCCCGAGACGAGGCTGACGACGCCGACGACGCTGCCGCCGGCCAGCGCCGGCCCGCCGGAATCGCCCTGGCAGGCCGAGGGGCCGAAGCCGCGGGCGATCAACCGCATGTCGCCGAGGGCGGTATAGCCCGAGGGCGAACGCTGCAGCACCGGCAGCGTGACGCGGCGCAGCTCGCCGGCGCTGCGCATGCTGTCGAGCTGCTGGCGGCCGAAGCCGGCGATGGTGACGCGGCTGCCGGGAGCGGGATCGCGCCCGCCGAGCCGCGCCGGGCCGAAGCCGGCCGGCGGCAGGTCGCGCAGGGTGAGGACCGCGACATCGATCGGCGCGGTGCCGCCGCCGGGGCCGCGCACGCCGGGATGGCCGGCGGCAGCCACCACCGGCGTCAGCGCGATGATCCGTCCCTGGCGGATGAAGGCGACCACCGCCAGCCGCGCGCCGGCGACGCAATGGGCGGCGGTCAGCACGCTGCGGCGGCCGATCAGCGTGCCGGTGCAGCCATTGGCATCGCCGGTGACGATAAGCACGGAGGAGCGGGCGAGGGCATCGTTCGGCCCGACGGCGCTGCCGCCGATAATGGCCTCAGCCGGTGTCGCGGCGAGGCCGGCCGCCAGCACGGCGCCGGCGAGAAGGGAACGTGCGGGGGGCACGAGACGCATCAGGAACCTCCAAGGCCGCGAACGGCTTCCTCGATCCACCGCCGGTGGGGGGCCACCGGCACTGTTCCGGTCAGGGCGCCGCAGCGGGCGGTCCCCCGGCCGGTCGTCCAGCTGACGATACCCGATACGACGGACCGTCCCGCTTCGGATGCATAGACCGGCCCGCCGGAATCCCCGGTGCAGGCGCCGAGCGCTGCGCCGGCCGGGCCGGTGAGGCGCACCTGATAGGTCGAGGGCCGCCCGGTCACGGTCAAGGCGGCGGATCGCAGCACGCCGGCACTGCGGGCATCGCCCTCGGCGGCGGGCCCGAACCCGACCAGCCGGATGGGTGCGCCGGCCGCCGGCAGGGCGCCGGCCGCCAGCGGCGC
>NZ_JALHMP010000046.1 GCF_022843985.1 Phreatobacter sp. | reverse complement strand
CCTGGGACGACGGGCGGGGCCTCGCCGCGCACCAGCACCGCGGCGGCAATGCCGGCGGGGGGCCGGGCGCCGCCGGCGCCGAAGAGCTGGGCGGGTGCGGGTGTCGCGGTGTCCGGCGCCGTGCCGGGGGGAAGGGTCGGCGTTCCATGCAGCGTCAGGACGGGCCCGGCGGCGGGACGGGGCGCAACAGGGACCGGTGCATCCGGCAGATCCGCCTGCGGCAGGCCGGCCGGGTCGGTTCCGGAGGGCAGCGCCGGCGTGATCCGCCCGAGCAGGTCGCGGCGGAGATCCTGTTCGAGGAAGAGTGCCAGCTTGCGGGCGCCGGCGACGGTGAAGTGGACGCCGTCGGCGGTGCGCAGGCGGCGGACCTGGCCGGCGAAATCGGGCCCGAACTGCGTGTAATTGCCATGTTCGTCAATGAAGCCGTTCCAGACATCGACGAAGTTGACGCCATTCTTCTCGGCCTGTTCCTTGTAGATGGCATTGAGCATCTGCATGTGGGCGGAGGTGCGCTGGCCGCGCAGCGGCGGCACGCCGACCCAGTAGACCGGCACGCCGCGCGCCTTCATCGCCTGCATGATCTGGCCGACCCGTTCGGCATAGAGGCCCCGCCAGCGCTCGTTGTCCGGGTCGATCGTCTCGCGCTCGATGCGGATCGCCTGGCGGTCATTGGCGCCGAGCATCATGACGATGAAATCGACCTTCTCCTGGGCGGCCAGCGTCTCGGGAACGGCGCGCACCCAGTCGTGGAATTCGGGTCGCGTCAGGCCGGAGGACAGGCGCGTCTTGTCGACGACGCCGAGTTCGGGAACGTCCTCGAAGGCCTCTTCCAGCCCATAGGCCAGCCATTCGCCGAGATTGTCGCCCATGACCAGGACGAAGGTGGTGGGCGCGGCCGCCGCGGCGGCCGCTTCGGCGCCATCGGTCGCCGGCGGCGCTGCAGCCTGTTCACGCGGCGGCCGCAGGGATTCGGCCGGGCGGGCGACACGCGGCGTCACGACGCGCGAGCCCTGCGGAATCCGGATCAGGCGGGGGCGCTGGTCGCGCGGGGCGAAGAGATGCGGGTAGCGCTCGTCGACATAGGGCGACTGGGCCTCGGCCGGCACGGCGACAAGGGTCGCCAAGGCGAGGCAGGCGCCGAGCAGCCATTTGCGAAACCCGATCACGATCATGCCGTGCTCCTCGTCCAACACCGGCGCATTCTAGCACCGGTCGGGAATTCGGGGACAAGTTCGTGGCGGCGATCGCCGCAGACCGGATGTTTCCGCCGCAAAATTCTGCGACGCGGCGAAATCTATCCCCGGCTTCAGCCGCCGCGGCGCAGCCGCTGGAGCATGGCGGCGGTGGGGAAGCCGTCCGCCGGCATGCCGGCGCGGGCCTGGAAGCGCTGCAGGGCCTCCCGCGTTCCGGCGCCGAGCTTGCCGTCGACATTGCCGGTATAGAGCCCGACCTGGGCGAGGCGCTGCTGCAACTCGATCCGCTCCTGCTGCGACAGCGCCCGCTCGGCTGTCGGCCAGGCTTGCGCGAAGCCGCCGCCGCCGCGCAGCCGGTCGGCGAGATGGCCGACCGCCATCGCGTAGTTTTCCGAGTTGTTGTATTTCATGATGACCCGGAAATTCGGCAGCATCAGGAAGGCCGGCCCCCGGGCGCCGCCGGGCAGATGCAGGAAGGCCTGGTCCGTCTTGCGCGGAAAGGCGCGGTCGGCGACCCGGCGCAGGCCGCGCGCCTCCCACTGGGCGATGGATTGCGGCCGGTCGCGGCCGGCGAGGGTGAAGTCGAGACCCGGCGGCACCACCACCTCGTAGCCCCAGCCCTGGCCGGCCTGCCAGCCCTCGGCGCGCAGCAGGTTGCCGGTCGACATCAGGGCGTCGGGCACCGAGCCCATGAGGTCGATGCGCTGCGATCCGGAGCCGGAGCGCGCCGCCCTGAGGAAGGTCGAGGGCATGAACTGGGTATGGCCGAAGGCCCCCGCCCAGGAGCCGCGGAAATTCGCCGGCGAGACATGGCCCTGGTGGATGATCTGCAGCGCGGCGACGAATTCGCCGCGGAAGAAGTCCTGGCGGCGGCCGTAGCAGGCGAGCGTCGCCGTGGCCCTGACAACGCTGGTATTGCCCTTGGTCCGGCCGAAACTCGTCTCGATGCCCCAGATCGCCGCGATGATGTGGCGGTCGACGCCGGTCTCGCGTTCGGCCCGGTCGAAGGCGGCGCGGTGGGTCTGCAGCATGCGCCGGCCCTCGGCGATGCGGTTCGCCGCGACGAGGCCGTTGATGTACTCCCAGGGCTGGCGCGAGAATTCCGGCTGCCGGTCGAGAAGGGCGAGGATCGAATTGTCCGGCGTCAGCCCGGAGGTCGCCTGGGCGAAGACCTGCGGCAGCACGCCGCGCGCCCTGGCCTGCTGCTCGAGGCCGCGCAGGCAGTCGGAAAAGCTGCCCTGGGCGGCGGCGGGCGCCGTCGCCGCGAGGGCGGCCACCACCGTCAGCACTGCCGGAGAACCATATCCGCGTTTCATGCCAAGCGCCTCACGTCCCGAACGCCCCCGTCCTCGCTCCAGTGGAACAACGCGCATGCTTGATGAACAGTTAAGCCATGGCCGGCGCGACGGGTCCAGACCCCGGCGGCGATGATCGACCTCGCCATCGCGCCGCCGGCCCGTTGATCGTTCGTTTGCTATTTCGTGGCGTCCGCGGAATCCTCCATCTTCTTAGCTGCGGAGGAAGTTTTGCCATTGCTCGCGCTTTCGTTCGGCATCCCTCTTCTAGTGGCCACAACAGTTTGGTTATTCTTGGAATGGCGTGAGAAAAGCCGCCATCCATCGTCCCACCGGCAGCGTTCCCTCGATCGGCTGCCATTTCTCTTCTTGGCAACCTTGGCCTCGGGTATTGTCTTCTGGAGTTTGGTCAACATCATCCCGGGGACCGCTCTCTGCGATGCAGAGTCGGTGCTGGTCTGCTTCCGCCAATGGGTCAACGCAGCGGGGGCGTTATTCGCGGTTATCGCGGCGTCAGTCGCTGCATATTTTGCTTATCGCCAGAGCGTAGAGGCTCGGAGGCAAGCCAATGCAGCCCAACTCCTCGCTCTTCAGCCTAGAATTCGGCGGTTATCAATTTTAGAATGCGCAATTGGAGACGCTATTACATTTACAAATAGCGTAATCGAGCATTTTAAGGGTTTTTCAAATTGCGTGAAACCGTTAGATTTCATGGGATCTAAATTTCACCTGACAATCCTGAACGATGAGTTGAGTAAAATTGCAATTCTAAATAATCATATTGAGGACATTGATATATCAGATTTGAGCGAATATGGATATGATGACTATGGACGCTTGATTGAACGTAGGGTGGGGAAAATCGTGAGCGACCTTTCACCGTGTAAGACGTTGGTGGGAGAGGCTTTGGCTAGCCTGGAGCCTTACAGCTTTAATAATGTCGGAAATTCACAGGAAAAACTTTCCCTTCTGCGCATGGATCTCGGCCCTCGCATGGCGGGACCGGAGGTATTGTTATTAGACTTGCAGAAAGTGCATGCGAGTGTTCGGGAGCAATTGCGGGAGCTGCGCAAGCTGACGACTGGGGCTCTAGCGTAACAGTATCGCCGACTGCAGATGCCCCCGGCGCGGCGGTGACCGAATGCCTGTGCCTCAGCCCCGCCGCAGCCGCTCGAGGAAGGCGCGGTCGGCCTCGCCGGTCGGGGACATGCCGAAGCGACCCTGCATGGTGCGCACCGCCGCCTTGGACTTGTCGCCGAGAATGCCGTCGACATCGCCGAGGTCGAATCCGAGGCGGTTGAGGCGCGTCTGGATCTCCTCGCGATCGGCATGGGTGAGGCCGCCCTCGCCGGGCGGCCAGGGTTTCGAGAAGCGGCCCGCGCCCTTGATGCGGTCGCCGAGATGGGCCACCGCGAGGGCATAGGAATCGGCGTTGTTGTAGCGCTTGATGACGTTGAAATTGCTGGTCACCAGCAGGTGAGGGCCGCTCTCGCCTGCCGGTTTCCACAGCGCGGCCTGGGCGCCACCGGAGATCGGACCGCCGCCGATGCGGCGCACGCCGTCCCCGGCCCAGCCGTCGAAGCTCTTGCGCTGGGCGCGGTTGCCGGCAAGGCCCGGCGCATGGACCTCGAAGCCCCAGGGCACGCCCGGCGTCCAGCCGTTGCGGCGCAGATAATTCGCCGCCGATCCCATGGCGTCGGGGATGGAGGTCCAGATGTCGCGCCGTCCGTCGCCGGTGAAGTCGACGGCGAAGGCGTGGAAGCTCGTCGGCATGAACTGCACATGCCCCATGGCGCCCGCCCAGGAGCCGATCATGTTCTGCGGCGTCGTGTCGCCGGCCTGCAGGATGCGCAGGGCGGCGATCAGTTCGCGGCGGAAGAAGTCGGTGCGGCGGCCGGCGGCGGCGAGGGTCGCCATGGCCTGGATGACATAGTGGTCGCCGCGCGAGGTGCCGTAGGAGGTTTCATTGCCCCAGATCGAGCAGATGATCTCGGAGGGCACCCCGTAACGGCTCTGGACGGCGGAAAAGGTGGCGCCGTGCTGGGCGAGGGCGGCGCGGCCGTTGGTGACGCGCTTGTTGGAGGCGCGCACGTCGACATAGTCGCCGATGGTCCGGCGGAATTCCGGCTGGCGCTGCGACAGCTCGATGACCCTCGGGCTCGGCTGGACGCCGGCGAAGGCGCGGTCGAAGGCGGCGCGTGAGACGCCGGCGGCGGAGGCGGCCGGCCAGAGGCTGGCGACGAAGGCCTCGAAGGCGCGCGCTTCGGCGGGTCCGGTCAATCCCGGCAGGGCAAGGGTGGCGGCAGCGGCGACGAGGCTGCGGCGGGTGATGGCGGTCATAACGGCTCCCGGGAGTCCGGCATCGGGGGGCGCCCGTTTGATCGAGCGCATGGAGGGCTTTTGAGTCGCGCAGAAAGATAGCGCGGATATGGCAGCCGGGCATCCCGTCGGTCGGACGGACCGTCACCGGCCGGAACGACGGGGATCGCGGCTGGTTTGTCAGGCGACGCGCAGGGAGGACGACAGATGACCGAGATCAGAATTCCGCATCAGGCTCTCGTTTTCGTCGGTGACGGCACGAAGGCCCTGTTCCTGCGCAACAAGGGCGATGCCGAACATGTCCGTCTGGAGGTCGAGCAGGTCTTCGCCCAGGACAATCCGGCGACTCACGACCAGGGCACCGACCGGCCGGGCCGTTCCTTCGCCAGTTCCGGAGCCCAGCGCAGCGCCATGGAGCAGACCGACTGGCATCAGCTTGCCGAGGACCGTTTCGTGGGAGAGAGCGCCGAGCGGCTCTACCGGCACGCGAAGGCGGGCCATTTCCAGGCGCTGATCGTGGTGGCCCCGCCGAAGGTGCTCGGCCAACTGCGCAAGGCCTTCCATCGCGAGGTCAGTGACCGGGTCACCGCCGAGGTGGCGAAGGACCTGACCGCGCACCCGATCCACGAGATCGAGAAGCTCCTGTCGGCGTGACGGCGCGTTTCGCCGGGCGGGTTCAGCGGGCCGCCTTGGCCATTTGCGGGAACCATGTGGTCTCGGCGGTCGCAGCCCGGGGCGCGGCCGGCTGTTCGTCGCTGCCGCAGACGCGGTTCCGCCCCTCCTGCTTGGCGCGGTAAAGGCGGCGATCGGCCCTGGCGACCAGCTCCTCCCAGGACATCATCGCGCCGGCCGTCCGGGTTGCGACGCCGAAGCTGCTCGTGACCCGCAGGCCGGGCATCGTGTCGACGGTCATCGCCTCGATGGCGAGGCGCAGACGTTCCGCCAGGGCGATGGCGGCGTCCTTCGGCGCGTCGGCGAGCAGGATGAGGAATTCCTCTCCGCCGTGGCGGGCGAAAGCGACATCCGCACCGGCCACGGCACGGAGGCTGTGGGCGATGGTCTTCAGCACGAGATCGCCGACGGCGTGCCCATGGCCGTCATTGATCGCCTTGAAGTGGTCGATGTCGAAGAGGATCGCCGATACCGGTGCGCCATGGCGATCCGACTCGTAGAGCGCCCGTTCGGCGGCCTCGGTAAGGGCGCGGCGGTTGAGCAGGCCGGTGAGCATGTCGGTTTCCGACAGGTGCCGCAGGGCTTCCGACATCAGGCGCTGGTCCTCCTCGAGCTGCAGGCGCTGGCGCTGTTGCTCGCGGAGCAGGTCGAGACTGGCGAACATGGTCCGGACCTCGGCGCTGATGTTGCGGATCGGCGGCGGGTCGGAGAGATCACCCCGGGCGATCTGGACGATCTGCCGGTGGGCGTGCAGCAGCGGATGGAACAGGCCGTCGCGGAAGATCACGGCGATGACCACGATCGCCCCGATCGCGACGGCGGTCAGCAGCAGCGAGGCCAGCGCGAGCATCAGGGCCTGGTGGCGCAGCGCCTCCATGGTCGCGCGGGAGGTGGTGGCGATGCGCTCGCGCAGCAGTTCGACGGGCCGCATGCCCGGCACATAGACGCGCGTGAAGGCGTCGGCGTCGGGCGCGGTCCCCAGCGACGTCTCCCGGATGACACTTTCGGCATAGGGCAGGGCAGTGGCGAAATAGTCCCGCTCGACGGCGGTGATGGCCTCGTCGACGCCGATATCCGGCAGGACGGCGCCCGCATAGCTCGCCAGGGCCCGCCACATGAGCTCGAGGCGGGCGCGGGTCGCGACGAACTGGACCTCCAGCCGCCGGCGCTGGTCGGGGTCGGCGGAGAGCTGCATGACGACATAGGAGCCGAGCCGCCCGGTCTCCTCGCGCAGGTTGCCGGCGATCGAATTCAGCAGCACGTGGGTGGCGACCTGCGGCGTCCCCGCGACGATCTCGCGGCCCAGCCGGTCCCGCAGCGTGGCCGAGGCGTCGGCGGCGGCGAACATGGCCTCGATGGCCGTCCTGATCGGCGTGCCGCTGCGTTCCACCGAGGGCAAGGCAATCACCGCGTCCACCGCCCGGCGCCCGGCCGCAAGGCGGCTCAGCATGTCCGACTGGAGCGCGTCGATCTCGGCGAAGCGGCCGCGCTCGCCGGCGAAGCTTGCCTCCATCGCGGCGATCCGGCTGTCGGTCTCGGCCCGCTTGCTCGCCAGGGCGGCGGTCAGCATCGGCTGTTTCTCTTCGGCTCCGCCCATGGCGCCATTGGCCGGCCCACGCTCGGCGGAGATGGCATGGGCGGCGACCAGGACCGAATGGAAACGGGCGAGCTGCTCGGTGCCCCGCTGGAAACGTGCGTGATCGGCAAAATTGGTCTGCAGCGACAGGCCACCGAGCGCCACACAGGCCGCCGCGGCGACAATGCCACCCAACCATTGCAGATGCTGAATGCGAAAACGCACGCGATCGATCGTTCCGGTGATGTTTCCCGCTTGTAACAGGGGTGCGCTAAGCAATCCTCAACATGGTTGTAGAATATGACCCCGATTCGAGAAAATTCCGCACAAGCGCCCCGCCTTTCATTCTCCGCCTTTCGCGCCTAAGGAGAGGTAGCGGTTGCCACGCGCCTGCGTGCGCGTGAGGACACCCCGACCCGTTCCAGCTAAAATGCCGGACCGAATCGCCAGGCTTCCACGGGCACCGTGACGGCCTGGCGCCTGCCGAAGGAGAGACTGAGGCTCATGGCCGAACCCGTTCGTACCGAGATCAACGAAGCCGACTACGGCGCCGACAGCATCAAGGTCCTCAAGGGCCTCGACGCGGTCCGCAAGCGCCCCGGCATGTATATCGGCGATACCGACGACGGGTCGGGCCTGCATCACATGGTCTATGAGGTCGTCGACAACGCCATCGACGAGGCGCTCGCCGGCCATGCCACGGAAGTCACCGTGACGCTGAACGCCGACAATTCGGTGACGGTCACCGACAACGGCCGCGGCATTCCCACCGACATCCATCCGACCGAGGGCATTTCGGCGGCCGAGGTCATCATGACCCAGCTCCATGCCGGCGGTAAATTCGACCAGAATTCCTACAAGGTCTCCGGCGGCCTGCACGGCGTCGGCGTCTCCGTCGTCAACGCGCTGTCGAGCTGGCTGAAGCTGCAGATCTGGCGCGGCGGCAAGGAGCATTTCGTCGAGTTCCGCCACGGCGACCCGATCGCCCCGCTGATCGAGGTCGGCCCATCCAACGGCAAGCGCGGCACCGAGGTGACCTTCCTTGCCTCCACCGAAACCTTCACCATGGTGGAATACGACTTCCCCACCCTGGAGCACCGGCTGCGCGAACTCGCCTTCCTCAATTCCGGCGTGCGCATCGTGCTGACCGACCGGCGCCATGCCGAGGAAAAACGCGTCGAACTCTATTACGAGGGCGGCGTCGAGGCCTTCGTCCGCTATCTCGACCGCAACAAGACGCCGCTGGTGCCGAACCCGATCATGCTCAAGTCGGAGCGCGACGGCATCACGGTGGAAGTGGCGCTGTGGTGGAACGACAGCTACCACGAGAACGTCCTGTGCTTCACCAACAACATCCCGCAGCGCGACGGCGGCACCCATCTCGCCGGCTTCCGCGGGGCGCTCACCCGGCAGGTGACGAACTATGCCGAGAGTTCCGGCGTGACCAAGAAGGAGAAGGTGGACCTCACCGGCGATGATTGCCGCGAGGGCCTGACGGCCATCGTCTCCGTCAAGGTGCCGGATCCGAAATTCTCATCCCAGACCAAGGACAAGCTCGTCTCCTCCGAGGTGCGACCGGTGGTCGAGAGCATCCTCAACGAGGCGCTGTCGACCTGGTTCGAGGAACACCCTGCCGAGGGCAAGACGATTGTGCAGAAGGTGGCGGAAGCCGCCGCCGCCCGCGAGGCTGCCCGCAAGGCGCGCGAACTCACCCGCCGCAAGACCGCACTCGACGTCGCTTCGCTGCCGGGCAAGCTCGCCGACTGCCAGGAGCGCGACCCCGCCAAGTCCGAACTCTTCATCGTCGAGGGTGACTCGGCCGGTGGCTCCGCCAAGCAGGGCCGCGACCGCGCCTTCCAGGCGGTGCTGCCGCTGCGCGGCAAGATCCTCAATGTCGAGCGCGCCCGCTTCGACAAGATGCTGTCGTCGGAGATGATCGGCACGCTGATCATGGCGCTCGGCACCGGCATCGGCCGCGACGAGTTCAACATCGACAAGCTGCGTTATCACAAGATCATCCTGATGACGGACGCCGACGTCGACGGCTCGCATATCCGGACGCTGCTGCTCACCTTCTTCTTCCGGCAGATGCCGGAGATCCTCGACCGCGGGCACGTCTACATCGCCCAGCCGCCGCTGTTCAAAGTGAGCCGGGGCAAGAGCGAGACCTATATCAAGAACGAGCGGGCGCTGGACGATTATCTGGTCAATGGCGGGCTCGAGGACAGTCTTCTCGTCCTCGGCACCGGCGAGACCTGTGCCGGCGCCGACCTCGCCGCCATCGTCGAGGAGGCCCGCCAGGTGAAGAACCTGATTGGTGCGGTCCATTCGCGCTACCATCCCTCGGTGGTCGAACAGGCCGCCATCGCCGGGGCGCTCAACCCCGAGACGATGAAGGAGCCGGCGCGGGCGCAGGAACTCGCCGTGAAGATCGCCCAGCGGCTGGACGCCATTTCCGACGAGATCGAGCGCGGCTGGGAGGGCCATTTCGACGGCGAGCGCTATCGCTTCTCGCGCACCGTGCGCGGCGTCAAGGAAGTCGCCATGCTCGACGCCCCGCTGATCGCCTCGCTCGAGGCCCGCAAGCTCGACGAACATTCCGCCCGCCTCGGCGTCGTCTTCGACAGGCCGGCCAAGTTCCGCCGCAAGACCCAGGAGACCCAGGTCGACGGTCCGATCTCGCTGTTCGAGATGGTCAAGGAGGCCGGCGCCAGCGGCATCAAGCTGCAGCGCTACAAGGGCCTCGGCGAGATGAATGCCGAGCAGCTCTGGGAGACGACGCTGGACCGCAACGCCCGCTCGCTGCTGCAGGTGAAGGTGAAGGAGGTCGACGAGGCCGACGACATCTTCGTCAAGCTGATGGGTGACGTCGTGGAACCGCGCCGCGCCTTCATCCAGGACAATGCCCTGAGCGCCACCGTCGACGCCTGAGCCGTCGGGCGGCGTCCGTGAACCCGAAGCTTCGACTCCAGGCCCGAAAAGTTCGACTCCACCGCCACGATTGATCGACCCTGCGTGACGGGGTCAGTGGTTTGGGCCGAGCTCAGCGGGGACCAGACCAGCCTGGATATTTCCATGCTTGGCACTTGTCGTCCCAAACCCGTTGGGAATACCCGCGGGGTCAGCCACCACAGCCCTTGATACTGCACGCCCGCCATTCGCTCATTCCATGGGTGTCCCTGAGGTGGCGACAGCTCTCGGCTCGGCAGCGGGCGTCACCGCTTCCTTCCCAGAAGGTCCTTCAGCGCGAGATTGTCGAGCATTGCATCGGCCTGCATCCGCTTCAGGTTGGCATTCTCGTCCTTGAGGGCCTTCAGCCGCTTGGCCTCCGACACGTCCATCCGGCCGAAGCGGGCCTTCCACGTGTAGATGCTTGCGTCGCTGACCCCGTGCTTGGCTCGCACAGGTCCGAGACCGGGATCCCGGCCTCGTGCTCCTTCAGAATCCGGATGATCTGCTTTTCCGTGAACCAGCTGCCGTGGTCTGGTCCTCTCAACGGGCCAGAACACCTGGGGGAAAGAATGTCGGCGTGAGATTGGTGTCAATCTGACCCCGTCCAATGCCCAAGCGGGGCGCCCCGCATCCATACACCTAAACCGAGACCGACTGCGGAAGCAGACCTACAAGCCGCAAGGCCACCATTGAATTCATCCAAGGGCAAAATTCACTAACGGCGAGTGATCGCGACTGTATAGTTGTCCCGGAAATGACGGAACGTCAGACGCTGGTTGTTCCCGGTAACGCTACCGACGCTCCCCGCCGCGTTTCGATAGCCCATCTGCTGCCCGCTGCCGGTGATCTGCCCTTCAGTCGTCGTTCGGCTCGTTACCCAGGTATAGCTGCAGTCCGGACGCATCGTGATGGTGATGGCGCGCTGAGAGCCCCCGACATCCGTCTGTGTGCCGCGCCAGGTTCCAGCAAAAGATGAATTACAACTTGCCGCTGCCGTTCCGACTGATGCGATGAGGATGGCAAACGCCAGTGCAGCAGCTTGCATGTTTTGGCTCCATCTCATTCGGCCCGATTCGAGCGTCACCGTCACAACGATGTAGTAACAAAGCACGTCCGTGCAGGGCGTCAATCCAATAGTCGCCTTATGGAGCCAGAGCTTCTCCTATGGTGCTGGATGTCTAGGCGCGCTGACCCTCCGCGGCTTCATCGCGCCCTTGGTGCTCGACGGGCCGATCAACTGCGACGCCTTCGAGACTTATGTCGCCAGGGTCCTCGTGCCGGAGCTGAGGCCAGGCGACATCGTCGTCATGGACAACCTGTCGAGCCACAAGGGGCCGCGCTGACGCCAGATGATCGAGGCCGCCGGCGCCGAGCTCAAATACCTCCCACCCCACAGCCCCGACTTCATTTCAATCGAAAACGCCTTCGCCAAACTCAAGGGCCTGCTCAGAAAGGCCGCCGATCGAACCGTGGACGGGCTCTGGGCCGCGATCGGCCGCCTCATCGACCGCTTCCCGCCCGCCGAATGCCGGAACTACTTCAACGCAGCAGGGTACGATCCAGCCATGATCCCATGGCGCTCTAGATCGTAAACGGCCGCTGGCGGTCATAGGCATGATCCTGCTTGCCGACCTTGTAATGATTGGGCGATTGGGTCGGCAGCATCTTGCGCTGGATCCGAGTGTGGAAGTCGGCGTAGTCACCTTTGAAATTGCCGTTGTCCCAGACCAGCAGCAGGGCGGCGGTGAACACGCTGTTGATGGCGCCATCGTAGGACAACTGATTGTCCTGGCACCCTGAGATGAGCCGGATGCTGGCTCTCGCCGCTTCGCCCTTCTCGCCGCCGGGGGCATTCTTGGGCGCATGGCCGATGCGATCATAAAAGGCGCGGTTCTTCTCATAGGTCCGCATCGCGACGTCAGGCGGCATGAATTTCGGACCGTAGGTGACAGCCTTGGCCGCTGTCCTACCCACCATCGCGATGTCGGTCACGCCGGCAAAGCCGGAGGCCGTGGCCCTCTGATAGAACATCGCCTTGGTCGCCGTGCCGCTGTGACAGGAATCCGACAGGATCAGCACGCGCACGCCGTCGGCGATGGCGCCATACATGCGGTAGAGTTCGTCGTCGATCATCTGGCCGTCGAAAAGACACCAGGTCTCGTCAAGGTTGTCGGTCTCGTCGCTATCGAGGTCCGGCACCTGATTGCCGTGTCCGGAATAGGTGATCAACAGCATGTCGCCGCTTGTCAGATCTCTGGCGGCCCTGGCGAGAAACTCCGTGACGATGCCGCGCGTGGCCTGTTCGCTGAGGTGGATGTCCGTCTGATATCCCATCGTCGCTGCAATCTCCTGCATCGCGCGCGCATCGTTCTCGCAGGCATTCAACGTTCCGCTCCAACCCGCATAGTGGCTCGGGTCAATCCGATTGAGGCCGATATGCAGCGACAGGCCCTTCGCCATGGTCCGCTCCATAAAAATCAGATGTCGACCGGTGCCGGTTCGCCGAGGGCCGCGAGCCGATCGCTACGTTCGGTGATGACCCACGAACAGGCCGAACAAATGGAGTCGCCGTACTCGCCATGCCAGCGGCAGTTCGCGCGGATCGAACAATGCGGCAGCGCCGCGTCCGGTTCCGGCGGCAGCAGATGCGGAGCGCGCTCATGCAGAATCCTGGCAACGCCGCAGCGCTCGCCATCCCATTTTTCACAACCGCGTTTCAGGCACGGCGAGGAGAAACGGAAGCGCTGCTCCGGCGGCCGTCCTTCCCTGGCCGCGGCCACGAAGTCCGCATCGATTGCGATGCGCTCGGCGATGAAATCGATGCTTCCCTGGGCATTCACGATGCCCAGCAAGACATGACCGTCCTCGCAGCGCGAACTCGGACAGAGAACAGGCGTGTTCACGTCAGGCATGGCGCAAGCTCACGTCCCATCATCGTTCTCGACGCAGGGCATGAACGACGAGGCCCATGGTCGTGCCGCCAGGGAAGAAGGGAGCGGTGATCGACGGCGCGAACTTGGCCTTCGACAAGGGCGTCGCCACCATGTCGCCGCCGGTGTCGAGCTTGGCGATCTCCGCCATCACGGCCTTGTACAGCGACTGCTCGATCTCGACCTTCACCGCATCGGGCAGTGACAGCCCGTCGATCTGGGCGATGAAGCGTTCCTCGGCCGGCGGTTCGGCCTTGGCGCCACCACGGCGCCCGATCTCGGCCTCCAGTTCGCTGAGGGCGGTCACCAGATCGCCCTGGGCGTCGACGATCGCCCTGGTCTGGTCGCGCAGCATGATCAGGTCGTCGACGGATGTTTGCCCCTTGCTCTGGGGCGACAAGGCGTTGCCGATGGCAACGCCATAGAGAGCGATCATGCCGCCTGCGAAAGATCTTTCAGCCATAGGACCCCCCCCCAGCTCTCAGCGGATCATGTCGCGCGGTACGGCGATCATGCCGGCGGTGCTGCCACCAAGACGGCCGCCGAACGCCTTGATGTGCGACAGCGGTGTGATCACGAGATCGCCGCCGGCGTCGTGGCGGGCAAGGGCGTTCGTCACCGTCTCGTTGATGATCGCCTCGATCCTCTGCTGGGCCGCCGGCGGAATCGGCAGTCCGACGATTTGGACGACGAACCGCTCGCCCGGCGAGGGTTGCGGCGGTACGGACTTGGCGCCGGCGGAACCGCCGCGGCTCGCGATCTCCGTGTCGAGCACCGTCAGGGCCGCCGCGAGGTCGCCTTGCGCATCGATGATCGCCTTGGCGTGCGACCGCAGTGCGACCAGCTCTTCGAGCGAGACATTGCCGCGGGCGACCGCACCACCGATGGCCACGCCATAAACAAGCATCACGCCACCCGGGACACTTTTTTCTGCCACGTCCCCCTCCTGAGCTCTGTACAATCAGGAATTATAAATTTATCACTATACACGTCAAGAGTGTATTTGGCTTGAGCGGGTTCCCGACATGACGCGTGCGAACGGCCGCATACCGGTGAGGGCGATACCGGACGATGGGCTGCCGGGCCCGCAGCCGCGTTACGTCGTCTGGGAGGTCACGCTTTCCTGCAATCTCAAATGCAGCCATTGCGGATCACGGGCCGGCGCGCCGCGGACCCGGGAGCTCACCACCGCCGAATGCCTCTCATTGATCGGGGATCTCGCGCGCGCCGGCACCCGGGAGGTGGTCCTCATCGGCGGCGAGGCCTACCTGCGGCCAGACTGGCTGGTACTGGTGGAGGAGTTCACCCGCCAGGGCATCCTCTGCGGTCTGCAGACGGGGGCCCGCGCTTTGACCGAGGCCAAAATCATCGCAGCCGCGCGTGCCGGACTGAAGACGATCGGCGTATCGATCGATGGTGGGCCGGAGACGCATGACCGCCTGCGCGGGGTCGGGGGAAGTCATGCGCAGGCCGTGGCTGCCATTCGCCACGCGCGCCAGCACGGGATCATGGCCACCGCCAACTCGCAGGTGAACCGGCGCAATGCCGGGGACATGCGCCAGGTGCTCGATACGATCATCGCAGCCGGCGCCACCGCCTGGCAGATCCAGCTGACAGTGCCGATGGGCCATGCGGCAGACGATCCCTCACTGATCCTGCAGCCCTACGAACTCCATGCCCTTTTGCCCGAGCTGTTCGCCTTGTTCCGCTATGGTCTCGAACGGGGTCTGCAACTCATCCCCGGCAACAATATCGGCTATTTCGGCCCCTATGAGGCGGCCTGGCGCAGCATTTCGGGGCGGCCGGAATATTATGGTGGTTGTCAGGCGGGCCGCGCCGGGCTCGGGATCGAAGCCGACGGCACGATCAAGGGCTGCCCGTCACTGCCGACGGCGTCCTATGCCGGCGGAAACATCCGAGACAAGCCATTCTCGCAGATCTGGAACGAAAGTGCGGAACTGCGGTTCATGCGCGATCCGGCAGAGGGCCGCGCCCGACGCTGGGGCTTCTGCGCCAAGTGCTATTATGGCCCCGTCTGCCGCGCCGGCTGCAGCTGGACGGCGCATGTGCTCACCGGCCGGCCCGGCAACAATCCATTCTGCCATTACCGCGTGCTGCGGCTGCAGGAGCGCGGCTGGCGCGAAGTGATCGTCCAGCGGGAAGCGCCGGACAAGCGGGTGCCTTTTGATCACGGCCGCTTCGAGATCATGGTCGAGGATGCCGAAGGCAGGCTGCACGGTCAGGACATCTTCGCGCGCGACGCCTTTGACGATCTGGCGCCGGGGACCGCGGCCCGGCTGGACGAACTCGTGCTGTGCGAGCACTGCGATCAGTTCTTCTACGCGGGCGAGGTGGAATGCCCGCACTGCCGCGGCGGGACGTTGCTCCCGGCTGCCGATGGCCCGGGCGCCGCCCGGCGGGTGATGCGGCATGTCAGCGAAATCGAGCGGATTTTGCAGCGCGTCGCGAAGACCCCCGGGGAGGAGGTTGTGCCCGCGCCTTGACCGTCGAAGCAACGTCCCGGCGGAGGCCGGAGGAAGCCGTTGCGGCAGGACAGTGCAGTCGACCCACGTCTAAGCTAGGAGCGATACCATGAGTGCAAGGGACGAAATCAGAGCCGCGATGATGGCAATGCCGGTCTCGTGGCTGCACATGCCGGCACTGGCGGCGTCGGCATTGCCGGGGCCCAAGGGCGAGGCGCCGGTGCCGAAGGCGTTTCCGGTTCTGGCGGCAGCGGCGCTCGGCGTCGCATCGGGAGCCGGCATACAGCTCGCGCATCAATATCTGCAGCGCTCAAAGAGTGTTCCGGCCGTGACGACGGATGTCGGTCGCGTCGCGTGCACCTTGACCCTCCAGGAGATCGAGGACAGTGCCACGCAGATTTACGAGGACTCGCAGAAGGCCCGGGATGGCGGACCGCTGAAGGCGATCGTCGATTCAGCTGCGGGATCGAAGGCTTTTCCAGTGGTGGCCGCGGTCTATCTTGCCGGTGTCGCAGCGGGCGCGTCCGCGGCACGCCCCTGAACGAATACGGCGACCTGGGAGCGGACACCCATGTCCGCCCCGACCGGTAACCGCACAGTCGTTGTCCCTTTGATCTGGAGCAGGCGGGCCCGTCCCGGGTCGTTCCGGGGCGTGCCTCCACGCGGTCGTCAGGCCGCCCCGGCGAGCACGTGGGCAAGCAGCGGATTGGGAAAGCGACGGGCGAGGGTCACGGCGAGGAAGGTTTCGAAAAGCCCCTCAAGCGCCGCCGCTTCGACCAGGCGGCCCGTCGCCAGTTCGTCGCGGACGACGATCGGCGGGAGGACGGCAAGTCCGGCATCCGCGCGCGCCAGCAGGCGCAGCATGGCCATGTCGTCGGCCTCCGCCGCAATGGAGGGGCTGATCCCGAGCCGCGCCGTGAGGGCGTCGAAGGCTGCACGGATGGCCGTGTCGGCGGTGGGCACGATGAGCGGCTCTGTCGCCAGAAGGTCGGTCAGCGCCCGCGGCGGATCGCCCACCCGCGCCGGGCTGCCGACCAGGCTCACCGGCTGCTCGTCGAGGCGGTGGATGAGCCAGGGGCTCACCGCATCGCGCGCCGGGGCGAGGTTGGTCAGCACGACATCGAGGGCGAGGCCCTCCAGCCCGCGCAACAGCTCCGCCTGGGATCCCGATCGCAGCACCACCTCGACATCCTCGCGGCCGATCAGCGGCCGCAGGAACTGCATCTGGAAGTTTCGCGACAGGGTGGCGAGGGCGCCGACCCGCAACGCCCGCCGCGTCCGGCCGGATTCGCTGAGGGTGGCGGTCAGATCCGCCGCGGTGCGGAAGATGGATTCGGCGTGGTCGAGGGCTATCCGACCGGCTTCCGTGAGCACGAGCCCACGCCCGCGGCGCTCGAAAAGTGCGTGGCCGAGCGCGGATTCCAGGGTGCGCAGCTGGGAGGACAGGGCCGATTGCGACAGCCTGAGCTGCCGGGCGGCCCCGGTGAGCGTGCCGTCCAGGGCGACAGCCCGGAACAGACGCAGATGGTGAAGGTTGAGAAGGGCCATTGTTCGATTTTGTAGAACGATAATCGCGAATATATGTATTATTATAAAAATTCCCGGCACGCTATCCCGCTCCCCGCCAACCGGAACGGAGAGCCCCGATGACCGCCCTGCCACCCTTCGGCCTGCTGGCCGTGACCGTCCTGGTCATCGCCGCGGGCCTCGCCTTCAGCCGGCCCGGCCGGCGTCCGGCCGCCGTCCCGCGCGTCGCCGAGGCCGCCGCCGCGCTGTCCCTGCTGCTCGCCCTAGCAGGCGTTGCGCATCTGGTCGCGGCCGGTCCGGCGACCTCCATGATCCTCGACGGGCCGCTTGCCCTCGGCGTCCGCCTCGATGCGATCAGCGCCACCATGACGGTCCTGGTCGCCTTCGTCGGCTGGATCGTCGTCCGCTATACCCGCACCTATGTCGATGGCGAGGCGCGCGAGGGTCTGTTCCACGGGTTCATGCTGGCGACGCTGGCCGCTGTTCTCCTGCTCGTCCAGGCCGGAACGCTCCTCGTTCTCGTCGCGGCCTTCGCCCTGGTGGGGCTGGGCTTGCGCCATCTGCTGCTGTTCTATCCGGACCGGCCCGAGGCGCGGCAGGCGGCGACGAAATTCACCCTCGTCTGGGGCATGGGCGACGCGGCGCTGGTGATCGCGGCGACGGGCCTGTGGATCGCCTTCGGAACCGCCGAGATCGCCGCCCTCACACAGGCTGCCGCCTCCGGCCTGCCCCTGGCGGCGAAGGTCGCCGTCGGCTTCCTGGTGCTGGCCGCGCTGTTCAAGACCGCCGCCTTTCCGCTGCACGGCTGGCTGACCGAGGTCATGGAGGCGCCGACCCCCGTCTCGGCCCTGCTGCATGCCGGCATCATCAATGGCGGTGGCTTCCTGCTGATCCGGCTGGCCGAGGTCATGCAGGCCAGTCCCGGGGCCATGGCCGCGCTGGTGCTGCTGGGCGGGCTGACGGCGCTGTTCGGTGCCGTCGTCATGCTCACCCAGAGTGCCGTCAAGACCGCGCTGGCCTGGTCGACCGTGGCGCAGATGGGCTTCATGATCCTGCAATGCGGACTTGGGTTGTGGACGCTGGCCCTCCTGCACATCGTCGCCCATTCGCTCTACAAGGCGCATGCCTTTCTCGCCTCGGGCACGGCGGTCGAGGCGGTCAATGCCATCCGCAAGCCGGGGCCGGTCGCCGTGCCCGGACTTGTGGCCGTCGGCCGGAGCTTCGCGCTCGCCATCACCCTCTATGCACTGGTGGCGGCCGGGTTCAGTCTGGTGGCGGGCGACAAGTCGGCCCAGGCGCTCGCCCTGGGAGCGATGCTGATCTTCGGCGTCGCCTACCTTGTGGCGCAGGGCATGGCCGACACCGCCCCGACCGCCCTGACCTGGCGCATGCTGGCCGCCTCGGCCGCCGCCACCCTGGCCTATTTCGGCTTCCAGGCCCTCGCCGCGGCGCTGTGGGGAGCGGCCCTGCCACCGCCGCCCGATCCCGGCGCGCTGGAATTGGCCCTGATCGTCCTCGCCGTGGCCTCGTTCGGCCTTGTCGCCTTCGCCCAGGCGCTGTTCCCCCTCTGGGCCCATCACCCCGCTTCGGCTGGCCTGCGCGTCCACCTCGCCAACGGCCTCTACCTCAACGCCCTTCTGGACCGCCTGATCGGCGGCTTCCGGACCGCAAAACCCCTTTGAGCCGGAGAACGTCCATGTTCGCGCAAACCCACGACATCGTCCCTGCCAGGATCGCCGGCCTGCTCAAGGCCGCCGCGGCCGCCGCCCGTGCCATCCCCCCCGCCTTCCCGCTGGATGCGACAGTGGCGGTCAATCCCTTCCTCGGCCAGACGGGCGAAGACCTCGCCGTTTGCGCGGCGCGGCTCGCCCGTGTCGCCGGCATCCGCGTCACCCGCCGGCGGACCGACTATGCCGCCGAGGTGGCGGCCGGCAGGATCACGGAGGATGATCTCGCTGCGGCCCTGGCAGCGTCAGTCTCCCCGTTGAAGCCGGCGGAACCGTGCGTCCTCAGGGCCGCCCTCGCGGTCGCAGGACCGGAGCCGGAAGCCCTCCCGACGGTGGGTGGGCTCGCCGCCGCTGCCACCGGAACCGACTGGCCCGGCGTGACCGCCCGCTGCATCGGCCTGTGGGCCGGAAGCCATTTCGACCGCGGCCAGGCGCTCTGGTCCCCGGCGCCGGGCAAGTCCGCCTTCACCGCCTGGCGCGAATGGGCGATCCATGACCTGACACCCGAGGTCGCGGGGTTGACCGGCTTCTGCGCCCATGTCGCCGCAGCGCCCGATACGCCCGAGCGGGCCATCCTGCGCGCCTGCGAGAGGCTGGACATGACCGAGGCGGCTGCGGAGACCGCCTTTCACCGGCTGCTGATGGATCTCGGCGGCTGGGCCCAGCACGCGCGCTGGCTGCTGTGGCAGGCCGAACTGGCCGGCGGCAGCGACGACACGCTGACGGACCTGCTGGCGATCCGCCTCGTCTGGGAAGAGGCGCTGCTCGCCCATGCGCCCGCTGTCGCGGAAACCTGGCGGCAGACCCTCGCCGCCCATGGCCGGTCGCTTGTGGCAAGCGAGGACGAGGTCATCGACGCGATCCTGCAGGAGGCGGCGGAGCGCGCCCACCAGCGCCGGCTCGCGGCCGCCCTCACCGGACCCCGGGCGCGGGCCGGGCGGCCGGCGCTGCAGGCCGCCTTCTGCATCGACGTGCGTTCGGAAGTCTTCCGCCGCGCCCTTGAGGGGCTCGATGCGCGGATCGCGACGCATGGATTTGCCGGGTTCTTCGGCCTGCCGCTGGCGCACCGGCCCCATGGCACGGATGAGCGGCAGGCCCATCTGCCGGTTCTGCTGACGCCCGGCCTCTTCTCGCAGAGCCAGGGCGATCCCGCCAGCGAACAGGCCTCGCGGATCGCCGCTCGCACGACACGGGCCTGGGGCCGGTTCCGTCAGGCCGCCGTCTCGTCCTTCGCCTTCGTGGAGGCGAGCGGCCCTACCTATGGCTGGAAACTGGTGCGGGACGCCCTCGGCCTCGGCGGATCGGGCTTCGCCTGCGAACCCGTCCCGAGGCTCGAACAGGAGCTGACGGCCACGCAGAAGGCCGCCACGGCGGCGGCCGTGCTGAAGGCGATGAGCCTGACGCGGGATCATGCCCCGCTCGTGCTGCTGATCGGCCACGGTGCCCGTGTGACCAACAACCCGCATGCCAGCGCCTATCATTGCGGTGCCTGCGGTGGCCAGACCGGGGAGGTCTCGGCGCGTCTGCTTGCCACGCTGCTCAACGACCCGGAAGCCCGCGCCGGCCTCCCGGACCACGGCATCGCACTGCCGGCGGATACGCGTTTCATCGCCGGTCTCCATGATACGACGACCGATGCGGTGATGCTCTTCGACCTGCCGGAGGGCGCGTCCGATCCGGTTGTCGCACAGGCGGTCGCCTGGCTCGAGCAGGCGGGCGCGCTGGCCCGGTCGGAACGTGCGCTGCGCCTGCCGGGGGCTGCTTCATCAGGCCTTGCCGTCCGGGCCCGCAACTGGGCGGAGGTGCGGCCGGAATGGGGGCTTGCCGGCTGTGCGGCCTTCGTGGCGGCCCCCCGCGGCGCCACGGCGGGGGTCGATCTCGGAGGCCGCGCCTTCCTCCACGACTATGACTGGCGTGGGGATGACGGCTTCGGCACGCTCGAGCTGATCCTGACCGCACCCGTGGTGGTGGCGAGCTGGATCAGCCTGCAATATTACGGCTCGGTGGTCGCACCGGCCGTCTTCGGCGGGGGCAACAAGCTGATCCACAATGTGACCGGCGGCATCGGTGTGGTGCAGGGCAATGGCGGCACGCTGCGGCCCGGGCTGCCCTGGCAGGCGGTGCACGACGGCGAAGCCCTGGCCCATGAACCCCTGCGGCTCTCCGTCCTCGTCGAGGCCCCGCGGGCGGCGATCAGCGACATCCTCCGCCGTCATGACGGGGTGCGCGCCCTCTTCGACAATGGTTGGCTGCACCTCCTCGTCCTCGAGGACGGCCGGGTCCACAGCCGCTACCGCCCGGGCCTTGCCTGGGAAGCCTTGCCCACCATGGCGCAGGCGGCATAAAGCCGGAGAGGCGAAGGCAAGCCGGCCGCCGGGCCGGCCTGCCGCTCAGCCGCCCGGACAGGCCTGCAGCAACAGCGCGATCAGCGCCGCGCCGATGGCAACGATCCGCAGGGCGGGCATGTTGCCTGTCTCAAGGCGTCAGGTCGTGGATGCGCGTCCCGGGTACGATGCGGGCGGCCATGTCGCAGAGGTGACGGTGGTGGGTCAGGTAGATCACCTGGCCGATGGTCGCCATGCGGCCGAAGAGCCGGAAGACCTCCTCCGACCGCATCTCGTCGAAGGTCTCCATGATGTCGTCGGCGATGAACGGGACCGCGGGCCTCATGGCGGCGAATTCCTCGTAGCCGGCGAGGCGCAGCGCCAGATAGAGCTGGAACCGCGTGCCCTTCGACAGGTCCTGCGCGGCCTTCGAGCCGCCCTCCCGCGGCAGGGCGATCAGGACCTCGCGCTCCTTCTCGGCCCGGGTCGTCAGGCCGAGATAGGCGTCGCGGGTGATCAGGCGGAACGCCTCCGAGGCGCGCTGCATCATGGCGCTGCGGTGACGGTCGCGATAGGCGGTCAGGGCGTGGTCGGCGAGGATGCGGCCGGTGCGCAGGCGCAGGAAGCGCTGCGCCAGATCCTCGATTTCGAGGATGACGACGCGGCGCTCGGCCTCGATGCGGGCGACGGAATCATCGCCGCCAATGGCGAGAAGCCGCTCGGCGGCGAGCGTGCGCTCGCCATAGAGCTCGCGGGCCCGCGCCTCGCCCTGCATGATCCTGGCGCCAAGCGCGCCCGCCTCGACCTCCAGCCCGTCGGCGGCGAGGCTGTCCAGCTTGGCGAGCGCCTCGTCCAGCGCGACGCTCTGCATCTCGCCGGTCAGGCGGGTCGCAAGGCTGGCGGCTTCTGCGACGAGCCCGTCGCGCCGCGCGCAGGCCTCGATCCGGGCATTGACCGCCATGAGGTCGTCGACCCCGAAAAAGGCGAGACGGGCCTGTTTCTCGGCCTTATGGGCGATCATCTCGGCGTCGAGCGCCTGCCTGTCGGCGCGCAGGGCGGCGAGCTTGTCCTGCGTGTCGCGCTGGAGTTTCCGCTCCAGCCGGGCGGCCTCGTGGCGGCCGAGGAGCCGTTCGGCCGCCGCCAGGGCCGTGCCCTGGTCGAAGGGCTCGCCCAGGGCCGCGTGCAGCGCGGCGAGGTCGTCGACGAAGCTGCGGCAATCGGCCTCCATGGCGGCGATGCGGTGGGCCACGTCGTCGCGCGCCCGCAGGTCGGCCGGCAGGCCGGCGAGCAGGTCGAGCAGGGCGCGGACGGCACCAGTGCTGCCGCCACGGTCGGCGAACCAGGTGGCGGCGAGGGCCGTCTCCCAGGCGGCGCGCCATGTCGCCATGGTGGTTTCGGCGGCGACGGCATGGCGCATCCGCGCATCGATATCGGCCTGGCGGTCGCGGACGGCCGCCGCCGCCACGGCGGCGGTCCGGGCATGCTCGGCAGCGGCCTCAAGGGCGTTCCCGGCTGCCTTGGCCAACGCCGCGAGCGGGAGGTCACCGGGGTCGAGGCCGATGGCGGCGACGGCGGCGGCGAGGTCGCGCCGCGCCCTGGCCGCCTCGTCCCGGGCCGCGGC
>NZ_JALHMP010000045.1 GCF_022843985.1 Phreatobacter sp. | reverse complement strand
CACCGCACCGCAGGGGCGCCCGACCGGGCCGCGGGCGCCGGGTGACGCCGCCAATCCGCTGGTCGCGCGCACCGTCTCCGGGCCGCCGCTGCGCCGCTGGGAGGAGGGCCTGCCGGGCAAGACGCTGCGCTTCCTCGGCCAGCACGGGTCGCTCGTCATCAGCCGCGCCGGTACCGGCGCGCAACCCACCTACACGATCATCGCCAACGGCGTGATCGGGCGGCGCGGCAACGATATCCGCAACATCTGCACGCCGGACCTCAATGGCGGCCGGCCCATCCCGCTCAAGCCGCTCGGCCGGCCCGACGGGCTCGCCCGGTTCGAGGCGAGCTTCCCGGGTTGCACCATCACCCTCGACCTGATGGCGGATGCCGCTTTCGTGGCAACGCCCGGCGGCGCCTGCACCTTCGATGATTGCGTCGTCGATCCCGCCGGGCTCTGGGGCCCCAACGATCGGGAGATTCCGCGCGACAGCGAAATCGAGCGGGCCCGCGGCGTCGCCGAGCGCAAGCTCAACGAGGCCCGCCGGATCCTGCAGGCGCGGTTGCGGACGACGCCGGAGGGGCGCGTCTTCCTGCAGGAACAGGCCGGTTTCCCCGCCAACCGGGAAAGGCTCTGCCGCAATTACGGCACCTCCGATATCGGCCCTGCCTTCTGCGCCCTGAAATTCACCGAGGCCCGCGCCGAGAACCTCTCCGCCCGGGTCGGCGGCCCGCCAGCGGAGGAGCCGCCACGGCGTCCCGCCCGGCCGCGGCCTCCGCCGGCACAGCCCGCTCCGCAGCAATGACCGCCGTCCCGGTCGTGCCGGGATGCACCTGGTATCCGGGCCATCTCTCCGCCGCTGATCAGGCTGGCCTGGTCGCCACGCTGCGCGACCTGATGCGCCAGGCGCCACTGTTCCAGCCGCTCATGCCGCGGACCGGAACCCCCTTTTCCGTGCGCATGACCAATTGCGGATCGCTCGGCTGGGTCTCGGACCGGACGGGCTATCGCTACCAGCCGCACCATCCCGAGACCGGGATGCCCTGGCCGCCGATTCCGGCGACGATCCTCGCCGTCTGGGAGGCCGTGTCGGGCTATCCGCATCCGCCCGAGGCCTGCCTCGTCAACTGGTACGGACCGGGCGCCCGCATGGGACTGCACCAGGACCGTGACGAAGAGGATCTCGCCGCCCCGGTGGTCTCATTATCGCTCGGCGAGACCGGTCTGTTCCGGATCGGCGGCACAACGCGCGGCGGCAAGACCGTCCCGGTCAAGCTCGCCTCGGGGGACGTGCTGGTCTTCGGCGGCCCGGCGCGGCTCGCCTATCACGGCGTCGACCGTCTGCTTCCGGGCACCAGCACGCTGCTGAAGGATGGCGGGCGGATCAACCTGACGCTCAGGCGCGTGACCAGGCCGGATTGAGCGATCGCCTTTCGGCCTGCCGGCACGCCTACCACCTGCCTCGCGGGTTCACGCACCCGTCCCCTCCCCGCCGCCGGGCGGGGGGAGGGGGATCTTGGAAGGCAGTCTCTGGGTGCCGCCGCGTTCAGCTCTGCGGAGCGCTGACCGGCTTCATCAGGCCGAGCACGGCGCCGGCCGGGTCCTCGACCACGGCGATGCGGCCGACATTGGGGATGTCGAGCGGCGGCTGCAGCACCTGGCCGCCGCTGCCGGTGACGGCCGACACGGCCCGGTCGAGATCGTCGACCTGGACATAGGAGAGCCAGCCCGGCTGGGACTCGGTGTCCTGCGGGTCCATCGGCATGATGCCGGCGGTGGGCGTGCCGTCGGGGGCCTTGGCGATCCAGTATTCGCCGTCCGGCATCGGGAACGGGTCGAACGTCCATCCCAGGGTCTGGCCATAGAAGGCCTTCGCCTTGGCGATGTCGTTGGTCATCAGCTCGTTCCAGTTGAACCTGCCGCTCATGCGGGGCCTCCTCCATCACTGCGCGCGGAGGGAGCATTCCCCACCGTCAGCGGCAATGACAGCATGGTCCGATTGCAGCCCGGCGACAATGAGGCAAAGCCGGTCAGGTGATGAGGCGGGAGAGCACCCGGGCGGTGTAGTCGACCATCGGCACGATACGGGCGTAGTTCAGCCGCGTCGGGCCGATCACGCCGAGCACGCCGACGATGCGGCTCTGGCTGTCATGATAGGGCGCCACCACCATGGACGAGCCCGAGAGCGAGAAGAGCTTGTTCTCCGAGCCGATGAAGATGCGAACGCCCTCGGCCGTCTCGGCGCGGCCCAGCAGGTCGACGAGGTCGCGCTTGGATTCGAGATCGTCGAAGAGCAGGCGGATGCGTTCGAGATCCTCCATCGCCCGGAGGTCACCAAGCAGGTTCGCCTGGCCGCGGACGATCAGCTTGCGTTCGGCCGGCTCACCACCCGACCAGGAGGCGAGGCCGGCCTCGACCAGTTTCTGCGTGAGACCGTCCAGCTCGCTGCGCGCCTGCTCCAGGCTCTTCTGCAACTCCACCCGCGCCTCGGCCAGCGTCCGGCCGCGGATATGGGCGTTGAGGAAGTTCGAGGCCTCGACCAGCGCCGAGGGTGGCAATCCCGCCGGAATGGGAACGATGCGGTTCTCGACCTGGCCGTCTTCGGAGACCAGCACGACCAGGGCCCGTTCCGGCTCGATGCGGACGAACTCGATATGTTTCAGCCGGACATTGCTCTTCGAGGTGAGCACCACGCCGGCGCCCCGCGACAGGCCGGAGAGGAGCTGGGTGGCATCCGCCAGCACCGACTCGAAGGACTGGTCGCGGGCGGAGGCGGCCACCTGCGCCTCGATAGCGTTGCGTTCGTCGACGGCGAGGTCGCCGAACTGCATCAGGGCGTCGACGAAGAAACGCAGCCCGGTCTCCGTCGGCAGGCGCCCCGCCGAGGTATGCGGCGCATAGATGAGGCCCGCCTCCTCGAGGTCCTGCATGACATTGCGCACCGAGGCCGGCGACAGGGTCATCGGCAGGATCTTCGACAGGTTGCGTGAGCCGACCGGCTCGCCGTTCGCCAGATAGCTCTCGACGATCTGCCGGAAGATCTCCCGGGAGCGCTCGTCGAGCCTGGCCAGCGCCGAATTGGCGAGGGCCGACAGCTTCTGTTCGGAACGCGGGATTTCGGCGGACAAGGGGCAACCTCCGCGTCAAATCTGGTAGCAGTCGCGGCATTGATCAAGCACCATCTGCGCGTCCGGGGAGGGAATGGCGGATCGACGCCATTCCCGCCGTCCGATTGCCGCCGTCCTTGCCCCGCCGGCGGTTCAGCCCTATGACCCGCCGACCCTTTTTCGTGAAACGGAACCCGCCATGCGTCCTTCCAAACGCGCCCCCGATGCGCTGCGTCCCGTCTCGCTGGAGCGCGCCGTCGCCCGCTATGCCGAGGGGTCCTGCTTCGTGAAGTTCGGCAATACCCACGTGCTCTGCACGGCCTCGCTGGAGGAAAAGCCGCCGCCGTGGCTGCGCGGCCAGGGCCGCGGCTGGGTGACGGCGGAATATTCCATGCTGCCGCGCGCCACGCTGGAGCGCACCCGCCGCGAATCCACCGCGGGCAAGCCCTCTGGCCGCACGCAGGAGATCCAGCGGCTGATCGGCCGTTCGCTGCGCACCATCGTCGATCTGCAGGCCCTCGGCGAGCGGCAGATCACCGTGGATTGTGATGTGATCCAGGCCGATGGCGGCACCCGCACCGCCGCCATCACCGGTGCCTGGGTGGCCCTCCACGACTGCATTGCCTGGATGACGGCGCGCTCCATGCTGAAGGTGAACCCGTTGCGCGACCATGTCGCCGCGGTCTCCTGCGGCATCTACCAGGGCACGCCGGTACTCGACCTCGACTATGCTGAGGATTCCGAAGCCGATACCGACGCCAATTTCGTCATGACCGGCACGGGCGGCATCGTCGAGATCCAGGGCACGGCGGAGAAGACCCCGTTCAGCCAGGAGGAACTCCTGGGCCTGCTCGACCTCGCGCGCGGCGGCTGCGCCCGTCTCGTCGACCTGCAGAAGACGGCGGTGGCATGAGCGCCCGGCTCGGTCCCGGCACGCGGCTGGTCGTCGCCACGCACAATGCCGGCAAGCTCGCCGAATTCCGCGATCTTCTCGGCCCCCACGGGATCGACCTCGTCTCGGCGGCGGCGCTTGGCCTGCCCGAGCCGGCCGAGACCGGAACGCTCTATGCCGAGAATGCCGCGATCAAGGCGCGGGCGGCGACGGAGGCCACCGGCCTTCCCGCCATTGCCGACGATTCCGGCCTCGCCATCGATGCGCTCGACGGTGCGCCCGGTCTCTTCACCGCCGACTGGGCCGGCCAGCCCCGCGACTTCGCCGCCGCCATGAGGCGTGTCGACCGGGAACTGACCCTGCGCGGCGTCGCCACGACCGGCGCCAGGGCGCGCTTCGTCTCGGCCCTGGCCCTGACCTTTCCCGACGGTTCCGAACGGATCTTCGAGGGCCGCGTCTTCGGCACGCTGGTCTGGCCGCCGCGCGGCGCCAAGGGTTTCGGCTACGATCCGCTGTTCCTTCCCGACGGCCACAGTCTCACCTTCGGCGAGATGAGCGCGGAGCAGAAGCACGGCCTGCCGCCGGCGGGCGAAGGCCTCTCCCACCGTGCCCGCGCCTTCATGGCGCTGGAAAAGGCGGTTCTGGCGGGGTGAGCGGCATGGCCGGCGCGGGTCCATGCCGGACCGGACGCAGCCGGCCGCCTGTCCACCATGCACAGCCGCCCCGCCGCCGGCCCGCTTGACTTCGCCGGCCAAGCGTCCAGATTGGCTCCCGTCCAAGGGGGGCCCCGACGAGGGGGCTGAGAGGCCGCATCGTTCCGTGTTCCGGAACTCCGCAGCGACCCTTGAACCTGATCCGGGTCATGCCGGCGGAGGGATGGGACGCACATGCTGAACTCAGTCTATCTGGCGCGCCTGATCGGACCCGTCATGCTGGCGGTCGGGATCGGGTTGCTGGCCCGGCCTGCAGTCTTCCATGCCATCGCCGCCGAGTTTGCCAGGAGTTCGGCGCTGATCTTTCTCTCCGGCCTGCTGATGATGCCCGCCGGCCTCGCCATCCTCTTGTCGCACCGGGTCATCGGCGGCGACTGGCGCATGATCATCACCCTGATCGGCCTTGCCCTCGTCGTGCTCGGGGCCTGGCGCATCATCGCGCCGGACTGGGCTGCGGGCGTCGCCCCTCACCGCATGGCGGGCGAGGGGACCATGAAGGTCGCCGCCGCCGCCTGGCTCGTCCCCGGCGCCATTCTCACCATCGCCGGCTACTGGCCGCAGACATCCACGCCATAACAAGCCTCGGGAGACCCCCATGAACGCCCCCGTCAAGGACATCAAGGCCGCCGTCACCACCGGCCCGCTGCCCGCCTCCACCAAGATCTTCGCCGTGCCGGAGGCGGCCCCCGACCTGCGCGTGCCACTGCGCGAGATCCAGCTCCAGGCCGGCGCCGGCGAGCCCAATGTCGTCGTCTACGACACGTCCGGCCCCTATACCGACCCCACCGTCGTCATCGACGTGGAGAAGGGCCTCTCCCGCATCCGCGCCGCCTGGGTCACCGAGCGCGGCGGCGTCGAGGCCTATGAGGGCCGCGAAATCCGCCCCGAGGACAATGGTCATGCCGGCAAACATCTCGCCCGTGCCTTCCCGCTGGCCAATCCGCCGCTGCGCGGCGTCGGCGATGCGCCGATCACGCAATATGAGTTCGCCCGGGCCGGCATCATCACCAAGGAGATGATCTACGTCGCCGAGCGCGAGAATCTCGGCCGCAAGGCCATGCTGGAGAACGCCGCCCAGACGATTGCCGACGGCGAGAGCTTCGGCGCGGAGATCCCGGCCTTCATCACCCCGGAATTCGTCCGCTCGGAGATCGCCCGCGGCCGCGCCATCATCCCGGCCAATATCAACCATCCGGAACTCGAGCCGATGATCATCGGCCGCAACTTCCTGGTGAAGATCAACGCCAATATCGGCAATTCCGCCGTCTCCTCCTCCATCGAGGAGGAGGTGGACAAACTGGTCTGGTCGATCCGCTGGGGCGCCGACACGGTCATGGACCTGTCGACGGGGCGCAACATCCACAACACCCGCGAATGGATCATCCGCAACTCGCCGGTGCCGATCGGCACGGTGCCGATCTACCAGGCCCTGGAGAAATGCGGCGGCGACCCGGTCAAGCTGACCTGGGAGCTCTATCGCGACACGCTGATCGAGCAGGCCGAGCAGGGCGTCGACTATTTCACCATCCATGCCGGCGTGCGCCTCGCCTATGTGCCGCTCACCGCCAAGCGCGTGACCGGGATCGTCTCGCGCGGCGGCTCGATCATGGCCAAGTGGTGCCTCGCCCATCACCGCGAGAGCTTCCTCTACGAGCATTTCGACGAGATCTGCGACATCATGCGGCGCTACGACGTGTCGTTCTCGCTCGGTGACGGGTTGCGCCCCGGCTCGATCGCCGATGCCAACGACGCCGCGCAGTTCGCCGAGCTGGAGACCTTGGGCGAGCTCACCCAGATCGCCTGGACAAAGGGCTGCCAGGTGATGATCGAGGGGCCCGGCCACGTGCCGATCCACAAGATCAAGATCAACATGGACAAGCAGCTGAAGGAGTGCGGCGAGGCGCCGTTCTACACGCTCGGACCGCTGACCACCGACATCGCGCCGGGCTATGACCACATCACCTCCGGCATCGGCGCCGCCATGATCGGCTGGTTCGGCTGCGCCATGCTCTGCTACGTCACGCCGAAGGAGCATCTGGGGCTTCCCAACCGTGACGACGTCAAGGTCGGCGTCATCACCTACAAAATCGCCGCCCATGCGGCCGACCTCGGCAAGGGCCACCCGGCGGCGCAGCTGCGCGACGACGCGCTGTCGCGCGCCCGCTTCGACTTCCGCTGGGAGGACCAGTTCAATCTCGGCCTCGACCCCGATACCGCGCGCGCCTATCACGACGAGACCCTGCCGAAGGAGGCGCACAAGGTCGCCCATTTCTGCTCCATGTGCGGGCCGAAATTCTGCTCGATGAAGATCACGCAGGACGTGCGCGACTATGCGGCGACGCTGAATGATCCGGAGCGGCGGGCGGTGGCCGGCGCCGATGCGCTGACGGCGGAAGAGGGCATGGCGCAGATGAGCGAGAAGTTCCGCGCCATGGGGGCCAAGGTCTATGTGGAGACGGCGGAGGCCGTGAAGGCGAGCAATCAGGTGCTGTGAGGGATCGGCCCATGACGCGGCCACCCGGCTTCGACCAGTGGGAGGAACGCTTCGCCGGAGCGGAGTACCGCTTCGGCCGCGAGCCCAACCCCTTCCTCGCCCGCTGCCGGCTGCTGCTGCCGGCGGCCGGCGGGGCGCTGGCCGTGGCGGACGGGGAGGGGCGCAACGGCGTCTGGCTCGCCCGCCAGGGTCTCGACGTCGTCTCCGCCGACTTCTCGCCGACGGCCCAGGCGAAGGCGCGGGCGCTCGCCGCCGAACAGGGCGTTGCCATCACCCTCGTCGAGGCCGACGTCCATGGCTGGGACTATCCGGAAGCGCAATTCGACGTCGTGGCGGAGATCTTCACCCAGTTCTCGCCGCCCGCCGGACGGGCGCTGAAATGGGCCGGCATGAAGAGGGCGCTGAAACCCGGCGGGCTCCTGATCGTTGTCGGCTACACGCCGAAGCAGCTCGCCTACGGCACCGGCGGGCCTAAGGATGTCGCGCATCTCTACACCCGCGCCATGCTGGAAGAGGCCTTCGGCGACTTCGCCGATCTCGCCATCACCGAGGAGGAGACGGAGCTGCAGGAGGGCGCCGGCCATTCCGGCATGTCCGCGGTGATCGGGCTGACGGGGAGGAAGAGGTAGGGACCGGGATGGGGGAGGCGCCAAACGGCGCCATTCCATCCCCCAAAGGCCGAGATGCGGTGACGGCCCCGCCGTGCTTCTCTTCCCCTTCTTCATCCACCGAGCCCCAGCCCATGCCCACCTCCCGCCGCGTCGTCCTCGCCGCCCGTCCCGACGGCATTCCGCAGGCCCAGCATTTCCGCATCGAGGCCCATGAGCCGCCGGCGCTGAAGCCCGGCGAGGTGCTGGTGCGCAACCAGTTCCTCTCGGTGGAGCCGGCCATGCGCGGCTGGGTCTCGGCGGTGGCGAACTATGCCCAGCCTGTCGGCCTCGGCGAGGTCATGCGCGCCTTCGCCTCCGGCGAGGTGATCGCCTCGGAGCATCCGGGCTATGCCCCCGGCGACAAGGTCACGGGACTGTTCGGCTGGCAGGAGCTGGCCGTGGTCCCGGCCTCCGCCGTCACCCGCAAGGTGACCGAGGCTGACCTGCCGCTCTCCACCTCCCTCGGCATCATGGGCCTCAACGGGATCACCGCCTATTTCGGCCTGCTCGACGTCGGTTGCCCAAAGCCTGGCGACACGGTGGTGGTGTCGACGGCGAGCGGCTCGGTCGGCTCGGCGGTGGGGCAGATCGCCAGGATCATGGGCTGCCGCACCGTGGGCATTGCCGGCGGGCCGGACAAGGTGCGGCAATGCGTCGAGGATTTCGGCTATGATGCGGCCATCGACTACAAGGCGGTGAACGACATGGCCGGGGCGGTCGCCGAGGCCTGCCCCCGCGGCGTCGACGTCTATTTCGACAACACGTCGGGGCCGATTTCCGACGCGGTGCTGCCAAACCTCGCCATGGGCGCCCGCGTCGTCATCTGCGGCACGGCGTCCGTTTCCTCCTGGGATCCCTGGCCGACGGGGCCGCGCCCCGAACGGCACCTCCTCGTCAAGCGCGCCCGCATGCAGGGCGTGCTCGCCTTCGACTATGCCCACCGCTACGGCGAGGCGCTGGCGCGGCTGGCGGGCTGGATCCGCTCGGGAAAGCTCCGCTATGCCGAGGACATCCTCAAGGGGCTCGAGGCCGCCCCCGACGCCATCGCCTCGCTCTATCGCGGCGACAACCGCGGCAAGCGGCTCATCCGCCTGCATGGCTGAGGTTTTTGGAAAAGGAACGCCCCACCCGCACCCTCCCCGCGCTGCGCGCGGAGAGGGGGACTTTGACGACGCCAGCCGTCCTGCGCCGTCGCGCCAGGCGCGACCGGTGAGAGAGGGCGCGAGGCGGTAGTCCCGCTCCCCTGCGAGCGCAGCGAGAAGGGGAGGGTCAGGGTGGGGCATGTCTGCGGGCCCGAGCCGGCCGCCGCGGCAGCCCTCAGGTCCGTTCGGCGGCGACCCGGGCGATGGCGGCGCGCAGCTCGGGAATGCCCTCGCCCTTGCGGCTGGAGGTGGCGATGATCTCGGGGAAAGCCGCGGCGCGCTTCTTCAGCACCTCGAGCGTCGCCGCCTTGAGCTTGACCAGGGCGGCGTCGGAGATCTGGTCGGCCTTGGTCAGCACGATCTGGTAGGAGACGGCGGAGGTGCCGAGTTCGTCCAGCACCTCCATGTCGACAGGCTTCAGCCCGTGGCGGGCATCGACCAGGACATAGACGCGGGCGAGGTTCTGCCGGCCGCGCAGATAGTCGTGGATCAGCCGGGTCCACTCTTTCACCTTGGCCTCCGGCGCCGCGGCGAAGCCGTAGCCCGGCATGTCGACCACGACCAGGCCGAGGCCCGGCCCGGCTTCCGTGGGCACGTGAAAGAAGTTCAGTTCCTGGGTGCGGCCGGGCGTGTTCGAGGTGCGCGCCAGGGCATTCTGCCCGACCAATGCATTGATCAGGCTCGACTTGCCGACATTGGAGCGCCCGGCAAAGGCGATCTCCACCCCCGACATCGGGGGCAGGTGTCTCATGTCGGGGGTGCCGCGCCAGAAGGTCCAGGGCCTGGCGAAGAGCTTGCGGCCGACCTCGATCGGGTCGTCTGCCATGCCGTCAGGCGGCGGGCTTGGCCGGCCCGCCTCCGAACATCGAGCGCATATTGTCCCACAGCTCGATCTTGACGCCGTATTTGCGCATGATCAGGCCCTGCTGCAGCACCGACAACAGGTTGTTCCAGGCCCAGTAGATGACGAGGCCGGCGGGGAACGAGGCCAGCATGAAGGTGAAGAGGATCGGCATCCACCTGAAGAACGCCGCCTGGATCGGGTCGGTCGGCGCCGGGTTCATCTGCATCTGGACCCACATCGTGATGCCCATGAGGATCGGCCAGACACCGACCAGCAGGAAGGCCGGCACGGCAAAGGGCAGCAGCCCGAACAGGTTGAAGATCGAGGTCGGGTCGGGCGCCGAGAGATCCTGCACCCAGCCGAAAAACGGCGCGTGCCGCATTTCGATGGTGATGAACAGCACCTTGTAGAGTGCGAAGAAGACCGGGATCTGGATCAGGATCGGCCAGCAGCCCGCCAGCGGATTGATCTTCTCGCGCTTGTAGAGCGCCATCAGCTCCTGCTGCTGCTTCGTCTTGTCGTCGGCATAGCGGTCGCGCAGCGCCATCATCTCGGGCTGCACCTTCTTCATCATGGTGATGGAGGCGTAGCTCTTGTTGGCGAGCGGGAAGAACAGCGCCTTGATCAGCAGGGTGACCAGCAGGATGGCGATGCCGAAATTGCCGGTCTGTACGAAAAACCAGTCCATCACCAGGAACAGCGGTTTGGTGATGAAATAGAACCAGCCCCAGTCGATCAGGCGGTCGAACCGGTCGATCTTGAGCGCGTCGGCATAGCCGTCGACGAGGCGAACCTCCTTGGCGCCGGCGAAGAGGCGCGTGGTGGTCTCGGAGGAGGCACCCGGCGCGATGGTGACCGGCGTGGAAAGGAAATCGGTCTGGAACGACTTGGTCGTGCCGGACTGGAAGAACTTGAAGCTCGAATCGGTCTCCACCGTCTGGTCCGGGATCAGTGCCGCGGCCCAGTACTTGTCGGTGATGCCGAGCCAGGCGCCGCGCGCCTTGAAGCTCTGGGTGCGGGCGGTCTCGATTGCCGAATAACCGACCTCCTGCAGGCCTGCTTCGCCGAACACGCCGATCAGGCCCTCGTGCAGGATGAAGTACCCCGAGGTCTGCGGCAGGCCATGGCGGGAAATCAGGCCGAACGGATGCAGCGTCACCGGGGCCGCGCCGGAATTGGCGACGCCGTCCTTCACGGTGATCAGGTAGTTCTCATCGATGGCGAAGGTGCGCCGGAAGGTAAGGCCCTGGCCATTATCCCAGGCGATGGTGACGGGATTGGCGGGCGTCAGCGCGCCCGATCCCTGCTGGCTCCACACCGTCTGGGCGTTCGGCACCGCAGCGACCTGGCCGGCGCCCGGGACGAAGCCGAACTCGGCATAGAAGGGATGGCGGTTCTGGACCGGATCGATGGGCGAGCCGGCCGGCGCGAAGAGCACGACATTCGGGCTGCTGCGCTGGATCGTCTCGCGATAGGTGGTGAGCACGAGGTCGTCGACGCGGCCGCCGGTGAGATTGATGGAGCCCTTGAGGCGCGGGGTCTCGATGCCGATGCGCGGTGTGGCGGCGAGGATGGCCTCGCGGCTGAGGCCCTGAACCGGGACCGGCGTCACCGCTCCTGGCGCCACGGGCGCGCTCGCGCCGGGCGTCGGGGCGGTCTGACCGGGGACTGGCGGCGTGCCCGGGACCGGGGTGACGGCGGGCGCCTGTCCGGCGGCCTGCTGCTGGAGTTGCTGCTGGCGCTGCGCCTCGCGCTGGCGCTCCACCTGGGGCATGCCGACGAAATACTGCCAGCCGACAAGGACGAGGATCGAGAGAACGATCGCGAGGATGTAGTTGCGGTTGTCGGCCATCGGTCCGTCGGTGTCAGGGATTGGGGCGACCCGCGGAGCGGGCGGGGCGGGGGGCGGCGGCGCGCCGGAGCGCGTCGGCCAGATCGGTCTTCAGGGCGTCGAAGGGACGGTCGAGCGCGGCGCGGTTGAGCACCAGCACGTAGTCGGACCCGGGCCTTGCCCCCGCATGGGCACTGAGCCGAACGACCTCCCGCAGGCGACGGCGCATGCGGTTGCGTTCCACCGCGCCGCCCGTCTTGTTGGTGACGGTGAAACCGAAGCGCGGCGGCCGGTCGTCGCCACGCGCACGTTCCTGCAACACGAAAGCCGCCGTTGTGACACGGCGGCCCTTCGAACAGGCGATGAAATCGGCCCGCCGGACGAGGCGGATGGGCGATGTCGAACTCGTCATTCGCGCCCTCCCGTCATTCGGCTCAGCCGAAAACCCGGCCGTGGCAGATCAGGCGGAGAGGCGCTTGCGGCCGCGGGCGCGGCGGGCGGCGAGAACGCGCTGGCCACCCTTGGTGGCCATGCGGGCACGGAAGCCGTGGCGGCGCTTGCGGACGAGCTTCGAGGGCTGGTAGGTGCGTTTCACGGGAGGTCTCCGCGCGGATCGGGTTCAAACAGGCGAATGGGGATCGGACCGGCTCGCAGGCGCTGATCCGTCGAACGGGCCGAGCGCTCGGGCGCGAGCCGCTCCCAAGTCGGCGCGGGTTATAGGCCGCACCGTCCGGCAAAGTCAACGCGACACCGTGAAACAGCGACAGCGTCCGGCCAGATGGCCCGGACAACCGTCGCCGCGTGCCCCTCGGTCGCGCGCCGGCGGGCGGCAAAGCGCCGCGCGGACCGGCCGCCGGGACGGCTCAGGTCAGCGGAATGCGGGAGGCGTGTTCGCGGAAGGCGGGGCGGTCCTGCATCGCCTGGTACCAGCGGTCGACATGGGCCCGCGCCGGCGCCTCGGGAATGAGTGTCTTGTAGCGGAACATCATGATGCCGATCGGGATGTCGGCCACCGTGAAGGTGTTGCCGACGACGAAGAGATGCTGCGCCAGCTCGGCGTCGAGGATACCGACCGCGGCGATGGACGCCTGCTTGGCCTTCTCGATCGCCGCCATGTCGCGCTGCTCGGGCGGCGTCCGGATGAGGCCGAGGAAAACCGGCCCGACGCCCTGGCCGAGCACGGTCTGCTGCCAGTCCATCCACATGTCCACCCGCGCCTGGTCGGCGAGGCTTGCCGGCATCAGGCGGCCATGCTTGCGGGCGAGATGGCGCAGGATGGCGTTGGATTCCCACAGGACGACGCCCTCGTCCTCGACCGTCGGGACCATGCCGTTGGGGTTCTTCTCACGATAGGCAGGCTCGTTGACCACGCCGAACTGCCGGCCGGCATCGATGCGCTCATGGGGCACGCCCATTTCGGCGGTGCCCCACATCACCTTCTGCACGTTGGACGAATTCTTGCGACCCCAGACCTTCAGCATGCTTTCCGTTCCTCAGCGCTGGCACGCCGCGCAATAGAAGGTGGAGCGGCCAGATTGCACGATGCGCCGCACTCTGTGCCCATCGCCGCAGCGTCTGCAAGCCTCGCCTTCGCGATCGTAGACATGGAAGCTGTGCTGGAAATAGCCGAGCTCGCCGGAGGGCTGGGCATGGTCGCGCAGCGACGAGCCGCCGGCCGCGATCGCCTCGGCGATGACCGCACGGATCACCGGCACCAGCCGTTCGAGCCGGACGGTGGGGTCGCCGCCTTTGGTGACGAGCGTTCCCGCCGCCCGCTGCGGCGACAGGCCGGCCCGGTGCAGCGCCTCGCAGACATAGATGTTACCGAGACCGGCGACGATGGACTGGTCGAGCAGCGCCGCCTTGAGCGGGGCAGCCTTGCCGCGGAAGGCCGCGGCGAGATGCCCGGCGGAGAGGTCGTTGCCGGTCGGCTCGACGCCGAGCTTCGCCATCAGCGGATGTGCGGCGAGGGCCGACCGCGCCGTCATCAGCATGAAGCCGAAGCGGCGGGGATCGTTGTAGGTCACCGTCGCGCCAGAGGAGAGCGTCAGGACCACGTGATCATGGGCAGAGTCGCGCGAGCGCACGTGGTGGAAGTCGCCGACCACCGCCCCGCCGGACGGCGTCATGGCGATGCGGAACGAGCCGGACATGCCGAGATGCATGACGACCACCGCGCCGTCGTCGAGATCGGCGAGGAGATATTTCGACCGCCGTCCCAGCGAGGTCACTTTCCGGCCGGCGAGGCGCACGGCGAATTCTTCTGGAAAGGGAAAGCGCAGGTCCGGCCGCCGGACCTCGGCGGCGAGGATGGTCGCGCCCTCCATCACCGGCTGCAGGCCGCGGCGGACGGTCTCGACCTCGGGAAGTTCGGGCATGGGAGCCAGGGCCTCGGAAGCGATGACTGGACGGTTCGCGATCGCACCCCACATAGCGCCGGTCGGGCGGTTCCGCTATGGTCCGGCCGAATTTGCAGGACAAGGCCATGTCAGCAGCCACCGCCCAGACCGATTTCGGCTTCCGCCGCGTCGACATCGACGCCAAGCAGGACCTCGTGGACGACGTCTTCCACAAGGTCGCTGGCCGCTACGACCTGATGAACGACCTGATGTCGGCCGGCCTGCACCGGGTCTGGAAGGATGTCATGGTGACGCGGCTCGGCGTGCCGAAGACCCGGCCCTTCCGCCATCTCGACGTCGCCGGCGGCACGGGCGACGTCGCCTTCAAGGTCATCGGCGCCGGGGCTTCCGCCATGGCCACCGTCTGCGACATCAATGGCGAGATGCTGAAGGTCGGCCAGGCCCGCGCCGACCAGCGCGGCCTGTCGGACCGCGTCGAATTCGTCAAGGGCAATGCAGAGGCCCTGCCCTTCCCGGCCGCGACCTTCGACGGCTACACGATCGCCTTCGGCATCCGCAACGTGCCGCGCATCCAGCTGGCGCTGGACGAGGCCTTCCGCGTGCTGCGCCCCGGCGGGCGGCTGCTGGTGCTGGAATTCTCCCCCGACGTCGTGCCCGGCCTCGACCGGGTCTATGACGCCTATTCCTTCGCCGTCATCCCGCCGCTGGGAAAGATGGTGACCGGCGACGCCGAGCCCTACCAGTATCTGGTCGAATCCATCCGCAAGTTCCCGCGCGACGACGTCTTCGCCGGCATGATCGCCAAGGCCGGCTTCACCCGCGTCACGGTGACGCCGATGACCGGCGGCATCGCCTGCCTGTCCGGCGGCTGGAAGATCTGACGCCGTGATCGCCGGCGCCATCCACCTCCTCCGCCTCGGGCGGGCCGGGTTCGTCTTCGCCCGCGAAGGCGTCCTCGGCCTCGTCGACCCCGAGGCCCTGCCGCCGCCGGCGCGCCTCGGCCTGCGCCTCGCCCGCCTCGTCGAACGGCGCGGCACCGGCACCCGCTCCGACCGGCTGACCGCCGCCCTGACCCGGCTCGGCCCGACCTATGTGAAGCTCGGCCAGTTCCTGTCGACGCGCCCCGACGTGGTCGGCGCCACCATCGCCCGCGACCTCGAGAGCCTGCAGGACAAGGTGCCGCCCTTCGACCAGCAACTCGCCGAGCAGATCCTGGCGGAAACGCTCGGCATGCCCATTGCCGACGCCTATGCGAGCTTCGGCCCGCCGATCGCCGCGGCCTCCATCGCCCAGGTGCACAAGGCCACGGTCCGCGACGGTGACGGACTGCGCGACGTCGCGGTCAAGATCCTCAGGCCGCATGTCGCCGACCGTTTCCGTGCCGACCTTTCCGACTATTATTTCGCCGCGCGGCTCGCCGAGAGGCTGGTGCCGGATTCCCGCCGCCTGAAGCCCCTCGGCATCGTCGACACCCTGGCCCGTTCCATGGCCATCGAGCTCGACCTGCGCCTGGAGGCGGCCGCCGCCTCGGAGATGGCGGAGCGGACGCGGGACGATCCCGGCTTCCGCGTGCCGTCGGTCGACTGGAACCGCACGGGGCGCAACGTGCTGACCACCGAATGGATCGACGGCATCAAGCTCGGCGACCGCACCGGGCTCGACGCCGCCGGTGTCGACCCGCGGGCCCTCGGCCAGACCGTTATCCAGAGCTTCCTGCGCCATGCCCTGCGCGATGGCTTCTTCCATGCCGACATGCATCAGGGCAATCTCTTTGCCGACCGGGCCGGCAATCTCGTCGCCGTCGATTTCGGCATCATGGGGCGCATCGGCCCGAAGGAGCGGCGCTTCCTCGCCGAAATCCTCCTCGGCTTCATCACCAAGCAGTATCGCCGCGTCGCCGAGGTCCATTTCGAAGCCGGCTACGTGCCGGCTCACCATTCCGTCGACGAATTCGCCCAGGCCATCCGTGCCATTGGCGAGCCGATCCATTCGCGCACCGCCGACCAGATCTCCATGGCGAAGCTCCTGTCGCTGCTCTTCGAGGTGACCGCCATCTTCGACATGAAGACGCGGACCGAGTTGATCCTGCTGCAGAAGACCATGGTCGTGGTGGAGGGCGTCGCCCGCGCGCTCGACCCCCGCCTCGACATCTGGACGAGTTCCGAGCCGGTGGTGCGGGAATGGATCACCCGCAATCTCGGCCCTGTCGGCCGCATCGAGGAGGTCGGCGCAGGGGCCAGGCTCGTCGGCCGGATCGTCGGCGAGGCCCCCGCCCTGCTCGGCCGCGCCGCCATGCTCTCCGAGCGCATCGATGAGATGACCCGCGACGGTTTCGTCCTCGCCCCGGAATCGCTGAAGGGGATCGGCGAGGCCGAGGCCCGCCGCAACCGCTCCTCGACCGTCGCGCTCTGGGTGATCGCCGCGCTGCTGGCGGCGCACCTGATCTGGGGATAGGGGCGGCAGGTCGCGGGGCCTCCGTCTCTGTGGGCCGCGCCTTTGCGGAAGGCCCCACCCGCACCCTCCCCTTCTCGCTTCGCTCGAAGGAGAGGGGGACTTCGGCGTCTTGCCACCATCCCAAAGGCGAGCCAAGGCACGTCCGGCGAAGGGGCGAGCGAGGCGCAAGCAGCGAAGGGAAGCGCGACGCGGTAGTCTCCTCTCCGCGAAGCGGGGAGGGTGCGGGTGGGGCCTTGCGCGCGCCCTATGCCCCGAAATAGCGGTCGATGATCCGCCGGTAGATGGCAGTGAGGGCGACGAGATCGGCCACCGGCACCCGTTCGTCCACCGCATGCATGGTCTGGCCGACCAGGCCGAACTCGATGACCGGGCAATAGTCCTTGATGAACCGCGCATCCGACGTGCCGCCGGAGGTCGACAGTTCCGGCCGCCGCCCCGTCACCTCGGCGATGGTGTCGGCGACCAAGGCGACGAAGGGGCCGGGCCTGGTGATGAAGCTTTGCGAATTGCCCCGCGCATAGGTGACGGCGGGAACGATGCCGGGCCGCGCCGCGGCGGCGACGATGCCCTCGATCCAGGCCTTCAGCCCATCCAGGCTGTGTTCGTCGTTGAAGCGGATGTTGAACCGTGCCACGGCCTTCTGTGGAATGACATTGGTCGCGCCATTGCCGACATCGATCGAGGTGATCTCCAGGTTGGATGGCTGGAAATGGGCATTGCCGGCATCGAGCGGCTGGGCCGTCAGCCGGCTCAGGATGGCGAGCAGCACCGGGATGGGATTGGCGGCGCGATCGGGATAGGCGACGTGGCCCTGGCGGCCCTCGACCGTCACGACGGCCGAGAGCGAGCCGCGGCGGCCGATCTTGATCATGTCGCCGAGAGCCTGCGGATTGCTCGGCTCGCCGACGATACAATGGTCGAAACGCTCGCCGCGGGCATGGGCCCAGTCGAGGAGCTTCACCGTGCCGTTGACGGAGGGGCCCTCCTCGTCACCGGTGATGAGAAGGCCGATGGAGCCCTTCGGCCGGCCCCCGTTCGCCGCGAGATGATCGAGCGCGGCGGCGAGGAAACAGGCGATGCCGCCCTTCATGTCCACCGTGCCGCGGCCATAGAGCTGACCGTCGGCGATTTCGCCGGCAAAAGGCCGGTGACGCCACTGGGCGGCATCGCCGGGTGGTACGACATCGGTATGGCCGGCGAAGAGCAGGAAGGGTGCGCCGCTGCCGATCCGGGCGTAGAGGTTCTCCACGTCCGGCGTGCCGGGCTCGGAAAAGGTCACGCGCGCGACGTCGAAGCCCGCCGGCCGCAGCACCGCCTCCAGGGCGGCGAGGGCGCCGCCTTCGGTGGGTGTGACAGACGGACACTGGACGAGCGTGCGCGTCAGCGCGACCGGATCGGCACTCATGCTGCGGCAGGTCTCATGTCGGCTCGGCCGCCACGGGATCAGGGCCATAGCGGTTCGGGCCGCGGGTGCCCTGGAAGAAGCCGAGATCGATCAGCACCCACAGGCCGGCCACCGCGAGGACGAACGAGAAGAGGATCGACAGAAGGCTCGGCGCGCCGAACTCGATCGGCATGACCATGGTCTTCAGCTGGAAGGCGATGTTGAGCGCCATCAGGGCCTGGACATAGGTCTGCGGATAGTCGCGGTCGTTGGAGCGCTTGACCATCAGGAAATAGGTCGGGAGCGTCATGGCGAGGCCCACGAGGCCGGTGAGGATCGCCGCGCCCCAGATGCCGGACACCGACCAGCCGATGAGTCCGGCGATGAAACCGAGAACGATATTGGCCAGGATCAGGAGAACCATCCCGATCCAGAAGTCCTTACGTCCGATCCGGACGTCGCCGTTCAGATAGAGCTTTTGAAAATCCATGAGGCGTCTCTGTGATCCGCGGCCCGTCCGAGACTGGCGGGCGACGGCGGCAAGGTCAACGGCCAAGGTTTCAGCGTGGTGTCATGCAAGGGGGTCCGGCCCGTAACGGTTGGGCCCCTCCTGGCCGCGGATCATGCCGAGATCGATGACCAGCGCGATCAGGGCGATCAGCACCCACAGACCCAGCACCGAGAGAACAGGCCCCACCGGTCCCGAGGAATCGAGATAGCCCTGCACCTGCAGCAGGCTGACCAGGAAGGCCGGCAGGAACAGGAACAGCAGGTAGAGGTCGGAATGACCGCGGTCATGGGCGCGCTTGATGGCCAGCGCCAGCGAGGGATAGAGGAAGGCGAGGCCGACCACCGCGGCCGCCGGGTGGCCGCCGAAGCCCATGGCGAGGCGGTCGCCAATGAAGGCGAAAATGTTCAGCACCACCGCCGCGACCCAGAACGGCAGCCGCGGGATGCGGCCCTGGAAATCCAGCAACAGATAGGTCCAGACAGCGGGCATCAGCCAGACCTGCCGGTCACTCCAGTCGATCCGGGCCATGGCGGAAGCCTCGCCCTGCCCTCAGTCCCGCAGCAGCTCGTTGATGCCGGTCTTCGACCGCGTCTTCTCGTCGACGGTCTTCATGATCACGGCGCAATAGGTCGACGGGCCCCAGTTCTCTCCCGGCAGCGCCTTGCCCGGCAGCGAGCCGGAAACGACCACGGAATAGGGCGGCACGCGGCCGACATGGATCTCGCCGGTCTGGCGGTCGACGATCTTGGTGGAAGCGGAGAGGAACACGCCCATGGAGATGACCGAGCCCTCGCCGACGACGACGCCCTCGACCACTTCGGACCGGGCACCGATGAAGCAATTGTCCTCGATGATGGTGGGGTTGGCCTGCAGCGGCTCCAACACGCCGCCGATGCCGACGCCGCCCGACAGATGCACATTCTTGCCGATCTGTGCGCAGGAGCCGACGGTGGCCCAGGTATCGACCATGGTGCCCTCGTCCACATAGGCGCCGAGATTGACGAAGGAGGGCATCAGCACGACGTTCCTGGCGATGAAGGCCGAGCGCCGCACGACGCAGTTCGGGACGGCGCGGAAGCCGGCCTGGCCGAACTCGGCGGCGCCCCAGCCGTCGAATTTCGACGGCACCTTGTCCCACCAGGACGAGCCGCCCGGACCGCCGGCGATCGTCGTCATGTCGTTGAGGCGGAAGGACAGCAGCACCGCCTTCTTCAGCCACTGGTGGACGACCCATGCGCCCGTCTCCTTCGAGGCGACGCGCAGGGTACCCGCATCGAGGAGGTTGAGGGCGGTCTCGACGGCGTCGCGCACCTCGCCCTGCGTCGCCGCGCTGATGGTGGCGCGGTCCTCGAAGGCGGCTTCGATGACGGACTGGAGCTGGGCGTGGGACATGATCGCGTTCCGCATGACGACGGGAGGGGTCGCGCCTTGTCCCCGTGCCGCCCGGTCCTGTCAAGCGACGCTCCCGCCGCAGCCGCGATGCACATGCTGTGCGGGGGCATGGCGCGACCCCGGTCCCATCCTGTATGGAGAACGCCGAAGCGGGCCGATGACGAGTGCGGCGACCGCAGTGAGCGAGACATCCTTGTACCTTGAGATGGCGATCATCCTGGTCCTGACGCTGATCAACGGCGTCCTGGCCATGTCGGAACTGGCGGTCGTCTCATCGCGACCCGCGCGTCTCAGGGTCTTCAGCGACCAGGGCAGCAGGGGCGCCGCGACGGCGCTGCGTCTCGCCGAACATCCCGGCCGCTTTCTCTCGACCGTACAGATCGGCATCACCCTGGTCGGCGTCCTCTCCGGCGCCTTCTCGGGCGCGACCCTCGGCGTGCGCGCCGCGGCGGGCCTGCAGGGCCTCGGTGTTCCCGCCGCCCCGGCCGAATGGCTCGGCGTCGTCGCCGTCGTCGTGCTGATCACCTATCTGTCGCTGATCATCGGTGAACTCGTTCCCAAGCAGATCGCCCTGCGCAATCCCGAGCGCGTCGCCATCATGGTCGCCCCGGCCATGGCCATGCTGTCGCGGGTGTCCGCCCCGCTCGTCTGGCTGCTCGACAGGTCCGGCAAGCTGGTTCTCGCCCTGCTCGGCCAGAAGGCTGACAGCGGCGAGAAGGTCACCGAGGAAGAGGTGAAGACCATCATCGCCGAGGCGGAGACCGCCGGCGTCATCGCCCCGGCCGAGGGCGAGATGATCGCCGGCGTCATGCGCCTCGCCGACCGCAATGCCAGCGCCCTGATGACGCCCCGCCGCGAGGTCGAGACGGTCAACCTCGCCGATCCGCCCGAGGTGATCCGCGAGCGCCTGCGGTCCACCCGGCGCTCGCGCCTGCCGGTACAGGACGGCGACGCCGATTCCATCACCGGCATCGTGCTGGTCAAGGACCTGATCGAAGCCTATGTCGGCCGTCAGCGGCCGGACATTGCGAGCCTCGTGCTTGAGGCGCCCGTGGTGCTTGACCGCACCCCGGCGCTTGATGTGCTGCGCATCCTGCGCGCCTCCAGCGCCCACATGACGCTCGTCTTCGACGAATATGGCCATTTCGAAGGGATCATCACCGCCACCGACGTGCTGGAGGCCATTGTCGGCGCTCTGCCCGACGAGGATGACGGCGAACCGGCGATGGTGACCCGCGCTGACGGCTCGCTGCTCATCGCGGGCTGGATGGCCGCGGATGAATTCGCCATGCAGCTCGGCATTCCGGTCGACCGCGATGCCGATTTCCAGACCGTCGCCGGCTTCGTCCTGCACGAGATGCAGCGCCTGCCGGGCATCGGCGAGAGCTTCGACAAGGCCGGCTGGCGCTTCGAGGTCATCGATCTGGATGGCCGGCGCATCGACAAGATCCTGGCAACGCGGCTCACCTGACGGGCACGATCCGTTTGCACCGGCGCAAGAATCGCCTTGCCCCTCTCGCAGGGACGGGCATCAGGCTGCATCTCCTGGGGCGACAGGCGGCCGACCATCGCCGCCGCAGCAGGAGACAAGACATGACCCCCGCAGCCGCGCTCGTGCCCTCCGAGCCCCATCCCGATCCGGTCCCCGCCGGAACCCGCATCGGCCATGTCCATCTTAAGGTCGCCGATCTCGACCGGGCGCTGGCCTTCTATCGCGACGTGCTCGGCTTCAGCCTGATGCAGCGCTACGGCGACCAGGCCGCCTTCATCGCGGCCGGCGGCTATCACCACCATATCGGCCTCAACACCTGGGAGAGCCGCGGCGGCCGCCCGCCGGCCCCCGGCACGACCGGCCTCTACCACACCGCCATCCTCTATCCCGACCGCGCCGGGCTCGCCGATGCGCTGCGCCGTCTGGTCGAAGCCGGGATCCGCCTCGACGGCGCCAGCGACCACGGCGTCTCCGAGGCGCTCTATCTCTCCGATCCGGACGGCAACGGCGTCGAGCTCTACCGCGACCGGCCCGAGGCCGAATGGCCGCGCAATCCGGACGGCACGCTGTCGATGGTGACGAAGCGCCTCGACCTGCAGGCGCTGCTGGCCGAGGCGCCGGTGCTCGGCTGAGGAGCCGGGTGGACAGCCTTCACGGCTTGAAGCGGCAAGGCCCCACCCGCATCCTCCCCGCTGCGCGGGGAGGGGACTAAGGCCTCGCACTCCGTCTCAGCGGTCGTGCCTGGCGCCACCGTCGAGAACCACGTGAAGGGTGAAAGTCCCCCTCTCCTCGCGCAGCGAGGGGAGGGTGCGGGTGGGGCATGGCAACAGGCCTGAGCCGCGATCAATGCGCCTCGTCCCAGTTTGCCGCCGCGCGGGCCTCCACCGCCAGCGGCACCTTGAGCTGCAGCGCCGGGTGGGTCGCCTCCTCCATCACCCGCCTGATGACGGGCAGGGAGCGGTCGACCTCGCCGTCCGGCACTTCGAAGACCAGTTCGTCGTGCACCTGCAGCAGCATCAGCGCGGCGAGGCCGGCGGCCTCCAGCGCCGCATCCATGCGCGTCATGGCGCGGCGGATGATGTCGGCGGCCGAGCCCTGGATCGGCGCGTTGATGGCCTGGCGCTCGACAAAGGCGCGCTCGGACGGGTTGCCCGAGCGGATTGCCGGGAAATGACAGCGCCGGCCGAAGATGGTCTCGACATAGCCGTGCTCGCGCACAAAGGCCTTGGTGGCGTCCATATAGTCGCGGATGCCGGGGAAGCGCTCGAAGTACTTCTTGATATAGGCACCGGCCTCTTCGCGCGGAATTGACAGCTGGTTGGCGAGGCCGAAGGCCGAGATGCCGTAGATGATGCCGAAATTGATGGCTTTCGCCCGGCGGCGCACGAGGGGGTCCATGCCCTGGACCGGCACGCCGAACATTTCCGAGGCGGTCATGGCATGGATGTCGATGCCGTCGGCGAAGGCCTGCCGCAGCTGCGGGATATCGGCGATATGGGCGAGGATCCTGAGTTCGATCTGCGAATAGTCGGCCGAGACCAGCTTGGCGCCCGGCGCGGCGATGAAGGCGGTGCGGATCTTGCGCCCCTCTTCGGTGCGCACGGGAATGTTCTGGATGTTCGGGTCGGAGGAGGAGAGCCGGCCCGTCGTCGTGGCGGCCAGGGCGAAGGAGGTGTGCACCCGGCCGGTCGTGGCGTTGATGTAGGTCGGCAGGGCGTCGGTATAGGTCGATTTCAGCTTGGTCACCGTGCGCCAGTCGATGATCTTGCGCGGCAGGTCGTGGCCTTCCTCGGCCAGTTCCTCCAGCACGCCGGCCGCCGTCGACCAGGCGCCCGTCTTGGTCTTCGAGCCACCGGGCAGGCCCATCTTGCCGAAGAGGATGTCGCCGAGCTGTTTCGGCGAGCCGGGATTGAGCGGCTCGCCGGCGAGTGCCTGGATCTCCGCCTCGACGCGGGCGGCGACCTGGGCGAAATCCCCCGACAGGCGCGAGAGCACCTGCCGGTCGATGAGGATGCCGCGCCGCTCCATGCGGGCGAGGACGTCGACCAGCGGCCGCTCCAGCGTCTCGTAGACCGTGGCCTTGCCTTCGGCGGCAAGGCGGGGCTTGAGCGCCTGCCACAGCCGCAGGGTCACGTCGGCATCCTCGGCGGCATAGGCGGTGGCCTGGTCGAGCGGCACGCGGTCGAAGGTGACGCGGGCCTTGCCGGTGCCGGTGACGGCATCGAAGCTGATCGCCTCATGGCCGAGATGGCGCAGTGCCAGCGCATCCATGCCGTGGGTGCCGCGGCCGGCATCGAGCGCATAGGACATCAACATGGTGTCGTCATAGGGCGCGATGGTCATGCCGTAACGGGACAGCACCAGGAGGTCGTATTTCAGGTTCTGGCCGATCTTCAACACGCCCGGATCCTCGGCTAGGGCCTTCAGGCGGTCGAGCGCCGCGCGGACCGGGACCTGTCCCTCGACGAGGCCGGAATCGAACAGGCCGGCTTCGCCGGAGCGGTGGGCGAGGGGCACGTAGCAGGCCTGGTCGGGCGCATAGGCGAGGGAGAAGCCGACGAGGTCGGCGGCCATGGCGTCGAGGGCATTGGTCTCGGTGTCGAGGGCGACGATGCCGGCCTCGCGCGCCGCGGCGATGAAGGCGTCGAGAGCCTCGAGCGTGGTGATGCAGCGGTAGCGCGACCGGTCGACGGGCGTGCCGCGCAGCCGCTCGGCGGTGCGGGCGGCGAGCAGCTGGGGCGTCGGCGCGCCGG
>NZ_JALHMP010000044.1 GCF_022843985.1 Phreatobacter sp. | reverse complement strand
GGCGAGCAGCTGGGGCGTCGGCGCGCCGGGGTCGGCGGCGGCCGGCGCGGGCGTTCCGTCCTCGGCCGCCGCCACCGCCACGACCGGCGTCCTGGAGCCTGCCGCGAGAGCCGGATCGGGATCGACCTTGGCCGGGTCGACGCCGTAGAGCTCGCCGACCTTCTTGGTGATGGTGGTGAATTCCAGCGCCTTAAAGAAGGCGATGAGCTTCCGCCCGTCGGGCTTGACGAGCCCGGTCTCGTCGAGGGGGACCTCGACCTTGACGTCGCGCACCAGCTGCACGAGCTGCTTCGAGATGCGCACCTTCTCGATCACCGCGGGGTCGGTGAGGGTCTCGCGGCGCCTGGGCTGCTTGATCTCGTGGGCACGGGCCAGCAGCGTGTCGAGGTCGCCATACTCCGTGATCAGCTGGGCCGCCGTCTTGCGGCCGATGCCGGGGGCGCCGGGCACATTGTCGGAGGTGTCGCCTTCGAGCGACTGGATGTCGACGATCTTCTCCGGCGGCAGGCCTTCCCAATATTCGGTGACGTCGCCGATCTTGTCGGGCGGCACGTTCCAGCGCTCGAAGCGGTCGCCGTGGGTGAGCAGGCGCTCGGGGCGGTAGCCGGGCTTGCCCCTGATGCCGCTCTCCGGATCGTAGAAGGCGACGCAGGGGCGGACGAGCTGCATCAGGTCCTTGTCGGCGGAGATGATCAGCACGTCGGCGCCGCGGGCGCAGGCCTCGTCGGCATAGGTGGCGATGAGATCGTCGGCCTCGTAGCGGTCCTGCTCGATGGCGTGCAGGCCGAAGGCGCGGATGGCCGCCCGCATCAGCGGAAATTGCGGCACGAGATCCTCGGGCGGCGGTGGCCGGTGCGCCTTGTAGAGCGGGTAGAGCTCCTTGCGGAAGGAGTTCTCGCTCTTGTCGAGAATCATGGCGAGATGGGTCGGCTTCACGCCCAGTGCGCCCTCCTCGACGAATTGCAGCACCTTGGTGGAGAACAGCCGCACGGCCCCGGTCGGCAGACCGTCCGAGCGCGCATTGTACTTCCGGTCCTGGTTCATGGACTGGAAATAGGCGCGGAAGACGAAGGAGGACGCGTCGACGAGGAAGACGCGGTCGCCCTTGCCGACGGGGCGGTGATGCTCGGTGTGCATGGAATGAGGGCCTCTGCGATGAGGCACCATTATGGACGCCTCCGGCCGGCGCGTCATGTCAGCAGTCGCGCCGTCACCAGCCCTGAGGCGGGGTCCGTTCCGCCCCTACCAGGCGAGCACCCGCCGGCCGATGCCGGCTCCGGCGGCGGCCAGCATGCCGATGGCCAGTGAATACCAGGTGGCGACGAAGAGCGGCGAGTCGTCGGTGCAATGCAGCCCATAGAAGGTCGCCGCGATGGCACCGGCGGCGAGGCCGGACAGCGCGCCGGCGAGGGTCGCATTGCGCGGGGCGGCCGCCGACATGGCCGTGAGGATCGCCGCCAGCGGCAGGGCGCCGAGCAGGGGAATGGCGACAAGGCAGACGGCCCACTTGTCGCCCACCAGCCGGCGCGGCAGCGCCGCGGGCAATTGGGTGGCGACCTCGTGGCCGATGGCGAACATGAGGATGAGCGCAGGCACCAGGAGGACGACCTTCGGCAGTGCCGCCTCCGGGCGCGCCGCCGCCCGCACCAGTGCGACGGCGGCGATGGCGAGCGTCGCGACCAGCAGGATCTTGAGGTCGAACAGCATGTTGCGCGACGCCGCGGTGACGTCGGGCCGCATGCCGAGCGTGGCCATCATCAGGGCGAAGGCCGATGCGAAGCCGAGGGCGACGGCCAGGGCGAGGCGGCCATGGACCGAGGGGCCGGTGTGCTTGGCGTCGCGGGACAGGGCGGTGATGAGGTCGTCGGTCTTCATGGCACTCATATGCTCCCGCGGAGCATCTTTGCGAGGCCGGCAAGGCCCCGGTGAAGGGAGACGCGGACGGCGCCCTCGCTCATCTGCAGAGCGGAGGCCGTCTCCTGCGTGTTGTGGCCGTCGACGAACATGGCGCGGATCACCGCCCGCTGGCCTGACGGCAGGCTCTCGGCCAGCTTGACGACATCGCGGGTGGCGATCCCCGGCTCCTCTGCCGGTGCGGCGATCACCTCGGCGAAGGTGTCGATGTCGATATGGCCGGTCGTGCCGCGGCGACGCAGGAAATCGATCAGCTTGTGCTTGAGGATGGCGCGAATCCACGGCACCAGCGGCTCGCTGGCAATCCAGCTGCTGCGGCGGGTATGGATCGCGATGAGCACGTCCTGCACGATGTCCTCCGCTTCGGCGGTGGGGCGGCCGGCCCTTGCCAGGCCGGAACGGGCCATTGTGCGCAGGAAGGGCGTCAGCTCGCGCAGAAGGCGCCTGTAGGCACCCTCGTCGCCGGCCAGCCCTGCCCGCATCCAGGCACTCCAGTCGTCGTTCCGGTCTTTCAACGTCGGACCTATGCTTGTTACGGGGCCTCTGCGGGAAGTGTTACAGCCGCCCTGTGACAAGTGCGAGTGTCGGTTTCGACGGGGCCCGGGTCATGCGGCCGAGGTCCCGCGGGTCATCCGCGCGACGACGAAAATGCCGGCGGCGATCCCCATCCCGACGATGTCGGTGATGGTCTCCGGCACGATCAGCATGATGGCCGCGACGAAGAGTGGCGCGCGCAGGGGCCAGCCGATCGGCCGCCCGAACCAGCCCTCGGTGGCGCAGGCAAGCAGGATGACGCCGACCAGCGCCGTGGCGAGGACCGGAAGGATCTGCAGCAGCGTGCCCTGGCCGAGCAGCAGCGGCGAATAGAAGAACATGAAGGGCACGATGAAGACGGCGAGGCCCATCTTCACCGAGATGAAGGCGGTCTTCCAGGGATCGGCCTTGGCGATCGCCGCAGCGGCGAAGGAGGCCAGGGCAATGGGTGGCGTGATGGCCGAGACGACGGCGAAATAGAAGATGAACATGTGGGCGACGAGGGGGGCGACGCCGAGCCGCTGCAGTCCCGGCGCCAGCACCGCCGCGCCGATGGCATAGGCGGCTGTCGTCGGCATGCCCATCCCGAGGATCAGCGCCACGACCATGGTGAAGATCATGGCCAGCAGCACGTTCTCGCCGGCGAGCTGCAGGAGGAGCTGGGCGAAGCGCCCGCCAATGCCGGTCAGGGCGATGACGCCGACAATGATGCCGGCGGCGGCGCAGACCGAGATCAGCTGCAGCGAATCGCGGGCGGCCATGTTGAGGGCCTCCAGCGAGCGCTTCGGCCCCATGGCGTTCTGGCGGTCCAGCCAGCTGACGACGATGGCCGAGACAATGGCCAGCGAGCCGGCGCGGAAGGCCGAGTAGCCGGACATCAGCAGCCAGACCATGATGACCAGCGGGGCGAAGAGATAGGCCTTCTTCAGGAGGCCGAGGAGCGGCGGCAATTCGCTGCGCGGCAGGCCATTCAGATTGTGCAGCCGGGCATGCAGTTCGACGTGGGTGTAGCAGGCGACATAGAACAGGACGCAGGGAATGATCGCCGAGAAGGCGATATCGGAATAGGGGATGCCGGTGATCTCGGCCATCAGGAAGGCGCCGGCGCCGAGGATCGGCGGGGTGATCTGGCCGCCCGTCGAGGAGGTCGCCTCCACCGCGCCGGCGGTGGCGCGGTCATAGCCGACGCGGCGCATCATCGGGATGGTGATGGCGCCGGAAGCGGCGACATTGGCCACCGAAGAGCCTGAAATGGAGCCGAAGAGCACGCCGGAGGCGATCGTCGCCTTGGCCGGTCCACCGCGCAGGTGGCCGAAGAGCGAGAGGGCGAGATCGTTGAAATAGTCGCCGACCTTGGAGACCTGCAGGAAGGCGCCGAAGGCGACGAAGAGCACGATGAAATTGGACGAGGCTTCCGTCGTCGTGCCGAAAATGCCGAGGTCGGAATAGATATAGGCGAAGAAGCGGCCCCATTCGAAGCCGCGATGGTTGAGCACGCCCGGCAGCCAGGGACCGATAAAGACATAGAGGATAAAGACTCCGGCGATGATCGGCAGGGCTAGGCCTGCCGTCCGCCGCGAGAATTCCAGCACGATGAGCGTGCCGATCAGGCCGACCCAGACATCCATCGGGTCCGGCACGGCGCCGGCGCGGAACAAGAGCCCGTCGAGTTCCCAGTAGATGTAGGCGCAGCAGAGGATCGACAGGATGATCAGCACCCAGTCGTACCAGGGCACGCGGTCGGCGCCCGCCGAAGCGAAGGGCCGGTAGAGCGCAAAGCCGAGAACCGCCGCCCAGGCGACGTGGGTGGCGCGGAAGAGCAGCGCCTCCTGCGGAAACAGGTTCAGGACGATGATGTGGTACAGCGTGAAGCCGGCGGCGGCGATGACGAAGAGGTGGCGCTCGATGCCGGCGAGGGTGCGCTTCAGGCCGGCGAATTCCTCCTCGGAAACGACAACGGGCTTGTCGTCGGTATCGTCGATGCCCGCGTCGGTCTTCGCCATGCCCGTGTTCCCCCAGCCATCCTAACGTCCATTCGCTCGCAGGCGTGGACCTGTTTCGGCCTCCCGGCCGAATTCGTCGCCAGTACTACGCCCTGCCGTTCCGCGGAGGGACGGCAGGGCGTGTGCCGGCGATCAACCGGACGCGGTGACGGGTCAGCCGACCAGGTTGGGAGCGATCGCGATGCCCTTCTCGCGATAGTACCGCGCCGCGCCGGGATGGAAGGGCAGGAAGGTGTTCTTCGAGACGTTCTGCGGGATCGTCTCGACGGCGGCGGAATGGCCCTTGACCATCGCCTCGTGGTTCTCGTGCACCGCCTTGACGATGGCATAGGCCAGCGAGTCCGGGGTCGCCTTGTTGGCGATGGCGAAGTTGAACAGGCCGACCGTCTTCTGGTCTTCGGCCATCTGCTTGTAGGTGCCCTTCGGGATGGTCGAGGGCGAGAGCTCCGGCATGGCAGCCTGCATCTTGGCGACGTCGGCGTCGGAGAAGCCGAAGAACACCACGTCCTGGGTGTTGGACAGTTCCGTGTAGGCGGCGATCGGCAGGCCGGCGGCGAAGGCGAAGCAGTCGATCAGGCCGTCGCCGAGCTGCGAGCCCATGTCGGAGGCCTGGCCGTTGCGGATCGTCACGTTCTGGACGCCGAGCGCCTGGAACATCAGCGGGAAATAGGTGCCCGGCGTGCCGGCGCGGGGGCCGACGCCGACGCGCTTGCCGGCGAGCTGCTGGACATTGGTGATGCCCGAGCGCTTCAGCACCGCGAAATGGAACGGCGTGTCATACATCGGGAAGAGGGCGCGCACGTCCTGCATCTTGCGGCCGCGGGTCCATTCGCCGGTGCCGTTCCAGGCCTGCAGCGCCACGCCCATCGTGGTCATGCCGAGGTCGATCTGCTTGTCCTGGACCAGGAGGATGTTCTGGTTCGGGCCCTGGGTCTGCTGCGTGTTGATCTGCAGCCCGATCTTCTGGCCGACGAGGCTCGCCCAGGCCTGGCCATAGACGAAATAGGTGCCGCCGACCGAGGCGGTGCCGAGCGTGACATTGGCCGGCCAGCTGGGATCGCGGGTCTGGGCGAAGGCGAGGGAGGGGATGGCGGGCAGGGCTGCTGCACCGGCCAGGAGATGGCGGCGGGAAATGGTCATGGGTCGCTCCTCTGGATGGATCACTCGATCGTGGCCGTGACCGGCTCTTGTCGAGCAGCACTATAGGAACCGACCCCGTCGCGTCTAGCCGATGGCGGGTCCGACCGTGCCGGTGGTCGCGGCCGCAGTCATCCGGTCGGCGGGCTCGCCGGGGCAGCCCGGGGGATGGCAGGCCCAGGCGCCGATGCGGCGCCCTCCGGGTCGAAGAATCTGCCAATACCATCTTTTCCAAGGCATTTCCGCGCTGCCTTGCCGTCCGCGCCGCCGCCGCGCGACGCGCCCGCCAGCGGCCGGGCGGCTGCGCAAAAGGGTCGCAGCCATTGGTTAAGGTTAACGCTTTGTTTCGTGGTCGATGATTTCATTGTTCCACGATCCACCGGGGTACGGGCAGCGGGATGAGCGGAAACCTGACAGGACTGGCCGCGCTCATGCGTGGCCCGATCGGCAATATCGCCAGCCTGGCGACGGCACGTGGCGCCAGCGCCCAGGCCCATAGCCAGGCCAACCGGTCGCTCGATTCCCTGACCCAGATTCTCGACCTGCCGAAGGACGTCGTCGATCGCCGCCGCAAGGCCAACGATACCATTCTGCAGCTGCAGGACGCCCAGCGGTCGATGGTGTCCGACCGCAAGGCGGCGGCCAAGCAGAGGCTCGACATGGCCCGGGCCAAGTTACAGATGCTCCGCATGTTTGCCGGCGACCCGAAGGCCATGGCGCAGCAGGCGAAGCAGATCGCGCGGGAAATCCAGCAGGCGGCGCGCGAATACGGCGCGGCGCTGAAGGTCGAAGGTGGCGCCGCCGCCACGGGGGCGATCGCTGGCCCGCCGGCTCAGGCCAACGGCGACCAGACCGGGGCGGCCGCCGAGGCCTCGCCCGGCGAAGGCGGGTTTGCGGGAGGCACGGAGGCCGGCGCGGGTGAGAGGGTGGCCCCGGCGGAGACCGCTGCAGCGGTGGATGACGCCCCTGATGCCAATGCCGGCGCCGGTGAGAAGGCCGGCGAACCGGCGACTCGCTCCGCGAACCCGGCGAAGACCGACCAGGAAAAGGCGGCCGAAGCCTATCAGGCCGCCGCCGTCGATCTCTCCAGCCGGCATTCCAAGGCCCAGAGCGAGCGCGAGGCGATCGATGACTTCAAACAGGCGGCGCGCGAGGCGAAGCGCCTGATCGAGGAGGCCGCCCGGCGCATGAAGGCCGAAGAGGGCGGCGACGGCGAGGAGCGGCGACTCGACGCCAGCGCGCGTGCCATGACGCGGGCGGTCGACGATCTCGACAGGGCTGCCGCCGAGACCGGACAGGTGGGCCCCGCCGGGCAGGCGGGACTGGGCGCCGCCGGCGGCCTGGCGGTGGCGACAGCGTCCATAGCGGCCGCGCCCACGGCCGTGGGGGTCGACATTCTCGCCTGACACCCTCACTGTTAGGGGCCCTATTGTTTCTCCTCGCCCCACATTGAAATCACTCGTGAAATTCTGCTGCGAGCGATATGTTCTTCCTCAGAAATCCCAAATCAATTGCCTCAGGCGGGGCGTCGAGGTACGCAAAAACAAAAATGCCGGGCAAAGCCCGGCTCACTCATGCTTCTTGAATTGATGTGGGATCAGCGCGGAATGTCGGCCCGCCGATAGAATGGCGCATCGATCAGAAGCGGCTCGAAGGCTAGGGGGACGCTTGCCTCAGAGAGCCAACTACGGGTCTTGAACCATTTGCGGTCGTTTGGATCGGCGATGTCACGGATGTGAACGTAGTTCTGCTCGAACCGCTCGATCGATTCGTACGGAATTACGGTGACGAACCCCTTGTGTGCTGGGTGCCGGGCGCGCTGGGTCTCAAGATGTCCGTGCGCGATCAGCGCCTTCACGACGAGGTAACTCACCTTCCAGTATGCGATCAGTTCGTTCGCAGGCAGTCCTGGGAGAGGCTCGCCACGAGCCAGCACTTTGGCTTCCTGGACATCGAATTCCAGCCCGTCGATCCGCCGGTTTTCTGGCCTGCATGCGATCCCTTGGAACTCACCAGCGATGGCGGCCTTCAGCACGTCTGCTATTGAGCAGCTGGCTTTCTTCCCGATGGTTTCCAACCCAGCATACCCCTGAGGAGTGGTGTCGGTTTTGGCTGCAGCGCCAATGAGTTCCGGGTCGTGTCCCGATTTGCTTCGGCTAGGGAAGAGCCAATCGCCATTTCGCTGAGGGCGAACTCGCAGCCACCCCAGCACCGACTCTCGCGACGCCTCCGTCAGCTCGAAGACAACGGGTCGGCCAGTCTTGCTTTGCACGACGGAAGCTCGGGGCCGAACGCTGCCTGCCAGAACCACGTCAGCGACGCGGAGGTGCACCAGATCGCAACCCCGCAGCTTGCTGTCGATCGCGAGATTGAACAGCGCAAGGTCGCGTATGCGCTGCTGGTGTCGGAGCTGGGCCCGGATGGCCCAAATGTCTTTCGGCTTGAGCGGCGGTTTGGCGCCGATCAAGAGCCCCGAGTTCCACGCGTGCCGAACCTGTTCGGATGATGTCTCTCTGCTCATAACGCATCCTCCAAAGGATGCCGCATCCGGTCGAGATCATATCACCGCGCAGCAGCTTCGCGTCTCCTTTGCGGACATTCCGCTGCTAGCCAACAGCAGACATCATTCGTGCCGCAGGACGGTCGCGTTGGCCGCGCATCGGGCGCTACAGCAATGAGTCGGCATCGATCCCCCACTCAATGCCGGCGCACGGGAATTCTCCCGCCCGCCGGTGTCATTTGGCACGTTTGGTTCCGATCCTGCCTCTTGCGCCCGGGCCATATTCCGCGCCTCTCACTTTCGTCGCCACGGCGCATTGGCGTCCCAGTCGCCAGCCATGATGCAGCCGTTGGGCAGCACCTCGTCGATGATCTCTGCGAGGCCGGACCGTTCGATCTGCGCGCGCACAGCCGCCGCATTCTTATAGGCACTTGGAAGTTCTGAAATGTCGGTGAACCCCGAGAAGAAGCGTGCGTCGATGCCGCGCGTCTCTTCCGCGAAGATCTCCTCGTTCGTCCGGCTGCCCTGCATCCGCTTGTGCTGGGAGCGCGAGAAGTTGCGCCCTGCACCGTGCGGCGAGAAGCCGAGGCCGTGAGCGGCATGCTTGCCGCGCACGATGAGGATTGGCTCCGCCATGTTGAGCGGGATGATCGTCAGGTCGGTTGCGCCGTCAGCCCAGTTTTCGAAGGCCGGCGTCGCGTCCTTGCCGTGATAGAACAGCCAGCCAGAGCACCTCGCTGTTGAACCACCTTGGGGGAGGATCCAGCGTTCAATCCTGAAAGAACGGCGTCTCGTCCTCCGGCGATCCGCGCAGCAGCACGTCGAAGTGGAAGACCCGCGCCCCGTCTTCGCGTGGTCGTTCTGTCGCCACGAGGCGTGACCGCGCCGAGTCGGGGAGCATCTTGAGTACGGCATCTTTGGCGTTTTCTGCGGGAAAATCAGGAAAATAGACGGTTGTGGAGACGGGGCGCATCAGTCCTGCACCCATCACCGTCAAGTTGGCGTGTGGAGCACGTCGCGTAGTCCCGTCGCGATAGCCGCCAGGAAGCACCGAGCGGAAGCTGTATCGCCCTGACAGATCCGTCCAGTCACGACCCCACCCCAGGAAATCCGGATCCGCCTGTTCACAATCCGGATCGAGCGGATGGCGGAACCGACCGCCAGCGTCCGCCTGCCACAGTTCGAGGATCGCGTTCGGAACGGGAACGCGGCCTTCCTTCATCACGGTGCCCACGAGAATGTAGCGGGTCCCCTGCGTCGTGGGAGGCGCATCCCGGGATATCCGCGTGAGGTCATTGTCGGCTTTCGCGAAGAATCGAGGCGGGAAGAATGGGCCAATCGTGTGGGAAGAGAGCGGAAGAAGAATGTCCGAGCTCATGACCTCATGCCTCCGGGGTTGCCAGTGCCCCGCGCAGCACGATGTCGAATTGATAGGCCAAAAAGGCGTCACCGACTTCTGCGGGATGAAGCTGCCGCGCGACCAGCCGCATCCGGGCGGTCGGATTGTGGATGGAGTTCAGGATGCGATCCCAATCGTTCAGCGGATCGCCCGGGAAGTACATCTGGGTCACCAGACGAGACAGCGACGAGGGCCCCACAACGGAGAAGTGGACGTGTGGCGGACGCCACCAGGTGTCCTTGACCGGCACCGGATAGGCTCCAGGCCTAATCGTGAAAAACGTGTAGCCACCCGTCTCGTCCGAGAAGACGCGGCCATGGCCTAGAAAATGCGGATCGACCGGCGCCTTGCTGTCGTCGTGGGAATGCGCATAGCGCCCCGCAGTATTGGCCTGCCAAAGCTCCACGATCGCGCCGGGAACCGGCCGACCGTCCTCGCCGAGGATGCGCCCGGAGATCCGGATAAACTGGCCGAGGGCAATCTTGCCGGGCGCCAGTACCGCTAGATTGTTGTCTCCACACGGGAGCTTGCGCCACAACTCCAGAGGTCCCGTCGCCTCGGTACGTGTCAGCGGGCGGGAATAGGGGGGCGAGGCCGGTGTGAACGTCCAGGTATTGGGATAACCATCGATGGGCACGGCCGGCTGGACTCCTTCGGGCAGGGGGGGCCAGCGATTCGGTGGCTGCCAGTCGGTCATGTCGTGCTCCTTCGTGGCTCTAGGGCAACTGGCGGATCCAGCCCACGACGGCATCGACCACCAGCTCCGGCTGTTCAGGGACGAGGGCATGGCTTGCCCGGGGGATGATAGTGACGGTCACACGGTTGCCGAATTCCTCTCGGCTTTCGAACCACTTGTCCTTCGGCTTGAACGGGTCGGAATCCGCGACGATGTCGAGCATCGGTACTCCCCCTGCCTGCCAGTATTCCGCTTGCTCGGTCGCGGCCGACGCTATGCCCTGGATACGGTTGGCTTCCGGCGCCCAGCCGGACAGCCAGACCGAAGGATCGTGATCAGGATGGAAGAAGGCGCGCCGCAGAGCGGCCAGCCGGACCGCGCGAGGCAGGGTCTCGTCGGCGGATTGCTGCACATCCGCGCGCAGGCTTCCTGGAAACGATTTCGCCGCCGCCGCCATGAGTGCGACGCCGCGAACGAGATGCCCGTGGTCCGTCGCAACCATGCGCGCGACCCAGTTGCCGAAGGCATGCCCTACGATCACCGCTGGCGCGTTGTTCTCTCTTTCGACAATCTGAGCGACATCTCGGGCAAGATCCTGCATGCGCAGGCGACAGGTGGGGCCGATGCTGCGGCCGGCACCTCGCGGTTGCGGGCGCAGCACCCGAAACCCTGCCTTTGCGATGCCTTCGGCGATTGCATCGAAGTCGTCGGAGTCCCGCCCCCGGGAGGGTAACAGCACCACAGGCGGTCCCGCCCCTTCCGCGATGAGGTCTATCGCAACGTCCCCGAAGTTAACCAGTTCGCGCACTTTCGATGCCTCGGCGGTATTCGGGCAGGGGATCATCCCCGATACGCACAAGAATGCTATCGGGGGGTCTTATCTTGACGGCTGCATCGTGCAGAAAGCGTGGAGTCAGTCGATTTTAATGCCGGTTGAAGTCACGGCATCGCGCCAGATAGCCCTCTCCCGATCGACGAGTTGCTTGGACTGCGCGGGTGACATCGTGACCGGGATGATGCTGCTCGCCTCAAGTTTTGCCCGCACGTCCGGGTCGGCCATGGCCGCTGCGAGAGCGGCTGCGAGCCGATCAACGATCGCCTGCGGCAAATCGGGAGGGCCGACCAGAACGTTCCAAAGCTCGAACGCGTAATCGGGTACTCCCGCCTCCCTCACTGTGGGCAGGTCCGGCAGATCCTTGGTTCGCTCGCCGCCGAGCGCGACGATCCCGACAATCGAACCGGCCTTCACGTGCTCGGGGGTGCCAGGCATGGTCAAGATCCCAAAATCCACGTGTCGCCCGACGACGTCGTTCAGAAGAGGCGCGTTCCCCCGGTAGGGGACATGGTTCATCCTTAGACCCATCCTGTGCAGAAGCAGTTCCATGGCTATGTGACCAGGCGAGCCGGCCCCGGATGTTCCGAAGCTCAGTCCACCGGGCCGCGACCTGACCAAGGCCGCGAAATCCGCCAGGTTCCGCACGTTTAGGTCTCGCCGCGCGCCGAGCATCAGCGCCGTCGAACCCATATGCCCGATATAGGTAAGCTTGGAGGGATCGTAGCCGATCTCGCGGCCGAGCGCCGGGAGCACGGCGGAGGGACCAATGCCGCTGACACCCAACGTGTAGCCATCGGCCGCTGCCGTGGCGACCGCCCGGATGCCAATAGCACCCGCGGCACCGGGGCGGTTGTCGACAACGACCGGCTGCCCAAGGATCTGCGACATCTTCTCGCCGAGCGCACGTCCCGCAATATCCGTCGAACCTCCGGGTGGGAAGGGCACGACCAGCGTGATCGCTTTGGCCGGGAAATTCTGTGCCGTGGCGGGGGCGATCAGCGCCGTCGCAAGCAGGCAGCCGGCCAGCATGGCGAGCCGGCGCGAATGAAGCCGCGTCCGGTGGATATGGCAAGGCGCTCCCATGTCGTATTCTCCCCTTTGTTCTTTGCTCCTTTGACAAAAGTCTATATCATTGACCTTTGTCAAGCGGGGTTGCCTCTGAAGTGTCGTACCGCCCACCTGGAACTGCCATGGACAGCCTCAGCCAGAGCCCCATTCCCCGCTACATCCAGCTCGCGACAATGTTTCGCCGACGGATCGAGACGGGGCAGTGGAAGGTCGGCGAACAGATCCCCACCGTCGACGCTCTTGCGGCCGAGACGGGCGTGGCCCGCGCGACCCTGCGCCAGGCCCTCGGCATGCTCGAGAAAGAGGAGATGATCGAGCGCTTGCGGGCCAAGGGGACCTTCGTCCGGCGACGGCCGAGGGACCAGATGTGGCTGACAATGGAGACCAACTTCGCCGGTCTCTTGCGCGCCCGCGAGGGCGCGACGATCGCAATACTCGCTGACAGATCAGGCGAATCGCCGGTGAACTTCCCCCATTCCATTGGCACGCCGGCCGCGCGCTATCGTCATCTGCGCCGGCTCCATTCGCGCGACGGCCAGGCCTTCCTGCTGGCCGATGTCTTTGTCGACGAGCGGCTGATGGACCGGATCACCGAGGAGGACATCCGCGCCAAGACGGCGCTCAAGCTGGTGGCGGACCTGCCGGGGGTGGAGATCACCGACGCGCAGCAGACTCTGACCATCGGCAGTGCCGACATCGAGGCGGCGGAGCATTTGCGCCTGCCTCTGAACGCACCGGTCGCCCTCGTCCAGCGCACGGCTGTCGATCGCGAGGGCTTCATCATCCTGGTCGCCGATGGGATCTATCGCGGTGACCTCGTCAGGCTTGACATGAAGCTCCGTTAGGCTGTTTGTACAGAGTTATAGCCTATTGCGTGATCCGAGCGATCGGATCGAGGAGCCCACCTTGAGACTGCACTGGTCGCCGCGCTCGCCCTTCGTGCGCAAGGTCATGGTCGCTGCCCACGAGCTGGGGCTGGCCGATGCGATGACCCTGGTACGCAGCGTCGCCATGATGACGAAGCCGAATCCGGACATCATGGTGGACAACCCGCTGAGCAAGATTCCGACCCTGGTGCTGGATGACGGCCGAGTGCTGTTCGATTCTCTGACGATCTGCGAGTACCTGGACTTCCGGGCCGGTGGTCATCGCCTGTTCCCGCCGGCCGGAGACGCGCGGTGGCAGGCCATGACCGACCACGCGCTCGCCAATGGGCTGCTCGACCTCTTGATCCTGTGGCGGAACGAACGCGAGAAGCCGACCGACCGGCAGACGGGAGCGCTGCTGGAGAGTTTCGCCCTGCGCGTCGGCGCCGGCCTCGATCGGCTTGAACAGGCCGCGTCACGGCTGGGCGAGACCCCTTTCGCGATCGGCCAGATCACTGTCGGGTGCTGCCTGTCCTATGTCGATTTCCGGTTCGCCGATCTCGCCTGGCGCGCGTCCCGGCCGCAGTTGGCAGCCTGGCACGAGACCTTCAATGCGCGCGATTCAGCGCGGGCAACGGTCATCGTCGATGGCCAGTGAACGGACGGGGCCCCTCGCGCACCTGAAGGTGCTCGATCTCAGCCGAATCATGGCCGCTCCTTGGGCGACCCAGATCTTCGCGGATCTCGGTGCCGACGTCATCAAGATCGAACGTCCCGGCGTCGGCGATGACACGCGCAGCTGGGGGCCGCCGTTCCTGAAGGACAGCCAGGGCGGGGTGACGAAGGAATCGGGATATTTCCTCTCGGTCAACCGCGGCAAGCGCTCGGTGACCGTTGACATGGCCACCACCGAGGGCCAGGAGATCGTGCGCGGCCTGGCGCGCCAGGCCGACATCGTCATCGAGAATTTCAAGGCCGGGACGCTGAAGCGCTACCGGCTGGATGCAGCCAGCCTGCGGGCGGACAACCCGCGCCTCATCTATTGTTCGGTCACCGGCTTCGGCCAGGACGGGCCGCGCAAAGATCAGGCCGCCTATGATTTCGCGATTCAGGCTATGGGCGGGTTGATGAGCGTCACCGGGGAACGTGACGACAAACCCGGCGGCGGACCGCAGAAGGTCGGCGTGCCCATCGTCGACCTGATGACCGGCATGTATGCCGCCGTCGCCGTCCTCGCCGCGGTCGCCAAGCGCGACCGTACCGGCGTTGGCGACGTGATCGACCTGGCGATGCTCGACGTCCAAGCCGCCTTCCTCGCGAACCAGGCGATGAACCACCTGGTGGGCGGGCACAGCCCCCAGCGCGGCGGCAACCGTCATCCCAACATCCAGCCGCAGGATGTCTTCGCCTGCGCCGACGGCTTCTTCGTGCTCGCCGTCGGCAATGACGGACAGTTCGCCAAGCTTTGCGAGGTGCTCGGCCATGCGGAGTGGTCCAGCGACGAACGGTTCGCCAGCAATGCCGCCCGGGTCAGGCACAATCCCGAGCTGACAGCGCTCCTCAGCGGCCGGTTCATGACATTCAATCGCGATGACCTGATCGCGCGTCTCGATGTCGAAGGCGTTCCCGCGGCACCGATCAATTCCGTCCCGCAGGTCCTGAACGATCCGCAGATCCTGCACCGCGAGATGGTGCGCGATCTGCCCCACCCCAAGGCCGGGAGCGTTCGCCACGTCGTCAGCCCGCTGCGTTTCGAGAACGCGCCCCTGGAATTTCCACGGTCCGCGCCGCTTCTCGGCGAAGATACGGACGACGCGCTCGCGCAACTGGGCCTCGGCGCCGACCAGATCGCTGTCCTGAGAGGCAAGGGGATCATCTGATGCCGCGCATTCCACTCCCCGGCCGCGCCGACATGAACGAGGAGCAGCAACGCATCTACGACGCTGCCGTGGCGGGCCCGCGCGGTGCCGTGATCGGGCCGCTGAGAGCGGTCATTCACAGCCCGGATCTGGCCCGGTTGTGGTCCGGCTTCGGCGAGTACATCCGCTTCCGCACCTGCCTGCCACCGGCCTGCAAGGAACTGGCGATCATCGTCACCGCGCGGCGCTGGACCAGCCAGGTCGAATGGCTCGTCCATGCCAGGGCCGCCGAGACGGCGGGCATCGCGCCGGCCGTCATCGCGGCCATCCGTGCCGGGGAGGCGCCTGTCTTCGCCGATGCCGCCGAAGCCGACATCTACGAATTCGCCAGGCAATTGCAGATGACGGGCACGGTCGAGCAGGCGGTCTATGACCGCATCGTCGCGCGTCACGACGCGCGCGGCGTGGTCGAGCTGACCGCGGTGATCGGCTATTACACGATGGTCTCGATGACGCTCAATGTGCACGAGATCCCGGTGCCGGAAGGCAGCACGCCGCCGCTGATGCCGATCGCGGCGGAGGGCCTCACCTGCCTGCCGGCGGCGAGGCGCCCGTGACGGCGACGGCACCGGCGCCACCGGTCACCGTGCCCCGACTCGCGGTTCCACCGGGGGCCTGCGATGCCCATAGCCATGTCTTCGGGCCGTTCGACACCTTCCCGCCCAGCCAGGCCTCGACCTATCCCTTGCCGGCCGCCTCCGACGCGGTTCACGCCGCCGCGCGCGCGACCATGGGCATCAGCCGCGGCGTGCTCGTCCAGCCCGCGCCCTACGGCATGGATCCGGCGGCGATGCTGGCGGCCGTCGCCGGGGCGGACGGCGCCCTCAGGGCCATCGCCATCGCTGATGAGGACGTGAGCGACGCGACGCTCGCGGACTGGGCGGCGCGCGGCGTCCGAGGCCTGCGTTTTGTCGAGATGCGCGCCCCGACCGGCCAGCGCTATCCGGGCAGTGTCGGTTTTGACGGCCTGATCAGGCTCGCCCCGCGCATGCGGGCCCTGGGCCTGCACGCTCAGCTCTGGGCGAGCGCCGAGACCTGTGCCGACCATCTCGCGATGCTGCGGTCACTGCGGCTGCCGCTGGTTCTCGACCACATGGCGAGCCCGGACCTGGCCGGGGGGCCGGATGCGCCGGCCTTCCGCGCCGTGCGCGACGCGCTCCGCGATGGGGCGGTCTGGGTGAAGCTGTCGGTCTGCCGGGTGGGCAAGGCCTTTCCGGCCTATGCCGATGCCAGGCCGTTCCATGACGCCCTGATCGCCGCCAATCCCGATCGTCTGCTCTGGGGCTCGGACTGGCCCTATGTGCGGCTGGAGCCCGCGCCCGACGCCGGCGCCATGCTCGACCTCTTCGCCACATGGACGCGGGACGAGACGCTCGTCCGTCAGATCCTCGTCGACAATCCGCAGCATCTCTACCAATTCGAACCAGCCAAGCGAGCCTCTCCATGACGGACACCTACAGCGCCTTTTCGGTCGAGGTTGCGGACTATGTGGCGACTGTCACCATCACGCTGCCACCGGTGAACGCGCAGAACCGCGCCTTCCGCGAGGAGATCACCCGGCTCTTCGACAGCCTGGGAGAGAGGGCGGACGTCCGCGCCATCGTGCTGACCGGCGCGGGCAAGATCTTCTCCGCCGGCGCCGACCTGAAGGACCGTCCCGATCCGAAGGTTCCGGGAGCCTATCCGACCCATGGCCGCAATGTCCGCGAGGGCTTCAACTGCGTCATGGAATGCCCGAAGCCGGTGATCGCCGCGGTGAACGGCGCCGCGATCGGTGCAGGCTGCGTCCTGGCGCTCGTTTGCGACATCGTGGTGATGGCCGACGAGGCCTATCTCGCCATGACCGAGGTCGACTATGTGCTTGCCGGCGGCGTCAGCCATATCCGCCGGCATTTCGGCGAGTCCGATGCGCGGCTGATGGTCTATACGGCGCGACGGATCTCGGGCCAGGAGGCGCTGCGGATGAATGTCGCGTCAGTGTCGCTGCCGCGAGACGAGATGTTGCCGGCTGCCCTTGGCATTGCCCGCGAGATCGCCGCGAAGAGCCCTGCCGCCGTCCGCGCGGCGAAGAAGTCCTTCCTCATCACCGAGGGGTTGCCGCTGCAGGAGGGCTACAAGTTCGAACAGTCGCAGACGGCGATGCTGGCGACGACCGACGATTTCCGCGAGGCGCAGCGCGCCTTCGCCGAAAAGCGGAAGCCGAGCTTCTGACGCCATGACAGGGATCGGCTTCGACACCATCAAACGCGTCACGGCGGACCTCTACGACCGGTCCCTCCGGTTCATTCCGGCCGATTCCAAGGTGGCGCTGCGCAAGGCAGACGGCATCGAGACGAACGAAACGGCGCGCCATACGCTGCGGACCATGATCAGGAGCGCCGACGCCGCCGAGCAGTCCTGGCGCTTCGTCTGCTCCGATTCCGGGGTGCCGGTCTATGTCATCAAAGTCGGCACGCAGGTGCGGTTTTCCGGCAATGTACGGCAGGCCATCGTAGAGGGCTTCGCGGACCTGGTCGCCAGCATCCAGCCGCCGCTCCTGCCCCACGTCACCAATCCCCTGACGCTGGAGCGCGGCCATAGCGGCCGGCACATGCCGATCGTCACCTTCGACATGGTCGACGATTGCGACTTCATCGACATCACCTGTTCGCCCAAGGCTCTCGGCTCGGGCCGCTGGTCGGCGATGGAGATCTTCAGCTTCCCCGACCTGCCGACCATCGAGGCCTATGTCCTCGACGTCGTCCGGAAGGCGGGCAGCCAGCCTTGCCCACCCGTCGTCGTCGGCGTCGGCATCGGCGGCACCTTCGATTACGCCTGCAAGCTCGCCAAGGAGGCGACGCTGCGGCCGATCGGTCAGCCCCACCCGGAAGCCATGGTGGCCGCCATGGAGGAGCGCCTGCTGGCGGCCGTCAACCGCACCGGCTTCGGCCCGATGGGCACCGGCGGCGACAGCACCGCGACCGCGGTCCATGTGGACTATGCCGCCGGCCACGGCTTTACCCCGGTGGCTGTGACGTTCAACTGCTGGATCAACCGGCGCACGCGCGCGCGGCTGTACAACGACGGCCGCGTCGAGATCATCGAGTAGGTCATGGCGATCAGAACGCACCGCCTTACCTTTCCCCTGACGGCCGAATCCGCCCGGTCCCTGTGCGCTGGCGACATGGTCATCATGAGCGGCGAGATCGTCGTGACGGCCGGACTTCCCACCCATCACCGCCTGATCGGTTGCCTCAATGGCGTCGAGCCGATGCCGATGAACCTGACCGGCGCCTCGGTCTTCCATCTCGGCAGCTACAGCGAGGAGAAGGACGGCGAGCTGCAGCTCCACTACATCAACCCGACGACCAGCACCCGGTTCAACGCCCTGATGCCGACGCTCATCACCGGCTTCAACTGGCATGCGGTGGGAGGCAAGGGCGGTCTGGACAGGCCCTGCGTGGAGGCGCTGCGCCAGGTCGGCGGGGTCTATCTCTCGTTTCTCGGTGGCGGCGCGGCCCTGCACACGCAGGCCATCCGTCGCGTCGTCGAGGTCGGCTGGTCCGACATGCTGATGCATTACCGGCTGGTGCGCCTCGAGGTCGAGGAGATGGGTCCGGTCACGGTCGCCATCGATGCCCACGGCGTCAGTCTCTACGAGATCGACGGGGCGACGTGAGCACCCGGACGACCGCAGGCCGAAGCCAACCCTTGGGAGGAGGGCAGGGGGGTCAGTCCGGGGGTTCGGATCCCGAAGGAAGGCCTATGAGGTCTGTCTTGTTCTTTGCTGGCTTCAGGACCGCGCGCTCAGCGCATCCGCCTCAACATCGACTGCTTCGCGCCGCAAATGCCGACATTGCCCTACCGCCTTTATGCGCGCTCTGGTGGGCTCCCGTGGTCTTGGTCCATTCTCAGGTCATTGATTGAACGCAGAAGACTGCCTCGGGGCATTCGCCACTACTGCTCGTTCCTGCGGCGCGATCGCTATCGGCTCACCCCTGGAAGTACGAAAGCCCCTTTCCGAGGGCTTCGCCACAGTCGCTGACGATGCGTTCCAGCAAATCGGCGCACGTCGGTACATCCTCGATCAGCCCCACCACCTGACCGGCCCAGACCAGACCCGCGTTGACATCCCCGGATTCTAGGGTCTGACGGCCCCTCGCACCGCTGACCAGATGATGGATGTCGGAAAAGGTCGCGCCGCCCTCTCGACGTTCAAGAGAAACGACCTCGTCCGAGACCGCATTCTTCAGCACGCGACCGGTGTTGTGGAGAGACCGGAAAATCAGATTGGTCTCGCGCTCTCCCGCGGTGACCAGCGCTCGTTTGATGTCGTCGTGGATGGGAGCTTCCTTTGTCGCACAAAACCGAGTGCCCATGTTCACACCCTCGGCTCCTAGAACGAGCGCTGCCGCCATGCCGCGCCCGTCGGCGATGCCGCCGGAGGCAATCAGGGGAATGCGCACCCGTCGCGCCGCAACAGCAAAAAGGACAAGCCCGCCGACATCGTCCTCCCCTGGATGTCCCGCACATTCAAAGCCATCGATCGAGATCGCATCGACACCATTGCGTTCGGCAGAGAGCGCGTGGCGTACCGATGTGCATTTGTGGACAATTTTGACGCCCGCTGCCTTGAGTTTGACGATAAATTCCCTGGGACTGTTGCCGGCCGTCTCAATGACGTTCACCCCACTTTCGATGATGGCGTCGATGAATGCTTCATAGGGCGGCGGGTTGGTAGTCGGCAGGATCGTTAGGTTCACGCCGAACGGCTGGTCAGTCATGGTCCGGCATCGGGCAATCTCAGCCGCCAATGCCTCTGGGGTGGGCTGCGTAAGGGCGGTCAGAACCCCGAGGCCTCCAGCGTTCGATACGGCTGCTGCCAGTTCAGCGCGTCCAACCCATTGCATCCCGTCCTGGATGATTGGGTAACGAATGCCGAGTAGTTCGGTGATGCGCGTTTTGATCTTCATGATGCTCTCCCCGCACGCCTGCGCGTGCCTACTGGCGGAAGGTGTCGCGGGCGATGACGAGGCGCTGCACCTCGCTCGTCCCCTCATAGATGCGGGTGATCCGTGCATCCCTCACATGCCGTTCGACGGGATAGTCGGCGCAGTAGCCGGCGCCGCCGTGAAGCTGCAGGGCGGTGTCGGTGGCCCGCCCCGCCGCCTCGGAGGCGAAGAGCTTGGCCATGGAGGCCTCGCGGCCGAAGGGCTCGCCGCGGTCCTTCTTCGCCGCCGCCGACAGGATGAGGAGCCGCGCCGCCTCGAGCTCGGTCTCGCGGTCCGCCACCATCCACTGGATCCCCTGGAAATCGGCGATGGCCTGGCCGAACTGCCGGCGCTCCTTCACATAGGCCTTGGCCGCGTCCATGGCGGCGCGGGCGATGCCGAGCGAGAGCGCGGCGATGCCGATGCGCCCGCCGGCAAGTTCGCCCACCGCGATGCGGAAGCCGTCGTCGAGCTTGCCCATCAGCGCCGTCGCCGGCACCCGGCAGCCGTCGAAATGCACGGTGTTGGTGGCCGAGCCATGCTGGCCGAGCTTCCTCTCCGCCTTGCCGATGGACAGGCCCGGCGTGCCGGCCTCGACGAGGAAGCAGGAAATGCCCTTGCCCTTCCGCGCCTCCGGGTCGGTCACCGCCCAGACGATGAAGAGCCCGGCATATTCGGCCGAGGTGATGTAGATCTTCTCGCCGTCGAGCACGAAATGATCGCCGTCACGGCGGGCGCGGGTCTTCATGCCGGCGGGATCGGAGCCGGCGCCGGATTCGGTCAGGCAGAAGCCGGCGGCGGGATAGGTGCCGTCGGCGATCTTCGGGATATAGGCGCGCTTCTGCGCCTCCGAGCCCACCGCCTGGATCACCTCGGCCACCATGTTGGTGACGGAGGCGGTGACCCCCGTGGCGGCGCAGGCATAGCCGAGTTCCTCGATGGCCAGCGCAAAGGCCACCGTGCCGGCTTCCGTGCCACCGAAGGCGGCATCGACATTGACCGCCATGAACCCCGCCTCGGCGAAGACCTTGAGGTTTTTCAGGAACTGGTCGCGGCCCTCGCCGCGGTCGAGGACGGGCGCCAGCGGCGCGGCAATCTCCTGCGCCATGGTCCGCGCGGTGTCGCGGATGAGAAGCTCTTCCTCGGTGAGTGCGAACTGCATGGGCGGCGTCAGATGATATCGCGCGCGCGCAGATCCGCGATGGCGGCGGCGCCGAGGCCGAGCACATCGCCCAACACCGCTTCAGTATCTTGGCCTGCGAGCGGCGGACCATGGCGGTAGGTCACTGGGCTATCCGACAAGCGGATGGGGCTGGCTGCGACCTTTACCTTTCCCGCGAGACCGTGAGGTACGCTCACCACCACCTCGCGCGCACGGATCTGCGGGTCCTTTTCAATGTCCTTCATGTCGTTGATGGGTCCGCAGGACACCGTCGCGGCATTGAGCAACTCAACCCATTCGTCCCGCGTTCGTTTGGCGAGCACTGCGGTGAGCAGGTCCGCGAGGACCGGCCTGTTGGCCACACGTTCTCCTGATTTCGCGAACCGGGGATCCGTCTTCCATTCGCCATGACCTAGGGCGTCGGCTAGGCGCGCGAACTCCCTGTCGTTGAACGTTGCGATGAGAAGGTAACCGTCGGAAGCACGGTAGACGCCATAGGGCGAGGCGCTTGGATGCTCGTTGCCGGTCCTTTTGATCTGGACGCCCGCATTGAACCAAGCGGAGAACGGGTTCAGCATCGCTGCAATCTGGGACTCCAGCAGGCAGACATCGACATGCTGCCCCTTGCCAGTTTGGTCGCGATGCCGGAGCGCGGCGAGAATACCGATCGTGGCATTGAGGCCCGTGCAGATATCGGCAATAGGCACTCCGACGCGCATCGGTTCAGAGCCGGGCGTTCCCTCAGGCAGACCGGTCACGCCCATCATGCCGCCCATCGCCTGGACGAGAAGGTCGTAGCCCGAGCGGCTGGAATAGGGTCCGGACTGGCCGAAGCCGGTGACCGAGCAATAGACGAGCCGCGGATTTACGGCCTTCAGATCCTCATAGCCGAGGCCGTACTTGGCGAGTGTGCCGACGCGGTAGTTCTCGACAAAGACGTCGGCCTTGGCGGCGATGGAGCGGATCAGCTCCGCCCCCTCTGCGGTGGTGAAGTCGACCGTCAGCGAGCGCTTGTTGCGGTTGACGCTCAGGAAGTAGGTCGATTCATCCGTGGCGGTACCGGATGGGTCAGGCAGCCAAGGGGGACCGACGCGGCGGACGTCATCGCCTTCCGCACGTCGTTCGATCTTGATCACGTCCGCACCGAGATCGCCGAGGGTCTGGGTCGCAAGGGGGCCCGCTACGACCCGCGTCATGTCTAGGACGAGGAGTCCGGAGAGTGTTGAAGCCATTTGGGTCACCGCGAGAGGAAAGGAGGAGTCCGAGCGAGCTCAGGCGCTCATCTGGCTGCCGCCATTCACCGACAGGTGCTGTCCGGTGATGTAGGAAGCGGCGGAGGAGAGAAGGAAGCACACCGGAATGGCGACCTCCTCCGCCGAGGCCCAGCGCGCCATCGGTATTCGCGCGAGATACGTTTCGCGGAGCTTTTCGTCGGTTCGCAGCTTCTCGGTCATCGGCGTGTCGACAAAGCCGAAGGCGACACTGTTGGCGCGGATGCCGTAACGCGCCCATTCACGCGCCGCGCTCATCGTCGCCCCGAGAATGCCGGACTTGGCGACTGCGTAATTCACTTGACCGATCGTGCCCTGGCGACCGGCGTCCGAGGAGATGTTAACGATGGACCGGTCGATCAATTCACCCGCCTTGGCGCGGGAGATCATGACCCTGCCCACCGCCTGCGTACAGTAGAAGGCGCCTGTCAGATGCACCGCGATCACCGCGTTCCACTGGTCGATCGTCATCTTGTCGAACATGGCGGGCCGGGAAATGCCGGCATTGTTCACGAGTCCATGAACGCCGTCCCATGCCGCCGCGGCTTCTTCCACGATCCGCTGGACCTCAGCTGCGTCCGTGACACTTGCCGCTGCAAGCCTCACCCGGTCGCGCGGCAAATCGGTCGCTGCCGCCTCCAACTGGTCTGCGTTCATGTCGAGCATCAAGACTCGCGCTCCAAGGTCAATGGCAGCCTTCGTGATGGCCAGGCCGATGCCCTGAGCCGCGCCAGTGACCATCACATTTCGTCCTGAGAGCGACATCGGGTTCATTGCAATCCTCATGCGGTGTCTGGGCCGCTCGACAGTTCGGCATGATCACCGCTGCGAACGCTAGAGCACCGCTTCCGCCTTCTTCAACGATGGGAGGGCCTCGATCGCCAATCATCAGATAGGTGTTTTCTGACAATCCCAACCCGATGATTGCCGAGGCCATGCCATGAATGCTTCACTCAACCGGGAAGCTCGTCCATGGCCGAGGGCCTTTACCGCATCGAAGAAAACATTGGATGGATCACTTTCGACCGTCCCGAGGTCGGCAACCCGATCGACCTCGCTTTCGCCGCACGGCTCGGCGATGCACTACGCGCCGCCGAGGAGGATCGCGAGGTTCGCTGCGTCGTCCTGCGAGGATCCGGCAGGCATTTCTCAGTCGGCGGCGACGTCAAGTACTTCGCGGAAAGCTTGAAGCTTCAGGGCGGAGCGCGGCAGCGGTTCTATGAGGACATCCTGGCGCAAACGATCCCGGCATTCCGGCGCATCGCCACGATGCCGAAGCCAGTCATCGCCAGCGTCCAAGGCGCCGTCGCGGGCGCCGGGCTGAGCCTCGTCGGTGCCTGCGACCTCGCCATCGCCGCGAGCGATGCATTCTTCACAATGGCCTTCTCGCGGATCGGCGCAACGCCGGATTCGGGGGCGTCCTACGTTCTCGCTCAGCTCGCGAGCCCCAAGAAGGCAGCCGAACTGATCATGCTTGGTAACCGTTTCGACGCGGCGCAGGCACTCAGCCTGGAACTGGTCAATTGGGTGTGCCCACCCGATGAGCTTGAAGCCCGTACGCGGCAGTTGGCCCAGCAACTCGCTGATGGGCCAACTAGGGCCTTCGGCCGATCGAAGGCCCTGCTCCATGCGGCCCGTCACAATAGCTTGGACGCGCAACTCCAGGCCGAGGCGGCAGCATTCATGGCCGGCTCGATCGGCGAGGAGTTCGAGGAAGGGCTGCGATCGTTCCTGGACAAGCGGGCACCGGATTTTCGGAGCGTTACATGACGGCATCGCTTGCCTCCGAAGGTCGCATTACATGCAATGCGGACCGTCATGTTCTGATGGTCGGCATTTCCCGGCCCGACAAGCGAAACGCCTTCAGCCTTCTCATGATGAAGCAGCTCGCTGCGGCCTATCAGCGGCTTGAAGATGATCCTAACCTGCGGGTCGGGCTTCTGCATGCCGAAGGCGACCACTTCAGCGCAGGCCTGCAACTCGACCAGTTTCAGGGCCTGTTGCACGAAGGGCGCCATCTCACGCCGGCAGGTCTCGTGGATCCCTTCGACCTCTTCCCGCCTCTGAGGTCGAAGCCCATCGTCGTTGCTCTGCAGGGGATCTGTTTCACCATCGCCATCGAGCTGGCGCTCGCGGCGGATATCGTCGTCGCGTCCGAAGATTGCCGCTTCGGTCAGATCGAAGTGCGGCGTGGCATCTTCCCGAACCACGGCGCCACCTTGAGGCTCGTGGAGCGTGCTGGGTGGGGAGGTGCGATGCGCTACTTGCTGACCGGCGACGAATTTGATGCTCGAACAGCCCAGAGGCTGGGGCTGGTGCAGGAGGTCGTCTCGCCCGGGCGGCAATATGAAGTGGCGCTCGACATCGCCCTCACGATCGCCCAGCAGGCGCCGCTCGCGGTGCAGACCACCCTTCGCAACGCACGCAAGGCGTTGAGAGAGGGAATTGCCGCAGCGACGCTCGATCTTGGCCCGGAGCAGCAGCGGCTGCTGGATAGCCAGGATGCCGCCGAGGGGCTTGCCAGCTTCCTCGAGAGGCGGAAGGCCATCTTCAGCGGGCGCTGATACCCCAAAATGACGGGTTTCATACGACACTGGCATCCTGCCATAGTCGCTGCGAAGTGTTCGCCCAGAGAAGGCGGCGTTCGAGGGGCGACGATTGGGAGGGGTGTGATGGAGGCGCTGTACGGGGAGGGCGTTGCAGGGCTGGAGGACTGCTCGGGCACCGATCAGTCGAAATCCGGAGACGCGGTCGAGGTCAGTTGGCCATCCATTCCGCCGTCCGTTGTCAAGTCAGCTGGACGAGTCCTCCAGATCCTCGAGTTCTTCGATGATGTGAAGCGTGAGGCCAATGTTGTCGAGATCTGCCGAGCCCTCGGCTATCCGCAGTCCAGCACGTCCGTCCTACTCCGAAGCCTCGTCCAGCTTGGCTACCTCGCCTACACCCCAAAGGGGCGCAGCTATGTGCCGACGAGCCGGGTCCGGGTGCTCGGAAACTGGATCGATGGTAACCTCTTCGGCGAAGGCAAGCTGATCCGCCTCGTCAACGAGCTGAATGAGCGGACGGGCCACGCCATTTTTCTTGGCGTCCGCAACGGCTTGACGATCCAGTACATCCACGTCGTGCAAGCGCGCTGTGAATCGGCACGCAATATTGACCCCCTGAGCGAGGGGATAGGCGTTCAATTTTGACCCCTTTGGACCATGAGCTTCGCCGTTCATTTTTGAGCGGTGGAGGGGGGATGAAGGGCG
>NZ_JALHMP010000043.1 GCF_022843985.1 Phreatobacter sp. | reverse complement strand
CGGCCCCGCGCGGACCGAGCACGCTGGCACCCAGCCGCGAGGACTCCCGCGCCCTCGACCGCGGCCTGCGCGGCGTGACGCCGCCCGTCCAGCCGCGCCGGCCGGTCGACGTCCCCATCGTCACCGAGCGCAGCCAGCTGCCCTCCGGCCGGGTGCTGCCAAACGCCAATCCGCTCGGCCGCAACGTCGTCATCGACCCGAGGACCGGCGAGGTCATTTCCTTCGACCGTCGCCCCCAGGCCGAGGCCGATCCCTTCGCCCCCGCCGGCATCCGTCTCGGCAGCTTCATTGTCACGCCGACGCTGGATGCCACCGCCGGTTATGATTCCAATCCGCGCCGCCTGCCGTCCGGCGGCTCCGGTTCGCTGTTCACCCAGTCCTATGGCGAGGTCCAGGCGCGATCCGACTGGTCCCGCCACGAGTTGACGGCCCGCCTGCGCGGCACCTATGCGGCCTATGCCTCGGACCCCGGCGTCAACCGGCCGGAACTCAACGCCGTGGTCACGGCGCGCCTGGACGTCACCCGCGACACGCGGCTGGAAGGCGAGGCGCGCTATCTCCTGAACACCAATTCCCCGGGCTCGTCGAACCTGCCCTCCGCGCCGGACGGGCTGCGCAACCTGCCGCTGATCCATCAATACGGGGCGACCGCCGGGGTGGTGCAGGATATCGGCCGGCTGCAGCTCAGCCTGCGCGGCACGGTCGACCGCTACACCTATAACGACGCCGTCACCAATGCAGGCGCGGTGCTGCCGCAAGGCGAGCGCGATTACAGCGCCGTCGGGGCGCGCCTGCGCGCGTCCTATGAACTCACCCCCGGCCTCAGGCCCTTCGTCGAGGCAGCCATCGACCGTCGCCGCTTCGACACAGTGGTGTCATCCGGCGGGACGCTGCAGGGGTCGACGGCGATGACCTATCGTGTCGGGACGACCTTCGAGCTGACGCGGCTGCTGACGGGCGAGATTTCGGCCGGCTATCTCGTCCGCGACAACCTTGAGCCGACCTTCGGCGACGTCGCCGTTCCGGTCTTCGACGCCTCGCTGGTCTGGACCGCCACGGCGTTGACGACCCTGCGCTTCACCGCCAGATCGACCATCGACGAGAGCTTCACCACGGGCGCATCGGGGATCGAGCGGCGCGACGTCACGCTGGAACTCGAACATGCCCTCCGCCGCTGGCTCGCCGGCACGGCACGGATCGCCTATGGCCGGGACACCTATCGCGGCACGCCGCGCGTCGACCAGCGGATGGTCGCCTCTCTCGGCCTGATCTACCGGGCCTCCCGCAACCTGCAGATCCGCGGCGAACTGCGCCGCGAGACGCTGCAATCGACCGAGACGGGCCAGGGCTATTCGGCCAATGTGGTCCTGTTCGGGCTGCGCCTGCAGCGCTGAATCGCGCCGTCTTCCCCGCTGTGCCCGAGGAAGGCCGTCCTCTGAGGCGCGCCGGCGCAGGGACCGGCCGATCTCAGCCCCTGAGGCGCGCGATCTCGGCTCGCAGCGGCCCGGCGAGATCGTCGCGGCGCAGCGCATAGGCGAGGTTGGCGGTGAGAAAGCCGAGCTTGGTGCCGGTGTCGTGGATCTCGCCGCCGAAGGTGAAGCCGAAGAAGGGTTGCTGGTCCTTGAGCTTCAGCATGCCGTCGGTCAGCTGGATCTCGCCACCGGCACCGCGCTCCTGGGTCTCGAGAATGCGGAAGATCTCCGGCTGCAGGATATAGCGCCCGGAAATCGCGACATTGGACGGCGCCGTGCCCTTGGGCGGCTTCTCCACCATGGCGGCGATCTCGTAGCCGCCGCCGGCCGCCGGCTTGCCCTTGCCGATAATGCCGTACTGGTGCGTCTCGCTGTCGGGGACCTCATAGCCGGCGACATAATTGCCACCGGTGGCGTTATAGGCCTCGATCATCGCCGCGATGCAGCCCCTGGCGCCGGGCCTGGCCAGATGCAGCATGTCGGGCAGGAGGAGCGCGAAAGGCTCGTCGCCGACGATATCGCGGGCGCACCACACCGCATGGCCGAGGCCGAGCGGCTCCTGCTGGCGGGTGAAGGAGGTGGCGCCCGCCGCCGGCAGGTCGCGCTTCAGCTCCTCCAGCGCCGCGGCCTTGCCGCGCGCGGCCAGCGTGGTGTCAAGTTCGAAGGCCTTGTCGAAATGGTCCTCGATCACCTGCTTGTTGCGGCCGGTGACGAAGACGAAATGCTCGATCCCCGCCTCGCGGGCCTCGTCCACCACATGCTGGATGACCGGTCGGTCGACGACGGTGAGCATCTCCTTCGGGATCGCCTTGGTGGCGGGAAGGAAGCGCGTGCCGAGCCCGGCGACAGGGAACACGGCCTTGCGGATGCGACGAACCATTGAGAACAACCTCGAAGAGGACGACCAGGAGGGCAGGATTACATGAGCAATGCTGAACGTCCGGTGAGCGGCGCGGTTGCCCCTACGGCGTTCCCGCCTGGACGAGGCGCCAGCCGCTCCACGCGATCAGGGCCACGAGCGCCAGCGCGCAGAGACCGTAGAGGCCCAGGCCGAACCGGTAGGAGGCCGGCTGTTCCTCGCGCCGGACCGCGCCGTGCCAGAGGATGAGGGTGCCGGAGCGCCAGCCCTCCGCCGCCTGCCAGAGGCAGAGCGCGGCCAGCGGCAGCGACAGGGCGATGGCCAGGATGAACGGCGCGGCGGGACTGCCCGACGCGATGGCGAAACCGCCATAGAGCGCCAGGCCGAACCCGCCGGACAGAAGCCCGGTGAATGCGATCCGGCGCAGGATCTCGCTCAGGATGCCGGGGGGCCGAGGCTCTTCCGTCACTTGTCGATCGCAGGAGCGGCAAGCTGCGGCGGCGCCGCCCGGAAGGCGTTGAACACCATGTCGGGGGCCGAGGTGTTGTGGCGCGAGGCGACGTGGCGCCCGGCCCAAAGATCGGTGGCCAGCGCCCGGCGGAACGGCATGATCGGCTCCTCGCGCCAGCCCGGCGCATCCTTCTCGCGCACCGCGACCCGGGCGACGTCGGCGTTGAACTCGGTGATGTACATCGAGCGCAGCGCCGCGAAGGGCCCGCCGGCAATCGGGCGGGCGAAGGCCACGTCGAGGCCGAGCAGTTCCTGGTTGAGCGTCGAGAGCCGCACCGTGGCGCTGTTACCGTCCGGATAGGTCAGCGTGAAGGTCCGGGTCGCCGGGTCGAAGGCCACCTGGCTGATCTTCACGATGGGGCGGCCCTCCACCACCACCGGGCCGATGAGGAAGGACGAGCCATAGGCCGTCCACCGGAGATTGGACGGCGGCAGCGGCCGGGCGCGCCAGTAGCCGTCGGTCGGGTAGAGGACCAGCACCTCCTCGGCGCGATCGCGGAACCGGTACCAGATCTGCAGGAGATGGATATTGCGCTCGACGCGGTCGCCGATCTTGATCGTCGTGTCGGAGGGACGCCAGAAGTTCTGCTCCCGATAGCCGATCACCTGCCATTCTACCGTCTCGTAGAGCGTGATGCGCTGCGGCATCGGCTGGGCCAGCGCCTCCTCCTTCATCGGGCAGGCGGTCCAGTCGGGCGCGAAACGGTCGACCGCCAGCGAGCCGATATAGGCCGGATGCGCCGCCTCGATCCGGAAGGCGCGAACGGCGGGGTTGGTCAGGTTGAGCGTGACATTGTCCTTCTCGGCGCAGAGCACCGGTTCGGACGCATTGGTGATCTCCACCGGCAGGCCGTCGAGGGAGGCGGCGCGGGCGGCGGCGCTCAGCAGGAGCACGGCTGCGGCAAGGGCGAGGCGCATCGATCAGTCCTTTGCGAGAACCGCATAGACATCGCCGGAATTGGCGGCGTGGGGAAGCCCGGCGAGATGGGCCGTCATCGTCGCACCGTCGACGAAACGGCCGAAGGTGAGGCTCTGGCTCTCGCCGAGCGCGATGTCGAAGCCATAGGGGCCGAGGGCCGCGAGCCGGTCGAGACAGGCGAAAGCGACCTCCCGCTGGATGGTGGTGAATTCGAAGGAGAGGGCCGGCAGGGACCGCGTGAGCCCGGCAAGCACATCGGCTTCGAAGCCCTCGACATCGACCTTGACGAAATCTGGCACGCCATGATCGGCGATCAGCCGGTCGAGGGTCAGGCAGGGCACGGTGATCTCGCGGTCCCAGACCTGGTCCTCCCAGCCGCCCGCCCCGGCGGCCGAGGCGACGAAGGCCTGGGAGGCGGTCGTCACCGTCGGGTTGGCGGTGTTGACCTTCAGCACCAGGTCGCCCGTCTGCGCACCGCAGGCCGCCCGCAGCAGCGTCACGGCCGCGTCGCCCGCGAAGAGCTGGGCGATCATCCCGGCGGGACCGGGCTGCGGCTCCAGCGCCACCACGCGCGCCCCGAGACGGCGGAAGCTTGCGACCCGGTCGCCGACATGGCTGCCGATGTCGAAGGCGAGGCCTCCCGGCGGCACGAAGCGCCGGTAGAGCGCATCCATGGCGGCATTCTTGCCGGCGTCCCCGTGATAGGTGACCACCGACCTCGCCACGGCGACCATTTCGGCGATACGCAGGTCGAGCCCGGTCATGACGCACGCGCCCGGGCGATCTCGTCCGGCATGGCGAACTCCTCGGGAATGCCGCAGAAGCGGGTGGCGACGAACAGCCGACCAAGGCGCGGCGACGCCGTGAAAACAGCGAAGGGCACGGCGATGAGGAAGCCTGCTGTCAGCGGCAGCGACCACAGCGCCGCGGCCGGCGAGGCGGCCCAGAGCAGGCCGAAGATCACCCAGCCGAAGGCCATCTGCGGCCAGAACGCGTCCCAGGCCTCGCGCCAGGTGAGCGCCATGGCGTCACGCTGCTGGCCGCCCCAGACCACCGACTTGCCGAAGGCGAGGCCGATCATGAACACGGTGATGCGGAACGAGGTGAGGGCGCCAAGCAGGAAGGAGAAGACGAGCTCGGTTGCCGCCGCCACGAGGAACCGCAGCCGGCCGCCATAGCGCGCGGTGCCGCCGGCGCTGATCAGGATGTCGGCGAAGCCGGCGATCTTCGGCATCAGATACATGAGGAAGAAGATGACATAGACAGTGGCCGCAAAGGCGACCGGGAAGGCCTCGCGGCTCGGCCCGTGCCAGGCGAGGAAGGGCGACAGCGTGATCATCAGCGTCCAGGCCGGCACGCCGACGAACATCAGGATCGCCCAGACCAGCTGGAAGCGGCTGATCGGCTTGAGGCCCGGCTGATCCAGCAGTTTCACATACTGCATGTTGCCCTGGCACCAGCGCACGTCGCGGCGCGAGAATTCAAGGATGGTCGGCGGGTTCTCCTCCCAGGAGCCCTCCTCCACCGGCAGCACGCGGACCTCGTAGCCGGCACGCCGCATGAAGGTCGCCTCGACCTGGTCGTGCGAGAGGATATGCCCGCCGAGCGGCGGATCGCCGGAGAGCAGCGGCAGATGGCAGTCCTCCATGAAGGGGCGGATGCGCACCAGCGCATTGTGCCCCCAGAACGGTCCGCAATCGCCCACCCACCAGGCCTGGCCCATCGTGTAGGCCCGCATGCCCTGGCGCATGCCGAACTGGAAGATGCGGGCGAAGGCCGACGAGGACGGCATGCCGACGACGAGGCTCTGCAGGATGCCGAGCTTCGGATGGGCCTGCATCATCCGCACATGTTTGACGATGGTGGCGCCCGCCATGAGGCTGTCGGCGTCGAGCGGCAGCATGAGTTCGTAGCGCGAGCCCCAGCGGTCGAGGAAGTCGCGGACGTTGCCGGCCTTGAAGCCGGCATTATCGGTGCGGCGGCGGTAGACGACGCGGCCCTGGCCGGCCGCCGCGGCGAAGGCGGCAGCCGCCTTTTCCTCTCGTTCCGCGATGTCGGGGCGGTTTGTGTCGGAGAGGATGAAATAGTCGAACTGGCTACCCTCGCCCGTCGCGTCGATACTGTCCTTGACGATGGCGAGACGGCCGATGGCCCGCTCCGGATCCTCATTGCGCAGCGTCATGAACACGGCGGTGCGGATGGTCAGCGGCGTCGGCAGGTCCCCTGCCACGGCGAAGGGCGCCACCTCGGCCATCGCCCTGTCGTCACGGTGCAGCAGCCAGAGGCCGAGCAGCGCGTTCCAGAACCCGAGGACCGTCCAGGGCGTGGCAATGGCGAAGGCCAGCGCCAGGACGATGTCCACCAGCGTCCAGCCTCCGGTTCCCAGGACCGACCAGGCAGCGGAATTGAGCAGGAACCAGGTGACGACGTTCAGCGCCACAACGATCCAGCGCCGCCGGCGCAATTCTGCCGTGGACTGGACACCCGTCGGCGTCGTAGAGCCCTGTACCGGGGCGCTGCCGCCGGTCGTTGCCGGAAACGGCGAAAGATCATTCATCGACAAGCCTCCGTCGCCCGACAGGGCGGCGAAACGGGAGAAGCAGCATGGCGGCGAACGCCCGAGCCCTCTGGTACGTCTCGCGCCGAAAGGTAGACCTGCGCGACACAACACTGGATGAACGCGGACCGGCCGACGCCGAGATCCGCATGCTCTATAGCGGTGTCAGCCGTGGCACGGAAAGGCTCGTCTTCAACGGTCTTGTCGCAGCGCCCGAGCGCGAGCGCATGCGCTGCCCGCTGCAGGAGGGCGATTTCCCCTTTCCGGTGAAATATGGCTATTGCGCGGTGGGCGCGGTCGAGGCCGGTCCTGCCCATCTCGTCGGCCGCACCGTCTTCACCCTGGCGCCGCACCAGACCCGCTTCCTCGCCCCGACGGACAGGCTCTCGGTGGTCCCTGTGCCGGCAAACGTCCCGGCGCGCCGCGCCATTCTCGCCGCCAACATGGAGACGGCGCTCAACGCCGTCTGGGATTCGGGCGCCGGTCCGGGCGACCGCATCGTCGTCGTCGGCGGCGGCGTGCTCGGTCTGCTGGTCACCTTCATCGTGGCGCAGATCCCCGGCGCCGAGGTGACGCTGGTCGATCTCGAGCCCTCCCGTCGCGACTTCGCGAAACTCTTCGGCGTCAGGTTCCAGAAGCCGCTGGACGGCCCGGGCGATTGCGACATCGCCTTTCACGCCTCGGCGACGGGCGCGGGCCTGGCCTGCGCCCTCGCCTGCTGCGGCGACGAGGCGACCGTCGTCGAACTCTCCTGGTTCGGCGACCAGGACCCGGCCGTCCCGCTCGGCGCGGGCTTTCATTCGAAACGCCTGAAGCTGATCTCCTCGCAGGTCGGCATGGTCGCCACATCCAGGCGCCCGCGCTGGTCGTATGCGAGAAGGCTCGCAAAGGCCCTCGACCTCCTCGCCGATGACCGCCTCGACCATTTGATCACCGGGGATGTCGCCTTCGACGATCTCCCCGCCGCACTGCCCAGGATTCTCGAACCCGGCGCGCAGGGTCTCATGACCGCCGTCACCTACTGATCTGGAGCACCCCATGTATTCCGTCGAAGTCCGCGACCGCATCATGATCGCCCACTCCCTGCCCGATCCCTTCTTCGGGCCGGCCCAGGGCAAGCACGGCGCGAGCTTCGTCATCGATGTCGCCTTCTTCCGCGAGACGCTGACCGCCCAGAACGTCGTCGTCGATATCGGCGCAGCCCTCGACGTGCTCGGCAAGACGCTGAAGCGGCTGGCCTATCAGGACCTCGACACGCTTCCCGAATTCGCCGGCCAGCTCACGACCACCGAATTCCTCTGCAAATACGTCTTTGACCGCATGGCCGAGGCAGCGGCCTCCGGCGCGCTCGGCGCGGATGCCTCCGGCCTCGCCAAGATCCGCGTCACCCTGCACGAGCATGACCTTGCCCGCGCCACCTTCGAGGCGGCGCTTCCCGGTCCGGCCTGACCGATCGTGCCGGGCGGCGGGAGCTCCTCATGACGCGGGCGGTCTTCGCCATTCCCGGCGACCTTTCCACCCCGACCGGCGGCTATCGCTATGACCGGGAGGTGCTGGCGCGGGCCGGTGCTGCCGGCGTGACGCTCACCCACCTCCCCCTGCCCGGCGCCTATCCCTACCCTGCCGCCGACGATCTCCTGCGGGCGGCGGGGGCTCTGGTTTCAGTGCCCTCCGACGACGTGCTGCTGATCGACGGCCTCGCCTATGGCGCCCTGCCCGAGAGCATCTGCCTGTCGATCAAGAGCCCCATCGTCGCGCTGGTCCACCACCCCCTCGCCTTGGAGAGCGGGATTTCGGCCGAGGCGGCGGCCCGGTTCCGCGCCAGCGAAAGGGCCGCCCTCGCCCATGCCCAGCGGGTGATCGTCACCAGCCGCGCGACGGGCCGAGTCCTCACCGAGGATTACGACGTGCCAACCGACCGCATCACCGTCGCCGAGCCGGGCACCGACCCCGTCCCGCGCGCCGGCGGTTCGGGGGCAGCGACGCCGGTGATCCTCGCCGTCGGGGCGATGTCCACCCGCAAGGGTTACGACGTGCTGGTCGAGGCCCTGGCAAGGCTCGGCGGCGAGAACTGGCGTTTGGTCATTGCCGGCGCGACCGATCGCAGCCCCGAGGTCCATGCGGCCCTCGGCGAAGCCATCACCCGCCATGGCCTCGACCAGCGGATCACCCTGGCCGGCGCCGTGAGCGACATCGCGCTCGACCGGCTCTATGACGGCGCCGACCTCTTCGTCATGCCCTCCCGCTACGAGGGCTACGGCATGGTGCTCGGCGAGGCCATGGCCCGCGGGCTTCCCATCGTCACCACGACCGGCGGCGCCGCCGCCGAGACCGTTCCCGAAGGCGCCGCCATCAAGGTCCCGCCGGGCGATGCGGCAGCGCTGGCCGCCGGCCTCTCGCGCCTCATCGGCAATCCACGGCTGCGCGCCACCTTCGCCGAAAAGGCCTTCGCCGCCGGCCAGTCCCTGCCGGGCTGGGACGACACCGCCCGCATCGTCGCCGGCGTGCTGGCGCGGGTCGGCAGCGGCCCGACCCATCCCGCGGCGCAGGAAGGACCTTGCCCATGAGCTTTTCCCCCGCATGGCTCGCCCTGCGCGAACCGGCCGACCACGCCGCACGCTCGGTTTCGCTTCTGGACGCGCTCCGCCATCGCTTCGCCGGCAGGGACCGCATCAGCGTCGTCGATCTCGGCTGCGGCGCCGGCTCGAACCTGCGCGGCACCTTCGCCGCCCTGCCCGGCATCCAGTCCTGGCGCCTGGTCGACTATGATCCCGCCCTGCTGGCGGCGGCGCGCCAGCGCCTCGCAGCCTGGGCCGATACGGCCACCGAGGACGGCGAATGTCTCGTGCTGCGCAAGGACGGCCGGGAGATCAGCGTCGCCTTTCACCAGGCCGACCTGACCGGCGACCTCGACCAGGTCCTGCCCGCCGGTACCGATCTCGTCACCGCCGCTGCCCTCTTCGACCTCGTCTCGCCCGCCTGGATCGACGGCTTCGTCGCGGTCCTCGCCCGCCGCCGCCTGCCCCTCTACACGGTGCTGACCTATGACGGCACCGAGCACTGGGACCCGCCCCATCCCGCCGATGCGGCCATGCTGGCGGCCTTCCACGCCCATCAGGGTTCGGACAAGGGTTTCGGTCCGGCCGCCGGGCCACAGGCGACGGCGGTCATGGCCCGGGCCTTTGCAGCCGCCGGCTATGCCGTCACCCGTGCCGCCAGTCCCTGGGAGCTCGGCCCCGCCTTCGCCGATCTTGCCCGCGAGCTCGTGACGGGCTTCGCCGGCGCCGTCCGTGAGACCGGCCGCGTCGACGCGGCCACCATCGACGCCTGGCTCGCCGCGCGCCGGGCCGGCGTCACCTGCCATGTCGGCCACGAGGACCTCTTCGCCATTCCCCGCTGATCTCCAGACGCACGAAAGCCCCGGTGCATGGCCGGGGCTTTCATCTGACGAGACCTGGAGGACGTCACGGCAGATCGGAGGCCTGCGATCACTCGCAGACGCGGATGGTGCGGCGCTCCGGGCCGTAGGGGCCGTCGACCCAGCGGCGGGTCAGGTAGCACTCGGAAGCGTAGGCGTTGGAGCGGCTGGCGGCGATGGCGCCGCCGACGATCAGGCCGGTGGCGAGGGCGCCGACGCCCCAGCCGAGGTGGCGGCGGTGGAACGGGCCGGCTTCGGCCTGGGAGGCGACACCAACCGTGACGGTGGCGGCGGCGAGGGCGGCGATGGCGAGGGTCTTGAAGCGGTTCATGGCAGGTCCCCTTGGAGGTTGGCCGGGGCTCGTTGCGCCCCCGATATCCATGGGTGGCGCCAGCGCGGAAAAAGGTTCGGGCCCGCCGCGATTTTTTTTCGCGACGGGCCCGACCGGATCCAAGGGACGGTGGGGAGGCCTATTCGGCGGCTTCCCCGGCACGACGTCCGGACGCATCCTCCACCGCCTGCTCGGCGGCATCGAGCGTCTTCAGCGCCTCGGGCCGTGGCATCGAGATGATGTTGTAGCCCGAATCGACATGGTGGATCTCGCCGGTCACGCCGCCCGAGAGGTCGGAGAGCAGGTAAAGCGCCGATCCGCCGATATCGTCGAGCGAGACGGTCTTGCGGAGCGGCGCGTGGCGCTTCTGGAAGTTGAACATCAGCCGCGCGTCGGCAATGCCGGCCCCGGCCAGCGTCCGCACCGGTCCGGGCGACAGCGCGTTGACGCGGATACCGAGCGGGCCGTAATCGGCGGCGAGATAGCGCACCGAGGCCTCGAGCCCGGCCTTGGCAACGCCCATGACATTGTAGTTCGGCATGACCCGCGTCGAGCCGCCATAGGTCAGGGTCAGCATGGTGCCGCCCGGCTGCATCAGCGCCGCCGCCCGCCTGGCGATCTCGGTGAAGGAGAAGCAAGAGATCACCATGGTGCGCGAGAAGTTCTCGCGCGTCGTGTCGGCATAGCGGCCCTTGAGCTCGTTCTTGTCGGAGAAGCCAATGGCATGGACGACGAAATCGAGGCCGCCCCAAACCTCGGACAGCCTGGCGAAGGTCGCATCAACGGTGGCGATGTCCTCGACGTCGCAGGGAATGACCAGCGGGGTTCCCACGCTCTCCGCCAGCGGCCTGACGCGCTTTCCCAGCGCCTCGCCCTGGTAGGTGAAGGCGAGTTCGGCGCCGTGGGCGGCGAGCGTGCGCGCGATGCCCCAGGCGATGGAATGGTCGTTCGCCACTCCCATGATCAGGCCGCGGCGGCCCTTCATCAATGCGGTCACGCGCGATCTCCTCGCTTCATGGTCAGATTGCGGACTGCGAGCGACGAGCTGCAGCTGGGGATGCGCAAACCGGTCTGTCCACATCGGCGTTCACTGCGAGGTGAAGGTCCCGCAGCGATTGCCATGTTCCTGCGACGCGGCGGTGACACGACCACGCCGCGCCGACGCGACTCACGCATCCACGTGCTTCAGCACGATGGTGGCATTGGTTCCGCCGAAACCGAAGGAATTCGACAGGACGCAGCCCAGCTTGGCGTTGTCGACGCGCTTGCGCACGATGTTCATGTCGGCGACGGCCGGATCGATTTCCTCGATATGGGCGCTCTCGCAGATGAAACCGTTGTTCATCATCAGCAGCGAATAGATCGCCTCCTGGACACCCGTGGCGCCGAGGGAATGGCCGGTCAGCGACTTGGTCGCCGAGATCGGCGGGCTCTTGTCGGCGCCGCCGAAGACCTCGCGGATCGCCTCGATCTCCTTCAGGTCGCCGACCGGCGTGGAGGTGCCGTGCGGATTGATGTAATCGACCTTCGGACCGACACCGGCCAGCGCCATGTTCATGCAGCGCACCGCGCCCTCTCCCGAGGGCGCCACCATGTCATAGCCGTCCGAGGTCGCGCCATAGCCGGCGATCTCGGCATAGATCTTCGCGCCACGGGCCTTGGCGTGCTCGTACTCCTCCAGCACCACCACCCCGGCGCCGCCGGCAATGACGAAACCGTCACGGTTGGCATCATAGGCCCGCGAGGCGGTCGAGGGCCGGTCGTTATACTTCGACGACATGGCGCCCATGGCGTCGAAGAGCACCGACAGCGTCCAGTCCAGCTCCTCGCAGCCGCCGGCAAAGACCAGGTCCTGCTTGCCCCACTGGATCAGCTCGTAGGCATTGCCGATGCAGTGATTCGAAGTCGCGCAGGCTGACGAGATCGAATAGTTGACGCCCTTGATCTTGAACCAGGTGGCGAGCGTCGCCGATGCCGTCGACGACATCCCCTTCGGCACGGCGAAGGGGCCGACACGCTTGGAATTGCCGCTCTCCTTGGCCTTTTCATAGGCATCGATCAGGGCGCGGGTGGACGGGCCGCCCGATCCCATGACGATGCCGGTGCGCTCGTGGGAGATCTCGCCGGCCTCCAGGCCGGCATCGAGAATCGCCTGGTCCATGGCGACGTGGTTCCAGCCTGTGCCGCCGCCGTGGAAGCGCATGGCCCGGCGGTCCAGGATGGCTGAGGGGTCGAGGCTCGGCGCGCCGGAAATCTGCGACCGGAAGCCGTGTTCGATGAACGAGGGATCAAGCGCGATCCCGCTTTTGGCGTCGCGCAGGGAGGCCAGGACCTCGTTGGTGTTGTTGCCGATGGACGATACGATGCCCATTCCGGTGACGACGACACGGCGCATGGGGGCCTCTTTTTCGTTGCGAGCCTGGGATGCGGCCCTTGAAGGTCGAAACTACGCGATCAGGAGGCCGTTCCGAAGAGGCCGACCCGCATGTCCTTGACCTCATATATGCGCTTGCCGTCGGCCTCCAACCACCCGTCGGCGATGCCGAGCACCAGCTTCGACTTGAAGATGCGCTTGAAATCGACGCCGTAGACCACCTTCGTCGTGGTGGGCAGCACCTGTTCGGAGAATTTCACCTCGCCGACGCCGAGCGCGCGGCCCCGGCCGGGCAGGCCGAGCCAGCCGAGATGGAAACCGGTGAGCTGCCACAGCGCGTCGAGGCCCAGGCAGCCCGGCATCACCGGATCGCCCTTGAAATGGCAGGGGAAGAACCAGAGGTCGGGCTTGATGTCGAATTCGGCCAGGACGTGGCCCTTGTTGTTGGCACCGCCATCCTCGGCGATCGAGGTGATGCGGTCGAACATGAGCATGGGGGGCAGAGGCAGCTGGGCGTTGCCGGGACCGAACATTTCGCCCCGGCCGCAGGCCAGAAGCTCTTCATAGGTGAAACTCGACTTTCGCTCGGTCATTGCCTGCAGGATCCGCCTCTTGCGACCGGTATCCCGGCCTCGATCGGGCTGCTGTCTAACACAGGGGTTCCGGAGGGGCAAAAGGCGATAGCCCCATGCCGTGACAGGTGGCGGCATCACCACCCGCCCCCCCGTTGTCGGAAACGGGGGCTAGCAGGGGCGCCATCTGGTCGCGGACGGACGTCTTGCAGACCGGCCGCATTCTTTCTAGAATGAAAAAATGACTGTCCGGACTCTCATCGACCTGACCTACCAGGATGGCGCTCCCCCGACGGATGGCAAGCTCTCGGCCCATGACCGGGTGAGCCTGCTGCAGAAGACGGGATGCCCGATCCATGACGTGCGGACCATGCTGCGCGAGGTGGGCCTGCGACCGACCCGTCAGCGCATGGCGCTGGGCTGGATCCTCTTCGCCAAGGGCGATCGGCATGTCACCGCCGAAATGCTCTACGACGAAGCCACCAAGGCGCGCGTGCCGGTGTCGCTGGCCACCGTCTACAACACGCTGCACCAGTTCACCGAGGCCGGCCTCCTGCGCGAGATCGCCGTCGACGGCTCGAAGGCCTATTTCGACACCAATCTGTCGGACCATCACCATTTCATTGTTGAAGGCGAGACCACCGTTTTCGACATTCCCGGACCGCATGTGGCTGTGGACAAGCTGCCCGAACCACCGCCTGGCTATGAGGTGGCGCGCGTCGACGTCGTGGTGCGGCTGCGTCGCAAGGACGGCCAGGAGAACTGACCGGCCGCCTGCGGACGTCAGGCGCGAATCAGGGCCACCGCCATCTGGCGCGTGGCCCTTGTCTTTGGCACCGACTCAGGCCTCCGCCGCAATCACCGCCGCGCCCACCGACAGCGGGATGGTCAGGGCGAGGAAGCCCGCCGCCTTGGCCAGTGCCGCCGCGATGATCGGCGGACCGAGATCGGCCATGCCCAGAAGCCGCGTTGCGACGATCGCCACCGCGGTGCCGGCGAAAATCGCCGTGCAGACGACGGCCGTGGTGCGCTCGGAGCGGCGGAAGAGCTGGCGCGCCGCCGTGGCGAAGTTCTCCACCCGTCCCAGGGTCGATGCCGCCAGGGCCGTTCCGGCGGTCAGGATGACGATCAGCCCCGCGAGTGCGGTCAGGGTCGCGATCGCCCGCAACAGCGTCTCGGGCCAGCGCGCTCCGCCGGCAGGCGCCAGCATGGCGATGCCGATATCCAGTGCCCCGACGAGAGCCAGCGCCGCCAGCAGACCGACAAGGGCGGCAACGGCACTTTCGCCGCTGATCCGCGCCGTCGTGCCGAGGACATGGCGGGTCGGCGCGAGAACGAGGCCGCTGCGGCCGGCGAGCCGCAGGGTCGAGACATGGGTCCCCAGAAGGACGGCGAGATAGAGGCTCGCCAGGGTCAGGGTGACCAGCGGCAGTTTCCACAGCACCGCTAGCCGTAGCCGGAGCATGCCCTCGGTGATCACCCCGCAGGCCACTGCATAGGGCAAGGCGTGCAAGGCCACGCGCCAGCCCGCATCCCCCGCCAGATGGAGGCAGCGGGCGGCAAAGGATGAGGAGGCGGGCGGTTCGGTCACGCCGGCATCATGGACGAAACGGCTCTGGCAGGCGAGCCGCTCAGAGCACGACCTCGATCAGGAAGGGCCCCTTGCGCCGGTTGGCGGCGGAGAAGGCGTCGGCGAAGGCCTCGGCCGTCTCGACGCGGGTCGCCTCCACCCCCATGCCGCCGGCGAGCTTCACCCAGTCGAGGTTCGGATCCCCCAGCGACAGCATGTCATGGGCCTTCCGGCCGGGATTTTCGGCCCCGACATTGGCCAGTTCGCCCTTCAGGATCGCATAGGTCCGGTTGGCCCAGATGCAGACCGTGACGTCGAGGCGCTCGCGCGCCATCGTCCACAGCGCCTGCAGCGAGTACATGCCCGAGCCGTCCGCCTGCAGCGCGATGACCTTGCGGTCCGGGCAGGCCACCGCCGCACCAACGGCCAGCGGCAGGCCCTCGCCGATGGCGCCGCCGGTCAGCGACAGCCAGTCATGCGGCGCGGCGCCATGGGTGTCCTTGAAGAAGTTGCGCCCCGTGGTGACCGATTCGTCGGTGACGATGGCATTGTCCGGCAGGTAGTGGCCGATGATCGCCGCGATCGAATCCTGGTTGAGTGCGCCCGTCGGCAGGTCCGGCCGCTTCGGCGTGTTGAGGACCGGCACTGCCTTGTCGGCGCCGAGGCGCTCGGCGAGACGGGCGAGCGCATCCTCGGCATCCTCGCCGGGCGTGGCCAGCGTCACCACCTCCGCCTCCGGCGGGTAGAGGATGGAGGGCTTGTTCGGATAGGCGAAGAAGGCGACAGGCGCCTTGGCGCCGACGAGGATGAGGTGGGTCACGCCCTTGGTGGCAGCGAGCGCCACATCCACCGGATAGGGCACGCGCTCCAGCGGCATGCGGCCGACGCCGCGCTCGATGCGCCCGTTCGAGCCCTCGGCGCGGATCTGCGCACCGGTCTTGGCAACGATCTTCGCGGCATGGACCATCGGCTTCTCGCGCACCGCCCAGGTGCCCATGACGATGAGCGGCCGGCCGCCGGCCTCGATGGCGCGGGCAGCGGCCTCGACCGCATCCTCCGACACCTTGGCGGGCGCGGCGATCGGGGCGACGGCCGCCGGGCCGGTGCCCTCGGTCCAGGCGGTGTCGGCAGGCAGGATCAGCGTGGCGATCTGCCCCGGCGCCTGCATCGCCACATGGATCGCCTCGGCGCCATCGGCGGCGACGTCCTTCGACGACATGGAGGTCTTGACCCAGTGCGACATCGTCCCGGCGATGCCCTCGATGTCGGAGGTCAGCGGCGCGTCGAACACCCGGTGATAGGTGGCGTGCTCGCCGACGATGTTGACGACGCCCGAACGGGCCCGCTTGAGATTGTGCAGGTTGGCCAGCGCATTGCCGAGACCGGGGCCGAGATGCAGCAATGTCGAGGCCGGCTTGCCCGTCATCCGCCAGTAGCCGTCCGCGGCCCCGGTCGTCACCGTCTCATGCAGGCAGAGCACGCAGCGCATGCCGTCGACGCGGTCGAGGGCGGCGACGAAATGCATCTCCGACGTGCCGGGATTGGTGAAGGCCACCGTCACGTCACCGGCGACGAGGGTGCGCACGAGGCTCTCGGCCCCGTTCATGGGTTTGGTCATGGGTCTGGCTTCACTTCATCGGAGAGAAGGCGGTGGGAACCAGGATGCGGTTCTCCATCCGCAGGAGCAGCGGGGTCGCCGCGTCGAGATAATCGCCCCAGTGGGGTGCGACCGCCAGCCTGGCGCGCCGCTGCTCGCGATCGGCCATGCTGTCGTACTTCCACAGGTGTACGACCTGATTGAGGGTGCCGATCTCGGTGACGAAGAAACCGACGGGATCACCGAGGATCGGCCACTGGATGGGCTTGGCCAGGCGCTCGTAGACCTCGAGGAAGGCCTTAACCTTGCCGGGATGCGTCGTGTAGGTGCGCTCGTCGATGATCATGGCGTCTGTCTCCCCCGGGATGATGCGCGTCAGGAGCCGCGCAGGCCGATGCGCTGGCCGCCGTCGACGGTGATGGTCGTTCCGGTCATGAAGGCGCCGGCCTCCGACAGCAGCAGCAGCAGCGCGCCGTCGAGATCCTGCTCGCGGCCGAACCGGCCGACCGGAATCTCCTTGGTCATCTCGGCGCCCTTGCCCGAGGTCAGATAGTCGCGGTTGATGTCGGTCACGACATAGCCCGGCGCGATGGCGTTCACGCGGATGCCCTTGAAGGCCCATTCCAGCGCCAGAGCCTGGGTCATCTGGATCACCGCGGCCTTGGAGACCGCATAGGACGCATTGCCCTTGCCGACCCCGTAGCCGAGGATCGAGGCGATGTTGACGATGGCGCCATGCTTGCCGGCCTTGAGCAGCCGCTGGGCCGCCTCCCGGGCGGTGTAGAACACGCCGTCGAGATTGGTCGCCATGGTGCGTCGCCAGTCCTCGTCGGAAATGTCGGATGCACGGCCGGGCACCGCGATGCCGGCATTGGCGACGACGGCATCGACCGTGCCGAAGGCCTTCTCCGCCGCGTCGAAGGCGTTCCGGATGGACCCCGTGTCGGTCACGTCCCCGGCGACGGCGATCGCCCGGCCGCCATCCCGGCGGATGGCCTCGGCGACGCCCTCGACCTTGTCGGCCCGGCGGGCGACGGCGACCACGGCGGCGCCATGCTCGGCCAGCGCCATGCAGAAACGGGCACCGAGCCCGGTCCCGGCCCCGGTGACCAGGGCGACGCGGCCGGCCATGTCCAGAATGTCTCTCGGCGCCATGCGCGCTTCTCCCGTGATCGGGGCACACTGGCAAGGCGGCGGCGCGGCGGCAAGCCGGCCGCGCGGAGGACAGCGATGCACCGGACTTCACGTCGCAAGGGCCGCCTCTTGACGTCCCGCGCGCGAAGGCCGCATGTCCCCGATGCTGCCGCGCGGCAATACATATTCAGGGATCCCGAGGCTTCATGCGACTGCCGACCTTCGCCCGCCGTGACGCACTGAAACTCATCGCTGCCGCAGGGCTGTCATGGCCCTCGCTCGCCGCTGCCCAGCAGCCCCCGGCCGCCGCGCCGCAGGCGGCGACACCGCAGCCCCAGGCGCGCTTCGGTTTCGAGGAGGTCGAGCGCCGCGCCCGCGATCTCGCCGCCCTTCCCTATGAGGCCGTACGCTCGGACCTGCCGGCGGCTCTGGCCAACATGAACTTCGACCAGTATCGCGATCTCAGGTTCCGGCCCGAGCGATCGATGCTGGCGCAGGGCGGCGGCGCCTTCCGCATGCAGATGTTCCACCTCGGCTTCATCTATCGCACCCCCGTGGTGGTCAACATCATCCGCGAGGGCATCGCCACGCCCGTTCCCTATGCGGCCGCCCTGTTCGACTACGGCCGCAACCGGTTCGAACGGCCGCTGCCCGTCGATCTTGGCTTTGCCGGCTTCCGCATCCACCATCCACTGAACGACCCCCGCGTCCATGACGAACTGATCTCGTTCCTCGGCGCCAGCTATTTCAGGTTTCTCGGACGGGGCCAGAAATATGGTCTCTCGGCCCGCGGGATCGCCGTCAACACCGCCGGCCCGGGCCAGGAGGAGTTCCCGATCTTCCGCGAATTCTGGGTCGACACGCCCACGGCCGAGGCCCAGTCCTGCCACATCTACGCCCTGCTCGACGGCGAGAGCCTCACCGGTGCCTTCCGCTTCACCGTCTTTCCGGGCCAGGAGACGGTGCTCGACATCCGTTGCACGCTGTTCCCGCGCCGGTCCATCGCGAAACTCGGCGTCGCCCCCCTGACGTCGATGTTCTTCTATGCCGAAAACGACCGCCGTTCCTTCGACGACTTCCGGCCGGAACTGCACGATTCCGACGGTGTGCTGATCCATTCCGACACCGGCGAATGGATCTGGCGGCCGCTGCGCAATCCGCGCCAGGTCGAGGTCTCGCAATTCGTCGACCGCCAGGTGCGCGGTTTCGGCCTGATGCAGCGTGATCGCACCTTCGAGCACTATCAGGACCTCGACCTGAACTACGAGTTGCGTCCGAGCTACTGGGTCGAACCGCGCGAGGGGTTCACCGATGGGCGTGTCGAGCTGGTCGAGATCCCCACGACCGACGAGACCAACGACAATATCGTCGCCTATTGGGTGCCGAACCGGGCCGTCGAGGCAGGGCAGACCCTGACCTTCGCCTACCGCCTGGTGTCGACCATGAACGAGGCGCGGCTGCACCCCGGCGGCTTCGCCCTCAACACGTTCCGGACCAGGCCGATCGCCCTCGGTTCGGGCGAGCAGGCACCCGCCCATGCGACGCGCTTCATCATCGACTTCGCCGGCGGCGACCTCGAATACCACACCACCCAGCCCGACGCGGTGCAGGTCGTGCCCTCCGCCACCCATGCGCGGATCACGCGGACCTTCCTCGTCCCCAACCCGCAGACACGCGGCTTCCGTGCCGGGATCGACGTCGTCGGCGAAGCCGGGCAGACGGCCGACCTGCGCGCCTTCCTGCGCATCGGCAACCGCGCCCTGACCGAAACCTGGACGTTCCCGTGGAAGGTCGAGTAACCGGGTGACAGCACCTGCAGCGCTTTCGCCGTCGCCAGGGTGACAGCCTGCGCGCCCCGCCCGCGCCGGCGGGGCAGGGCTACGAACCTCAGGCGGAGATCTTCGCGAAGCCGTTGCGGATCTTCTCGATCGGCAGGTCGCGCCCGATGAAGACGAGGCGGCTCTCCCGCTTCTCGTCGGCCTTCCACGCCCGCTGGTGGTCGCCGTCGAGGATCATGTGAACGCCCTGGAAGACGAAGCGCTCGGGGTCGTCCTTGAACGCCACGATGCCCTTGCAGCGCAGGATCTTCGCTCCCTCGACCTGCGTCAGGTCCTGGATCCAGGGGAAGAACGTGTCGGGGTCGAGCTGCTTCTCGGTCCGCAGCGACACCGACTGCATGTGCTCGTCGTGATAATGCTTCAGCCCGTGGCTCGGGTGATCGCAATCCGGGCCGGTATGGTCGTGATCATGGTGGTGATGGTCGTGGCCGTGGCCGTGGCCGTGATGCTCGTGCCCATGATGATCATGGGCATGATCATCATGGGCATGATCATCATGGTGGTGATGATGGCCGTCGTCCTTGTGCAGGAAGGCCGGCTCGATCTCCAGAATGCGCTCCAGGTCGAAGGCGCCGCGCGACAGGACGGCATCCAGCGGCACGGCGCATTTCTGCGTCTTGTGCAGGACGGCATAGGGGTTGATGGCGCGGATGCGGGCCTCGACCTCGCGCAGCTGGGCGGGCGTCACGAGGTCCGTCTTGTTAAGCAGGATGACGTCGGCGAAGGCGATCTGGTTCTTCGCCTCCGGCGCGTCCTTCAGCCGGTCGATCAGCCATTTGGCGTCGGCTACCGTGACCACGGCGTCGAGGGCCGTCCGCGCACCGACCTCCTCGTCGACGAAAAAGGTCTGGGCAACCGGCGCGGGATCGGCGAGGCCGGTGGTCTCGACAATGATCGCGTCGAACTTTCCCTTGCGCCGCATCAGCCCCTCGATGATGCGGATCAGGTCGCCGCGCACGGTGCAGCAGATGCAGCCGTTGTTCATCTCGAAGACTTCCTCGTCGGCGCCGACGACGAGGTCGTTGTCGATGCCGATCTCGCCGAACTCGTTGACGATCACGGCGAAGCGCTTGCCGTGGTTCTCGGTCAGGATGCGGTTCAGCAGCGTCGTCTTGCCGGCACCGAGATAGCCGGTCAGAACGGTCACCGGAATCTTCTGCAGGGCGGCGGTGGTGGGGGAAGTGGCGGCGGCGTCGGTCATGGTGATTCCATCGGCCTGAAGGGATTGGCGCTCATATAGGCGAGCGACGGGCGCTGCGGAATGGGCGATCAGCCCTGCGCCATCGCTCCGGCGATCTGCCGTGCATTGTGGCGCATCATCTCGACATAGGTCGCGGCCGGACCGCCGGCTTCCGACAGCGCATCGGAATAGAGCTTGCCGCCGATCCTGGCGCCCGTTTCGGCGGCGAGGCGCTGGATGGACCGCGGGTCGGAGATATTCTCCATGAACAGCGCCGAGACCTTGCCCTGACGGATCTGCCGGATCAGAGCGGCAATCTGGCGCGCCGATGGCTCCGAATCCGACGACACGCCGCGCACCGCGAGCACGTCCACCTCATAGGCCTTGGCGAAATAGCGGAACGCGTCATGGCTGGTCAGCAGGCGCCGCTGGGCCCGCGGAACGGCGCCGATGGCGGCCCGGATCTCCGCATCGAGCGCTGCCAGCGTCGCGTCATAGGCGGCAGCGTTGCGGGCGAAGACATCGGCCCGCGCGGCATCGACCTCCGACAGCCCGGCGGCGATGGCCTTCACATAGATCCGTGCATTGGTGACGTCCTGCCAGGCATGCGGATCGAAGGCGCCATGCGAATGGCCATGGGAGTGCCCATGGGAGTGGCCATGGGAATGCCCCTCCTCGGCCTTGAGCGCCGTCACGCCCGTCGACGCCGTCACCACTTTGGCGCGCGTGCCGGAGGAGCGGACGAGCCGGGTCAGCCATCCCTCGAATCCGAGCCCGTTGACCACGAAGACCCTCGCCGCGGTCAGGGCACGCGCATCGGCCGGCGTCGGCGAATAGGAGTGCGCATCGCCGTCAGGACCGACGAGGCTGGTCACGGCGACCTGTTCGCCGCCGATCTGCCGCACCATGTCGGCCAGGATCGAGAAGCTCGCCATGACCGGCAGCGGCGGCGTCGCCTGGGCCACGGCCCGGCCGGCGAAGAGAGGGGCGGAGAGCAGGACGGAAACGGCGTGGCGTCGCGTGAACATGAGAAACATCCTCCGGTCGGGACTTCAGGCCTCGCGGTGCCGGGCCGGCCAGTAGGTGGGCAGAAGACCACCGCGCGGGCCGAAGACCAGCGACACCAGATAGATCACCCCCGCCATGAGGACGATCGATGGGCCCGAAGGAGTCTCCATGTTATAAGATAACACCAACCCTGCATAGCCCGATGCGATGCCGAAGCCGACGGCGATGGCCGCAAGCGTCGTTACGTCACGCCCCCAGAACCGTGCGGCGATGGCCGGCAGCATCATCAGCCCGACCGCCAGCAGCGTGCCCAGGGCATGGAAACCGGCCACCAGATTCAGAACGACGAGGCCGAGGAAGACGAGATGGGAGGGGGCCCCGGACCGCGACACGGACCGCAGGAAGCCGGGGTCGACGGAATCGAGCACCAGCGGCCGCCACAGCAGCGCGAGCGCCACGAGCGTCACCGTGGAGATGGCGGCGAGCAGAATCAGGGTCGGATCGTCGAGCGCCAGAACCGAGCCGAACAGCACGCGGAAGAGATCGACATTCGATCCGCGCATGGAGACGATGATGACCCCCAGCGCCAGCGAGATGAGATAGAAGGCGGCGAGAGAGGCGTCTTCCTTCAGCATGGTGAAACGCGCCACGAGGCCGGCGGTGAGCGCCACCGCGAAGCCGGCGGCGATCCCGCCCACCGTCATGGGCACCAGCGCGAGGCCGAAAAGCAGATAGCCGGCCGCGGCGCCCGGCAGGATCGCATGGGCCATGGCATCGCCCATGAGCGACATCCGCCGCAGCATCAGGAAAACGCCGACCGGCGCGCCGCCCAGCGACAGCGCGATGGCGCCGACCAGGGCACGGCGCATGAACTCGAATTCGACGAAGGGGCCGATCAGCGCGTCATACATGACGGGGGCAGGCTCCCTCGTGCCGCGGACATACCGGCATGGTGCTCACGCCGCCTCGGCGCAGATGCCCGCGTGATCGTCGAAAGCTTCCGTCATCCGCCGCGCCGCCAGCAGGTTTTCCGGCGTCAGGACCTCGTCGGTCGGCCCCCAGGCAATGGCCCGGCGCGCCAGCAGCAGCGACTGCGGAAAGGCCTGGCGCACGGTCTCCATATCGTGAAGGACGGCGACGACCGTCCGCTTCTCGGCATTCCAGCGACGCACCAGATCGAGAAGGTCGGCACAGGTCTTGGCGTCGATCGCCGTGAAGGGCTCGTCCAGCAGAATGAGTCGGGCATCCTGCACCAGCAGCCGGGCGAAGAGCATGCGCTGCAACTGCCCCCCGGACAGCGTGCCGATGGTGCGCGTCTCGAATCCGGTCAGCCCGACAGCGGCCAGCGCCTGTTCGATGGCCTGGCGATCGGCCCGGGACAGGCCGCCGAACAGGCCGGTGCGGCGCCACATCCCCATGGCGACCAGTTCGAACACGGTGATCGGAAAGGTCCGGTCGATCTCCGCAGCCTGCGGCAGGTAGGCGATCGCATGACGGTCGGAGCGGGTCATCTCGACGGCGCCGCTGAGTGGGCTGATCGCGCCGGCGAGCCCCTTGAGCAGGGTCGACTTGCCGGCCCCGTTCGGGCCGACCACGGCGAGCATGGCGCCCGCCTCGATCCGTCCGTCGAGATGGTGGACCGCGGGGTGGCGGTCATAGCCGAGGGTCAGGTCGCGGATGGTGACGGCGGACATGGGCGAGGTCACGTCATGGCCCAGAGGGCGAGGAGCCAGAGCGTCGCGGCCATCAGGCCGGCGGCGAGAAGCCGTCCCGCCACCGACATGGTCAGGGCGGAGACGATGTGGACAGCCGGGGCAGGTCGGCCGGCGCCCGCGTGGTCATGCCCGGTATGCCCATGGAGATGAGCGTGATCATGGTCATGAGCGTGACCGTGATCATGACCGCCGGCAGGAACCGGACGGGGGCTGGCGGGCAAAGCTGGAGTGGCCAAGGGCGTCGACGATCCCGGTCTGGTTGAATGCAAAGTTATATAGTAGCCACAAGGCCCCGTCCAACCATCTCCGGCTGCGCCATCCCAAAGGATGAACGCAACGTGATGGCATCGCGCTATGATCGGGCCTGCCGACCGGGCGTTGCGGGGAGTAGATTGCATGGGCGCGCCTTTGTTGGAACCGGATGGCCTCGGCGACGACTGGGTCTCCCGAACACTTCCGCTGCAGCCGGACGGAGAGGGCGAAGCCGCGGCGACTCTTGTCCACCGGCGGAAGACGGGCGGACCCGGGCCGGCCGTCCTCTATGTCCACGGCTTCTGCGACTATTTCTTCCAGGACCATCTGGCCCGGCGCATGGAGGCCCTGGGCCACGCCTTCTATGCCCTTGACCTGCGCAAGTACGGCCGCTCGCTGCGGCCGCACCAGACCCCGAATTTCTGCACCGATCTCGGCGTCTACGATGAGGAACTGGATGCCGCCCTGCGCATCATCCGCGAGGAGAAGGGCCACCACCGCTTCGTCGTCATGTCCCATTCGACCGGCGGCCTGATCACGGCGCTCTGGGCGCATCGCCGTCGCGGCCGGGGCCTGATCGACGCCATGGTGATGAACAGCCCCTGGTTCGACCTGGCCGGCAGCGCCTTCCTGCGCGGGCCGGTGACGGCTGCGCTCGATCTGGTCGGGGCAGTCGCGCCAAGGCTCGTGGTCAGCCAGCTCGGCCCCCATTACGGCCGCAGCATCCACCGCTCGGGAGCGGGGATCTGGGACTACAACCTCGCCTGGAAACCCATCGAAGGCTTCCCCGTCCGCGCCGGCTGGTTCCGGGCCATCCGCCGCGGCCATGCCGCGCTGGCGCGCGGGCTCGCCATCGACATCCCCGTCCTGGTCTGCTGCTCCGATCGCAGCGGCCCCAATGACCGATGGCACCAGGCCATCACGCACACCGACAGCGTTCTCGACGTCGAGCAGATCGCCGGCCGCGCGCCGCAGCTCGGCGCGGAGGTCACCGTCATCCGCATCGCCGGCGGCATCCACGACCTCGCCCTGTCGGCGGAGCCGGCGCGCGAGAGCTATTTCACCGCGGTCGCGACCTGGCTCGACCGGCATGTCCCCTAAGATCGGACGATGGCAACCTTTCGGGTCTTCCGGCGTTGGGAGGGCATGACCTCACAGCCACCGGAGATGCCCGATGATGACCCGTGGTCTCGCGCTCGCAGGCGCAACCCTTCTCGCCGCCGGACTTGCCATGCCCACTGCCGCGGAGGCTCAGCCGCGCCCGACCCGCGTCGGCGTGCTCAACTGCAACGTCGCCCCTGCGATCGGCTTCCTCGTCGGGTCGCGGCGCGAATTGAGCTGCGTCTTTCGCCCCCAGCGCCGTGGTCGCCCCGAAGGCTATGCCGGCACCTTCTCGCGCGTCGGCCTCGACGTCGGGATCACCGGCAGCGGCGTTCTCGCCTGGGCCGTCTTTGCGCCGACCCGGCGGCTGTCGCCCTATCAGCTCGCCGGCAGCTATTCCGGGGCGAGCACACAGGCGACCTTTGCTGTCGGCCTCGGTGCCAATGCCCTGGTCGGTGGCTCGGGCGACACCGTGGCGCTCCAGCCCCTCTCAGTCCAGGCCCAGACAGGCCTCAACCTGGCGCTCGGCATCGGCAACCTGACGCTGCGCCGGGCCCCGTTGCGCTGAATCGACAGCCCATGACGAAAAAGCCGGCTCCCAGGAGGGGGCCGGCTGTCGCGCGGATGAACCGAGATTTTACTGGCGGTATTGCTGGATGCGCGTGGTGCGCAGACCGGCCAGACCGTGGCGGTCGATGGAGGCCTGCCAGTTGAGAAACTCCTCGACGGTCAGGGTGTAGCGCTTGCAAGCCTCTTCGAGGCTGAGGAGCCCACCGCGCACTGCGGCGACCACTTCGGCTTTGCGCCGGATGACCCAGCGATGGGTATCGGGCGGAGGGAGATCAGCGATCGTCAGTGGACTGCCGTCCGGTCCGATCACATATTTCACCCTGGGACGCATGGGCTCGGTCATACTTACTCTCACACAACGCACGCGACTGACCACGTCATGAAGCAAGAGTACCGGCAGGACGTTAAATTTGGCCTAAATGGGATGGGACAATGAAACTCAACATTTTCATTGACCGAAAGCGCCCGGTTCTGGCCGGAGGTCGGAGCGTTGAACCGTCGTCCAAGGGGGCACATCGGCCGCTCCGGTGACCGTCAGAGGGCGATGCCGAGAATGCGCGCCAGCGGGATGTTGAGGCCGCCGACCGTCACGCGCGGCGTTCCGTTTGACATGTCGACGGCCGTGACCTGCCCCTTGTGGGTCACGGGAACCTGCGTGGTCGCACTGCCCGAGCCGCTGTAGAGCTCCATCGAATAGGGCTGGCTGCCCATCGGCTGGCCGTCGGAGCGCCTGCCGTCCCACTGGTACTCGCTGGACTGGTTGCCGGTCAGCGAAACCCTCTTCTCCTGGACGACCACGCCGTTGGAATCGCGGATTCTCACCGTGTATTCGCCAGATTGCGTCGGTGTGAACGTCCACTTCGCCCCCGTCGCGGTCGGCGACACGGTGCTGGCATCATAGGTGACGGTCTTGCCCAAATAGCCGAGCGAGGTGGTCGTCTGGTTGCCGGTAAATGCGGCGATCATGTTGTCGAGCTTCGCATTTGTCGCGATCTGCTGCTCGACCTGGGAATATTGCACCAGCTGCTGGGTGAACTGGTTGGCGTCCATCGGCTGGGTGGGGTCCTGGTTCTTCAGCTGCGTGGTGAGCAGTTGCAGAAAGGTGTCGAAATTGTTCGATAGCCGGGTCCCGGCGGTGGCCGGCGTGCCGGTCGTGGTCGTCGAGACCGAAGAGGTGGTGGTCATCGCGCGCCGTCCTTTCAGATTCGGATGTCGACGCCGCCGCGCAAGGCGGCAGCACGGGCATAGACGGCCGCGCTGGCCTGCAGGGCCGAGGCGGCTTCTGGATCCTCGACCACCATCTGATGGCGGGAGGCCTGCGGCTCGGGCTGGCGGTCCCGGGCGTTCTGGCCGCCCTGGTCCTTCAGCGAGAATTCGAGACTGCCTTCGCTTGTCTGCAGGCCGGCCTGCGCCAGCGCCCGCTCAAGGTTGCGCTGGTCGCGCTGCAGAAGGTCCAGAGTCTCCTGCTTTTCCACCACGAGACGCGACTTGACGGCGCCGTCGCGGTCGACCGTCAGCTGCACGTCGATCCGGCCGAGTTCGGCGGGATCGAGGCGGATGTCGAAGCGGGTCGCACCGGAACCGGCCCGTGCCGCGATGGTGACGGCGAGGGCATGGACCGGCACAGGCGAACCGGGCGCCGCGGCCTGCGCCGTCTTCTGGGCGACTTCCATGCCGAAGGCGGAGGGGCTGGCCGGCGCCGGGCTGGTACCGGCCTGGGGCAGCGGATCCGGGGCGGCACTGTCGGCGGCGGCAGCAGCGGCCAGAGTGGCGACCTCGGC
>NZ_JALHMP010000042.1 GCF_022843985.1 Phreatobacter sp. | reverse complement strand
CCGGCCGGTGGGGCGGCGGCCGGCGCGGCACCGGCCTCGCCGCTGCCGGCAACCTCTCCCGCCAGCGCCTTGAGCATGCGCAGCGTCTCCTTGCCGCCGGGCACGCAGAGATTGAGCCGCTCCTCGCTCTTCACCGCCAGCGCATTGGCATAGTCGGCGCAAGAATAGCCGCACTGGCCGCAATCCTGCTGGGCCATGGCTGCCATCAGTCGCGGCGCAAGGGGCTTGCCGTCGGCGAGCGCCATGCGGTCGGCGAGCGGCATGGCCGGGTCGTGCCAGGGCGCATCGTCATTGGAGGCGAGCTCTGCGGAAGGCGCCGTCGCCGCGCCGCCGTCAGCAGCCATGGCCGCCGCCGGTGTCAGCGGCCCGAGGGCCGCGGCGAAGAAACCGGACAGCCATTGCCGCTGTTCGGCACTGAACGGCGCGGTGTCCGGGATCAGCGAAAAGGTCGAGGAGGGCGGCTGCACGCTCATTCCGCGGCCTCCCGCAGCGGAGTGAGATGGGGCGCGACGAGGGATGACAGCTTTTCCGCGTCATGCCGGATGGTGAAGGCCTGGAAGCTCTCGGCCGGGCTGTCGCGATGGCTCAGATAGGCCTTCAGCAGCGCCTCGACATGGCGCGGCGCATCCTCGGCCGTGATGCCCTTCCAGAGGGTCCGCCCGATCCGGGCATTTTCGGCAAATCCACCGCCGACGGCTATATCGTAGCCCTCGACCGTGTCGCCCTCCGCATTCACCGGCACGCGCGCACCGATCAGGCCGATATCGCCGATATAGTGCTGGGCGCAGGAATGGTGGCAGCCGGTCAGGTGGATGTTGACTGGCACGTCGATCGCCACCCGCGCCTCGACATGGTCGGCGATCTCCATCGCATGGCGCTTGGTGTCCGAAGCGGCGAATTTGCAGCCGGCATTGCCGGTACAGGCGACGAGCCCGGCGCGGATCGGGGTCACGGTCGTCGACAGGCCGAGGGCGGCGATGCGCGCCTCGGCCTCGGCGACCAGACCGTCCGGCACACCGGACAGGATCAGGTTCTGCCAGACGGTCAGCCTGATATCGCCGTCGCCGCATTCGGCCGCGATGGCCGCGAGCCCTTCCGCCTGGCGGCGCGTCAGTTTGCCGACTGCCATCACCACGCCGATCCAGTTCAGGCCAGCCTGTTTCTGGCGATGGACACCGACATGGGCGTAGCGGTCGGTCGGCAGGCGCGGCGCCACGTCACTGTCCGCGATCCGGGTCAGCTTGCGGCCGAGCTTGTCCTCCACGGCCGCCAGGAAGCGCTCGAAACCCCAGGAGTCCAGCAGGTATTTGAGCCGCGCGCGGTTGCGGTTGGTGCGGTCGCCATGGTCGATGAAGACGCGGACGATGGCCTCGGCGATCAGCGTGGCCTCGTCCGGCCGGCAGAAGGCGCCCGTCGGCCGGGCGAGGTCATGGTGCCCCGATATGCCGCCCAGCACGATCCGCAGCCACAGACCGGGAGAGGCGCTACCGCCCTCCGGCACCCGGACCGCCTGGAAGCCGATATCGTTGGTCTCCTCGAGGGCCGGCGACAGGCCGGCACCGTCGAAGGAGACGTTGAACTTGCGCGGCAGCCCGTACAGCACCCGCGTGTTGAGGATATGGAAGTGCCAGTCGCGGGCCAGCGGCCGGGTGTCGAGCAATTCCTGCGGATCGATGCCGGCGAGCGGCGATCCCGTGACATTGCGGATATTGTCGGCCCCCGAGCCACGGGCGACGATTCCGAGATCCATCAGCTCTTCGAGCAGCGCCTTGGCGTTCTCCGGACGGATCTCGCGCATCTGCAGGTTGGCGCGGGTCGTGACCGCCAGCACGCCGCCGCCATAGGTTTCCGCCAGCCGGGCGCAGCCGGCCAGTTGGTGGGCGGTGAGGATGCCGTTGGGCAGGCGCATGCGCAGCATGAAGCTGTCCTGCGCCGGTGCGACGTTGAACAGACCGAAATAGCGCCAGCGGAAATTGTCAGCCGGTCCGGGCAGCTTGCCGGTTGCCGCCTCGCGGGTCAGCCGGCCAAAGGCGTCGAGGGGGTTGTCGTCCCGCTTCCACTTCTCGGGATCGACGATCTTGCCGCCGGCCCGCACCTGCGCATCCTGCGCAAGAAGGTGTACCGCATCCGGGCCGGTCGGGGCGGAGGTGGCCGCGGGCGCGGTGGTGCTGACCACCTGGGAGGCGGCCGCACCTGCAACGAACCCTTCGAGATAGCGCTTCTGTTCCGCGCTGAAGTCCTGTGACATCCGTTCCCCGTGCGAAAGGCGAGGGAGCCGGCGTCATTGGCGGCTAAACAAGCTGCCGCCATCCATGCAAGGCGGGTGCCACCACTGGATGCTGCCGAACCGGCGAAGCGCCGGGGATGAGGGCGCCGGGCGTGCCGGCGCCTGCGACCGGATTAGGCGCGGCGGCGGGCCAGGAGCCTATTTTTGCGGCGCCGGCTCCGGCTCGGCGGGCTTGGCATGGGGCAGGGCGGCCAGAAGCGCGATCAGCGCCCGGTCGTGAAGCACCAGCATCGCCTCGCGGCCTGACAGCCATTGCCGCGCATCCTCGATCGACTGGGCATCGGTGAGCTTGGCCTCGGCGATGACGCGGTCGGTATCGACCTTGCCGCGGATGCGGGGCGGCGGCACCTGGATGATCTGCTGGTGCATGTCGCGGAACCCCGGATCGCCATGGACGAGATCGAGCGCCTTGCCGTCTTCCAGCGCCAGGGCCTCGAATTCGCGCCCGAGCGCGAAGGCCCGCTCGGCGATGGGTGGCGGGGCGGATTCCTCCGGGATGAGCAGCAGCCGCATACGTCTCAGTGTCCAGCCGATCGCCGCCGAGGCCGAGGCCCAGGAGGTCGGGATCGCCAGCCAGAGCCCGATGATCGTCGGCGACATCCAGGCGAAGATATAGGGCGAGATCGAGAAGGCGGCGATCGCGGCGATGACGCCGAGGGCCGTGTGTCGCCAGTGGCGGTGGACGATGGCACGGAAGGGGATCGACCCGTCGTCGCGCCGCTGGGTCTTCCAGCCGGTGTCGCGGCCGGAGAGGATCGAGGAGACCGAACTCCCCTGGATCAGCATCATGACCGGGGCGATCAGCGCGGAAAGGATGATCTCCAGCAGGGTCGACAGCGTCAGCATGATGGCGCCGCCGCAACCGCGCCGCGCCGGACCGTTCACCAGTGTCACGAACCAGCCGAACAGCTTGGGGGCCAGCAGGATGGCCATGGTGATCAGGAAGAGATTGAAGGCACGCTCGGAATCGAAGACCGGCCAGGCCGGGAAGAGGGTGAACTGGTTGGTGAAATATTCCGGGCGGATGAAGGCGGCCTGCAGGGCGAGGGCGAGGCCGATGAGCAACTGGATCAGCCAGAGCGGGCTCGACACATAGCTCATGATGCCGGTGGCCAGATGCTGGCGCGTCGCCCAGTGCAGGCCCTTCGCGCCGATGACCCGGCTGTGCTGGAGATTGCCCTGGCACCAGCGCCGGTCGCGAATGGCGAGGTCCATCAGCGAGGGCGGGCTCTCCTCGAAAGAGCCGTCGAGATGGGTGAGCATGTAGACAGCATAGCCGCGCCGGCGGATGAGGCCGGCCTCGACGAAGTCATGGCTGAGGATGTGGCCGCCGAAGGGGGGCTTGCCCGGCAGGTCGGGCAGGCCGGCGGAGGAGGCGAAGGCCTCCATGCGGATGATGGCATTGTGGCCCCAGTAATTGCTGTCGCGGCCCGACCAGACCGCCAGCCCCGCCGCGCAGACGGGCCCGTAGACGCGGGCTGCGAACTGCTGGAGCCGCGCGATCAGCGTGTTGCGGTTGATGAGCCGGGGCAGGGTCTGGATGATGCCGGCATCGGGGTCGCGCTCCATGGCGTCGGCGAGCGCCACGATCGTCTCGCCGGTCATCAGACTGTCGGCGTCGAGCACGATCATATGCGCGTAGTTGCCGCCCCAGTTCATCACGAAATCAGCGATATTGCCGGCCTTGCGGGCGGTGTTCTTCGGCCGATGGCGATAATGGATCGCGATGTCCGGCAGCCGGTCGCGCAGCGCCAGATAGGACCGCTCCTCGGCGATCCAGATATCGGGGTCGGTCGTGTCGGACAGGAAGAAGAAGTCGAACGATGTGCCGTGGCCGGTGGCGAGGACGTCCTCGGCGATCGCCTGCACCGTGCCGAAGACCCGGGCCGGGCTCTCGTTGTAAATCGGCATGACCACCGCCGTCCGCTCCCGTAACGCGGCGGGCAGGTCCGGCTTGCGGTTGAGGCCGTGGCGCAGGAGGTCGCCCAGCCCGAGCAGACCGGTCGTGAAGGCGAGGGCGATCCAGGAGAAGTTGACAACGAAGAAGACCAGGAAGGCCCATTCCAGCAGGGTTACGCCGCCGGCTTCGACCACCTTGAACATCTGCCAGCCGCCGGCCGCGGTGATCGCCACCATGCCGCCGAAGGCCACGAGGCGGGCGAACCACGGGGTGCGCCACAGGTCCGGAGCCTTCAGCGCACGCCTCTCACTGTCCCGCCAGCGCCGCAGCGACTGCGTCGGCATGGCGAGCGGCGCCTGGACCGGCATGGCCATACGGTCGCGCGGCAGCGAGGGGGCCGCAGGCCGTTCTCTCAGGGCGTCCATCGATAGAGCCATGTCTCGCTTTGGGCCTGTCCATCGCGCTCAAGCACGAGCCTGAGTTCCACCTGGTTGCTGGTTTCCGGGTCGAGGTCGAAGGTGACCCGGTAGAGTCTGAGCTCAGGCACGAGCCGGCCGTCGATTGCACCGACGCGGCCGCGCTGATGGGTGAGATTGACCCGCAATCCGCTGCCCCTGGCGGGATCGGCGAACTCCTCCGAGGAGAAGTCGACGAGGAAGCGGCGGCGCCGACCGCCGCCCTGGGCCCGGCCGGTGCGGGTCGACGTGACGAAGGCAAAGGGCGCCCGCTCCGGCGGCGACCAGCACCAGTGCATCCGGTAGGTGAAGAAATGCTCGGCGCCGCGGGCCAGCGGCGTGCGCGGACGCCAATAGGCCAGGATGTTGCGGTTCATTTCGTCATTGACCGGAATCTCGACGAGTTGAACCTGACCCTGGCCCCATTCGCCGAGCGGCTCGATCCAGACGCTGGGGCGCCGCTCGAACCGGGCGTCGATATCGTTGAAGGCCTCGAACCGGCGATCGCGCTGCAGCAGGCCGAAGCCGCGCGGGTTCTGGTCGACGAAGGCGGAGACCTGCAACGTTTCCGGATTGGTCACCGGCCGCCAGATCCATTCGCCATTGCCGTTCCAGATCTGCAGGCCCTTGGCCTCGTGCACGCCGCCGCGCACATCGTCGACATTCGTCCGGTCGTTCGGGGCGAAGAGGAAATTGGCGGTCATAGGAGCGATGCCGACATGCTGCAGGTCGACGCGCGGGAACAGCGTCACCTCGACATCGCAGACGGTCGAATCCCCTGGCCGCACCGAGAAGCGATAGAGGCCGGTGACGCTGTCGGAATCGAGCAGGGCATGGACGACGATGCTCGTCGCGCCAGGGCCGGGTCGCTCGATCCAGAAATGACGGAAGGCGGAATATTCCTCACCCTGCGCTTCGGCGACGTTGAGGGTCAGGGCCCTGGCCATGATGCCGAAGACCTGGCCCTTGGCGAGGGCGCGGAACAGGCTGGCGCCCTGGAAGACCAGCGCTTCATCCGTCGGCGTATCGCCGTTGAGGGCGGTGAAGGCGCGGAAACCCGAATAGGGCACCGCGGCTTCGGCGGGAAGCGGCGGGACCTGACCGAAGTGATATTGGTCGCCGGCAAAGCGTTTGTCGCGAATGATCCCGCCGTCGACGGTGCGGATCGTCACCGGCTGGGTGAAGACGTTGCCGGTGGGCAGAAGGTCGAGGGTGAACCCCCGGTTTTCCCCGGCCCAGATCCGCTGCTCCGGCTTCATGCGGATCTGGCGATACTGGTCCAGATTGAGCTGGGCCAGGGCCCGGGGGACTTCGTTGCGGGGCGGCTGGTGCGGCACCCGCGACACCTCGCGGGCATAGGCGAGCAACCCCTCGCGCGAGATCGGCTGGCCGTCCGACACCGCGGCGAGGGCCGCCTGCAGGGGCGACGCCTGGGCATCCGCGCGTCGGGTCAGCGTGAAAGCTGCCGGCGCGGCCAGAAGGGATGCTAGGAGGGCGCGGCGGCTCGGCATGTTGTCGATGATCGGAGGGCGTTCCGGACGGAAGGAGCTTCGGGGGTAAGCCGGACAGTGACCGGCCTTATAGCCCAAATTAGGGCGTTGACGAGGGGGGAGAACCGCCCTCCGGCACGACAAATTTGCGCCTGAAGGTATGTCGCGCCCCGGCGAGCAGATCCTGCGGGATGGTGGCAGCCACAAGTCCCCCGAGGACCAGGGCCATGCCGACGAGATGATGCGGCTCGAACGCCTCTCCGAGGAAGAGCACGGACAGCCCGACCCCGTAGAGAGGCAGGAGATAGAGAAAGCACGATGTGACCGCCGGCCCGACCATCTTGACCCCGTATTGGTAGAGGGAGAAGGCACCGACAGCCGAAAACAGGGCGAGCCCGAAAACGCCGGCCCAGAGCCACGCCGTGCGCGGCGAACCGCCGACCAATGCGAGCTCGGCAGCCGAGAACGGCGCCAGGGCGACGACACCGGCGATGGCGATGGCGGTGAAGAGCGGCATGGTCGGCAGCGTCGCGAGGCCCTCGTTCCGCAACACCAGCGAATAGACCGCCCAGGCGCAGGCCGCGGCGGCGATTCCGAGGTCGCCGAGATTGAAGTCCAGCCGGGCGAGGGCGGAGGGATCACCCTTGACCACGATGACGGTGACACCTGCGATGGCGATGACCACCCCGGCGAGGCGCAGCCATGACAGGGCCTTGCCGTGCACGAAGCGGTCGATGAGCAGCACGAGGACCGGCGAGGTCGTGTAGATCAGCGTTCCATTCGTCGCCGTGGTCAGGCCCAGCGCCCAATAGACGCCGGCGCCGCAGATCCACATGCCAAGAACGCCGAGCAGGACGATTCGTCGCCAGTGCAGGGCCAGCGTCGCGGCATTCTGGCGGAGCCCGTCGATGGTGAAGGGCAGCAGGATGAGGACGGCGACACCCCAGCGCAGCAGCGCCAGGGTGAAGGGCGGCACGGCATCGCCCATGGCGCGGGCGATCACCAGATTGGAGGAAAAGAACAGCGGCATCGCGAGCAGCAGCCAATAGGCCCGTCTGGCCTCGCTCGGTGTCGCCATGGACAAGTACTCCGGCAGAGCCTTCCGCTCCGCGCCACACAGTCAGCACGGAAGGTCGAAACGGGCAAGCGCTGCCCCGCGATGGGACGAGGCTCGAAAGGGCGTCGCCGTCACCAATGTCGTACAGCGCTGTGCGGTCAACTGGCCGCGCGGATCGCGCTGCGCAGTTCGGCCCGGGACAGCTTGCCGACCGTGGTCTTCGGCAAGGCGTCGCGGAATTCCAGCGCCTGTGGCATTTCGTGGCGGCCGACCTTGTCCTTGAGAAAGGCCTGCAGATCCTCCAGCGAGAAGGCGCTGGCCCCGTTTCGCAGGGTGACGAAGGCCTTGGCGGCCTCGCCCCGGTAGGGATCGGGAACGCCAAGGACGATCACCTCCGCCACGGAAGGATGCTCGTAGACGGCCTGCTCGATCATCTGCGGATAGACGTTGAAGCCGCCGGAGATGATCATGTCCTTCTTGCGGTCGACAATGAAGAAGAAGCCATCCTGGTCCATATAGCCGATGTCGCCGGTGAGGAACCATCCGTCGGCAAAGGAGGCGGCGGTCTCTTCCGGGCGGTTCCAGTAGCCGCGCGTGACATTCGGGCCACGGATGCGGATCTCGCCGATCTCGCCGGGCGCCAGCACCTTGTGCGGGTCGTCGAGGGCGCAGATGTCCATTTCCAGCCCCGGCAGCGGCAGCCCGATCGTGCCGGGCTTCGGCACCCCGAAATTCGGCACATTGGTCCCCGAGGGGGAGGTCTCCGTCATGCCCCAGCCGCCGGTCAGGCGGAAACCCGCGCGCTCCTCGAAACGCCGCGCGATCTCCACCGGCAGCGGAGCGCCGCCAGACGCGGCATAGATCAGCGAAGAGAGGTCGGCGGTCGCAAAACGCGGATGGTTGACCAGGGCGATCCACATGGTCGGCACGCCCGGAAAGATCGTCGCCCGCCGCTTCTCGAAATCGTCGAAAGTCTGGTCGGGGTCGAAGCGCATGCGCAGCGGCATGCAGGAGCCCCGGGTGATCTGGCGCAGCATGACGCTGGTCAGCGCATAGATGTGGAACAGCGGCAGGACGAGGATGATCTTGTCCTTGGCCGGGTCGCCGGAGGGCAGGGCAGGCTGCCAGGCATCGTAGATGGAGACTGCCGCCGTGATGTTCTTGTGGCTCAGCATGGCGCCCTTGGGCATGCCGGTCGTGCCGCCCGTATACTGAAGCAGCGCCACGTCCTCGGGCGTAACCTGCGGCCAGATGTCTGGCGGAGTGGCGCCGGCGACGAAATCGGCGAAGGTGACGATGCCCTTCTTGGCGGGAATCGGCAGGGTGGGAAGACCTGACGCGCCGAAGTCGGCGTCCTCGGCGACGATGAGCCGATCGATGAGGCCTTGCTCGTGCAGCTTCAGCGCCATGCCGAAGAGCGGCGCGATGTTCGACGTGACCAGGGTGCGCGCGCCGGCATCCGTCAGCTTGTAGGCCAGCACGCGCTCGGCATCGAGCGGCGAGAGATGGACCAGCCTGATCCCGGCCTTGGCCGCGCCGAAGAAGCTGATCGGATGGGTCGGCATGTTGGGCAGGTAGAGGGCGACCGTATCGCCGGCCCCCAGTCCGGCGCGGAGCAGCGCTGCCCCGAAGGTGCGCATGCGGTGGCCGAGGTCGCGGTAGGTGATCACAGTGTCGCGGAATTCGAAGGCGGCGCGGGCGGCAAAGGTCTCGGTTGCCGCATCGACTAACGCCCCGAGGGTCGTGATCTTGAGCGGCGTGTCCCACCGGACGCCGGCGGGATAGGATTTTTCCCAAGCGAATGGCCTGGATGCCATGCGAATTCCTCCCTGACGGCAGACTTGAACGGCCGGGCCGCTGTCCGCTCTTTGGATATCCATGCAATAAGGCCGCCCGCCGGCTGCCGCCTGCGCCTGTCAGCGCAGAGCCAGTCTTTGTCCGTCGAAAACCGTCGGTTTGCAATTCACCCCTGCGAGGGAGAGGGTCGCGCACAGTCGCGCTGCGGCATTGGCATTGGACAGCGGACCTGCCACCAGCCGCAATTCCAGCCCCCCGGAGCCGCCGCCCTCCTGGATGGCGACGACAGGCCTGAGGCCCTCGAGCATCGGCCCGTGCTGGGCGCGCAATTGCTGCCAGCGACTGCGCAGCCCGTCGATCGAGGGGTCACCTGCGAGATCCACCCCGAACTCCGTCCGGATCGCTGTGGAGTCCTGGGCTTCCGGCGGCGTGGCGATGGCAGGTGTCGCGCCCTGCGCCGCCGCCGGCTGTGATGCCGGCGTCAGCGGCGAGGGCACAGGAACCGGGGCGGTGGACAGGGCCGCCGAAGCGGTCGCAGGCGGCGCGGCCGCAACGGATGGTGGGGAGGCGGGTGACACCGGGCCACCGGACACCGATCCCGTCGCCGGCAGGACCGTCGGCGCCACCGGCGCAACGACGCGCACCGCGGGTCGCGGCGCACCGGTGACCTCGGCGCGGGGAATGGAGGCCGTCACGTCGCGCGGGATCGAGGCGGTCACGTCACCGACCGTCCGCTCGACGCTGGCGAGTCGGTCCATCAGGCTCTCGCGTTCGGCCGCGAGAACGCGGATCTGGTCGGCGAGCCGGCGAGTTTCATAGACGAGCAGCGGATCTGACGGGGCAGGGCGCGGCGGTTCCGTACGCGCCTGCTGGCCGGGCGGGACCGGCAGGGCCAGCCGGGCGAACCGTTCGCTGCCCGTTTCGGTCCGCGCCGCGAGGAGCGCGGCGGACACCGCGAGCAGAGCGACCCCCGCCCATGTCAGCAGGCGGGCATAGCTGGGCGGCGGCGGGTCGTCGGTCAGCCCGTCGAGCCTCACCGGAAGATCGGGAGCATCCTGGTCGCGTTTTGCCTTCAGCATGTCGCACCAGCTTTCGCTGATTCGACCTGTCCGCGTCCATCGGATCAGGGGTTGCTGCGACCACCCGACAGGGAAAATCGTGCTGAAAAGTCAATTCCCTAGCGTGAGCTTTGGGCGCCGGGACAGCTTCCGCAGCGTCGTTCAGCCCCGGCCGCGATAGGGAGCCACACCCTGGTCGGGCAACCAGACACCCTCCAGGGGCGCGCCTGTCTGCCAGAACACGTCGATGGGGATGCCGCCGCGCGGATACCAGTAACCGCCGATGCGCAGCCAGCGCGGGCCGAGCAGGTCGCGCAGCCGCTTGCCGATCGCCACGGTGCAATCCTCGTGGAAGGCGCCGTGGTTGCGGAACGCCGAGAGGTAGAGCTTCAGCGATTTCGATTCGACCAGCCAGTCGCCCGGCACATAGTCGATGACAAGGTGGGCGAAGTCGGGCTGCCCGGTCACCGGGCAGAGGGAAGTGAACTCCGGCGCGACGAAGCGCGCCACATAATGGGTGTCGGGATGGGGGTTGGGCACCCGGTCGAGCGTCGCCGCCTCAGGGGAAGCGGGCATCGCGACGGTCTTGCCCAGCATCAGATCGGCCATGGTCGTCGTCCTGTTGGGCCCTGCGATCCGCGGGCCTCGGGGGGTGACTGGGGTGATAGCAGATCGACCGGCACGATGGAAAACCCCGCCTGGGGGGCAGGCGTGATCCGCCTCGCCGCTTGAACAGGACGCCCCATGCTGTAGAAGGCCGGCATTCCCACCGCTGCTTGCCGGAGAGGCTGCCATGACCGCCATCGTCGACATCATCGCCCGCGAAATCCTCGACAGCCGCGGCAATCCGACGGTGGAGGTCGACGTGCTGCTCGATGACGGCGCGAAGGGGCGGGCGGCGGTGCCCTCGGGCGCCTCGACCGGCGCCCACGAGGCCGTCGAGCTGCGCGACGGCGACAAGAAGCGTTATCTCGGCAAGGGCGTGACCAAGGCGGTCGACGCCGTCAATGGCGAGATCTTCGACGCGCTGTCCGGCCTCGACGCGACCAACCAGGTGCAGATCGACCAGACGATGATCGCCCTCGACGGCACCGAGAACAAGTCGCGGCTCGGCGCCAACGCCATCCTCGGCGTCTCGCTCGCCACCGCCAAGGCGGCGGCCATTTCGCGCGAGCTGCCGCTCTACAAATATGTCGGCGGCGCCTTCTCCCATGTCCTGCCCGTGCCGATGATGAACATCGTCAATGGCGGTGCGCATGCCGACAACCCCATCGACTTCCAGGAATTCATGATCATGCCGGTGGGGGCCAAGACCTTCGCCGAGGCCGTGCGCATGGGCTCCGAGATCTTCCATACGCTCAAGGCGGCGCTGAAGGCCGACGGTCACAACACCAATGTCGGCGACGAGGGCGGCTTCGCCCCCAACCTGAAATCGGCCCAGGCGGCCCTCGATTTCGTCATGACCGCCATCGACAAGGCCGGCTACAAGGCCGGCGACGACATCGTCATCGCCCTCGACTGCGCCGCCACCGAATTCTTCAAGGACGGCGTCTATGCCTATGAGGGTGAGCGCAAGACCCGCGACCCCAAGGCCCAGGCGAAATACCTCGCCAAGCTCGTCGCCGACTATCCGATCCTCTCCATCGAGGACGGCATGTCCGAGGACGACATCGACGGCTGGAAGATCCTCACCGACCTCGTCGGTGGCAAGTGCCAGCTGGTCGGCGACGACCTCTTCGTCACCAACACCCGGCGCCTGTCGATGGGCATCGACAAGGGCCTCGGCAACTCGATCCTGGTGAAGGTCAACCAGATCGGCACGCTGACCGAGACCCTTGCCGCCGTCTCCATGGCGCACAATGCCGGCTACACGGCGGTCATGTCGCACCGTTCCGGCGAGACCGAGGATTCGACGATTGCCGACCTCGCTGTCGCCACCAATTGCGGGCAGATCAAGACCGGCTCGCTCGCTCGCTCCGATCGCACCGCCAAGTACAACCAGCTCATCCGCATCGAGGAGGAGCTCGGCCCCCAGGCGCGCTATGCCGGCCGCGGCGCCCTCAAGGTCAAGGGCTGAGGCTTCGCCCTGGGCCGTGCGGGTCTCGGGCAGGTCACGGATGGCGGGCCCTCGGGCCCGCCTTTGTCTTTTGCGGCGGGCGGCCCCGCGCTGGCCGCTGGCGCACATGGTTGCGATGCACACAAACCCATTGCGGCAGAACGAGGGTTGGCCACAGGGTAGTCCGTGCCCGTCATCGCTCCCCGCCGCCTCGCCCTCCTTGCCATGTTCGCGGCGGTTACCATCTATGGCGGCCAGTTCGTCTCGGTGCGCTGGGGCCTGCAATCCGGTCTCACGGCCTATGACATGGCGGCGCTCCGCTTCATCTTCGCCGCGGCGGTGATGGCGCCTTTCTTCGTGCGGGCCGGGATCCTCGACTGTGCCGGCCTCGGCTGGGGCAAGGGTCTCGCCCTGGCCCTGACCGGCGGCGTGCCGCTCACCGTGCTCTCCAATATCGGGCTCAACTATGCGCCGGCGGCCCATGCCTCCGCCATACAGCCCGGCATGGTGGCGGTGACGGCAACGACGCTGGCCTATCTCGGCATGCGGGCGCGCATTCCCTTCGGTGCCATGGTCGGCTTCGCCATCGTCCTGTCGGGCCTCGCTGCGATCGCCATTGCCGGCTCTTCCGGTCGGGAGGGGCCGCTCACCGTCGTCGGCGATCTGATCTTCGTCGTCTGCGGCGTCGGCTGGGGCATCTTCACCTGGCTCTGCGGCCGCTGGCAGGTGCCCTCGGTGGTCGGCGCCTCCATCGTCTCGACCCTGTCAGCCGTCGCCTTCCTGCCCCTCTATGTCGGCGTCCTCGAGCCCGGGCTCAACGCGGTCTCCTGGCCGATCCTGCTTTTCCACGGCATCAACCAGGGCGTCCTCAACATCGCTCTCGGCCTGCTGCTATGGACCTATGGCACCCGCACCCTCGGGGTCGCCGTCGCCGCACGGTTCCCGCCGATGATTCCGGTCCTCGGGACGCTCATCGGCATTCCCGCCCTCGGCGAGATCCCGACGCCGCTCGCCGCCCTTGGCGTCGCCGGCATCGTCCTCGGGTTGCTGATCGCCGCCGCGGCAGGCACCGGCCAAGCCCGCCCTTCAGCAAGCGTTAACGCTCCCGAAACCCGCGATCGGGCATGATCGTCCCATGGTCGTGCGCACGAGACGTCAGCGGATTCTCCAGGCGATGGGGCTCTATGCGGCCGCCGCCGCGCTGATCGCCTATTTCGGCTTCCACGCCTATCATGGCGAGCGCGGCATCCATGCCAAGCAGCAGTTCATCGCCCAGATCGACGATCTCGGCGGCCAGCTCGCCACCCTGCGCAAGGAGAAGGCCGAGGTCGCCCGCCGCGTCGCCCTGCTGCGCGCCGAAGCCATCGATCCCGACATGCTGGACGAGAGGGCGCGCGAGATCCTGAATTTCGTCGACCCCCGGGATCTCGTGCTGATCTTGGGACGGCCCTGACCGTCGGATCGCGTCGTGAACCGAAAATCGGTTGACGCTCATTCCTGAACCACGTTTCGGTTAAGCCCCTGATTGCGTTGCAATGCCAATGGTTTGTGCATTGCACAATGGACCGGACGGTGCCCTTCCCAGGGAACGGACCAGACGCTACATGTGGAGACAGCACTCAATGCGAAGGGGACACCGATGGCTGCAACCCGGACCAAGGCCGCGCCCGCTGCCGTGAAGGCGGCGAGCAAGACATCGGATGGTCCGGCGAAGGCGGCGCGCCCGCCGGCCGCCGCCAAGGCCACGGGCCGAGCCCCCTCGACGAAATCCGCAGCGGCCAAGGTCCCGGCGCTCACCAGGGAGCAGGAGCTCTCCGCCTACCGCGAGATGCTGCTCATCCGCCGCTTCGAGGAAAAGGCCGGCCAGATGTACGGCATGGGCCTCATCGGCGGCTTCTGCCACCTCTATATCGGCCAGGAAGCCGTGGTCGTCGGCATGCAGATGGCGTCCAAGGCCGGTGACCAGGTCATCACGGGCTATCGCGACCACGGCCATATGCTGGCCACCGGCATGAGTGCCAACGGTGTCATGGCCGAACTGACCGGCCGGCGCGGCGGCTATTCCCGCGGCAAGGGCGGGTCCATGCACATGTTCTCCGCCGAGAAGCACTTCTATGGCGGCCACGGCATCGTCGGCGCCCAGGTCTCGCTCGGCACCGGCCTCGCTTTCGCCAACCGCTACCGCGGCAACGACAATGTCTCGCTGACCTATTTCGGCGACGGCGCGGCCAATCAGGGCCAGGTCTACGAGAGCTTCAACATGGCCGCGCTCTGGAAGCTGCCGGTCATCTACATCATCGAGAACAACCGCTACGCCATGGGCACGGCGGTGAACCGCGCCTCCGCCCAGACCGACTTCTCGCGGCGTGGCCTGTCCTTCAACATTCCCGGCGAGCAGGTCGACGGGATGGACATCCGCGAGACCTACGCCGCGGGCCTGCGCGCCATGGAATGGTGCCGGGCGGGGAAGGGGCCCTACATCCTCGAGATGCAGACCTACCGCTATCGCGGCCATTCCATGTCGGACCCTGCCAAGTACCGCTCGAAGGACGAGGTGCAGAAGATGCGCACCGAGCACGACCCGATCGAGCAGGTGCGCGAACGGCTGCTGAAGGAGTGGCAGGTCTCCGAGGACGAGCTGAAGACGATCGATGCCGGCGTGCGCGACATCGTCGCCGAGAGCGCCGAGTTCGCCACCAATGATCCCGAGCCGGATCCGTCCGAGCTCTGGACCGACATCCTGAAGTGAGGCGCGGGCGATGGGCACGGGTAGCCTTCTGGCGACGGTGATCGGCCTGATCGCCGTCGGCGCCTGGCTGGTCGCAGCCTGGTCCATCATACGGGCCTGGAGCCTGTCCGAGCGGCATCCGCCCTATCGCGCGCTCGGACTCCGCCGCTTCGTCGTCTGGATGGGCACCAGCTGATCCATGCCCGCCGAAGCTTTGCCCCACCTGAAGCGCCTTTACCTCGCCTTCGCCGTCTTCTTCGCCTCCCTGATAGCCGGCATCGCCACCGGCGTGATTTCCGCCCGTTCCTGACCTCCTGACCGGAAGCCTTCCATGCCTGTCAACATCCTGATGCCGGCGCTGTCGCCCACGATGGAGAAGGGCAACCTTGCCAAGTGGACCAAGAAGGAAGGCGACAAGGTCAAGCCCGGCGACGTCATTGCCGAGATCGAGACCGACAAGGCCACCATGGAGGTGGAGGCGGTCGACGAGGGCATTCTCGCCAGGATCCTTGTCGCCGAGGGCACGCAGGACGTCGCGGTCAACGAGATCATCGCCGTTTTGACGCAGGAGGGCGAGGCCGCCGGCTCCGCGCCCGCCCCGGTGGCGAAGTCCCAGCAGCCGACGCCCGAGGCCGCCGCCATGCGCGCCGACCAGTCAGCGCCGCCCGCCGCACCGGCGGTGATCCAGGCCCCGCCCGCCGCCGCCCCGGTAGCCTCTGTCGCCGCCGACCCGGACGTTCCCGCCGGCACGGAGATGGTGACCATGACGGTGCGCGAGGCGCTGCGCGACGCCATGGCCGAGGAGATGCGCAAGGACGACGCGGTCTTCGTCATGGGTGAGGAGGTCGCCGAGTACCAGGGCGCCTACAAGATCACCCAGGGGTTGCTGCAGGAGTTCGGCGCCCGCCGCGTCATCGACACGCCGATCACCGAGCACGGCTTCGCCGGCATCGGTGTCGGCGCCGCCTTTACGGGCCTCAAGCCCATCGTCGAGTTCATGACCTTCAACTTCGCCATGCAGGCGATCGACCAGATCATCAATTCGGCGGCCAAGACCCTCTACATGTCCGGTGGCCAGATGGGCTGCCCCATCGTCTTCCGCGGGCCGAACGGAGCCGCGGCCCGCGTCGCCGCCCAGCACAGCCAGGACTATTCGGCCTGGTACTCGCATATTCCCGGCCTCAAGGTCGTCGCACCCTATACGGCGGCCGATGCCAAGGGCCTCCTGAAGGCGGCCATCCGCGACCCCAACCCGGTCATCTTCCTCGAGAACGAGATCCTCTACGGCCAGAGCTTCGAGGTGCCGAAGCTCGACGATTTCGTCCTGCCCATCGGCAAGGCGCGCATCCACCGGCCCGGCAAGGACGTCACCATCGTCGCCTGGTCCATCGGCATGACCTACGCCACCAAGGCGGCGGCGGAACTGGAAAAGCTCGGCATCGACGCCGAGGTGATCGACCTGCGCTCGCTGCGCCCGCTCGACACCGAGACCATCATCGCCTCTGTGATGAAGACCGGCCGCATCGTCACGGTGGAGGAGGGCTGGCAGCAGTCCGGCGTCGGCGCCGAGATCTCGGCCCGGGTGGTGGAGCGCGCCTTCGACTATCTCGATGCGCCGCCCGCCCGCGTCTCCGGCAAGGACGTGCCCATGCCCTATGCCGCCAATCTCGAAAAGCTGGCGCTGCCCTCGGTCGCCGACGTGATCGAGGCCGTCAGGGCTGTGACGTACAAGTGAGGGCAGCATGACGCGGGGCGACCTTCCGAACGCAGTGGTCAAAGCCCTTGATGAGCTGGGGGGTACAGGAACTGTCGTTGATGTCGCCCGCCTGATATGGCGCGATAACGAGGCAACTCTTAAAGCGTCGGGCGACCTGTACTACACTTGGCAGTACGAAACCCGTTGGGCTGCTCAAAGACTTCGTGACGAAGGCAAACTCACTTACGGCCGCGAAAATGGTCGGGGCGTTTGGCAGTTAAAGAAATGACCCTTCCCTTCGACGCCCTCGCGATTCCCCCGGCCGCCCTCGAACAGGGCGGCGTCGAGATCGTGCGCGCCGCCATCGTCGAGGGAGGCCTGCACATCTCGGTGCGCCGCGCCTTCGACGACGCCCAGGCCTGGGGCATGGTCCTCGCCGACATCGCCCGTCACGTGGCCCGCATCCACGCCATGGAAACCGGTGCCTCCGAGGACCTGACCCTCGACCGCATCCGCAACATGCTGGACGCCGAACTCGACAGCCCGACCGATCCGGGCACCACCACCGCCATCAGTTGAGGAGGAGACCTTGGCCGATGTTCGCGAGACGCTATCCGTCATGCCCGGGCCTGGCCCAGGCATCCACGAGTTGATTTTTGGCGACGTGTTCAAGTCGTGGATGGCCGGGACAAGCCCGGCCATGACGCGGTTCGATCGTGTTGCCTTCGCCCTTTCCGCCGCCTGACACCGAGGCCGCCATGCCCATCGACATCCTGATGCCCGCGCTGTCCCCGACCATGGAGAAGGGGAACCTCGCCAAGTGGCTGAAGAAGGAAGGCGACACCATCAAGGCCGGTGACGTCATCGCCGAGATCGAGACCGACAAGGCGACGATGGAGGTCGAGGCGGTGGATGAGGGCATTCTCGCCAGGATTGTTGTCGCCGCGGGCGCCCAGGACGTGCCGGTCAACCAGATCATCGCCGTCATCGCCGCCGAAGGCGAGGACGTGAAGGCGGCTGCAGGTGGGGCAGGGGCCAAACCCGCCGCTGCCGCACCGGCGCCCGCCGCCGCACCCGCCCCGACCAAGGCCGAACCGGCTGTTGCCGCCGCTGCGGCTCCGGCAAGTATCGCCGCGGCCGCGTCCGGCATCCGCCTCTTCGCATCGCCCCTGGCCAAGCGCATCGCCAAGCTGGAGGGCATCGATCTCTCGAAAGTCGCGGGAACCGGCCCGCATGGCCGCGTCGTCGAGCGTGACGTGAAGTCGGCGCTCGCCGGCGGCACGGCCAAGGCCGCTCCGACCCCGGCTGCGGCTGCCGCTCCCTCCGCCCCGAAGCCGGCGCCGGTCGCCGGCCCCTCCGACGAGCAGGTGAAGAAGCTCTTCGTGCCCGGCTCCTTCGAGGAGATCCCGCATGACAACATGCGCAAGGTCATCGCCCGCCGCCTGACGGAAGCGAAGACGACGATCCCGCACTTCTACCTGACGATCGACTGCGAGCTCGACGCCCTGCTCGCCCTGCGCGAGCAGATCAACAAGGCGGCCCCTGTCCGCGACGGCAAGCCGGCCTACAAGCTCTCGGTCAACGACCTCGTCATCAAGGCGCTGGCCCTGTCGCTGCGCGCCGTGCCGGACGCCAATGTCACCTGGACCGACGGCGCCATGCTGAAACACCAGCACGCCGATATCGGCGTCGCCGTCTCCATTCCCGGCGGCCTCATCACGCCGGTCATCCGCGATGCCTGCCACAAGCCGGTCTCGGTCATCTCCAACGAGATGAAGGACCTGGCGGCCCGTGCCCGCAACCGCAAGCTGAAGCCCGAGGAGTACCAGGGCGGCTCCTCTGCCGTGTCCAACCTCGGCATGTTCGGCATCAAGGACTTCGCCGCGGTCATCAACCCGCCGCATGCGACGATCCTCGCCGTCGGCGCCGGAGAGAAGCGCGTCGTGGTGAAGAATGACGCGCCGGCGGTAGCGACCGTCATGAGCGTGACGCTCTCCACCGACCACCGCGCCGTTGACGGGGCGCTCGGCGCCGAGCTGATGGCGGCATTCCGCGGCTATATCGAGAACCCCATCGGCATGCTGGTCTGAGCTGGCGCGCTGTTAGGTCGGCTCGAACCAAGCGGGGAGGCGATGGGAGTAATTGCTGCGATCCTCCTCGCGTTGCCCCTGTCGCTTGCGGCGGGATGGAGCGTCGCGGCGATACCGGCGACATCGACCGATCTCGGGCAGGGCATCATCCTTGTGATGCTGCCCGTCGTGACCCTCCTCACTGCCGTGTGGCTGGTTTTCACCATACGGATCGTCCTGGGTATCGCCGTCGACCGGTTTATGAAGCTCGCCTTTGGGCTCCTGGCAGCGGCGATCGGTCTCACCCTTGCGGGCTTCTTCTGGTTGCTGGTCCTCGGGAGGCCACAGGCTCCGGACCTACAGGAATGGATCGGCCTGATCGCAAGCCTTCTTGGTCTTGTCGCCGGTGTTCTGGTCCAGTGGCTGTGCCTGCGGACGCAGGCAATATGAAATCGCTGACGGGCCATGTTGCCCGAAAACGACGGAGAGCGTGATGACCGAGAGCTACGACATCCTCATCATCGGCGGCGGCCCTGGCGGGTATGTCGCGGCCATCCGCGCCGCCCAGCTCGGCCTGAAGACCGCCGTCGTCGAACGCGAGCATCTCGGCGGCATCTGCCTCAACTGGGGCTGCATCCCGACCAAGGCGCTGCTGCGCTCCGCCGAGATCTACCATTATGCCACCCATGCCAAGGATTACGGCCTGACTCTGAACGGGACGATGTCCGCCGACATCGGCGCGGTGGTGAAGCGATCGCGCGGCGTCTCCGCCCAGCTCAACGGCGGCATCGGCTTCCTGATGAAGAAGAACAAGATCGACGTCATCTGGGGCGAGGCAAAGATCGCCGGGGTCGGCCAGGTGGTGGTTTCCGCGTCGTCCAAGCCCGCGGTGCAGCCGCAGGTGCCCCCGCCCAAGGGCACGCTGGGGGCCGGCACCTACCGGGCGAAGCACATCATCGTCGCGACCGGCGCCAGGCCGCGTGTCCTGCCGGGCATCGAACCCGACGGCAAGCTGATCTGGACCTATTTCGAGGCGATGAAGCCGGAGGCCATGCCCAAAAGCCTCATCGTCATGGGCTCGGGCGCCATCGGCATCGAATTCGCCTCCTTCTACCGCACGATGGGCGCCGAGGTGACGGTGGTGGAGGTCCTGCCGCAGATCATGCCGGTGGAGGATGCCGAGATTTCCGCCCATGCCCGCAAGCGCTTCGAGAAACAGGGCATGACCATCCTCACCTCCACCAAGGTGACCAAGGTGGAGAAGGCTGCCAATGCCGTCACGGCGACCGTCGAGGACGAGAAGGGGGCGAAGCGCACCATCACCGCCGAGCGGATGATCTCCGCCGTCGGCGTCGTCGGCAATGTCGAGGGCCTCGGCCTCGAGGCGCTCGGCGTCACCATGGACCGCGGCACCGTGAAGACCGACGGTCTCGGCCGCACCAGCGTGCCCGGCATCTACGCCATCGGCGATGTGGCCGGGCCGCCGATGCTCGCCCACAAAGCCGAGCACGAGGGGGTCATCTGCGTCGAGACGATCAAGGGGCTGCACACCCACGCCATGGACAAGGCGATGATTCCCGGCTGTACCTATTGCCACCCGCAGGTGGCCTCCGTCGGCCTGACCGAGGCGAAGGCCAAGGAAGCCGGCTACAGTCTCAAGGTCGGGCGCTTCCCCTTCATGGGCAACGGCAAGGCCATCGCCCTCGGTGAGCCCGAGGGGCTGGTCAAGACCATCTTCGACGCGAAGACCGGCAAGCTTCTCGGTGCCCACATGATCGGCGCCGAGGTGACGGAGCTGATCCAGGGCTTTGTCGTCGCGATGAACTGCGAGACGACGGAAGAGGAATTGATTCACACCGTTTTCCCCCATCCGACCCTGTCGGAAATGATGCATGAAAGCGTCCTTGATGCCTATGGACGGGTTGTCCACACCTGATCACAGAACGTGATGGGATCGCCGTCCTAGAGGATTATTATCTCATCACCGGATCTGATGAGGCCGCCGCTGCCCGGGGAGGCGGGGATAGCCAGGCGCCACCAAGGCCCGTGAACGATTGTTTTTGACGCGCTGAAGCCGCATGAACGCTGGCATGGGCCGGTCGGACGCTGCCGGTGGCGCGCTTTTTCGGCGCCCATTTATCCCCGAAAGCCCGACAGGCCCTATCCTGCAGCGGTTCTGACGGGAGACACGACCGTGGCCGCATTCATCATCGGGATCGTCTGTTTTTCTCTGGTGGTCGCAGCATTGCCGACGGCGTCCGGCGCCAGCCTCGAGGGCGTCACCGCGCAGGACGGCGCGGTGACGCAAAAAGGCCGGCGCGAGGCCGGCCTTCGGGTCTTTGCTGGCGCCGTGGACGCGGCCGCCGCAGGCTCAGCTCATCGCGCTCTGGCCGGTCGGCAGGACGATGGCCGTGGAACCCACGGGCACGCGGTTGTAGAGGTCGATGATGTCCTGGTTGAGGAAGCGGATGCAGCCCGAGGAGACCTGCGTCCCGATCGTCCAGGGCTCCGTCGTGCCGTGCAGGCGGTACAGCGTGTCGCGGTTGCCGCGATAGAGGTAGAGGGCGCGCGGCCCGAGCGGATTGTCGGCACCGCCGGGCATGCCGCCGGCGACGGGGCCGTAACGCTCGGGCTCGCGGCGGATCATGTCGCGGGTGGGGGTCCAGCGCGGCCAGGCGGCCTTGCGGCCGATCGAGGCGATGCCGGTGAGGTTGAAGCCCTCCTCCTTGCCGACGCCGACGCCATAGCGGATGGCGCGTCCACCCTCCAGCACGAGGTAGGCGTAGCGGGACGTGGGATCGACGACGATCGTGCCCGGGTTCTCGCGCCCACGATAGGCCACCTCACGCCGCCACCAGCGCTCGTCGACCTTCGACAGGTCGATGGCGGGAACCGGATGCGGCTCGCCCGGCACCTCGGCATACATGGCGACGTAGAAGGGGTCGAAACGCGGCGTCTCAAGCACCAGCTCCTCGCGGCGGGTGGTGCAGGCGCCCAGGATGAAGGGGGCACCCAGAACGAAGAAACGTCGGTCGATCGTCATCATAGGCCTCAGAACCTGACGGTGCGTCAAAGGATCCCGCCCGGCGCGGGACATGCCTGTCGCTTCGTCTTCGTGAACAATGGGCGGCTCGTAACACCGGCGGCGGGCGCCAAACATGACGAAACCGTGAGGCCGGGATCAAGGCGCGCCGACTGTTGCCGCACTGCACCACCCGGCCGCGACGGCACCCACGCCCCACGCAAACCACGGTCGGATCATGTCCACGAAAGGGTTAATCCTTGGCAAAAGGAGCGTTCCGGCGGGCGATCACAAGCTCGCGAAGAGGTCGTATTCGCTGGCCCGGTCGATCTTCACGGTGACCAGTTCCCCCACGGCGAGCTTGCGCCGGGTGTGGATGAAGACCGAGCCGTCGATCTCCGGCGCGTCGCCCCTGGAGCGCGCCTTGACGACGGTGGGCCCGACCTCGTCGATCAGCACCTGCTGGCGCGTGCCAACCTTCCTGCGGATCCGCCGCGCCGAAATCTCAGCCTGCTTCTTCATGAAGCGGTGCCAGCGCCGTTCCATCACCTCGGGCGGCACGTGGCCCTCAAGGCCATTGGAGGTGGCGCCGGCCACCGGCTCGTATTTGAAGCAGCCAACCCGGTCGAGGCCGACCTCGTCGAGCCAGTCGAGCAGGAACGCGAACTCCTCTTCGGTCTCGCCGGGAAAGCCCACGATGAAGGTGGAGCGGATGGTCAGGTCCGGGCAGATCTCGCGCCAGCGCCAGATGCGCTCGACCGTCTTTTCCTGATGCGCCGGTCGCTTCATCCGCCTGAGCACGTCGGGATGGGCGTGCTGGAAGGGAATGTCGATATAGGGAAGGATCTTGCCCTCGGCCATCAGCGGGATGACCTCATCGACATGCGGATAGGGGTAGACATATTGCATCCGCACCCAGACGCCGAGTTCGCCGAGGGCCTGCGACAGGTCGAGGAACTTTGTCCGCCAGGTCCTGTCTCGCCACTGGCTCTCGGCATATTTCACGTCGATGCCATAGGCTGACGTGTCCTGGCTGACGATCAGCAGTTCCTTGACGCCGGCGGCCACCAGCTTCTCCGCCTCGCGCATCACTTCGCCGAGAGGGCGCGAGACGAGATCGCCGCGCAGCTTCGGGATGATGCAGAAGGTGCAGCGGTTGTTGCAGCCCTCGGAAATCTTCAGATAGGCGTAGTGGCGCGGTGTAAGCTTGATGCCCTGCGGCGGCACCAGATCGAGGAAGGGATCGTGCTGGGGCGGCGCCGCCTCGTGGACTGCGGCCAGAACGCTCTCATATTGCTGGGGCCCGGTGATGGCGAGCACGGCGGGATGGGCGGCGCGGATCTGCTCGGGCTCGGCGCCCATACAGCCGGTAACGATGACGCGGCCGTTTTCCTTCAGCGCGTCGCCGATGGCGGCGAGGCTTTCCGCCTTGGCCGAATCCAGAAAGCCGCAGGTGTTCACGAGGACGAGATCGGCCCCCTGATGGCTGCGCGACAGCTCATAGCCCTCGGCCCTGAGCCGCGTGATGATGCGTTCGGAATCGACAAGCGCCTTGGGGCAGCCGAGCGAGACGAAGGAAATCTTCGGCGCGGCACGGTCGGGAGCGGGAACGGTCGGGGGCAGGAGGGAACTGGCGGTCATCGGATCTCGTCGCGGCGGCAAGGCTGGGCAATAGGCGAAAGCGCGTGTCTGGACAAGCAAGTCGGCGCCATGCGGCCGCATGGCAAGGCGTTGAGGTGGATCAATGGCATCCCTGCAGCGCGCTCTCATCTTCATGGCGATCGCAACGGCCACAGAAGGAGATGGTCATGGCCCAGCATGCTTTCCTGCCTTCCCTCTTCTCCCCGCGTGGGGACTGGTCCCGCAGCCCCCTCGCCACGCTCCAGGGGGAAATCGACCGCCTGTTCCAGGCGATGGGTCCATCCGCCGGCCTCGGTGCCGGGCGCGATGCCCTGGGCTTCTCGCCCTCGCTCGATATCGCCGAGAGCGCTGATGCGATCGACATCACCGCCGAACTGCCCGGCTGCGACCCCAAGGATGTCGAGATCTCTGCCGCCGGCCGCGCGTTGATGCTGCGCGGCGAAAAGAAGAGCGAGAGCGAGCGATCCGGCAAGGACTGGCAGGTGACCGAACGCAGCTACGGCACCTTTCAGCGCACCATCCCGGTTTCCTTCGACATTGATGCGGCAACCGTCGAGGCTCGCTTCGAGAAGGGCGTGCTGACGATTCACCTGCCGAAGCCTCCCGAGGCTGTCGCCGAGCGCAAGACCATCCCCATCCAGGGACCGTGAGCCGACGGCGAGTCGCCGGAATGATGGTCCGCCGGTTAACGGTTCATCCATCGTTCAACTGAAGAGGGTCACAGTCTCCCCTGCCTAATCCAAGGAGGTTCCACATGGATCGTCGCACTTTCTTCCTCTCGCTCGCGGGCGGCGCCATTGCCGCCGGCGCCTTCGGTTCCGCCGCCACGGCGGCGCCTGCTACCGCGGCAGCTGCGCCGGCCGCGGCCGTCCCGGCCGCCGGGGCTCCGCTGGAGATGCAGTGGGGCTATGGCTACGGCTACGGCTATCGCCCGCGCCGCCGCCATTTCCGCCACCATCGGCCCTATCGGCCCTATCGGCACTATCGTCCGTACCGCCCCTACGGCTTCTACGGCCAGCGTCCCTTCCGCCCGGTGCGCCGCTGCTGGATCAACCGCTGGGGCGAGCGCGTCTGCCGCTTCTGATCGGGTCCCTCGCACCGTGAGGCTTGCCCCGCCGCCCGTCCGGGCGGCGGGGTTTTGCGTGGCGGCGGCGGGAGGGCGACAGCCCGCACCCCCGCCGCGTTGACGCCACCGCCCCGCTGGCTCTAGACAGCGGGGACCGGCGGCGTCGCCCCGGAGAGGTGGCCGAGTGGTTTAAGGCAGCGGTCTTGAAAACCGCCGTGGGTGCAAGCCCACCGTGAGTTCGAATCTCACCCTCTCCGCCAGTGCCGATCCTGACGAAAGGCCCTGTGCCGGTCGTCCAGTGCCCTTGTCGCGACGATGCCTCACCCGGCCCGGTTGCCCGGCGCGTCCTTGATTCGCAGGTGCACGAGACCGCCGGCAAAGCGGCGTCTGAGCGGGCCGATCCGCGACAGCAGCGAATAGAGGCGCGTCCGCTGCGGGAAGGGATCGGCATAGGATTGAACCGACAGAAGCTCGATGCCCGGAATGGCACCCACAAAGCCGGGCAGAGCGTCGATCGCGATCCCCCAGGGCATGGGGGGCGCCGTATAGTGCCGGGTGATCTGCCATCCCCGCTGCGTCCGGCGGGAGATCGGCGGCGTGATGGTGTCGAAGAAGATCTCGCCGCCGGGGAACCGCGTTGCGATCCGCGCCAAGAGGGTGCGAACCTCCTCATCCTGGAAATACATGAGAAGCCCCGCGGCACTGATGAAGGGGGCTGGCACCGCAGGGACCGCGTCCATCCAGGCGGGGTCGAGGGCCGAACACGCGACGTGGTGCACCGCAGGGTGATGCGGCAGCAGCCGCTGGCGGACAGCGATCGCCTCCGGCAGATCGACACTGGACCAGGTCACGTCCGGCGCCCCGAGACGCCAGAACTGTGTCTCCAGGCCTTCGCCGAGGACAACGACAGACGCCTTGTGGGGTTGGCGCAGGAGGAATGCCCTGATCAGATCATCGGACACCCGGGCGCGGATCGGATGGAAGACGCTGGGCCTGCCGAAACGGCCGGCGAAATCATAGGTGATGCGCGCGACCAGCCCGGCCGCCATGGGATCTTCGATCAGGCGATCCTGTCGGCGCATCTCGGCCGCACGATTCCAGAGCGGCCAGAGCATGGTCTCCGGCACTCCCGACAGGGAGAGGCGCGCGGGATCCTCCCGAGTCTGTTCGCTGTCATCGGCCATCGGCAAGACCGCACCGGCCGGCGGGACGAGGGGTCACGTCTCCCTTCATTACGCACCTCAAAGGTGAGAATGCAGGCGTCTCGCCAGCGGCTGTCGCGGCTGAAACAGCGGCTCGACAGAAGACGACATCCAGAATGGTGACTAAAATTGTCAGGAATATGATGTTAAAGGGGCGAGATAACCATGCGCAACGGGCGCGACGCCGAGAATCGTGCCTGACCTGGGAAGTCACGACAGGTGAGACGAGAACGCGGCACCAGCGGCCGCCGCCGCCATCCTTAATCCCGCCTCAACCACATCGCGGGCATACTGAGGTCTGCGTCACGAATTCGTCTCAATCTCCCCGACACTGGCTCCCTTCGCCAACGTCGGGTATGACAGCCGGCGGAATGCGGGCGAAGACCCGCGCGACATGCGGCATGGAGCAACCGGCTTGACCCATTCAGCGACGAGCGAGGAATCGCGCCAGACCGCCGTGCCTTCGGCGACCCGCGCGAGGCTTCTCGCCTGTTCGGCCCTCTGCGGCCTCGGTGTCCTGCTCGGCGGCTGCAACAGCCAGACGGCGTCCAGCGGCGGCGCCCCGGCCGTCGATCGTTTCAACGCCCGCTACGGCGTCAGCTCCAGTCCCCGCGTCGTCGAGGAGGGTCGGCCCGTTCCGCGCGGCGGCGGCACCTATCGGATCGGACGACCCTACACGGTGGCCGGGCGGCGCTACACGCCCTTCGCGAAGCGCGACGGCCATACCGAGACCGGCATTGCCTCATGGTACGGGCGCCAGTTCCACGGCCGCCTGACCGCCAATGGCGAAGTCTACAATATGCATATGCTGTCGGCCGCCCACCGCACCATGCCGATGCCGAGCTATGCCCGCGTCACCAACCTGTCGAATGGCCATTCGCTGGTGGTGCGCGTCAACGACCGCGGCCCGTTCCACGGCAACCGTGTGATCGACCTGTCGCAGCGCGCCTCGAACATGCTGAACTTCCGCGGCCAGGGTCTGGCGCGGGTCAGGGTGGAGTATATCGGCCGCGCCTCGCTCGAAGGGTCCGACGACCGCATCCTCCTCGCCACGTTGCGGACCGACGGCAGGCCGGCGCCGCGCCCGCAGCACGTCACCCCGACGATGATTGCCTCCGCCGCGCCGCAAAACGTGCCCGACCCGGCTCCGCGAGCCCAGGCCCCGGCCGTTCAGGCGGCACCGGCTCCTGCGCCCCAGGTCCAGGTGGCTGCCGCGCCGGCCCCGACCTTCGGCCTGTTCCGGCAGCAGACGGCGGTCCTCGCCACGCAGAACCCCGACCTGCGCCAGCCCGATCCCTCGCTGGCCGCAGCGCCCATCATCCAGGCGGGATCGCTGCCGCAGGCGACCGCCCCCCAGCCAGCCGCCGCGCCGGTGACCATGGCCTCCGCCCCGTTGCCGGTGGCAAGGCCCGTGCTGCCCGACTCAGCCCCCGCGGCCACCACCGTCGTCGCCCGCTCCAGCGGTCCCGCCCAGGTCACCGCGGCCTCCAGCGTGACCGTGGTCGCCACCCCGGCGCCGCAGGCCGCGCCTGTCCCCCGGGCGGCTCCGGTCCTCGCCGCCGCCGCGTCGCGACCGG
>NZ_JALHMP010000041.1 GCF_022843985.1 Phreatobacter sp. | reverse complement strand
GCCGCCGATGCCCTCGCGGCCGGCGAGACCGCGCTGGCCGCCGCCGACCGCGCCGCCCGGACCGCCCTCGAGGCCATGACGGCGGCCCGCGAGGCCTTCGCCCGTACCGAGGCGCGGCTGGAGGCGGCCCGCCTGCGCCTGCGGGAGATCGGCACGGAGATCGCCGAGAAATTCGAGACCGAGCCCCTCGCCCTGCCGCGCATCGCCGGCCTTGCCCCCGACGCGGCCCTTCCCGAGGCCCGCCGCATCGAGGACCAGCTCGACGGCTTCCGCCGCGAACGCGAGCGCCTCGGCGGTGTCAATCTGCGCGCCGACGACGAGCTGACCGAGGTCCAGGCCCAGTTCGACGGCATGGTTGCCGAGCGCGACGACCTGGTCGAGGCCATCAAGAAGCTGCGCACCGCCATCGGCGCGCTCAACCGCGAGGGACGCGAGCGCCTGCTCGCCTCCTTCGCCACCGTCAACGAGAACTTCCAGCGGCTCTTCACCACCCTGTTCGGCGGCGGCACGGCGGAGCTGCAGCTGGTCGAATCCGACGATCCGCTGGAGGCCGGCCTCGACATCCTCGCCAGGCCGCCGGGCAAGAAGCCGCAGACCCTGTCGCTGCTCTCCGGCGGCGAGCAGGCGCTGACCGCCATCGCCCTGATCTTCGCGGTCTTCCTGACCAATCCGGCGCCGATCTGTGTGCTGGACGAGGTCGACGCGCCGCTCGACGACGCCAATGTCGAGCGCTATTGCGACCTCCTTGACGAGATGGCGCGGACCACCGACACCCGCTTCGTCGTCATCACCCACAACCCCATCACCATGAGCCGTATGAACCGGCTCTTCGGGGTGACCATGGCCGAGCGCGGCGTTTCGACCCTGGTGAGCGTCGATCTGGGGCGCGCCGAGCAGCTCATCGCCGCGGAGTGAGGGTTACCTCGCCCCGGCGGGGAGAGGGGGGACAGCGCCTCGTCCGCGGGCACCTTGCGTCGTCATGCCCGGCCTCGTGCCGGGCATCCACGAATTCCTTCCCGCCCGCTCCAGGACGTGGATGGCCGGGCCGAGCCCGGCCATGACGGAGAGGGCGTCGTGCAGAATCCGCGGCGCCGCAGCCCGGGCCAAAGCCGCAGAGACAGCTAGGACAGAAGTCCTTGACAGCGTGACGCTGGTCCTGTATGTTTTCGGCATGTTCGGCAACTGCGCCTGGAGCCGGGCCTGCTGAGAGCGCGCCGGGACACTCTCGGATTGTCATTCCCGGCCTAGCGAAGCGAGGGGAAGGGAATCCAGGGGCCGCTGGCCCTGCCCTCATGCGCTGGACCCCCTTCCCTCGACCTGCGGCCTCTCCCGGGGGTAACGCCCGGTGTTGGTGCCACTCGGAAGGCGCGAACGGAGCCCAACCGTGGCGGACTTCGACCAAGGGCTGGACCGCGCGCCCGTCGTCGTATATACAAACGTAGTCCTGCCAGCTGACCATGATGAAACGGACGAAACGGATGACCCGCGGCAATGGGGACTAGATCCGGCGGCGTTCGTTGGGGTTCATCATGGAATTCGAATGGGATGAGAACAAGCGTCTCGCCAATATCGAGAAACACGGGATCGATTTCCGGATCGCCATCACAGTGTTTTTCGCAACTGCCGCGCTCAGGCGGTCAGACCGCAGCGAGGAACGGTGGATCACGATAGGCCCGCTGAGGAACCGGCTCGTCGCCGGTGTCTGGACCCCGAGAGGAGAGGCCAAGCCGATCATCTCCGCGCGGCCGGCAAGACCTGATGAAAGAGAAGATTACACGCGTCACGTTGGAGGACATCCGGTCGGGTAAGCTCAAGGATGAGACCGACTGGGAGCGCGTCCGCGCCATGACCGACGAGGACATCGAGCGCGCCATCGCCGAGGACCCCGACTCCGATTTCGACCTCGCCAATTCGACGCTCGTCTTCGTCGGAAAGGTGTCTGAATGGACTCCTCCGCCGCGCAAGACGGCCATATCGATCCGCCTGGACGAGGATGTGCTGGACTTCTTCAAGGCGCAGAAGGGGCCCTACCAGACCCACATCAATGCCGTGCTGCGCTCCTACATGACGGCGAGCAAGGGCACCTCCAAGCCGGTCAAGATCGGCCGGGACGCTAGGACGGGAGAATTTATTTCCGCGAAGGAAGCGATCGGCCGCCCAGCCACGACGACAAACAGGACGCTCAGAAAGTCGAAATGAAGGGTGGGCCAGACTTAAGGCCGCCAATCTCCTGGTGCCGGGCACCCGAGAATGGACTCTCCTGCCGTGTGCAAGTCGTGGATGGCCGGGACACGCCCGGCCATGACGCGGAGAGGCCGATGACCGGCCCCCGCCTCACCCGCAGCAGCAGTCGCCACCCATGCCCGCCCCGGTCTGCACACTGGCGGCATTCGTCTCAGGCGGCAGGTCCATGGCCGGGTTCTCGGCGAAGAAGCCGTTGGGCTTCAGCATGAAGCCGGCATATTCCATCGGCATGACCGGGAAATCCTCCGGCTTGCACACATGGGTATGGCCGAAGGAGTGCCAGACGACGAGATCGGCATTCTCGATGGAGCGGCCCTGTTTCACATAGGCCGGCAGGCCGTCGCCCCCCGCATGCTGGTTGGGATAGTCGCCGCTGGCATATTTTTCCGCCGGATCGTAGGGCGTCACCCAGACATGTTTGGTGGCGAAGCCGCCGCGCTGGGCCACCGTCGAGCCCTCCTGGGCCAGCAGGAGCGGGCTCGGCTGGACGATCAGTTTATAGCCGGTCGGCTTGCCGACGCTGTTCGTCCGGTTGGGATTGGTGATCTTCCAGTAGCGGCCGGTCCGCCCGTCCGCCTCGCGGGCGGCGTCGCGCTCGTTCGACAGCACCCGCGACGTCGTGTCGAAGACATTGCCGTAGGGGTTGTCGGTGCCCCAGGGCCGCGGCACGAACTCGTGCTCGGTGACAGTGTTGCCCTCGCCGTCGAGCGCCATGTGCATGCGCACGTTGAAGAAGTGCTGGTGGGTCGGGCCGCCGAGGCCCTCGTCCACCATGCCGCCCCAGGGATAGGGCTTGCCGGGCGCCACCGCCGCAGTCTGGATGATGCCGGTGAGCTTGGCCTCGAGCTGGATCGTGCCGTCCTGGTAGAGATACCAGTAGAAGCCGTAATCGTAGTTTCCGACCGTCGCGAAGAAGGAGATGACGAGGCGGCGCGAGCGACGCGCCTCGAAGACGCCGGTGCGCATCTCGTAATGCTTCCACAACAGGCCGTAATCCTCCTCATGCATGCAGACGGCATTGGGCATGACCATGGGATGGCCGGCATCGTCCGCCATGGGAACGTCGAAGTAATGGATCAGGCCGAGGCAGTCGCAGCCCAGTTCCAGCGCATTGGCGAGTTTGCCGAGGCCGTACTCGCCGGCGTCGAAGGCGCTTTTCCAGAAATGGTTGGCGGTGGGATCGGCATAGGGCACGACCATCTCGGTGACGCTGGCCCGGTGCAGGATCGGCCGCAGCCGGCCCTGGTCGCGGATGCCGAGCTGGTGCAGCACAAGCCCCTCGCGCGGCGTGAAACCGATGCGGAACGACCAGTTCTGCCAGTCGACCTTCCAGCCGTCGACGCTGAAGCTCGGTCCCTCCGGCTGCACGATGTTCAGCGGCCTGAGATCGCCGCGCGGCGAGGGAAGGGAGGCCCGGTCGTAATTGCGCCGCTTGCGCGGGATCGGGACGATCTCCTCCTCGTCGACCAGGTGGACGACGCGGTTCTCGACGAGATCGACCAGGGCGACGACGCCCTCGATCGGCGAGGCATAGCCGTTGTCGTTGACCTGCGCGCGGTAATAGCTGACCGCGCTGACGAGGCGGCGGCCGAGCTCGGCCTCGCGGCCGAAATAGCCGGCGGAGAAGGGGTCGACCTGGACAAGTTCGATCTCCGCATCGGTCAGGCCGCGGCGGGTCATGGCCGCCCGCCAGCCCGGATCAGCCTTGACGATGTCGCCGGCCTTGAAGAACTCCTCGATGATCACCGGCGGCTGGCCATAGGGGGCGGCCCTGGTGTCGCGCGTGACGAAGCTGAGCACCGCCCCGGCATCGAGATCGACCAGCGCCTCGTGCACCGCGCCGGTGACGCTGTCGATGGTGACGGCGAAGGCACGCCGGCGCAGCGGCCGGCCGGGGCTCCAGGCGGCGATCGCGGCCCTCGGCGGCTCGTCGAGCTGCAGCGTGGCGAATCGGGTGCTGGCGGGCAGCGCCCGTTCCGCCATCAGGATCGCCCGGGCCGCGGCGATTTCGGGGCCCGACAGCGGATCGAGCGGATGGGCCGGCGCGGCGCCGATGCGCGATGCGGCAGGTGCGGCGGTGTCCATGGCGCTCTCCTCCTCACGGACGCGGCGCCCGAGGCTTCGCCGGGCTGTCGACGTGCCGTGCCCCGGCCGCGTCGTCTCCGCCCGCGTCCCGTCGCGCGTCGCGGCGAAACTCTAGCATTGCCCGATAGATGCTGCACTGCGCGCGCTATGTCGCAGAGCAGGTGAGTGAATCCGCCAAACAACGATAAATATCAAATAAGTCAATTACTTAGATTGTTGCCGCACGTCCTTGACACGTTTTCGTGGCATCACTATAGGTGTGCCCGGCTTTCAGGGGGTTGGCAGTCCGGCGACCTTATTGTCGTGAGGCCCTGACGACGAGCCGGCCGAGGAGGCTGGCCATGGCGTCAGGAGATGATCACGACGGCAAGACGCCTGGAACGTCCCTTCGGGAATCCGACCTCGACGCGCGGCGGCGCGCCCTTGAATCCCGGCTCGAAGCCATCGAGCGCGAGCGATCCACGGGAGCAGCGCCGGACGGCCGGGTGGCGCAGGCGCCGTCCGGGCTGGTGAAGCTCTTCCGCTTCTCGGCCGATTTCGTCTCCGGCGTCCTGGCCGGGGCGCTGATCGGCTGGCTCGTGGACCGGTTCGCCGGAACGCAGCCCTGGGGTCTCATCGTGTTTCTTCTGCTGGGCTTCGCGACGGGTGTCTACAACCTCGTCAAATCGGCTCAGCGGGCCAATCGGGAAGGCTGAATGGCCGTTCCGACCATCGACTAGACCGCATGCGGGAGCAGACCGGCGATGGCCGATCCGATCAAACAGTTCGAGCTCGTCCCCATCGTTCCGATCACGATTGGCACCGGTGATTTCTCTTTCACCAATTCCGCGCTCCACATGTTCATCATTGTCGGCCTGACGGCAGCCTTCCTGCTGCTGACGACGTCCGGCCGCCGGCTGGTGCCGACGCGCATGCAGTCCATGGCCGAGCTGACCTATGAATTCGTCGCCGGGACAGTCCGGCAGACAGCCGGCACAGACGGCATGAAGTTCTTCCCGCTGGTCTTCTCGCTCTTCATGTTCGTGCTGCTGGCGAACCTGGTGGGCATGGTCCCCGGCTCCTTCACCGTGACCAGCCACATCATCGTCACCGCCGCCCTGGCGGTGCTGGTGATCTCGACCGTCATCATCTACGGCATCTGGAAGCACGGCACCCACTGGTTCGCGCTCTTCGCGCCTGCGGGCCTGCCCAAGGTCATCCTGCCGCTGATCGTCGTCATCGAGGTGATCTCCTTCATCTCCCGCCCGATCTCGCTGTCGCTGCGTCTGTTCGGCAACATGACCGCCGGCCATATCGCGCTGAAGGTCTTCGCCGGTTTCGTGACCGCCATGGCCGGCGCTGGCGCCCTCGGCTTCATCGGCGCCGCCCTGCCCGTGTTCATGATCACCGCGCTCACCGCGCTCGAATTCCTCGTCGCTGTCCTGCAGGCCTATGTCTTCACCATCCTGACCTGCATCTATCTCAACGACGCCCTCCATCCTGGCCATCACTGATCCGGTGACGGCAGGCCTCCCCATCCCTCCCTTCGCTCCCAACACCTGACAGGAGTTCAAAATGGATCCGGTTGCAGCCAAGTATCTCGGCGCTGGTCTCGCTTGCCTCGGCATGGGCCTCGCGGCCATGGGCGTGGGCAACATCTTCGGCAACTTCGTTGCCGGCGCCCTGCGCAACCCGTCGGCCGCGGCCGGCCAGTTCACCAACGCCATCGTCGGCGCGGCGCTCGCGGAAGGCCTCGGCATCTTCGCGCTGGTCGTCGCCCTCGTCCTGCTCTTCGTGGTCTGATCCGCGGGCCGCGTCTCGCTCGCGCCGGGGCCTTCTGAAGGTCCCCGGCCGCGGTCGATCCGGCGTTCCCGCCCGGCTTCGGCCGGCTCTCGTTTCCGCGTGACGGCCTGCTGGCCGGAGCGCGCCGATAGGGTCCCGCAATGGCGACGAACACCACTCAAGGGACCGAGGTCCCCTCCAAAGGCGGTTTCCCGGCCTTCCGCGTGGAAACCTACGGATCGCAGCTGCTCTGGCTGGCGATTGCCTTTGGCCTGCTCTACTACCTGATGTCGCGCTTCATCGCGCCGCGCATCGGCGGCATCCTGGAGGAGCGGGCGAGCCGTATCTCCGGCGATCTCGCCGCCGCTCAGGCGATGAAGGCCGAGGCCGACGCGGCGACCCTGTCCTACGAGAAGGCCCTGGCGGAAGCCCGCGCCAGCTCGCAGGCCATTGCCGCCGAGACCCGGGCGAAGATCACCGCCGAGGCCGATGCCGAGCGCAAGGCCCTGGAGGCCAAGCTTGCCGCAGATCTCGCCGCGGCGGAGGCCCAGATCAGCAGCGCCCGCGCCGTTGCCATGGGCAATGTCCGCGCCATCGCCGTCGAGACCGCCGAGGCCATCGTCGAGCGGCTGGCGGGGACCGGGGCTGATGCAGCCCGCCTCGAAGCGGCGGTCGACGCCGCCCTGAAGCGCTGAGGAGGTCCGGATGTCGGAATATTTGCCGAACTGGATCGGCCTGATCATCTTCTTCGCCATTTGCTGGAAGATGGGGGCCCATACCAAGATCCTGAACGCTCTCGATGCGCGCTCCAACCGCATCGCCGCCGAGCTCGCCGAGGCCAAGCGCCTGCGCGAGGAGGCCGAATCCATCGTCGCCGACTACCGCCGGCGCCAGCAGAGCGCCGAGCAGGAGGCCCGTGACATCGTCGCGGCCGCCAAGGCCGATGCCGAGCGGCTTGCCGCCGAGGGCAAGGCCAAGATCGAGGAGTTCGTCGCCCGCCGTACGGCGATGGCGGAAACCAAGATCGCCCAGGCCGAGGCCCAGGCCATTGCCGATGTGCGCGCCGCCGCCGCCGATGTGGCGACCAGCGCCGCCGGCGCGGTCCTCGCCGACATGGCCCGCGGCGCGGCCGGCGCCAAGCTGATGACCGCCGGTATCGCCGAGATCAAGGCGAAGCTGAACTGAGTTCCCCCATCTGCCACCGACTTTCGCGAACCGCCGGGCCCCGCCCGGCGGTTTTCGTTTGCGGGGTGTCGGGACCCGGTCGCGGGAGATGGCCCCACCCGCACACGAAAAAGCCGCCGGGCGGACCCGGCGGCTTGCTGGAGCCGAAACGCGCGCGGGATCAGGCTCGCAGCAGCGGGTCGATGATCTTCTCGAACTCGGCCATCGGCTGGGCGCCGAGCATGCGCCGGCCGTTGATGAAGAAGGTCGGGGTCGATTCCACCCCGAAGGCGGAAGCCGCGCGCTCGCGCGTGGCGTTGAGCGCGTCGAGGATCGCCTGGTTGTTGAGGCAGGACTCGAACTGCGTCTGGGTGATGCCGGCCTGGCGGGTGATGGCGGTCACCGCCTCCAGCGGATTGCCGCCGAAGGCCCAGCTCCGCTGCTGCTGGAAGAACACCTCGACGAGGGCGAAGTAGCGGGTGGGATCGACGCCCTCGCCAGCCTTGCCGTCGGCATTGAGCGCGCAGCGCGTCAGCATGTAGACGGCGGCGTCGAGCTGGTTGAGGGCGAACTCGCGGAAGACCAGCCGCACCTTGCCGGTCTCGATGTATTTCTTCTTCAGCTCGGGCAGGGTGTTGACGTGGAACGTGGCGCAATGCCCGCATGTCAGCGAGGCATATTCGACGATGGTCACCGGCGCATCGGTCCGGCCAAGCCAGACATCGCCGAGCGGTCCGGGCTGCATCAGCTGGGCGACGTCGACCGTCTCGCTCTGCGGACGGCGCTGCGCCAGGGCCACGGGCGCGAAACCGGCAACGAGGCCAAGGGCGGCCGAGCCTTCGATGAAATGTCTGCGCGACAGCATGGCTGTGTCCTCAACGATCCCTGCGGGAGCAAGTCCAAGGCCATAGCTCTGGCACCGCCGCGTGGCAACATCAGGGCCGCCAGCGGGACGGGTCGGTGCGGTCACACTTCTGCGAGACGGTTCAGGTGCGAGCGATGATCTCGCGCTCGTGATGGACCGGCTGGCCGGCGAGGCCAGAGCAGGCCTTGCGCCGCATCAGGGAGGCGGGACGGCGGTCCTTGAGGGTCGAGCGGCGGCGGCGGCGGGGTCCGGGCCGGCCGAGCCTGACGGCGCCGAGACGCGGGAAGGCCTCGCGCATGGCCCCGTTGTGATCCTCGATCAGCAGCGGCAGGCAAAGGGCCTGGCCCCAGAGCTGCCAGTCGGCGACGACGTCGTCGGCATTCGCCATGGAGACCAGCGGCACGCTGAGCGCGGGATCGGCATGGACGAGGACCACATCGACCGTGTCGCCCGCCCGGGAGGCATCCTCGCCCACCCGGACCGCGACGCCGCGATAGGCCGAGACCGGCAGTTGCAGCTTCATCCGCGCGCCGCTGGAGATGCGGCGGATGACCACCCGGTCGGCATGAAGGTCGATGGACCGCTGGCCGCTGTCGGCGCCCCGGTCGGGGGCGGCATAGCGGGTCGGCAACTGGGCGGGATCGAGGCGCAAGGCGGCCCCGATCCCGGCGGCGAGGACGCCGGGTTCTGTTTGACGCAACACAGCATGCTCCCTTGGGGTCTTCGGCCGGCTCGAACCGGCTCTCGCCCCGTCGTTGGGAGAACTCTGGCAGCATTTCTTGTCCGACCGCTTAAGCTGGACGGTTAAGCGGACCTCAATCCGATGGCGAAAAGTGCTGACCTTGGCGCATGCTTGAGAAAGCCTTGGGCGATGTGCTTTCCCAATGCTTGGCCCGCGTGGTTGCGCGCACCTTGAGGAACAGGATGAACGAAGCCTGACGGCCCTGGCCGGACGGCGATCGCTGCCTTGAAACCCGCGCCCGCGATGCCTAAACGAGGGAGACGAGCCCGCGCGTTCCCGGAGGGCTCCTGCTCCCAAGGCTCCTCATGTCCGATCTCCTCGATACCGGCCACTTGCTCGCCCAGGGCCGCCGCCTGGTTGCCGCCGCGCTCAAGGCCGGTGCCGATGCCGCCGACGTCATGGCTGTGCGCGGCGTCTCCGTCGGCGTGCAGCTGCGCGAGGGCAAGGTGGAGAGTTCGGAACGCTCCGAGGGCGACGATATCGGCCTGCGCGTCTTTGTCGGCCGGCGCAGCGCCTCGGTCTCCTCCAACGACCCGCGCGAGGATGTCGCGGCGCTGGCCGAGCGGGCGGTGGCCATCGCCCGGGTGGCGCCGGAGGATCCCTATGCCCGCCTTGCCGATCCCGCCGCCCTTGCCACGGCCTGGCCCGATCTCGACCTGATCGACCCGGTGATGACGGCGGTGGCCGATCTTGAGAACTTCGCCCGCCGCGCCGAGGCGGCCGCACTGGCGGTCACCGGCGTCTCCAGGTCGGGCGGCGCCAGCGCCGGCGCCGGCATCGGCGGCTTCGCCCTCGTCACCTCCACCGGATTCGAGGGCGCCACGCTCGGCTCTTCCACCTCCTTCTCGGTCACCGCCATCGCCGGTGAGGGCACCGGTATGGAGCGCGACTACGACTACAGCGCCGTGCGCCACCGCGCCGACCTCGACGCCCCGGAGACCATCGGCCGCAATGCCGGCGAAAGGGCCGTGCGCCGCCTGAACCCCCGCAAGGTCGACACCCGCAAGGTGCCGGTGATCTTCGACCCGCGCAGCGCCGCGAGCTTCCCCTCCTATCTCGCCTCCGCCGCCAACGGCCAGTCCGTGGCGCGCAAGACCTCCTTCCTGCGCGACAAGCTGGGTCAGCGGCTGTTCCGGGCCGGCGTCCGCATCATCGACGACCCGCTGCGCCAGCGCGGCCTGCGCTCGCGGCCCTTCGACGGCGAAGGGGTGGCCACCCGGCCGCTGACCCTGGTGGAGGATGGCATTCTCACGAGCTGGCTGCTCGACAGCGCCACGGCGGCCGAGCTTGGCCTCGCCACCACCGGCCATGCCAGCCGCGGCACCGGCGGGGCCCCCTCGCCCGGGCCGACCAACCTCCATCTGGCCGCCGGCACGGTCAGCCCGGCCGCCATGATCGGCGCCGTCAAGGACGGGCTCTATGTCACCGACATGATCGGCAGCGGCGTCAACATGGTGACCGGCGACTATTCCCGCGGCTGTTCGGGCTACTGGATCGAGAACGGCGAGCTCGCCTATCCGGTCGCCGAGATCACCATCGCCGGCAACCTCGTCGACATGTTCGCCAACCTCACGCCGGCCGACGACCTCGTCCTGCGCCACGGCACCGACGCCCCCACCGTCCTGGTCGAGGGCCTCACCGTTGCCGGACGCTGACGATCTCGTCCTGCGCGACCTCCTGGCGGCGCTGGCCGAGGAGGCCGGCGCCATGGCGCTCGATTATGCGCGCCGCGGCATGCGCACCTGGACCAAGGCTGGCGCCTCGCCGGTAACCGAGGCCGATATCGCCGTCGACCGCTTCCTCAAGCGCCGGCTCGGCGAGGCGCGCCCTGGTTTCGGCTGGCTGTCGGAGGAGACTGTGGACGATCCCAGCCGTCTCGGCCGGCGCGAGGTCTTCATCATCGATCCCATCGACGGCACCCGCGCCTTCGCCGCCGGACTGCCGGACTGGACCATCTCGCTGGCCGTGGTGCGCGACGGCCGCCCGGTGGCCGCGGCGCTGGCCGAGCCGGTGGCCGGGCGCACCTTCGTCGCCGCCCGCGGCCATGGCGCGAGCGTCTCTGGCCGACCTCTCGTGGCACTGAGCCGCGCCGGCATCGACGGCGCCGTGGTCGCGGGCCCCAAGCCCATGACGATCAGGGCCGAAAAGGCCGGCGCCACGGCCCTGCCGAAGATTCATTCCCTCGCCCTGCGCTTCGCCAAGGTCGCGGCCGGTGAGATCGACGCCGGCTTCGCCGGTGGCCAGAGCCATGACTGGGACCTTGCGGCGGCCGATCTTTTGGTGCACGAAGCGGGGGCATCACTGACCGGCCTCGACGGAACCGTGCCCTGCTACAACAGGCCCGTTCCCACGCATTTTCCGCTCGTTTGTGCCGGTTCCCCGCTGCATGAGCTTCTCCGGCAGGTTGCCGGAGACGATCGCCGCCGCGGCCGGACGACCTGAGGGGAAGACCATCATCATGACTGCGACGGGCGAGCCCAAACAACTCCCGCACCTGGTGTTCGGCGGCGAGCTGACCCGGCTGGACGGAACCGAGTTCCGCGACCTTTCCAAGCTCGACATCGTCGGCGTCTATCCGAACTATGCCTCCGCTCACGCCGCCTGGAAGGGCAAGGCCCAGCAGACCGTGGACAATGCGCATATGCGCTATTTCATCGTTCATCTGCACCGCCTGCTCGATCCGGACGCGGCCTGACCGGCGGTCTCGGTTCCGGTGTCCTTCCTCAAGCGTCTGGCGCGTTCCGAAAGGGTGCGCGCCGCCGCGGGCGCGCTGCTCGCCGGCTACCTGCGCCTGGTCTGGCGCACCGGCCGGTTCCAGCTCGACCCGCCGAACATCTATGACTATGCCGACGAGAACCTGCCGGTCATCTTCGCCATGTGGCACGGCCAGCACTTCCTGTCGCCCTTCGTGAAGCGGCCGGAATACCGCGCCGCCGTGCTGATCTCGCGCTCCGCCGACGGCGAGATGAACGCCATCGCCGCCGAGAAGCTCGGCGTGCGCACCATTCGCGGATCCGGCGACCACCGGGGCGAGTTCGCCCGCAAGGGCGGCGTCAGTGCCTATTTCAAGATGCTGGAGGCGCTGGCCGACGGCGAGACCATGGCACTGACTGCCGATGTCCCGAAGATCGCCAAGCGGGCCGGCCTCGGCATCATCATGCTGGCCAAGCAGAGCGGTCGTCCCATCCTGCCGATCGCCGTCGCCACCGCGCGCCGCATCGACCTGAAATCCTGGGACAAGGCCAGCGTCAACCTGCCCTTCTCGCGCGGCGCGGCGGTCGCCGGCGCGCCGATCTGGGTGCCGGCCCAGGCCGATGCCGCCACCCTCGAGATCTACCGGAAACAGGTCGAGGCGGCGCTCAACGCGGCGACCGAACGCGCCTATGCCATCGCCGAGGGCCGGGCGAAGCCGGAGCTCTGGTCACCGGAGATCGTCGCCGGCCTCGTGGCGTCGCGCGAGCTTGCCGCGGCGTCCCGCCGTCCCGCCGCGCCCGTATCCGGGCCGCCCGATGCGTGACCGCCCGTTCCGCACACCCCTGACGCTGCGCGCCTATGTCGGGGCGACCGCGCTGATGGCCCCGGTCGCGACGCTGCTCGCCCGCCGGCGGCTGAAGCGCGGCAAGGAGGACCCCGAGCGGGTTCAGGAGCGCCGCGGCTTCGCCACGGTCGAACGGCCGGCCGGCCGGCTGATCTGGCTGCACGGCGCCAGCGTCGGCGAGTTCCTCTCCATCGTTCCCCTGGCCACGCGGCTGCAGGCGCGCGGCCTGACCGTGCTCGTCACCACCGTGACCCTGACCGCCGCGTCTCTGGCCGCCCGCCGCCTGCCGCCCGGCGCGATCCACCAGTTCATGCCCTGGGACGTGCCGTCCTTCATCGAGCGCTTCCTCGACCATTGGCGGCCGGATCTCGCCATCTTCGCCGAATCCGAGCTCTGGCCGAACCTGATCCTGCGCACCACGGCCCGTGGAACGCCGCTGATCCAGGTGAACGGCCGCATGTCCGAACGCTCCTTCAACAGCTGGCGACGCGTCCCGCGTTCCATCAAGGCGCTGTTCTCCCGCTTCGAGCTCTGCCTGATGCAGACCGTCGACGACGCCCGCCGGGTCGAGGCGCTGGGGGCCCCGCGCGTGTCGACGACGGGGAATCTCAAGTTCGACGTGCCCGCGCCCGACGCCGAGCCCGCCGCCGCCATGGCGCTCGCTGAGGCGATCGGCCGGCGCCCGATCTTTCTCGCCGCTTCCACCCACGAGGGCGAGGACGAGATCATCCTCGCGGCGCACCGGATGATGGCGCCGCGCCTGAGCAATCTCCTCACCATCGTCGCCCCGCGCCACCCCGAGCGCGGCGATGCCATCATGGCGCTGGCGGAAGCGGCGGGCCTGCAGGCTTGCCAGCGCTCGCGCCGCGAACTGCCGAAAGTGCGCCATGCGGTCTATGTCGCCGACACGCTCGGCGAGATGGGCCTGTTCTACCGGGCCACGCCCGTCGCCTTTCTCGGCGGTTCGCTGATCCGCCATGGCGGCCAGAACCCGATCGAGCCCGGCAAGCTCGGCGCTGCCATCCTGCATGGACCGCATGTGTCCAATTTCGCCGCGGTCTATGCGGCGCTTGCGGAGAACCGGGCGGCCCGGCAGGTGGAGAATGCCCAGGACCTCGCTGCCGCGGCGCTGCTGCTGCTCACCGACCCGAACGAGCGGCTGCGCCAGCGCGAGGCGGCCGGCGAGACCGTCACGGCGCTCGGCGGCGCGCTGGACCGCACCCTCGCCGCCATCGAACCCTACTTCCTCAGCCTCGCCGTGCGGGGCAACTGATGGCGGGCCGCACATGAAGGCGCCCGCCTTCTGGTCTGACCCCGATGCGGCCGCCGGCCGCCTCCTGGCCCCGCTCGGCACCCTCGTCGGCGCCGTCACCCTCGCCCGGATGGACCGGCCGGGCACCCGCACCGCCGTTCCCGTGGTCTGCATCGGCAATCCCACCGTCGGCGGTGCCGGCAAGACGCCCGCGGCGCAATGGATCGCCGGGCTGCTCGCCGCCCGCGGCTTGCGCCCCACCATTCTCAGCCGTGGCTATGGCGGCCGCCTCGCCGGCCCGGTCCTTGTCGATCTCGCCATCCACGGCGCTGCCGATGTCGGCGACGAGCCTTTGCTCCATGCCCGGTGCCGTCCGACCGTGGTGGCGCGCGACCGGCCGGCCGGCGCCGCGATCGCCGTTGCCGAAGGCGCAGATGTCATCGTCATGGACGACGGTTTCCAGAATCCGGCCCTCGCCAAGGACGTCTCCATCCTAGTCGTGGACGGCGCCGCCGGTCTCGGCAATGGCCGGGTTCTCCCGGCAGGCCCGCTGCGCGCGCCTTTCGCACCGCAGCTCGCCCGTGCCGACGCGCTGCTGATTGTGGGCGCGGGTGCGGCGGGGGAGGCGGTCGCCGCCGGCGTGCGGGCGGCGGGCCGCCCGGTTCTGCACGGACGGCTGGTCGTCGCGGCCGAGACGGCGGCCTGGCTCGCCGGGCGCGACGTCCTCGCCTTCTGCGGGATCGGCCGGCCGGCCAAGTTTGCCGAGACGCTCGGCGCCGCCGGCGCGCGCAATGCCGTGCTGCGGCCCTTCGCCGATCACCATGTCTACAGCGAGGATGATGCGGAGCGGCTGCTGGCGGAGGCGGTGCGCACCGGTCTGCCGCTGGTGACCACCGCGAAGGACGCTGTGAAACTGTCGGGTTCGCCGGCGCTCGAGCGGCTTGCCGCCGCGACGCGGGTGGTCGGCGTGCGTTTGGTGGTGGAGGAGGCGGAGGCCGTCGACGCCCTTCTCGACCGGCTCAGCGCGCCGCGAAGGCCTTGAACCGCTCGGGATGCAGCCGCTGCAGCACGGCCGGCGGGCCGGAATAGGCCTCCTGCCGGGCGACGCTCCAGTATTTCAGGTCGTCCAGGGCGATCGGCTGCCCCGTGACCGCGCAGCGCACGAAGGTCCCCGGCCGGACGATGCGAAAATCCGCGTCGAGATAGCGCAGCTCGGCTTCGCCGTCGGTCGGGCGGCCGGAGGTCAGACGGTTGAGCATCGTGATCCGCTCCCGCCGGTCAGTTTCGCGGACCCGCCGGGTCCTGGCCCGACGAACGGCGGGCATTGGGCGCCTGCGGATCGTCGGGGCGGCGGCCGAGCGGGCCGTAAGGTGCGTCGGGCGAGGCGGTGCGGTAGCCCGGCGGCGGCTCGACCAGGCGGCGCCGCGGCGGCTCGCCGGGGAAGGGCACGACCTGGTTGTCGCGCGACGATCCGCCGAACAGCGAGCCGACCTGCGACCAGATCGGCGCGACGCGCATCTCGTCCACCGTGGCGGGGCCGGAAATCTGCGCCTGCGAACGGTCACGGGTCGCGTCGACCACGCCGCCGCCGAACCAGCCGCCCTGGCGGGCGCGCAACTCGGCATTGGTCATGGTGCGGCCGAACTCGTCCCGCTGGATCGGCGTGTTGGCGGCGAGGCCGGCGGCGCGGGCGCGGGCGACGTCCGGATCGTTCGGCCAGTTGGGATTGCGGGCGGCAGCCGATTCCTGCGGCGGCGGCAGGGCATTGCCACGCGGCAGGACCAGCGGAGCGCGCTCGCGATAGTCGATGGGGGGGCGCGCGGTCTCGACGAGGCCGAGGCCGCTCAGCAGGCCGCCGATCACATTGGCCTCGAAGCTCGGTCCATCGCCCTGCTGGGCGAAGGCGGCGGATCCGGCGACGGTGAGGGCCGTGGCGAGGAGCGCAGTGCGGATGCGCGTCATGTCGGTCATCCCTAGAAAGAGCCCGGCCCGATGGAAAGACCCGGCCTTGAATGGACCCGGCGCGCGGGGCGCCGATATGCAGCCGGTCCTATCCGTCAAGATCATGCCGATTTCGAGGCATCCGGCCGGCCGCCGAAGAGGGACTCATACAGAAGGAGCCCAACGCCCGCAACGATGCCGACATCGGCGAGGTTGAACACGTACCACTGGAACTGCCAGGTCGCGGTGGTGATGTGGAAGGCGAAGAAATCGGCGACGGCCCCGTAGAGCACCCGGTCGAGGCCGTTGCCGACGGCCCCGCCGGCGATCAGGCCGAGGGCGAGGGCGGTCAGCGTGCTCTCCGCCCGCCACAGCCACCAGCCGATGAGGGCGACCGCGGCGACCTTGAACAGCACCAGGGCCCATTGGCCGAACAGGCTGTCCTGCTGGAACAGGCCGAAGGAGACGCCGTAGTTCCAGGCCATCACCAGATCGAGGACCGGGGCGACGGTGATCACCTGTCCCGTGGTGATGCCCACGATCTGGAGCATGAAGACCTTGAAGGCCTGGTCGACGGCGAAGGTGGCGGCGAGCGCGATCAGGCCGGGGCGAAGATGCGGCGAAGGGGTCAAGGGCGGATCATCCCGTGGCAGTCTCCCGCGGAGGTGGCCCGTCCGGCGGGGCGGGTCAAGCACTTATCCTCGACAAGCCTGCGGCGAGCCGCCATACGGATTTCATCGCAGGTCCCCCATCGTGCAGCCATGACCCACAAGCTCTACTTCGTCCGCCACGGCGAGACCGACTGGAACGCCGAAGGCCGGCTTCAGGGCCAGCGTGACATCCCCCTCAACGCGGTCGGCCGGGTCCAGGCCGAGGAGGTCGGCGCCATTCTCGCCCGGCTGGAGCCGGGTTACGCCGATCTCGCCTATTGGGCGAGCCCGCTGTCGCGCACGCGCGAGACCATGGAGCGCATGCGCGCCCGCCTCGGGCTGCACCCGCCGGCCTACGGCCTGGACGACCGGCTGATGGAGCTCTCCTTCGGCGCCTGGGAAGGCCTGACCTGGCCGGAGGTGGAGGCCCATTCCCCCGCCGTCGCCGCCTCCCGCCTCGCCGACAAGTGGCATACCAAGCCGCCGCAGGGCGAGAATTACGAGGATGTCGCGACGCGGCTGCGCGGCTTCGTCGCGACGCTGGACCGTCCCAGCGTCATCGTCTCGCATGGCGGTGTCGGCCGCACCCTGATGGCGCTGCGCGGCACCATGGACAGGGTCAGGGCGTCGGAGGTCTTCGTCCGCCAGGGGGTCGTCTATGTCTTCGAGGACGACCGTTTCACCGTCGAGGCGCCCTGAAGGCTCAATGGCCGCCGAGAATGCCCCAGAGGCTGCGCGCCGTCGGCAGGCGCGGCTGGCCGTTCGGCCGGTCCCAGGGGCACTGGTACTGGCTGGCCGCGACCGTATCATCCATGCGCGCCGGGAAACATTTCGGCCGGGTGCCCGGCGCCAGCGTGCCGCGGCTCTGATGCACCAGCAGCACGCGATCGCGGGTCTCGTCCTCCAGTCCCGTGCCGCGCGCCCAGAGGGCGGGTGCGGTGGCGATGAGGGCGGTAAAGGCCAGAACGGCGATGCGGGTCATGGCGGCTCCTGCGCAGGGGTCGGCGCGGCCGGACCGCGCGCTGTCGAGGCTCTCCATAGCAGACCGGCTCCGTGGCGTCATTGCGGCCGTGCCGTTGGCCGTCAGTCGGAGCCGCCGACTGCCCGGCCGAAGCGGGCGACGACGGCCCGCAGGGTCTCGTCCTCGAAGCCGGCGACGGCGGCCTTCAGCCGCGCCTCGTCGGCCGGGCGGCGTGGCGCCGCGCGCGGCTTGGGCTTCGACGTGAGCGGGATCTGGGTGAGCCGGACGGCGGCGACGCAGCGCCAGCCCATGAAGGCGTTGACCCGCTCGATGATCACCGGCGTCATGTGCTGGATCTCCAGGGCGAAGGGCGCCTCGACGCGCACATGCAGCGTGCCCGGCTCCGGCTCGCCGCGGCCCTCCGGGCGGCGCGGCCAGGCGATCTTCACCGGGGCCGAGCGGCGCGCCAGGTCCTCGCCGACAATCTCGTCCCAGCGCGTCACCACCTCGGTCGAGGCGAAGCCCGCCTGTTGCAGGGCCTGGCCGATGGGCCCTGCGGCGATGTCGGCGAGGGGCCGCGGGCCTTTCGGGCGATAGGGAGGTTTCATCGGCGGCTGTGGGTTGTCGGCGGATGACGTTGCGGTGGCGGCGGCGGTGGGCGAGGGTCCGCCCATGGCGCGCAAGACACTAGCACGGACGGGGCGGGGACAGGAGGGCGCGGTGCCGGCGCAGGCGCTGCTCGCCTGGTACGACCGCCATCGCCGCCGCCTGCCCTGGCGGGCTTTGCCCGGCGAGCCGGTCGACCCCTATCGGGTCTGGCTCTCCGAGATCATGCTGCAGCAGACCACGGTGAAGGCGGTGGTGCCCTATTTCGCCGCCTTTCTCGCCCGCTGGCCGCGGGTCGAAGACCTTGCGGCGAGTCCGGTCGAGGAGGTGATGAAAGCCTGGGCCGGGCTTGGCTATTATTCCCGCGCCCGCAACCTCCACGCCTGCGCCATGGCCGTCGCCGATGGCCATGGCGGCCGTTTTCCCGCCGATCTCGCCGCCCTCCGGGCGCTGCCGGGGATCGGCGACTATACCGCGGCGGCCATAGGCGCCATCGCCTTCTCCCTGCCCGCGCCCGTGGTCGACGGCAATGTCGAGCGCGTGGTGACGCGGCTCGAGGCGGTGGATGAACCGCTGCCGGGGGCCAAGCCGCTGATCCGGGCGCTGGTCGCGGACATGCTGGACCCGGCGCGGCCCGGCGATTTCGCCCAGGCCTGCATGGACCTCGGCGCCACCATCTGCACGCCGCGCAAGCCCGCCTGTGGGCTCTGCCCGCTGCAGCCCTCCTGCGCCGCTGCCGCCACGGGCGACCAGGAGACCTATCCGAGAAAGGCGCCGAAGCGGACGGGGGCGCTGCGCCGCGGCGCCGCCTTCGTCGTGGTGCGCGCCGATGGCGCCCTGCTCGTCGGCACGCGGCCGCCCAAGGGCCTGCTCGGCGGCATGACCGAGGTGCCGGGCACGCCCTGGTCGGCGGATTTCGATGCCGCGGCAGCGCTCACCGCCGCGCCCCTGCCGCTGCCCTTCCGCCGCCTGCCCGGCGTGGTGAGCCATGTCTTCACCCATTTTCCGCTCGAACTCGTGGTTTTTCGCGCCGAGGCGCCGGCCCCCATGCCGGCCCCCACGGGGTGGCGCTGGATCACGGCCGACGCCATTGCCGGAGAGGCCTTTCCCTCGGTCATGCGCAAGGTCATCGCCCATGGCATGCCCGGAATCTGACGGCCGTGGCGATCGGGCTTGACCTCGGGTCGCCGGACGGCATGCTGGCGACGATCACAGTGGCGGAATGCGAGAGGCGTCCGCCCTCCAATGACGGAATCGATAGGCATGACCGATGGCCGCCCGCCGGGGATGACCTGGCACTATGATCGCGCCGAGATGGTCGCCGACGGTGTCATCCATGCGCTCGGCGCCGTCTTCGCGCTCTTCGCCGCCGGCGCGCTGGTGGGCGTCGCCCTCTACCGCGCCGAGCTCGCCACGCTCTCCGCCCTCATCGTCTATGCCGCCAGCCTCGTCGCCGTCATCGGCTGCTCGGCCGCCTACAATATGTGGCCGGTGTCGCGCACCAAATGGCTGCTTCGCCGCTTCGACCACGCGGCGATCTTCATGCTCATCGCCGGCACCTATACGCCCTTCATGGTCCATGTCGCGACGCCCACCGCCCATGCCATGCTGGCGGGGGTCTGGATCGCCGGCTTCGCCGGAGCGGCGTTGAAGCTCTTCGCGCCGGGCCGCTACGACCGGGTGACAGTCTTCCTCTATCTCGCCATCGCCTGGAGTGGCGTCGTCGTCGCCCACCAGGTTTTCGCCGTGCTGCCGACGGTCGCCATCGTGCTGCTGGTGGCGGGCGGCCTCATCTATTCGGCCGGTGTCGTCTTCCACCTCTGGCATTCCCTGCGCTTCCAGAACGCCATCTGGCACGGCTTCGTCCTGGTCGCCGCCGGCTGCCAATATGCCGCCGTTCTGAACGGTGTGCTGCTCGGCGTCTGAACCGGTGCCGCCATGACCCTGTCCGGTTTCCTTCTGTTCTGCGGCGTCTATGCCATGGCGACCTTCTCGCCGGGCCCGGCGGCGGCGGCCATCGTGGCGCGCACCCTGGCGGTCGGGGCGCGGCGCACCGCGCCCTTCATCCTCGGCATCGTCGCCGGCGATCTCGTCTGGTTCGCCCTCGTCGCCCTCGGCCTTGCGGCGCTGGCGCAGAACGCCCAGCCGTTCTTCCTCGCCATCAAATATGCCGGCGTCGCCTATCTCCTCTGGCTCGCCTGGAAGCTGTGGACCGCGCCGGCCGCGCCGCCGCAGGAATCGCCTGCCGCGCGCGGCGAGGGCTGGAAGCTCTTCCTCGGCGGCCTGGCGCTCACCCTCGGCAATGCCAAGGTGATGGTCTTCTTCGTGTCGATCCTGCCGCTGGTGGTCGATCTCGGCGGGCTGACTCCGCTTCTGGCGATCGAACTCGCGGTGGCCATGGCGGTCATCCTTTCGGCTGCCATGGGAACCTATGCCCTCGCCGCCGCCCGCGCCCGCCGTTTCATCGCCAGCCCGCACGCCATGCGCCTGGTCAACCGCGGCACCGGAGCGGTGATGGCGGGGGCGGCGGTGGCGGTGGCGGCCAGGGGGTAGGGTCTCCAACGCGTCATGCCCGGGCTTGGCCCGGGCATCCACGAATTCCCCGTCTGCGCCGTGTTCAAGTCGTGGATGGCCGGGCCAAGCCCGGCCATGACGGCGAGGGCGGCTTGCGCCCCCTCACACGTCGAAGAACACCGTCTCGCCCTCGCCCTGGAGGCGGATGTCGAGGGTGAAGGTGTCGCCGTCCCGCTTCGCGATCAGGGTTCCGCGGCGCGCTTCCGGCACCAGTGCCAGGATCGGGTCCTCGGCGTTTGAGGCCTCGTCATCGAAATAGACCCGGGTGAAGAGCTGCTTCAGCATGCCCCGCCCGAAGACGGCGACGAGAATATGCGGCGCCTGCTCGCCTCCGCCGGGGCCAGGCACGCGACCGGGCTTGATCGTGGTGAAGCGGTAGGTGCCGTCCGCCGTCGTGTCGGACCGGCCGAAACCCGTGAAACTGTTGCTCGCCCGCGGCCGCCCGTCGTCCGGATGGGCGTAGCGCCCGTCCGAATCGGCCTGCCAGATCTCCAGCATGGCGTCGGGGACCGGATCGCCGGCGCCGTCGATGACGCGGCCGGTGAGCACGATGGGCTCGCCGGGTGTGCCGGGCGCCGCCACCTGCCCGTCGACCGAAACCGGCACATGCCCATAGGCTGTCCCCGGCGTCAGTCCGTAATGGAAGAAGGGTCCGACTGTCTGCGACGGCGAGAGGCCGTCCGGGCGCGTGTCGGCGGGCTCAGTGCTCATGCGGTTCCTCCGTCGGCGTCGCCTCGCGGCCGCGCAGCACGATGTCGAACTGATAGCCCAGCGCCCATTCCGGCTGGGTCACGGCGAGGTCGAATCGGGCGATCAGGCGGTTGCGCGCCCTCTCGTCCGGGATGCCGTTGAAGATCGGGTCGAAAGGGAAGAGCGGGTCGCCGGGAAAATACATCTGCGTGACCAGCCGCGACACGAAGCTCGGCCCGAAGACGGAGAAGTGGATATGGGCCGGGCGCCAGGCATTGTGGTGGTTGCGCCAGGGATAGGCGCCGGGGCGCACCGTGGTGAAGCGGTAGCGGCCGTCTTCACCGGTGAGATAGCGCCCGGCACCGGTGAAGTTCGGATCGAGCGGAGCGGGGTGCTGGTCGCGGACATGGACATAGCGGCCGGCGGCATTGGCCTGCCAGAGCTCGACCAGGGCGTTGGGCACCGGGCGGCCGTCCTCGTCCAGCACCCGACCGGTGACGATGATGCGCTCGCCGAGCGGTTCGCCGCCATGCTGGGTGGTGAGGTCGGCGTCGCTGTCACGGACCTTGCCCTGGCCATAGACGGGCCCTGTCAGCTCGGTCAGCGTATGCGGCACGAGGACCAGCGGCTCACGCGGCGCGCGCAGCACGGTGCTCGTATAGGCGGGATGCAGGCTCGGCGGATGGGCCGCCGTGGAGCTGCGGGGCAGGACCAGGGCCATGGTCGGGTTCCTCTCGGGTGGGGCGGGCCTGCCGGGCGCAGGTCTTCGTCGTGGTCTTGGCCGCCGGGGGCGCGGCGGTCGCGGCCCGGCACCGGCCGGGCCAGCCGGGGATCACGGGATGCGCTCGACGGCCAGGGCCACGCCCTGGCCGACGCCAACGCACATGGTGGCGAGGCCGTAGCGGCCGCCGGTCTTCTCCAGCTGGTGGACGGCGGTGGCGGCGATGCGCGCCCCCGACATGCCGAGCGGATGGCCCAGCGCGATGGCGCCGCCATTGGGGTTCACATGGTCCGCGTCCTCGGGCACGCCGATGCCGCGCAGCACGGCGATGCCCTGGCTGGCAAAGGCCTCGTTGAGCTCGATGACGTCGAAATCCGATACTTTGAGGCCGAGCCGTTCCATCAGCTTCTTCACCGCCGGGATGGGCCCGATGCCCATGATCCGCGGCGGCACGCCGGCCGAGGCGAGGCCGAGGATGCGGGCGCGCGGGGTGAGGCCGTGTTTCTCCACCGCCGCGGCCGAGGCGATGATCATGGCGCAGGCGCCGTCATTGACGCCGGAGGCATTGCCGGCGGTGACCGTGCCGGGCTGGCGCACGAAGGCCTTCAGCTTGGCCAGCGTCTCGGCCGTGGTGTCAGGGCGGGGATGCTCGTCCCTGTCGACCACGATCGGCCCGGCCCTGCCGCCGGGCACCTCCACGGGCACGATCTCGGCGGCGAAATAGCCGGAGGCGATGGCACGGGCCGCCTTCTGCTGCGAGGCCAGCGCGAAGGCGTCCTGCGCCTCGCGCGACACCTGGAACTCCTCGGCGACGTTCTCGCCGGTCTCCGGCATGGAATCGACGCCGTACTGCGCCTTCATCAGCGGGTTGATGAAGCGCCAGCCGATGGTCGTGTCGAAAATGTCGGCGGAGCGCGAGAAGGCCTCAGCCGCCTTGCCCATGACGAAGGGGGCGCGGGTCATGCTCTCGACGCCGCCGGCAATGGCGAGGTCGATCTCGCCAGCCTTCACGGCCCTGGCTGCGGCTCCCACCGCATCGAGACCCGAGGCGCAGAGGCGATTGACGGTCATGGCCGGGACGCTGTCGGGCAGGCCCGCGAGCAGCGCCGCCATGCGGCCGACATTGCGGTTGTCCTCGCCGGCCTGGTTGGCGCAGCCGAAGACGATCTCGTCGATGGCTTCGGCGATCTGCGGATGGCGGGCGAGCAGTGCCTTGAGCGGCACGGCCGCGAGATCATCGGCGCGCACCTTGGCCAGCGCCCCGCCATAGCGGCCGATCGGCGTGCGCACCGCGTCGCAGATGAAAACATCGGCCATGGTTTTAATTCCTCGTTCCGGCGATCTGTTCGAATGTCGTGCCTTCAGCGCGGCACTGCAGCCCGTGGGCCGCAGTGTGCGTGAAGGGCCCACCCTGACCCTCCCCGCGCTGCGCGCGGAGAGGGGGACTTTGACCGACCGCCCTCTCAAAAAACCCTCGTGCCTGGCGCGACGGTCACGACGAAGCGCTCTCGTCGTGGTCCCCCTCTCCGCGCGCAGCGCGGGGAGGGTGCGGGTGGGGCCTTTTTTTGCCCCTGCCTTCAAGCCGACGGGTTTTGCTCGCGGGCACAGGTCTCCTCGTGGTTCAGGCCGCGTGGGCGGCCTTGGTGCGGGCATGGAGGTCGCGCAGCACGGACAGTTCGGTCGCGTCCGGCGCCGGGGTTTCCCGCACCGCCGCCGCGAATTTCACCGGCCAGCCGCAATTCTCCTGGATCTGGTCGCGCGTCACGCCGGGATGGAGCGCGGTCACCGTCAGTTCGCTGGTTTCCGGGTCCGGCTCGAAGACGCAGAGGTCGGTGATGAGCTGCGTCGGGCCGCGGGTCTTCACCCCCAGCGCCTCGCGTGAGCCCTTGCCCGTGCCGTGGCCGAGCGAGGTGATGAAGGGCAGCTTGTCCATGAAGGCGCGCTGGCCCATGGCCATGATGATGAAGATCTGGCCGCAATGGATGGCGATCTCGGGCGCGCCGCCGCCGCCGGGCAGGCGCACCTTCGGCTGGTCATAGGGGCCGACCACGGTGGTGTTGAGATTGGCGAAACGGTCGATCTGGGCGCCGCCGAGGAAGCCGGTGGTGATCCGCCCGCCCTGCAGCCAGTAGCGGAACATCTCCGGCACCGAGACCGTGGTCAGCGCCGTGTCGCAGAGCTCGCCGTCGCCGATGGACAGCGGCAGTACCGAAGGCCGCGTCGACAGCGTGCCGCTCTCGTAGATCAGCGTGATCTTCGGCGCGTGGGTGAGGCGGGCGAGGTTGCAGGCGGCGGAGGGGGCGCCGATGCCGACGAAGCAGACGTCCTCGTTGGTCAGAAGCCGCGCCGCGGCGATGGTCATGATCTCGGTGGGCGTGTAGGCGCTCATGGGTCCTGCTCCCTCACCCGGCCGCGACGGCGAAGCGGCGGGCCTGCGCCGCGAAGGAATCGGGCCCGGAAGCCAGCACGTTCTCCTCCATCCACTTCAGGAACACCGCCTTGTCGCGGGCGATCTTGTCCCAGGCGATATAGAAGGCGTTGTCGCGCTTGTAATAGCCCTGGGCATAGGAGGGATGGGCACCGCCCGGCACCTTTGCGATGGCGGTCACCGTCCAGGCCGGCAGGATCACCGCATTGGTGCTGCGCGGCCCGAAATCCGCGACGATCTCCTCGACCGTGACGACCGACCGCCGGGATGCGAGCACCGCCTCCTTCTGTACGCCGACGATGCCCTCGAGCAGGACATTGCCCTCACGGTCGGCCTTCAGCGCATGGATGATGGCCACATCCGGCCGCACCGCCGGCACCGTGGCCAGCACCTCGCCTGTATAGGGGCAGGTGACCGAGCGGATGTTGGGATTGACCTTCGGCAGGTCGACGCCCTTGTAGCCGCGGAAGACGGCGAAGGGCAGGTTGGCCGCGCCCGCCTCGAAGGCATTGGCCATGGCAGCGTGGGAATGTTCCTCGATGGCCAGGCGCCCGGCCTCGATCTCCTCGCGCACCCGGTGCAGCGAACCGACGCCGGGATTGCCGGCCCAGGAGAAGACCAGCTTCTTCGCCTGCCCCATGCCGACGATCTGGTCGTAGATGATGTCGGGCGTCATGCGGATCAGCGTCAGGTCCTTCTGGCCCTGCCGAATGACCTCGTGCCCGGCGGCATAGGGGATGAGATGGGTGAAGCCTTCCATGGCGACGCTGTCGCCGTCCCTCAGATTCGCGGCAATGGCATCGCGCAGGGACATGAACTCGGCCATGGCCTCGTCGTCTCCACCTTGGTGTTTCCTCGGATCGCAGTCCTCGCGCCGCGCCGCGATCCTGTCAAGTGCGATATTCGGACGATAGTGCGATTAGCGCACGAATGGATCTCATCCATGGCCCGATGCCGCAAGCCCGTTGCACGGATCCCGGGGGGATCGGATGAAAAAATTCGCATGGACGCCATGCTGGCGAAATAATGCGCATGTCCGGAATGCACGGCTTTGCTGCGGAAAATGGCGCTCCGGTAGCGGAAATCGGCAACTGGTGGGTTGAAGGCGGCGGCGCCGCGCATTGGCGCAGGGCAGCGTCCTAGGAAAAGCCCCTATGGCACGCCCCTTGCCACGCGCTAGGCTGCCTCGTCCGGGACCCGGAAAAACCTCCGGGCCGTCTGTCGGACGGGCATGTGCCGTCCCAGCCGCCTTCAATGCGGGACCGGATTTCCAGGGGAGTATCACCACGATGGACCGCAGAACCTTCATCAAGACCGGCGCCGGCGCCGGCATCATCGCCGCGTCCGGCGGCCTGTCGGCACCGGCCCTGTCGCAAGGAGCGGCGGCCAAAACCTTGCGGTTCGTGCCGCAGGCGAACCTCGCCAATTTCGATCCGATCTGGGGAACCCAATATGTCGTCCGCAATGCGGCCGCGCTGGTCTGGGACACGCTCTACGGGGTCGACAGCACGTTGACGCCGCAGCGCCAGATGGTCGAATCCGAGGAAGTCTCGGCTGACGGCCGGACCTGGACCTTCAAGCTGCGCCCCGGCCTCAAGTTCCATGACGGCTCGCCCGTCCTCGCCAAGGACTGCGTTCAGAGCCTTATCCGCTGGTCGTTCCGCGACCCGATGGGCCTGATGATCAAGGCGATCCAGGAGGAGATCGTCGCCATCGACGACCGCAGCTTCCGCTGGAAGCTGACCAAGCCCTATCCGAAGATGCTGCTGGCTCTCGGCAAGAACAATGCGCCTTGCACCTTCATCATGCCGGAGCGCATCGCCAGGACCGATCCGTTCCAGCAGATCAGCGAATATATCGGCTCCGGCCCGATGAAATTCGTGCGCAACGAATGGGTCCCCGGCGCCCGCGCCGTCTTCGAGAAATTCGCCGATTATGTGCCGCGCTCCGAGCCCGCCTCCTGGCTGGCGGGGGGCAAGCGCATGCTGGTCGACCGCATCGAATGGGTCATCATGCCCGACCCGGCCACCGCCTCCGCCGCGCTGCAGAACGGCGAGATCGATTGGTGGGAGAACCCGATCGCCGACCTCGTGCCGGTGCTGCGGCGCAACCGCAACATCCGCGTCGACATCGGCGATCCCCTCGGCAATATCGGCGCCTTCCGCCTGAACCACCTGCATCCGCCCTTCAACGACGTGCGCGCCCGCCGCGCCATCCTGATGGCCCTCGACCAGGAGGAGTTCATGCGGGCCATCGTCGGTTCCGACGACAGCCTGTGGAAGCCGCTGCCCGGCTTCTTTACCCCCGGCACGCCGCTCTACACCGAAGAGGGCGGCGAGATCCTCAAGGGCCGCCGCGACATCGAGGGGGCCAAGCGCCTTCTCGCCGAGAGCGGCTACAAGGGCGAGCCGGTGACGATGGTCGTCGCCCAGGACCAGCCGGTAACCAAGGCGCAGGGCGATGTCGCCAACGAACTGCTGAAGCGCATCGGCATGAATGTCGACTTCGTCGCCACCGACTGGGGAACCACCGGCCAGCGCCGCGCCCTGAAGACGCCGCCCGCCCAGGGCGGCTGGAACATCTTCTTCTCCTGGCACGCCGGGGCCGACTGCACCAACCCGGCCGGCTACACCGCCATCCGGGCCAATGGCGACCGGGCCTGGTTCGGCTGGCCGGACGTTCCCGCGGTCGAGACCGAGGTGACGGCCTGGTTCGAGGCGAAGAACCTCGCCGAGGAGAAGGCGGCGATTGCCCGTCTCAACAAGGCCGCACTGGACAATGTTGTCTTCGTGCCGCCGGGGTTCTTCCTCACCTACACCGCCTGGCGTTCCAACGTCACCGGCATCACCAAGGGGCCGCTTCCCTTCTTCTGGGACGTCGCCAAGGCCTGACGCATTCCCCTGACCGGGGGGCGGTCTCCGCCCCCCGGCCGATCATGAAAAGAACCCCTGATGCTCGTCTACGTTGTCCGCCGCATCCTCGCGACGATCCCGGTCATGGCGGTGGTGGCGCTGTTCGTGTTCTCGCTGCTCTATATCGCGCCCGGTGACCCCGCGGCGGTGATCGCCGGCGACCAGGCGACGCCCGAGGATGTGGAGAAGATCCGCCGCTCGCTCGGTCTCGACCGGCCCTTCCTCATCCGCTTCGGCGAATGGGTCTGGCAGATCGTCCGTTTCGACCTCGGCACCTCCATCTTCACCGGTCTGCCGGTGACGCAGCTCATCGCCCAGCGCATCGAGCCGACCCTGTCCCTGATGGTGGTGACCCTGATCATCGCCGTCACCATCGCCGTGCCGATGGGCGTGCTGGCGGCCTGGAAGGCGGGCACGCTGATCGACCGCACCATCATGGCCTTCGCCGTCTTCGGCTTTTCCGTGCCGGTCTTCGTCGTCGGCTATATCCTCGCCTATATCTTCGCCCTCGAGCTCGACTGGCTGCCGGTCCAGGGCTACACGCCCATCGCCCGGGGGATCTGGCCCTGGTTCCAGAACCTCATCCTGCCGGCCATCGCGCTCGGCATGGTCTATATCGCGCTGATCGCCCGCATCACCCGCGCCACCATGCTGGAGGTGCTGCAGCAGGACTATATCCGCACGGCCCGCGCCAAGGGCCTGTCGCAGCGCGCCGTCCTGTTCCTGCACGCCCTGAAGAACGCCGCCGTGCCGATCATCACCGTCATCGGCATCGGCGTGGCGCTCTTGATCGGCGGAGCCGTCGTCACCGAGAGCGTCTTCGCCATTCCCGGCCTTGGCCGCCTGACCGTCGATGCCATCCTGCGGCGCGACTATCCGGTCATCCAGGGCCTCGTCCTGCTGTTCTCCTTCGTCTATGTCCTAGTCAACCTCGCCGTTGACCTCGTCTACACGATCGTCGATCCGAGGATCCGCTATTGACCGCGCAGAGCCCCCAGACTCCCGCAACCCTCGCCGACGATCCTGTCGGCGTGACCGACGGCGGCAAGCGCCGGATCGGCGTGATCCGCCTCGTCCGCCGCTATCCGACCATCGCCATCGGCGGCTCGCTGGTCGTTGCCGTCATCCTCATGGCCATCTTCGCGCCCTTCCTCGGCACCACCGATCCGACCGCCATCTCGACCCGCATGCGCACCCGCGAGCCCTCGGCGCAGTTCTGGTTCGGCACCGACATGCTCGGCCGCGACATCTATTCGCGCGTCCTCTACGGCGCCCGCGTCTCCCTTGTCGTCGGCTTCTCCGTGGCCATCCTCGCCTCCGTCATTGGCCTCGCCATCGGCCTCATCGCCGGCTTCGTGCGCGCCGCCGACGCCATCATCATGCGCGTCATGGACGGCATCATGTCGATCCCCTCCATCCTGCTCGCCGTGGCGCTGATGGCGCTGACCCGCGGCTCGGTCGGCAATGTCATCCTCGCCATCACCATCGCCGAGATCCCGCGCGTCTCGCGCCTGGTGCGCGGCGTCGTGCTCTCCCTGCGCGAACAGCCCTATGTCGACGCGGCGGTGGCCGCCGGCACCCGTACGCCGATGATCATCATCAAGCACATCCTGCCCAACACCCTCGCCCCGATCATCGTCCAGGCCACCTATATCTGCGCCGCCGCCATGATCACCGAGGCGATCCTCTCCTTCATCGGCGCGGGAACCCCGCCCATCATCCCGTCCTGGGGCAATATCATGGCCGAGGGCCGCGCCCTCTGGCAGGTCAAGTTCTACATCGTCCTCATCCCGGCGATTTTCCTCTCCATCACCGTTCTCGCCGTCAATCTCCTCGGCGACGGCCTGCGCGATGCCCTCGACCCCCGCCTCGCCAAGCAGTTCTGAGGCCGCCGCCGCCCCGTTCCGGGCGGTCCGGCTGCCTCCGGGACGGGCCTTGCGCGCGGCGATCTGCGGCACCGCCGCACATCGGACTGGCAAACCAAAAAAAATGCCTTATTTGAGTAGCCGAAAGCGCTTACACTGACAGTCCGTTCGCGGCATCGAATCCGGTGCGGCGGGTTGGCCCCTCTCAACGGCGATCATGAACAACGTGTTCGACATCTACACGATCATCTTTCTCGCCCTTGCGGTGTTCATCTTCTTCCGCCTGCGCAGCGTGCTCGGGACGAAGACGGGGAACGAGCGTGACCCGTTCCAGCCGCGCGACAACAACCTGCCGCCCGCCGGGCGCCCGCCCGCCGCTCCCGGCGGCGAGGTGATCCCGCTGCCGGCCCGCAACGGCGCCGGCCCCGCCGCGCCG
>NZ_JALHMP010000040.1 GCF_022843985.1 Phreatobacter sp. | reverse complement strand
CCGCCCGCCCGCGAAGCCCGCGCCTTCGGCGACCGTCCGCCGCGTGTCGCTGGCTATGCGCCCCGTCCGCAGGGCGACCGCCCCGGTTTCGGCGACCGTCCGCCGCGTCCGCAGGGCGACCGCCCCTTCGGCGACCGTCCGCCGCGTCCGGCCGGCGACCGCCCCTTCGGCGACCGCCCGCCGCGAGAGGGTGGCTATGCTCCCCGTCCGCAGGGCGACCGTCCCTTCGGCGACCGCCCGCCGCGCCCGCCGGGCGACCGTCCCTTCGGCGACCGTCCACCCCGCGAGGGCGGCTATGCCCCGCGTCCGCCCGGCGACCGCCCCTATGGTGACCGTCCGCAGGGCGACCGTCCCTTCGGCGACCGTCCGCCGCGTGTCGACGGCCGTCCGCCGCGCCTCGATGGTCCGCGTCCGCCGCGTCAGTTCGGGGCTCCGGCCGCCAGTGCCATTCCCACCCGTCCAGAGGGTGCGGGTCCGATGCGCTCGGGTCCGCCCTCCGCCGGTCGCCCGCGCGCCGCGGGGGACGACGATGACGGTCCGCGCGGCGTTCGCCGCGGTCCTGGCGGCAAGGTCGCGGCGCCCGCGACCCGCCCCGAGCGCCCGACGGCCGATGCGCCGAGCCGCACCCGCCTGACCCTGACCAACGCACTCGAGGATTCGTCCGACCGCATGCGGTCGGAAGCCTCCTTCCGTCGCCGCGTGCAGCGCATGACGGGCCGTCGTCCGACCGAGCAGAAGGAAAAGATCTTGCGCGAGGTGACGATCCCCGAGACGATCACCATCGCCGATCTCGCCAACCGCATGTCGGAGCGGGCCGTCGACATCATCCGCATGCTGATGAAGCAGGGCGCGATGCACAAGATCACCGACGTGATCGATGCCGACACCGCCCAGCTCATCGCCGAGGAACTGGGCCACACGGTCCGCCGTGTCGCCGAGGCCGATGTCGAGGAGGGTCTGTTCGATTCGCCCGATCCGGAGGAGATGCTGGAGGGCCGCGCCCCGGTCGTGACCATCATGGGCCACGTCGACCACGGCAAGACCTCGCTGCTCGACGCCCTGCGCAAGACCAACGTGGTCTCGGGCGAGGCCGGCGGCATCACCCAGCATATCGGCGCCTATCAGGTGATGACGCCGCTCGGCGGCCTCGTCACCTTCATCGACACGCCGGGCCACGCGGCCTTCACCGCCATGCGTGCCCGCGGCGCCAAGGTGACGGACATCGTGGTTCTCGTCGTCGCTGCCAATGATTCGGTCATGCCGCAGACGGTCGAGGCCATCAACCACGCCAAGGCCGCCAAGGTCCCGCTGATTGTGGCGATCAACAAGATCGATCTGCCCGACGCCCGTCCGGAGAAGGTCAAGACCGACCTCCTCCAGTACGAGGTGCAGCTCGAAAGCCTCGGCGGCGACGTGCTCGAGGTCGAACTCTCGGCCAAGACCGGCCAGGGCCTCGACAAGCTGCTGGAACTCATCCAGTTGCAGGCCGAGGTGCTCGAACTGAAGGCCAACCCCTTCCGTCTGGCCGAAGGCACGGTGATCGAGGCCAAGCTCGACCGCGGCCGAGGTCCGGTGGCGACCGTGCTGATCCAGCGCGGTACCATGCATCCCGGCGACATTATCGTCGCCGGCGCCGAATGGGGCCGCGTGCGCGCGCTGATCAACGACAAGGGCGAATCGACCGACGGGGCCGGTCCTTCCGTCCCAGTCGAGGTGCTCGGCTTCAACGGCACGCCGGAGGCGGGTGACCGCGTCGCGGTGGTCGTCAATGAAGCCCGCGCCCGCGAGATTACCGACTACCGCTCCAACCTGAAGCGGGAGAAGGCGGCAGCGCGCCTCGGCGCCGGACGTTCGTCCCTCGCCGACATGATGAGCCAGCTCAAGGCTGGCGCCGGCAAGAAGGAATTCCCGCTCATCATCAAGGGCGACGTGCAGGGCTCGGTCGAGGCCATCGTCGGCGCTCTCGGCAAGCTCGGCAATGACGAGGTGGCGGCCCGTGTCATCCTGTCAGGTGTCGGCGGCATCACCGAGAGCGATGTCGGCCTCGCCCAGACGGCCGGCTCGGTCATCATCGGCTTCAACACGCGCGCCCATAAGGAAGCGCGTGCTGCGGCCGAGCAGGCCGGGATCGAGGTCCGCTACTACAACATCATCTACGACCTGGTGGACGACATCAAAGCCGCCATGTCCGGCCTGCTCGCGCCCGAACTGCGCGAAACCATGCTGGGCAATGCCGAGATCCTGGAGGTGTTCAACATCACCAAGGTCGGCAAGGTGGCCGGTTGCCGCGTCACCGACGGCCGTGTCGAGCGCGGCGCCAATGTGCGCCTCATCCGCGACAGCGTCGTCGTCCACGAGGGCAAGCTGTCGACGCTCAAGCGCTTCAAGGACGAGGTCAAGGAAGTCCAGGTCGGCCAGGAATGCGGCATGGCCTTCGAGACCTACCAGGACATGCGCGCCGGCGACATCATCGAGTGCTACCGCGTCGAGGAGATCAAGCGCTCGCTGTGATGGTGGAAGCGCTGGATTCCGGCCATCAGGGCGGCCCTCGGGCCGCCCTTTTTCGTCGACTGGCCAACAGAAAACGCGGCTGCCGGGGCAGCCGCGTTCCTCAAACCGGTGAACCGCGGCCGACGCGGCGCGTCAGACGACCTTCAGGCTGATCTCGCCGAGGCCGTCCACCGCCGCCACCATGGTCTGGCCGCGGGTCACCGCGCCGACGCCGTCCGGCGTGCCGGTGAAGATGACGTCGCCCGGGCAGACCTCGAAATAGGTCGACAGGAACGCGATCTGCTCGGCCACCGACCAGATCATGTCGGCCAGATCCGCCTTCTGCTTGACCACGCCGTCGACGGTCAGCGAGATCGGACCCTTCAGCTTCTGGCCGACCTGGGAGACCGGATAGAGCGGCCCGACCGGGCCGGAGAGATCCGACGACTTGCCGAGTTCCCACGGACGCTTCAGCGCCTTGGCCTCGTCCTGCAGGTCGCGGCGGGTCATGTCGAGGCCGACCGCATAGCCGAAGACGCAGTCCAGCGCCTTGTCGATCGGGATGTCCCGGCCGCCCTTGGCGAGGGCGACGACCATCTCCAGCTCGAAATGGTAGTTGGCCGTCTTCGGCGGATAGGGATGGTCGACGGTCACGCCATGCGGCACCGGCTGCAGGGCATCTGCCGCCTTGTTGAAGAAGAACGGCGGCTCGCGGGTCGGATCGCCGCCCATCTCGCGGGCATGGGCCGCGTAATTGCGCCCGACGCAATAGACCCGGCGCACCGGGAACAGCATGGCGGTGCCGACGATCGGCAGGGCGGGGCGGGCGGCGGGTTCGAAGACGTAGGACACAATGGCGCTCCAGCACGGTCGCGCCGGATCACGGTGGTCTCGACGCTGCGCGCACGCTAGACTCGCCCGACAATTTGTCCATGGCTCCAAGGCTGATGACGCATACCGAAAAGCGCGAACTCGCCCCGCTCGCCAAGCTGGCCCTCGAAATGGGCCCGCTGGTGACCTTCTTTCTCGTCAATTCCTACGGCGATCGCTGGTTCGGCGTGGCGCCCGACAAGCGTCTGTTCCTCGCCACCGGCATTTTCGTCGTCGCCGTCCTCGCCTCGCTCGCCGTCACCTGGTCGCTGATCCGCAAGCTGCCCGTCATGCCGCTGGTCTCGGCGGTCGTGGTCACCGTTTTCGGCGGCCTGACGCTGCTGCTTCACGACGACCTCTTCATCAAGCTGAAGCCGACCATCGTCAACACGCTCTTCGGCTGCGTTCTGGTCTGGGCCGGTCTGACCGGCCGCAACGTCCTCAAACTCGTGCTCGATTCGGTGTTCACCCTGACCGATGAGGGCTGGCGCCTGCTGACCTGGCGCTGGGCCTTCTTCTTCTTCCTGCTCGCCGGGATCAACGAGGTGGTCTGGCGCACCCAGACGACCGATTTCTGGGTCGCCTTCAAGGTCTGGGGCATCATGCCGATCACCATGATCTTCGCCATGGCCCAGATGCCGCTGATCATGCGGCACGATGCCAGCGCCGAGTCGGATTTGCCCTCGTGACCTTCGGCCGCGCCGGCGGGAGCCTTGGCCTGCCGCCGGGCTCGCTGTAGAAGGCCTCTCCCGCCGTCAGACCGGAACTTGCCTTGGTCCGCGCCCTCTTCATCGCCGCCGTCACAGTCCTGTCCATTGCCACCGCCGTCCTCGCGGTCTTTCCGCAGGATGACCTGACGGTGGCCGGCTGGTTCTGGACGTCTGCCGACGGGTTCTGGCTTGGCCAGAACCCGGTTGCCGCCTTCCTGCGCCGGGTCAGCATGTGGCCGACCATCGTCATCGGCATCGCTGCTCTCGTCTCGCTCATCCAGCACATCCTCCTGCCGGCCTCGCGCCAGTTCATGGCGGCCCGGGCCGCCGCCTTCCTCTTCCTCACGCTGCTCGCCGCTCCGGTGCTGCTCGTCAACGGCATCCTGAAGGAACACTGGGAACGGGCCCGGCCGGTCCATGTCACCGAACTCGGCGGGTCCTGGCGCTTCACGCCCTGGTGGCAGCCGGGCGACGGCCGTCAATGCGTCACCAACTGCTCCTTCGTCTCGGGCGAGGCATCCGGCGCCGCCTGGCTGGCCGCCCCCGCCCTCCTTGCGCCGCCGCCGGCGCGCCTGCCCCTGCTTGCGGCGGTAGCGGGCTATACGGCCGTTGTCTCCGGCCTGCGCATCGCCTTTGGCGGCCACTTCCTTTCCGACACGCTGATCGCGACCTTGCTGACGCTGCTCATCATCGCCTTCGCCTATCGCTGGTTCTACCGGCGCCCGCAGGCGCCGACCGAGGCGGAGGTCGCAGCCGGTCTCGGCCGCCTCGGCGCGCCGCTCCGGCGCCTCGCCGGCGGGCGGCCCTGACGCCCGTGCGGCTTGCCACGCGGGCGCGGCTTCTTTAAGCCCACGCTCACCCCTCCGACTGCCCTGGAAACCCGCTCATGGCCGCGCAGAAACCCGTCAAGAAAGTCGTCCTCGCCTATTCGGGCGGCCTCGACACCTCGATCATCCTGAAATGGCTGCAGACAACCTATGGCTGCGAGGTCGTCACCTTCACTGCCGATCTCGGCCAGGGCGAGGAACTCGGCCCGGCGCGCGACAAGGCACTGCTGCTCGGCATCAAGCCCGAGAACATCTTCATGGACGACCTGCGCGAAACCTTCGTGAAGGACTATGTCTTCCCGATGTTCCGCGCCAATGCGCTCTACGAGGGCCTCTATCTCCTCGGCACCTCGATTGCGCGGCCGCTGATCGCCAAGCGCCAGATCGAGATCGCCGAACAGGTCGGCGCCGATGCCGTCTCCCATGGCGCCACCGGCAAGGGCAATGACCAGGTGCGCTTCGAGCTCTCCTATTATGCGCTGAAGCCGGACATCACCATCATCGCCCCCTGGCGCGAATGGGACCTGCGCTCGCGCGAGCAGCTCATCGCCTTCGCCGAACAGCACCAGATCCCGATCGCCAAGGACAAGCGCGGCGAAGCCCCCTTCTCGGTCGACGCCAACCTGCTGCACGCCTCGTCCGAGGGAAAGGTGCTGGAGGATCCGGCCCAGGAAGTGCCGGATTACGTCTACTCGCGCACCGACGGCCCCGAGACCGCGCCCGACAAGGCGACGGTCATCACCATCGACTTCAAGGAGGGCGACCCCGTCGGCATCGACGGCCAGGCCATGTCGCCGGCGACGCTGCTCACCAAGCTGAACGAGCTCGGCAGGATCAATGGCATCGGCCGGCTCGATCTGGTCGAGAACCGCTTCGTCGGCATGAAATCGCGCGGCATGTACGAGACGCCGGGCGGCACGATCCTCGCGATGGCCCATCGCGCCATCGAGAGCATCACGCTGGATCGCGGCGCGGCCCATCTCAAGGACGAGATCATGCCGAAATATGCCGAGCTCATCTATAACGGCTTCTGGTTCTCGCCCGAGCGCGAGATGCTGCAGGCGCTGATCGACAAGAGCCAGGAATTCGTCACCGGCACCGTCCGGCTGAAGCTCTACAAGGGTAATGTCATCACCATCGGCCGCGAGAGCGTCTATTCGCTCTATGACCAGGACCTTGTGACCTTCGAGGAAGGCGCCGTTGCCTATGACCACCGCGATGCCGCCGGCTTCATCAAGCTGAATGCGCTGCGCCTGCGCACGCTCGGCCAGCGCAAGAAGAAGCTGGGGCTCTGAGGGCGCCAGCCCCGGACATGAAAGAAGGCCGGGGCGACCCGGCCTTTTTCTTATCCCGATGACCGGGGTTACGGCCCCTGGCGCGTGCCCGCCGTCGGGCCGGGCATGCCGGCGAAGCCGTTGAAGCGGTTGGCCGGGCGGGTGAGGCGATGGCCTTGTCCGGACCCGTCGTCGTCGGTGCCGTACTCGGTCTGCGAGGTCATGGCCGGGACGGCGAGGCGGGCGCTGGCGGCGAGCGCGGACGCATGAGCGGAGGAGGCGATCCCGGCGCCCGTCGACAAGACCGCGGCCGCAAGGAGCGTGAGAGCCGACTTTCGAATGCCGAACTGGTTGAACATGGATCGCCTCCCCCGGTTGATCGCCGCGGCCTTCGCGGCGGCATGACCTTGGGTGTCGGGAGGCGAGCAAAAGGTTCGATCCGGTTCGGGATTTTTTTTGGAGGGTGCGGGGGGACTCCCTGAAATCGAGCAGGCCTGACCGGCCCTGCTCACCCCAGCAGTTTCAGCCAGCGCCGGGCCTGGGCCCTGACGTTCTTCGGCGCGGTGCCGCCATAGCTGACGCGGCTCGCCACCGATTTCGCCACCGACAGGACCGAGAAGACATCGGCGGTGATGCGCTTGTCCACCGCCTGCATGTCGGCCAGCGTCAGCTTGTGCAGCGGCAGGCTCTTGGCCGAGGCGGCCCCGACCGCCTTGGCAGCGATATGGTGGCTCTCGCGGAAGGGGATGCCGAGCGCCTGCACGCACCAGTCGGCAAGGTCCGTGGCGGTCGCGTAACCCTGACCGGCCGCCTTCTTCATCACCGGCGCATTGGCCTTGAGGTCGCGCACCATGCCGGCAGTGGCGGCAATCGCCAGCGACAGCGAGGCGAGCGCATCCATGGTCGGCTCTTTGTCCTCCTGCATGTCCTTCTGATAGGTCAGCGGCAGGCCCTTCAGCACCACGGTGATGGCGTTGAAGGCGCCGAGGATGCGGCCGACCTTGGCGCGCACCAGCTCCGCCGCGTCCGGGTTGCGCTTCTGCGGCATGATCGAGGAGCCGGTGGAGAATGCGTCCGACAAGGTCACGAAGGAGAAGGGCGAGGAGCACCAGATGACGATCTCCTCGGCGAGGCGCGACAGGTGCACCGCCGTGATCGTCGCCGCCGCCAGCACTTCCATGACGAAGTCGCGGTCGGCCACCGAATCGAGCGAATTGGCGGTGGGACGGTCGAAGCCGAGGGCCGCGGCCGTCATGTGCCGGTCGATGGGGAAGGACGTGCCGCAGAGGGCGGCGGCGCCAAGCGGGCTCTCGTTGAGGCGGCGCCGGGCATCCGTGATCCGCCCGCGGTCCCGGCCGACCATCTCCACATAGGCCATGAGGTGGTGACCGAAGGTGGTCGGCTGCGCCACCTGCAGATGGGTGAAGCCCGGCATCACCGTGGCGGCTTCCGCCAGCGCCTTTTCCGCCAGCGCCTTCTGCAGGTCCTTCAACTGGGCGTCGAGCCCGTCGGCGGCGTCGCGCACCCAGAGCTTGAAGTCGGTCGCCACCTGGTCGTTGCGCGACCGGGCGGTGTGCAGGCGGCCGGCCGGCGCGCCGATGATCTCGGCGAGGCGCGCCTCCACGTTCATGTGGATGTCCTCGAGGCTGCGCTTGAAGGTAAAGCGGCCGCCCTCGATCTCCGCCAGGACCTGGTCGAGGCCGCGGCTGATCGCGGCTTCGTCATCGCGGCTCACGATGCCTTGAGCGGCCAGCATGGCCACATGGGCTTTCGAGCCGGCGATGTCCTGCCTATACAGGCGCTTGTCGAAATCGATCGAGACGTTGATGTCCTCCATCACGGCGGCCGGGCCCGAGGCGTAACGGCCGCCCCACATGGAATTGCCGGCTTTGTCGGCTACGGTCATCGTCGCGTCCCCGAAGGAAGAAGGAATTCGCTTTTGTCCCGCGCCAGAATGACCATCCTCGCGGCAGGACTGATCGGACTGTGCGCCGGCGCTGTGGCCTTCTACTGGACAGGCGGCCCCGCGCGCAATGCGTCGGCGCCGGCCTGCAACGCCGCCCGCACCGTCGCCGCCAATCTCGCGCCGCTGGCGCGCGGCGAACTCGCCGCCTTCAAGGTGACGACCGCGCCGATGATCGCACCGAACCTCGCCTTCAAGGGCCCCGACGGGCGCGACATCACCCTTGCCGATTTCCGCGGCCGCGCCGTGCTCCTCAACCTCTGGGCCACCTGGTGCGCGCCCTGCCGCCACGAGATGCCCGCCCTCGACCGGCTGCAGCAGTTGCTGGGCGGGCAGACCTTCGAGGTGGTGGCGGTCAACATCGACACGCGCAACCCCGACCGTGCCGCGACCTGGCTCACCGAGAACGGCATCCGCCACATGGCCCATTACGCCGACCACAGCGCCCGCATCTTCCAGGACCTGAAGGCGGCGGGCCGGGCTTTCGGCATGCCGACGACCCTGCTCATCGACGCCAATGGCTGCGAGCTCGGCTTCCTCGCCGGCCCGGCGGAGTGGGCGAGCGAGGATGCCCTGCGGCTGATCCGCACCGCCCTCGGCACCTGAAGCGTCGCTGCCATGACCACCATCGCCGCGCGCCGTGCCGCCCTCTTCGCCCTGTTCGACCGGCTCGGCATCGTCACCACGACCCATGAGCACGAGGCGGTCTTCACCGTGGCCGAGGGCCGGCACGTCAAGGAGACGATCCCCGGCGGCCACACCAAGAACCTCTTCCTCAAGGACAAGAAGGGCCGGCTCTTCCTCGTCGTCGCTCTCGGCGACGCGGTCATCGACCTGAAGCGCCTGCACGAGGTCGTCGGTGCCTCCGGGCGGCTATCCTTCGGCTCCGGCGACCTGCTGGAGGAGGTCTGGGGCGTCAAGCCGGGCGCGGTGACGCCCTTCGGCGCGCTCTGCGACACCGGGCAGCGGGTCACCGTCGTCCTCGACGCGGCGATGATGGAACAGCCGGTCCTCAACTATCATCCGCTGGAAAACACCGCGACCACCTCCATCGCACGGGACGACCTCGTCGCCTTCCTCGCCGCGACCGGGCACGAGCCCCTCATCCTGCCATGCAGCCAGCCAGGGTGAACCATGACCGGCCATCACGCGGCGGTGAGACATGCCATGGTAGCGCCCCATTTCGGCCCCGGTGGGGTCAAGAGCCGGCGCGAGCTTGGCATTGTTGCCTCGGCGCCTGATCGGCGCCGCTCCGGTCTCTTCAGCCCCCCAGCCCCCCGGAGTCGGTTCGATCGCGCCGAGCACCATCGGTCCTGCCGATGGAACGTTCGGTCATCCCCTCCGACGCGAACGTGCGGGCCGGCGCCTTGGCGCCGGCCCGTTTTTTTGGCCATGCGCGGGGGTGGGCGAGGGCCGAACCACAGAGGGAGATCGCCATGAGCGGCAAGCTGACCGACGACGAACGACGCGCGGCGATGGCCTCGCTGCCCGGCTGGATCGCCGTGGAGGGCCGCGACGCCATCACCCGGCGCTTCGCTTTCCGTGACTTCTCCGAGGCCTGGGGCTTCATGAGCCGCGTGGCGCTGGCCGCCGAGGCGATGGATCACCATCCCGAATGGTTCAACGTCTACCGGACGGTGGAGGTCACGCTGTCGACCCATGATGCCGGCGGGCTGACGGCCAAGGACATCGCGCTTGCCCGCGCCATGAACGAGATCGCGGGCATCTGACGCGGCTTCCGCCCGCCTGGCCGTCAGCGGTCGCAGGACCAGGTCATGACCGGCAGGCGGGCCTCCCGCTCGCCGATGAAGCCGCGCGCCGATCGTGCGGGAACCTCGACCTCGATGAGTCGCGTCGGCCCCATCTCGATGACCTGGCGGAGCTGGACCTTCTCTCCCGCCGCGAGGCGGACGACAGGCTGACCGCCGAGCGGCGCATCGAGCAGGCTCGCACCCTCCGCGGCGATCTCGATCTCGAGCACACGGCAGCCCGCCGCGGCCGGGGCCGGCGGGCTCTCCGCCGTTGCCGGCGACACGGTGATCGGTACGGTGCGGACGAGCCGCGGTTGTTCCGCGCCACCCGTTGGCGGCACGGGCGGCGTCGCCGCGGTTCCGCCGTCCCGCAGGGAGAAGGTCGTCAGGCCGGCAATGCCGATGGCGGTCACGGCGGCGACGGCCAGGATCACCAGGACCCACTTCAGCCGCCGGGGCGATGAGTCCGGCAGGCGGACCTGCTGTCCGCCGCCGCGGGCGACATCGAGCTCCCTCTCGAGCTGGATGAGCGCCGAGAGATGCGAGATCTGGGCATCGAGCTGGTCGTACCAGCCGTCGAAATCATCGGGCGCCGGGTCGCTCGCCCGATAGGCACGGTCGAGCCCGTCCAGCGAGGCCCGCAGATCGATATGCGGGCCCGTGGGAGGAGCGCCGATCTCCGTGCCGAAGCGGGTGATGGCGATGGCGAGGTCGTTCTCGGCGCGGGCGATGACGTCGCGCAGGGCGGCGCGCGTCTCGGCATTGATCCGATGGGCGAGGCGCTTCAGCTGGCCGGGCGGATCGGCCACCCGCTTGAGCTCGGCCGCCGCCTGGCGCAGCGCCTCCTCGATGGTCCCGCTCGGACGGGCGAGGCCGCCCATGCGTCCGCCATAGGCGTCGAGGACGTGGAAACGGTAGCGATAGGCCGAGACGAGCGGGGCGACGTCCACGAAATTCCGATCCTGGCGTTCAGGCCGTCATCGCCGGACCGTGCCGAGGGCTCCATCCCGGCGGATGGCGGAGCCTCGCAGCTTGGCGTCGGCGATCAACTCTACGGCCATTCTGGCATATCCGTTCGGCCGGCCCGGCCGCACGGAGACCCGCACCTGTGCTGCCTGCACGGGGCGTCCTTCGGGCGAAAGCGTGTCGAAAAGTAGCGCGGCACGGCGCCCCTCGCCGCTGCGGGCGAGCATTGCCGTCGTCTGTCCCTCGTTCGCCATGCACTCTCCCGAATCAACCCCCGGAGCCTGGGCGCCACTGGTGGTTGCCCTTGGTGTAGGCCAAAGGCCGCCGCGAGGCAAAATGACACTGGCGCTCATCCGCGCCGCAGGGGGATGCGCGGCACCGTCACCGGCAATTGCCGCTGGTGGCTGAAGAAGACGACGTCCCGGCTCTTCATCAGGCCGACCAGCGCGGCGCCGGCCACCAGCCCGCCGATATGCGCCCACCAGGCGGTCGCCCCGCCATGGGTGGTGACCAGGTGATAGACCTGCAGCATGACCCAGGTGCCCAGCGCCAGCCAGACCGGGATCGTCAGGGGCAGCACGTTAAAAACCAGGCCGAACACCCGGACCCGGGGAAACAGCAGGAGATAGGCAGCCAGCACGCCCGAGACCGCCCCCGACGCACCGACCAGCGGCGCCTGCGAGGCCGGATTGATGACGAGATGTGCGGCGCCGCCGATCAGCCCGCAGAGCAGGTAGAAGACAAAAAAGCGCCAATGGCCCATGGCGTCCTCGATATTGTCGGCGAAGACCCAGAGGAACAGCATGTTGCCGATCAGATGCATCCATCCCGCATGCATGAACATGTAGGTCAGCCAGGTCGCCCAGGTCGGCACGAGGACAAGGTCTCTCGCCAGATGCGCCTGATCGGTGACGACGGCCGGAATGAGCCCGAGGCCGAGCATGTTGGCATTGGCCGACTGCGACGGCACCAGCCCGGTCGTCAGCAGGAAGACCACAAGATTGATCCCGATCAGCGCGAAGGTGACATAGGGCGCGGTGATGTGGCGGTGCGGATTGTGATCGGAGAGGGGGATGAACATTGCGCCATGTTAGCCGCGCGAACCGAAACCTGTCATCGTGCTTCGCATGCGCGCCGCAACACCGCTTGATTCCACGATACAGGAAATGTAGTTGCGGATGGTGGAACCTGCCGATGCCTTCGGGGCCGGCGGCAGGCCGCCCAGCCTTACCAGGAACAGCCCCATGACCGCCGCCAAGCCGACCGGCCTCCAGCCCCGCACGCTCGCCGCCCAGGCCCTGGGCTGGGAGGAGGCCGAGACTCATGCCGTGGTGACGCCGATCCATGTGGCCACCACCTTCATCCGCGATCCCGACAACCAGTACCGCAACGGCTTCATCTATGGCCGGCCCGACAACCAGACGGTGCGCCAGTGCGAGGCGATCCTGGCGGCGCTGGAGGAGGGGCCCGAGGCCCTCGTCCTCGGGTCCGGCATGTCGGCGGCCACCGCCGTGGTCATGGCGCTGCCCGCCGGCGCCCACATTGTCGCGCCCACCGTCATGTACTGGGCGCTGCGCAACTGGCTGATGAACGATGCCGTCACCTACGGCTACACCACCACCTTCGTCGACACGACCGAACTTGCCGCCGTGAAGGCCGCGGTCGAGCCCGGCAGGACGAAGCTCGTCTGGCTGGAAACGCCGTCGAACCCGCTCTGGACGATCTCGGACATCGCCGCCATCTCCGAGATCGCCCATGCCGCCGGCGCCATCTGCGCGGTCGATTCCACCGTGGCGACGCCGGTCTTCACCCGGCCGCTGGCGCTCGGCGCCGATATCGTCATGCATGCGGCGACGAAATATCTGAACGGCCATTCCGACGTCGTCGCCGGCGTCCTGGTCACCCGCGAGGTCAACGCGTTCTGGTCGAAGGTCCGGCGGGTCCGCTCCATGCATGGCAAGATCCTCGGCCCCTTCGAGGCCTTCCTGCTGATACGCGGCATGCGCACCCTGCATGTGCGGGTCGAAGCCCAGGCCAGGGCTGCCCTCGCCCTCGCCGAGAAGCTGAAGGCCCATGCCATGGTCGCCGACGTGCTCTATCCGGGGCTCGCCTCCCACCCCCAGCACGCGCTCGCGGCGCGGCAGATGCAGGGCGGCTTCGGCGGCATGCTGTCGATCCGGGTGAAGGCCGGCGAGCAGGCGGCCGTCTCCACCGCCGCCCGCGTCGCGCTGTGGAAGCGCGCCACCTCGCTCGGCGGCGTCGAGAGCCTCATCGAGCACCGCGCCTCGATCGAGGGGGCGGGCTCGCCCTGCCCGACGGACCTCCTGCGCCTGTCGGTAGGGCTGGAGGCCGTCGACGACCTCTATGCCGACATCGACCGGGCGCTCAGGGCGGCCAACGCCTGAGGGGTCAATTGGCCCCGTCGAGCAGGCGCCGGGCGATGACCTGCGCCTGGATCTCGGCGGCCCCCTCGAAGATGTTGAGGATGCGGGCGTCGCAGAGCACGCGGCTCACCGGATATTCCAGCGCGAAGCCGTTGCCGCCGTGGATCTGCAGGGCGTTGTCGGCCGCCGCCCAGGCGACGCGGGCTCCCAGCAGCTTGGCCATGCCGGCCTCGAGGTCGCAGCGCCGGTCGAGGTCCTTCTGGCGGGCGGAGAAATAGGTGAGCTGGCGGGCGATCATCACCTCCACCGCCATCATGGCGATCTTGTCGGCGACGCGCGGGAAGGCGATTAGCGGCTTGCCGAACTGGACGCGCTCCTGGGCGTAGCGGAGCGCCAGGTCCATGGCCGCCTGGGCAACACCGACGGCGCGGGCGGCCGTCTGGATGCGCGCCGCCTCGAAGGTCTGCATGAGCTGCTTGAAGCCCTGGCCCTCGACGCCACCGAGGAGGTTGTCCGCCTTCACCGCGAAGCCGTCGAAGGAGATCTCGTATTCCTTCATGCCGCGATAGCCGAGCACCTCGATCTCGCCCCCGGACATGCCCTCGGCCGGGAAGGGGTCCTCGTCCGTGCCGCGAGGCTTTTCCGCCAGCAGCATGGACAGGCCCTTATAACCCGGCTCGCTCGGATCGGTCCGCACCAAGAGCGTCATCACGTCGGCGCGGACGGGGTGGGTGATCCAGGTCTTGTTGCCGGAGACCTTGTAGACGTCGCCCTCGCGCACGGCCCGGGTCTTCAGCGAGGCGAGATCGGAGCCCGTATTCGGCTCGGTGAAGACGGCGGTGGGCAGGATCTCGCCGGAGGCGATCTTCGGCAGCCAGTGGTCCTTCTGCGCCTGCGTGCCGCCGGCCAGGATCAGTTCCGAGGCGATCTCCGAGCGGGTGCCGAGCGAGCCGACGCCGATATAGCCGCGGGAGAGCTCCTCGGAGACGACGCACATGCTCTCCTTGCCGAGCCCCATGCCGCCATAGCTCTCCGGGAGCGTCAGGCCGAAGACGCCGAGTTCGGCCAGCTTGGCGATCACGTCGAGCGGGATATAGGCGTTTTCCAGATGCCATTCATGGGCGTGGGGCAGGACCTCGGCGAGCGAGAACTTGCGCATCTCGTCGCGGATGGCCTCCAGCGTCTCGTCGAGCCCCGGCTCGCCGAAATGGCCGGAGGATTCCTGTTCCTGCACCAGTGCTGCCAGGCGGGCGCGGTTGGCCGCCGTATTCCCCGTGGCGATCAGCGTGTCGGCGGCGCCGGCGAAGCGGCGGGCGACGTCGGCGGTGGACAGGCCGACATCGGCGGGGCGCACCATCTCGCCCTGGCTCATCGGGATGCCGCCGAGGATCTGCGCGAGATATTCGCCGAGGCCGATTCGGACGATGAGATCCTCGATCTCGCCGAACTTGCCCTCCGCCCCGAGGCGCTCGGCATAGGAGGCCAGCTGGCGCACGCTTTCCACATAGGTTGCGAGCCAGGCGAGGCCATGGGTGGCGCGTTGCTCGCGCTCGATGGCGGCCCCCGAGATCCGGCCGCCCTCGGTGACGCGGCCGCGCACCGCGGCGGTGGCCTCTGCCAGCACCGCATCGGCGGCGACGACCGCGCCGCGGGCGAGATCGGTCAGCGTTCCCGGCGCATCCTTCAGGGCGAGAGCGGGGCTCATGGTGGTTCCCTCGGGGTGTTCGTTGTTGCTGCATCGCAAAATAACGCAGCCCGGCGCTGTTTCAATCCGGCAAATGACCAGTGACCGGCGGCCGGCGGTTCAGTGCGGCCGGGTGGCGAGCCAGACGCCGGCGGCGGTGACGGCCATGCCGACCAGTTGCACGGGGGTCAGCGTCTCGCCGAAGAACACGAAAGCCATGAGCGCCGAGACCGCCGGCACCAGATAGATATAGGCGGTGGCGCGGGACACCTCGCCCCGCCGGATCAGGTAGAGGAACAGGAAGATGCCGCCCACCGACAGGGCGAGCACTGACCAGGCCATGGTGAGGATCAGCGTCTGGTTCCATTCCGCCTCGACCCGGCCGAAGAGGGCGAGCAGCGGCAGCATCATCAGCGAGGCCGCGATATACTGCCATGCGGTCGTGGTGCGCATGTCGCCGCCCGAGACGAAGCGCTTCTGGTAGAAGGTGCCGGCCGTCACGGAGAGCATCGCGACGAGATTGACCGTCAGCGGAATGACGATGGCCTCATAGACCTCGGTCGGCACGCCGACGAGCTTCGGCATCAGCACGAGGAGGATGCCGGCGAAGCCCAGGGCAACGCCGGTCCCCTGCCGGGCGGTGATCCGCTCGCCCAGGATGGCCGGAGCGAGCAGCGCGGTCATGACCGGCTGGAGGCCGGCCATGATCCCGGACACGCCCGACGGCACGCCGTTCCTGACCGCCCACCAGACCCCGGCGAGATAGAGCGCATGCAGCAGCACGCCGGACATCATCGCGTGGCCGATCTCCCGCCCGGACCGCGGCCAGGGCGCGCCCATGGCGACGGCGATGGCGGCGATCACCGCGGCTGCCATGGCGAAGCGCAGGAACAGGAACCACAGGGGATCGGCCAGGCGCGCCGAGAAGCCCGCCACGATCCAGCCGGTCGACCAGGCGAAAACGAAGAGGAAGGGGACGGCCCGCACCGCAAGGGACATGGGGATCTCGCACAAGGAGGCGCGGACCCTAGGGGGCGGCTGCCCAAAACTCAATCGCTGACGCTAGGGAACGTAATTCTTCAGCAAACTACTGTAATACCAATAAAAAATAGCCTGCCTATGGGAACAGATAGTCATTCCTTAACCAGTGGGGCGCAGTATCGCCCCGCTACAATATCGGGGGTTCCTAGCAATGGCCGTTCGTATGCCCGCACTGTCGGTGCGATTGAGGATCGCTCTTCTCGCCATCGTTCCCATCATCGGCGTGCTCGCCGCCGGCGGTGCCGCCTGGTATGGCCAGAAGTCGGCGGCCGGCGCTTTCGAGGCCTATGACGACTTCGCCGGGCTCGCCACCGATGCTGCCCGTGTCCGCACCAGCGTTCGCGACCTGCGCTTCGCCGCCCTCGACTATGCCGAGCGCTACTCCGAGACGGCGCCGACCCTTTTCGCCCGCGCCCGGACAGAGGCGACCATGGCCCTCGGCGAAGCCCGCCGGAAGCCCGCCGCCGCCCGGCTCCAGGGCGAGATCGACCAGTCGCTGAAGCAACTCGGCGATGCCAGCGCGGCCTTCGACCTCGTGCGCGGCACCATCGACACTCTCGGCAAGGACGAGGTCTCCGGCCTGACCGGCCGCATGAACGAATCCGTCCAGCAGCTCGAGGTCCAGGCGCGCCGCGTCGCCGCCAATTTCGACGACGGCGCCGGCATTCTCGAGCAGGTCCTGCAGATGCGCCGCCACGAGAAGGACTTCATGCTGCGCGGGCTCGATTCCGATCTCGAGGCCTTCCGCCAGGCCCGCACCAAGTTCGTCAACGAAGTGACGCGGTCGGTCGTCGCGCCGGCCACCAAGGCCGAGCTCCTCAAGGCCGGAGAAATCTACTGGCCGGCCCTCGATTCCTATGTGGAGGGCTCGCGCACGATGGAGCGGACGGTCCAGCAGCTCGATACGCTGCTCACCACGCTGGACCAGACCACCAATGTCCTCGCCGCTGCCGCCAATGACGGCAAGACGCGCGCCAACGAGGCGCGGCTGGAGGCGCAGTCCAGGACCATGATGCTCGTCATCAGCATCATCGTCGGCGTGGTCCTCCTCTGCGGCCTCGTCGCCATGGTCCTCGGCCGCTCCATGACGCGGCAGATCGGCGGCATCACCGTGTCGATGCGCGAACTCGCCGGCGGCAACACCGCCGTCGATGTCCCCTCGACGGAGGCCACCGACGAACTGGGTCAGATGGCCCGCGCCGTCCTCGTCTTCCGCGACAATGCCATCGAGCGCGAGCGTCTCGCCGCCGAGCAGATCGCCGAGGTGGAGGCCCGCAACCGCCGCGCCGCCGTCGTCGACAACCTGATCAAGGGCTTCGAGGAGGCCGCCGAGAAGTCCCTCGGTGCCCTGCGCAGCGCCTCCGGCCAGCTCGACGGCGCTTCCGACCAGCTCGACGGCACGTCCGGCGCCGTGACCCAGGAGGCCGTCACCGCCTCCGGTGCCATGGAACAGGCGGCGAACTCCGTCTCCTCCGCCGCCGCCGCCGCCGAGGAACTCGCCGCCTCCATCGCCGAGATCGCCTCGCAGGCGACCAAGTCGACTGAGGTGGCCGGCACCGCCGTCACCGAGGCCGAGCGGACGGCGCAGACCATGGGCTCGCTCGCCCAGGCCGCCTCCCGCATCGGCGAGGTCGTCAATCTCATCCAGGCGATCGCCGGCCAGACCAACCTGCTCGCCCTCAACGCCACCATCGAGGCCGCCCGCGCCGGCGAGGCCGGCAAGGGTTTCGCGGTCGTCGCCTCGGAGGTGAAGAGCCTGGCGGCCCAGACCGCCCGCGCCACCGAGGAGATCGCCTCCCAGATCGGCGCCATCCAGATGGCCTCGGGCGATGCGGTCGACGCCATCGACAAGGTCAATCAGGTGATCGGTGAGATGCGCGGCATCGCCGCCTCTGTCGCCGCCGCCGTCGAGGAGCAGAACGCGGCGGTCTCGACCATTGCCGAGGCGGTCAACCGCGCCTCCGACGAGACCCGCGGCGGCGCCGAGGCCATGGGCCGGGTCGGCGGCACCGCCCAGTCGGCCCAGGCGACCGCCGAGGACGTGCGCTCCCTGTCGGGCCGTCTCGGCGAGGAGGCCCAGGCCCTCGACCGCGAGATCCGCACCTTCCTCGAAGGCGTGCGCGCCGCCTGACGCGCTTTCAGGGTCATGCCAAAGTCGTGGCCGGGACGTCCCGGCCATGACCCTTTCTGAAGGGACGCCGCGGCGTCCGTTCTCACTTCGCCGCGACGACCATGATCTCGACGGTGAACTGCGGCGCGGCCAGCTTGGCCTCGACGGTGGCGCGGGCCGGCGTCTGGCCGGGAACGACCCAGCCATCCCAGACGGCGTTCATCTCGGCGAAGGTCGACATGTCCGTCAGCCAGATATTGGCCGACAGCAGGTTCTGCTTCGACGTGCCGCATTCGGCGAGCAGGGCGTCGATGGTCTCGAGGATTTCCTTCGTCTGCTCGGTCACCGACTTGCCGGCAGCCTTGTGGGCCACCTGACCGGCGAGATAGACGGTGTTGCCGTGGACGACGGCACCGCTCATGCGCGGACCGACCTGCTTGCGCTCGATGGCCATGTTTGTCTCTCCTTGGAACTGCCTGATCGCAGAATGCGTCTCCTAGCGCGGGCGGCGCCTCAGGCCAACCCGTCCTGCCGCTGCGGCGCCATGCAGCGGCACAGCCGCCTTGCTTTCCCACCCTGCCAGCCGCGATGATCCCGCGGCCAATCCGGACAGACCATGCTCGACCGCTTCTTCGCCCTCATCACCGACCTGACCGAGGCGCCGCACGAGGCCTTCGGCGACGATGACTACCGCCTCGCGGCAGCGGCCCTCCTGGTCCATGTCATGGCCGTCGACGGCCGGGTGTCGGCCTCCGAACGCGCCCGCATCCAGACGGTGCTGGCGGCCGGATTCGCCCTCTCCGCCGGTGATACCGAGCGGCTGATCGAAAGGGCCGTCGATGCCGAGGCCTCGGCCGACAGTTGGACCTCCTTCGCCGACCTGCTGGCCAAGCGCCTCGACGAGGACGGCCGCCGGCGGATTGTCAGCATGATGTGGAGCGTGGTCCTCGCCGATGGCGCCGCCGCCGAACTCGAGGAAGCGGTGGTCGAACGCGCCGCGGCGCTGATGGGCGTCGAGATGCCGCTGCGCTGAGCCCTCAGGCCCATTCGGCGGCGATCTCCGCCTCCAGGTCGAGGGTCGAGCGCTCGCCGATATCGTCGAAATGGCCCTTCAGGAAACGCCGCGCCGCCTTCTTGCCGGCCTTGTGCAGCTCGAGCAGAAAGTCGAAGTCGGTGACGACCTTCGAAGCGGCGGTCAGGCCGGCGAGCGAATCGCCGAGGGCGATGCGGTGCAGGTTGACGCGCTTGTACTCGCCGGCCTTGCGGCCGCGGGGCAGGCGGCCCTCGTTGACCAGGCGCGCCACGAAGGCCGCGGCCCGCAGTTCCGCCTGCAGCGAGGAATTGAAGGTGATCTCGTTCAGCCGGTCGGCAATGGCGCGCGCGCTGGTCGGCGTCGCCTGGCGGACCACCGGATTGATCTGCACCAGCAGGATGTCCTCGGCCTCGGTCGCCCGGTAGAGCGGAAAGATCGGCGGATTGCCCATATAGCCGCCGTCCCAATAGGGCGTGCCGTCGATCTCCACCGCCTTGAACAGGGTCGGCAGGCAGGCCGATGCCATCACCGCCCGGCAGGAGATGCGCTCGCGCCGGAAGATCGTCAGCTTGCCGGTCTGCACATTGGTGGCGGAGATGAAGACCTGGACGCCGTCGAAGGCGGCGAGCCGGTCGAAATCGACGAAGCTGCGGATCAGGTCTTCCAGCGGATTGATGTCGAAGGGATTGAGGTCATAGGGCGAGAAATAGCGCTGCATCGCCGTGACCCAGGATTCCATCAGCGAACCCTCGTAAGGAACCACGGCGAACAGCCGGTCGAGCGCCCGGCGCTGCAGGGCCGGCATCTTGCCGTCATGCGAGGCCGCCTGCCAGAACCGGGCGAGCCGCTCCCGCGCCGCTTCCGGCCCGCCCTCCGCCAGCCCGTCGGCGAGGAGCACCGCATTGATCGCCCCGGCCGAGGCCCCGGTCACGCCCTCGATCTCCAGCCTGCCGTCGCGCAGCACCTCGTCGAGCACCCCCCAGGTGAAGGCGCCATGGGCGCCTCCGCCCTGCAGGGCGAGGTTGATGCGCTTGGTCGGCCTGGCCGGTTGCGCCATCAGGCTGCCGTCCAGCCGCCGTCGATGACGTTGTTGGCGCCGGTGATGTTCTTCGCCGCATCCGAGCAAAGCCACAGCGCCAGCGCCGCGACCTCCTCGACCTGGACGAACTGCTTGGTCGGCTGGGCCGCCAGAAGCACGTCGTTCATGACCTGCTCCTTGGTCATGCCGCGCGCCTTCATCGTGTCGGGAATCTGCTTTTCGACGAGCGGCGTCCAGACATAGCCCGGCGAGATGCAATTGGCGGTGATGCCGAAGGTGGCGAGCTCCAGCGCGATGGTCTTGGTGAAGCCGACCAGGCCGTGCTTGGCCGCCACATAGGCCGATTTGAACGGCGAGGCGACGAGCGAATGGGCCGAGGCGATGTTGACGATGCGTCCGTGCCGGCGCGCCTTCATGCCCGGGACCACCGCCTTGGCCAGGTGGAAGGAGGCCGTCAGGTTGATCGCCATGATGGCGTCCCACTTGTCGGTCGGGAACGCCTCCACCGGGGCGACATACTGGATGCCGGCATTCGACACGACGATGTCGACCTTGCCGAAATCGCCCTCGGCCGCCGCCACCATGGCCGCGATCTCCTCGGGCTTCATCATGTTGGCCGGTGAGAACAGGATCCGGCGCCCGGTCGCGGCGGCGAGCTTCGCCCGGATCGCCTCGAGCTCGGACGCCTCGCCGAGGCCGTTCAGCATGACGTCGGCGCCGGCCTCGGCCAGGGCCGTCGCGATGGCCAGCCCGATCCCGCTGGTCGATCCCGTGACGATCGCGCTCTTTCCCGCAAGGCTCATGGTCCCTATCTCCTCAAGGCGGCCGACATCCCGCGCCGCCATCACTGGCGCGGCTTCTGTCGCAATGCAACATGGCTTTCCGGGGGCCTGCTTTGGCGGATCCGGGTGCCGTGCTAGATGCTGGGTCCCTGCAACCGCGAAGGCAAGCCGCGATGCTCAAGTCACGACCTGTGCACGATCACGCCTGCGCGCACGGCCATCCGCCGGTCGACGTGCTGCAGCTGGCGGAAGCGCGTTGCGCCGAGCAGAAGCTGAAGCTGACGCCCATTCGGCGCGAGGTGCTGTCGCATCTGGCCGCCTCGCCCGCGCCGGTCGGCGCCTATGACCTCATCGAGCTGATGCATCGCGCCAGCGGGCGGCGTCCGGCGCCGATCAGCGTCTACCGCGTCCTCGACTTCCTGCTGGAGGCGGGCCTCGCCCACCGGATCGAGAGTCGCAACGCCTTCGTCGCCTGCGCCCACCGCCACGACAGCCGCGACCTCGTGGTCTTCATGATCTGCGATTCCTGCGGCTGCGTGTCGGAGGCCTCGGGCGCCCCGGTCCAGCGCGATCTCGCGGGAATCGCCGAGGCGGCCGGATTCAAGCCGGCCACCCAGGTCGTCGAGATGTTCGGCCGCTGTGCCCATTGCCACGAGCCCGCATCGCCCTGAACGCCGGCGGGTGCCGCCCGCGCGACGTCTGGCGCAAAAAGGCCGCAACCGCTATTGGACAGAAGCCTGAGCGGAGACGAGAAACGATGATCCAGGGATTTGGGGTGAAACCCCGTCACCGGACGGTCGGCGTGACGATCGGCCGGGGCGCGGCAGCGGTCACGGTCGGGGGCGGCGCCCCCATCGTCGTGCAGTCGATGACCAACACCGACACGGCCGATATCGAGGGAACCGTGCGTCAGGTGGCGGCCCTTGCCCGCGCCGGCTCCGAACTCGTGCGTATCACCGTTGACCGCGACGAGAGCGCCGCGGCCGTGCCGCACATTCGCGACAAGCTGATGCGCATGGGCGTCGGCGTGCCGCTGGTCGGCGATTTCCATTATATCGGCCACAAGCTGCTCGCCGATCATCCCGCCTGCGCCGAGGCCCTCGACAAGTACCGCATCAATCCCGGCAATGTCGGCTTCAAGGACAAGAAGGACCGGCAATTCGCCATGATCGTCGAGAAGGCGGCCGAGCACGGCAAGGCCGTCCGCATCGGCGCCAACTGGGGCTCGCTCGACCAGGAACTGCTGACCCATCTGATGGACGAGAACGCCAGGAGCGCGGAGCCGCGCGACGCCCGCGCCGTGATGCACGAGGCCATGGTGCAGTCCTGCCTGCTTTCCGCTGACCGGGCCGTAGAGATCGGCCTGCCCAAGGACCGGATCGTCCTCTCCGCCAAGGTCTCGGCGGTGCAGGACCTCATCGCCGTCTACCGCATGCTGGCGTCCCGCTCCGACTATGCCCTCCATCTCGGCCTGACGGAGGCGGGCATGGGCTCGAAGGGCATCGTCGCCTCCGCCGCCGCCCTCGGCGTCGTGCTGCAGGACGGCATCGGCGACACGATCCGCGTCTCGCTGACGCCCGAGCCGAACGGCGACCGCACGCTGGAGGTCAAGGTGGCGCAGGAGATCCTGCAGACCATGGGCATCCGCACCTTCGTGCCGCTGGTGGCGGCCTGCCCGGGCTGCGGCCGCACCACCTCCACCCTGTTCCAGGAACTCGCCCAGGACATCCAGGGCTTCATCCACGCCTCGATGCCGGAATGGAAGACGCGCTATCCCGGGGTCGAGGCGCTGAACGTCGCCGTCATGGGCTGCATCGTCAACGGACCGGGCGAGAGCAAGCATGCCGATATCGGCATCTCCCTGCCCGGCACCGGCGAGAACCCCGCCGCCCCGGTCTTCGTCGACGGCGAGAAGGTCACCACCCTGCGCGGTCCCAACGTCGCCGCCGAGTTCAAGGCCATGGTCATCGCCTATATCGACAAGCGTTACGGCGTCGGCGGCCGCCAGGCGGCGGAATAGGCCATGCGCAGCTGCCTCGTCACAGGCGTATCCTCCGGCATCGGCGAGGCCATCGCCACCGATCTCGTGAAGCGGGGCTGGCGGGTCTTTGGCACGGTTCGCCGCAGCGAGGATGCCGAGCGCCTCGACAACGATCTCGGGCCGTCCTTCACGGGCCTCCTCTGCGACGTCACCGACGTTGACGGTCTGTCGCGCGCCGCAGCGCGGGTGGCGGACCTTCTCGACGGCGGCACGCTCGACGGCCTCGTCTGCAACGCCGGTATTTCCCTCCCCGGGCCGCTGCTGCACCAGTCGCTCGACGAGCTCGACCGGCAATGGAAGGTCAATGTCCTCGGCCAGATCGCGACGGTGCAGGCCTTCGCGCCGCTGCTCGGGGCCCAGGAAGGCTTTTCCGGCCGTCCCGGCCGCATCGTCATGATGTCCTCGGTCTCGGGCAAGCTCGCCTGGCCCTTCGTCGGCGGCTATGCGGCGACGAAACATGCGCTGGAGGCGGTCAGCCATGCCCTCCGCCGCGAACTCATGCCCTTCGGCGTCGACGTGGTCATTGTCGGGCCGGGCCCCATCGCCACGCCGATCTGGGAGAAGTCGGCCGGCGCGGTGGAGAAAGCGCGCTACCAGCCGACCTTCTATGGGCCGCTGATCGAGAGGTTCGAGAGCGAGGTCCTGGCGCGCGCGAAACATGCCCTGCCGGCCTCGGCCGTGGCGGAGGTCGTCCACACCGCGCTGTCGGCGCCGCAGCCGAAGGTGCGCTACACCATCACCCCGTCGCCCCTGATGAACTGGGTCCTGCCGCGCCTCCTGCCGGCCCGCTGGCTCGACCGGATCGCCGCCAAGCGCCTCGGGCTGACGCGCAAGGGCTAGGCGCCCGGGTTACCGCCCCGGTGCAGGGCGCTGCCCCTTACCGGAACAGCAGCGACGACAGTTTGCGCCGGCCGGCCAGCGTCGCCTCGTCCATCGGACCCCAGGCCTCGAAGAACTGCACCAGCTGCCTGCGCGCGCCGTCCTCGTTCCAGGTGCGGTCGCGCTTGAAGATCTCCAGCAGATGGTCGGCGGCCTCGTCGCGGCGGCCCTGGCCGTTCAGCGCCACGGCGAGGTCGAAGCGCGCCTGATGGTCGGCCGGGTTCTGTGCGAGCTTGTGCTCGAACTCGTGGATCGGGCCGAGATCGGCCGCCTGCGCGGCGAGGTCCAGGGCCGCCTTCGCCGCCACCACCGCCTTGTCATTGACCTTGTCGGCGGGAACCTGCTCGAGAATGGCCCGGGCCTGGTCGAGATCGCCGGTTTCCACCGCGCAGCGGGCAAGGCCGGCGAGGGCGTGGAGGTTCTCCGGCTCGGCGCCGAGCACCTGGGCATAGACCTGCGCCGCGCCGGCGGCATCGCCCTCCACCAGCGCCGAATCGGCGGCGGCGAGGATCTCGGCGATGTCGGGGCTCACCTTGCCGCCCACCAGCTTGTCGATGAAGGCCTTCACCTGGCTCTCGGGGAGAGCGCCCATGAAGCCGTCGATGCCCTGGCCCTTGTCGAAGGCGATGACCGCGGGGATCGACTGGATGCCGAGCTGGCCGGCGATCTCCGGGTGCTTGTCGATATCCATCTTCACCAGCTTCACCTTGCCCTTGAAGGACTGGACGACCTTCTCCAGCACCGGGGTGAGCTGCTTGCACGGGCCGCACCAGGTCGCCCAGAAATCGACCAGCACCGGCTGCTTCTTCGATTCCTCCAGGACATCCTTCACGAAGTCGCGGGTCGTCGTATCCTTGATGAGTTCGCCGGGCGCCGCCGCTGCGGGGGCCGGTGCCGGTGCGGCCTGCGGCGCCGCGCCGCCGAAGCTGCCGCCATAGGAACCGCCGAAGGACGCGCCGAATTTCGCGCCGCCATTGCCGCTCATGGAAGTCTCCCTCGCGCGGGTGGTCCAGGCCCACCGCGCCAACCCGTTTCAGTCGAGGCATAGATGGACGCTCGGGCCCAAAAAGCAACGCCCAATTGTCGCGCCGCCGGTTGTCTCAGCCCTTCGGCCTCCGCCGGAAGGCGGGGCGCCCGCGCCTTGACTGTCGCCATGCCGGCTTTAGCGTTTCCCCCAAGGCATGGGACCGCCGCCGGGCGGCCGGGGAGGACGACGTGACCAGAGGCGGCCCGCTTGCCGGCGTGACCATCGTCGAGTTCCAGGGCCTCGGCCCCGGTCCCTTCTGCGCCATGATGCTGGCCGATCTCGGCGCCGACATCATCCGCATCGACCGCGCCGGCAAGAGCGCCTGGAACGCCGGCGATGCGCTCGGGCGCGGCCGGCGCTCGGTCGCCGTCGACCTCAAGAAGCCCGGCGCCGCCGCGCTCGTCCTGAAGATCATCGCCGGCGCCGATGCCCTGCTGGAGGGCTTCCGCCCCGGCGTCATGGAGCGCCTCGGCCTCGGGCCGGACATCTGCCTCACGGCCAATCCGCGTCTCGTCTACGGCCGCATGACCGGCTGGGGGCAGGAGGGGCCCTATGGGCCGGCGCCCGGCCACGACATCAACTACCTCGCCCTGTCCGGCATGCTCTGGCCGCTCGGCCCCGCCGACCGCCCGCCGGTGCCGCCCCTCAATCTCGCCGCCGATTTCGGCGGCGGCGGCATGATGCTGGCCCTCGGCATGGTCGCCGCGCTCTATGGCGCGAGGAGCACCGGCCAGGGCCAGGTGGTGGATGCGGCCATGGTCGACGGCGCCGCCGTCCTCGGCACCATGATCTTCGGCATGATCAATGCGGGGACGTGGAAGGTGGAGCGCGAGGCCAACATGCTTGACGGCGGCGCGCCCTTCTACGGCGTCTATGACACCGCCGACGGCAAATATGTCTCCATCGGCTCGCTGGAGCCGCAATTTTATGTGGAGCTTCTCAAGGGCCTGAACCTCACCGATCCGCGTTTCGCCAGGCAGTGGGACAAGGCCATGTGGCCGGACCTGCGCGCCGCCATCGCCGCTGCCTTCCGCTCGAAGACGCGCGACGAATGGACGACGCTGCTCGACGGCCGCGAGATCTGCTATGCCCCGGTCCTCGATCCGCTGGAGGCGGCGGCCCATCCCCACAATGTCGCCCGCGGCACCTTCATGGCGACGCCGGAAGGGCCGGTGCCCCGGCCGGCGCCGCGCTTCTCGGCCACGCCGACCGAAGCCGCGCCGCCGAACCGCGGCCCCGGCGCCGAGACCCGCGCCATTCTCGCCGGCGCCGGACTGACCCGAACCGAGATCGACGCGGCGCTGGCCTCCGGCCTCGTCGCCGAAAGGACCTGATCCATGGCCGTCACCTACGAGGTCTCCGAGGGCATCGCGACGCTGACCCTCGACCGCCCCGACCGTCTCAACGCCTTCAACGACGCGCTCGTCCGCGGCGCCCTGCAGGCGCTCGCCGAGGCCCGCACCGACCCTGCCGTCAGGGCGCTGGTGCTGACCGGCAAGGGCCGCGGCTTCTGCGCCGGCGCCGACCTAGCCGGCGGCCTGGCGCCGACGGGGGAGGGGGTCAATGCCGCCATGCGCGACCTCTATAACCCGCTGATCCTTGCCATCGACGATTGTCCCAAGCCCACCGTTGCCGCCATCAACGGGGTCGCTGCCGGGGCCGGCGTCGGTCTCGCCCTCGCCTGCGACATTGCGGTGGCCGCCCGCTCCGCCTCCTTCGTGCTGACCTTCGGCCCGCAGCTCGGCCTCGTGCCGGACCTCGGGGTCACCTGGTTCCTGCCGCGCGCCATCGGCCGCGCCCGCGCCCGCGCCCTCGCCCTGCTCGGCGACAGGCTCCCCGCCGAGACGGCGGCCGACTGGGGCCTCGTCTGGACCTGTGTCGACGACGCCGACTGTCTCTCCACGGCGCGCGCCATTGCCACCCGGCTCGGCGGCGGCTCGGCCGAGGCCTTCTTCGGGATCCGCCGGCTGATGGACCGCGCCGAAACCAGCGACCTGTCCTCCCAGCTTGACGCCGAGCGGGAAACGCAGGCCGGCCTCATCGTCAAGCCGGCCTTCATGGAGGGCGTGCGCGCCTTCCTTGCGAAGAAGGCGGGCTGACACGGCGGCGGAACGGCCTATCCTGCCGGTAACAATCAGGAGGAGGGCCCGCCATGACCGACACATTCGACGACATCATCGCCGCCGCGCGGCCCGTCATCGCCGCCGCGCCGGTCTCGGACGCGCTGGACGAGCACGGGCTGCACCACCAGATCCTGCCGCCCGGCATTCGCCCGGTCGACGATGGCACTGTGCTCTTCGGCCCCGCCCGCACCGGCGGCTACAAGGTCATCTCCGGCTTTGTTGAAGGCCTCTACGACCTCGAGATCGCCCTGGTCGACGATCTCAGGCCCGGCGAGGTCTGCGTCATGGCCACCGGCGGCAACACCGCCATCGGCCCCTGGGGCGAGCTGCTGTCCACCCGCGCGCGCCATCTCGAGGCTGCCGGCTTCCTGACCGACGGCGCCGCCCGCGACGTCATCGCCATCCGTGCCATGGGCTTCCCGGTCTTCACCGGCGCGCTGTCGCCCGCCGACACCCAGTATCGCGGCATGATGGTGGAGAAGGACGTGCCGATCACCATCGGCGGGGTCAGCATCGCGCCCGGCGACATCGTGGTGGGCGACGTCGACGGCATCGTGGTGGTGCCGCGCGCAAAGGCCCTCGCGGTGCTCTCCACCGCCATGAGCAAGATCAACGGCGAGCGGCGGATGCGGGCCGATCTCGAGGCCGGCATGTCGCTGGCCGACGCCTTTCGCAAGCACGGCCTGCTGTAGAGGCGGCGCTCAGGCGACGCTGCTCAGCGAGGGCGCATCGTTCGGCGCCAGCGAGGCACCTTCGGCGGCGGCGTCGCCCCATTGCAGCTTCTTGTAGTTGAAGCCGCGCTGGATCGTCGGCTTGACGATGGCGAAATAGGGCGAGATGTCGAAGTCGCGCGGCGCATAGAGCGAGTGGTGGCGGATGTGGAGGATCTCCCGCCGCGCCGCCCGTCCCTTGACGCGCTGCTCGCCCGCTTTGGCGCAGCGCTCCACCTTGGGCAGGATCGGATAGCGCACCTTCTCGAAAGCCTGGGCGATCAGCGTCGAACAGATGGCGCGGGTGGGATCGCCCGAGCCGAAGGCGATCATCCGCCGCCGCCACCGCACGGGAATGGGCAGGGGGACGAGGAAGCGCAGCATGTCGAGGATGTTCTTCAGGTCGTAGTCGAGGCCGATGCGCTCGATCATGAACCGGCAGGCCTGCTGCTGGTCCGCCTCGGTCAGGCCGACGGGCCGGCAGACCCGGGTGTGGAACTCGCGGTACTTCGACAGCGGCGCGGAGATGACGCCGTCCCCGAGATAGGCCTCCACCAGCACATGGGGCTCGCCGTCGGGCTCGCACAGGCCCTCGATCGGGCCGACATACATGGCCGCATGCGACCAGGTCGACTGGGTGAGATATTTGATCACGGCCGAGATGCGCGTGTCGCCCTCGACCAGCAGGATGTCGCCTGGCCGCAGGGCGGCGCGCAGCGCGTTCGGGTCGCTCGGCGTCGTCGGCTCGTAGCCCGGCGAGCGCTTGTCCAGGATGGCGGCAATGCGCCGCCCCAGGGCATCGAGAATGCGGTCTCCCATGGTGGTCCCTCCCCAGGGACGTCCGTTTCTTGGACATCGAATGTGTGTCGTCTTCGGTTGACAACGGGTTCACGTTTCCGGGGCGGGCGGTGAAGCGGGGGCCGATTGCGTGATATAGGCCTCATCATGATCGGGATTCGCCCAGCACGATGAACGGACCGTTGATGACCCGGCGCCGCCTGCTCGCCGCTTCCGCGACGCTGCCCGCCGCGCCGGCGCTCGGCCAGGGCGTGCGTCCGCCGGCCGCCGAGACCGATGTCGTCGTCATCGGGGCGGGAGCCGCCGGCATCGCCGCGGCGCGCAAGCTGATGGCGGCCGGCCGCACGGTGATCGTCCTCGAGGCCAAGGACCGGGCCGGGGGGCGCTGCATCGCCGACACCGTGAATTTCGGCATGCCGATGGATCTCGGCGCCCACTGGATCCATGCCCCGGACGACAATCCGCTGGTCGGGCTCGCCCGCGCCGCCGGCTTCGACCTTTATGACGATCCCGACCGCCCGCGCCTCCTCATCAAGGGCCGCCGTCCGCGCGAGGGCGAATGGGAGGCCTATGCATCGGCGCTGACGCGGGCCCAGCGCGCCATCCTCGAGGCCGGCGAGGCGGGCCGCGAGATCTCGCTCGCCGCCGCCATGCCGACCAACCTCCGGGACTGGCAGGCCACCGTCGCCTTCCTCAAGGGGGCCTGGGATTCCGGCAAGGAGACCTCCGAGATCTCCTGCGTCGATTTCTACAATGCCATCGAGACCCGCGACCTGTTCTGCCGTCAGAGCTATGGCGCCATCCTGGCGAAACTCGCCGAGGGCCTGCCGATCCGCCTGTCGACAGCGGTGACGCGGGTCGACTGGTCGGGCCGGGGCGTCGTCGTCGAGACCCCCTCGGGCACGATCCGCGCCCGCGCCGCGGTGGTGACTGCGTCCACCTCGGTGCTCGCCGCCGGCGCCATCCGGTTCACCCCCGCCCTGCCCAAGCGCCAGGCCGACGCCATCGCGGCGCTGTCCTGCGGCGCCTATGAACATCTGATCATCCACCTGCCCGGCAATCCCATGGAGGCCGCAGCCGACGAGCCCTTCGTCGTCAAGGCCGATACCGCCGCCACCGCCAAGCCGCTCGCCCGCATCGCCGGATCCGACTGGTGGTATCTCGATGTCGGCGGCGCCTTCGCCCGCGATCTCGCCACGGCGGGGCCGGCGACCATGAAGGCCTTCGCGGTGGAATTCGTCGGCAATGAATTCGGGCCCCAGGCGCGCCGCGTCCTGGGCGACGTCCACGTGACCTCCTGGACCACCGATCCCTTCGTGCGCGGCGCCTGGTCCGTCGCCGGTCCCGGCGCCACGGGCCAGCGCCTGCGTCTCGCCGAGCCGGTCGGCCAGCGCATCCTCATCGCCGGCGAGGCGACCGACGAGGGGCTGTGGGGCACGGTCGGCGGTGCCTGGGCCTCGGGCGAGCGGGCGGCCGGCCAAGCTTTGCGCTGGTTGCAGCCGCCGGCCCAGACACGCCGGCGCGGGTGAGCATCTTAGCGGCTCGTTAACGTTAACGGATTATGACCTGAGTTCTCACCGCACGCCCGTCCGCGGAGCTCGTCATGCCGATCGCGTCCCGTCCCGTCCGCCCCCTCGTCCTGGTCGTCACCCTCGCAGCCCTGGTTTCGGGCGGCTGCTCCCTGAGCGCGCGCCGCGGCGGCGGTGACATCACCGGCTCCGTCCGCAACGCGCCCCTCACCGAACAGGCGGCCCGCAGCGAGATCGACGGTCTCGCGGCCCGCTACCGGTCGAACCCGACGGATTCGGCCAATGCCATGCGCTATGCCCGGGCGCTGCGCGCCACCGGCCAGGCCGTCCAGGCCGTCGCCGTGCTCGAACGCGTCGCCATCCGCGATCCGCGCAACCTCCCCCTGATGGGCGAGTTCGGCCGCGCCCTGGCCGATGCCGGCCGCCACGACCAGGCGCTGCAGGTGCTCAGCCGCGCCCACCGTCCCGACCAGCCGGACTGGCGCATCATCAATGTCCAGGGCTCCATCTACGACCAGATGGGCCGGCCGCAGGAGGCCCAGGCCCTCTACAACGACGCCCTGAAGATCGCGCCCGGCGAGCCGGCCATCCTGTCCAATCTCGGCCTGTCCTATGCGCTCTCGCGCCAGCTGCCCCAGGCCGAGCAGGCGTTGCGGCAGGCCGCCGGCCATCCCCAGGCCGACAAGCGCGTGCGGCAGAACCTCGCCCTCGTGGTCGGCCTCCAGGGCCGCTTCGCCGAGGCCGAGGAGATCGCCCGCAAGGACCTGCCGCCCGCCGAGGCCGAGCAGAATGTCGCCTATCTGCGCTCCATGGTGACGCAGCAGAATTCCTGGGCGCAGATCCGCCAGAGCGAGCGCCGCGGCGCGGCCCAGCGACCGGCCGCCCCGGCACCGGCCGCCGCACCTCCG
>NZ_JALHMP010000039.1 GCF_022843985.1 Phreatobacter sp. | reverse complement strand
AACCGCGGTCGCCCCGACTGCGCAATCCCGACCAGCTGCGTCGGGGCGTCCGCTGCCGGACTGCAAGGGGGTCAACTTTGGACGCCGAAAAGGGGTCAACTTTGGACGCCGATTGACAGGTCAGTCGATGGCCAGAATCAACAGCACGGCGATCACAGCCGCACCGATCGCCAGCCACGCCTTCGGCAGCCGGATTTCGACCTCGCCCGACAGCCACTCGCGGATGTTGTGAAGGTCCATTTTCTTGACGTCTTTGGCGCCGTTCATGGGTTTTGCTCCTGTCTGTCCGGATCGTCCGTGGATCCGATGAGAGCGTTATGGGCGACGAGGCTGACCGCTCTCTGACGATCCGTCAGGTTTTCGTGGGTGCGAAAGACAAGATGACCTCGCACCCTCCATCCTCCGGTGTCTTCGCCGTAACGGTGCCGCCTTGGGCGTGCTGCAAGCGGTCGACGATGGCAAGGCCAAGCCCGGTGCCTCCGGCCACGGCACCTGGGGCGCGCCAGAATGGCTGGAAGACGCGGGTATTCGCTCCTGGTGGCAGACCCGGCCCGTGATCGCGCACAGAGAGGCTCCGGTCAGGTCCGACCGTAATCTCGACCTCGCCAGGCCCGCCATGCAGCACCGCGTTCTCGATGAGGTTCGACAGTGCCAGTTCCACCGCTTCGCGATTGGCCCGCACGGTCACGGGCTCATCGGGAATCGACAGGGCTAGTTCGATCCCCTTGCTATAGGCGATGCCAGCAAGGGCAGCCGTCACCGTCTTGGCTGGGTCGCGCAGGTCGAGCGCCGCATCGGCTGGGGCCGTCAGCACGTCCGCCCGCGACGCCGCGAGCACCTGTTGCACAGTGCGCGACAGAGCGGCCAGATCAGCCCGAAGCTTTTCGGTCGTCTCGCCGGGCGGCAGCGCGTCAAGCCGGGCCGTCAGCACCGCGACAGGCGTGCGCAGCGCATGTGCGGCCTCGGCGGCGCGGCGGGTCTCGGCCGCTAAGGCCAAGGCCAGCTGGTCGAGCGCACGTTGTGTGCCGTCAATCAGGTCCGCTACCTCAGAAGGCACCGGACCAGCGGGGGGCGGCGTCAGGGAATCGGGGCGCAAGGAGCGAGCCCACGCAGCGGCGCGGGCTACTGGGGCGAGTTCGCGCCTGATCAATATCGCGCTGGCGGCAATGAGCAAGATAGCCATAGGCAGGATCGGTCCCCAGACATGCTGGCGCAATTCGCTCAGTAAGGCGCGGCGCACCAGGTTTTCCGGGTCTGCGGCCATGACAAACACCACCCGCAACCCATCCGTCCGATTGCGAAATTCATGGCCCGCATAAACCAATCGCCCTGTGGGCAGATCGACCGCCGTGACCCAGTCATCGGCGAAGATGTCGATGGCAGAGGGTGGGATCAGATGACGGTTCATCGCATCAACCACCACCCCGGTGCGGTCCACCAGCGCAAAGGCATAGGCTGTCGGATGATCCGCAAAGATTGCGCGCGCCGAAGCAGCAGCGGGCAGGGTGTTGCCCTCCAGCGCCGCGCTCAGCCGTTCGGTGACAGCCGCGACGACCTCGGCCTCCAGTGCGGGACGGTCGGACCCGTAGTAGAGGCTGACCACAACCAAGTTCAACGCAACTATCACGGCAGCGATCAGGGTCAGGCGCCGGATCAGGACCTGAGCCAGCGGACGGTGCGGACGGATCATTGCCCGCTCTCGCGCGGGAGCATCCAGCCCACACCGCGTATATTGACGATCGGCACAGTGCAGTCCGCTGCCTGGAGTGCACGGCGCAGGCGCGACACCGCGGCCTCGAGAGCATTGGGCGTGACCTCGTCGTCGAGCGTGTAAATCGCCTCCTCCAGGACCTGCCGCGACGCGACGCGGCCCGCACTCCGCATCAGTTGTTCCAGCACGCTCAGTTCGCGGCGCCCCAAAACGACCGCCCTGTCATTCACACTGACGCTGCGTGCAGCGGTGTCGAGCGCAAGCGTGCCAAGTCGCAGGATTGTATCCGCGCGCTCACCTGGTCGGCGCAGCACAGCACGGACGCGGGCCACGAGTTCGGGCATCTCGACTGGCTTGACGACGTAATCATCCGCGCCGCCATCGAGCCCGCCCAGCCGGTTTACCAACTGGTCGCGTGCGCTTAGTACAATCACCGGAACCCGCCCGTTCTGCCGCAGGATCGGCAGCAAGCGGAGCCCGTCGCCATCAGGTAGGCCCAAATCCAACAGGATCAGGGCATAATCCGATTGTCCTGAGAGTTCGCACGCATCGGCGGCCGTGGCGACGTGGTCCACGTTAAAGCCCGCCCGTCGCAGCGCATCGCAAACGGCCTCGGCCAAGGGTGGGTGGTCTTCGACGAGCAGGACGCGCATTTGGCGGCAGCTTTCTGTGTGGCGGCAGGCTTGGTCATGGCGGCTACTGAAAGTAGAGCAGGTCCAATGGAGTGACAGCAAACGTCCGATGGTCCGGTTACGCGGCGTGGCTGACGTCAGTCTGACGGTGGTGAAACCCGCGCGGTTCAACGATCCCAACGTCAGTCCGCCAGCCGTGGCCGTCTGACCGGCCCGGCCAAGCCGGCATGTTAGTGGCTCCGCGAAGCGACACCATTCCACGGTGACGTCCGTCGGATTCGCGCCCAAGCTCTTACAAATCCATGGCTTTCCTCTCCGGCAGTCCGCAGCAGCGCCACCCTGGTGGTGCGCTGAATGGGGTTTGCCTTTTGCTGAAAATGGAACATAATAAGAACAAGCAGGGAGGTGCGAGATGACCGCAGCAGGCAGCATGTCCGGTTTCGACAGGCTCGATGGCGGCGACGAGGAGGTCGAGGCGGTGCTGGCCGAATTCGACGGCGATGTCAGGCGGGCGATCCGAGCGCTCCTCGACGACGTTGCGGCGCTCGCCGAGGACAGGGCCGGCGGCCGCAACTTTCTCAAGGCCTATGGCCATCTCGAGGTGGTGAAGTGATCGTGGATCGGCCCGTCCACTTTCGCGCTGGTGCACGATCACGGGACGCGGGGCGTGTGAAAGGCCCGTGGGGCACGAGGGTAGAAGAAGGTCTAGCGGTGGCCGTTGCCTGGGATTACGGGCTGTGAGCAGTTGCGGTGGCCGGCCTCGATACAGGCGAGAATGCGGGAGCTCGACTGCAGTTCGACCATCACGTTATAGGTCGCCAGGCCCAGGAGCAGCACGACGGCGGCAGCGGCGACGTTTTGGCGCGTGCGGATACGGTCGTCCCAGGCATTGAAGCCGGGCTTTTCCGGCTCCTGCCGCTGGTGCTCGAGGCTCCAGGTCGGCGGTCGCCGCAACCGTGCCGGTCGCCGCAACCGTGCCGGTCGCGTGTCGGGTCCCCTGTGATCACTATCCATCGGCATTCGCCCTCGCCGCGCAGGGCCAGGCGGGAGACCGCTGAGGGTCCCGCATGCCACAGGTCCGCAGGCTAGCCTCTTTCGATTTCGGCGTCGAACGCCTTCGGTGTCGGACCGAATCCTGCGTCCAGCGCCCCTGGCGGCAAAAGGCCATCCACCAGGGTAAAGCGTGGTGTCGAACCGCCAGGGAGCCACCGTTGGCGCGGATGGCCTCAGCTTCGCCACCCATGACCGGGCGCCAAGGGGGCGTGGCGGGTCGTGATCGATGGCGCGCGGGGTGGGCGTGCGGGCAAGGCGACCGGGAGGGGCCCTGTCCCCTTCTGGGGATTGCCGTGTCGGTGGCGATCCCGCGATCTGGCGAAGGATGTGCTGGCATGGCATTGATCGCCTGCCAATGTCCCGGAGGCCGACATTCGTTCCGTTCGCAAGCGACGCACCTATCTCCTGACCGGCTATGAGCCCCTGCCGGCGAGCGCCCACCATCATCGCTTTGCGCGCGAGATCGGCCGTTTCGAGAAGACCTGGTCGCTCGCCGCCCGGGTCGGCCAGCCCGTTGACCTGCCGGATGCGCCGGTGACGGCCTGGCCGGTCGTCCTGTCCGGTCCGGATTTCACCGTCGAGACCGATATCCGCCTGCTGCGCTGGGACGACATCCTGGCTGAAGACATGGACCTGCCGGTTTGGAAGCGGTTGCCGCGCTATCTCGTCGCGGCCGGCGATATCCTGCTGTCGGGAACTTTCTACCGCTATGCCCTCGCCTATTGGCGCTATGCGCTCTTTGCCGCCTATCCGATGGTGCTGCTGGCCGTCTTCGCCGCCCTTGCCTGGAGCGTTCCTGCGCTCCCCGGCCTGTTCGGCCTGCCGCTGCCCGGGGGCCTGAGCCTGGTGGCCGGGCTGGCGCTCTTCGCCGCACTGGTGGCGGTCGCGGGATCGCGCCTGCACCTGACCTATATGCTGAGCGACTGGATCTTCGCGCGCGACATGATCCGGCGCCGACGGCCGGCGATCGAGCAGCGCGCCGAGGCCTTCGCCCGCGAGATCGCCGCGGGTCTGGCGGCGGACGATGTCGACGAGGTGGTCATCGTCGCCCATAGCCTCGGGGCGGTGTGGATGCTCGACGCCGTGGCGCGCGTCGAGGCTGCCGGTTCGCCGGGAACACCGCCGCTCGGGCTCGCCGGGGTCGGCTCCTCCACGCTGAAGATCGCTCTCCACCCCGCGGCAGGCTGGCTGCACGACCGGATCCAGCGGATCGCCGATCGTCCCGCCATCATCTGGGCGGAATATGACAGCCATGTCGACTTCATCTGCTTCTATAAGAACAACACGGTCGAGGCGCTCGGCCTGAAGGCGGCGAGCCGCCCGGTCCGCCAGTCGATCCGCCTGTCGCGCATGCTGTCGCCCCACACCTGGAAGCGCTTCCGCGGCAATCTGCTGCGCATCCACCGCCAATATGTGATGGGCAACGAGCAGCGCTACGCCTATGATTTCCACATGATCGCCTGCGGGCCGTTCCGCTTCGCCGACATTGTCGACCATGGCGCGAAACTGCCCGGTGCGCTCGGCCCCGACGGCGCGCTGTCCGGGGCGACCACACCCTTCCCCGAGCCTGCCGAGGACATGCCGCACCGATGACCCGTCTCATGGCCGAGATCATCTTCCTGATCGGCGTCTTCGGCTGGGGTGCCATCCGCATCCCTCACGAGGTGAAGAACAAGCGCAAGAACCGCATCCAGGTCAGTGCCGTCGACCGGCAGGAACGGGTGCTCCTGCTGATCTCGCTGACCGGCCTCGGCATTGTGCCGATCGCCTATTGCCTGCTGGCGCGGTTCGGCATGCTGCGCTTTGCCGATTACGGCTTCTCGGCCGTGCAGGCCTGGGCCGGCGCTGCGATTTTCGCCGCGGCCCTCGGCCTGTTCCTGGCCACCCACCGCCAGCTTGGCCGCAACTGGTCGCAGACGCTTGAGCTGCGCGAGGGGCATACGCTGGTGACCCACGGCGTCTATCGGCTGATGCGTCATCCCATGTACACGGCTTTCTTCCTTTGGGCCCTGGCGCAGCTGCTGCTCCTGCAGAACTGGGTCGTCGGCCCCGCCGGCTTCCTCGGCTTCGGTCTGCTCTATGCCTTCCGCGTCGGGCGCGAGGAGACCATGATGCAGGAGGCCTTCGGTGCCGAATATGCGGCGTACGCGGCGCGAACCAAGCGGATCGTTCCCTATCTCTACTGACACGAAACAGGGTTGGCGGCTGCGCGCCCATCGGCGACCATAGGCCGATGTCGGACTGTCCCCGCGCGGGTCGTCGCGTTCTGATCCTGACCGGCGCCGTGTTCAGCGGCAGTTAACCATGGTCGGGCAGGGTAGCGTCTCGTTCTGTCGGAACCGGGACAGGGTCCTGGAGGTTGAAGGGCGGTCTTCGGGCTGAGGTTGGCAATGGTGATGTCGAAGCGTGCCGCGATTGCGACGCTCGCTCTGTCGGGCGTCCTCCTGGCGGGCTGCCAGACCAGGGCGCAGACGGACGGCGAGGGTGGCCAGACGCTGCAGATGGCGCGCGACGCCATGGTGCGCGGCGATCTACTGTCGACGGCCACAACGGGCCGGCGTGTGCAGCAGATCGCACCGCGGATCTATCTCCTGCGCGGCCTCGCCAATGTCTTCTCGCTGGGCATGGACGACCTCGCCGACAAGCTGCGCGCCCGCGGCTACAACGCCACGGTGCATGAATATGGCGCCTGGCCGAGCATCGCGGCGGAAATCCTCGCCAACCAGCGCGCCTCCGGCGGTCGCCACCAGGCGGTGGTCATCGGCCATTCGCTCGGGGCCAATGCCGTGACCGACCTCGCCAATGCGGTCGGCCAGGGCGGCGGCAGCCTGGCGCTTGCCGTCGCCTTCGATCCCACGGTCCGCCAGCAGCTGGCCGGCGGCACGCGCCGCTACATCAACCTCTACCAGTCGAACAACGGCTGGGGCACGACGGTGGCGGCGGCGCCCGGCTTTCGCGGCCGGGTCGACAATATCGACCTGCGCGGCCGCGGCAACATCAGCCATTTCAACATCGACAAGGATCCGGGCCTGCATGCCCAGGTGATCAGCTGGATCGGCCAGGCGGTGGGCGGTTCCCGCCGCAGCGGCTCCCGTCAGGATGCGGCGCGCTGATAGTCCTTGATCGCCGAGAAGGTGATGCCGGGCGCCCGTTCCTCTTCATAGCGCAGCGAGAAAGCGCTCGAGGCCATGTAGACCGGTGCGCCGTCGAGATCCCGCGCCATCGATGATCCGTGGCTTTCGACGAAGGCGTTGAGCTTCGCCGGGTCGTCGGCGGTGATCCAGCGGCAGACCGCGAACTGGCAGGGATCGAAGTCCACGGGCAGGGTATACTCCGCAGAGAGCCGGTCCTTGAGCACGTCGAGCTGCAGGGCGCCGACGACGCCGACAATGGCGGGCGATCCGTCATGGGGCACGAAGAGCTGGACGACGCCCTCCTCGCCCATCTGCTGCAGCGCCTCGCGCAGCTTCTTGGCCTTCATCGCATCCTTCAGCTTGACGCGGCGCAACTGCTCCGGCGCGAAGCTCGGTACGCCCTTGAAGACGATATCCTCGCCGTCGGTGAGCGTGTCGCCGATGCGCAGGGTGCCGTGGTTGGGGATGCCGACGATGTCGCCGGCATAGGCCTCCTCCGCCAGCTGGCGGTCCTTGGCGAAGAAGAACTGCGGCGCGTTGAGTGGCATGGGTTTGCCGGTGCGCACGAGCTTGGCCTTCATGCCGCGGGCGAGCTTGCCCGAGCAGACGCGCAGGAAGGCGATGCGGTCGCGATGGTTGGGGTCCATGTTCGCCTGGATCTTGAAGACGAAGCCGCTCATCTTCGGCTCGTCGGCGAGCACGGTGCGGCTCTCGGCGATCTGGGCGCGCGGCGGCGGCGCATAGGCGATCAGCGCGTCGATGAGGTCGCGGACGCCGAAATTGCGCAGTGCCGAGCCGAAATAGACCGGCGTCATGTGGCCCTCGCGGTAGCTGTCGAGGTCGAAGGGCTTGGCGCCATCGCGGGCGAGCATGGCGCTCTCGCGCCATTCGTCGGCGCCATGAGGCAGCAAGTCATCGAAGAGCCCGGCCTCCGGGCCGTTGACCTTGATCGGCTCCTCGTCGTGATCGATGCGGCGGACATGGTTGTGGACGAGGTCGTAGGTGCCGGCGAAGTCGCGCCCTGTCCCGATCGGCCAGGTCATGGGCACCGTGTCGAGGGCCAGCGCCTTTTCCACATCATCCATCAGGTCGAAGGGATCGCGGGTCTCGCGGTCCATCTTGTTGACGAAAGTGATGATGGGGATGTCGCGCAGGCGGCAGACCTCGACGAGCTTGCGTGTGCGGTCCTCGACGCCCTTGGCGCCGTCGATGACCATGATGGCGGAATCGACCGCGGTCAGGGTGCGGTAGGTGTCCTCGGAGAAGTCCTCGTGGCCCGGCGTGTCCAGGAGGTTGAAGACGCAGCCGCCATATTCAAAGGTCATCACCGAGGTGACGACGGAAATGCCGCGCTGGCGCTCGATGGCCATCCAGTCGGAGGAGGTCTGGCGCCGGCCCTGCTTGGCCTTGACCTCGCCGGCGAGCTGGATGGCGCCGCCGAACAGCAGCAGCTTCTCCGTCAGCGTGGTCTTGCCGGCGTCGGGGTGGGAGATGATGGCGAAGGTGCGCCGGCGCGAGGCCGGGCTGCCGGAGCCGTTGGAGCTTGCGGGAGCGGTCATGGCGCGGGTTTAGCCATGCACGCCGGGCCGGGTCAATGCGGCCAGCCCTGCATCGTGCCATCTCGACGCGGCGTCACCGCCGCCTATAGTCGCCCATGGCGGGCATGTCCCCGCATCCGGAGGGCCCCATGGTCTCGTCGTTCCCGTCTCTCGCCATGGCCGTGACGGCCGTCCTTGGCCTCCTCGCCGGCCCCGCCCTGGCGCAGGCGCCCGCCCTGCCGCCGGGCCCGCCGGTGGCCATCCAGATGGTGACGCAGCTCTCGCCCTCGATCCCGCAATATACGCGTGTCGACATCCCCATGCTGCGCGAGGCGCTTCCCGCACGTTCCGGTGGGCGCATCCGCGTGACGCTGGCGAGCTGGCCGGAGCGCGGCCTCACCGGGCCCGACCTCATCCGCGTGCTGCGCTCGGGGCAGATCGACCTCGCCGGCCTCGCCCTGCCGACGGTGGCGGGTGACGTGCCGCTGCTCGACATCATCGACATGTCGGGACAGAACCCCTCGCACGAGCAGGGCCGCCGCATCGCCCATGCCATGTTGCCGACCCTCAACAAGGAGCTGGAGCGCGTCGGCATCAAGATCGTCGCCTTCTATCCCTTCCCGGGTCAGGTGCTGTTCTGCCGCGATCCCGTCACCAGCCTCGCCGACCTGAAGGGCCGGCGGGTGCGCACGCCCGGCGGCTCGCAGAACGACTTCATCCAGTCCATCGGCGGCCAGCCGGTGGCGATCGGCTTCCCCGAGGTCTATGGCGCGCTGGAGCGCGGCGTCGTCGATTGCGCGGTCACCGGTACGGCCACCGGCAACGGCGCCCGCTGGTACGAGGTGACGCGCCATCTCTACACGCTGCCGATCCAGTGGGGCGTCGCCGCCTATGCGGTGAACCTCGCCTGGTGGAACCGGCTCGACCCCGCCGTGCGCGACTTCCTGCAGACCACCATGAACGAGGTGGAGGAGGCCCAGTGGAAGCTCGGCGCCGAGCTGACCGAGGACGGCATCCAGTGCAATGCCGGCAATGCCGCGGGCTGCAAGATCGGCCACGTCGTCACCAACCGGCCCATGACCATCACGCGGGAGACGCCGGCCGATGTGGCGGCGCTGCGCGAGGCGCTGACCAAGGTGGTTCTGCCGGCCTTCGTCAGGCGCTGCGGCGCCCGCTGCGGCGAGATCTACAACCAGATCGTCTCGCCGATCAGCGGCATCACCTATACGGCGCAGTGACCTGATGATCCGCCTCCTCGATCCCCCCGCCTTCCAGGCAGTGCCCTGGAAGAACGGCGGCGGCACCGCCACCGACATCGCCGTCAGCCTCGCCGCGGACGGCGCCGTCGCCTGGCGGGTCGGTACAGCGGCCATCGGCAAGGATGGACCCTTTTCCAACTATGACGGCGTGACGCGCACCTTCACCATCGTGGAGGGGCCGGGTGTCCATCTCGACTTCGCCGGGGCGGGCACCCGGACGCTGCCGCGCGACCAGCCGACGCGCTTCGCCGGTGCGCCGGCCCCCTTCTGCCGGCTGCGCGACGACACCCCCGCCACCGCCTTCAACCTGCTGACGGGGGACGGGCTGGCGCGCGGCGATGTCGTGATCTGCCGTGGCCATAGCGCCGGGGAGCCCGTCGCGGCCGCCGCGGTTCATGTCCTCCTGGCCCTGGAGGGGGCCTGGAGCGTGACCGCCGACGGCGAGGCAGTGGTGGTGCAGCCGGGCGCGGCGGTTCAGGTTGAGGGCGCGCAGGCAGTCACGGTGTCGTCGGCCCCCGGCGGGCGGGCGGCACTGGCATCGATCAACCCGGACTGATCGGCGCTCAGCCGATTGCGACGATCTCCACCTCGCCGCCGCCGACCACTGCCACGTCACCCACCTGCTTGCCCATCAGGGCGCGGGCCACCGGCGACACATAGGAGATCGTCCCCTTGGCCGGCTCGGCCTCGTCCTCGCCGACGATGCGGAAGGTCTGGCGGCGGCCATCGTCGCGGTCGAAGGTGACGCGGCTGCCGAAATGCACGCGCCCGTCGGCGGGCGGCGGCGGAACGATCTCGGCATCGGCCTGTCGGGCGGCGTAATAGCGAAAGTCGCGGGCCGCGCGGGCGAGGGCGAGGCCAGTGCCGTCCTCTCCCGCGGCGCGGGCCTCCTGCACCGCGGCGCGCGCCGCTTCCAGCGCAGCCGCGATCATGGCAAGGCCCTCGGCCGTCACGAGGTTAGGATGGGGCGAGATCGGCCGGTCCTGGAGATTGGCCTCCGTGCCGTCGCGGTCGTTTTCCTTGGTGAAGGCGACGCTCATGGCGGCAAGCCTCTTCTCGCATGCGGGTGGTGGGATGGTCGGCGGGCGCGGACCCCGGCTCCGCCGCGCCGTCCCGGCCAGATGGCGTCTCGACAGCGGCGCTGCAACCTTGACACTCCGGTGCCGGGGCCGTATAGCCCGCGCCTCATCTTCTTCGACGCACCGCCCGTCGGGTCCTCCGATCCCCGGTGCTCGTCCCATCCAAGGATCGCCGCCATGAAGGTCCGCAATTCGCTGAAGTCGCTGCGCGGTCGCCATCGCGACAACCAGATCGTGCGCCGCAAGGGCCGCGTCTACGTCATCAACAAGACCCAGAAGCGCTTCAAGGCGCGTCAGGGCTGATCGGCGGTCCCTGAGGGGATTCCGACGCCGCGGGACGGCGGGCGCTCACGCGCCTGTCATCATCGCGACATTGACCGTCGCCGTTTCATGGACCACCCTCGTGGCATGACTCGCGCGGCGGTTTTTCTTTGTCTGGTCCTGGCCTCGTCCGCTCCCGCGCTGGCGCAGGTCACCGGGCCGACGCCGCCGGCTGCGACCCCTGCTCCGGAGGCCGCGCCGGCTGCCAATGTTGTGCCGCCCTCTTTCGCCTCGGAGCGGGCGCGCCGGCTGGACGAGCTCTACAGCCGCCTGCGCGAGGCCGAGGGCGCGCGACAGGCCCGTGCCATCGAGGCGCAGATCGGCATGGTCATCGCACAGACCGGGTCCGATACCGCAGACCTGCTCATGGCCCGGGCCCAGCAGGCCATGCAGCAGCGGCAGGCCGACCTCGCCCTGTCCCTGCTCGATTCGGTCATCGACCTCTATCCGGCATCGGTGGAGGCCTGGAGCCGGCGGGCGACATTGTATTTCGCGCGCCGCGAACTCGGACGTGCGATCACCGATATCGAGCATGTCCTGCGGCTCGAACCGCGCCATTTCGGCGCCATGGTCGGCCTCGGCATGATGTTGCAGCAACTCGGCGAGGACAAGGCGGCGCTGACCGTCTTCAAGCGCGCCATGGAGATCAATCCGCATATCGAGCGGGTACCGCAGATCATCAAGCGCCTGCAGCCGATGGTCGACGGCGTCGAGCTCTGACGATCCGCCGGGCCCTCGCCGACGTAATCCCGCCATGGTCGGTCTGGTCGAACCCCTTATCGCCGCAGCGTCCGTTCCCGCCGCCCTGGCGGGCTGGACGGTCTGGCGCGCCCGCGCGATCTCCCGCGCCTTCGCGCCGGAAGGCCGTTTTGTGCCGACGCGGGCGGGACGGCTGCACCTGATCGACCAAGGCGAGGGCGCGGTCCCGGCCGTCTTCCTGCACGGCGCCTCCGGATCGGCGCTGGCCTGGCGCCCGGCGCTCGGCGCGGGGCTTGCCACCCTCGGCCGCACGGTGCTGGTCGACCGGCCAGGGCATGGCTTTTCGGAGCGGCAGGCCGGCCGCGCCGCCGCCCGCCTCGACCACCAGGCCGGGGCGGTGATCGATGCGCTCGACGCCCTCGGCATCACCCAGGCGGTCGTCGTCGCCCATTCCTGGGCCGGGGCACTCGCCTGCCGGCTCGCCCTCGACCATGCCGACAGGGTCGCCGGTCTCGTGCTCATCGCTCCGGCGACCCATCCCTGGCCCGGCGGCGTGCATTGGTATTACCGGGTGGCGGCGAGCCGGCTGCTCGGGCCACTCTTCTCGTGGACGCTCGCCCTGCCGGTCGGAGAGGCCTGGATGGGGCGCAGCATCGCCGGCGTGTTCAGCCCGCAATCCATCGACACCGGCTATGCCGAGAGCGCCGGCATTCCGCTGGTGCTGCGGCCGGCGCAGTTCATGGCCAATGCTCAGGATGTCGCCGGGCTGCTCGTCCAGGTGCGCGACCAGGCGCAGCGCTACGGTGCGATCGCCTGCCCGGTGACGGTGATCTCGGGCGACAAGGACGGCGTCGTCTGGACCCATCTCCATTCGCTGGGCATGGCGCGCGACGTGCCGCAGACGAAACTGATCGTGCTCCCCGATGTCGGCCACGGACCTCACCACGCCGATCCCGCGCTGGTGACGGCGGAGATCCAGGTCCTGCAGCAGGGACGGGGCGAGACCCGTCCGCTCCTGCACGGGCGGGCGCCCGTCGCCTGATCTGCCGTTCGTCGCCGGCCCGCTAGATCTCCACCACTTCCGAGCCGACGAAGGCAATGCGCAGCATATTGGTGGCGCCGGGCGTTCCCAGCGGCACGCCGGCGACGACGATGATGCGCTGGCCGGGCTTGGCAAAGCCGTCCTGGAAGGCGAAGCGGCAGGCGCGGCTGACCATGTCGTCGAGATCGCGGGCATCCTGGGTGACGACACAGTGGACGCCCCACAGCAGGGCCAGCCGGCGGGCTGTGCCGATCTTCGGTGTCAGGGCGATAGTGATGGGCTTCGGCCGCTCGCGGGCGACGCGCAGGGCGGTCGAGCCGGACATGGTCCAGCAGACGATCGCGGACAGGTCGAGCGTCTCGGCGATGTCGCGGGCGGCCAGCGCGATGGCGTCGGCGCCGGTGGCCTCGGGCTCGGCGCGCTGGCCCTGGATGACAGCGCGATAAGTGGGGTCGGCCTCCACCTCCTCGGCGATGCGGTTCATCATCGCCACCGCCTCCTCCGGATATTGGCCGGCGGCGCTCTCGGCGGAGAGCATGATCGCGTCGGCGCCCTCGAAGACGGCGGTGGCGACGTCGGAGACCTCGGCACGGGTCGGCACCGGGGCGGTGATCATGCTCTCCAGCATCTGGGTCGCGACGACGACCGGCTTGCCGGTCCGGCGGGCCTGGCGGGTGATCTGCTTCTGGATGCCCGGCACCTTGGCCATGGGCATCTCGACGCCGAGATCGCCGCGGGCGACCATCAGCGCGTCGGCGATGTCCATGATCTCGGCGAGGCGGGCGACGGCCTGGGGCTTCTCGATCTTGGCCATGACGGCGGCGCGGCCGCGCGCCACCTTCTTCACCTCGGCGACATCCTCCGGCCGCTGCACGAAGGACACGGCGATCCAGTCGACACCGGCGTTCAGCGCGGCATCGAGGTCGGAGCGGTCCTTCTCGGTGAGGGCGGAGACGGGAAGATCGGTGTCGGGGAGGCTGACGCCCTTGCGGTCGGAGAGCTTGCCGCCGACGACGACGCGGCATTCGGCGCGGGTCGGCGAGCATTTCACCGCGGTGAGCGTCACCTTGCCGTCGTCGAGGATGAGGCGATGGCCGGGCTCGAGCGCGCCGAGGATCTCCGGATGGGGCAGATGGACGCGCGTCGCATCACCCGGCTTCTTGTCGGAATCCAAAACGAAGGAGGCGTCGTTCGCCAACGTGACCGGCCCGTCCTTGAAGGTGCCGACGCGCAGCTTGGGCCCCTGGAGGTCTGCGAGGATGCCGATCGGGCGCTGCTGCTCATGCTCGATGGAGCGGATCGTCTCGACGAACTCCCGGAGCTTGTCGTGGGGCGTATGGCTCATGTTGATGCGGAAGACATCGGCTCCCGCCGTGAAGAGGGCGGCGATCTGATCCCGGGACGAGGATGAAGGTCCGAGTGTCGCGAGAATCTTGGTCCGGCGCTGGCGTCGCATCTGTCGTATTGTCTCCCTGGGGGACGATCCTAGACCGTTTCGCGCCGGCGGTGCGAGAGGGCGTGGCATCGGGATGGCGCGATGCTGCGACCGTGGCGTGACGGGTGGCGAGTAGGTTGAATTCTGGTGCTTCAGGCGTGGCCGGCGTCACGCGACAGCATCGCCGGATCAATGCCGATCTTCCGCATGGCGCGATCATATTTGGTCTCGACGTCAGACCCGAAGATGAGATCGGGGTCGGCGGGGCAGTGGAGCCAGCCGTTCGACTGGATCTCGTTCTCCAACTGGCCGGCGCCCCAGCCGGCATAGCCGAGCGCCAGGATGGCGCTGGACGGGCCTTCGCCCGTGGCGAGCGCCTTCAGGATGTCGAGCGTTGCGGTCAGGCAGATGCCCTCGTCGATCGGTAGCGTCGAGTTCTCGATGTAGAAATCGGAGGAATGGAGGACGAAGCCGCGGCCGGTTTCCACCGGCCCGCCGCGCAGCACGCGAATCGCGTCGACCCGTTCGGGCAGCATGATCTTCTGCGTCTCGGGGATGATGTCGAGCTGCACCAGCAGGTCGGAGAACGCAAGATTGGTGGCGCTCTGGTTGACGACGATGCCCATGGCCCCGTCGGAGGAATGGGCACACATGTAGATGACGGTGCGCGAAAACCGCTCGTCGCGCATGGTGGGCATCGCGATGAGCATCTGACCGTCGAGATAGCCGCGGACGCTGTTGCGCCCTCCGCGTCGGGGAATTGCTGCCATGGGCCACGCTAACCCGGAATGGTGAAAATTGCCACCCGTCGGGGCGTCCCCAGTCCTGCCGACGGTGCATCTTCAACGGAACGTCAGTGGCCAAAGCCGGTTCCGCCCGCTACAGGCGAGGAATGCTGGACCGCCGTGCCCTCCTCTCCGCTCTGGCCGTCGTCGGCGCCGCTGCCCCGGCCTCGGCGAACCGTGCGGCGTCGGCGAGCCCCTCGGCATCGCCCTGGTCGCGCGACACCAAGTCCGCCGTGCGGCTGGTGCGCGGTGGCCTCGACGGCGGGGTTCACCGTGCCGGTGTCGAGATTACGCTCGATCCCGGCACCAAGACCTATTGGCGGACGCCGGGCGATTCCGGGGTGCCGCCGGCCTTCGACTGGTCGGGTTCGGACAATCTCGGCGATGTCGCGGTGGACTGGCCGGCGCCCATGCGCTTTTCCGACGGGAACGGTTTTTCCATCGGCTACCAGACCTCGGTCATCTTTCCGCTGCGCGTGCAGCCGCGTGATCCGTCCCGTCCGGTCCGGCTAGTGCTGAAGCTCGACTACGCCGTCTGTGACCAGATCTGCATCCCGGCCAAGGCGACCGCGACGCTGGCGCTGGTGCAGGGATCCGCCGATCCTGCCGTTACTGCAGCGCTGGCCGGCTTTGTGGCGCGGGTGCCGAAGCTCCAGGCCGAAGGTTTGGCGCTCGCCCTTGAGGGTGTCGAGCGTGGCGGCGATCATCCCGTGCTGCTACTCAGCGCCGCGGTCGATGCGGAGGCGGCGGCTGACCTCTTCGTCGAGGGCCCCGACAGCCGATGGGTTCTGCCGCTTCCCGAGCCGACCGGATCGGCCGGCACGGAGCGGCGCTTCCGGCTGGTGATGGACGGCGCACCGCGGGGCACCGAACCGCTGGGCCATGAACTCACCTTCACACTGGTCTCCGGCACGCGCGCCCTGGAAATGCGGCTGACGCCGCCGCGCTAAGGCTTGCAGCGGACCCCTCGACGCCCGCCGTGCGAGGCACTAGATGATGGGGGCCTTCCCCCGCGCGGCATCGTGCCGCGGGGTTCACACGCGCCATCCTCCAGGAGTTTCCCCATGACGATCCAGGTCGGCGACAAGCTGCCGGAAGCGACCTTCCGCACCATGGCCGCGGACGGGCCTGCCGCCCGCACGACGGCGGAGATCTTCGCCGGCAAGACCATCGTCCTCTTCGCCGTGCCGGGCGCCTTCACGCCCACCTGCCACAAGAACCATCTGCCGGGCTTCGTCGCCCATGCCGAGGCGATCAAGGCCAAGGGCGTGGACGGCATCTTCGTCACCTCGACCAACGACGTCTTCGTGCTCGACGCCTGGCAGAAGGCGACCGGCGCCGTGGACAAGGTCGGTATCCTCGCCGACGGCAGCGCCGAATTCGCCAAGGCCGTCGGCCTCGACGCGGACATGGGCGCTTTCGGCATGGGCATCCGCACCAAGCGCTATTCGATGATCGTCAAGGACGGCGTCGTGACGGCGCTGAACATCGAGGACGGCCCGGGCAAGGCCGACCTTTCGGGCGCCGAGGCCCTGATCAAGCAGCTCTGAGAGGCGCAGCCGGTCTGACCGGCGCCTGCCTTTGTGCTTCAACGCCGCCCCGCGCCGGAAGGCCCGGGGCGTCGTCGTCGTCGTTTCAGAAGCCGAAGACGCCGATGGCGCCGAGGAGGCCGATGCCGACGAGGGGCACGCCGGCGCGCATGGCATAGGTCGGCGCGGCGCCGGGCAGGCGCTGGCGCAGGCGCTCGACGAGGCGACCGGCCTTGCGGGCGGCACGCAGCGGCAAGGTGATGGCGGCGGGCAGGCTGTCGCGGCAGATGGCATGTTTGCGCACGTAATGCGGCACATGCCAGGTCGCCCAGGTGCCGGCGCGGAACAGGGCGGCATCACCCGGCCGCAGGGTACGTTCGGCGACGCCGTCGCCGGCGACCACGACCTCACCCTCGATGATGTGGACGATCTCGTCGCCGCCGAAATACCAGCGGAAGCGGCCGGCGGTGCAGTCCCAGACCATGGCGGAGGTCGTGCCGTCGGAGGAATCCGACCAGTGGCGGCAACGCGCGACGGGGCTGCCCTCGAGCACCCATTCGGGGCGGATCGGGGCGGGGTCGAGGTCGAGATCGGCAAGGCTCGCGGCGGAGAAGGGCGGCCTGGACATGGTCGTCTCCTGTGTCAATCCGGGACGCTTCGCCCGGTCGAACAGGGCCCTCGCAAGAGGCTTGCCGATTCTCACGCCGGCGTGATCAGCCCTTGCCCGGCTTGAACGGGGCCATGCCCTCGCGGGCGAGTTCGTCGGCGCGCTCGTTCTCGGGGTGGCCGGCATGGCCCTTCACCCAGTGCCAGGTGATCCGGTGCAGGTCGGCGACGTCGTCGAGCCGCTGCCAGAGCTCGGCGTTCTTCACCGGCTTCTTGTCGGCGGTCTTCCATCCGTTGCGCTTCCAGCCATGGATCCAGGTCATGATGCCGTTCTTCACGTACTGGCTGTCGGTGTGGAGATCGACCTCGGAGGGGCGCTTCAACGCCTCCAGCGCGCTGATGGCCGCCATCAGTTCCATGCGGTTGTTGGTGGTGACGGCCTCGCCGCCCTTCAGTTCCTTCAGCGTGTCGCCATAGCGCAGGATGGCGCCCCATCCGCCGGGGCCGGGATTTCCCGAACAGGCGCCGTCGGTGAAGATCTCGACGCTGCGGGCCGTGGCGGGGCGCGATGCGGGGGCGGTCATGCGAGGCCATATTCGGTCGGGGAGGCGACCTTCTGATGGAAGCGCAGCTTCTTCAGATACTCGATCGGATCCTTCGGGGTGACCACGGCGCCCGCCGGCACGTTGAGCCAGTCCACCAGCCGGGTGAGCAGGAAGCGCAGCGCCGAGCCGCGCGCCAGGAGCGGCAATGCCGCCTTTTCGGCCTCGTTCAACGGCCTGACAGCCTGATAGGCGGCGATCATGGCGGAGCCCTTGGCGAAATCGAACTCGAAATCGGCCGAGAAACACCAGGCGTTGAGGCAGATGGCGAGGTCGTAGGCGAGGATGTCGTTGCAGGCGAAGTAGAAGTCGATCAGCCCCGACAGCTCGTTGTTGAGGAAGAAGACGTTGTCGTTGAACAGGTCGGCGTGGATGACGCCGGTCGGCAGGGCCGTCGGCCAGGTCCGCTCGCAATGGTCGAGTTCGGCGGCGATGGTCGCGGCGAGATCCGGCGCCACGGTGTCGGCGCGGTCGCTGGCCCTGTCATAGAGCGGTCGCCAGCCCGGCACGGAGAGGGCGTTGACGCGCGTGATGGCGAAGCCCTGTCCGGCGAGGTGCAACTGGGCCAGCGCCCGGCCGACGGCGGCGCAATGATGCACCTGCGGGCGGCGGATCCACATGCCGTCGAGGAAGGTGACGATGGCGGCGGGACGCCCGGCGAGTTCACCCAGCGTCTCGCCCGAGCGCATGTGCACCGGCTGCGGGCAGGTGAGGCCGCGGGCGGCGAGGTGCTCCATCAGGCCGATGAAGAAAGGCAGGTCGGCCGGAGCGACGCGCTTTTCGTAGAGCGTCAGGATGAAATGGCCGGCGGTGGTGTGGAGCAGGAAGTTGGTGTTCTCGACGCCCTCGGCGATGCCCTTGAAGGACAGGAGTTCGCCGATGTCGTAGCGCGCGAGATGGACCGAGAGCTCCTCGGCGGTGACATCGGTATAGACGGCCATGGGAAGGGCTTTCAGGCGGCTCTGCTGGAAGAGCCCGGCTTGTAGCGCGGCGGTGGGATGGCGTCACCGTCTTCCATCGCAATCTGCAGCCATTGCGCGATGGCGACCTGGATGGAACGGGCTGCGTCCTCCGGCGTGGCGCCATGGGCCGAGCAGTAAGGCAGGTCCGGAACGTCCGCGGTCCAGCACTGGTCGGCCTCCGACCATGACAAATTGATATGGTATCGGGGCGCGGTCATCGCTCGTCCAACGTGAGGTCGTGGGTATCGACAATAGCCAGAAACTGGCGGATTTGGTACCGCTTCGCGTCCTTGCCGTCGGACTGGACCGACAGCTTGACGCCGCTCCCCTCGTGTTTCCAGAGCCGGTGGCTACCACTCGTGGCGCGGAGCCGGAAGCCGCAGGCGGCGAGAAGCGCCTCGAAATCCCGGAATGACAGGCTGCTGCCGGACCGCGCCGCTGCCATGAGTTTGGCAGCGCGTCCCATGGTTCAGGCCGCCGCGTCGGGGCGCAGCTGGCGGGGCAGGGGGAAGAAGACGCTCTCGTCGGCGGTGGAGACGGTCTCGACCGACACCGTGTAGCGCGCAGCGAAGGCCTCGATGATCTCCTCGACCAACACTTCCGGAGCGGAGGCGCCGGCGGTGATGCCGAGGGAGGCAATGGACCCGAAGCGGGTCCAGTCGATATCGGCGGCGCGCTGCACGAGGTCGGATACAGCGCAGCCCTCGCGTTCGGCCACCTCGCGCAGGCGCTGGGAGTTCGAAGAGTTCGGCGCACCGACGACGATCATCGCCTCGACGAGCGGGGCGACCCGCTTCACCGCCTCCTGGCGGTTGGTCGTCGCATAGCAGATGTCTTCTTTGTGCGGGCCGACGATGGCCGGGAAGCGCTGGCGCAAGGACTCGACGATCTCGCGGGTGTCGTCCACCGACAAGGTGGTCTGCGTCACGAAGGCGAGAGCCTGGTCGTCGCGGGGCGTGAAGGCGCGGGCATCCTCCAGCGTCTCGATCAGTGTCACCGCGCCCGGCGGCAACTGTCCCATGGTGCCGACCACTTCGGGATGGCGGGCATGGCCGACGAGCACCACCTCGCGGCCGCGGCGGTGGTGGATCTCCGCCTCGCGATGCACCTTGGTGACGAGCGGGCAGGTGGCATCGATGGCGAGGAAGTTGCGCTCCTGGGCGGCGGCCGGCACCGATTTCGGCACGCCATGGGCCGAGAAGATGACGGGAGCTGCGGTCTCCGGGATCTCGTCCAGTTCCTCGACGAAGATGGCGCCCTTGGCCTTGAGCCCGTCGACCACGAAGCGGTTGTGGACGATCTCGTGGCGGACATAGACCGGCGGGCCGTACAGCTTCAGCGCCTGTTCGACGGCATCGATAGCGCGCACCACGCCGGCGCAGAAGCCGCGCGGCGAACAGAGGAGGATCGTGAGGGGGGGCTTCGACAAGCAGCTCTCCGGATCGGGATGTCCCGGTTTCGGGGGTCGCGGCGCGCCTGTCAAGGCGAGGCGTTCAGGCGGCGCGCGCGGCCTGGGGACGCGGCAGCCGCACGCGGCGGAAGACGGCGACGATCTCGTGCCGGGTGCAGGGGATGGCGCCAAGAGCGATGGCGCGGCGGCGCTCAAAGGCGGTGAGGTCGTAATGCGGGGCGCTGGTCTTCGGCGGGCCCTGGTAGATCAGGGGGTGGACGCCCATGTCGCGGGCAAAACGATGCAGTTCCTCCTCGCTGTCGGCGAGGAGATGGCACCATTTCAACCCCTGCCAGTGCCAGATCGCATCGTCCACATAGACCGCCACGGCAGGTCCTCAGGCGGCGAGAAGGCCGGCGGAGCCGAGAGCGACCTGCTGGCGGGCGGTGACCGCCTCCAGGCTGAACCGGTCGATCTCCTCGTTGAACATGCGGTAGAAGTTCAGCTCCGCCCTGAGGTGCAGGAAGACGCCGCCGAGACCGATGGCGGCGCGGTCCATCAGCACGAATTCCTGCGGGATGGTGACGGGGCCCTTCTCCTTCAGCGCCTTGTGGACGGTGAAGGCCTCGCGCCGGCCGTACTGGCCGGGCGAGACACCGTCGGCGATGGAGCGCACGCGGTCGTCGAGCAGCGGCCCGTAGATGAAGCGCGCCCACAGATTGAGGATATCGATGAGGTCCTGGTTGAGATTCTTGAAGCCCCAGGTCTCGTAGGCGTGGACGACCCGGGCCTCGTCGTTCTCCTCAAGGCCCTTGTAAAGGTCGATGACGGCGCCGATGAAGCGCGGCGGGAAGATGCGAACGCAGCCGTAGTCCAGGAGGTTGATGCCGCCGGGTTCGCCGTTCTCTTCGAAGACGGTGTAATTGCCGAGATGCGGATCGCCGTGGATGACGCCGATGGCGGCGAAGGGATGCCACCAGGCGCGGAACATGGCGGTGGCGAGCCGGTTGCGGATGGCGAGCGTCTGATCGACATGGGACAGCATTTTCGTGCCGTCGAGCCAGGACAGGGTCAGCAGGCGGCCGGTGGAGAGTTCGTGCCGGATGGTCGGCACGCGGATCAGCGGCTCGTCGGCGAGGACCTCCTGGTAGAGCGCGGCATGCTTGGCCTCGCGGCGATAGTCGAGTTCCTCGCGGACCCGCTCGCCGATCTCCTTGATGATCTCGCGGGTGTCGATGGCGCTGTCCATGCGCCGCTGGATGGCGAAGAGCACCTCGAGCTGGGAGAGATCGGCCTCCACGGCGGACTGCATGTCCGGATACTGGAGCTTGCAGGCGAGCGCCATGCCGTCATGGGCGGTGGCGCGGTGGACCTGGCCGAGGGAGGCTGCTGCGGCAGGGATCTTGTCGAAGCTGGCAAAGCGCTTCTCCCAGTCGGCCCCGAGCTCGGCCATCATCCGGCGCTTGACGAAGGCCGGGCCCATGGGCGGCGCGTCCGACTGCAGCTTCTGCAATTCCTCGGCATATTCGGGCGGCAGGACCTCGGGGATGGTGGCGAGGAGCTGGGCGACCTTCATGATCGGCCCCTTCAGGCCACCGAGCGCGCGGGTGAGGTCGGCGGCGTTCTTCTCGCGGTCGAGACCGGTGCCGAAGAGACGGGCGGCGGCGATGGAAGCGGCCGCGCCCGCGACATTGGTGCCGACGCGGGCATAGCGCGACAGGCGTCCGGTCAGGCGATTGGCTTCGTCGTCGCGCGGCGGCATGCAGGCTCCCGGGGATCAGGGTCGAGAGCAGGACATAGTGCGGGAGGGGTCGGGTTTCGAGGGGGCCGGGATCAGGTCGGCCAGTTGTCGCGGATCCAGCGGGTCAGGCCTTCCTCGCCGACCTCTCCGGCAGCGAGGGCGAGGATGATCGCCGCGATCTCCGCTTCCGGAACGTCGAAATCGATTCCGTTCAGATCAAGGAACACGACAAGTGCGAGCAGCGCGGCGCGTTTGTTGCCGTCGACGAAAGGGTGGTTGCGGGCAATTCCATAAGCATAGGCCGCGGCGAGGTCAGCCAGTTCCGCGCCCTCATAAGCCCATTTGTTCCGCGGGCGGTCGAGCGCCGATTCGAGCATTCCTCCATCGCGGATACCGGGCGGTCCGCCAAATTCGCGCAGTTGCTTGTCGTGGAAGGCGATGACGAGCTCAGCGGAAAGCCAGACCGGCTCGGTCATTTGGCAAGCTCGGCAAGGGCGTTCCTGTAGCGCTTGATGGCCCTGCCGGCGCTTTCCATGCCCTTGGCGAAATTCGGATCGCGCGCCGAGAGGCTCAACGAGCCGTCGGCGAGTTCAGCGACATGCAGCTTGTCCCCCTCCTGCAGGTTCGTGCGCGCGAGCAGTTCCTTCGGCAGGATGACGCCCATGGAATTGCCGATCTTGCGGACCTGCAGGACGAAGCCTTCCTGCTCCACCTTGCGCGGCTGTTCGTTCATGGCATCCTCCTTCGTTGTACAGAATGTATAACACGCGGAGGTCAGCCGGTCATCCCGCCTTGCTCAGCCGGACGCATTCGCCTTCAACTGCTCGATCAGCCCGTGGACGTCGCCGAGCACCCAGACGTCGCGCACCTTGTCGCCCTCGAAGGTGAAGAAGGGGGCGCCCGCCCAGGCCACGTGTTTGCCGGTGGGTGCGAAGCCGAACATGTCCCGGCGGTAACAGCCGTGGAAGCGCAGGCGCCCTGCCACCTTGTCGCCCTGCTCGACGAGGTCAAGGATGTCGCTCGTGTAGCCGCCGAGCGCGCCGGTGACGAAGTCGACCTAGCCCGCGAACTGCTCGTGCCCCACCAGGACCGGTCCCAACGATCCCCGGAAGGTGAAGTCCAGGTGGAAGATGCCGGGGACCAGGCTCTTGTCGGCGTGATCCCACACCTCCTTGTAGAAGCGGGTGACGACGGAGATCTGGTGGGACATCACCCTTCCATCGCCTCCAGCTCGTCGATCAGGCGGGCAATGACGCCGAGGCCGCCCTGCCAGAAGGCGGGGTCACGCGCGTCCAGACCGAATGGCTCCAGCAACTCGGCATGGTGCCTGGTGCCGCCCGCCGCGAGCATGGCGAGGTAGCGCTCGGCGAAGCCCGCATCGGCCTTCTCGTAGACCGCATAGAGCGAGTTCACCAGGCAGTCGCCGAAGGCATAGGCGTAGACATAGAAGGGCGAATGGATGAAGTGCGGGATATAGGCCCAGAAGGTCTCGTAGCCCGGCTTCAGCTCGATGGCGGGACCAAGGCTCTCGGCCTGAACGCTCATCCAGGCGGTGGAGATGGAGTCCGCAGTCAGTTCGCCGTCGCGGCGTGCGGAGTGGATTTTCCGCTCGAAGGAATAGAAGGCGATCTGGCGGATCACTGTGTTGATCATGTCCTCGACCTTGGAGGCGATGAGCGCCTTTCTCTGGACGGGTTCAGTGGTCGCTTTCAGGATCGCCTTGAACGTCAGCATTTCCCCGAAGACCGAAGCGGTCTCGGCGAGCGTGAGCGGCGTCGGCGCCATGAGTGCGCCGTTGGGGGCAGCCAGCACCTGGTGGACGCCGTGGCCGAGTTCGTGGGCGAGTATCATCACGTCGCGCGGCTTGCCCTGGTAATTGAGCAGCACAAAGGGATGGGCCGAGGGCACGGTCGGGTGGGCGAAGGCGCCGGGCGCCTTGCCCGGCCGGACCGGCGCATCGATCCAGCCCTCGTCGAAGAAGCGGCGGGCGATGGTCGACAGTTCCGGCGAGAAGCCGGCATAGGCGGAGAGCACCGTGTCGCGCGCCTCGGTCCAGGCGATGGTACGCTGCTCGACCTTCGGCAGCGGGGCGTTGCGGTCCCAGTGCGGCAGGGTCTCCTTGCCGAACCAGCGGGCCTTCAGCTTGTAGTAGCGGTGGGAGAGCGAGGGATAGGCGTCGCGGACGGCGGCGACCAGTGCGTCGACCACCTCGCGCTCGACACGATTGGCGAGGTGGCGGGAATCCGCCACGTCCTCGAAGCCGCGCCAGCGGTCGGAGATTTCCTTGTCCTTGGCCAGCGTGTTGGTGATCAGCGCGAAGGTCCGCAGGTTCTCGGCGAAGGTCGCCGCCAGCGCCTCGGAGGCCTTGCGGCGGTTGTCCTCGGCCGTGTCCTGCAGCAGGTTCAGCGCCGGCTCCAGCGGCAGTTGCTCGCCGTCGATGTCGAAGCGCAGGCTCGCCATGGTCTCGTCGAACAGGCGGTTCCAGGCGGCGCGCCCGGTCATGTTCTTCTCGTGGAACAGTTTCTCGATGCGGTCGTCGAGCTGGAAGGGCTTGTCCTTGCGGATGTCCTCGAGCCAGGGCCGGTAGCGGGCAAGCGGCGGCAGCGCCACCGCCTGATCGATCAGCCCGTCCTCGATGCGGTTTAGTTCCAGGGTGAAGAACAGGAGATGCGAGGAGGTGGCGGTGATCTTCTCCTGGATGTCGCCGTAGAACTTCGCCCGCGCGGGATCGGTCGTGTCGCCGGCATAGACGAGGCCGGCATAGGAGGCGAGGCGGCCGAGCAGGTCCTCCAGCGCCTCGAATCGCGTCACCGCGGCGGCCAGCACGGCGGCGGCGCCGGCGCCGCGGGCGATCTCCTCCAGCCGGCCCTTGTAATCCGCCTCGAAGGCGAGGGCCTCGGTTTCGGCACGGTAGAGGTCGTCGGCGACGGCCGGGGCATCCATGCCGGCATAAAGGGCCGTCAGGTCCCATTCGGGGAGGGCACCGAGGGCCTCGACGCGCTTTTCGCGCGCCGCCGCGTTCTTCGAGCCGGCGTCGTTGACTGAACGGCGCATGGAAGCCTCCTGACGGTCGAACCCAGGGGGCTGGTATGGGCAATGCCACCGGCCGGATCAACGTGGTGCTTGGTCGGTAGGGCGTTCCAGGCTGTGGCCGTTGCCCTTTAGCAACGCCGTGCCCGGATACCGGTGGTCCGTATGCCTGGCGCAGCCGGTGGGGGCGCTGATTCAGCCCGCGGCGGCGAGGCGGGAGGCCGCGCGCTCGCCCTCGGCCAGCTTGCGGAAGCGGACGAGGGTATAGACGCCGAGAGGGGCGACCCGGCGGCGCTCGGCCACCGCGACGCCGCCATGGGCCTCGGCCCAGGCCTGCAGGCGCTGGAAGGGGAATTCGGGCCTCAGGCCGAAGGTATGGGCGTGTTTGGCGAACCAGCGCTCGATGGCGGCGGCGAGGCCGCGCTCCGAATAGAGGTGGTTGACCAGGATGATCTCGCCGCCCGGCTTCAGCACGCGGGCGCATTCGTCAAGCACGCGCTCGGGCCGCTCGACCAGGGTGATGACGAACTGGGCGACGACGCCGTCGAACATCGCGTCGGGATAGGCGAGGTCGTGGGCGTCCATGACACGGACCTCCCTGACATGGGGAAAGGCGCCGGTGGCCATGCGCTCGCGCGCCCTGGCGATCATCGGCTCCGAGAGGTCGATGCCATAGACCGCGTGGCTGGCGTCGTAATCCTGGAACGACAGGCCGGTGCCGACGCCCACCTCGAGGATGCGGCTGCCCGTCTGCTTCACCGCCGCTGTGGCGGCGCGGCGACCCTTCTCGAAGACCGGACCGCAGACGGCGTCATAAATCGGCGCCCAGCGTGCATAGGCACGTTCCATCGTATCCCGGTCGAGATCCCCAGCCATCCGGCACCCCCGTCAAGACCTGCGGGGCGTTCCTCGACTTGTGACAGGCCCCCCGATCTGGCCAGCGCTAGCAAGGCTCGGCGACAGTTGGACGACAGGACCGAGCGTCGCTTCGCCGCGCCTGTCACAAAAGCGCAAGGCGAATCTGGTCTTTCTCCCCGCGACAGGGCAGAAGCGGCCGGGAGCCGGACCATGGTGCAGAAGCGGCACAGGGCGATATTCATATCGGACGTCCATCTCGGCGCCCGCGGTGCACAGGCGCCCCTCCTGATCGACTTCCTCCGGCATAACGACGCCGACGTCATCTATCTGGTCGGCGACATCGTCGACGGCTGGCAATTGCGGCGTGGCTGGTACTGGCCGCAGGCGCATAACGACGTGGTGCAGAAGCTCCTCAGGGCCGTGCGCAAGGGCAGCCAGATCTACTACCTGCCGGGCAACCACGACGAATTCATGCGCGACTATTTCGGCACGCATTTCGGTGGCATCGAGGTGATGGACCAGATCGTCCACGAGGCCGCCGACGGCAAGCGCTTCCTCGTCATCCACGGCGATGCCTTCGACGTGGTGGTCATGCATGCACGCTGGCTCGCCCATCTCGGCGACTGGGCCTATGACGCGGCGCTCTACTGCAACCGCTGGCTCAATTTCGTGCGGCGGCGGCTGGGACTGACCTACTGGTCGCTATCGGCCTGGGCCAAGTTCAAGGTCAAGAAAGCGGTCAATTTCATCGGCGCCTTCGAGGAGGCGCTGGCGACCGAGGCCCGGCGCCAGAAGGTAGACGGGGTCATCTGCGGCCATATCCACCACGCCGCCATCAAGGACCAGGTCGGCATCCGTTACATGAACTGTGGCGACTGGGTGGAAAGCTGCACCGCCCTGGTCGAGGGCTATGACGGGCGCTTCGAGATCATGCGCTGGACCGAACTGGTCGCGGCGCCGGGACTTGCCGATGCCGACAGCCACGAGGTCGGCCTGCCGATCGCGCTGCCGGGCCGCTCGCGGGTGAATGCCTGAGCGGGAGGCCGCCATGCGCCTGGCGATCGCCACCGATGCCTGGACACCGCAGGTTAACGGAGTGGTGCGCTCGCTGAAGGAGACCGCCGCGGCGCTGACCGGGCTCGGCATCGATGCCCGCTTCGTCACCCCCGAGGGGCTGCCGACCTGGCCGATGCCGACCTATCCTGACATCCGCCTCGCCTTCGGTGCCGGGAGCGCCATCGCCGCCCGGCTCGATGCGCTCGCGCCCGCGGCGCTGCATATCGCCACGGAAGGACCGGTCGGCCATGCGGCGCGACGCTGGGCGCTGGCGAGGGGACTTGCCTTCACCACCAGCTACCATACCCGCTATCCCGAATATGTGCGGGCCCGGGCGCCGATCCCCGAGGCGCTGACCTATGCCTGGCTGCGGCATTTCCACGGTGCGGCCGTCCGCACCATGGTACCGACCGAGACCATGCGGCGGGAGCTGGCTGGCTGGGGCTTCGCCAACCTGGCGGTGTGGTCGCGCGGTGTCGACACTGCTCTGTTCCGGCCGCGGGCGGGGGCCAGTCTCGACCTGCCCGGCCCGATCATGCTCAGCGTCGGACGTCTCGCGGTGGAAAAGAACCTGGAGGCCTTCCTGTCGCTCGACCTGCCGGGCACCAAGGTCGTGGTGGGCGACGGGCCGCAGCGCGCCGAGCTCGAGCGGCGCTTTCCCGAGGCGGTGTTCCTCGGGGTGAAGACAGGCGAGGACCTCGCGGCCGTCTATGCGGCGGCGGACGTCTTCGTCTTCACCAGCCGCACCGACACTTACGGCAACGTGATGCAGGAGGCGATGGCCTCGGGCGTGCCGGTGGCGGCCTTTCCGGTGCCGGGTCCCCTCGACGTCGTCACCGATCCCAAGGTGGGCGTGCTCGACGAGGATCTCGCCGCGGCGATCGCCGGCGCCCTCGTCCTCGACCGCGGCGCCTGCCGCGAAGTTGCCGAAAGCCGCACCTGGGAGGTGGCCGCGCGCCAGTTCACCGCCGCGCTGGCGCCGTTTTCCCTCGCCGCACGCGCCGCCTGAGGGCGCCTCACCGGGCCTGATCCGTTCGGGATCAGGCCGTTAGAGCCACGTTAACCGGCCCTTAAGCGGCAACCACCACCCTCTCCCGAATCGAGACATCCGCATCCCCGGGAGTGCATGCCGTGACGACCATCCTCATCTGCGACGACGATCCTGTTCAGCGCCGTCTGGTGGAGGCCATGGTCCGCAAGTTCGGTTATGAGCCGCGCCTGTGCGAAAACGGCGAGCAGGGCCTGCAGATTCTCCTGTCCGAGGGCGATTCGATCGATCTGGTCCTGCTCGATCTGGTCATGCCGGAGCGCGACGGCATGGGCGTGCTCGCGGCCATGCGCGAGGAAGGAATCGTCAAGCCGGTCATCGTCCAGACCAGCCAGGGCGGCATCGACACGGTGGTCAACGCCATGCGGGCGGGCGCAACCGACTTCGTCGTCAAGCCGGTCGGTGCCGAGCGCCTCGCCGTCTCGATCAAGAACGCCCTGAAGACCGAGGCCCTTGTCGCCGAGGTGCAGCGCCTGAAGCGCAAGGCCGAGGGCACGCTGACATTCAAGGACATCATCACCCGCTCGCCGCGGATGCAGCCGCTGCTGAAGATGGCCGACAAGGCCGCCGCCTCGATGATCCCGGTGATGATCGAGGGCGAGAGCGGCGTCGGCAAGGAGCTGCTGGCGCGGGCGATCGCCGGATCGGGCGAGCGCCGGGCCAAGCCCTTCGTCGCCGTTAACTGCGGCGCCATCCCGCAGAATCTCGTGGAGAGCATCCTGTTCGGGCACGAGAAGGGCGCCTTCACCGGCGCCACCGACAAGCATACGGGCAAGTTCGTCGAGGCCCATGGCGGTACGCTCTTCCTCGACGAGGTGGGCGAACTGCCGCTGGAGACGCAGGTGAAGCTCCTGCGTGCGATCCAGGAAGGCGAGGTCGATCCGGTCGGCGCCAAGCGCCCGGTCAAGGTCGACATCCGCATCGTCTCGGCCACCAACCGCGACCTCATCCAGGCGGTGAAGGACGGGCGGTTCCGCGAGGACCTCTATTACCGGCTCTGCGTCTTCCCGATGACGCTGCCGCCGCTGCGCGAGCGCGCCGAGGACATTCCCGACCTGACGCGCCATTTCCTCGCCCGCATCGCGGCCGAAGAGGGCAAGCGCATCCGTGGCATCCAGCCGGCCGTCTTCGGTCTGCTTGGCGCCTATCCCTGGCCCGGCAACGTGCGCCAACTGGAGAACGCCGTGTTCCGCGCCGTCGTCCTCTGCGACGGCGACGAACTCTCCATCGCCGACTTCCCGCAGATCGCCGCCCAGGTCGACGGCTACGACGTGGTGGTGCCGCTGGCGCCGCAGGTGCTGATCGCCTCGCCAGCGCTCCAGCCCGCCCTCGCGGCCCAGCCCGCGATGATCGTTCCGGGGGCCTCCATCGCCCTGGTCGATGCGGCCGGGCATGTCCGCCCGATGGAGGAGATCGAGACGGAGGCGCTCAAGTTCGCCCTCGATCACTATCGCGGGCAGATGTCGCAGGTCGCACGGCGCCTCGGGATCGGCCGCTCGACCCTTTACCGCAAACTCAAGGATCTGGGGCTGGAGGAGCCTGCTGACGCGCCGGAGGAGGTGTGACTGCAAATCCTCGCAGGCGCCGATTTCAGCCGCGATGAAGCGATCGTGGGTTGATCGGCACCGTGCCGCATGATCGAAAAACGTCAGTTATGCCAGAGGCGTTCCGCTCCGGATTCGTCCGACACCCGAGGAAACCACGATGCGTCTGCGATCGGCCTTCCTTGCCTGCACCCTGATCGGCTCAGGATCGCTGGCAGTGGCGCAGGCCGATCCGTCGGAGCGGTTCACTCTCGCCGGATGGGAGGTCGAACAGGCCATCCCGCGCCCGCCCGTCGATCTCGTCGCGCCGCTCGCCCCGCGTGATTTCGGGCTCGACGCCTTCCCGGCGCCGCCGATCCTCGCCGAGGCGCCCAATGCCGACGACGAGGCACCGGAAACGGTTCAGGCACCGGCGGTGCCGCAGCCGACGGAAGCCGATTTCGCGGCGCTTCCCGATGACCCGCCGAGCCTCGTTGAGGACGGCCAGCCCGACCCGGCGATCACCACGCAGCGCGTCGCCCAGCAGTTGCGGATCCTGCTGGCGCGGCCGGGCGGCGAGCGGGCGCTGCAGCAGCAGTTCAACGTCTTCTACGGCGGTCGTGGCTACGCCCCGCTCTTCGTCCGGGACGGGGTCGTCTCGCCCCGCGGACAGGCCGCCCTGACCCGCCTCGGCCAGGCCGGTGAGGACGGTCTCGATCCTGCCGCTTACCGGATTCAGCTGCCCACGGGTCCGCGCACCGCCGAGAGCGTCGCCCGCCTCGAACTCGCGCTGGCCCGCGCCGTCGCGCTCTACGCCTCCCACGCCTCGGGCGGCCGCACCGACCCCAAGCGCCTGTCCGGCTATTTCGACGTCGCGCCGCCGCGGATCGATACAGCCGCGGCGCTTGATGCCGTCGCCCGCGCCGAGAGCGTGTCTGCGGCGCTGGAAGCCTTCAATCCTCCCCATCTCGGGTTCCGCCAGTTGCGCGCCAAGCTCATCGAGATGCGCGGCGAGCGCCGCGAGATGACCACGACCGAGGCGACTCGCCGCCACGCCCTGCGGGAGCGTGACCTGATCGCCAATCTGGAGCGCTGGCGCTGGCTGCCACGCCGGCTCGGCGACACCCATATCTGGGTCAATTCGACCGAGGCCCATGTCAATGTCGTCCAGGGGACCGAGGTCATCCACCGCACCCGCGCCGTCGTCGGCCGGGCCGAGACGCAGACGCCTGTCTTCTCCGATGCGATGAGCTTCATCGTCGTCAACCCGTCCTGGCACGTGCCGCTCTCGATCGTCCGCCGGTCGATGCTCGGGCCGGCGACCCGCAACGGCGGCGGCTATTTCGCCCGCCGCGGCATCCAGGTGACGCAGGGCGGCCGCATCGTCGATGCCTCGACGATCGACTGGGCCTCGGCCAATGTCGGTCGCTTTTCGTTCCGCCAGCCGCCGGGAACGGCGAATGCGCTGGGCCGCATGAAGTTCATGTTCCCCAACCGCCACGCGATCTACCTCCACGACACCCCCTCGCGCGGAGATTTCAGCCGCGCGAGCCGGACGCTCTCCAATGGCTGTGTCCGGGTGCAGAATCCCGAGGAACTTGCGACGCTGCTGCTCGGCATCGCGCAGCCGGGGGAGATCTGGACCCTCGGGCGTCTGCGTAGCCTTTACGGAACCGGCGAGCGCTCGGTCCGCTTCCGCCAGACCATTCCAATCCACCTCGTCTATTTCACGATGACGGTGGATTCCAGCGGCGAACTGGTTGAGCTGCCCGATATCTACGGCCACAATGCCCGGGTTCGGACCGCTCTCGCGGGCGGCCGCGGTTAGGGTTCCATTGACCAAGGTGGGAGGCAGGCGGGGTGGGCTGGCATGATTTCGCCACAGTTCCTGCCTACCGGTCACATATCCGTGAGCGGCATCGTGGTTGTCGATCCGTTGACGGTCCTCAGGGTTCTTTAACCGATCCTGACGATGATACGTTCACCATGAGCCTCGTCGACGGGCTCACGAACCGTCTTTCGGTCAACGATAGAGCCCTGTCATAGTGTCCTCAGCCCAACGATCAGTGCCTGGCCGGGTCCCGCGCATCGCGCTGCGCGTCGCGGCCTCCGCCGCTCTCGGCTTTGGACTTCTGATCGCTATCAGCAATTCGACCCAGACCGTCGTCGCCAATGGCGACACGCGGACGCTGTCGATGCTGCACAAGCACACGGGCGAACAGATCCTCATCACCTTCAAGCGCAACGGCCGCTATGATCAGGACGCGCTGAACAAGCTCAACTGGTTCCTGCGCGACTGGCGCCGCGACGAGCCGACCCGGATGGACCCGCATCTGTTCGACATCGTCTGGGAGGTCTACCGTTCGGTCGGAGCCCAGTCGCCGATTCACGTGGTCTCGGCCTATCGCTCGCCCGGCACCAACGCCATGCTCCGTCGCCGGTCCCGCGGCGTCGCCCAGCAGTCGCGCCACATGACCGGCCAGGCGCTCGACTTCTACATTCCCGGTGCCTCGATGACCCGCGTCCGCGAGGCCGGCCTTCTGCTGCAGCGCGGCGGCGTCGGCTTCTATCCAGGCTCAGCCAACCAGTTCGTCCACATGGACACCGGCTCCGTCCGGCATTGGCCGAAAGTGTCGCGCGATTATCTGGCCCGCCTCTTTCCCGACGGCCGCACCGTTCATATTCCTGCCGACGGCCGTCCGCTGTCCGGGTTCGATACCGCACTGGCCATGGTGCGTTCGCGCGGCGGCACCGCCTCGCGGTTCTACAATTCCCGCGCCGACGAGAGCGCCACGTTCGAGGACGACAGCGACCGCGGCGGCGTGATCCGCCAGCGCAGCAATTCGATGGGCCTCTTCGCAGGCCTGTTCGGAGGCGGCGACCAGCAGCAGCCGCCGCGCCGCCAGACCACCCCGCCGCCGGCGGCTCCCGCACCGGCCGCCGTCGCGCCGGCTCCGGCACCCGTCGTCG
>NZ_JALHMP010000038.1 GCF_022843985.1 Phreatobacter sp. | reverse complement strand
CTACTCGCGTTTCTCGCAAACCTTTGTAAACGAACTCCTTTTCGTCATCACTTAAAGACCAGCCGCCCTTGACATCAGCCTTCGGAGGGCAACGCTCTATCCAGCTGAGCTACGGGTGCATGCCGCGCGGCGCGCCAAACGTCTTTAGCGGATCGTCCGCCGCGCTGCAATCGCCTCGCCGCGCCTGTGCGGCGCTTTCGGGTGGATGGCACGGGCGCGTGTGCTGCCTCCCCGTCGCGCCCCGCGGCAGGGCTGCGGCGCGGTGGTCGCAGCGTCCGTGATCGCCATTTCTCACCGTGCGCAGGATCAACAGACGGCGATCGCGCGGCTGCGGGCTTGCGGACGGCCTGACGCAGGGATAGGTGACGGCCAGCCCTTTTCGGGGATAGACATGTTCCGCCTCCCGCTTCGTATCCTCGGTTTTGTCCTGATCGTCGCCGGCTTCGTGACGCTGGTCATCGATGGAACACGCTCGATCGCCGGCCAGCGGCTGATCGCGACGGCGGTCTCGGACGTGTGGCGCGCCATCCATTTTGACAGCCTGACGTGGGCCGAGGCCTGGACGCGCCAGGCCGCGCCGCCCTGGCTCTGGGATCCCGTCATGCTCACCTTGATCGGCCTGCCGGCGGCGGCCGTTGGCCTCGGGCTCGGGGCGTTGCTGATGTGGATCGGGCGGAGCCGCGCGCCGCAGATCGGCGTCATCGGCCGGCGCTGAAGCGTCAGGCGAGGACGATGTCGAAGCGGAAGCGCGGCAGCGCCGCCGGCTCGAGGACGGCGGTGAGCGCGTCGCGCGCGGCTTCTCCTGGAAGCGAGCGGAACAGCGTATCGCGGGCGTTCATCACCTCGCCGGGGAAATACATCTGCGTGACCAGATCCGGCCGGCCCGCCGCGGCGACACGGAAATGGATGTGCGGTGTGCGCATGAACGAGCCGCTGCCGTAGAAGCGCGGCCGGATGGTGCGGAAGAGGAAGGCGCCGGCCTGCGTGGTGCGGACGGTCCCGAAACCCTGGAAATTCGGATCGGCCGTTCCGGCGCTCTCGCGCGGGTGGTGGTAGCGGCCCTGGTGGTCGGCCTGCCAGATCTCGACCGTGGCGCCGGCGAGGGCGCCGCCCCTGGCTGCAAGAACGCGCCCGGTGACCTCGATCACCTCGCCCTCGGCGCGCTGCCTGCGGCCCGCCACCTGCGTCAGGTCGAGGTCCGAATCGGTGGGCTTGGTCACGGGATAATAGGGGCCGCGCATCTGCGGCGGGGTCACCATGCCCGTTGCCAAGGCCGGGCCAGCGACAAGGATCAGGGCCGGGGCTGCGATGAGGCTCCGGCGCAGAGCGTCGGGCCGGTCGCCCCGGCCGGTCTGCTGGCGGCGCTCCGGCACGGCTTGCTGGCTGGCATCTGTCATCGCGGTCGTCCTCGTGGTTCCCCTCGGCCGACATGGCGAGACGGCGCCCTGCCCGGCAACCCACGAAACGGTGAGGTGCGCGTCCTTCACGCAGGCGTGTTGTGGATCGCCGCCAGAGGACCCATGTTATCGTGCCAGGATCGCGCGGGTATCGCCAAGGCCCGGGATCGCGAAAGAGGGGCATCGCGGAGGTATTCCATGTTCGGATTCAGGAAGAAGCTCTCAATGCCTGGGCCCGGTGAGGCCCTGCCTGGCCGGACGACGGCCTTGCCGACGGCCGAGCGGCACTTCGTCAACGGCCATCCGCTGCAGGGCCCCTATCCCGCAGGCTTCGAGACGCTGGTTGTCGGCCTCGGCTGCTTCTGGGGCGCCGAGCGCAAGTTCTGGCAGTTGCCCGGCGTCTTCGTGACGGCGGTCGGCTATGCCGCCGGTGTCACACCCAATCCCACCTATGAGGAGGTCTGTTCGGGCCTGACAGGCCACAACGAGGTGGTGCTGGTGGTCTATGACCCTGCCGAAGTCTCGACCGAGCAGGTGCTGGCGACGTTCTGGGAAAGCCATGACCCGACCCAGGGCATGCGCCAGGGCAACGATGTCGGTACCCAATATCGGTCAGGCATCTATCCGACGACCGAGGCCCAGCGCGCGGCGGCCGAGGCCTCCAGAGCCGTCTATGGCCAGGCGCTCGCGGCGAAGGGCTATGGCCCGATCACCACGGAGATCGTGAAGGCGCCCGCCTTCTATTTCGCCGAGACCTATCACCAGCAATATCTCGCGAAGAACCCGCACGGCTATTGCGGGCTCGGCGGCACCGGCGTGTCCTGCCCGATCGGGACGGGGGTCGCCGCGTGAAGGCGGTGGCGGAGGCGCGCGACCTGGCGCTGGCGGCGGCAGCCCATGCCCGCGCCGCGGGACGCCTGCTCGCCTCGGAGAAGGACCAGGTCGCCGCGGTGCATCTGGCCCGGCGTCACATCAAGAGGGCCCGCAGCCTGCTGCGTGCCCTCCGCCCCCTGGCGCGGCAGGCGGTGGCCCGGGAGAACGGCTTCCTGCGCGCCTTCGCCCATACGCTGGCGCCGCTGCGGGACGCCCATGCGCTGGAGGAGGCAGCCCGGACGGTCGGTGCGCGCGGCCCGGGCGCCGCGCGCGGCGATCGGGTCGATCTCGTGGCGCTCGGCGCGGCGCTGCAACGCCAGGCCCGGGTGATCGGCCGTCTCGCGCCGCAGGATGCCCCCAGGCACTATCTCGCCAAGGCTGTGGGGCGGGCCTATGCCAAAGCGCGACGTGCCTATTTTACCTATGAGACGGCGCCGGGCGAGGAGCCTCTGCACGAGGCCCGCAAGCGGATCAAGGATTGCCTCCATCTCGTCGAGGCGCTGCACGAAGTGAGGCCGCGTGGTGCCCGGCCGAAGGCGGGCAAGCTCGACCGGCTCGGCGAACTGATGGGTGCCATCCGTGATCTGGAATTGCTGTCGCAGCGCATGGCCCATGACGATGCCGGGCGCGCCAAGCGGGTCCGCATTGCGGCGCGTCACACCCGTCTTGCCCGGGAGGTCGCGCGGACCGGCGACAAGACCTTCGCCGCCAAGCCCTCACAGGTCGCGAAGAGCTGGTGCAGGGCACGGGCCTGAGCGCCATGAACTGGCGCGCCATGACGCCGGCGGACCTGCCCGCCGTCAGCACCATCGCCGCGGAGGTTCATCCGGATTTCCCGGAGGATGAGGCGGTCTTCGCCGAGCGGCTGCGGCTCTATCCGGCTGGATGCCACGTGCTCGCCGGTGGCGACGGCGTCGCAGCCTATGCCATCAGCCATCCCTGGCCGGCCCTGTCATGCCCGCCGCTGAACGCTCTGGTTGACGCGCTGCCGGCGGATGCGACGAGCTACTACATTCACGATGTCGCGCTGAGCCGCGCGGTGCGGGGGGCGGGCCATGCGTCCGCGATCGTCGCGGCCCTTGCAGGCCATGCCCGGAGCATCGGCTGCGCCGCGATGAGCCTCGTCGCGGTCAATGGCTCGGCCGGATTCTGGTCCCGCCATGGGTTCACTCAGGCGAAGGCACCAAGCCTTGCGACAAAGCTCGCGAGCTATGGCGATGACGCTCTGTTCATGACGCGCGCTCTTGCCTGACGCATGTTGCAGCGCATCATCCCTTCTGCCACCGTGACATCGCCACCATAATCTGCATCATGCCGCCTCTTTCGGGGCCTGCCGTCGCAGGCCTCGTCCCCGAAGGCCAGGGACTGGGTGCCGATGAGTTCCTTTTCGCTCGCCGACCTCGAGCTGATCGTCGCCCAGCGCGCCAGCGCGGCGCCGGCGGAGAGCTATACTGCGGCATCGCTCGCCAAGGGGGCCTCCCATTGCGCCCGCAAGTTCGGCGAGGAAGCGATCGAGGCAATCATCGCCGCCATCGAGAACGACCGTGACGGCCTGGTGGCGGAAAGCGCCGACGTGCTGTTCCACCTGATGATCGTCTGGAAGGCCCGCGGCGTCACCCTCGACGCGGTGATGGCGGAACTCGCCCGCCGCACATCCCGATCGGGCCATGCCGAAAAGGCATCGCGTCCGCAGACCTCCGAATGAACGAGCGCCCGATGCCCGCAAGCCTCGCCGCCGCCGCCCTGGTCGAGCCTCCCAACGGCAATCCCTCGCCCTATCGCGTCTTCTCGCGCGCCGAATGGGCCGAGAAGCGCGCGGATACGCCGATGACGCTGACACCGGAGGAGGTGGTGAAGCTGCGCTCCTTCACCGACCAGCTGTCCATCGAGGAGGTCGAGGCGATCTACCTGCCGATCTCGCGCCTGCTGTCGTTCTACGTGGCCGCCCAGCAAAAGCTGTCGCGCGCCAGCCAGTCCTTCCTCGGCGCCAAGGACGTGAAGATCCCCTTTGTCATCGGTGTTGCCGGATCGGTCGCGGTGGGAAAATCGACCACGTCGCGCGTGCTGCAGGCGCTGCTGTCGCGCTGGTCCAACACGCCGAAGGTCGATCTCGTCACCACCGACGGTTTCCTCTTCCCCAACGCCCATCTGGAGCGTGACGGGCTGATGAAGAAGAAGGGTTTTCCCGAGAGCTACGACACCAAGGCGCTGCTGCGCTTTCTTGCCGCCGTGAAGGCAGGCGAGCGGCATGTACGGGCGCCGGTCTATTCGCATCTCGTCTATGACGTCGTGCCCGGCGGGACGGTGGAGGTCGATCGCCCGGACATCCTCATCGTCGAGGGGCTCAACGTGCTGCAGACCGGCCGCGCCCCGCGCGAGGGCAAGGCCATCCCCTTCGTCTCCGACTATTTCGACTTCTCCATCTTCATCGACGCTGAGGAGGAGGTGCTGGAGCGCTGGTATCTCGACCGCTTCATGCGGCTGCGCGAGACCGCTTTCCGCGATCCGCAGAGCTATTTCCGCCGCTATGCCGAGAAGTCGGATTTCGAGGCGATGAAGACGGCGCTGGCGCTCTGGTACGGCATCAACCTCGTCAACCTCAGGGACAACATCCTGCCGACGCGCCATCGCGCCAAGCTGATCCTGAAGAAGGCCGATGACCACAAGATCGAGAGCGTCAGCCTGCGACGGGTGTGAGAGGCGAGGTCGCGGCGCTCTGGTGGGCGTCGTGCCCCGTTGCCGCATCCCCGATCGGACGAGATGACAGGCCTCGTTGCCTCGGTTAGCTCTCTGACACCGCCCGATCCAACGAGGACTGCCTATGGCCACCTACGAGACCCTCATCGTCGAGACCCGCGGCAAGGTCGGGCTGATCACCCTCAACCGGCCGAAAGCTCTGAATGCGCTGAACAGCCAGCTCATCGGCGAGCTCAATGTCGTGCTCGACGGCTTCGAGAAGGACCCGGCCATCGCCTGCATCGTCGTCACCGGCTCGGAGAAGGCCTTCGCGGCCGGCGCCGACATCCTGGAGATGAAGGACAAGACCTATCCGGAGAGCTATCTGGAGGACTTCATCACCGCCTGGGATCGCGTCGGCCAGCGGCGCAAGCCGATGATTGCAGCCGTGGCCGGATTCGCGCTCGGCGGCGGCTGCGAGCTCGCCATGATGTGCGACTTCATCCTGGCGGCCGAGACCGCGAAGTTCGGCCAGCCGGAGATCAAGCTTGGTGTCATGCCAGGGGCCGGCGGCACCCAGCGTCTCACCCGTTTCGTCGGCAAGTCCAAGGCCATGGAGATGTGCCTCACCGGCCGGATGATGGATGCGGGAGAGGCCGAGCGCGTCGGGCTCGTCTCGCGCATCGTTCCGGCCGCCGATCTGATCGAGGAAGCGGTGAAGGTCGCCGGCCAGATCGCCGACATGTCGATGCCGACCGTCATGATGACCAAGGAGGCGGTGAACCGCTCCTACGAGACGACTCTGGCCGAGGGTATCCGTTTCGAGCGCCGGGTTTTCCACGCGATGTTCGCCATGGCCGACCAGAAGGAAGGCATGTCCGCCTTCGCCGAGAAGCGCAAGCCGGCCTTCAAGAACCGCTAAAAGGGCATGGCTGCCGGGCATTCGGGTCGCGCGCAGGTGCTCTGCAGTCCGGCGGGGTGCAATTTGTCTCACGATCGGTGCCAATCAGGGCCTCAACGAGGGTCCTCGGAGGTCGTGACCATGCCCGTTTCCCTGGCCGATATCGCGACGGCTCATGCCAGTCGCTATCTCCAGCAGCTCTGCAAGCACTGGAGCCACAAGTTCGCGGTCTCCTTCGACGAGCACTCTGGGCAGGTGCCGTTCAGCGAGGAGGCGGCCCTCAGCCTGAGCGCCAACGGTGATGTCTTGAGTCTGAAGCTCGAGGCCTCCGCCGACAGACTGCCGACGCTGGAAGAGGTTGTCGCCGAGCACCTCAAGCGCTTCGCCTTCCGCGAGGACCTGCACATCGACTGGCAGCCGATCGGCTAGGTGTTTCGCCGTTCGGAGGGCCTCGCCGCGACGCAGCAATCTGTGGCAGCATGGCGGAAGCCGGGAGAGTGGCCCGGTCGAGGAGGCCCCATGACCTTCGTCACCGACATGCTGGCGACCGTCTCGCGCCGCAGCCGCGAATTGATCGGCTGGAAGCCGGTGGAACTGCGGCCCCGCAAGGCATCTGACATCGTCGCCCTGGCGCGCACACTCCTGTCGCGGCGGGGAGAAGCCTCCGGCACGGCACTGGCACGCGATATCCTCGATGGCTACCGCCAGCTCGACGAGGCCGGGCGTCTTACCGTCCTGCGGGACTTCGCCGAAGGATTCGGTGCCGACCGCGGCAAACTCGATGCCGCCATCGGCGCCTATCAGGCCGATCCTTCGCCTGCGGCCGCCGCCACGCTCCATGCCGCCGCCGAACCCCGCCGGCAGGAACTGATCCGCCGCCTCAACCTCGCCCCACGCGGCACGGCCGCTCTGGTGCGGATGCGCGATGACCTGCTTGCCGCGCTGCCCGCCCATCCCGATCTGAAGGTCCTGGACGATGACCTCGTCCATCTTTTTTCTTCCTGGTTCAATCGGGGGTTTCTGGTCGTGAGGCGCATCGACTGGTCGACGCCGGCCAATATCCTGGAAAAGATCATCCGCTACGAGGCGGTCCACGAGATCCGTGACTGGGACGCGTTGCGCCGCCGCCTCGAACCGGTCGATCGGCGCTGTTACGCCTTCTTCCATCCGCGCCTGGACGACGAACCGCTGATCTTCGTCGAGGTGGCGCTGACCGCCGACATCCCCGCCGCGATCGGCCCGCTGATTGCGGAGGGAGCCGCGCCGCTGGCCGCCGACGAGGCGCGCGTCGCCGTCTTCTACTCCATCTCGAATTGCCAGACGGGGCTCACCGGCATCTCCTTCGGCTCGCTTCTGATCAAGCAGGTGGTGGAGGAGTTGAAGCGGGAACTGCCGAAGCTGACCACCTTCGTCACCCTGTCACCGGTGCCGGGCTTCGCCAAATGGCTGGCCAAGGAGCGCAGGACGGAGACCGGCTTCCTTCTGGAGGAGGACCGCCAGCTGCTGGCGACGCTGGACGCTCCCGACTGGCGCGCCGATGGCGCCCGCGCCCAGAAGGTCGACAAGCTGCTGGCGCGATGTGCGGCGCGCTATTTCCTCACTGGAAAGACCACGGGCAACCGGCCGCTCGATCCGGTTGCGCGCTTCCATCTCGGCAACGGCGCCCGGCTGGAGCGGATCAACAGTGGTGCCGACCTGTCGGAGGCGGGCCTTGGCCAGTCCCACGGGGTGATGGTCAACTACCTCTACGATCTCGCCCGGATCGAGGAGAACCATGAGGCCTATGCCGAGCGCCGCGAGGTGGTGGCGGCTTCCTCCGTGCGCAAGCTGGCGGAAGCGCGCGGCTGAAGTCTTTGCCGTCGCGGCCCATGCGATTCGCGCGCCGGCGCGTCGATCCAGGGGCCATGGGGGGCGCGGGCGTGATGTGGCGCTCGACGACGAGACCGTTGTTCTCGTGGCGTGACCGCCCAGCGAAAAGGGCGGCCCGCGGGCCGCCCTTCCGGTGTCTCGAGCCTTCAAAAGACGGCGAGGCGGATCACTCCGCAGCGTCGCCCTCTTCGGCGGCGGCTTCCTTCTGCTTCTTCTCGAGGTCCTCGCCGGTCGCCTGGTCGACGACCTTCATGGACAGGCGGGTCTTGCCGCGATCGTCGAAGCCGAGGAGCTTCACCTTCACCTTGTCGCCCTCCTTGACCACGTCGGTGACCTTGCCGACGCGGTTGTTGGCGAGCTGCGAGATGTGGACGAGGCCGTCGCGCGAACCGAAGAAGTTCACGAAGGCGCCGAAATCGACGACCTTCACCACGGTGCCCTCGTAGATCATGCCGAGCTCGGGCTCCTGCGTGATCGACTTGATCCAGTTCACCGCGGCGCGGATCTGCTCGCCGTTGGCCGAGGCCACCTTCACGGTGCCGTCGTCCTCGATGTTCACCTTGGCGCCGGTCTTCTCGACGATCTCGCGGATCACCTTGCCGCCGGTGCCGATCACTTCACGGATCTTGTCGGTGGGGATCTTGAAGCTCTCGATGCGTGGGGCGTGCTCGCCGAGCTCGGCGCGGGCCGAAGTCAGGGCCTTGGCCATCTCGTCGAGGATGTGCTCGCGGCCGCCCTTGGCCTGGCCGAGGGCGACCTTCATGATCTCCTCGGTGATGCCGGCGATCTTGATGTCCATCTGCAGCGAGGTGATGCCCTCGGCGGTGCCGGCGACCTTGAAGTCCATGTCGCCGAGATGGTCCTCGTCGCCGAGGATGTCGGAGAGCACCGCATAGCGCTCGCCCTCGAGGATCAGGCCCATGGCGATGCCAGCCACCGGCCGCTTGATCGGCACGCCGGCATCCATCAGCGCCAGCGAGGCGCCGCAGACCGTGGCCATGGAGGACGACCCGTTCGACTCGGTGATCTCCGACACGACGCGGATCGTGTAGGGGAACTCGTGGCGCTCGGGCAGCATCGGATGGACGGCGCGCCAGGCGAGCTTGCCGTGGCCGACTTCGCGGCGGCCAGGACGGCCCATGCGGCCGGCTTCACCCACCGAGAAGGGGGGGAAGTTGTAGTGCAGGAGGAAGTTCTCCTTGTAGGTGCCCGTCAGCGAGTCGATGAACTGCTCGTCCTCGGCGGTGCCGAGCGTGGTGACGACCATCGCCTGGGTCTCGCCACGGGTGAACAGGGCCGAGCCGTGGGTGCGCGGCAGGATGCCGACCTCGGAGACGATCGGGCGGACGGTGACGAGGTCACGGCCGTCGATGCGGCTGCCGGTGTCGAGGATGTTCCAGCGGACGACCTTGGCCTCGAGCTCCTTGAAGACGCCGGCGACGACCAGCTTGTCGTGCTTGCCTTCGCCGGTGAAGGCCTCGAGAGCCTTCTTCTTCACTTCGCCGACGGCGGCGTAGCGGGCGGTCTTCTCGCGGATCGTATAGGCGGCGCGCAGGTCCTTCTCGACCAGGGCGAGGATCTCTTTCTCCAGCGCCGAATGGTCCGGCGGGGTGAAATCGCGCGGCTCCTTGGCGGCCTTGTCGGCCAGCGCGATGATCGCGTTGATGATCGGCTGGAAGTACTTGTGGCCGAACATGACGGCACCGAGCATGATCTCCTCGGAGAGCTCCTGCGCCTCCGATTCCACCATCAGCACGGCGTCGGCGGTGCCGGCGACGACGAGGTCGAGCTTCGACTCCTTCATGTCGTCGACATAGGGGTTCAGCACATATTCGCCGTCGATATAGCCGACGCGGGCGGCGCCCACCGGGCCCATGAAGGGCACGCCGGACAGGGTCAGCGCGGCAGAGGCGGCGACCATGGCGAGCACGTCGGGGTCGTTCTCCATGTCATGGGAGAGCGTGGTGATGACGACCTGGGTCTCGTTCTTGTAGCCCTCGACGAAGAGGGGGCGGATCGGACGGTCGATCAGGCGGGAGATCAGCGTCTCGCGCTCGGTCGGCTGGCCCTCGCGCTTGAAGTAGCCGCCCGGGATGCGTCCGGCGGCGAAATACTTCTCCTGGTAGTTGACGGTCAGCGGGAAGAAGTCAATGCCGGCCTTCGGCTCGTAGTTGGAGACGACGGTGGCAAGCACGGTGGTCTCGCCATAGGTGGCGAGCACGGCGCCATGGGCCTGGCGGGCGACCTTGCCGGTCTCGAGCACGAGCTTGCGACCACCCCAGGTGATCTCCTCGCGATGGGTTTCGAACATCTTGTTTCCTTTCTCGGACGGATCGGACGGCAGACGGCCATGCGCAAGACGGCGAGAGGCTCGTTCTCAGGATCTAGCGATCCCGAGCCCCTTGCGATCCTGCCATGGCGGTCGACGCGTCCAGTGGATTTGGCCTTGTTGGCGCGCAGGTCGCGCGGGTCGCGGCCTGCGATGGAAGAAGGGCGTTCCGGTCACCGGAAGCCCGGAATAAGGCTCGGCCCCGTGCGGTGATCCGCCGGGGCCGGTCCGATCGGTTCAGCGGCGGATGCCGAGGCGCTCGATGAGCGATTTATAGCGGGCCTCGTCCTTGCGCTTCACATAGTCGAGGAGCGAACGGCGGGCAGAGACCATCTTCAGCAGGCCGCGGCGGGAATGGTTGTCCTTCGCGTGGGTCTTGAAGTGGTCGGTCAGGTTGGTGATGCGCTCGGTGAGAATGGCCACCTGGACTTCGGGCGAACCGGTGTCGCCGGTCTTGGTGGCATATTCCAGGATCAGTTCGGCCTTGCGGGCGTCGGAAATCGACATCGGGTGTTCCTTCTGTGGGAATGGATCGATGCGGCCGGCGCCGGGATGTCGTCCAGCGCGGTCGGATGGCCGTGGAGCGCGATCGGGCGCAGGGCACGGTCCGGCTTCCGCAGCGGAGGCCGGAGGCGCGGCTTATACACGAAAATGGCAGCAAGGGAAGCGATTGGACATGTTCCCGTTTCATTCCTGGCGGGTCTGCGGCAGGATGGGCCCGATGTTCGGATCAGCCATGCCTTCACCCGTCCCGCCGATCGACGGCCGCCAGTCGCCGGGGGCCCGCGCCATCGCGCGCGGCACGACCCGGTTGCTGGCGGCCATGGATTTCGCCGTGGTGCCCGAACTGCCGCTGCCATCCGGCCGCCGCGCCGACCTGACGGCGCTGTCGCGCAAAGGCGCGTTGTGGATCGTCGAGATCAAGTCGTCGGTCCAGGATTTCCGCACCGACGCCAAATGGGGCGACTACCGTGCCCATGCCGATCGCGTGCTTTTCGCCGTGGCGCCCGACTTTCCCGTTGGCCTGCTGCCGGAAAGTGCCGGCCTCATTCTCGCCGATGCCCATGGCGCCGACCTGGTTCGAGAGGGCCAGTCGGCCGCCCTGCCGGCCCCGACGCGCAAGGTGATGATGCTGCGCTTCGCGCGGGCCGCAGCCGGGCGGATGACGCTGCTCTGTGACCCGCAGGCCCGGGGGCAGTCGGACCTGTAGGACGCGGCAAAGGCGCGTCGGCTTGCGCTCAGCGCGGAGCGCGCTTGGCGAGGATGCGCTGGAGCGTGCGGCGGTGCATGCCGAGGCGCCGGGCGGTTTCCGACACATTGCGGCTACACAGCTCGTAGATCCGCTGGATGTGCTCCCAGCGTACGCGGTCGGCCGACATCGGATTCTCCGGAAGGTCGGCGGTCTTGCCGGCAAGGGCGAGCAGCGCGGCGAAGACCTCGTCGGCATCGGCGGGCTTGGCGAGATAGTCGACAGCGCCGAGCTTCACCGCCGTGACGGCCGTCGCGATATTGCCATAGCCGGTGAGGATCACGCCGCGAGCGTCGGGCCGAGCCTCATTCAGCGCGGAGATGACGTCGAGCCCATTGCCGTCGCCGAGGCGCATGTCGACCACCGCGAAGGCCGGCGGCCGGGTTGCAACCGCGGCGAGCCCTTCGGCGACGCTTTCTGCCGCCGTGACCTGGAAGCCTCGGGCTTCCATCGCCCGGGAGAGGCGCTGCAGGAAAGGCTTGTCGTCATCGACCAGGAGCAGGGAACGATCCGCGGGAAGCGCAAACTCGGGCGTCTGCGCGCCGGACTCGGTCGGAAGCATCGGTCTCTCTCCTCGGTGAGGGGAACTGTCACGGACTGCTGACTTAACCCGCGATGTAGGGTCGCGGGCCTCTCAGCTCAAGGCGTCGCCGCCACTTGCAGCCGCGACGATCCGCCGCTTGCCGCCGATCCGAAGGCGCTACGCGGCCAGGTTACCTCGACGATCGCGCCGGTTTCGAGCCCCGGCCGGTTGCGGTAGGTCACGCGCGCGCCGGAGCGCTGCAACAGGGTCTTGGCGATGAAGACACCCAGACCCATGCCTGCCTTCTCCTCGCCCGGATCCTCCGTCGAGGAGGCCCGACGGCCGCGGCCGCGCCCCTTGCCACGGCGGGTCAGGTAGGGCTCGCCGACGCGCTCGAGAATGTCGGGCGCAAGGCCCGGGCCATCGTCGATGATGGTCACCGTGACGGCCTCCTCGTCCCAGCGGGCGGCGATCACCACAGCGGACCGTGCGAAGTCGACGGCGTTCTCCACGATGTTGCCGAGACCATAGAGGAGGCCGGGATTGCGGGCGATGAGCGGTTCGCCGTCGCGCTTGTCGGGCAGGTCGACGGTGATGGCGATGTCGAAGAAGCGGTGCGGCTGCGCCACCTCCTCAATCAACTGGGCCAGCGACATCGTATCGAAGGGCGCGTCTCCGCTCGACAGGCTCTTGAGCTTGGCGAGGATGTCGCGGCAGCGCTGCACCTGCTCGCGCAGCAGGGTCATGTCCTCGCCGATGGGGCCGTCTTTTGGCAGGACGCCGGCGAGTTCCTTGGTGACGAGGGCGATGGTGGCGAGCGGCGTGCCGAGTTCATGGGCGGCGGCGGCGGCGAGGCCATCGAGCTGGGAGAGGTGCTGCTCGCGGGCGAGGACGAGCTCTGTGGCGGTGAGGGCGTCGGTGAGCTGGCGCTGTTCCTCGGCCACCTGCCAGACATAGAGGCCGATGAAGGACAGGCAGATCAGCAGCGCCACATAGACGCCGATCAGGTAGAGGGGCGGCAACCGAAGATCGTTCTTCCACTCCCAGGGCAGGGGCATGTGGATGTAGCCGACGAAGGTGGCGCAGACGACGGTCAGGAGCCCGAGGAGCAGCGTGGTCCGCGGCGGCTGGGACGTCGCCGAAATGAGGACCGGACCGAGAAAGAGGAAGGAGAAAGGATTTTCCAGGCCGCCGGTCAGGTAGAGCAGCATGGCAAGCTGGACGATGTCCCAGGCGAGGGAGAACCCGGCTTCCAGCGGCGAGAGGCGGTGGTTTGCCGGATAGCGCAGGCGCAGCGTGATGTTGATCCAGGCCGAGGCGGCCACCGCGAGCAGGCAGAGATCGAGCGGCAGGTCGGCGTTCAGGCCCCAATAGACCGCCACGATGGCGGTGGTCTGGCCGACCACGGCGAACCAGCGCAGGCGGATCAGCGTCTCGAGGCGCAGGCTGCGCATGGCCGGCGCGGTGTCGATCATCGAGGGAAGCAGGGCATTGGGCATCTTCCGAAACTAGGCGCTTCGCCGGGCAAAAGCCAAGCCGCGCCGTCGCGGGCCACCAGCGGCGGCATGCCGCGCTCCCCGTTGCGACCCGCCGCTAGCCCGCTTGCGCCAGGTCGGCGACCACCGCATTGAGGACCGGAAACCCCGTCGGCGTGACCTTCAGCCGGCCGCCCGGCAGGTATTGGACGAAGCCCTGATCGGCCAGGAAGGCGATGCGCTCGGGATCGAGCGGCGTGCCGGACAGCGCCGCGTAGCGCGACAGATCGATGCCCTCGGCGAGACGCAGGCCCATGACCAGGAACTCGTCGGCATTGTCCATCTGCGCGAGGTGTTCCTCGGCGACGATGCCGGAGCCCTGTTTCTCGACGCACTCCAGCCAGGTCTCCGGGTGCCTTTCGGTCGAGGTCGCCACCCGGCCGTTGCCGAGGGAGAGCCGCCCATGCGCGCCGGGCCCCGCGCCGACAAAGTCGCCGGATCGCCAGTAGATGAGGTTGTGGCGGCATTCGGCGCCGGGGCGCGCGTGATTGGAAATCTCATAGGCCGGAAGGCCCGCCTCGGTGCAGACGGCTTGCGTCAGATCATAGAGGACACGCCCCATCTCCGCATCGGGCATGGCCAGCTTGCCGGCCTTGTAAAGGGCCTCGAACATCGTGTCGGGCTCGATGGTGAGCTGGTAGAGCGACAGGTGCTCGGCCGCTTCCGCGATGGCGCGCCGCAGCTCCGCCTCCCATCCTGCTTCGGTCTGGCCGGGCCGGGCATAGATGAGGTCGAAGGAATAGCGGTCGAAATGGCGGCGGGCGACGTCGACGGCACGCAGGGCCTCATCGGCCGAGTGGGTGCGGCCGAGGCTCTTCAGGTCGGCATCGTCGAGCGCCTGGACGCCGAGCGAGACACGGTTGACGCCTGCCGCGCGGAAGCCGCGGAAGCGTTCCGCCTCGACGCTGGTCGGATTGGCCTCCAGTGTCACCTCGCAACCGGGCGCGACGGTCCAGAGCCGGGCGATGGTGTCGAGGATGGCGCCGACCGTGGCGGGCTCCATCAGCGAGGGCGTGCCGCCGCCGAGGAAGATGGAGGAGACGGTGCGCCCGGGCGTGCGCCGCGCCGCGGTCGCCAGTTCCCGGCCGAAGGCGGCGACGAAGCGCGCCTGGTCAGGCGCGACATGCCGGACATGGCTGTTGAAGTCGCAATAGGGGCATTTCGAGGCGCAGAAGGGCCAGTGGACATAGATTCCGAAGCCGGGATCGTCCGGGCCCCCCGTGCCTGGCGGGGAAAAGGTCATGGGCGAGGGTCTCGGCGCCGGTCGGAAGGTCCGGCGGCTCTCCGCGTGAGGTAGCTTTCCCGGGGCCGGATGGCTAGGGGAACGTGCGACTTCCGCGTCATCCCCCGGCACAGGCCTGGGCCTGACGGAAGAGGGGCAGGAGCGAGCAGAGCGAGCAACGGGGATCGGCGACGGCTTCGCGCCGCGAGCCAATGTCAGCCCTCAATCTCCCGCTGGCTCCAGCGCCAGCCATTCGCGCACCCGGGTTTCGGGATCGTCGGCCTTGGCGATGTCGGAGACGACGGCGATCGAATCGGCCCCCGCGCCACAGACGGAGGGCGCGCGTTCCAGTGTGATCCCACCGATGGCGACGAGCGGGATGGCGCCGATCCGCTTCTTCCACTGGCCGATGCGGTCGAGGCCCTGGGGGCCGAAGCGCATGGCCTTGACCGTCGTCTCGAAGATCGGACCGAGGGCGATGTAATCCGGCGCATGGGCGAGCGCGGTGTCGAGCTCGGCTTCGTCGTGGGTCGAGAGCCCGAGCGTCAGACCCGCGGCCCGGATGGCCCGGACGTCGGCCGTGGCGAGGTCCTCCTGGCCGAGATGCAGATGGCGGGCCCCACCGGCGATGGCGGCGCGCCAGTAATCATTGATGACCAGCCGGACCGGCAGGCCCTCGACCGATTCGACGGCCTCGCGGACGAGGGCCGCGGCCTGCGCCTCGCCGAGCCCCTTGACCCGCAGTTGGATCGTGCCGACGCCGAGATTGGCGAGATCCATCAGCGAACGGATGCTGTCGACAACGGGGTAGAAGCGGTCGGGATAGGGCATAGGCGTCATGGGCTCGTGCTCCTGATGGCGATGAAACGGGCTCACGGCCCTCGGGGGCAAACGGACTCTGACGGCGGCATGCGGCAAGTCAAGGCGCCACCGCCGTGCTAACCGATCCGCCTGCGTTCCTCCTCCATCACCCTTTCCGCCCTTTCCATCATCTCGCCGGCCTTGAGGCCGGCCGGGATCAGCGGCAGGCAGGACATGGTGATGGTGCCGGGGCGCTTGGCCGGGTTGCCGATGCCCCAGAACCGGCCGGAATTGACCACGACCGGCAGGACCGGCACGTCGAGCCGGCCATAGAGCAGTTCGACGCCGCGCTTGAAGGCGATGGCCTCGTCGGGGTCCTTGCGGGTGCCCTCTGGGAACAGCAGAACCGGGCGCCCTTCGGCAAGCGCCGCCTTGGCACCCTCGACCATGCGGCGCAGCGCCTGCGTTCCCGATTCGCGGTCAATGGTGATCATCGGCGAATGACGCAGGTACCAGCCGAAGACCGGGATCTTCAGCAATTCCTCCTTGGCGACGATGGCGACGTCCGGAAACAGACGGATGAAGGCGATGGTCTCCCAGGTCGACTGGTGATTGCAGACGATGAGGCAGGGCCCGGTCGGGCGGTTGGCGCTGCCGATCTCGACATGGTCGAGGCCGATGACGGTGCGCAGGAGCCCCATGACGCCGGATACCCAGAGCCGCGACACGCCGCGCAGACGCCGGGCGTCGGCCCAGAGCAGCGCCGGGATCAAGGCGCCGAACAGGGCGGTCCAGCCGCCGAGAAGGAGATCGAAGGCTCGGGAGCGGAGTGCGGTCATGGTCTCCGATCACGGTGGCGCGCGGCCGTCGCGCCGCGCGCGGGCCTGTGGGGGGATGACATAGGCAGTGTCGTCGCCCCTGTCACCTTCCCCGATCATGCAGGTCGATCATGTCGGGCAAATGGCGCGGGGGCGCGATGCGGTTTGCAGCTTTCACCCTGTCGGGCAAATCGGGTAAAGACCCTGCGACCGTCGCGCATCCGGACGCGACCCGATCAAGACGCGATCCGTCGGAGCCGCTCATGTCGCATACGCCGCTCGATGCCCACGATATCGGCCGGGTCCTCAACGAGGCGCTGCCCTACATGCAGAAATACGACGACGAGATCGTCGTGGTGAAGTATGGCGGCCATGCCATGGGCGACGAGGGTGGCGCGCGTTCCTTCGCCCGCGATATCGTCATGCTGGAGCAGTCGGGCATCAATCCGGTGGTCGTCCATGGCGGCGGACCGCAGATCGGCCAGATGCTCGCCAAGCTCGGCATCAAGAGCGAGTTCGTCGACGGGCTGCGCGTGACCGACAAGCAGACGGTGGAAATCGTCGAGATGATCCTCGCCGGCTCGATCAACAAGCAGATCGTCGGCTTCATCAACGCCGCCGGCGGCAAGGCCATCGGCCTGTGCGGCAAGGATGGCGACATGGTGAAGGCCCGCAAGGTCAGCCGCACCGCCCGCGATCCCGATTCCAATATCGAGAAGGCGGTCGATCTCGGCTTCGTCGGCGAACCCGACAAGGTCGACACCAAGGTTCTCGATACCGTGCTGGGCAAGGACCTCGTCCCCGTCCTGGCGCCGGTGGCGACCTCGGTGGAGGGCGACACCTATAACGTCAATGCCGACACGTTTGCCGGGGCCATTGCCGGGGCACTGAAGGCCAAGCGGTTGCTGCTGCTCACCGACGTTCCCGGCGTGCTCGACAAGGACAAGAACCTCATCAAGTCGCTCTCGGTCGAGGACTGCCGCCGGCTGATCGCCGACGGCACCGCCACCGGCGGTATGATCCCGAAGATCGAGACCTGCATCTACGCCATCGAATGCGGCGTCGAGGGCGTCGTCATCCTCGACGGAAAGACCCCCCATGCCGTTCTCGTGGAGCTTCTGACCGATGGCGGCGCCGGCACGCTCATCCATGCGTGAGCGGATCGGCGTGGCTGCGGCGGCTGTCCTGGCCGCCGTGGTCCTCGTCTGTCCCGCCGCCGCGGAAACGCGCCTGTGCAACCGCACGAGCGTGATCACCGAAGCGGCCATCGGCGTGGTCGTCGGCGACACGGCCGCGACGCGCGGCTGGTTCCGGCTCGATCCCGGCCAGTGCCGCGCCATCCTGCAATCGGCGGAGGCGCCGGGGCGCCTGTTCCTCCACACGCGCCCAATCGGCGAGGCGCCGGGTGCGAGCCTCGGCCAGCCTGATCATATGAGCCTGTGCATTGGCGATGGTGACTTTCTGGTGGCCGGCGCGCAGACCTGCCGCCAGGCGACCCACCGCCTTGCCTCCTTCGTCGAGGTCAGGCCGACGGTCGTCGAGGGTATCGGCGTGCTGTTCCTGTCGGAAGAGGCGGATTACGACCTGCCGCAGGCGCGCAAGGCCGGCATCCAGCGCCTGCTGACCCGCATGGGCTATGATCCCGGGCCGGTCGACGGTCTTGAAGGTCCGAAGACCGATGCGGCGCTGCGCGCCTTCGTCACCGACCTCAACCTGCCCGCCGACGCCGCCGTCCTGCCCGACATCTTCGACCGCCTGCTGGCGGCGCTGCGGGCCGGCGAGGGGCCGGGCTTCGCCTGGTGCAACGATACCGGTCACCGCATCATGGCGGCGCTCGGCACCGAGGAGGCCGGCCGCATCGTCACCCGCGGCTGGTTCCGCATCGGACCGGGTGCCTGTCTCAAGCCGCCGCTGGAGGGTAATCCGGCACGGGTCCTGTCCTTCGCCGAGGCGGTCGACGCCGAGGGGCGTCCGGTGGTGCGGGACGGGCGGCCGCTGGTCTTCGGCGGTGCGGTGACGGCCTGCATCCGCACCAGCGAGTTTGAGATCACCGGCTCGACGGACTGCGCCGCCCATGGTGGTTCGCCGGCAAATTTTCTCGTTGTCACTTTCGACGGGCGCCGCCGTGCGTCCCTCCGCTTCCGGGAGCCCTGATGCCCAGCGCCGCCGAAATCAGACCTGCCTTCGCCGATGTCGAGGCCTGGATCTTCGACCTCGACAACACGCTCTACCCGGCGCATCTGTCGCTGTGGGAGCAGATCGACGGGCGCATCAAGGCCTATGTCGCCCGGCTGCTCGACATCTCCACCGAAGAGGCCTTCGTTCTGCAGAAGGACTATTACAGGCGCTATGGCACTTCGATGCGCGGCCTGATGATCGAGCACGGCATGAGCCCGGACGATTTCCTCAGCTATGTGCATGACATCGACCATTCGCCGCTGCAGGCCAATCCCGAACTCGGCGCCGCCATCGCGGCGCTGCCGGGCCGCAAGTTCGTCTTCACCTCAGGCACCCATTCGCATGTCGCGGCGGTGACGCGCCGGCTCGGCATCGAGAACCATTTCGACGGCGTCTTCGACATTGTCGATGCCGGACTGCTGCCGAAGCCCCACCGGCCGACCTACGAGAAGTTCTTGGAGGATCACGGCGTCGAACCGCGCCGGGCCGCGATGTTCGAGGATCTTGCCCGCAACCTTGAGGCACCGCACGCGCTGGGCATGAAGACCGTGCTGGTGGTGCCGGAACGGACCCGGGAGGTGTTCAGGGAGGCCTGGGAATTCGAGGGGCGCGACGACGACCATGTCGATTTCGTCACCGACGACCTCACCGCCTTCCTGGTGATGCTGCGCCTGTGAGCCGGACCTGCGGCTAGAATCGCCCGCCGGTATCGAAGCCGTCGCCGCCGCCGGAGGATCCTCCCCCCGAAGAGCCGCCGCTCCAGCCGCCTCCCGAGGACCCGCCGTCGCTCCAGCCCCCGCCGGATGAGCCGCTGCCCCAGGATCCGCCGCTGCCCCAGGATCCGCCGCCGCCCCAGGCGCCGCCGCCGCCCCAGGAGCCGTTGTCGGAGCGGCTGCCGCGCCGTCCCTGTTCCATGCGCGACCAGTAGTCGGCGCCGCTGATGACGCCGGTGACCAGGCCGCGCAGCAGGGCGCCGACGACGTCGTTGTTGAAGACCGAGCCGTCGGCGTCGTAGCGGCGCTGCCGGAAGCCGGTGGCGACCTGCGAGACCTCGGCGCGCCGGCGCGTCAGGTCTGCGAGCTCGCCGCGCATCCGGCGCGCCTCGATCTCGAAGCGCTCCTTGGCATCGCGCAGCGTGCGGATGCGCCCGACGATCGCCTCGTCTTCGGGCGCGGGCGTCTTCAGCGCCTCGGCATAGAGCCTGTCGATGTCCTCGCGGCGCAGCGTTTCGGCGAGCAGGCCCACCGACTGACGGAAGCGGTCGTCCTCGCCGCGCGCGAAGGCTTCGGCGCGGGTGTCCAGTTCCTTGTGCCGCTCTTCGGCCGCACTGCGCGCCGCATCGCGTTCGGCCAGGCCCTGGCGGAGGGCGGCGATCTCGGCCTCGGCAGCCTCGCCACCGGTTCCCAGAAAGGCGCCATTCTCCATCGCCTTCACCCGCTCGTGGGCGTCGACTGCGAGGCCGGCGCTGCGATTGGCATGTTCGCGCAGGCGTTTGGGGATTTCGGTCAGGCGCGCGTAATTCGGCCGGGCGTCGTTGTAGCGAACGAGGCGGGCGACCCATCCATCGAGCAGGCGGGCGATGTTGCCGGCCTCATAGGCCTGGGTGGCATAGCCGCGGGTCCACAGATACATGAACAGCGGATCGTCCTCGTAGGGCTTGCGCTTCTCCTCCAGTTCCTGCTCCGCCAGCGCCGCCTTCTTCTCCGATTCCTGCGCGACCTGAACGGCGGCGTCCGCCGCGCTCTTGGCGGCGAGATAGTCGCTCTTGCCGGAAAGGCCGATCTGCGCCTCGTTGGCCACGGTCTCGCGGCGCTCTTCCGCCTCGTCAAGCCGTCGCGCGAGGTCCTGCCGGTCGGCGGCGATGCGGTCGATCTCGGCTTCGACAGCGGCAATGTCCTGATCCAGCCTGTTGCGGTCGTTGAGGCGCAAAGCCAGCAGCGCGCGCACTTCGGTCGCCACCTGGGTCAGCCGGCCGCCGAGCCCGCTCTCGGACTTCAGGCGGAAGGCGGCGAGATCGCGGAAGCGCTCGGCCTCCTCGGCGCGCGCCTCGGCCTGGCCGCGATTGGCCTTGTCGAGCTGCTGGTTGACCTTGTTCTCGGCCTTGCGGATTTCGGCGAGGGCACCCTCGATGCCCCCGAGGGCGGAATGTCCGGGGATCATGCGTGGTGCTCCTACCAGCTCGTGATGGCGCCGCCTGGCAGCGCTTCGCGCCAGGTCGGGTCGAGCTGGCCGCGCTGCTTGCGGCCGAGGATGGCGTTCTGGACGATGCCGTCGTCGCGTTTGTCGGCCTCGACGCGGCGGTAGAGGCTTTCAGGCACGCGCACGCCCCATTGGGTGACGACCCGCGTCGTACCGTCCTCCTCCGACGTGATGGAGCGCGACAGCGGCCGGCCGTCGCGACCGATCGCCTCAACGATGACATAGTAGTTCATGGCGTTGGGATTGCGGCGCGGGCGACGCCAGACCCCTGTCGATTCGCCCGGCCGCGAGACGATGCGCACGTCATATTCTGTGCGGATGTCGTCGCGCAGGCGCTCAAGGTCGGCGACCACGGCGCGGGCCGCCGCCGTCTTGCCGTCGCGGGCGGCGATCTGGCCGTCGGAGACGAGGGCTGCGACGCGGGTGCGCACCATGTCGTCCGTCGCCTCGCGGGTGATGTCGCCGGAAATGCGCGTGATGGCCGCGGGAATGGTGCGGGTCAGTTCCATCTGTGCCGAATAGCCCTGCCAGGCGAGCGCGCCAAAGCCGAGGGCCAGCGCCGCGACAGCCGCCAGCGCCCACTTGCCCCACCTGCCGCGCGTCACGTAGAGCCTCGCCATCTTCACCGACAGGCTCTCGCGCGGCGGTTTGTAGACGAAGCGATCCTCACGCAGGGCCTTGACGCCCTGGCGCAGAATCTCGTCGGGCACGTCGATTCCCTGGTTGCGGTAGATGACCCGCAGGCGCTCGATCAGGTCCTCGGCCCGGTCACCCTCGGCCAGCTCGCGCTCGGTGACCTTCTGGTCGTGACGCAGGGTATCGACGACATCCATGGCCAGCATGATGTCGTCGAGTTTGTCGGATTGCTTCTCGACCGGAAGCGCGGCCGGAGGGGCGGCGACGGCGGTATCGGTCATCGGCTGACCCTCCGGTCAGATTGCGGGATGCGCGGGGCGCTTCGGTCGGGTGGCGCCGGCCGCAAGGCCAATGCCCTCACATGCCGAGGGCCGCGCCTTTCTCGGCGAGGGCCGACAGGCGCTTTTTGCCGTCCTCCACCGCGTCGCGGATCTCCCGGGAATTTTCGGTCGAGAGCTTTCGCATCTCGTAGATGATCTCGCCGGACTTCTCCTGGAAGGAGACGACGCTCTCGACCAGCTTCTTCACGGCGTCGGCGCGGATGGTCGGGCCGTAGCCGGCGCGCAGCGCCTCCTCCTGCACCTTGTCGCCGATCTCTGACAGGGTTTCGAGCGACTTGGAGACACCCTCCTTCATCTCGTTCAGGGTGCGGGTCGATTCATGCAGGCCCTGCAGGCCGGTGAAGGAGGCCTTCAGCGCGGTCAGGACGGCGTCGTTGGTGGAGAAGAACGAGATGGCCTGGGCATAGACCCGCTCCTTGGCGTTGGTCGTCTGCATCAGGCGCGCCATGATGACCTCGGAGGTGTTGTAGCCGATGGTCAGGTTGTCGGAGAGGTCCTTGGCGATCTGGAAGCGCTTCTCCTCGTCCTGCATCTCGCGCAGCTTGGTGTCGCGGATGAGTTCGAGATTGGCCCGTTCGGCGGGGACCGTGCCGGTATAGGCCGCGACCGCCTCTGAAGCCGCCTTCAGCTCGGCCTGCTTGGCCAGCAGCTTGTCATTGGCCTTTTCCAGCACTTCCAGCGCCTGGACCTCGGCCTGCTTCATCGCGCCACGGAAATCGCGATAGGCGTCGAGGATGGTGACCTCGCGCTGGATCTGGTCCTTGGTCGCCCGGGCGACGTCGAGATAGGTGGTGCGGATCGACTCGAAGCGGGTGGCGATATCGCCCCGGCGCACCTTGGTCCAGACGTTCTCGAGGCGCTCGAAGGTCGACAGCCTGCCGTCGGAGAGCTGCTCGACCATCCGTTTGGCGTCGTCGCGGATCGAGTTGAAGCCCTGGGTGATCAGTTCGTAGCGCTCGCCGATCTCCATGCCCGCGACCTGATTGCGGACCACCTCGTTGAAGACGCCCACCTGGTTCAGCGTGCGGGCGATCATCATCACCCGGTCCTGGTCGAGGTCGGAAATCTTCTGCAGCAGGGGGATGATCGGCTGCTCCTCGATCTTCGCCGGCATGAGGCCGAGATCCCGCAGCACGCCCGTGGCGCGATCGAGATATTGCATCGGGGAGGGCACGACGGTGGTGGTGGTCGTCGGCGTGGTGGTGGTGTTCATCGCTACGCTCATGAGGCCAGAACCGGCCCGCCGCCGGCGCCGTCAATGTGGTGGCCACATGCCGCAAAGGCAAGACGGAAGGCTGATCTCAGCGGCGTGCAGTCCGCAGGATCGTGCCGGCAACCTGCTGGGCCATGCATTCGTGGCCGGCCGCAGTCAAATGCAGTCCGTCGAAGGAGATGAGCCCGTCGAAGGCGCTGCGGTTGGAGAGGGCGAGCTGGTACATCGCCTGGTAGCGGCGTACGACGGGCACGCCCGCCCGGGCCCCCTCGCTGGCGACGATGCCGGCGAATTCGGCTGTTCGCGTACTTCCCTCGGCCCAGCGCGAAAACTGCGGATCGACGAGGAGGGCATCGGCATTGGCGCGGCGGATGGCCGCGAGGCCCGCACCCACGGTCGCGCGGAAAGCCTCGGCCGAGACGCCGAAATTGGCGTCGTTGGTGCCGAGCTGCCAGACAACCAGTGTCGGCCGGTGCTGGGCGAGTTCGCCGGCGAGGCGGCCGGCTGCGCCCGAGGCGGTCTCGCCGGAAACGCCGGAGACGATGACTTCGATCGCCTTGTCCGGCCAGCGCGCCTTTATCTTCGGACCGAGCCGGTGGGCGAAGCCGGCGCCGCCGCTGCCGACCCCCGCCGTGGTCGATGATCCGATGGCGAGGATGCGGACCGGTTCGCGCGTCTTCAGCCGGGCCGAGGTACGGGGCAGCGTGCCGCCGGTCGTCGCCGCGGCGACGGAAGGCACCGTGCATTGCGTGACGGAGGCACCAGCGGAGGCGGGAAGAAGGAGCGCCACGCAAAGGGCCAGCGCGGCGGCATGCGGAAGGCGGGGCAAGACCATCTCCGAACCTCGGGATCGCTGATGGCCTATCGATAGCGGAAGAAAACAGCCTTTTGCAACGCCCCTGGGCGGGTTCAGCCGGTCCTTTGCGGTCCGAGCACGATCCGCGCGGCGAGCGGCAGGAGCAGGGCGATGCCGACGAAGCGGACGATATGGTGGGCGCCGACGAAGGCCGGGTCCATGTCGAGGACGAAGGCGAGGACGGCCATGGCCTCGATGCCGCCGGGGGCATAGGCGAGGATGACCTTGCCGGGCGGCAGTCCGGTGATCCAGGCCACCACCGCCGCGACGACCAGGGTGATGGCGATGCCGGCGAGGAAGGCGCCGACGGAGGCGCGCAGGAGGTGGCGCAGTTCGGTGAGCGACGTGCCGGCGAAACGGGCGGCGATCAGCACGCCGATGACGACGAAGCCGGCGATCATCAGCGGTTCGGGCATCAGGGCCGTGACGAGGCCGGTGGCGTGCAGCACGGCACTGGCCAGCATGGCACCGACGGTGGCGCCGCCGGGCACCCTCAGCCGCTCCATGGCGAGGCCGCAACCGGCCGAGAGGACCAGCAGGAGCAGCAATTCCGGCCAGGGGCCGAGGCCCGCCGCAGAGGGGGCCGGCGCCGGCGTGCCGCCGATGCGGGCCAGAGACAGCAGGCCGGGCAGCGCCGCGACCAGCAGGACGAGGCGAAAGCTCTGGATGACGGCGACCCGGCGCGCATCGGCCCCGGAGGTGAGCGTCATGGCCATGACATAGCTGAGCGCGCCGGGGATGGAGGCGAAGAAGGCGGTCTCCCGGTCGAAACGCTCGATCCGCACGAGATAGACGGTGATGGCGAGGACGATGGCCGGGACGAGCACGGCGAGGCCGGCCATCGAGACCGGCCAGGACAGCATCAGCCGCAGGGTCTCCGGCGTCACCGCCGCGCCCATGATGGTGCCGAGCAGCAGGAAGGTGGCGGTGGCGACGGGGCCGGGCACCGCCACCCTGGCGCCGCCGAGGGCGAGAAGGGTCGCCGCGACCAGCGATCCCGACAGCCAGGCGGCGGGCATGCCGAGACGGTCGAAGGCATAGCCGCCGCCGGCCCCGATCAGGCAGGGCAGGACGAAGCTCTTCAGGACATCGGCGACGGCGGCTATGCGAGGCATTGTGCCCCGCTTCGCATGAACTCCGCCGGCAGGCAAAGCCGTCCGGGCATGCCTGCCGCGCCACGGGCGAAGGCGTCAGCCTTTCAGCCGGGCCTCCAGGGCCGCGATCCGGTCGGCCTCGCCCGGCGGCTTGTCCCAACGGATGCGGGCAATGCGCGGAAAGCGCATGGCGATGCCGGATTTGTGCCGGGTCGAGCGCTGCAACCCCTCGAAGGCGATCTCCAGCACCAGACCCTCCTGCGCCGTATGGGTGACCTCGCGCACCGGCCCGAAGCGGTTGACCGTGTGGTTGCGCACGAAGCGATCGAGCTGGGCGAGTTCCTCGTCGGTGAAGCCGAAATAGGCCTTGCCGACCGGCACGAGTTCGTCGCCCGTTGCCGTCGCCCGCCAGACCCCGAAGGTGAAGTCGGAATAGAAGCTGGAGCGCTTGCCGTGGCCGCGCTGGGCATACATCAGCACGCAGTCCACCACCATGGGATCGCGTTTCCACTTCCACCACGGACCCTTGGGCCTGCCGGGCAGATAGGGCGCGTCGCGGCGCTTGATCATCAGCCCCTCGATGGCCTCGGCATCGTCGCCGGCCGCTGCCGCGCCCGGGTCGCGGCGGGCCGCGGCGAGGCCCTCCCAGGTCTCGAACGGGACGAGCGGAGACATGTCGATGCGCGGGTTGGCCATGTCGGCGATCAGCCCTTCGAGGATCACCCGGCGATCCGAGAAGGGCCGGTCGCGCAGGTCCTCCGCTCCGGCAAAAAGCACATCATAGGCGCGGATATGGGCGGGAAACTCCGCCAGCAGCGGCCCTGTGACCTGCTTGCGGTTGAGGCGCTGCTGCAGCACGTTGAAGCTCTGTACCCGCCCCTCCCGCAGGACCAGCAGTTCGCCGTCGATGGCGCCGTCGAAGGTGAGGGCCGCGACAAGGTCGGGAAAGGCCGGAGAAATATCCTCGCCGGTGCGCGAGTACAGCCGCGCGACGCGCCGCCCATCCGGCAGCGTGCCAGCGGCGGCCTGGACGCGGATGCCGTCCCACTTCCATTCGGCGGCGAAATCGGCGGGGTCGAGCCGGTCGAAATCCGCCTCCTCGATGCCGTGGGCGAGCATGGGCGGGCGGAAGGGGGCGGGATCGCGCGCTTCCGGGCGCTCGCCGCGGCCCTCGACCCAGGCGAAGAGATCGATATAGGGTGGCTTCAGATCCGGCCAGACGAGTTCGATCTCGTCGGCATCGCGGGGGCCGAGGGCGGCGACGGCGGTCTTGGCGAGCCGGGCCGAGACGCCGATGCGCAGCCCCCCGGTGATCAGCTTGAGCAGTGCCCAGCGGCCGGTCTCGTCGAGATGGTCGAGCCATGCGGCGACCTGCCCTGGCAGGGCGGCCTTCGACGTCGTTCCGAGGGCGGCGACCACCTCCGACAGGGTCGGCGGGGGCGGGCGGTTGTGGCCGGTCGGAAAAGCGGCGGGACTGTCTGGTGAATGCCCCTCGCCCGGCCCTCCGCTGTCCGGGGGGAGGGGAGCACCGGGCGGCGCCGGCCACATCAGTGCGACCGTTTCCGAAAGGTCGCCGACATAGTCGTAGGCGAGGGCGAAGAGAACCGGGTCGGCGCGCTCGGCGATCAGGCCGCGGACGAGGCCGGCCTTGGCATTGCGGAAGGACAGGGCGCCAGTCATGGCTGCCAGGGCCCAGCCGCGCTCGGGATCGGGCACGTGGCGGAAATAGTCGGCGATGAGCGCCAGTTTGGCATTGCGCCGCGGCTCATAGGCGAGGCGGTCGAGGAGGGCGGCAAAGTGGTTCATGTGGCCGTCTCGGCTCCGACGGGCTCGCCCTCCCCCTCGTCGCCGTAGCCCACCAGCCGCAGCGGTCGCGCTTTAAGCCCCTGGGTCCCGCACCAGTGGACGAGCGCGTCCTCCTGGCCGTGGGTGACCCAGATCTCGCCGGCGCCGGTGTCGCGGATGGTCTGCTGCAATTCGTCCCAGTCGGAATGATCGGAGATGATCAGCGGCAATTCGACGCCGCCCTGCCTGGCGCGGGCCCTGATCCGCATCCAGCCCGAGGCGAAGGCGGTCACCGGATCGGGAAAGCGGCGCGCCCAGAGGTCCTTCATGGCGCCGGGCGGGCAGATGACGACGGCCCCGCCGAGCGCCTTCTTGTCGGCCTCCTTCGCCAGGCGGACATCGCCGAGGTCGAAGCCCTCGGCCTCGTAGAAGCGGGTCAGCTTCTCGACGGCGCCGTGGAGATAGATCGGCGCGTCCCAGCCGGCGGCGCGGATCAGGGCGATGACGCGCTGGGCCTTGCCGAGCGAATAGGCGCCGACGAGATGGGCGCGGTCGGGGAAGAGGCGCAAGGAGGCGAGGAGCTTGTCCACCTCGCCGGCGGCGTCCGGATGGCGAAAGACCGGCAGGCCGAAGGTCGCCTCGGTGATGAAGACGTCGCAGGGAACGACCTCGAAGCCCTCGGCGGTGGGGTCGGCGGCACGCTTGTAATCGCCCGAGACGACGATGGTCAGGCCCCGGTGACTGACGGCGATCTGCGCCGAGCCGAGGATGTGGCCGGCGGGATGAAAGGTGAAGGTGACGCCGTTGATCGCGACGGGTGCGCCCCAGGCGGCGGCCTGGGTCGTGCCGGCGAAATCGGCGCCGTAGCGGATCGCCATGATCTTCAGCGTCGCGGCGGTGGCCAGCACATGGTCGTGGCCGGCGCGGGCATGGTCGGAATGGCCATGGGTGATCAGGGCGCGCGGCACCGGCCGGACGGGATCGATGAAGATATCGGCCGGCGGGCAGTAGAGGCCGCGCGGCGTCGGCTGGAGAAGGTCATCCGGGCGCATCAGGGCCATATCGGCATCGGCGGTCTTCACGAAAAGGGGATCGGGGCGATTGCCTGCGGCTTTTGCCTCGGCGCGCATCTTGGACTACATAAACGCCATGTCGACCGAGACGGTTCAGCAGCCTGCCTCCGAAACGCCGCGCCTCGCCCTCTGGGCGGTGGGTCTGGGTGTGGGCGCGCTCATGGCAGCCTCCGGCCTGCTGTGGTGGACGCAAGGGTCGAAGGTCTTCCTCGAGACGCTCGCCGCCGGCCTCGCCTGGTGCTTCTGAGACTGACATGACCCAGACCAACAAGCCCGCCGCGCCGCGCAAGAGTCCGCGATCGGTCGCCCTCATCCTGTCGCTGGCCCTGCTGGTCGGTGGCCTCGGCGTCCTGGCAGCCGTGGTGCATTTCACCATGCCGCGCGGCGGCCAACTCGCCTCCAGCAGTTCGGCGATCGGCGGCGCCTTCACGCTGACCGACCAGACCGGCAAGCCCTTCACCGAGAAGGACCTGCAGGGCAAACCGAGCCTCGTCTTCTTCGGTTTCACCCATTGCCCGGATATCTGCCCGACCAAGCTGTTCGAGATCACCCAGCTGCTCGACACGCTCGGGCCGGATGCGGCGAGGGTGAACGTCATCTTCGTCACGGTGGACCCGGCCCGTGACACGACGGAGCTTCTGGCGACCTATCTCGGCAGCTTCCACGCCTCCATCCGCGGCCTCACCGGCACGGAGGAACAGGTGACCCAGGCGATGCGGGCCTATCGCGCCTATGGCCGCAAGGTGCCGCTGGACGGCGGCGGCTACACGATGGACCACACCACCTTCGTCTATCTGATGGACCGGCAGGGCCAGTTCGTCTCGACCTTCGACGTCGCCCGCGAGCCGGCGCGAGCCGCGGCGGACCTGCGCCGCTTCCTTTAGGCCAGAAGGCCCGGTGCCCTCCGCCGGCCGCGACGGCCCGCGAATCGCCTAAACTGCCGCCATGACCGATATCGTTCTCGTCGTTGGCGGCCGCGCGATCACGGCCGGCGAACTCGCCCTCGCCCTCCTCGGCCTCTCGCTGCTGATGCTCGCCGTGCTCTTCGTCGCCCTGCGCCGGCAGGCGGGCGCCCGCGCGTTGGAGGCCGAGCGCGCCGTCATCCACGCGCAGGAGATCGAGGAGCGGATGGGCGAGATGGCGCGAATCCAGGCGGAGCTGACCGGCCGCCTCAAGGCCATGGCGGAAGGGCTCGGCTCGCGGCAGAACGACCTCGCCCGCCAGCTCGGCGACCGGCTCGACGGCATGTCGACCCGGATCGGCCAGTCGCTGGAAGGACAGACCAAGACGACGATGGAGAATCTCGGGCGGCTCAACGAGCGGCTCGCCGTCATCGACAGCGCCCAGAAGAACCTCACCGACCTCGCGGGGCAGGTGGTGACGCTGAAGGACGTGCTCGCCAACAAGCAGGCGCGCGGCGCCTTCGGACAGGGGCGGATGGAGGCGATCCTGACCGATGGCCTGCCGCGCACCGGCTTCACCTTCCAGCCGACGCTCTCCAACGGCAAGCGGCCGGATGCCGTCATCCGCCTCGCCGGCGACAGCCGCGGCCTCGTCGTCGACGCCAAGTTCCCGCTGGAGGCGGTGACGATGTGGCGTGAGGCCCATGCGGAGGAGGTGCGGCGCCTCGCCGCCCAGCGGCTGCGCCAGGACCTGACGGTCCATATCAAGGATATCGCCGAGAAATACCTGATCCCCGGCGAGACGCAGGACATGGCGCTGCTCTTCGTGCCCTCCGAGGGCATCTATGCCGACCTCAACGAGCATTTCGATGACATTGTCCAGAAGGCCTTCCGGGCCCGGATCATCATCGTCTCGCCGTCGCTGATGATGCTGGCGGTGCAGGTGGTGCAAGGGCTCCTCAAGGACGAGCGGATGCGCGAGGAGGCCCGCGTCATCCAGAAGGAGGTCTCGCACCTCCTCGACGATGTCACGCGGCTGACCGACCGGGTTCTGAACCTGCAGAAGCATTTCGGCCAGGCCAATGAGGATCTCGGGCAGATCCTCACCTCCGCCGACAAGATCGCCAAGCGCGGCGGGCGGATCGAGGCGCTGGAATTCGACGAGGCCCCGGCCCCGCCGCCGCTCGCCAAGCTGCCGCTGAAGGGCTCCTTCGCGGCGGAGTGAGGGATCGGCGGGGGAGTTGCCCTGAACCCGCCAGCCTCGAAGGACGCAGGTGGATTGTGCCGCCCGCCCGTGACCCGGCGCGGCTGGGGCCTCACCCCTCCTTGGCCAGCCCGTCCCAGAAGGCCTTGGCCTTGGCGAAGAAACCGGCTGTTTCCGGCTGGGTGTCCTTCGAGCTCTCCTTGTCGAACTCGGCGAGCAGCTCCTTCTGGCGCCGGGTGAGGGCGCGCGGGGTCTCGACATCGACCTGGACATAGAGGTCGCCGACCGCCTTGGAGCGCAGCACCGGCATGCCCTTGCCGGAGAGGCGGAAGCGCTTGCCGGACTGGGTGCCCTCGGGAACCTTCACCTGGGCCCGGCCGCCGTCGATGGTCGGGACCTCGAAGGCCCCGCCCAGGGCCGCGGTCACCATGGAGACCGGCGCGCGGCAATAGAGGTCCTGGCCGTCGCGCTGGAAGAAGGCATGCGGCTCGATGGAGAGGAAGATGTAGAGGTCGCCCGACGGGCCGCCGCGGAAGCCGGCCTCGCCCTCGTTGGCGAGGCGGATACGGGTGCCGTCCTCGACGCCGGCGGGGATGTTCACCGAGAGCACGCGCTCCTTGGTGATGCGGCCGGCGCCTGAGCAGTTGCCGCAGGGGTCCTCGATGACCTGGCCGCGGCCCTGGCAGGTCGGGCAGGTGCGCTCGACCGAGAAGAAGCCCTGTGACGCGCGCACACGGCCATGGCCGCCGCAGGTGCCGCAGGTCTTCGGCTTGGAGCCGGGCTTGGCGCCGGTACCGGAACAGACCTCGCAGGACACCGTGGTGGGAATGCGCAGCTGGGCGGATTTGCCGGCGAAGGCCTCCTCCAGCGTGATGTCCATGTTGTAGCGCAGGTCGGCGCCGCGCTCGCGCCCGCCGGCTCCGCGACGGCGGCCGCCGGACATGCCGAACAGCTCCTCGAAGATGTCGGACATGGACGAGGCGAAGTCGCCGCCGAAGCCGGGATGGCCGCCGCCGCCGCCGCCATTCTCGAAGGCCTGGTGGCCGAAGCGGTCATAGGCGGCACGCTTCTGGCCGTCGGACAGCACCTGATAGGCCTCGTTCAGTTCCTTGAACTGGGCCTCGGCCTCGGCATTGTCGGGATTGCGGTCCGGGTGATACTGCATCGCCTTCTTGCGGAAGGCGGATTTCAGAGCCGCGTCGTCCGCATCGCGGCCGACCCCCAGTGTCTCATAGTAGTCGCGCTTGGACATCGACCCAGCTTCTGCCCCCGTTCAAGCGAAGGCCCCCGGAATGGCTCCGGGGGCCCGCTGGAAAGCCCCTCTCGGGCCTTACGCGCTCTTCTTCTTGTCGTCCTTCACTTCCGTGAAGTCGGCATCGACGACGTCGTCCTTCTTCGGCGCGGCGCCCTCGGCACCGGCGGCGTCCTGCTGGGCCGCATACATGGCCTCGCCGAGCTTCATGGAGACCTGCGCCAGGGTGTTGGTCTTCTCCTTGAGGCTTTCGACGTCCTCGGACTTGACCGCTTCCTTCACCGCCGCAAGAGCATCCTCGATGGCCTTGCGGTCGCCTTCGGCGACCTTCGAACCGTGCTCGGACAGCGCCTTCTCTGTCGAGTGGACGAGACCGTCGGCCTGATTCTTCGCCTCGGCCAGTTCGCGGCGACCCTTGTCCTCGGCGGCATGGGCCTCGGCATCCTTCACCATCTTCTCGATGTCGGCATCGGACAGGCCGCCGGAGGCCTGGATGCGGATCTGCTGCTCCTTGCCGGTGCCCTTGTCCTTGGCCTGGACATTGACGATGCCGTTGGCGTCGATGTCGAAGGTGACCTCGATCTGCGGGATGCCGCGCGGGGCCGGCGGAATGCCCATCAGGTCGAACTGGCCGAGCATCTTGTTGTCGGCCGCCATTTCGCGCTCACCCTGGAAGACCCGGATCGTCACCGCGTTCTGATTGTCGTCGGCGGTGGAGAAGACCTGGCTCTTCTTGGTCGGGATCGTGGTGTTGCGGTCAATGAGGCGCGTGAACACCCCACCCAGCGTCTCGATGCCGAGGGAGAGCGGCGTGACGTCGAGGAGGAGGACATCCTTCACGTCGCCCTGCAGCACGCCGGCCTGGATCGCGGCGCCGATGGCGACGACCTCGTCCGGGTTGACGCCCTTGTGCGGCTCCTTGCCGAAGAACTGCTTCACCACTTCCTGGACCTTCGGCATGCGGGTCATGCCGCCGACGAGGACAACCTCGTCGATCTGGCCCGCCGAGATGCCGGCATCCTTGAGCGCCTTCTTGCAGGGCTCCATGGTGCGCTGGATCAGGTCGTCGACCAGCGCCTCGAACTTGGCGCGGGTGAGTTTCAGCTGCAGGTGCTTCGGGCCGGAGGCGTCAGCCGTGATGAAGGGCAGGTTGATCTCGGTCTGGGTCGAGGATGACAGCTCGATCTTGGCCTTCTCGGCGGCTTCCTTCAGGCGCTGCAGGGCGAGCTTGTCCTTGCGCAGGTCGATGCCCTGCTCCTTCTGGAACTCGGCGGCCAGATAATCGACCAGGCGCATGTCGAAATCCTCGCCGCCGAGGAACGTGTCGCCGTTGGTCGACTTGACCTCGAAGACGCCGTCGCCGATTTCGAGGATCGACACGTCGAAGGTGCCGCCGCCGAGGTCATAGACGGCGATGGTGCCGGCGGTCTTCTTGTCGAGGCCATAGGCAAGGGCTGCCGCCGTCGGCTCGTTGATGATGCGCAGCACTTCGAGGCCGGCGATCTTCCCGGCGTCCTTGGTGGCCTGACGCTGGGCGTCGTTGAAATAGGCCGGGACGGTGATGACGGCCTGGTCGACGGTCTGGCCGAGATAGGCCTCCGCGGTCTCCTTCATCTTCATCAGCGTGAAGGCGGAGATCTGCGAGGGCGAATAGGTCTTGCCCTCGACCTCGACCCAGGCGTCGCCGTTGCCGGCCCGCGCGATCTTGTAGGGGACGAGCTTCTGGTCCTTGGTCACGGTCGGGTCGTCGAAACGGCGGCCGATGAGGCGCTTCACCGCGAAGATGGTCCGCTCGGGATTGGTCACCGCCTGGCGCTTGGCCGGCTGGCCGACGAGGCGCTCCTCGTCGGTGAAGGCGACGATGGACGGCGTCGTGTTGGCGCCTTCCGAATTGATGATGACTTTCGGCGTGGTGCCTTCCATGACCGCCACGCAGGAATTGGTCGTTCCGAGGTCGATGCCGATGACCTTGCCCATGGTCTTCTCCTTTTCAAGCGGGTCGGCCGGGCCCGAAGCACCCGTGAGGCTGACGGCCCGCGGACGAAGAGGGATTTCCGCCCGGACCGCCTGCGCCGACCCCTTCGTCATATGGGGTTTGCAAGCTGGTGATCGCAGGGCGGAAAGCCACGAGACATCGCCGCTTTCCGCCGGTTGGGCCGGATATAGGGGGGGCGTCATGGCGCCGCAAGCGTCACCGTCACATCGCTGTGAAGGAATCGCACCGACGTTTCGGCACACGACCCGGCGGGGCAGGTGCGTCCTTGGCGCAACATCGCCGCCGCCATGAGTCCCGTTGCGTCACGGGTTGGTGACCGCCGCGGTCCGGCAGGCTATGTGTCGGCTCCGCATCACCGGATGAATCATGTCGCGCCGCGCTGTCCTTCTGCTCTCTCTCGCCCTCGCCGCCGCCAGCGGCGAGCGTGCCGCGGCGCAGATGCAGCTGCCCGGCGCCGTCGCCCCCACGCCGCAGGGCGCCACCGCACCGCAGG
>NZ_JALHMP010000037.1 GCF_022843985.1 Phreatobacter sp. | reverse complement strand
CGCTCGCCCAGGCGCCGCGCATGCCGGCCGCGCCCGCCCCGCAGATGCGGCGCGAGCCCACCGGCCTCGATATCCACGGCCGTCCCGCAGCGCCGCAGCAGCGCGTCGACGACGACCATCTGGACATTCCGGCCTTCCTGCGCCGGCAGGCCAACTGAGGCCGCTCGGCCCGGGGGCCGAATTGTTACCAAATCTTGCAGGCAATCAACTTACCCGGGTGTGATCCACCCGGGTAAGTTTTTGTTAACGCGTGGTTTTTATGGTGTTAACACCGTTGCGAGAATGCGTCGGAATTCTGGTAACAGTCGGACACAAACCGTGACTTGGCCCCCTGCGAGGGCCTGTCTATGGTCCCGGCACGACGAGGTTGGGTGAATCGGTGCGGCGACTTGCTTCGCGGCATTCAAAGCCCGGATCGCGCGCCAAGATCCGGTACGGCCGCGTCAGGTCATGAATGGAGCCATCCCGCTCCGACGAGATCTCCCGATCTTGTTGCCGGGTGGCAGAGACGGTCGATGATGAAGACTGCCAGGCAGACGACGCTACGCGACGCGATCCAGCTCGACGGAATCGGCGTCCATTCCGGCGCTGCCGTCTCCGTGACACTGCATCCCGCCGAGGCCGGTGCGGGCATCTCCTTCCTCCGGTCCGACCAGGACCATGCCGAAATCGCCGCCGTCTTCCGCAACGTTTCCTCGGCCGACCTGTCCACCGTCATCGGCAAGACCGAGCGCGGCGGCGTCGCCACCGTCGAGCATCTGATGGCCGCTCTCGCCGGCCTCGGCATCGACAATTGCCTCGTCGAGGTTGACGGCCCCGAAATGCCGATCCTCGACGGTTCGGCCGCGCCCTTCGTCGCCGCTATCGACCAGGTCGGCATTGCGGCGCTGGATGCGCCCCGCCGCATGGTGAAGGTCCTCAAATCCGTCGTGGTCGAGACCGAGCGTGGCGTCGTCGAGCTCCATCCTTACGAGCGCGGGCTGCGCCTCGAGGTCGAGATCGATTTCGACAATGCCATGATCGGCCGCCAGGTCTTCGGCATGGACCTCGAGCCTGCCGCCTTCCGCCGCGACATCGCCCGCGCCCGCACCTTCGGCTTCATGCAGGATGTCAGCAAGCTCTGGGCCGTCAACAGGGCGCTCGGCGCCTCGCTCGAGAACACCGTGGTCGTCGGTGACGACCGGATCCTCAATCCCGAGGGCCTGCGCTTCCGCGACGAATTCGTCCGGCACAAGCTTCTTGATGCGGTGGGCGACCTGTCGCTCGCCGGTGCGCCGCTGATCGGCCGCTTCCGCTCCTATCGCGGCGGCCACCGCATGAACGTCAAGTTGCTGGAAGCGCTCTTCGCCGATCCGAGCGCCTATGCGATCGTCGACCAGGCGCCCCGGCGCGAGCGCGGTCACGCCGATCTCGGCGTCGCGGTCGCCGCCTATGGGCCGGACGCCAACTGACGCCTTGCCCCAATTGGGCCTCAACTCCGCTTCAGAACGTGGCGACGGGGTGATAGCCCCACCGTGCAAATTCGGTTATGAGCCGTCCCGGGCCCCGGGGCCCGAGTCATAACGTCGAGTGGGAAGGTCGTGACCGTGCAGAAGCATCCCGTGGATGGGCAGCCTTCTCAGCCCCTTTCGGAGCGTCCGGCCCGCAGCGCCTCGTCGCGCGCGGTGATCCTGGCAGCGGTCCTGGCGGTCTCCCTTCCGCTCGGCGCCTGCGCCAACGCCCCGTCCTTCGGCAATCTGTTCGGCGGCAACACCGATTCGGCCAACCTGCCCGACGAACCGGCCGAGAAGCTCTACAACGAGGGCATCGCCCTGCAGAACCGCCGCGACTGGCGGCGTGCCGCGCTCAAGTTCATGGAGATCGACCGCACCCATCCCTATACGGAATGGGCCAAGCGGGCGCTCGTCATGGCCGCCTATTCCTATTACGAGGCGCAGGACTACGAGGAAACGATCAACCAGGCGCGCCGCTATCTCCAGCTGCATCCCGGTTCGAGCGACGCCGCCTATGCCCAGTACCTGATGGGCGCCGCCCAGTATGACCAGATCCCCGACGTCCAGCGCGACCAGACCCGCACCGAGCGCGCCCTCGTCGTTCTCGAGGAGGTCACGCGCAAGTGGCCGCAGTCGGAATATGCCATCGCCGCCCGCCGCAAGGTCGAGGTCGCCCGTGACCAGCTCGCCGGCCGCGAGATGTCGGTCGCCAAATATTACCTCGACCGCCGCCAGTTCGCCGGGGCCATCAACCGCTACCGCACGGTCATTTCGCAGTTCCAGACGACCCGCCATGTCGAGGAGGCCCTCGCCCGCCTCGTCGAGTGCTACATGGCGCTCGGCATCGTCAACGAGGCGCAGACCGCGGCCGCCGTTCTCGGCCACAACTTCCCGGACAGCCAGTGGTACCGCGACAGCTACACGCTGATCCAGGGCCAGGGCCTGACCCCGCGCGAGGATACCGGCTCGTGGATCAGCCGCGCCTTCCGCCGCATCACCGGCTGACCCTTCCGTTCCGTCTCCGTTCGCGTTAAGCCCTTGGGGGCGCGGGACCGGCCGAATCTCTCGGTCCCGCGCCACGTCGCTGCCGGGAGCTCGCGAACCGCCCATGCTCGTCCAGCTTTCGATCCGCGACATCGTCCTGATCGACCGGCTCGATCTGACCTTCGCCGAGGGTCTCTCCGTGCTCACCGGCGAGACCGGCGCCGGCAAGTCCATTCTCCTCGACGCCACCTCCCTGGCGCTGGGCGCCCGCGGTGACGCCGCCCTCGTCCGCCACGGCCAGGACCAGGGCCAGGTGACGGCGGTGTTCGACGTGCCGCTCGCCCATCCCGCCCGCCGCATCGCCGCCGAGGCCGATATCGACACCGAAGGCGACATGATCCTCCGGCGCGTCCAGCTCGCCGACGGCCGCACCCGCGCCTTCGTCAACGACCAGGCCGTCAGCGTCCAGGTGCTGCGCGCCATCGGCGGGGCGCTGGTGGAGATCCACGGCCAGCATGCCGACCGGGCGCTGATCGAGGCCGAGAGCCATCGCGGTGTGGTCGATGCTTTCGGTGGCCTCGCCGGGGCTGTGGAGGCGGTGCGCGCCGCCTGGAAGGGCTGGCGAGACGCCCGCAAGGCGGTTGACGAGGCGCAGGCCCGCCTCGCCAAGGCCCGCGCCGACGGCGATTTCCTGCGCCTGGCGGTGGAGGAACTGTCCCGGCTGAAGCCCGCACCGGGCGAGGAGGCCGACCTCGCCGCCCGCCGGCAGGAGATGATGGCCTCCGAGAAGATCGCCTCGGACCTCTCCGAGGCCATGGACGTGCTGGCCGGACCGGCTTCCGCCGTCCCCTCGCTGGCCGCCGCCTGGCGCCGGCTGGAGCGCCGCGCCGGCCAGGCGCCGGCCCTGGTCGAGCCCATCGTCCGGGCCTTCGGCGAGGCGCTCGACCGGATCGAGGATGCAAGGGCCGCGGTCGAGGCCGCCCAGCGTGCCGCCGAGTTCGACCCGCGCGAACTCGAGCGCATCGAGGAGCGGCTCTTCGCGCTGCGCGCCGCCTCGCGCAAATATGCCGTCCCGGTCGAGGGGCTCGCCGATCTCGCCGCCCGCTACCTCGCCGATGTCGCGGCGCTGGATGCCGGCGAGGACCGGCTGGTGGCGCTGGACAAGGCCGCCGGCGCCGCCGAGGCCGCCTATGGCAAGGCCGCGGCCGCCCTCTCCGCCAAGCGCAAGGCCGCGGCGGCGCGGCTCGATGCCGCCGTCAATGCCGAACTCGGGCCGCTGAAGCTCGACCGCGCCCGCTTCATGACCGAACATGCCGCCGACGGATCCGGCGCCGAGGGCATCGACCGGCTGGAATTCTGGGTCCAGACCAATCCCGGCACCCGGCCCGGGCCGATGATGAAGGTCGCCTCGGGCGGCGAACTCTCGCGCTTCATGCTGGCGCTCAAGGTGGTGCTCGCCGATCAGGGCTCGGCGCCGACCCTGGTCTTCGACGAGATCGACACCGGTGTCGGCGGTGCGGTGGCCGATGCCATCGGCCAGCGCCTCGCCCGCCTCGGCGGCAAGTTCCAGGTGCTTTCGGTCACCCATGCCCCGCAGGTCGCGGCCAAGGCGACGCGCCACTATCTCATCGCCAAGGAGACCATGGGCCAGCGCGTCGCCACCCGCGTCAGGCCGCTCGGCTTCGAGCTGCGCCGCGAGGAACTGGCCCGCATGCTGGCCGGCGAGACCATCACCGACGAGGCCCGCGCCGCCGCCGAGAAGCTGCTCACCGTCGGATGAGCCGTCATCGGATTGCCGGCTTTGGCGCGTGATGTCGCTCGCATGACCAGTTTCGGTGCTGCCCGCGCGCTTGCCTTGCCGCTCACCCTGATCCCTGCGGTCGGGCTGGCACTGCTGGGGCTTCTCGCGGCCAGCCCCGCCCGCGCCCAGCCCGCCACCGTGACGGAGGCCCTTGCCGCCTGCGCCGCCGTCTCCGACATCCGCGTCGCCGGCTCGACCCTCTGTTTCACCGGCGACATCGACGCCGCCACCGCCGGCCGGGCCGAAACCCTCCTCGCCGGCCGTGGCCTCACCGCCATGGTCGTCACGTCAGACGGCGGCGAGGTCCGGGCGGCGCTGCGCCTTGCCCGCGCCCTGCGCGCCCATGGCCTGCTGCTCGTGGTCAAGGACCACTGCATCTCCTCCTGCGCCAATTTTCTCTTCCCCGCCGCCCGCACCAAGGCGGTGGCGCCGGAGAGCCTGCTCATCTTCCATGGCGGCATCGCGCCTGGCGCCTTTGGCGGCTTGTTCGGTGGCGGGGAGGAGCGCGCGCTCCTGGCCGAGACCCGCGCCTTCTTCAGCGAGATCGGCGTCGACGGCGCCATCACCTATGACCCGCCCTGGCGGCGCGACCCGCGCTCCGGCCTGCGCGAACTCGCGGAGGAATGGACCGCGACCCCGGCGGCGCTGGCCCGCCGCGGCATCATCGGCATCGTCGCGATGTGGTGGCCCTCCCACGAGGCCGTGATCCGCCGGGCGGCGGTCCAGGGCATCAGGCTCGGCATCGTCGACTGAGCTGCTGCCAATCCCGGACTTGCCCTGAGGCCCCCGGGCTCTATCGTTCCCGGCAGCGCCCGATCACGCTGGATGTCCGCTTCGCCAGCGGGCATGACGGGCAGGCGCTTCCGCCGATTCCGCCGAGTTCGTCATGTCGCGATCCCCCGTCTCCGCCACTCCCGTTGCGAATCTCACAGCCGACGCGGCCCGGCTCGAACACGAGCGTCTCGCCGAGGCCATCGCCGAGGCCGACCGCCAGTACTACCAGGATGACGCGCCGACCTTGACGGACGCCGACTATGACGATCTCCGCCGCCGCTACGAGGCGCTGGAGGCCACCTTTCCCACCCTGAAGACCGCCGACAGCCTGTCCGAGAGGGTCGGCGCGGCGCCGGCCGGCAAATTCGGCAAGGTCACCCATGCCGTTCCCATGCTGTCGCTGTCCAACGCCTTCGCCGACGCCGAGGTCGCCGACTTCGTCGGCCGCGTGCGCCGCTTCCTCGGCCTTGACGCCGATGCGCCCGTGGCCATGACCGCCGAGCCGAAGATCGACGGCCTGTCCTGCTCGCTGCGCTATGTCGCGGGCAGGCTCGCCGTCGCGGCGACGCGCGGCGACGGCGCGGTCGGCGAGGACGTCACCGCCAATATCCGCACCATCCACGAGATCCCGCAGGTCCTGGAAGGGGCTCCCGAGGTGCTGGAGGTGCGCGGCGAGGTCTATCTCAGCCACGCCGACTTCCGCGCCATCAATGCACGCCAGGCGGAGCGGGGGTTGCCGCCCTTCGCCAATCCGCGCAATGCCGCCGCCGGGTCCCTGCGCCAGCTCGACCCCGAGATCACGCGCCAGCGGCCGCTGCGCTTCTTCGCCTATGCCTGGGGGGAGATCAGCCCGGCCCGTCCCCGCGACACCCAGTCCGGCATGGTCGCCTGGTTCCGCGCCCTCGGCTTCCCCACCAATCCGCTCACCGTGGTCTGCGACAGCGCCGAGGCGCTCCTCGCCCATTACCGGCTGATCGAGGAGAAGCGCGCCACCCTCGGCTATGACATCGACGGCGTCGTCTACAAGGTCGACAGCCTCGACCTGCAGGCCCGCCTCGGCTTCGTCTCGCGCTCGCCGCGCTGGGCCGTCGCCCACAAATTCGCCGCCGAGAAGGCGACGACCATCCTCGAGGCGATCGATATCCAGGTCGGCCGCACCGGCGCGCTGACGCCCGTGGCCAAGCTGCGCCCGGTGACGGTGGGCGGCGTCGTCGTCTCCAACGCCACGCTGCACAACGAGGACTACATCAAGGGCGTCGGCACCGACGGCGGGCGCTTCCGCGAGCACGACATCCGCGTCGGCGATACGGTCATCGTCCAGCGCGCCGGCGATGTCATCCCGCAGGTGCTGGACGTGGTCATCGACAAGCGGCCGGAGGATGCGAAACCCTATGCCTTCCCCACCACCTGCCCGGCCTGCGGCAGCCCGGCCATCCGCGAGGCGGGGGAGGCCGTCCGCCGCTGCACCGGCGGCTTCGCCTGTTCGGCACAGGCGGTGGAGCGACTGCGCCATGTCGTCTCCCGCCGCGTCTTCGACATCGAAGGCCTCGGTGCCGAGCGGCTGCCCTTCTTCTTCGCCGACCCCGACCTGCCCATCCGCGAGCCGGCCGACATCTTCACCCTGGCGCGGCGCGACGGCGAGAACCTGAAGAAGCTGAAGGACAAGGAGGGCTTCGGCGCCCTCTCGGCGAAGAACCTGTTCGACGCCATCGAGGCGAGCCGCACGGTGGCCCTCGACCGCCTGATCGCGGCCTTGGGCATCCGCCATGTCGGCGAGACGACGGCGCGTGTCCTCGCCCGCGCCTACGGCACCTGGCAGGCCTTCCACGACGCGGCGGTGCGCCTCGCCGAGGGCGATGCCGAGACCCGCGCCGAACTCGATTCCCTCGACCAGATCGGCGATGCGGTGATCGATGCCTTGGCGGCCTTCTTCGCCGAGCCGCGCAACCGCGCCATGGTCGAGCGCCTGGTCGCCCAACTGACGGTGGAGGCGGCCGAGAGGCCCAAGGCCGACACCCCCGTCGCCGGCAAGACCGTGGTCTTCACCGGCGCCCTGGAGAAGATGACCCGCGACGAGGCCAAGGCCATGGCCGAGCGACTTGGTGCCAAGGTCGCCGGCTCGGTGTCGAAGAAGACGGACTATGTCGTCGCAGGCCCCGGCGCGGGCTCCAAGCTCGACAAGGCGCGCGACCTGGGGGTCACCGTCATGACCGAGGACGAATGGTTCGAGCTTGTGAAATAATCTTGCGAATCCAGATCGTTAACAGTTCGTTTTCACAAGCCATGCGCGGAATGCAAGGCTGATTGTGCATTGCACCATCTTGAAAAATCGCTGCACTGCAACAAAATGGGGACGTGTAAAGGGAGGAAGCCTCGAGGTCGTCCGCTCTTTCAGAGGAGAGACCACCATGGCTACCATTGCACTCGACAAGATCACGTCCGCCGCCCCGGCCGAGAAGGCCACGGGCAAGCGCGGCTTCTGGGGTTCCCTCTACGACGCCGTCGTCGAGGCCCAGGAACTGCGCGCCGCCACCTATGTCAACGGCTATCTGGCCCATCTGTCGGACGAGGAACTCGCCGGCCACGGCCTGACCCGCGACCAGATGGTCCGTCGCACCCGAAGCATGATGGCGACCGGCTGAGGGTCGCCAGCCCCGAGCACGACGAGGCCGGTCCTGCCGCTGCCGGACCGGCCGTCGCCGCCGTCCCCGACGCCCCGTGGAGGGCACCATGGTCTTCGCCACTGTCGCGCGCTACCTGAACGCCTATCGTCGCCGCCGCGCCGAGCGCATGGCGCGAGAAGCCCAGACCGTCGTCTCGGCCGACGAAGTGCGGCGCGCCGGCATCCTGACGACGCTCGGCGGCGCCTACACCCTGCCCTTCGCCCGCTGAGGGCGCCGCGCCGTCGTCACGTCGGCTTGCGCCGGATGCCGATCACCTGACCGACGCCTTCCGGCCGCTCCCGGCCCTGGCTGTCCCGATGCCAGGCCTCGAGCCTTGCCATGATGTCGTCCGGGAAGGGGGCCGGCTTGCGCGTCGCCATGTCGATGTGGATCGAGATCGATTCCATCGTCGCCGACAGCCAGCGCTCCTCGGCATGGATCAGCTCCATCCAGTAGTGGATCCGCTTGGCGTCGACATCGAGGATGCGGATGCGAACCTGGACGGGGTCTGTCAGCTGCACCTCGCGCAGGTAGCGCACATGCAGCTCCATGGCGAAGAAGCTCATGTTGCGCGTGCGTACATAGCTTTCGGACAGGCCGATCCGCTCGAACAGCATGTCCAGCCCCTCGTCGAAGAGCTTGACGTAGAAGGCGACGTTCACGTGGCCGTTGTAGTCGATCATCTCCGGGCGGACGGCCATCCGCGGGGTGATCGCAAGGCCCGTGTCGGGGCAGAGGTCGAACTGGGTCATGACTCCCGCTTAGCCGAAGCCGGCCGGCCCGGGCAATCGCCCGGCCGGGGGAGGGGATGCGCCCCTGACGCATGAACGCGTCCGGGAAGCATTGTCGCAAGGGGGGCCGTCCCACACTTTGCCTTGGCCGCGCCAGCCCCTAATGTCCCTCACGCTCCGCCGCCGGAGTGACCAGGGATCCACATCATGCCCACCCGTACCCGCCCGAGCCCGGAGACCGTCGCCGCCGTGGTCGCCGAACTGCAGGCCCGCTTCGGCAACCGGGCTGTCACGTCGCAGGCGGTGCGCCAGCAGCACGCCCATACCCTCACCTGGATCGAGAACCAGCCGCCGGACGTCGTCGTCTTCGCCGAGACCACCGAGGACTGCGTCGCGGTGATGAGGATCGCCGCCGCCCATGACGTGCCGGTCATTCCCTTCGGCACGGGTTCCTCGCTGGAAGGCCATGTCAACGCGCCCTTCGGCGGCATCTCCCTCGACACCTCGCTGATGAAGCGGATCATCGCCGTCCATGCCGAGGATCTCGATGTGGTGGTCGAGCCCGGCGTCACCCGCAAGCAGCTCAACGAATATCTCCGCGACATGGGCCTGTTCTTCCCCATCGACCCCGGCGCCGACGCCTCCATCGGCGGCATGACGGCGACCCGCGCCTCCGGCACCAATGCGGTGCGCTACGGCACGATGAAGGACAATGTCATCGCCCTCGAGGTGGTGCTGCCGAACGGCGAGGTGATCGACACCGCGCGCCGCGCCCGCAAGACCTCCGCCGGCTATGATCTCACCCGCCTCTTCGTCGGCTCCGAGGGCACGCTCGGGGTGATCACCAAGGTCACCCTGAAACTGCACGGCATCCCCGAGGCGATCTCGGCGGCCACCTGCTCCTTCCCGACGGTGAAGGACGCGGCCGACGCCACCATCGTCGCCATCCAGACCGGCATTCCCATGGCCCGGATCGAGCTCCTCGACGAGGTGCAGGTCGGCGCCGTCAACGCCTATTCGAAGCTTTCCCTGCCCGAGAAGCCGCTGCTGCTGCTGGAATTCCACGGCACCGAGGCCGGTGTCGCCGAACAGGTCGAGCGCTTCCGCGCCATCGCCGACGACTATGGCGCCGGCGATTTCCAGTGGGCGGCGCGGGCCGAAGACCGCACGCGGCTGTGGCAGGCCCGCCACGACGCCTACTGGGCGGCGATGGCGCTCCGGCCGGGCTGGAAGGGCCAGTCCTCCGATGTCTGCGTGCCGATCTCGCGCCTCGCCGAGTGCATCGACGCCACCAAGAGGGACATCGAGGCAAGCGGCCTTATCGCCCCCATCGTCGGCCATGTCGGCGACGGCAATTTCCACGTCCTGCCGCTGATGGACGAGAGCGATCCGGCCAGTGTCGCCGCCTGCAAGGCCTTCATGGGCCGCATCGTCGAGCGGGCCCTGGCCATGGAGGGCACCTGCACGGGCGAGCACGGGGTCGGCCAGGGCAAGATGCAATATCTCGCCGCCGAGCATGGCGACGCCGCCCTGGCGCTGATGGCGTCGCTGAAACAGGCCATCGACCCCCGGGGCATCATGAATCCGGGAAAAATGGCGGGCTGAGCCGCGCCTGGGTCCGCTGGTCAGCGCTGGTGACGCCGGAGCCAGCTCGCCGCATAGCCGCAGCGCGGCACGATGGTGCGGTTCTCCGCCCGCGCTGCCGCCACCACCTGCTCCATCAGCCGCCCTGCCGCGCCGGTGCCGCGAAGGGCGGGCTCCGCCTCCACATGGTCGATCACGAGGCGGTCGCCATCGCGGCGGTAGAGGGCGAAGGCCTGGCGGCCGTCGACATCGAGTTCGAACCGCCCGGCGGCTGTGTCGTCACGGAACAGATCGGCCATCGTCTTCGTCTCCCGGGCAGTGTCAGCCTGTCGATATGGGCCCGTCGGCGGCCGCTGGCCCTCGCGATCCTGCAAGTCTGGCCTGCGGGCTGTCCAGGACCCGGTCTCATCGCGTCCTGCGACCTCCTGGCGGGTTGTCTCGCCCCCCGGCGACACTACGTTCTGGTTCATGAAAGCCATTGCGGTCCTGACGGCCCTTCTTGCCGGCCTCATCCTGTCACCCGCCGCCAGCGCAAACGATGCCGCCCTGCCGGACGCCGTCAGGCGCTGCGGCGCGATCGCCAAGGAGGCGGAACGGCTCGCCTGTTTCGACGGGCTCGCCGCCGGCCTGGCGGCTCCAGCCGCCCAGGGCACCGTCACCCTCGGCCGCTGGCAGGTCACCACGTCCACCGGCCCGTCCGGCCGCGTCATCGTCGCCGACCAGCGGCCGCTGGAGCCCTGGGGCGAGGAGAGCATCATCCTGCGCATCACCTGTCGCAACGACCGTGTCGCCATGTCCGTCGGCCGCGACGGCCCCGTCATGGCCTCGGCGACGGTCTTCGCCACGATGCGTATCAATGATCGCCTCGCGCCGAGCGACATCTGGCAGGGGACCCGCAACCTGCACGAGGCGCTGTTCCCCGGGGACGTGCGCGAGTTCCTCGCGCGCCTGCCGGCGACCGGTACCCTGGCCATCCGCCTCGAGGGCTCCCGGCGCTGGCGCTTCGAGGGCACCTACCAGCTCGACGGCATCGCCGAGATTCGCCAGCAGCTGCTGGCTGCCTGTTCACGCTAGAAGGCGCAGCCGAAGGGTTCGAGGCCACGGCGCATCTGCTCGCCCTGGGTGCGGCAGATCGCTTCCAGCTGCTGGCGGGTCTGCGGGTCCTGGGCGAGCGAGCGCCAGGTCGTGCGCAACTGCGCCACCTGCTGGGCGAAGGTGACCCGATGGGTTGCCGGAACCTTGGTGGTGACGCAGACCTCGTAGCTGGTGATGAAGCGGTCACATTCCGGGATCCCGATATCCTCCTGGGCGAGGGCCGCGCCCCCGCTGTGAAGTCCTGCCGCCAGGGCGATGACGACGGCAAGTGTCCGGAGCTGTGTCATGCGCAATCTCCTGCTGCCGCTCACGGCGGAGCGGGCGCAGCCGCTGCCGGCCGCACCCTCGATCGCAGCGATGATCGGCCGGGGCGGTTTCGGCGCGATGTCGCCCGCACCTTCCCGGCGGCGACAACCTGGGCTCGCTGCGACACGCAAAAGAAACAATGCCGTCGTCTTCACCATGCCCGCATGCCGCCGCGCCTCGTCCCGACCGGCGATGGCGAAGGGGCGGTGATCTGTGGCATGATTTTCCGGAGGGAGCCCCCGGCGGCGCCCGCAACGCGCAAGGGCTCGGCATGGGCGGGATGTTCGCCATCGCGACAGGAAGGGCGGCGGCACTCGCGCTGGCCTGCCTTCTGGCGCTGTGGCCTGCCGGCGACCTCGCGGCGCGTGAGTTTCGCGTCGCCGACACCCAGCCCGCCGACTACCCGACGGTGAAGGCCCTCGAGCTGATGGGCGCGCTCATCGCCGAGCGCACCGGCGGCCGACACCGTCTGCGCATCTTCCATTCCCGGCAGCTCGGTGAGGAGAAGGAGACGATCGAGCAGACGCGCATCGGCGCCATCGACATCAACCGCACCAATGTCGCGCCGCTGGCGAGCTTCATCCCCGAGGCCAATATCCTCGCCTTGCCCTTCCTGTTCAGCTCTGTCGAACACCTGCACCGGGTCCTTGACGGCCCGGTTGGCGACGACATCCTCGCCGGATTCGAACGCTACGGCCTGATCGGCCTTGCCTTCTACGATTCCGGTGCCCGGTCGATCTATAATTCCGTCAGGCCGATCCGCAGGGTCGAGGACCTCAAGGGCCTGCGCATCCGGGTGCAGCAGTCCGACATGATGGTCGAGATGATGCGGGCCCTCGGTGCCGAGCCGGTGGCCCTGCCCTATGGCCAGGTCAGCGTCAGCCTCGTCACGGGTCTCATCCAGGGCGCCGAGAACAACTGGCCGTCCTATGTCACCACCGACCATTACCGGGCGGCACGCCACATCACGCTCACCGAACATACGATGAGCCCGGAGGTCCTGGTGGTTTCGCGCAAGGCCTGGGACGAACTCTCCGCGGCCGACCGCGACATCTTCCGCGCCGCCGCCCGCGCCTCGGCCCGCGCCATGCGCGAACAATGGCTGAAGCTCGAACAGACCTCGCGTCGCCAGGCCGAGGCGGCGGGGGTCACCGTGGTCACCCTGGAGGACCGCGACAGCTTCGAGCAGGCGGTGCGGCCCATCGTCCAACGCTTTTCCGCCGATCCGCCGCTCGCCGCGCTGGTGGCGCGCATCCGCCAGGCCCGCTGATGGATGCGACGACCGCACGACGGGTGATGGTCCGGCCGGCGCTGCGGACGATCCGCGGCCGCCTCGACCGGGCCTCCGAGCAGTTGCGGCGCATCCCGGTGCGCTGGCGCATTGTCACCGTCGTCATCCTCAACCTCGCCTTCATCACCCTCCTCATGCTGCTGATCGCCTCCGGCGCAAGGGCCATCCGCTCGGCCTGGGGAGACCTGCAGGAGGCGCGCCGCATCGACCGCCTGCTGGCCGCCATCGAGAATGATGCGGGGCGTCTGCAGACCCTCATCCACCGCTATTTCGCCCTGCCCAACGAGACGGTGCTGAACGAGATCGAGCAGCGCCGCAGGGCGCTCCTGGCAAAGCTTGCCATCGAGCAGGAGATCGACCTCGCGCTGCAGAATCCGGCCCGCTCGGTCACCAGCGTCACCGAGCGATTCATGCTGGGCTTCGACGAGTTGCGCAGCGTGCGCGAGACGATTTCCTCCATCTACGAGAACGAGATCCGCAAGCCGGCCAGCGAACTCTCGCAGCTCTATGCCGTGGTCGAGACGGCCATGGCCGACCGGGCCGCCCTGGTCGGGCCCTCGCTCGGCAAATCGCGCGAGGCCTTCTCCGTCTTCCTCGTCGCCATCAACGACTATTACCTGACCCAGTCCGTCCAGGCGCAGCGTGACGCCTCGCGGTCGATCGAGGTGATCCAGCAGACGGCACCGGTCATGGTCGATCTTGCCGAGACCGATTTCCAGCGCGCCGCGCTGACGACGCTCGCCCAGCGCACCAATGCGCTGCGGGCCGGATTCGGCCGGATGATCCAGGTTCTCGGCATGCAGAACCGCCTGCTCCAGGTCGAGATCGACGGCAACCAGGCGGTGATGGCGACGGTGATCCAGGAGGTGGCCGATCGCGTGCGCGCCAAGGAGGATGCGGCGCAGCAGCGGCTCGACCAGACGCTGCGCATCGTCTTCGTCCAGGCCGCCGGCATTGCCGGCATCTTCCTCGTCATCGCCGCCATCATCTGGACGCTCATAGCCAGGTCCATCCGCGTGCCGCTGGACGACCTCGCCGGCAGCATGAACGCCATTGTCGCCGGCGATCTCGAACGCCCGCCCTCCGGCCTCACCACCACGGACGATATCGGCCGCATGGCGCGGGCGGTGGAGGTGTTCCGCCAGAACGCCATCGAGAAGCAGCGCGCCGAGCAGGACCTCGTCGCTGCCAAGGACCGTGCCGAAACCGCACTCGACCACCTGCGCGAGACGCAGCAGAGCCTGATCGAGGCGGAGAAGCTCGCCGCCCTCGGCGGCCTCGTCGCCGGTGTCGCCCACGAGGTGAACAATCCCATCGGCATTTCGCTGACCGTCGCCTCGACACTGTCGCGGCGCATCGACGAATTCGCCGCCGATGTGGAGCGCGGCGAGCTGCGGCGCTCGCGCCTGACCGAATTCGTCCAGGGCAGCCGCGAGGCCGCCAGCCAGCTCGCGCTCAATCTCCAGCGTGCCGGCGAGATGGTGCAGGCCTTCAAGCAGGTGGCGGTCGACCGCAGCCATGCCGACCGCCGCCATTTCAATCTGGCCGAGGCCACCGACCAGATCGTCGCCAGCCTCAGGCCGACGCTCCGGCGTGCGGCGGTGAAGCTCGAGGTCCATGTGCCGCCCGACATCGTCCTCGACAGCTATCCCGGTCCCTATGGACAGGTGGTCACCAACCTGTTCATCAACGCGCTCACCCATGCCTTTCCGGACGGCCGTGCCGGAACCTTCGTCATCGAGGCCGTGCCGGAAGGCGACCAGGTCGTCATGACCTTCCGCGACGACGGGATGGGGATGAATGCCGAGGTGCAGCGCCAGGCCTATGATCCCTTCTTCACCACGCGGCGCGGGCAGGGGGGCACGGGGCTCGGCCTGAATATCGTCTTCAACATCGTGACACGCCGCCTCGGCGGGCGTATCTCGCTGGCCTCGACGCCGGGCGTCGGCACCAGCTTCCGCATCGTCCTGCCGCTGACTGCGCCGCAGGAACCCGGCGACCGGCAGGAACCCGCATGATGTCCGACCCGCACCAGGATGCGCCGCGACCCGAGGACGACGACGATCTCGTCGCGATCCTCGACGATGGCCCCGGCGACGCCGTCACCGAAGCGGGCCGCTGGAAGGTTGCCATCATCGACGACGACGCCGCGATCCATTCCGGCACCAAATATGCGCTGTCCGACTACCAGCTGGCCGGCCACAGGCTCGACCTCTATTCCGCCTTCTCGGCCGCCGAGGGCCGCGCGCTCCTCGCCCGCCATCCCGACATGGCGGTGGTGCTGCTCGACGTCGTCATGGAGAGCGACGGTGCGGGTCTCGACCTCGTCGAACATATCCGCAAGGAGCTGAAGAACGACACGGTGCGCATCATCCTGCGCACCGGCCAGCCCGGCCAGGCGCCCGAGCGGCAGGTGATCGTCGACTACGACATCAACGACTACAAGGCGAAGACCGAGCTGACCGGCGACAAGCTCTTCACCTCGCTGACCGCCGCCATCCGCTCCTATCAGCAGCTGATGCGCCTGGTGGAGACCCGGCGCGGCCTCGAACTGGTCGTCGAGGCGGCCTCCGAGCTCTTCGATCTGAAATCCATGAGGAAGCTCGCCGCCGGCGTCCTCACCCAGATCGCCGGGCTCGTCCAGGCCTCCTGCGAGGGCCTCCTGGTCCTGCGCGAGGAGCGCCGCGCCCATTTCGCCGTGCTGGCCGGCTCCGGCGTCTATGCCCCCTTTGCGGCCGGTGGCGATGGCCCTCTCGACGCCGCCATGGAGCAGCTCGTCCAGCGCGCTTTCGAGCGGCGCCGCCATGCTTTCGAGGCCACCGAGACCGCCCTCTACATCGAGACCGCCAGCGGTCGCGAGGTCGTCGTCGCCTTGACCTCCGACCGGCCCCTGTCGGAGACCGACCAGACCCTGGTCGCCGTCTTCTGCGGCCGCCTCTCCACCGCCTTCGACAATGTCATCCTCTACGAGCAGCTGCAGGCCGCCAATGCCACCCTCGAGCGCCGCGTCGCCGACCGCACCCGTCAGCTCACCCTCGCCAACGAGCGCCTGACGGCCCAGTGGCAGCGCCTGAAGCGCACCAACGACCACAAGGCCGATGTGCTCGGCACCGTCGCCCATGACCTGAAGAACCCGCTCGGCGTCATTCTCGGCCGATCCGAGATGATGAACGAGCTCCTCTGCCTCGACCCGCCCAATATCGACCGCGCCCGCAGCCAGATCGAGCAGATCCGCGCCTCCGTCGCCCGCATGACCTCGATGGTCGATGATCTGATCAACGATGCCATGCTGGATGCGGAGGACATCGTCCTGCGCCTCGCCGATATCGACGCCGCCGCCATCGTCGGCGCGGTGATCGACGCCAATGCGCCGCTGGCCGAACGCAAGGGCCAGATGCTGGTCTATAGCGGCCCGGACGTCCTGCCCGGCCGCGCCGATCCCGACCGGCTGCGGGAAGCCATCGACAACCTCGTCTCCAATGCGGTGAAATATTCCCCGCCCGGCGGACGGATCTGCGTGTCGCTGGCCTCCAGCGAGGCGGGTCACCGTATCGCCGTCAGCGATTCCGGTCCGGGCCTGACGGCGGAGGACGAGCAGCGCCTGTTCGGGCGCTTCCAGCGGCTCTCCGCCAAGCCGACCGGGGGCGAGAGCTCGACCGGCCTCGGCCTGTTCATCTGCCGGCGCATCGTCGAGCTGCATGGCGGCCATATCACCGCGACGGGCCACGGTCCGGGCAAGGGTGCGACCTTTGCCTTCACCCTGCCGCCGCTGGTGCAGCGGGGGCCGTCATGATCGCCGGGCAACTCGTCATCGTCGTCGACGACGAGGCCGCCGCCCGCGACATGGTCGGCGACTACCTGAAGATGCACGGCTTCCGGGTGATGCTCTGCGACGGTGGCGCGGCCCTGCGCCAGGCGATCGAGGCGGAGCGGCCCGCCGTCGTCGTGCTCGACCTCAACATGCCGGGGGAGGACGGGCTCACCATCCTGCGCGACCTGAAGCAGCGGCTGTCCGTGCCGGTGATCATGCTGACCGCCACCGCCAGCCCCGACGATCGCATCGCCGGCCTCGACCTCGGCGCCGACGACTATCTCGCCAAGCCCTGCGAGCTGCGCGAATTGCTGGCGCGGATCCGTGCCCTGCTGCGCCGCGCCGTGGCGCCGGCACGGCCGGCGGGGGCGGGCGGCACCCGCGACCTCGTGCGCTTCGGTACCAAGATCCTCGACCTCGGCGCCCATGTGCTGCGCGACGAGATGGGGATCGATCATCCCCTGACCACCTCGGAGTTCAGCCTGCTCAAGGCCTTTGCCGAGAACCCGCGCCGGGTGCTGTCGCGTGACCGCCTGCTCGATCTCGCCGGCGCCCGCGACCCCGAGGCCTTCGACCGCGCCATTGACGTGCGCATCACCCGCATCCGCCGCAAGATCGAGCCTGACGCCGATGCGCCCGCCTATATCCGCACCGTGCGCGGCGCCGGCTACATGTTTATGCCCGAGGGCGAGACGGGCTGAATCCCGGCCGGCGGAAACAAAGGGCACCCGTCCCGCAACACTCGCCGCGGGATGCCGACACGCGCCCGCAAGGCTTGAAACAGGCCGTGCAACATTGAAACGCGACCCCGCCCCGCGAGACACCGCCACGAAAATCCGCAGCCCTAGGGTCTCTGCAACCCGATGACGCCGGGCGCACCGAGCCGATGAACCTTTTCGGCCGCCGCCACGACACAGAGGGGAGACCGGCCCATGGAGGGCCATGATGGGGGTTGTCGCATGAACCGGATTTCGCAGTTGCTGGCTCTCGGCGGTGTGGCGGCTCTCGGCCTCGCCCTCGCCGTGATGATCGCTCCCGACGGCCGCGCCGCGGTGTCGAGCTCCGCCCTCGCCGTGTCCCACACGGCCGACGACATCGATCACGCCCACAAGGCCTTCGACCAGTTCCGCAACCGCCTCGACGCCGCCCCGCGCCGCGCCGCCCCCCTCGACGGCGACTGCGCCCGCTTCGCCTGGCCGCATATTCCGGTCGCCTGCCAGACCTCGCCGCAGGGCGAGCACCGGCGCCCCGTTCGCCTGGTCGCCCTCGACCAGACCAGCCGCTGATCCACCGCACCGTCCGCCTGCCCGGAGCCCGCCATGAACCGCCGCCTCGTCCTCGCCGCCGCCCTGTCGCTCGCCGCCTCGGGTGCCTCCGCCAATCCGTTCGTCCAGACGATCATGTTCGATCCCGACACGCGCGAACCGCTCGTCGCCCGGCCCCATGCCCCGGCCCGTGCCCCCGCCATCCCGCGCGAGATCGTCGCCTATGACGGCCCCTATGCGCCCGGCACCGTGGTGGTGAACACCGCCGAGCGGCGCCTCTATCTCGTCCTCGCCGACGGCCGCGCCCTGCGCTACGGCATCGGCGTCGGCCGGCCCGGCTTCGAATGGGCCGGCAGCCCCACCATCACCCGCAAGCAGGAATGGCCGGACTGGCGGCCGCCGGTGCAGATGCTGCGCCGCCGCCCCGACCTGCCGCGCTTCATGGCGGGCGGCCCGGACAATCCGCTCGGCGCCCGCGCCCTCTATCTCGGCTCCTCGCTCTACCGGATCCACGGCTCCAACGAGCCGCATACGATCGGCCAGGCCGTCTCCTCCGGCTGCATCCGCATGCTCAACGAGGATGTCATCGACCTCTATGACCGCGTCCGCGTCGGCACCCGTGTGGTCGTCCTGCGCTGAACCCCATCCCTTTGCCGTGCCTGCCGCATGACCTCCACCTGCCCCGACGGCCCCGCCGTCGGGGCTTTTTCGTGTGCCCCGGAACGGCCGCCCGCCGCCGCCGCGCCGGGCCTGTGGATCACCCGGCAGGGGGAGGGTGGACAGCCCCCGCGGGAGCCTCTATAAGCCGGCCCGCACTGCTGCTGATCGTCGCGAGACGGTCACAGGCGGCGGTCGCCCGGGTAGCTCAGTTGGTAGAGCATGCGACTGAAAATCGCAGTGTCGGCGGTTCGACTCCGTCCCCGGGCACCATTCGCCTTGCGCTCGCTCATCCATCGTCAATCCAGCCCGCCGCCGTCGTGACGGCGCGTCGCTGAAGCGTGCGGCCGGCAGGGACGCCGCGGCGGTGCGGTGTGGGGCCGGGCCCGCGGAGGACGGGCGACACGGCCGTGCCGCTTCCGCGGGGAGGCCGACGAAGCGCTGCATATGCGCTCCGGGGGGGCAGGCCGCCACCACCGGGGGCATGGTCCGGTGGCGCCGGGCGCCGGGCCGTCCGGCCCGCCTCAGCGCGTGATGCGCACGTTCTGCAGCGACAGGGCGATGTTCCTGAACACGTCGGAAAGCGACTGGCGGTCCGTGGCATCGAAGGCGTGGGCCGTCGAGGTGGCGCAGTTGCGCATCGCCGTGCGGGCGGTCACGTCGTTGCCGATGTCAAAGGCCACCGTGAAGATCTCGATGTTCTGCTGCTTGGCATAGGTGCAGATCGCATTCATGTCCGTATAGGTCTGGGTGATCTGGTTGGCCTGGTTGGTGGCGTTGCCGTTGGGCGTGAGATGCCGACCGTCGGAGGGGTTGAAGCGCAGCGTGTTGGCGCCGTCCGTCATCAAAACCATGACCTTGCGCGGGCGCCGGTTGGTCGGGTCATAGGCGGCGCCTTCGGCGAAGGGCGCGCCGGGCGACAGCACGTTGAGGCCCCAGATCAGCCCCGAGGGGATGTAGGTGAGGGGACGATAGCCGCCGATATTGACCCGCATGTCGCGGATGGCGGTGAGCACGGTAGCCTTGTTCGAGGTCAGCGGCACGATCGGGTTGAGGCACAGCTGGCTGGTCGCCAGGTAGCCGGGATAGCGCTCCGAGGGCTGGGTGTCGTTCTGGCGCAGCAGACCGGTAGTGCGAGAGCCGACGCAACCGAACCAGCGGAAGCGGCTCGTGCCACCGCCCGAGCACTGTTCATAGGGCGGCACGGTCTCGTCCCGGCAGGTCTGCGGCGTACAGTCATAGGTCTCCGACACGCCGTCAACGACACGGGTGCAGGTCCGCGCCGCACCACGGGTACAGATACGACGCGTCGTCCGGGTCTCGCAGGTGCGTGGACTGGTGACGTCATAGTCGGCCGGCACGTTCAGCCAGCTCGCATTGCGGTTGGCCGTGCCGACATTGACATAGTCGGCATAAGGGACGACGCCGATCTTCACATCGGCATTGGGGTCCTGCTTCAACGTGTTCACAAGTTCCTCGGCCGACTGTTTCAGCGACACCAGCTTGTTGCCGGACATCGACCAGGTGTTGTCCAGCACGAGCACGAGTTCGGTCGTGCCGTTGAGGCCGCGGATGGCTTTCGCCTCGGCCTGGTAGTCGAGACGGCTGATGCCGGCGAGCGCCATGAAGGTCGTGTTGATGGTGCCCGCCACCTTCAGGGTCACTTCGCGCTGGTCCGGCAGATAGCGGAATTCGGTGATGCGCGAGCCTTCCGCATTTCCACCCCGCAGGTTGGCATTGGCCTGAGCCTCAGCCAGCAGCTGCAGGCCGGCTTCGGCCTCCAGCTTCGAAGACGCCGCCGCCAGAGCCGCGGCATCGGCCGCCGCCTGGGCCGCCGTGCGGGCCGACGAGAGCCGCGAGAAATCGATGCCAGCACCGATGACGATCATCACCGGCAGGATGGACATGGCGAACAGCACCGCGACGACGCCGGATGTGTCGTTGCCCGCGCGGCCGAGGAAGGCTGCCAGGCGCTTGCGCAGGGTGTGAACGATCATGACGGGGTCTCGCGATGGTTCCGGATTGGACCCCCATGGCTAAAGAATGGCCTTGAATATTCCCCTAAAGGAAACGGTGGAACAGAGTGAACCGTGGCTGTGGTAAACAAAAGGCGCGGGTGGCCTCCGGTTTTTGGTCCCGAGACCAGGGGAGGGTTGCGCGCCTGTCGCTGCAGCCAGTGACCGTCACCCCATGGCTGACGTTCACCGCGGCAACCTTGATGGAGACCTGCTCGTCATCCGCCGATCAGGCGCCGGCCGCGTCCAGCCGCGCCATGTCCTCCGGACCCAGGGCAAGGGAGGCCGCGCGGATCAGACTCTCCAGCTGCTCCGGCGTCGTCGCGCTGGCGATCGGTGCCGTCACCGCCGGCTTGCGCATCAGCCAGGCGACGGCCACCTCCGCCGGTCTGGCGCCGCGGGCGCCGGCGACGTCGTCCAGGACCTTCAGGATGCGGAAGCCGCGTTCGGTGAGATAGGGCCTGACGCTGCGCTCGCCGCGCGGGCTCTTCCCCAGATCCGCCTCCGAACGGTACTTGCCCGACAGGAACCCCTTGGCCAGCGAGAAATAAGTGATGACGCCAATGTCCTCGGCGCTGCAGAGGTCAGCCAGCGGCCCCTCGAAGGCGGTGCGGTCGTGCAGGTTGTAGAGGGGCTGCAGCACCTCGTAGCGTGGCAGTCCTCCAGCCTTCGCCGCGGCGAGCGAGGCCGCAAGCTGAGCGGCATCGAGGTTGGAGCAGCCGATGGCCCGCACCTTGCCGGCATCAACCAGCCTCTCGAAGGCGCCCAGCGTCTCCTCGTAGGGCGTCTTCGGATCGGGGAAATGCGACAGGTAGAGGTCGATGACGTCGGTCTGCAGCCGCTTCAGCGAGGCCTCCACCGCCGCGGCGATGTAGGGCGCCGACAGGCCCTCCTTGCCCTCGCCCATGGGCGAGCCGACCTTGGTGATCAGCGTGATCCTGTCGCGGGTGCCGCGGGCCTTCATCCATTTGCCGATGATGGTCTCGCTCTCGCCGCCGACATGGCCGGGCGCCCAGGAGGAATAGACGTCGGCCGTGTCGATCGCGTCGAAGCCGGCATCGACGAAGCGGTCGAGGAGGGCAAAGGAGGTCGCCTCGTCGGCGGTCCAGCCGAAGACATTGCCTCCGAAGACCAGCGGGGCGATGGACAGGCCCGTGCGGCCGAGGGGGCGGCGGGTCAGGATCGGGTTCGGGGTCATGGCGGGCTCCTCGGCAGGTTCGATGACAGGTGGCGAGATTAACCTCCGCCGCCCGTTCGGGGACAAGTCGGCCACCGGATTCGGTCAGCATGGCAGCCCCGCAGGCGTCCCGGATCAGTCCTGGTGGGGCTTTGCGGCCTTGAAAAAATACTGCCAGCTTTCGGGTGGCCGTCGGTCTATCCCCGGCCTATGCCGGCTCTGGCCCCCCTCGGTGATCCCATGCCGCCTCGCCCCGACACGCTCTCGCTGAAACAGGCCCGCCGCATCGCCGTCGCCGCCCAGGGCTTCGACCTCGCCGGCCTGTCGCGCCGCGCGGCCCATGCCGGCGGGCGCCGGCACCTCAGGCGCATGGCCGAGAGCCTCGGCGTCATCCAGATCGATTCGGTCAATGTGGTGGCCCGCGCCCACACCCTGCCGGGCTTCTCCCGCCTCGGCCCCTATGACACGGCCGATCTCGACGCGCTCGCCTATGCCGGGCGGCGGCGGGTGCTGTTCGAATATTGGGGCCACGAGGCCTCCTACCTGCCGGTGGCGCTCCAGCCGCTGTTCCGCTGGCGCATGGAGCGGGCCCGCCGCGGGGAGGGCATCTATGGCGGTCTCGCGCAGTTCGGCCGGGAGCGCACCGACCTGATCGAGGCGGTGCGCCGCGAGATCGAGACCGAGGGACCGAAGGCGGCAGGGGAACTTTCCCACGGCCACCGCGGCGCAGGCGGCTGGTGGGGCTGGTCGGAGGGCAAGCGCGCCGTCGAGTGGCTGTTCTGGGCCGGCATCGTGACGACCGCGACCCGCCGCGGCGCCTTCGAACGCGTCTATGACCTGACCGAGCGGGTGCTGCCGCGGACGGTGCTGGAGGCGCCGACACCGGCCGCGCCGGAGGCGCTGCGCGAACTCGTCCGCCTGTCCTCCGCCGCCCTCGGCATCGCCACCGAGCGCTGCCTGCGCGACTATTACCGCCTCGGCCTCGCCGACACCCGGCGGGCGGTGGCCGAGCTCGTCGAGAGCGGCGACCTCCTGCCCGTCACCGTCGCCGGCTTCCGCCAGCCCGCCTATCTCTCCAGGGACGCCCGCTTGCCCCGCCGGGTCGAGGCCTGCGCCCTGCTCGCCCCCTTCGATCCGCTCATCTGGCAGCGCGAGCGCACCGAGGCGCTGTTCGGCGCCCGCATCCGCCTCGAGATCTACACCCCCGCCGACAGGCGCGCCCACGGCTACTACGTCCTGCCCTTCCTGCTCGGCGATACGATCGCCGCCCGCGTCGACCTGAAGGCGGATCGCGGCCGCAGCTGCCTCGTTGTCCAGGCGGCCCATCTGGAGGCCGGGGCTGCGGCCGGGGCCGTGGTGGCGCCGCTGGCGGCGGAACTCACGCTCATGGCGCGCTGGCTGGGGCTGGAGCATGTCGCCGTCGCGCCACGCGGCGACCTGGCGCCGCTGCTCGGTGACCTGCTGAAAGGCTGATGCCCTGCATCGGGAGAGCGCAATCCGGCCATTGTCCCGCGGAAGACTCTCGACCCGCCCGAATGGCCGGCTTCAACCGGCCTCCCGCCTCTCCCACAATGGGCCGAGGAGCCGGCCCATGACCACCACCCGCATCCGCGACCGCATCGCCGTCACCGTCGCGGACGGCGTCGCCGATATCCGCCTCGACCGCCCGGACAAGATGAACGCGCTCGACCACGCCATGTTCGATGCCCTGATCGAGGCGGCGGACCTTGTCCGCGACACCGCCGGCGTCCGGGCGGCCGTGCTCTCCGGCGAAGGGCGCGCCTTCTGCGCCGGCCTCGACTTCGCCTCCTTCCAGGCCATGCAGGCGGGCGGCGATGCGGCGCTCTCCGATCTCACGCTCCGCACCCACGGCATCGCCAACCGGCCGCAATATGCGGCCTGGTGCTGGCGCGAGCTGCCCGTTCCGGTCATCTGCGCCCTCCACGGCGTCGCCTATGGCGGTGGCCTGCAGGTGGCGCTCGGCGCCGACCTGAGACTGGCGACCGCCGACGCCAGGCTCTCGGTCATGGAGATCAAATGGGGGCTGGTGCCCGATGTTGCCGGCACCCAGCTGCTGCGCCATCTCTGCCGCGACGACGTCGTCCGTGACCTGACCTATACCGGCCGCGTCGTCACCGGCGAGGAGGCCTGCCGCCTCGGCCTCGTCACCCGCGTCGAGGCCGATCCGCGGGCGGCGGCGCTGGCGGCGGCGCGGGAGATTGCGGCGAAGAATCCGGACGCCGTCCGTGCCGCCAAGCGGCTGCTCAACGCCGCGACGGTCGTGCCGCCCGCCGAGGGGCTGCTGCTGGAATCGGTCGAGCAGCAGGCCATTCTCGGCAGCGCCAACCAGCGTGAGGCGGTGGCCGCCAACATGGAGAAGCGGCCGCCGCGATTTGCCGATTGCCCCGGCAGGTGACGGGGCGGGAGCGGGGCTTAGGCCACCGCTTCCCGCGACTTCTCGGCGCGCTTGCGGTCGTTCGGGTCGAGATGGGTCTTGCGCACGCGGATCGACTTCGGCGTGACCTCGACCAGTTCGTCGTCCTGGATCCAGGCCAGGGCCTTCTCCAGGGTCATGCGGATCGGCGGGGTGAGGCGCACCGCCTCGTCCTTGGAGGTCGTGCGGATATTGGTGAGCTTCTTGCCCTTCAGCACGTTCACTTCGAGGTCGTTGTCGCGGTTGTGGATGCCGATGATCATGCCGCGATAGACCTTGACCCCGGGATCGATGATCATCGGGCCGCGATCCTCGAGGTTCCACATCGCATAGGCGACGGCCTCGCCGATATCGTTGGAGATCAGCACGCCGTTGATCCGGCTGGGGATCTCGCCCTTGTGCGGCTCATAGGCCTTGAACAGGCGGTTCATGATGGCCGTGCCGCGGGTGTCCGTCAGCAACTCCGACTGGTAGCCGATGAGGCCGCGGGTCGGGGCATGGAAGACGAGGCGCAGGCGGTTGCCGCCCGACGGCTTCATCTCGACCATTTCGGCGCGGCGCTCGCTCATCTTCTGCACGACGACGCCGGAATGCTCCTCGTCGACGTCGATGAGGACCTCCTCGACCGGCTCCAGCACCTCGCCATTGTCGCCCTTCTGGAAGACGACGCGCGGCCGCGACACCGCGAGTTCGAAGCCCTCGCGGCGCATGGTCTCGATGAGGATGGCGAGCTGGAGTTCGCCGCGGCCGGAGACGAAGAACGTGTCCTTGTCCGGGCTTTCCTCGATCTTCAGCGTGACGTTGCCCTCGGCCTCCTTGAACAGGCGGTCGCGGATCATGCGGCTGGTGACCTTGTCGCCCTCGGTGCCGGCGAGCGGGCTGTCATTGACGATGAAGCCCATCATGACGGTCGGCGGATCGATCGGCTGGGCCTGGATCGGGGTGTCGACGGTCGGGTCGCAGAACGTATCGGCGACCGAGCCCTTCGACAGGCCGGCAATGGCGACGATGTCGCCGGCGATGCCCTCGTCGATCGGCTGGCGCTCGATGCCGCGGAAGGCGAGGATCTTGGAGATGCGGCCGGTCTCGACCACGGTGCCGTCACGGGAGAGCACCTTGATCGACTGGTTCGGCTTCACCGTGCCGGACGCGATGCGGCCAGTGATCATGCGGCCGAGGAAGGGGTTCGCCTCCAGCAGCGTGCCGAGCATGCGGAACGGGCCGTTGCCGACATCGGGCTCGGGCACATGGCGCAGCACGAGGTCGAACAGGGGGGCGAGGCCCTGGTCGATTGGGCCTTCCGGCTTTTCAGCCATCCAGCCCTCGCGTCCCGACCCGTAGAGGATCGGGAAGTCGAGCTGTTCGTCGGTGGCATCGAGCGCCGCGAACAGGTCGAAGACCTCGTTGATGACCTCGACATGGCGGGCGTCGGGACGGTCGATCTTGTTGATGGCGACGATCGGCTTGAGGCCGATCTTCAGCGCCTTGCCGACCACGAACTTGGTCTGCGGCATCGGCCCCTCGGCGGCGTCGACCAGCACGATGGCGCCGTCCACCATGGAGAGGATGCGCTCGACCTCACCGCCGAAATCGGCGTGGCCCGGCGTGTCGACGATGTTGATGCGCGTGTCCTTCCAGACGACCGAGGTCGCCTTGGCGAGGATGGTGATACCGCGCTCCTTCTCAAGGTCGTTGGAGTCCATGACCCGCTCGGCGACCCGCTGGTTGTCGCGGAAGGAGCCGGACTGCTGCAGCAGCTTGTCGACCAGGGTGGTCTTGCCATGGTCGACATGGGCGATGATGGCGATGTTGCGCATAGACATGGCAGGGGCGTCCGGTCGGGCGAATAGAAAAAAGCGGGCATCGTCGAAAAGGCGGCCCGCGTGAACTCTGTTGCGGTGCGTCTATAGGAGACGGCCCCGCGGTGCAACGGAAACCGGGCGCCAGGGCGTGGCGCTTGCTGCCGGCACCGCTCTCGCAATTTGCGAGGCTCTTGCGGAATGCATGGCGCATTCGGCGAGACCGGCTGGGGGCGGCACGGCAGGTCAGTCCAGATATGGCGGCCGGAGGGCGGTCGGGGCACCATATGTTGTGATGAGGGGTCAGGGAAAGCCGTGGCATCGCCTCTGCAAGACAAAAGGTGATCCGGCATCAGGTTTTGCGTCGCCGGTTCAATGGCTCGGACGGGAGGGGACCGCAATCTGCGACCCCTTGAGCGCGGTCTCCTCCCATCCACTCGCGCGGGCCCTGCGCAACCTCGTTCCCTCGCCGTCCTTCTGTCTGCGCCACGCCACGCTGCTCGCATCGGCGCGTCGCGCCGCTTAGCGCTTCCTTAAGCACGATCGTGGCATGACAGTCAGGTTGCATGACCCAAGGTCACGTCGCGTGTCGAAGAGTAACCCCCTCAATCTGCATCGCCCGGCCAGCACCACGATCCTGGTCGCCGATGAGCAAGCCTTTTCGCGCCGGATCATCCGCTCGGTCCTGACGGGCCTCGGCCGGGTGATCGAATGCCGGACGGGTTTCGATGCCGTGGAATCGGCCGAACAGTTGCGCCCGAGCCTGATCGTCCTCGGCATGAACCTGAGCGGTCTGGACGGCGTCGAGGTCACCCAGATGCTGCGCCGCGCCGATGGCGGACTCGAGTTCACCCCGATCATCATGATCTCCGGTTATCCCACCCGCGCGTCCGTTCTCGGTGCCGTGACCGCTGGCGTGCATGAATATGTGGCTCGGCCGTTCAGCACGAAGACCTTGCGCTCCCGGGCGGAGTCGGTCCTGGCGATGCCGCGCCCCTTCGTCCGCTCCCGTGTCTATTTCGGTCCGGTCCCGCGCGCCAAGACCGTGCGTCACGAGGTGCTCGGCAAGGTCGGCGAGGAGTCCTTCGCCAGCATGATCTGCGGCGTCCATCACGCCCGCGCCGATCAGGCGCTCTGCCCGCTCGGCATCCACTGCCTGTGCCAGTCCTATATCCGGCCGAGCAAGGACATCTTCGAGTTGTGACGCCCGTCGTCAGGCGACCCCGGCGACGGCGGCGGGTTCGTCGCGCGGTGCCAGCCAGGCGGCGAGCGCCGCCGGCGCCATTGCCGGCGAGAAGAGGTAGCCCTGCATCGCATGGCATCGCAGGCCCTGCAGGAAGCGGCGCTGCGGCTCGGTCTCGACGCCCTCGGCGACGACCGTCAGGCCGAGGCTCTGGCCGATGCGGATAACGGCGGAGGCGACCGCCCGGGCGTTCTTGTCGGTCTGCAGGTCGCGCACGAAGCTCTGGTCCAGCTTGATCTCTGCGATCGGCAGCGTCGAAACCGACGAGAGGCTCGAATAGCCGGTGCCGAAATCGTCGAGGGACAGCCGCACACCCAGGCCGGCGACCGCCTCGACCGTGGCAATCGTTGCCGGGCACTTGTCCATCATCACGCCTTCGGTGATCTCCAGCGTCAGGGCGTCGGCCGGGAGCCCTGATGCCTCCAGGGCCGCCGAGATGAGGGCGGGCAGGCTGGGATTGCGGAAATGCAGCGGCGACAGATTGACCGAGATGGTCGGGATCGCCAGGCCTTGCGCCCGCCACTCCGCCAATTGCCGGCAGGCCTCGCAGAGCGCCCATTCGCCGATCGCTTCGATCAGGCCGCATTCCTCCGCCAGCGCGATGAACCGCGAGGGCGGCACCTGGCCGAAGACCGGATGATGCCAGCGGGCGAGCGCCTCGACGCCGTGCAGTTTGCCGTTCTCGCCGAGGATCTGCGGCTGGTAATGCAGTTGCAGGTGGCCGGCACGCAGCGCGTCCTTGAGGGCATTGCCCATCACGAGCCGTTCGTGGATCTGGTCGTTCATGCCCGGGCTGTAGAAGCGGAAGGCGCCTCGGCCGTCGTTCTTCGCCTCGTACATCGCCGTGTCGGCGTGCTTGAGCAGTTCCTCGCGGTCCCTGCTGTCGCTGGGATAGAGACTGATGCCGATGCTGACCGAGGCGGACAGCATCATGCCGTCGATGCTGGCAGGAACCGCGAGGGACTTCGCCACGCGTTCGGCGACCTGAGCCGCACGGGCGCTGCCGCAATCATCCAGCACCATCACGAACTCGTCGCCGCCGAGACGGCAGACCATGTCGCCCGGCCGCACCTGGCTGCGCAGGCGCTGGCCGATCTCGACGAGAAGGGCGTCGTCGGCCGAATGGCCGAGCGAATCGTTGACATCCTTGAAGCTGTCGACGTCGAGGAAGAGGACGGCCATCTCCGGAGCCTGCTCGCCCTGCGCCCTGGCGATGCGCTGATCGATGGCCTGCACGAGCTGGCTGCGGTTGGGCAGGCCTGTCAGCGTGTCGAAATAGGCGAGCCGGGCGATATGGGCCTTGGCTTCGTGGCGCTCGATGGCGAGCGCGCACAGATGGATACAGGCCTCGACCAGTCGCTCGTGCCACGCACTGGGACCGCGCTTTTCGCGGTAATAGAAGGCGAACGCCCCGGCGACGCGGCCGTCCTTGAGCTTGATCGGGCTCGACCAGCAGGCTTTCAGCCCGAGCGGCAGCGGCAGCTCCTTGTAGGGGGCCCAGAGCGGATCGGTCTCGATGTCCTCGACAAGCACCGGTTCGCCGCGCCAGGCGGCGGTACCGCAGGAGCCGACCGACGGCCCGATTGCAATGCCGTCCAGCGCCTGGGAGTAATAGGCGGGCAGGCTCGGCGCGGCGAGCGGCCGCAGCGTCTTCTGGTCGTCGACCCTGATGACTGAGCAGACGACCCCCGGCGCAATCGTCTCAACCTCGCGGCAGACGAGATCGGCGACGATGTCGAGGTCGTCGTCGCGGGCCACCGCCTCAAGGACGCGCTGCTGCAGCACCTGGGTCTGGCGCGTCTCGGTGATTTTGCAGATGACCGAGACGGCGTTGCGCAGCTTGCCGCCCTCGCCGAAGACCGGATTGACCGTGGCAGCGACCCAGATCTCCCGTCCGTCCTTGTGATAGGCGATCAGCTCCATCGTCTCGCTGCGGTCGCCGCTCGTCAGATTGCCGAGCGCCACCAGCGTCCTGGCATTGGTGTGCCGCCCCGCCAGCAATTGCGAGGGATCGGCGCCGATCAACTCCTCGCGCCCATAACCGAACAGGTCAGTGAAGGCACGGTTGGCATAGACCGCGCGGTGACAGCTGTCGGTGATCAGCACCGCCCGGTCGGTCTCGTTCGCCACCAGCGACAGGAGGTAGAGCTCCTCGCGGCGATGCACCTCCTCGGTGACGTCCTTGATGAAGGCCGCGTAGTAGATGGTCTCGCGGATCCAGGTCCGCGACAACGACAGCGAGCCCCAGCCGCGCGTCCCGTCGGGACGTTCGATGGGGACCTCCAGGGTCGAGCCGACCAGCTGGTCGTCAGCGCCGAGCCTGTTGTTCTCGATCTGCTCCTCGTAGCGGGCGGCGACGTCGGCCGGCACCAGAATGCGGACGTTCCGGCCGAGGACTGTGCGGCGGTCAATCCCCCAGAGCCGCTCGGCTGCGGCGTTGAACAGGACGACATTGTTGCAACCGTCGATGACCACGACGGCGTCGACCGCCTGTTCGATGACGGGCCCGAAAAAACCGATATCTGCGATGCTCTCGTCCGGTGCTGTCGCCATGGCCCCGTCCCGCCCCAACGCAACTCCCTTGGGAAACGGAGCGCGAATTGGACAGATGGTACGGGTCAAATCCTGCCCAGGACGTAAACATGCCATGCCAGCAGGGAGCGAGCGGCCTGCGCCTCGTCTCTCAGCGCGGTGTCAGGCTCGCCGGGGCGGGGGCGGCCGGCGCCTCCGGCGCCGGCTGCGCCGATGCACGGGGCGAGGGGTCCGCCGGCGCCGTCGCCATGGCGGGCGGGGCTTCCTGCCGGGGCAGTTCGGCGGTCAGGGCCCGCACCGGATCGGCGACTCCCGCGCCGAGCTTCGGGTCGGGAATATCGGCCTGGCGGGCGGTCGCCTGCAGCAGCCGGCGCAACGTCGCCGGGTCAGCGTCCGGATGGCGTTCCAGGATCAGCGCGGCGATACCGCTGACATGGGCGGCAGCCACCGAGGTGCCCGAGGAGATCTGGTAGCCGCCGCGCGGTGCCGGCAGGATGATCTCGACGCCCGGCGCGGCGACGGCCACATGCTCGCCCTGCGTCGCGGCATCGAACAGCCGCCCGTCGCGGTCGGTGGCCGTCACGGCGATGACGTTGGGATCGGCAGCGGGAAAGGCGATGGGCGCGCCGGGCCCGCCATTGCCCATGGCGGCGATCATGGCGATGCGCCGGTCTGCCGCCACCTGGATGGCGCGGGCGATCATCGGGTCGCGCGGCCCGGCGAAGCTCATGTTGATGACCCTCGCGCCGTTGCGGATGGCCCAGTCCATGGCCTTGACGATGTGGAAGCTGGTGCCTGTCGAGCCTTGTGTCTGGCCCGGCGCGAAGGCGCGCACGGCATAGATGTCGGCACCGGGCGAGACGCCAAGCAACTGGCGCTGCGCCACGATGGCGCCCGCCATGCCGGTTCCGTGCTCATGGGCCCGGAACGCGCCGCCTACCGCGTCAAAGCTCTGCGTGACGCGCCCTGCGAGTTCGGGATGCCCGGCATCGACACCGGAATCGATCACGGCGATGGCGACGCGCTGGCCGCGGGCGATCTGATGTGCCTCGGACAGGCGCAGCGCGTCGACCACATATTGCAGCCGCTGGTCGCGGCCGGCGCGCATCGCATTGGCCGATTGCAGGCGGACGCGGAATTCGGGGCGTTCGAACACGTAGTTGGGCTGGATATAGGCGAAGCCCACCGCCTGCTGCATGGCGCGGATGGCCGCCGGAACGGTCTGGCGGTTCGGCACCCGGTAGCGGTGCATGACGGCGCCGACCACCTCGGCGGTCTCGCGCTGCAAGAGCCTGAGGCCGAAGCGGCGCTCGACCTGGCGGATGGCGTCGCGCGGCGCATCGGGTGACATGATGAACAGCACCTCGCCGGCGACGAAGCGGCGCTCATCCGCGGGGGGAAGCCCGGGCGGTTCGTTTGCCTCGGCGGCCCGGTCGTTTGCCCGGGCCTGTTCGATGATCGACAGGATGGCCGGCACCGCGATGGCCACCGCCGCTGCGCCAAGGATGGCGTTGCGGCCGCCGCCGCCACCGCCGAAGCCACCGCCGCCGGGCAGGCCGGGAGGCAGGATGCCGCCGGGGCCGCCGGGAATGCCACCGCCACCCACCGCCGCCCCGATCAGCGGCGCGATCACCCCGAGGGCCGCGGCCGCCCCCGCGCCCTGATCCTGCTGCGGTGCGGCCTGCTGCTGGCGACGGTCACGCGCGTTGCCACGCCGGGCATTGCCGCGCCCGGGCTGTTGCTGCGGATCGGCTTGTGCAGCTCCGCCGCCGAGGATGGCGCCGAGTGCGCCCGGTAGGCCGCCCGCCGGGGCCTCGGGGGCCGCCTGCTGGCCGCGACGGGTTGCCCGCGGCGCCTGGGATGAGGGCTGGCCACGCCGCTGCGTCGCCGCTCCCGGTCGCGCCCGCTCGCCGCCCCGCCCGGCATTCTGTCCGCCACCGAGGGAACGCAGCCCCGCCCCGAGATCGAACTGGGCCGCAGCACTGCGCACGTCGAGGACCGTCAGCGTCGCCGTCCCCAGGAGGGTGGCCACGAGGCCGGCGAGAATGCGGCGTCCGGACATGCGGTGAGTGGCCATGGGAACCCCCTGGAGGCTGTTGGCAAGCTTGCCTTAGGTCCTCGGTGTTTCCAACAGGCGTCGGATCGCCCGGTCCCGTGTTGCGCGGCCGTCGCCGGTGCTTCTCTGGGATTGCGGCAAAGAGGGCCCATCGATTTGACCGCCGTCGTCTCCGCCTGAACCAGCGCCGCTCCCGTCGGGCAGCATCAGGATCGAAATCGGGGAGTGCCCGCTTTCGACCATGATGATTAACGTCTTGTTCGTGGGATGGGCGCTAACTGAGTCGGTGGGGCCTTGGAGGCGGCTTGTGGGCGTGACGCGCAGCGAAACAGCCGTTCGCATGGACCGTCGCGGCAGAGCGGCCGCGACGCCGTCCGTCGACTATCGTGAGATCGCGCTCGAATCCGTGGCGCACGGCTTCTGCGTCTTCGACGCCGACCTCACCATCCGTCTGTCCAACCGCCGCATGCTCGATCTCTTCGGCATGCCCATGGAGGTCGCGAGCGCCGGCGCCTCGATGTATGGCCTGCTGCGCTACAGTGCTCAACAGGACCGTCTTGATGGCGTGCCGCTGGACCAGGCCTGGGCCGAGCGGCTCGCCCTGCTGGCGAAGGGCGAGCCTTTCTCGCGCCGCGAACGCTTTGCCGATGGCCGCACGGTCTTGATCAGCTATCAGCCGGCGCCGGACGGCTGCTGGGTCGCCATCCACCACGACATCACCGCCCAGCAGAAGCTGGAGGATGAACTCCGGTCCCAGGCGACGATTTTCCGCGAAGCGCTGGAGAACATGTCGCATGCACTGGCCGTCTTTGATTCGGCGAAGCGGCTCGTCGTCTGCAACAGCCGCTATCCCGCGATCTTTGGCTTCACGTCTGGCGAGATCAGGCCCGGGGTCCACCTCCACCAGATCTACGCCCTCGCCATCGAGAGGGGGCTGTATACCGGTGAGACGCTGGAGCAGATGATCGAGGAGGCCGATAGGAACATCGCTGCCGGCAAGGAGGTCACCCGTCGCCGCCATCTGCCCGATGGGCGGTGGATCCATACCCGCGCGCGGGCCACCCCCGATGGCGGCTGGATATTCACCGCCGAGGATGTCACGGATCGGGAACTGGCGGTGCAGGCGCTCAAGGAGCAGCATCAGCGTTTCGACGCGGCCCTGAATGCCATGCCCCAGGCGCTCTGCATGTTCGATGCCGACCAGCGCCTGATCGTCTGCAACACCAATTACATCACGCTGTTTCGCGCCGACCCCGCCGTGGTGCAGGTCGGCATCAGCCTGCGCGAGATCTTCGAGCATGGCGTTCAACTCGGCAGCTATCCCGGCATGTCCGCCGACGACCTGGTGGCGCGTCGCCTCGAGGCCATCGCCCGGGCCGACGGCAAGGCCTATGATCAGGCGATGACGGACGGTCGCATCATCGCGGTGTCGGTCGAGACCATGGAGGGCGGCGGCTGGCTCGGCATGTTCGAGGACGTCACTGACCGCCGCCGCGCCGAGCGTGAGCGCGCCCTCGCCGTGTCGGCCATGCTTGAGCAGAACATCCTGATGGACGCCACGCTGGAGAGCATGGCGCAGGGGCTGTGCGTCTATGACCGCGAGTTCCGCATCGTCGTCGTCAACCGCCGCTACCGGGAGATCTATGACCTGACCGAGGAGGAGGTGCGGCCGGGCATGACCATGCGGGCGGTCATCGCGCGCAGCGTCGCCAAGGGGACCCATCTGGCCGGCAAGGATGCCGAGACGATCTATCGGGACTTCGTCCGCACCCTGGTCGAAAACAAGGAGCCGATGCTCCAGCGTCACCTCGCCGACGGACGCATCATCGAGGTCAGGGTCCAGCCCATGGCCAATGACGGCTGGGTCGCGACTTTCGAGGACATCACGGCCCGCGAGAGGGCCTCGCTCGAACTGCGCGAGCAGCACCGCCGCTTCGACGCCGCGCTGAACAACATGGCCCATGGCCTGTGCATGCTGGACGACGAGCTCAACCTCATTGTCTGCAACACGCGCTATCTCGACATGTACGGCATGTCGCCAGATGTGGTCCGCCCCGGCGTGACCATGCGGACCATTACCGAGCACAGCATCGCGCTGGGCAACTACGCCGACGCGACGCCGGATTCATTGCTGGAAAGCTACCTGGAGCGGCTGCGCCGGGGCGAGTTCCTGTCGCACCGCCAGCTCGCTGACGGACGCATCTTCAAGGTTCTCTACCACCCGATGCCGCATGGCGGCTGGGTGGCGATCCACGAGGACGTCACCGAGCGCCGCAAGGCGGAACAGCACATCGTCCATCTCGCCCACCACGATTCGCTCACCGGCCTGCCCAACCGCGTGCTCTTCCGCCAGCACATGGCTGAAGGCCTGGCCGATGTCGGCCGTTCCGGTGCTCCCATGGCCCTGCTCTGCCTCGACCTCGATCACTTCAAGTCGATCAACGACACGCTCGGCCATCCGGTCGGCGACGTCCTGCTGACCCTCGTCGCGGAGCGGCTGGGACAGGCGGTAGCCGGTGCCGGGACCATCGCCCGGCTCGGTGGCGACGAGTTCGCCATCCTCCTGCACCGCGCCGGCCGGCACCAGGCGGAGACCCTGGCGCGGCGGCTCGTGCGCGACATGTCGGAGCCTTTCGTGGCCGAGGGCCATCTCATCAATTCGGGGATCAGCGTCGGTATCGCGCTGGCCCCGCAGGATGCCGCCAGCGGCGACCACCTGATGAAATGCGCCGATCTCGCGCTCTATCGCGCCAAGTCGGAAGGGCGGGCCATGGTCCGCCTCTTCGAGCCGCAGATGAGCCACCGCCTCGAAGCACGCCGCCAGCTCGAACTCGATCTCAGGCACGCGGTGCAGACCAACGAGTTCCGCCTTGTCTTCCAGGCACAGGTCATCAGCGCCGATCTCCGTCTGGTCGGCTTCGAGGCACTGGTCCGCTGGGATCATGCGTTCCGCGGCAATGTCCCGCCCGCCGACTTCATTCCGCTGGCCGAGGAAACCGGCCTCATCCTGCCGCTCGGTGAATGGGTCCTCCATCAGGCCTGCGCCGAGGCGGCACGCTGGCCGGATCCCCTCCAGGTCGCTGTCAATCTGTCGCCGGTCCAGTTCAAGGACCGGTCGCTGGTCGCAACCATCCGCCGGGCCCTGAGGGACTCCGGTCTGCATCCCGGCCGCCTCGAACTGGAGATCACCGAGGCGGTCCTGCTCCAGCGGGACGACGTCACCATCGCCATGCTGCACGAACTGCGCGCCCTCGGCGTGCGCATCGCCATGGATGATTTCGGCGTCGGCTATTCCTCGCTGAGCTACCTGCGCAGCTTTCCCTTCGACAAGATCAAGATCGACCGGTCCTTCATCGCAGAGCTTGGCCAGAGCCGCGACAATATCGCCATCGTCCGCGCCATGGCCGATCTGGGGGCAAGCCTGGGCATCGAGACCACCGCCGAGGGGGTCGAGACCGACGCGCAGCTCGCCATCGTGCGCGATTGCGGCTGCACCCATGTGCAAGGCTATCTCGTCAGCCCGCCGCGGCCGCCGGCCGATCTGCCCGCCCTCATCGCGCGGATGGGCACGGGTGGTCTGATCCCCTGACGCCGCTCACAGCCCGGCGGGGCGCCGTCCTGCGGCCCAGGCGGCGGGGTCGATGCGCTCGAGGCCGAACATGTCCTGCTGGCGCGCATAGAGATTGCCGAAGAGCCGTCCGACCGGGCGGTACTGCGCCATGTCGACGTTGAAGCGCTCATCCATGATGTCCTCGCGCACATGGACATGCACGACGCGACCGATCAGCAATTCACGCTGCGGCCCGAAATTCAGCGACAGTTCGCGCACGCATTCGAGGGCGGCCGGCGCCTCCGCGATGCGCGGCGGCGCCACCTGCTGCGACGCTGCCGTGGTCAGCCCGACGGCGCTGACCTCCGAGATGTCCGAAGGGAACTCGGTGGCACAGGCATTCATGGCATCGGCCAGCGGCTCGTCGACGAGATTGACGACGAACTGCCCGGTCGCGGCGATGTTCCGCGTCGTGTCCTTTGGCGAGCGGTCGGCCCTATGCTGCAGGCCAAGGACGACCAGCGGCGGCGCCTCCGAGAAGACGTTGAAGAAGGAATAGGGCGCGGCATTGACCAGCCCCTCCCCGTTCACCGTCGAGACCAGCGCGATCGGCCGCGGCACGACGAGCGAGCAGAGGATCTTGTAGACCCGGTCGTCGGCCAGGCTGTCGAGGGCGATGGAGCGCATGGGATGGTTCCGCAGGCTTCGGGATGGTTTCAGCTGGAATAGGGCGACCGCTCCACCCAGATCTCGACCTCCTTAGGGCCATTGCGCGCGAACACCAAGGTCATCGGAAAGCGGTCGCGGACCCTGAGCGGCCGATTCAGGCCGGTGAGGACAAGATGCGGCCCGTCGGCGCGCATGCCGATCGGACGGCGCGGGATGATGTCCCACCGCGCGGCGGGCGGCTGGCCCGCCACCGGCACGAACTGGACCGCAGCGGCGACCGGCGTGCTGGCACCGGTCAGCACGTCCGGCTGGCCCTGGACGACCGCCAGGGGCATGAAGGCGCGGGTGGTCGGCCCTTCCGAGGGGAGGCACCAGGCATGGCCGATCATCAGGTCGCCATGGCGGTAGGAATGGGCGGCGGCCTCACCCGCGGCGAAGGCCGCGGGCAGGGCCATGAGGGTGCGGCGGCTGATCATGGCCGTCAGTGCCGCGGCGCGCCGTGGCCGCCCGAGGGTCCGGGCGCCCCCACCGGCGCGACCGTGTAGTCGATCGTGACGGTGCCGGCCTTTTCGAAGACCAGGGTGCCGCGCTGGGCCGCGCCGGTCCGGATCTGGTCGGACAGGTCCATGAACATCATGTGGTAGCCGCCGGGACGAAGCTGCACCGAGCCGCCGGCCGGAATCTCGATGCCGCCGCGCACCTCGCGCATGCGCATCATGCCGTCGACCGTCGCCATTTCATGCACCTCCACCCGTGGCGCATTGGGGAAGGTGCCGCCGATCAGCCGGTCGGGCGTGGTGCCGGTGTTCCGGATCACCATGAAGCCGCCGGCGACCTTGGCGCCGCCAGGCGTCGCCCGCGTCCAGGGGGCTTCGATGACGAGCGGTCCGACACGGAAGGTCGCGACCTGGGGGGTGCCGTGGGTCTGGGCCTGCGCCAGGCCGACAGGCAGGAGGGCGGCTGCAGCCGCGAGGAGAAGGCGTCTGTTCATGATCATGTCTCGATGAGAGGAGAGGGTGTGGCGGCGGCCTCACGTGGCCGCCGGCGGCGCTCTCGCGGCATGATCGAAGCTCAGGGGCGAAATGATCCGGAACGTGCGGGGGGCCTTCCGTTCCCGCTCCGCCGGATCGTGGGATTCCGCGGGGGCTCCCGCCGCGGCGGACTGGCCACCCTCTGCCGGCGGGGCACCGAGGCAGTGATCATCGCAGGCGGCATGGGGCGCGGGGGCAGGCCCGTCCTTCTCGGTGATGCAGAGCATGCCCGGCATGGTTCCTGCCGCCAGGCGATGCGCCTTGGCCGCCTGCGACAGCAATCCGTCGGCGGACAGGACAAGGGCGATGAGAAGCGCGAGGGCGAGGCGCAGATGGCGCATGCGGACCTTCTACGGGGGAGCGTCCCGCGGATCAATTCGGAAGCCCTGCGACGGATCGCGCGTCCGGAAGGGGTCAGCGGCGCTGCGGGGGAGGTGCCTGTGCGGCGGGGGCTGCGGCGGGCGGCGCCGGCGCCTGGCCCTGGACCAAAGGTGCCGTCTGCTTGCAGTCCGTCAGCCAGACATCATAGATGGAGTGTTCGACGCCGGAGAGGCCCGGGCTCGCCGCGAACATCCATCCGCCGTAGATGCGGCGGACCTCGCCGTTGAGCGTCACCTCGTCGACCTCGACGAAGGAGGTCGTCTGCGGCGTCTCCGTCGGCGGACGAGTATAGCAGATGCGCGGCGTCACCTGCAGCGCGCCGAACTGCACCGTCTCGTCGATGGCGACGTCGAAGCTGATGATTCGGCCGGTGATCTTGTCGAGGCCCGAGAAGACCGCGGTGGGGTTGTTGATGCGCTGGCGCGGCGGCGCGATCACGGTTTCGTCCGGGGCCGGCGCCACGGTCTCGCCGGGAAGCGCCTGGCGGCGCTCGCGTGGTGCGTCCTGCTGCGAGGGTGGCGTATCGGCGGGCGCCGCCTGGCGCGGTGGCCGCTGCGGCCGGGGCGGGGGTGCCGTCTGTCCCGGCGGCGGCGGGCGCTG
>NZ_JALHMP010000036.1 GCF_022843985.1 Phreatobacter sp. | reverse complement strand
GGGCGGCGCGCGCCGCCGTCACCGCCCGGTCCACCGCCTCCGGCCCCGCCGCGAAAAACGTCCCGAGCGCGAGTGCGCGGTCGATGGGCGAGACGGCGGTGAAGGCCGCGCCGCTGCGATCGTCCCGGCCGGCGATCCAGTTGGCCCGCTCGCGGCCCAGCATCCCGACCGCGACCTCCGGGATCACCCGGTCGAGATGGGCGTGCACCCCGGAGAAATCCTCCGCGATGTTGGAATAGGTCACGCGCGGCAATTGGTCGGGCGTCATGGTCGCGTCCTGCATCGCTGTCGTCCCCGTTACGCCGGCCAGCACTGGCCGCCGCCATCCACCCGCAGCACCTGGCCGGAGACGAAGGCGCCGAGCGGTCCGGCGAAAATCTCCACCACCCGCGCCACCTCGTCCACCGTGGCGATGCGGTCGAGGGTGCCCGCCTCCGCCAGCCGCGCCGGATCGACGGCGCGCGTGCCGAGGAAACGGCCGGTCCGGGTGTCACCGGGCGCGATGCAGTTGACGGTGACGTCATAGGGACGGAGCTGGTCGGCGAGGCAGCGGGTGTAATGCGTCACGCCGGCCTTGGCGGTGGCATAGATGGCGCCGTTGGTGCGGCCCTTGAAGGCGGCGACCGAGCCGAGGGTGACGATACGGCCCGCGCGCCGCGCCATCATGCCCTTCGCCACCGCCTGGCAGGTGAGGATGGTGGAGAGGAGGTTGCGCTCCAGCACGGCGCGCACATCCTCTTCCGCAATGCCCACGGCATCGTTCGGATCGGGCTTGCCGCCGCGGGCCGCGATGTCGCCGCCGGCATTGTGGACGAGGATGGCGACGGGGCCGAGGCCCGCTTCGGTCTCGGCGACGACGCGGTCGATCTCGGCGGCGCGGGTCAGGTCGCCGAGCACCCGCAGCGTCCGGACGCCATGGGCCGCCGCCACATCCGCCGCCACGGCGGTCAGCGTGGTGCCCTCGCCATATTCGGCCGGACCGGTCTCCCGCATGCCATGGATGGCGACAGCGGCGCCCATGGCCGCCAGCGTCTCGGCGAAGGCCCGGCCGAGGCCGCGGCCTGCCCCCGTCACCAGCGCCACCTGGCCCGCCAGCGGCCGCTCCGTCGTTGCGTTCATGGCCCGTCTCCCCGCCGACACTCCGCCGCCGGGCCGCGCGCTTGGCAAGCCCGCCGGCCGGGGGGCAGCGGTGCGCCGGCGGATCGACTATCATCGGCCCGGCGCGAATCGGGGCAGGACATGACGGCAGAGGCGGCAGCCCGCGACATCGAGGCGAAGATCCGCGACCTCGTCGCCTTCATCACCGGCGAGGCGGCGGCGGGCCTCGACACCGCCTCTCCCCTCATCGGCGAGAAGGCCGTGGTGGATTCACAGGGGCTGCTGGAGGTCATGCTGGCGCTGGAGGAATTCGCCGGCGAGCGCTTCGGCAAGCCCTTCGACTGGATGAACGACGCCGCCTTCTCGTCCGCCCGCAGCCCCTTCCGCACCATCGGCACGCTCGCCGCCCACATGGCCGACCAGATGGTGGAGGGCGCGTGAGGCGCACCCTCCTCGTCACCGGCGCGAGCCGCGGCCTCGGCCGCGCCATCGCCGAGCGGGCGCTCGCCGCCGGCTACGATGTGATCGGCCTCGCACGGTCGCCGGCCGCGGCGCCCTTCCCGATCCATCCCTGCGACGTCGCCGATGCCGCGGCGGTCAAGGCACTGGCCGCGACGCTTCCCCGCGCGACGCCGCTCTGGGGCGTGGTCAATGCCGCCGGCATCGCCTCCATGAACCTCGCCCTGATGACGCCGCCGGCCACCGTCCAGCGCGTCATCGCCACCAACCTGATGGGCGCCATCCACGTCTCCCAGGCCTTCGCGCCGGCGCTGGTGCGGGCCAAGGCGGGCCGCATCATCCATTTCTCCACCATCGCCGTGCCGCTGGGCCTGGCCGGCGAGGCGGTCTATGTGGCCTCCAAGGCCGGCGTCGAGGGCTTTGCCCGCACCTTCGCCCGCGAGGTCGCGGGCTTCGGCATCACCGTCAACTGCATCGCGCCCGGACCCATCGACACCGATCTCATCGCCAAGGTGCCGGCGGAGGCCATCGACCGGATCGTCGGCCGCCAGGTGGTGCAGCGCAAGGGCACGCCCGACGACGTCTGGGACGTCACCGCCTTTCTGCTCTCCGACGCGGCCGCGATGATCTCCGGCCAGGTCCTGGCCATCGGCGGGGCGTGATGGCCGGGCTCGTCGACGAGATCCTCACCCGCCAGACTCATCCGACACGGCCCTTCCTGGTCGCCGCGGCAGGCAGCCTCGCCTTTGCCGAGATCGCCGCGGCGAAGGGGCCGGACCTCTCCGCCATCGCCCCCGGCGACGTGGTCGCCCTGGTCGGCGATTTCGAGCCGGACAGCGTCGCGACCCTGCTGCGCCTCATCGATGCCGGCGCCATCATCGTGCCGCTGACGCGCCAGACCGCCGCCGACCATGGCTATTTCCGCGCCGCAGCCCATGTGAATGCCGTCATCGACGGCGGCTCCGTGACGCGCAGCGCCCCCGCTGGCATCGACCATCCGATGCTCGCCGCACTGCGCGCCCGCAATCATGCCGGCCTCGTGCTCTTCTCCTCCGGCACGACGGGGCGGCCCAAGGCCATCCTCCACGATTTCGCGCCCTTCCTCGCCCGGTTCCGCACGCCGCGCGAGGCGCTGGTGACCATGAGCTTCCTGATGTTCGACCATATCGGCGGCATCAACACGCTTCTCCACACGCTGTTCAACAACGGCCGCATCGTCGTGCCGTCGAAGCGCACCGCCGAGGCGGTGGTCGCCGAGATCATCGCGCACGGCGTCGAGCTCCTGCCGACGACGCCGACCTTCCTGCGCATGGCGCTGATGAGCGGCCTGCTACCACACCTCGCCGGCTCGGCACTCCGCGTCGTCACCTATGGCACCGAGCGGATGGACGAGCCGACGCTGCTGCGGCTCTGCGAGGCGCTCCCCGCCGTCGACTTCCGCCAGACCTACGGCATGTCCGAACTCGGCATCCTCCGGGTCAAGTCGGAGGCCCGCGACAGCCTGTTCATGAAGGTTGGCGGCGAGGGCGTCGAGACGCGGGTGCGCGCCGATTGCGTGCTGGAGATCCGCGCCGCCAACCGCATGATCGGCTATCTCAACGCCCCCTCGCCCTTCTCCGAAGACGGCTGGTACGACACCCGCGACGTTGTGGAGGTGAAGGGCGACCTCGTCCGGATCATCGGCCGCACCAGCGACGTCATCAATGTCGGCGGCCAGAAGATCCTCCCCGGCGAGATCGAGCGGGTGGCGCTGCTCCACCCCTCCGTCGACCTCGCCCATGCCTGGGGCGGGCGCAACCCCATCACCGGCGAGCATATCGAGGTCACGGTGCAGCTGCGCCCCGGCGAGAGCCTGACGCGCGAGGACATGATGCGCCATTTCCGGGCGCATCTTCCGCCGGGTCTGCACCCCCACCGCGTGCGCTTCGGCGAGGTGGCGGTCGGGCACCGTTTCAAGCGGCTTTAGGCTGGCGCGAAGAAGTGAGGTCCCACCTCCACCCTCCCCGCTGGCGCGGGGAGGGGGACTTCCGCCTCGCGTCCGATCCTCGGCCGTCGAGCCTGGCGCTGCCGATCGCGGACAGGCGGGACGCCGTAGTCCCCGCCCCGCGCCAGCGGGGAGGGTGCGGGTGGGGCTTTCGGGGTGAAGCCGCAGGTAACCTTGGGAATAGCCCCTCACGCCTGCTGGTAGTTCAGCAGCAGGCCGGAATTCTCCCACTCCGTCGCCACCAGCCGCCCGGTCGAGGACAACGTGATATAGGCGGTGCGCAGTTCCGGTCCGCCGAAGGCGATATTGGTCACCCAGCGCTCGCCCGGCACCGGAATGTGCCTGAACTCCCCCGTGTCCGGGGCAATGACGGTGATGCCGCCATTGACCAGCGTGGCCACGCAGACATTGCCGTCGGCGTCCACGGCCAGCGAGTCGAAGCGGTAGTAGCCGCCGATCCCCGCCACGATCCGCCCGCCATGGGGCGAGGGGAAGGGATGGCGGCGAATGGCTCCCGGGCCGTCGAGATCGAAGGCCCAGAGCCGCGCCGTCTCGGTCTCGGCGACATAGAGGACGGAGCCGTCCGGCGACAGGCCGATGCCGTTGGGCGTCACCATCGGATGGACGACCTCGGTCAGGAAGGAGCCGTCGGCCCTGGCGTAGTAAACGCCGCCGCGGTCCATGTCGCGCGGCCGCGCCTTGCCGAGATCGGTGAAATAGAAGCCGCCCTGATCGTCGAAGACGATGTCGTTGGGCCCCCTGAAGGGACAGGCCGCGGTGGCGGTGTAGAGCACTTCGAGCGCGCCCGTGACGAGGTCGAGCCGCTCGATCCGGCCGCCGGAATAATCGTCCGCCTGGCCGATCGGCAGCAGGCCGCGGGCATCGCCCGGCGGCGTCCATTTGAAGCCGCCATTGTTGCAGATGTAGAGCTTGCCATCGGGGCCGAGCGCCAGGCCGTTGGGACCGCCGCCCTGGCGGGAGAGATAGCTGACCGTCCCGTCGGGCGCGACCTTGGTCACCGTGCCGCGGCCGATCTCGACCACAAGAACCGAGCCGTCGGCGAGCACCACTGGCCCCTCGGGGAACAGAAGGCCCGCGGCGAGTTCGCGAAAGTCCAGATCCATGCCATCCTCCCATGCCGGCCCTCAAGGGCTCTTGGCCGCAGCGTCACCCGGCGGCTGGTCCCATCAGACCACCGGCCGATGCGCCAGGCGAGGCCGTCTCCCGCAAGGCAGCCCGGTGCCGGTCGCCGCACCACGAAAGGTCGCGATTGCGTCCTGCCGCCAGCTCGGGCTTGATGCCGGCCGACGAGGAAATGCTGGAGACCGCATGGCCATCGAGATCGAGCGCAAGTTCCTGGTCGTCGGGAACGCTTGGAGGCAGGCACCGCGCGTACGGGCCATCGCCCAGGGCTATCTCGCGGCCCTCCCGGCATCCGTCCGCATCCGAATCCAGGACGGCGACGCCACCCTCACCATCAAGGGCGAGGTCGAGGGCCTGGTACGCGACGAGTTCGAATATCCCGTCCCGCTGGCCGATGCCGAGGCCCTGCTGCGCCTTTGCCCGGAGCCACCCATCGTCAAGAAGCGCCATGAGCTCATCCATGCCGGCAAGCTGTGGCAGGTCGACGCCTTCGAGGGCGCGCTGGCGGGGCTCGTTGTCGCCGAGGTCGAGCTGGAGCGGGCCAACGAGGTCATCACCCTGCCGGACTGGATCGGCCGCGAGGTGACCCATGACCGGCGCTACCGCAACTCCGCCCTGATCCGCAGCGGCCTGGCGGGCCTGCCCGCTGAAACCGACTGCCGCCTTCCCCGCGCGGGCTGACCGGCGGGAAGGGCGTCTGGTCGTGGCCCAAGACCGGTGCTAGACCGATAACGGCCCAAGGTTACCCGCATCGCCAGAACCCAAAGAAGGCTCGGATGTCCGTCGTCACCAGCATCGAAGATCTCCGCATCCTCGCCAAGCGGCGTGTCCCGCGCATGTTCTACGACTATGCCGATTCCGGCGCCTGGACGGAGAGCACCTACCGGGCCAACACCTCGGACTTCGCCAAGATCAAGCTGCGCCAGCGCGTCGCGGTCGACATGCGCAACCGCACCCTGGCCACCGAGATGATCGGCGAGAAGGTCTCGATGCCCGTGGCGCTGGCGCCCACCGGCCTCACCGGCATGCAGCATGCCGATGGCGAGATCCTCGCCGCCCGCGCCGCCAACAAGGCCGGCATCCCCTTCACCCTGTCGACCATGAGCATCTGCTCGCTGGAGGACATCGCCGAGGCCACCGGCAAGCCCTTCTGGTTCCAGCTCTACGTGATGCGCGACCGGGAATTCGCCGCCAATCTCATCGACCGGGCGAAGAAGGCGGGCTGCTCGGCCCTCGTCCTCACCCTCGACCTGCAGATCCTCGGCCAGCGCCACAAGGACATCAAGAACGGCCTCTCGGCCCCGCCCAAGCCGACGCTGACCAACCTGATCAACCTCTCCACCAAGCTGCGCTGGTGCCTCGGCATGCTCGGCACCAAGCGGCGCACCTTCGGCAACATCGTCGGCCATGCCAAGGGCGTCGACGACATGTCATCGCTGTCGTCCTGGACATCGGAACAGTTCGATCCGGCGCTCAACTGGGACGACGTGAAGTGGATCAAGGACCGCTGGGGCGGCAAGCTGATCCTCAAGGGCATCCTCGACGCGGAGGATGCCGAACTTGCCCTCGGCTCCGGCGCCGACGCGCTCATCGTCTCCAACCATGGCGGCCGCCAGCTCGACGGCGCCATGTCCTCCATCGAGGCCCTGCCCGGCATCGTCGCGGCGGTCGGCTCGAAGATCGAGGTCCATATGGATGGCGGCATCCGCTCCGGCCAGGACGTCATCAAGGCGGTCGCGCTCGGGGCCAGGGGCACCTATATCGGCCGCGCCTTCCTCTATGGCCTCGGCGCCATGGGCGAGGAGGGGGTCACCACGGCGATCGAGATCATCCGCAAGGAGCTCGACATCACCATGGCGCTCTGCGGCCTGCGCGACATCAGGACAGTGGACGGCAACATCCTGGTGCGCTGAGGGGGCGGGGCTCAGCCGCCGGGCCAGCCCAGGTCCAGGCGCGCGGCGCTGGCCCAGCCGCCGGCCCCGTACTGGCGCATCGCGATGCCGACCCCCGCCTCGGCGAGGGTGATGAGGTTCCAGCTGTTGACCTGGCCGCGCAGCCGGTCGGAGGTCGCCGTGCCCGCATGGACGATGAGCACGTCGTCGCGGGCCATGGCCGCGCCGGGCACTGCCGGCCGCTCGCCGGTCGCGGGGTTCCACAGGCTCGCATGGCTGCGGTGTCGATGGCCGAGCAGGATCAGGCTGCGCGGGCGCGCCGCCAGGGTGGCCAGCAGGGCGTCGCCGCGCGTCACCAGATCATAGGCGCGCCCGGTATCGTCGCCATAGGCGACGGGATGGTGGGCGGTGACGACGAGGATGCGCGGGTCCCGTTCGGCGCTTGCCACGGCGGCGATCTGGGCCGGCGCGATCCGCCCGCGCGACCAGTTGAGATAGGGGCCGTAGGGCCGGGCGCTGTTGACGCCCTTGACCAGCACCGCGGCGTTGGACCATTCCGGCGCCAGACCCGGGGTGATGTAGCGCCGCCAGCGCCGGTAGGGGTGGAACAGCATCTCCCAGACCGGAAAGGCCGGGATGTCGTGATTGCCCGGCACGACGAGACAGGGCGCCGGAATGCGGTCGAGGAAGGCGCGCGCGGCGGCGAATTCGCCATGGCTGCCGAACTGGGTGAGGTCGCCGCTGATCACCACGAGGTCGGGAGCGGCAGCCGCCAGGTCGGCGAGCAGCGCAGTGACAATCTCGGGCACCTCGCGGCCGAAATGGATGTCGGAAACATGGGCGATGACCGTCATGACGGGAGCATCACGACGCCGGGCCCGGAGGTTGCGGCACGACGACCCTGAGCGCGCCCGGCCTGACGGCAAAATGCAGCGGTGTCCGGAGCCGCCGGATCTCGCCGTCGTTGAGGATGGTCAGCCATTCGCGGCGGGCGTCGATGGTCAGCACCGGTGTCTCGCGGAAGGCGATGTCGGGATCGATCCGCGCCCGCCCGGCAAAGATCGCGGCGGCCAGCTTGAACAGCGTCAGATAGCCCCGCTCGCGTGCGGCATAGACCGCCAGGAGTCCCGAATCCAGCCGCTCGCGGAAGGGCACGCGCGAGACGATCTCGGCCAGCGGATTGACCGACACGATGACACCGCGCGTCTCCTCGGTCCAGGCACTGCGGTCGTCGTGGATCGCCAGCGTGGCCGGCCGCAGCGTCATCGCCTTCAGGCCTGTCCGCAGGAACGACAGGAACGTCGCCAGCAGCCGCCCCCGCGCCTCCTCGCGGTAGCGCTGCAGCTTGGCCAGCGGGCCGATGACGCTGGTGCACAGGAAGGCCCGGTCGTTGACGGTGCCGACATCGATGGCGCGTTGCGTGCCGGTCGCCAGTGCTGCGATCGCGAGGGTCGTGTCGAGGGGGATCAGCAGGTCCCGGGCGAGCTGGTTGACCGTGCCCTGCGGAATGATGGCGAGGGCCGTATGGGTGCCCATGAAGGCTTCCGCGGCGGCGAGGATCGTCCCGTCGCCGCCGAGCACCACCACGATGTCGGGATCATGCGCCTTGCAGGCCGCCACGGCCTCCGCCAGGTGACCGGAGCCGGCCATGAACATGCGGGGATAGACGCCATGGGCGGAGATCGCCGCGACGACCGTGTCGACGGCCTGCCCGCCGCGGCCGCCGAGGCCCGACCGCTTGTTCGCCAGCACGGCGACCGACGGTGTCCCGCCAAAGCCGAACAGGTCTCTCTCGGCCATGATGAGATGCCCCCGGGATGACGCGCCGCTGCCGGACGCGGAGACAACAACGGGCAGGACGGCGACGAGTTCCAGAGGGCAAATGGTCGCCGCTCCGGGATTCGCCGCAGGCCGGTCAGCCGGAAACGGACCCCCGGACGACAAAGGGCCGCCTCGCGGGCGGCCCTCGGCTCGTCAGGACGGAAATCCGCGGCTCAGCGGCGGCCGCCGCGCGCGGCCGCTTTGGCGCGGGCTTCGGCATAGGCGGCGATTTCGCGGTAGATCTGCTTCGGACGCGCCTTGGCGCGGGCCTCTTCTTCTTCGAGACGCTTCAGTTCCGCCTCTTCGGCGGCGATCCGCTCGGCTTCCTTGCGGGCCGCCTCTTCGGCGGCGAAACGCTCGGCCTCGGCGCGACGAATGGCTTCCTTGGCCGCTTCCCGCTTGGCCCGGGCCTCGGCGATGGCGCGCCGCTCGGCCTGGCGCTTCTGGAAGTCCGGATCATCCGGACCCGGTCGCGAACGGAACTTCTCCAACAATGCCTGCTTAGCCTTCTGGGCAGTCTCAAGGCGTTCGGACAGGCCGTTCTGGGTATGGATGGACAAAGGGTAGTGATCCTTGGTTCGTTCAGGGGCGGTTCGGGAACGTCGCAGGCGGGAGGCGCACCCCGGAATGCCGAAGGCCTCGTCGCGACTGCATCCGGGTACAGAAAGCTTCACCGAACGTCAACGTCAAACCACCACATCATGACATATGGTTGACGCTTGGCAGCTATTCCAGAGCCACCGACCGGGAATTCGTCGCGCCGCCTGCCGCGCCCGAGCGGGCCACGACCCGCAGGAGGTCGGCGCGCACCGCCTCGATATGGCCGACCAGGAAGGCGGCGGCTTCAGTGAACCGCCCGGCCCGGCATTGCCGGATGAGTTCGGCATGTTCCTGCTCGGCGATTCCCATGGCCGCCGTGTTGGACAGTTGCAGGCGGGTGTAGCGGTCGCTCGTCTGCAGCAGCGCGGCGACGATCGACTGGGTGCGTGGCTGCCGCGCCTTGGTGTAGAGGGCCATATGGAACTCGGCGTTGATGACGCCCCACTGGCCGACATCCCCTGCCGCGATCGCCGTCTCGAACCGCGCCTGAATGGCATCGAGCGCGGCAAAATCGGACGCGGAGAACCGCGGCGCCGACTGTGACAGCAGGCGCGGCTCCAGCAGGCAGCGCAGGTCGAAGACATCGTTGATCTCGTCAAGCGACAGTTCGGAGACGATCGCGCCCTTGTGCGGGACGATGCGCACGAAGCCTTCCGCCTCAAGCTGGAACAGCGCCTCGCGGACGGGAATGCGGCTGACGCCATAGGTCTCGGCCATCGCGTCCTGACGCAGCTGTGAGCCGGCGGGATAGGTGCCGGCGAGGATCGCCTGACGCAGGCGGTCGACGATGGCGGCAGACAGGGTGCGGTGCTTGAGCGGCGCGGTCATCCGATTCCCGACAATGCTGCGAACCTCACCATCCGACCACGAAAACCCGCCTTTGCCCATCCGTCGCCACGGGGATGGGATCCAGGCCAGTGAGCGACGGTCTGTGCGAAAACTCTGTGGAAAGCCATTGACTCCTCGATTGTATAAAATCTACGCTAACAGAGTTCCAGAGCAAAAGCACATCGGGGTGCCACCGATGACGACCCAGGCCAGTTCCTCCGCGCAGGCCTTTGCGCCGGCCCGGGCCCTGCAGTCCCTGTCGGCCGGCCTGCTCGCGATCGAGCGGCTGGCCATCATGGGCTTCATGGCCCTGCTGGCCGGGCTCATCCTTCTCAACGTCGTCACCCGCTACAGCGGCATCCCGATCTACTGGGTCGACGAATCCTCGGTCTATTCGGTCGTCTGGCTGACCTTCATCGGCGCCTCGGCCATGACGCGCCTGCGGCTCGACTTCGCCGTCTCGATGCTGACCGAGCGCCTGTCGGAACGCTGGCGCCGGCTGGCCAAGATCATCGCCACCGGGATGGTCGTGACCTTCGGCCTGTCGCTTGCCGCCATGTGCTGGCTGTGGATGGACCCGCTCGGCATCGCCGCGGCCGGTTTCGATGCCCGCGCCTTCGCCGGAGAGACGTTCAATTTCCTCTACACCGAGCGCACCCAGACGCTGAACTGGCCGACCTGGGTGATCTACATGATCCTGCCGATCTTCGCGGTGTCGATGACCGTCCACGGCCTCGCCAATCTGGTCGAGGATGTCGGCCTCGTGCCGCCGGCGCCGATCCGGGGCTTCGTCCTGTCCGACATCGACGGGGTGAACTGATGATCACCTCGGCCGCCTTTTTCGTCATCATGCTGGTCGGCGTGCCGATCGGCCTGTGCCTGTGCATTGCCGGCATCGTCTTCATCCTCGTCTCCGGCAATCCGCTCCTCTTCCAGAGCTATCCGCTGCAGATGTTCGGCGGCGTCGACAGCTATGGCCTCATCGCCATCCCGCTCTTCATCCTCATCGGCGAGATCATGAACGGCGGCGGCATCACCCGGCGCATCGTCGATCTCGCCATGGCTTTCATCGGTTCGGTGCGCGGCGGCCTCGCCTATGTGAACGTGCTCGCCAACATGTTCGTCGCCTCCATCCTGGGCTCGGCCACGGCCCAGGTGGCGATCATGTCGCAGATCATGGTCCCGGAAATGGAGAAGCAGGGCTATGACAAGACCTTCGCCGCCGGCCTCACCGCCTATGGCGGCATGCTCGGCCCGATCATCCCGCCCTCGGTGATGTTCGTCGTCTATTCGGTGCTGGCGCAGGTCTCGGTCTCGGACATGCTCATCGCCGGCATCCTGCCCGGCCTGATCCTGACGGCGCTGTTCTTCGCCGTCATCGCCCTGATGGGCTATGTCTACAACTATCCCCGGGCGGAGAAGCAGTCGGCCCGCCAGCGCCTCGGCACGATCCTCGCCGCGCTCCCGACCCTGTCGATCCCCATCATCATCGTCGGCTCGATCCTCGGCGGCCTCGCCAACGCTACCGAGGCGGCAGCCATCGGCGCCGTCGCCGCGGCGCTGGTCGGCCGCTTCTGGACGCGGCAGTTCGCCTTCTCCCGCCTGCCGGAGATGATGCTCCGCGCCGGCGTCTACTCCGCCGTCGTGCTGTTCCTGGTCGCCGCCGCCGCCGTCTTCTCGTGGATCCTCATCTACGGGAAGGTGCCGCAGGAGACCGCCGCCTGGATCCAGACGGTCGCCAAGGACCCGATCACCTTCATGCTGCTGACCAATGTCATCCTGCTGGTCATCGGCACGGTGATCGACGGCATTCCCGGCCTGATCATGACGGTGCCGATCCTGCTGCCCATCGCCACCGAGATCTATGGCATCGATCCCCGCCATTTCGGCGTCGTCGTGGTCATCAACCTCGTCCTCGGCCTGCTCTCGCCGCCGGTCGGCCTGTGCTTCTTCGTCGCCGCCGCGGTCACCGGCGCCAAGCCGGGCAAGATGTTCCTCGTCACCCTTCCCTTCTTCGGTATCGCCTGCGTCCTGCTGGTGCTGCTGTCGATCTACCCCTTCCTGTCCCTCGCCCTCCTCAAGTGAATGCCGTCCTCGAACCCCAAAGGAGCATGACCATGTCCCTCTCCCGCCGCCATCTCATCGCCGCCGGCGCCAGCCTGCCGCTCGCCGCCCCCTCGCTCGCCCTCGCCCAGGCGAAAGAGTTCCGCCTCGGCATCCTCACCCCTGCCGGCCATCCCTGGAACCGCGCCGCCCTCAAGGTCGGCGAGGACCTGAAGGCCGCGACCAACGGCCGCCTGACTCTGACCGTCTTCCATTCCGGCCAGCTCGGCAACGAGGCCGCCATGCTGCAGCAGATGCAGTCGGGCGCCCTCGACATGGGCTGGATCATGGCCGCCGAGCTCGGCTCGCGCGTCCCCACCATCGCCGCCATCACCGCGCCCTATGTGGTCGATTCCACGCCGAAGATTGCCAAGCTGGTGCGCCATCCGGTGGCAGCCAAGCTGTTCGACGTGCTGCCGCGCGAGACCGGCACGATCGGCCTCGCCTGGGGAATCACCGGCATGCGGGCCATCTTCGCCGCGCGCGACATCTCGAAGGTCGCCGACATCCGCGGCATGAAGCTGCGCATCAACCCGACCCCGGTCTATCGCGACTTCTACCAGCTGCTCGGCGCCGCGCCGACGCCGATCCCGACGCCGCAGGTCTTCGACGCCATGACCAACGGCCAGGTCGACGGCCTCGAGGCGGACCTCGAATTCTCCTGGAACCAGCGCTTCGACAGGCCCTCCAAGTCGATCCTGCAGATGAATGCCGTCTTCATGCCGGTCATCGCCCTCGTCTCGGGCCGCGTCTGGCAGACGATCTCCGCTGCAGACCGCGAGCTCATCACCAAGACCGTCAAGGGAGCCCTCGACATCCAGATCGACGAGCTCGCCGGCAACGAACCGAAGCTGGTCGAGCAGTTCAAGGCGACCGGGATCCCCTTCCGCAACGCCGATCCGCGCGAGGCAGCGGCGGTCGTCGCCGAATTCGACAAGATCTGGCTTCCCAAGGCGCCGATCCTCGCCGAACTGCGCCAGGCCGGCGCCTCGCTCTGAGATCGCCGCCGCCGTCGTCATGCCCGGGTCTGTCCCGGGCATGACGATACCGGGCCCGGTCCTTCAACCTCTATCCAAGCCAGCGGCGCCCCTCAGCAGCCGCGCAACGACCATTTCATCGGAGAAAACCCCATGGCACCCCGCATTTCCTGGGAAGGCGTCTTCCCGGCCGTCACCACCCAGTTCCACGACGATCTCTCGCTCGACATCGACGCCACCGCCAAGGTGATGGACAACCTGATCCGCGACGGCGTATCCGGCCTCATCGTCTGCGGCTCGGTGGGGGAGAACACCTCGCTGGCCCGCCATGAGAAGATTGCCGTCATGGAGGCGGCGAAATCCGTCGCCGCCGGCCGCGTGCCGGTGCTCTGCGGCATCGCCGAATTCACCACCGCCTTCGCCGTCGAGACCGCCAAGGAAGCCGATCGCATCGGCATTGACGGCATCATGGTCATGCCGGCCCTGGTCTATTCCTCGAAGCCGCACGAGACCGCGCAGCATTTCCGCACGGTCGCCTCGGCCACCGACCTGCCGGTGATGCTCTACAACAACCCGCCCATCTACAAGAACGACGTCACGCCGGACATTCTCGTCTCGCTCGCCGATGTCGACACTGTCGTCTGCTTCAAGGATTCATCGGGCGACACCCGCCGATTCATCGATACCCGCAACATGGTCGGTGACCGCTTCGTGCTCTTCGCCGGCCTCGACGACGTCATCGTCGAGAGTGTCGCCATGGGCGCCGTCGGCTGGGTCTCCGGCATGTCCAACGCCTTCCCGCGCGAGGGTGAGACCCTGTTCCGCCTGGCCCGGGCCGGCCGCTATGCCGAGGCCATGCCGCTCTACGAGTGGTTCATGCCGCTGCTCCACCTCGACGCCCGTCCCGATCTCGTGCAGTGCATCAAGCTCTGCGAGAACATCATGGGCCGTGGCACCGCGCTGACCCGGCCGCCGCGCCTCGCCCTTTTGCCGCACGAGAAGGCGGAGGTCGAGGCGATGATGGCCAAGGCCCTCGCCAACCAGCCGAAGCTGCCGGATGTCGGCCTGAAGGCTGCCGCCTGACCCGCGATTGCGTAAAATTACGGAATGCACGTGTGATATTCCGTTAACGCATTCTTGGGTTGCATCATGCCTTCCTGGGCCTCTATCCGAGGCAGGCATGGGTAACGAGACGCACGGGTTCAGTGCTCCGCGATGGAGGCTGACGCGCTGGCTGGCGACGACCAGTCAGCGCGTGCCGGACGACGTCCGCGCCGCCCTGATCGCCCAGCTCTTCGGCACCCTGCCCATCTTCCTTGGCGGCATCGTCAACACGACGGCCATCGCCATCCTCGTGGCGATCTGGCACCCCTCGCCGCTGCTCATCGCCTGGTGCTGCCTGGAGATCGCCATCTCCCTCGGCCGGCTCGCCGTGATGATCCACGCCCTGCGCGCGGTGCGGCGCGGCGGCCGGACCTTCACCGACCTGACCATCCTCCTTGCCGTGGCCTGGGGCTTCACCACCGGTCTCGGTGCCTGTCTCGCCCTTCTCACCGGCGATTGGCCCACCGCCATCGTCGTCTGCATCTCCGCCGCCGGGATGATCGGCGGCATGTGCTTTCGCTATGTCGGCACGCCCCGCCTCGCCACCGCGGTCATCGGCGGAGCGCTGCTGCCCGCCACGGCCGGCGCGCTGATGTCGGGCAACACCATCCTGCTGATCTCGGCGGTCCAGGCGCCGGCTCTCCTCCTCGCCATGAGCATGGCCGCCTTCCAGCTCCACCGCATGCTGGTCGCCACCATGATGGCCGAGCGCGAGAACCTCCAGCGCACCCGGGTCGACGCCCTGACTGGCCTTGCCAACCGCAACGGGCTGACCCGCGCCTTCGAGACGCATCTGGCCGCACGCGAATTCGAGGACGCGCCCTTCGCGCTCCTCTATCTCGACCTCGATGGCTTCAAGGCCATCAACGACACCCATGGCCACCTCGTCGGCGACCGCATCCTGGCAATGGTGGCCGAGCGCATGCGGGTCCTCCTGGCATCGGGCGATACGGCCGGGCGGCTCGGCGGCGACGAATTCGTCATCCTCACCGCGATCGGCGCCGAAGCCGAGGCGCTGGCTCTCGGGCAGGCGGCTCTCGCCGCGATTTCGGCCCCCTATCTGCTGTCCGGCGGCCAGACCCTCCGCATCGGCGTCAGCATCGGCATCGCCATCGCGCCCCACGACGGCCGCGACTGGAACATGCTGATGACACGCGCCGACTCCGCTCTCTATGTCGCCAAGTCCCGCGGCAAGGCCCAGGTCGCCCTCGCCAGCGAGGTCGACGGCGACACCCGGGCGCTCTGGGAGGCCAGGCGCCAGGCCGAATCCGACCCGCGCGATCACCGGTTCGCCGCCGCCGGATAGCTGATCCCGGTCACCGGCGATCATCGCGGGCGGCAGGCCCCGACCGGACCGTCTCACGACTGACGTTACGTCATTTACCTGACGTTGAGGCGCCCGCGGCATCAGTCGTCGCGAACCAGGCGGAGCAGCGCGAATGCAGACCGGCAAGGCCATCTATTCCGCTCCAACCTGGCGCCTGACCCGCTGGCTCGCCGAGCCACCTGCAGGTACCCCCGACACCATCCGCCAGCGTCTGATCGCCGAACTCTTCGGCAACCTGCCGGTCTTCTACGGCGGCCTCGTCGCGACCATGGTCGGCCCGGTCAGCGTCGTCATCTTCAAGCCGAGCCTGGTGTTCATCGTCTGGCTGGTGGCGGAGGCCGTCATCAGCGTCGTGCGGCTGGCCGCGCTGGTCCATGGCCGCCGGGCTGCGCGGCGGGGCGCCAGGACCCATACCGACCTGCACATCCTCATGGCGCTGGCCTGGAGCGCCAATCTCGGCCTCGGCTGTTGCCTCGCCATCCTCTCGGGTGACTGGGTCATCGCCATGGCCGCCTGCATTCCGGCCGCCGCCATGGTCGGCGGCATCTGTTTCCGCAATTTCGCGGCGCCGCGGCTGGCCGCGGCCATGATGGTCCTGTCGATGGCACCGATCCCGGTCGCGACGCTCCTGGTCGGCGAGCCGGCCCTCATCGGCGTGACGCTTCTGGTCCCGCTGTTCCTGTTCAGCATGAGTGCGGCGGCTTTCCAGATGAACGCCATGGTCGTCTCGGCCATGGTGGCCGAACAGGAGAACCGCCACCGCGCCTCCCATGACGATCTCACCGGCCTGTCCAACCGGGCCCATCTCGTCAGACTGCTCGGCGATCGCCTCGCAGACGACCAGCCCGCCGGCCTGGCGCTCTTCTTTCTCGACCTCGACGGCTTCAAATCGGTCAACGACCGGTTCGGTCATGCGACCGGGGATGGGCTGCTGCAGCTCATCGCGGGGAAACTGACCATGGCCGTGCGCTCCGGCGACGTCGCCGCAAGGCTCGGCGGCGACGAATTCGTCGTCCTCGCCGACGGCCTCGACCGCGACGGAGCCCTGGCTTTCGGCCGCCATCTGGCCGAGACCATCACCCGCACCTATGACGTCGGCGGACAGGCCTGTGCCATCGGCGTCAGCGTCGGCATCGCCCTGGCGCCCGCCCATGGCGCCGATGCGCGCAGCCTCCTCGCCGCCGCCGATGCCGCCCTCTATGTCGCCAAGGACCGCGGCGCCTGCAGGGTCGTCATGGCGGCCGACGCCGCGACCCTCGCGCCGCCCCTCGCACCGCTGGCGGGCATATCCCCTGCCCTCGAGGCGCAGCGGCCAACCGCCCTGTCCTGACGGCCATTGCGCCGTAGCGCGCCGCGCCGCATACCGGCAGGGTTCACGCCTTCCGGAACCGCGCCATGTCCCGCTTCACCTTCACCTGCATCGACGGCCACACCTGCGGCAATCCCGTCCGCGTCGTCACCGGCGGCGCGATCCCGCAACTCGCCGGCGCCACCATGTTCGACCGGCGCCAGGATTTCCTCGCCCGCCACGACTGGATCCGCACCAGCCTGATGTTCGAGCCGCGCGGCCACGACATGATGTCGGGCTCCATCCTCTATCCGCCAACGCGCGCCGATTGCGACGTCGGCATCCTGTTCATCGAGACCTCCGGCTGCCTGCCGATGTGCGGCCACGGCACCATCGGCACGGTGACGACCATCATCGAGCATGGCCTGGTGACGCCGCAGACGCCGGGCGTCCTGATGCTCGACACGCCGGCCGGCCGCGTCGAGGCGCGCTACGTCCAGAACGGCCCGCATGTCGAAAGCGTCCGCCTCACCAACGTGCCCTCGTTCCTGCTCGGGCGCGGCTACGCGGTGGAGGTGGAGGGCCTCGGCCCGCTCACCGTCGACGTCGCCTATGGCGGCAATTTCTACGCCATCGTCGAGCCGCAGCCCGGCTATGGCGACCTCGACGACCTGCAGCCGTCCGAGGTGATCCGCTTCTCGGCCCTGCTCCGCAAGGCCTTCAACGCCCGCCACGCCATCGTCCATCCGGAGAACCCGGCGCTGGACCGCCTGACCCATGTCCTGTGGACCGGTACGCCGAAGCATGGGGGCACCGCCCGCAACGCCGTCTTCTATGGCGACAAGGCCATCGACCGTTCGCCCTGCGGCACCGGCACATCGGCCCGCATGGCCCAGCTCGCCGCCACCGGCCGGCTGAGCGAGGGCGAGGCCTTCGTCCACGAATCGATCATCGGCTCGACCTTCACCGGCCGCATCGAGGGGCGCACGACGGTCGGCGGCCTTGACGCCATCATCCCCTCCATCGAGGGCTGGGCCCGCGTCACCGGCATCAACACGATCTTCGTCGACCACCGCGACCCCTACTGGCAGGGGTTCCAGGTCGCCGACAGATAGGCTTCATCCGCGCGGCGCCAGCACCGGATGGGCCGGGCGGTAGGGCTCGATCCGCACGATGCCGGCGGCCATCAGCGCCACCTTGACGGTTGGTGCCATCACCAGCGCACCGCCATCGCCACGGCGTACGCCATAGTGCCAGACCGTCATCTGGCCCTCCGCCGCGATCTTGCGGGCGAGCGCCTCGACCGGTTGGCCGGTGCCGAGCCCCGCCATCTCCGCCGCAGTGAGCCCGACCACCACCGTGTCGCGCGGGCCGACGACGTTGAACAGGGTGACTGCGACCTCGGGGCCCGTCTGCGCCAGGGCGCCGACAGCCGCGACCCCGGCCAGGGTGGCGCCGGCGGCGAGGCCGGCCAGCATCCGGCGGCGGTTGGCAAGGCGCAGCGTGAGGGCGGTCATGGTCGAAGCTCCGGGTTGCGGGCGGCGGCCTCGCCGCCATGTCGGCGCCTTGTGCCGCGCCGCCATTTCAGCTGGAGGGCCCGTGCCGCTGCCGGCGTTTCAGCACTGAAAAGCAACAGCGCCGATCCCTTCCGCCGCCTGCCCCACCGTTACGGGTTGACAGGCCACATTTCACGGCAGAATAAGTAATGTTGTAACATTGCATTCATGCCGGAGTTGCCATGCGCCCTGACCGCCACGCCCTTTCCCCGGCAAGCCTCGTCATCCTCGCCCTCGCCGCCTCCCCCGCTTCCGCCCAGACGGCCCTGCCGGAGATCCTCATCGAGGCGCCGCGCAACCCTGATGGCGCCAGCCGCGACCTTGGCCTCACCGACGGCCAGCTGCGCATCATCGACCGCGCCTTCGTGCCGGTCACCGTCATCCCCGAGAGTGAAATCCGCCGCAACGGCGGCGGCACGCTCGGCGACCAGCTCAACACTGTGCCCGGCGTGACCGGGTCGAGCTTCGCGCCGGGCGGCGCCAGCCGGCCGATCATCCGCGGCCTCGACAATGCGCGCATCCGCATCCAGGAGAACGGCATCGGCGCCCAGGACGTCTCCGACCTCTCCGAGGACCATGCCGTGCCCATCGATCCGCTCGCCGCCGAGCGCATCGAGGTCATCCGCGGCCCGGCGGCGCTGCGCTTCGGCTCGCAGGCCATCGGCGGCGTGGTCAATGTCACCAACGAGCGCATCCCCACCCGCCTCGGCCCGCCCGGCGTCAGCGGCATGATGACCGGCGGCCTGTCCTCGGTCGACCGCGGCATCGACGGCGCCGCCCGGGTGCGCGGCTCCTCCGGCCCATGGGCCTTCTCCGCCGATATCTTCGGCCGCAATGCCGGCGACTACGCCACCCCGCAGGGCCGGCAGGACAATTCCTTCGCCCGCACCTTCGGCGGCTCCTTCGGTGCCTCCTATGTCTTCGACCAGGGCTATATCGGCGCCGCCATCGCGCAGTTCCGCTCGCTCTACGGCATTCCCGGCGCCGGCTCGGCCGCCGACCGCGTCCGCATCGACATGGTGCAGACGCGCCTGACCTCCAAGGGCGAGATCCGCTTCGACGGTGCGATCGTCGACAATGTCCGCTTCTGGCTCGGCGGCTCGCTCTACCGCCACAACGAGCAGGCGCTCGACATGGGCGCCTTCGCCACCGCTTCCACCTTCCGCAACGAGGAGCTGGAGGGACGCGTCGAGACGGCGTTCCGACCGTTCGAGACCGGCTTCGGCACCCTCAACACCACGTTCGGCGTGCAGTTCGGCGCCCAGAACCTCGGCACCTCCGGCGAGGCCGGCGGGCTCCTCGCGCCGACCCATACCCGCACCGCCGCCGCCTTCCTCTTCAACGAACTCGCCCTGTCGCCAACGACGCGCCTGCAGGCTGCCGCCCGCATCGAACAGGCGCGCGTCGGCGGCACCGCCTCGCTCTTCCCCGCCGGCCTCGACCCGGCCGGCGGCGCCCCGGCGGAATTGGCCGCGGTGCGCAATTTCGCGCCGATGAGCGCCAGCCTCGGCCTGCTGCAGAACCTGCCCGGCGGCTGGGTGGCGAGCCTCACCGGTCAATATGTGGAACGCGCGCCGCGCGCCCAGGAGCTCTATTCCAAGGGCCCGCACGAGGCTTCGGGCACTTTCGAGATCGGCGATCCCAACCTCTCCAAGGAGCGCGCCCAGACCATAGAACTCGGCCTGAGGCGGGCCCAGGGCGCCTGGCGGGTCGATGCGACCGCCTTCTACACGCGCTATTCCGGCTTCATCTATAAGCGCCTGACCGGGCTCACCTGCGACGACGATTTCGCCACCTGCGGCTCGGGCGGCGGTACCGAACTGCGCCAGCTCACCTTCTCCCAGCAGGACGCCACCTTCTACGGCACCGAGCTGCGCGGCCAGGTCGACCTCGGCGAGATCGCCGGCGGCACCTTCGGCATCGAGGGCCGCTACGACTTCGTCCGCGCCACCTTCGCCGGTGGCGCCAACGTGCCGCGCATCCCGCCCCATCGCCTCGGCGGCGGCCTGTTCTGGCGCGACGCCAACTGGTTCGCCCGCGTCACCCTGCTGCACGCCTTCGCCCAGAACCAGAACGCCGCGGAGGAGACGCCGACGCCCGGCTACAACCTGCTCAATGCCGAGCTCAGCTACCGCATGGCGCTGAAGCCGGGATCAGGCGCCGAGAGCCTGACCTTCGGCCTTGTCGGCACCAACCTGCTCAATGCCGACATCCGCAACCACGTCTCCTTCAAGAAGGACGAGGTGCTGATGCCGGGCCGCGGCCTGCGCTTCTTCACCACCGTCCGGTTCTGAGGGCCCCTGAAGGCGCCCACCGACCGGCCCGCCCTGCCGCAAAGGGCGGGCCGTGCCCCTTGCCGCCCTTCGGCGAAGGGCCGACAGTGCGGCCATGGCAATCGATGCGACGTCCCTGACCCGGCCGGGCCTGCGCGGCATCCTCACTGGTACGCTGGCGGTCCTGACCGCGGCCCTCATCCTGTCGGTCACCGCCGTGGTCGTCTGGACCGCCACCGGCGAGGCGCAGCGCTCCATCGGGCGCTCCCTCGGCGATCTCGCCGCCTTCATGCGCGAGGCGCTGGAGAGCGATGTCTACGAGCGCTGGCGCTCGACCCGGACCCTCTCGACCCTGCCGGCCTTCACCAATCCGGCGAGCCCCTACCAGGGCAAGCGCGTCATTCTCGACCGGGTCAAGTCCAACGTCGAGGAGATCGTCTGGGTTGGCCTCGCCGACCTCGACGGCCGCGTCACCGTCGGCTCCGGCGGCATCGGCGAATCCGGCGACGTCACCGGCCGGCGCTGGTTCGCCGCGGCCCGCGCCCGGCCCGCCCTCGCCCCGGGCGAGCCCGAACGCCCGACGATCCAGACCACGCCGGGCGAAAGGGTCGTCGAGATCGGCGTCAATGTCCGCGATGCCTCCGGCAGCCCGGTCGGGGTCCTCGGCATGCTGGTGAGCTGGGACTGGCTCGGCCACCTGCGCCGCTCGCTCATCGACCGGTCCCAGGGCCGGCAGTCGGACCTCGAGGTCATCGTGCTGGATGGCGAGGGACGCACCGTCATCGGCGACCAGAACCATCTCGGCGCCGCCCTGGCCCGCCGGGTCGCCCAGCGCTCGGACGGCTTCGCCATCGACACCCTGCCCGACGGGCGCTCCATGGTGATCGGCACCAGCCGCGCCTCCGGCGGCCGCGGCATCGAGGGTCTGGGATGGCAGATCGTCGTCACCTCCAGCGCCGCCGTCGCCTTCGCGCCGGTACAGGAATTGCGCCGGCAGATCATCGCCGCCGGCGGCATTGTCGGCCTGATGGTGCTCGCCGCAGGCTGGTGGGTGGCCGGTCGCATCGCCAGCCCGCTGCAGGCCATTGCCGCCCGCGCCGACCGCGTCGGCCTCGCCGAAGCGCTGGACGGCGTCACGATCGAGGTGCCGAAGAGCTCGTCACAGGAGATCGTCTCCCTTGCCGCCTCGCTGCAGGGCATGATCGATCGCCTCGCCGACAACGAGGAGGCGTTGAAACACCTCGCCAACACGCTTGAGCACCGGGTCGCCGTCCGCACCGGGGAGCTGGAAATGGCCAATCACGCCCTCTCCGCCGCCCGTGACGCGGCAGTGGCGGCCACCGCCGCCAAGTCGCGCTTCCTCGCCGCCGCCAGCCATGACCTGCGCCAGCCGCTGCACGCTCTCTCGCTCTTCGCCAATGCCCTGTCACGCCGGGTCCAGGGCGACGAGCCGCGCCGCCTCGTCGCCAATATGGAGACGACGCTCGGCTCGCTCCAGGACATGTTCAACGCCCTGCTCGACGTCTCACGCCTTGATGCCGGCATCGTCGTCGCCGCACCGCGCACCTTCGTCATCGGTGACCTTCTGGAACGGGTCGCCGCCGGCTTCCGCGCCCAGGCCGCCGCCCGCGGCCTCGAATTCCGCCTCGTCTCCTCGGCGCTGCCCGTCACCTCCGACCCGGTGCTGATCGAGACGGTCCTGCGCAACCTGGTCGGCAACGCCCTGAAATTCACTGCAGCGGGCAAGGTGCTGGTGGGCGTGCGGCGGCGCGGCAACCACGCCGTGCTGGAGATCCACGACACCGGGCCCGGCGTCGCCGAAGAGGACCGCGAGCGCGTCTTCGAGGAATTCGAGCGGACCCGGATCGCCGCCCACGGCCAGAATGACGGCCTCGGGCTCGGCCTGTCCATCGTCCGGCGCCTGTGCCGCCTGCTCGGCCACCGCGTCAGCCTGGCGAGCCGGCGCGGCCACGGCACCGTGTTCAGGGTGGAGCTGCCGCTGGCCGCCGCCGTCCTGCCGCGGCTGAAGGCCCCGGCCGTCCAGCCCGACCTGGCGCTGGCCGGCCGCCATATCCTCATCCTTGACGACGAGCCGATGATCGTCGACGCCCTCGCCCAGACCCTGCGCGACGACGGCGCCACCGTCACCGCCACCTGCAGCAGCGCCGAAGCGACCGCTGCACTCGCCGGCGACCGGCCGGTCGATCTCGCAGTGATCGACCTGCAACTCGAGCGCGGCGTCGACGGGCTCGACCTCATCGCCGACTGGCGCCGCCAGCAGGACTTCGCCTGCCCGGCGCTCATCGTTACCGGAGCCACCGATCCGCAGACCCTGGCGCGGCTGCAGGCGAGCGGCACGCCGTGGCTGACCAAGCCGGTGGCCCTGCCCGTGCTGCGCGCCGCACTGGCCAGGCTGGTCGACTGAGGGGCGGAGGATCAGCCCCGCGCCAGCAGCGGCGCGGCGACGGCCGCCGCGGCGGCCCGGTTCGACACGCCGAGATGGCGGAACACCGCGGCGAGGTGGATCTTCACCGTGCCGTGGCCGAGATCGAGGGCCCGGGCGATCTCCTTGTTCGACCGGCCTTCGACCAGCAGACCCAGCACGTCGCGCTGGCGCGGTGTCAGGCGCGCCAGGTCGATGCCGGCGGAGGGCGCGCTCTCGCCGGCGAAGCCGGCCCCATAGGCGAGGCTCGCCGGCACGTAGATCGCGCCGTCCATGATCGACCGCAGCGCCGCCACCAGATCGTCGTCCTTGAGGCCCTTGGGAACGAAGCCGTTGACGCCGGCGGCCAGCGCCGCCAGCACATCGGCGCGGTTGTCGGAACCGCTGACGACGGCGACGCGCAGGGCCGGATAGCATTCGCGCACGGCGGCGAGCGAGGCGGCACCCTGCATGCCCGGCATCGACAGGTCGAACAGGGCGAGGGCAATGCCTTCGGTCTCGCCGAGCCTGGCCAGCGCCTCGTCCAGGGACGCGGCCTCCTCGACATCGTCGAAGCCGAGCCTGTCCTTCAGCGTGAAGGCGAGACCCATCCGGTACATTCCGTGGTCGTCGGCGATGACGGCGATGCGCGACATGGCCGCAAGGCGTAGGACCGCGGCGGGAGCGCTGTCAATGCGCGGGCGCGGCGCCGCGGGTCACCGACCCGCGACCCTGCCATGTCGCGCCGCGCATCACTCCGCCGGCTGGCCCCGGGCGACCCCCGCGGGGGCCGGCTTGGCGGCGGGATCGGCAGCGCTGCCGCGCCGCGAGATCCAGCCCGCCAGGCCGTCGAACATGAGATAGACGACCGGCGTGATGTAGAGCGTCAGCAGCTGCGACACCGCCAGGCCGCCGACCACCGCGACGCCGAGCGGCATGCGCAGTTCGGCGCCGGCGCCATGGCCGATGGCGATCGGCACAGCGCCGAGGATGGCGCAGAGCGTCGTCATCATGATCGGCCGGAAGCGCAGGACAGCCGCCTCGACGATGGCCTCCTTGGCGCTGGCGCCCTCGTTGCGCCGTTCGATGGCGAAGTCGACCATCATGATCGCGTTCTTCTTGACGATGCCGATCAGCATGACGAGGCCGATCATGGCGATCACCGAGAGCTCGAAGCCGGTGAGCTGCAACGTCAGCAGCGCCCCGATGCCGGCCGAGGGCAGGCCCGACAGGATGGTCAGCGGGTGGATGAAGCTCTCATAGAGGATGCCGAGGATGATGTAGATGACCAGCACCGCCGCGAAGAGCAGGAAGGCCTGGTTCGCCACCGCCTGCTGGAACACCTGCGCGGTGCCCTGGAAACTGGTGGCGATGCTGGCGGGCAGGCCGACCTCGCGCGCCGCGCCCTCGATCAGCGTCACCGCCTGCGACAGGGCAACGCCCGGCGGCAGGTTGAAGGAGATCGTCACCGCGGGAAGCTGGGCGAGGTGGCCGACGGTGAGCGCGGTCGGCTGTTCACGCAGGCTCGCCACCGCATCAAGCGGCACGATGACGCCGGTGGACGCCCGCACCGTCAGCCGCCGCAGCATGTTCGCGGTGTCGTTGAACTTCGGATCCGCCTCGAGGATCACCTGATAGGTGTCCTCCGAGGCATAGATCGTCGAGACCTGCCGCGAGCCGAAGGCCGAATAGAGCGTCGAGCGCACCTGGTCGGCGGTCACCCCGAGCCGCGAGGCCGCGTCGCGGTTGATCTCCACCGTCGTCGACCGCGCCCGCATCTGCAGGTCCGAATTGACGTCGAGAATGCCCGGCAGGCTGCGCATGCGCTGCTCGACCAGCGGCGCATATTGGCGCAACTGGTCGAGATCCGCCCCGGTCAGCGTGTACTGGTACTGCGACCGGCTCTGCACCGCCCCCACATTGATCGACTGCACCGGCACGAAGAAGATCTGGATGCCCGGCACCTCGGCGGCGATCCGGCGCAGGCGGGCGATGACGACCTGAATCGAATCCTTGCGCTCCGGCTTGTCGCGCAGCGTGATGAACAGCCGGCCGGCATTCTGGGTGTTGGCGGCATTGCCGCCGCCGGCATTGGCCATCACCATCGCCACGTCGGGATCGGTGCGGATGGCGGCGGCGAGCGCCTGGGTGCGCGCCACCATGGCTGCGAAGGAGGCATCGTCCGGGCCGATGGTCGCCGCCGTGATCAGGCCATTGTCCTCGATCGGGAAGAAGCCCTTGGGGATGTCGCGGAACAGGACATAGGTCAGGCCGAAGGTGCCGACGGTGATGGCCAGCATGATCACCGGCGCATTGACCACCTTGCGCACCGACCAGCCATAGCCGCGCGTCATGGCGGAGAAGGCCGCCTCGAACCAGCGCAGCGGGAAGATCGGCCGCTTGTGGTGGTCGATCGGCTTGAGCATGCGCGAGCAGAGCATCGGCGTCAGCGTCAGCGAGACGATGCCCGAGATCAGGATGGCGGTGGAGATGACGACGCCGAACTGCGCGAACATGCGCCCGACGACGCCGCCCATGAACAGCACCGGGATGAACACGGCGACGAGCGAGATCGTCATCGAGATGATGGTGAAGCCGACCTCGCGCGAGCCCACCAGCGCCGCCTGGAAGGGGTCCATGCCCTCCTCGATGTGGCGCATGATGTTCTCGAGCATGACGATGGCATCGTCGACGACGAAGCCGACGGCCAGCGTCAGCGCCAGCAGCGAGATGTTGTCGATCGAATAGCCGAGCACATGCATCACCGCGAAGGTGCCGACGATGGAGATCGGCAGCGCCAGCGCCGGGATGAGCGTCGCCCGCCAGCTCTTCAGGAAGAACCAGATGACCAGGATGACGAGCATGGCGGCGAGCGCCAGGGTGAACTCGACATCGGCGACCGACTCGCGGATCGACTTGGAGCGGTCGTTCAGCACCGAGATCTCGTAGGCGGCCGGCGCGTCCCGCTGGATCTGCGGCAGCAGCGCCCGCACCCGGTCGACGACATCCACCGTATTGGCGTCAGGCTGGCGCTGCACGGCGAGGACGATGGCGCGCTTGCCGTTCAGCCAGGCGGCGATCCGGTCGTTCTCGACACTGTCGATCGGCGTGGCGACGTCGGAGACGCGCACCGGCGCGCCGTTCTGCCAGGCGATGACGACAGGGCCGTAATCGGCGGCGCGGGTGATCGGCCCCGTCGCATCAAGGATCGCGGCACGGCTGCCCTCGTTGACCGAGCCGACCGGACGGTTGGAATTGGCCGCGGCCAGCGCCGTCTGCAGGTCGTTCATCGTCAGGCCGCGCGCCGCCAGCTGTTCGAGGTCGGCGCGGATGCGGACGGCGTATTTCTGCGTGCCGAAGACCAGAACCTGGGCCACGCCGGGCAGCGAGGCCATGCGCGGCAGGATCATCGAATTGGCGAAGCGGTCGACATCCGACAGGCGGGCGAGATCGGAGGAGATGGCGAGGAAGATGACCGGCTGGTCGGCCGGATTGACCTTCCTGAAGCTCGGCGGCGTCGTCAGCTCCGCCGGCAGGCGGCGCATGGCGGAGGAGATCTGCGACTGCACGTCGAGCGCGGCGCCGTCGATCGAGCGGTTGAGGTCGAACTGCAGCACGATGGAGGTGTTGCCGAGCGAGGAGGTCGACGTCATCGACGTCACGCCGGCAATGGTCGAGAACTGCTTTTCCAGCACCAGCGCCACCGACGACGCCATGGTCTCGGGGCTGGCGCCGGGAAGCTGGGCGCTGACCTGGATGGTCGGGAATTCGACGCGCGGAATGGCGGCGACCGGCAGCTGCCGGTAGCCGAACATGCCGGCTGCGAGGAAGGAGACCATCAGCAGGATGGTCATCACCGGACGGCGGATGCAGAGTTCCGACAGCATGGCCTGATCCTCAGCTCTGCGGCGCGCGCGGCGCGGCCGGCACGTCGCCCGTCCCGGCCTGGCGCGCCGCCACCGGCACGCCATTGGCGAGCCGCAGCTGCCCGGAGGTGATCACCTGTTCGCCCCCCGCGAGGCCTTCCGCCAGAATCGCCGTGTCGCCGACCGTGCGGGCAACCCTGACCGGCACGACCGCGGCGCGGCCCTCCTTCACGGTGAAGACATAGGGCCCGTTCTGCCCGACCTGCAGCGCCACGGCGGGGATGACCACTGCATCCTCCTGCATGCCGAGGGTCACCTTCACCGGCACGAAGGATCCCGGCCAGAGCTGCTCCGATCCGTTCTCCATCCGCGCCTTGGCGGTGACCGTACCGGTGGCGAGGTCGACCTGATTCTCGATGAAGGCGATCGTCCCGGTGGAGGTGCGCCCGCCAATGCTCGCCTCGACCTTGATCCGGGTCGGATCGTCGCCGATGAGGGCGCGCATCTCGTAGAAGGTCGCCTGCGGCACGGCAAAGGCGATGTGGATCGGATTGATCTGGTTGATGGTCGTCATCGCCACCGCGTCCGCATTGCGCACGGAGGTGCCGACCTTGGCGGCGATCGAGCCGATGCGGCCCGTCAGCGGCGCGGTGATGCGGGTGTAGCTGAGCTGGGTGGTGATGTTGGTAAGGCTGGCCTCGTCGGCGGCGAGCTGGGCCTCCACCGCCTTGACATTGGTGATGGCATTGTCGCGGGCGACCTCGGTGCCGACATTGCGGCGGCTGAGGTCGAGGGCACGCTCGCGGTCGCGCACCGCCTGTTCGAGCTGGGCCTTGGTGCGCAGGATCTGCGCCTCGATCTGGGCGAGCTGGGCCCGCAGCACCCGGTCATCGAGGCTGAACAGGAGATCACCCTGCTTCACGGAGGCGCCCTCCGCGACATGGACGGCGGCGACCTGGCTGTCGATCCGCGCCTTGATCTGCAGCGCCGCGATCGGCTGCACGGTGCCGACGGCCTCGACCATGATCGGCACATTGCGCTTCTCGGCACGCGCCAGCGTCACCGCGACCGGCGGTCCGCCGCCACCGGGGCGGCGCCCCTGGGCCGCAGGCGCCTCGGCGGGTTTCGGCGCCATCCAGGCCTGCGCCTGGAGATAGGCCTTCTCGGCGAGGTCGGGACGCCAGGTGGCGATGCCGCCGACGACGGCCAGAAGCCCGAAGACGATGATCACGCGCAGCATGGGCCCTCCGATCCGGCTCGGGCGATCCGCAAGCGGCGGACGCGTTTTTTCCCAGAAGGCACCCTAGACCGCCGGGCCCACAAGGCTATTCGGCCCGATGGTCTAGGCCATCGCCTCAGCGCGGACTGTGGGCGCGCTGCCGCTTCGCCGCATCCCTCAGGCCAGGCCGCGGGCGAGGATCGCATCCATGTCGGCCCCCGCCGGCAGCACCCCGAAACTGCGACCGCCCGCGCCGCCGAGCCGTGTGGCGATGAAGGCGTCCGCCACCGCCGCCGGCGCGCCCTGGACCAGCAGCGCGGCCTGCAGCACCAGCGCCATCCGCTCCGCCACCCGCCGCGCCTCGGCTTCCCCCGGCACCCGCCGCAGGAGCACGAACAGCTCCTCGACCGCCGCGTCGAGGATCGGGCTCTGTCCGCGCGCTGCCGTCACCTCCGCCGCGAAGGCCTCGCGCGCCGCTGGCTCGCGGCCGAGCGTCCGCAGGATGTCCAGCGCGATGACATTGCCCGACCCCTCCCAGATGGCGTTGAGCGGGCTCTCGCGGAACAGCCGCGGCAACGGGCTTTCCTCCACATAGCCGGCGCCGCCATGGCACTCCATGCACTCGTAGACGAAATTCGGGTTGCGCTTGGTCAGCCAGTATTTCGCCACGGCCACCGCCAGCCGGGCAAAGGCTTTCTCGCCCTCCCCCGTGCCGGAAAAGGCCCGGGCCACCCGCATCGTCAGCGCCACCGCCGCCTCGTAGTCCAGCAACAGGTCGGCCACCACCGCCCGCATGGCCGGCTGGTCGATCAGCGTCTTCTGGAAGGCCCGCCGGTGGCCGACATGATGGCGCGCCTGGGCCAGCGCCATGCCCATGATGCCGACCGTCCCGGCGATCGTGTCGAGGCGGGTATGGTGGACCATCTCGATGATGGTCGAGACGCCCCGCCCCTCCTCGCCGAGCAGCACGGCATGGGTGTCGTGATACTCGATCTCGGCGGAGGCGTTGGAGCGGTTGCCGAGCTTGTCCTTCAGCCGCATGACATGGAGGCTGTTGCGCGCCCCGTCGGGGGTGATGCGCGGCACCAGAAAGCAGGACAGGCCCCTGTCGGTCTGCGCCAGGGTCAGGAAAGCGTCGCACATCGGCGCCGAGCAGAACCATTTGTGGCCGGTGAGGCGGAAGTCCGCGCCGTCGCGCCAGGCCCGCGTCGTGTTGGCGCGCACGTCGCTGCCGCCCTGCTTCTCCGTCATGGCCATGCCGATGGTCACGCCGCGCTTCTCGGCGATCGGGCGCAACGGCGCGTCATAGGTGCCGCCGACGATCTTCGGCACCCAGGCGGCGGCGATGTCGGGCTGGTGGCGCAGCGCCGGCACACTGGCATAGGTCATGGAGATCGGGCACATCGTGCCCTGTTCGGCCTCGGTGAACAGGGCGAGCAGCGCCGCATGGGCGACATGGTTGCCGGGCCGTTCCTCGGCCCAGGCAATGGCATGGATGCGGTGATCCATGGCGAGTTCCATGAGCCGGTGGTAGCTCGGATGGAACCGCACCTCGTCGACCCGCCGGCCATAACGATCGAACACCGTCAGCTCCGGCGGATGGCGGTTCGCCTCCTCGCCCCAGGCCAGCACCTCTTCCGACCCGACCGCGGCGCCGAGCGCGGTCAGCGGCGCGTCCAGCCAGGCGCCACCCTCGCGCAGCGCCCAGTGGCGCAGGACCGGATCGGCGGTGAAGAGATTGCGGCCGGCGAAATCCGGCGGCTGGTTGGTCACCTCGTGGGTGGCGAGGCGGGTCGACGGCGCGTGACGGGGCATGGTGGCTCTCCGACGGGTGTCCGGGCCGGCGACACTGCCACGGGCGGCTCCCCCCGGCCATCGGCCGAAGGAATGGTACGAAACGCGAGCCGCCTGAAGTCCTTCGGCCGATGCCCGGCGCCGAGGCCGTCAGCGGCCCGGGACCTGGCGCCAGCGATTGACGAGTTCGATGGCAGCCCATGCCCCGGCAATGGCGCACAGGACGCTGGCCACCAGCGCGACGGCGAAGACGACACCACCGGCGGCCGCCAGCGAACCCGTATAGGGAAGGGACATGGCTGCGGCGAAGCCGCCGAGCTGGGCGCCCAACAGGCCCCCAATCGTCGCGACGAGGAGGTTGACGAGCCAGCCGAAAGGACCGCGCCGCCTGGTCCAGGCCTCGTGGATCCCCACGGCCAGAATGATCCCCAGGATGACTGCGCCGATCGTGAGCGGCCCGCCCACACTGGCCAGAGGGATCATGCCAGTCGCCTGCAACAACAGGATGGCGGTGACACCGAATACTGCGATGTAGACCATGGCCAGGCCCCCGCTCAGGTCGCACGGGAAGCCTAGAGGGTGGAACGTCCGTTGGCAAAGCAGCCGCAGAGCCGTCTTGGCCCGCGGGCGATCACAGTCCGAGGGCCGTCCTGTAGGAGGGATGCAGGAGGTCGCGATCCTCCGGATGCTTGCCGAACCAGGCGGCGAAGAACGGGCAGACCGGCATGACCTTGAGGTCGCGCTCCCGCGCCGCCTTCAGCCCGGCCTGGATCAGCGCCGAGCCGATCCCGCGGCCACCGAGGGCTTCGGGCACCTCGGTGTGGGTGAACATGATCGCGCCCTTGATCAGCCGGTATTCGGCAAAGGCAAGGTGGCCGTCGACGCGGGCCTGGAACTGCTGCGCCTCGGGGTTGTCGACGACGGCGATGGCGGCGGTGGTCATGGGAGGCTCCTCTTCGGGGGACACGGTGTGGGATGAAACCTCCTCCCATCGACCCGCCGGGACAAGCAGCCGGCGCCCAAGCCGGGCTTGCGCCGATGCAAGGGAACCGGAGGGTAAAAGAGTGCAACCTCTGCACGCTCAATGCCACGCCCCCGGAGAGCGACCAACGATGCGAGGCTGCACCGCAACAATAAAGCCCAGCCCACCCGGATTGGGTGGACTGGACAAATTCAACCCCGGAAATGACGGCCAAAAAGCTTAGGCTGCTTTTTGATTTGGGCTCCACCCGTCACTATTAGGAGATCCCTTCCCCAGAGGCGATTTATTGTCGTTAGAGCGAACCTGTCGCACAAACGAAAATTCCAGGTCATCGTCCGCGGAGAAAACGGACTCTATCTTCATCCGGATAAAGAAGTTAGCGAATTCATTCTCCATCTTAGTCCGCTCCTCCTTGTCCATCCCCTTGCTAGCTTGCTGGTTCATAACCGCAATAAGCGTATCGTTGGGCTTCCTAAAATAGGAGGCCATGAACGCAAACAAGCGGAATAGCTTCTCGCTGGCACCGGAAAGCACCTTCGCGTTCGATTCACAGCGCGACCAATGCTCCAGTGACACATCCAAAAAGCGCGCGATATCCTTCGACTTCAAGTCCAAGGACTTCCTGACGAATTTCAACTCTGCCCCGTTAAGCTTCCGCGGGTGCATTACACGTGTCCTGACCACCGCATTGATAAGCCCACACAGATCGGGGATTTCCACAATTTCCTCACCGGTGGCTGGGTCAAACTTAACCTCAACACTGTTGATGAGCGAAACCTTGAAGGGCGCGCCTAGGGTATCGATGTCGTACCTTTCGACGATCCCCGTATTCAGGTGCTTTTCACGCCGCGCCATCGCTGTCGTCCTCTTTCGATGCCACTACTTCAATTTTGCGGAGCTCGACACGAACCAATGATGACTCGACTTCCAACCAGACTCTGATGCGTCGGCCATCGTCGTCGTGTCCCTCCACAACCCATCTCGCTCCCGGGCCATCGTGCTTCTCGCTGAAGACAACGAGGCCGGAGCGCAGAACGTTTCGAATGTCCACCAGCGACAACCCTGTCGCTCGCAGCTGAGCCGGCCTGAAGCTGAAAGGCGCATCTGAGGGCATATACGTTTCCGCATACGCCCGGATCCAGTTTGTCTCGAACTCCAGAATACGCGGGCTCTGGCTCGGCATTCGACGCCTCCTGTTAGCAGGAGATCGTTAACAGATCATTGATCTAAGATCAATATCTACATGACCCTTGATCAACGCGATATCGTCCGTTCGGGCGAGCCTGGGTTAAGCGGGCTTTCGGGGAACGTCGCTTACTCCTCGACACACGCCCCAAGGCCGCGTGATGGTCCGCCTCTTTGCCTCCCGGCGCATTTCCCCAACCTGACCGAAATCCTGCCATGCAGCGTGACGCTGGGGATAACTTTCCGCCCCGACCCAGGCGACGCCTGGCCTTGCGCCGAAATCTATCCCGCCTCGCCCAGGTCCAGCACCACCTTCTGCAGCGCGGGGTCATCAGGATCGGTGCCGACCCGGAAGCCGAGCTCGCGGGCCAGGGCCAGCATCCGGACATTCTCCGCCAGCACCTGGCCATAGATGCGCCGGGTGCCCTGCCGGCGGCCATAGGCGATGATGAGCTGCATCAGCGACAGGCCGAGGCCGCGGCCCTGCTGGTCGGAACGCACGAAGATGGCATATTCGGCATTCTCGTTGTCCGGGTCGGCATGGAGACGGACGGCACCCAGCATGTCGCCGCCGGCCGGGTCGAGGGCCACCAGGACCATCGAGCGGGCATAGTCGATCTGGGTCAGGCGGGCGATGAAGGCGTGGGAGAACTCCTTCACCGGGGCGAAGAAGCGCTGGCGGATATCGTCGGGGTCGACCCGCTCGAAGAAGCTGCGGAACAGCTGCTCGTCCTCGGGACGGACCGGGCGCACCTTGCAGGCGAAGCCGCTGTCGGTGACGAGGTCCTGCTCCCATTCCTTCGGATAGGGACGGATGGCGAAGCGCGGATGGCCGCCGCGCACCAGGCCCCTGGCCTTGGGCGCGCCGACGGCGATGCGGGCGTCGAGTGCCAGGATCCCCGCGGCATCCGCCAGCAGCGGGTTGATGTCGATCTCGGCGACCTGCGGCAGGTCGGCGGCGAGCTGCGACAGCCGCACCAGGATTTCCGCGACCTTCGGCGTGTCCACCGGCGGCACGTCGCGGTAGCCGGCCATCTGCTTCGCGATCCGGGTGCGGGCGATCATGTCGCGGGCGATGCGCATGTCCAGCGGCGGCAGCGCCAGCGCGCGGTCCTTGATCAGTTCCACCGCCTTGCCGCCGCGGCCGAACAGCATCACCGAGCCGAAGGTCGGATCGTCGGCGAGGCCGGCAATGAGCTCGATGGCGCCGGGCCGATAGACCATCGGCTGCACCATGACGCCGTCGATGCGCGCCTGCGGCATCGCCTTGGCCACCCGCGCCAGCATTTCGGTGACCGCCGCCTCCACCGCCTCGCGGCTGGCGAGCCCGAGCCGGACCCCGCCGACATCGGATTTGTGGGTGATGTCGGGCGACAGGATCTTCACCGCGATGGCCTGGCCGGCGGCGAGGAAGGGCGCGGCAAAGGCGACGGCCTCCTGCGGCGTCGCGGCGGCGGCGATCGGCACGGTCGGGATGCCGTAGGCGGTGAGGATGCGGTCGACGAGCAGCGGATCGAGCCAGCGCTTCTCGGCCTTGACCGCCGCGTCGAGTTCGGCGCGCAGGGTGGCGAGGTCCTCCGGCGAGACGATGGCGGCATTTTCCGGCGTCTCCATCAGCGCATCCTGGCCGCGCCGGTAGCGCACCATGTGCATGAAGCCGCGCACCGCCTCCGATTCGGTCGGGTAGCTCGGCAGTCCCGCCTTCGCGAAGAGGTCGGTGGCCGCCTCCTGGTCGCCGAGCCAGACGGTGAAGACCGGCTTCATGCGGCCGCCGCGACTCCTGCGGTCGGTCACCACCGTCGCCACCGCCTGGGCTGCATCGAGGCTCGGCAAGAGCGCCGTCGGGCAGTTCATCACCAGCACGGCGTCGATGTCGCGGTCCTCGAAGACCGCTTCCATGGCCGCTGCATAACGGGCGGCATCGGCATCGCCGATGATGTCGACGGGATTGCCGCCCGACCAGGTCGGCGGCATGGCGGCGTCGAGCTTGGCCTTCGTCGCCGCCGCCAGCGCGGCAACCCGGCCGCCATGGTCGACCAGGGCGTCGACGGCCAGCACGCCGAGCCCGCCGCCATTGGTGACGATGCCCAGCCGGTCACCGGCAAAGGAGGGATAGCGCGACAGCGTCTCGGCGGCGGCGATGAGCTCGTCGAGATCGTTGACGCGCACCAGGCCGGCGCGCGCGAAGGCGGCGGCATAGACGTCATCCGCGCCCGCGAGCGCGCCCGTATGCGACTTCGCCGCGCTCGCCGCCGCGAGGCTGCGGCCCGCCTTCAGCACGATGACCGGCTTCGAGCGCGCGGCCGCACGCGCGGAGGCCATGAACTTGCGCACATCCTTGATCGCCTCAATATAGACGAGGATCGCGCGCGTGCGGTAGTCGGCGGCGAAATAGTCGAGGCAGTCGCCGATATCGACGTCGAGCTGGTCGCCCAGCGTCACGACGCCGGAAAAGCCGATGCGGCGCACCTCCGCCCATTCGAGCAGGGCTGCCGCGATGGCGCCCGACTGCGACACCAGCGCCAGCGAGCCCGGCCGCGTCTGGCGCGAGGCGAAGCTCGCATCCACCCCGCCATGCGGGGCGATGACGCCGAAGCAATTGGGCCCGACGAGCCGGATCCCCTTGCCGCGCACGGCGGCATCGAGACGCCCGGTCGCCGTCTCATAGCCCTGCCGGTCGAGCGCCGAGATGACCACCGCCGCCGGCACGCCGAGCCGCGCCGCCTCCTCGACCAGTGCGGGAATGGTTGCGCCCGGCGTCGCCATGACCACGAGATCGGGGACGGCCGGCAGGCTGGACAGCGAGGCGAAGGCCTCGCGGCCCGCCACCGTCCGGTGTTTCGGGTTGACGGGCAGCAGCTGACCGGCAAAGCCCGCCCTGACCATGTTGGCCATCAGCGCCTGCCCCATCGAATGCGGCCGGTCGGTGGCCCCGACCACGGCGACCGAGCGCGGCGCGAAAAGCCGGTCGAGGCGATAGAGGGACATGGAAGGTCTCCGTCGGTGCAGGGGGCAGAGGCCGGGGCCACACTCTAGGCGTCGGACGAAGGCGCTGGAAGGCCGGCGGCGCCATGTCGCCGCGAAGGCCCCGGCGCTGCGACGACATGGATCAATGTTGCATCGCACCCGTGACGGTAAGGAGACGGACGCCCCCGCGCCGGCTCAGCCGCCATGCCGCTCCAGGAACGCCTCCACCGGCAGGGTCCGGAAATCCGGCAGGGCGAGGCGCAGCCGGGCGTGATCCCAGTCCCACCAGGCCAGGGCCTCCAGCCTTTCGGCAACCGCCTCGGTGAAGCGGCGCTTGATCACCCGCGCCGGGTTGCCGCCGACGACGGTGTAGGGCGCGACATCCTTGGTCACGATGGCGCCCGCCGCGACCACGGCGCCGGTGCCGACATGCTTGCCCGCCAGCACCACACCGCCATGGCCGATCCAGACGTCGTGGCCGATTGTCACGGCATGGGAACGCCGCCAGTCGAAGAACCCGGCCTCGTCGGGCTCGCCGTCGAAATAGCGCGACGCCCGGTAGAGGAAATGGCTCTGGCTCGCCCGCTCCATCGGGTGGTTGCCGGGGTTGATCCGCACATGGGAGGCGATGGAGCAGAACTTGCCGATGGTCGACATGTCGATCTGCCCGTCCTGCACGATGTAGGAGTAGTCCCCCATCACCGTTTCGGAAATCACCGTCCGGGCGCCGACCTCCGTATAGGCGCCGAGGCGGCTGTCGCGCACGGTGGCGGTGGCGTGGATCGCGGGTTCGAGGCCCAGCTTGCTCATGGGAACGGCATCCTGATGGTTCATGCGGCGCCCGCCGCACGTGGTCACGGCAGATGACGGCGTGATGACGGTTTCGCGACATCGGCCATGTATCCCCGCCAATATCCGCGAGTCGCTTTTGAATGACGACTGTCACACGACTGTAATTGGGCTGCCCTAGAGCGCAGGAAGGCAGGGGTCTGGTCCCCTCGCCGAATGCCTATGCGCGACGAGGGCTGGTGCATGCTGACGATCGACAGGATATCGCGACGCTTCGGTGCGAAGACGGCGGTCGACGATGTCTCGCTCGAGGTCGCCCGGGGCGCCTTCGTCGGCGTCATCGGCCGGTCCGGTGCCGGCAAGTCGACACTGCTGCGAATGGTCAACCGCCTGCAGGAGCCCTCTGCCGGCCGGATCATCTGCGACGGAACGGACGTCACCGACCTCAAGGGCCAGGCCCTGCGCGACTGGCGCCAGTCCTGCGCCATGATCTTCCAGCAGTTCAATCTGGTCGGCCGCCTGGACGTGCTGACCAACGTGCTCATGGGCCGTCTGAACCATGTCGGTCAGGCCCGCTCCCTGCTCAAGCTGTGGAGCGCCGAGGACAAGGCCATCGCCCTGTCCGCCCTCGAGCAGTTCGACATCGCCTCCCTCGCTTCGCAGCGCGCCGAAAGCCTCTCGGGCGGCCAGCAGCAGCGCGTCGCCATCGCCCGCGCCCTGGTGCAGGAGCCCAATATCATCCTCGCCGACGAGCCCATCGCCTCCCTCGACCCACGCAACACCCGCATCGTCATGGACGCGCTGCAGCGGATCAACCGGCACTACGGCATCACCGTCATCTGCAACCTGCACTCCCTCGACCTCGCCAAGTCCTATTGCGACCGCCTGGTTGGCATGGCGCAGGGCCGGATCGTCTTCGACGGCCCCCCGGCAGCCCTCACCGACGAGGTCGCGCGCGACCTCTACGGCATCGAATCCGGCGATGTCCTCGACGGCCATACGCCCGTTCCCGCCCCCGCTCCGGCCCTGCCGGCGGCGGCCTTCGCCTGACAGCCCGCCCTTTCACCCGAGGTCCCGGAGACCACCACCATGCTCGACCGCCGTACGATCGTCGCCGGCCTTGCCGGCCTGCCCTTCGCCTCCGCCGCCGCTTCCGCCCAGGGCGCCTGGCAGACGCGCTTTCCTGAACTCGTCTTCGCCGTCGTTCCGGCCGAGAACGCGTCGGGCCTCACCGAGCGTATGGCGCCTTTCAACGCCTATCTCGCCCGGGAGCTCGGGGTGAGGGTCACGCTGCGCATCGCCAACGACTATGCCGCGGTGATCGAGGGCCAGCGTTCCGGCCAGATCCATCTCGCCTATTACGGCCCCTCGTCCTATGTGCGCGCCCACACTGTCACCAACGGCGCTGTCGAGCCTTTCGTCACGACGATCAACTCGGACGGCTCCATCGGCTATTTTTCGGTGCTCTACACGCGCGCCAACAATCCGGCCACCTCGATCCAGGACCTGAAGGGCAAGAACCTCTGCCTCGTCGACCCCAATTCGACCTCGGGCAACAACGTGCCGCGCTATGCCATGAGCCGCATGGGCATTCCCAATCCTGACCAGCATTTCTCCCGGGTCGTCTATGCCGGCAGCCACGAGAATGCGATCACGGCCGTCGCCCAGGGCACCTGCGACGCCGCCTTCAACTGGTGGAATTCCGAGCAGGACTCGAATTTCTCGCGCATGGTCAACAAGGGCATGGTCAAGTTCGAGGACTTCAAGATCATCTTCAAGTCCGAGCTGATCGCCGGGTCGCCCTATGCCTGGCTGACCGCGCTGCCGGCTGACGCCAAAGCCGCCATCCTGAAGGCCTTCCTCGAGGCCCCGCAGAAGGACAAGGCCGCCTTCGACCGTCTCTCCGACGGCAAGGATCGCGGCTTCCAGAAGGTGACGCATCAGGACTACATCCCCGTCGTCGAGTTGCAGAAGTTCGTCGACCAGATGCGCCGCGCCCGCTCCTGACGGCATCATCAGAGGCTCCCGCCGTCATGCGGGAGCCTCATTCATCGTTCCGCGCCCGTTCAGGACATCAGTGCCATGGTCGCGTGCCGGCTCGCGACACCGTCCGCCGCGCTTCTATCGACGCCGCGCCAGCCGACCGCGAGGCCTTCCTGCGCATCAGCAATGGCAATGCCACCCCTTATGTTTCCGTGAAGCCCGAGGAGTACCAGGTGATGATCGATCTTGCGCGCTTCATCGACCAGACGCGCCGCCGGCGGAGCTGAGAAGGACCCGATGTCCACCGCCGTTCCCCGCCTGCCCGATCACCAGCTCTCGGCCCTGGCCGGCGCCTATGCCGAGGCGGTCGCCGCCAAGCGGCGCCAGCTCTATATCGGCCTCGCGCTCTTCATCCTCGCCTACATCATCGCCGGGATCGTCGCGGAGGTCCGTCCCACGACCTTCTTCACCAACCTGTGGCGGTTCACTGATTATATCGGCCGCATCTTCACCCTCGAACAGGGGGCCGCCGCCGGCCGCTTCGTTCTCTTCGACGTCGTCGAATGGATGTGGGGCTTCGACAAGTGGATGAAGCTCCTCTGGGAGACGCTGCTCATCGCCTATGTCGGCACGCTGATCGGCGCCATCGGCGGTTTTGCCTTCTCCTTCCTGTCCGCCCGGAACCTGACGCCCAATTCCACCATCGGTTTCCTGGCCAAGCGCTGGCTCGAATTCTTCCGCACCGTGCCGGAAATCGTCTTCGCACTGATCTTCGTCGTCGCCTTCGGCCTCGGCCCGGTGCCCGGCGTCCTCGCCATCGCCCTGCATACCTTCGGCGCCCTCGGCAAGCAGTTCGCCGAGGTCGCCGAGAACATCGACATGAAGCCGGTGGACGGCCTGACCGCCACCGGCGCCACCTGGAGCGAATGCATGCGCTTCGCCGTGGTGCCGCAGGTCCTGTCGAACTATGCGAGCTATGCGCTGCTGCGCTTCGAGGTCAATGTGCGCGGCGCCGCGGTGATGGGTTTCGTCGGCGCCGGCGGCATCGGCCAGGATCTCGTCGAGGCCATCCGCAAGTTCTACTATTCCGACGTCTCGGCCATTCTCGTGCTGATCATCGCGACGGTCATGATCATCGATCTCGCCACCGAGTGGCTGCGTCATCGCCTTATCGGCCTGGATCAACGCTCATGACCATGCCCGCCGCCGAACATCCGCTGCGCAGTGCCGCCCGCGCCGACCGCGACGGCCTCATGCAGCGCCATCCCGCCATTTTCCATCCCTCACCGGCGCGGCGGATCCGCGCCGGACTGATCATCGCCCTGCTGGTCGGGCTCTTCGGCTATGGCCTCGTCGTCCTCGACTTCGATCCCGCCCGCCTCGTCTCCGGCATCGGCAAGCTCGGCCATTTCCTCTGGTTCATGCTGCCGCCCTCCACCGGCACCTGGGCGAAATTCTTCGTCTATCTCCACGCGCTCGCCGAGACCGTGGCCATCGCCTTCCTCGGCACCTTCACGGCGGCCATTCTCGCGCTGCCGGTCGGGTTCCTCGTGGCGAAGAACATCGTTCCCAATGTCGTCATCCATTTCCTGTCGCGCCGCATCGTCGACACGATCCGCGGCGTCGACGAACTGATCTGGGCGCTGATCTGGGTGGGCGTCGTCGGTCTTGGCCCCTTCGCCGGCGTCCTCGCCCTGCTCTGCTCCAATTTCGGGTTGTTCTCCAAGCTCTTCTCCGAGGCCATCGAGGCCGCCGACCGCAAGGCTTCGGAAGGCATCGCCTCCTCCGGCGGCGGCAAGCTGCATGGCATCCGCTTCGGCATCCTGCCGCAGGTCCTGCCGATCTTCGGCAGCCAGGTTCTCTACTTCTTCGAGAGCAACACGCGCTCGGCCACCATCATCGGCATTGTCGGTGCCGGCGGCATCGGCCTGCATCTCGCCGAGCAGATCCGCGTGCTGGAATACCAGCATGTCTCGGCGCTGATCCTGATGATCCTGGTGACGGTCGCCATCATCGACCAGGTCTCGACGCGGCTGCGCTTCGCCCTGATCGGCGAGCGCGCCGCGCCCTGAGCCGGCTCTAGCCGCCGACCGTCAGCCGCACGCGGTCGGCGCAGAAATGCGACCGCGCCCACTGGATCGGCACTCCGTCGGGATCGACATTGATGCTGTCGATGACCAGCACCGGCCGGCCCTCGGCGATTTCCAGCCGGGCCGAATCGGTCGCATCGGCGACGGCCGCGCCGACCTTGGTGGAGGCCCGCCGGTAATCGCTCACGCCGCAGGCGGCGAGCGCGGCGGTGATCGATCCGGTCGCGGCATAGACGCCGGGGACCTCGGCGAAGCGCGGCAGCGGAAAGGCAGTGACCGCCCAGGAGATCGGCACCCCGTCGGCGAAATGCGCGCTCTCGACCATCACCACCGGATCCTCCGGCGAGAGGTCCAGCGCCTCGGCGATCTCCAGGCTCGCACCTGCCTGGCTATGGCCGAGCAGCCGGCCGGCGGGATCGCGCGCCTGGCCAACCACGATCTCCGAGAAGCGCGTGCGCGTGCTGATCGGATAGGTCAGGGGCTTGGCCTCCACATAGGTACCCGAGCCCTGCGTGACGCGGATCAGGCCCTTGTCGACCAGGGATTTGATCGCCTGCCGCACCGTATGGCGGTTGACGCCGAAGCGTTCGGTCAGCGCCGCCTCGGTCGGCAGCCGCGTCCCCGGCACGAGTCCGCCGCCGGCAATCTCCGCCTCGATCACCTCGGCGATCTGCCGCCAGACCGTGACCCCCCTGCCCCTCGCCAGCATGCCCTCTCCCGTCATTCGCCTGTCACGGCCCGCGACCGATATGCGGAACCGCCCACCCCTCGTGCGCCGCCTCCGTCAATTTCACACTTGCCGGGCCGCGCCAACTGTCATAAAACCGTAATTGTATAGATCAATATACAAATCATGACAGCGATTGCCAACGTGCCCGATTCCTCTGAGACCGCCCGCAAGGCTATCATGGCGGCGGTTTCCCGCGCGACCATTGCCGAGCTCGCGGGCCTCGACGCCCTGGCCGGCGACGCCGTGCGTGTCCTGCGCGCCCCCGAGATCGGCCTGGTCATGGTGCGGGGCCGCGTCGGCGGCGACGGAGCGCCCTTCAATCTCGGCGAGGCCACGGTCACCCGCGCCGCCGTCGCGCTGCCGGACGGGACCATCGGATTCGGCCACGTGCTCGGCCGCGACAAGGACAAGGCGCGCCTCGCCGCCCTTGCCGACGCCCTGTGGCAGGCGCCCGCCACCCGCGACGCCGTCGAGGCCCTGCTGCGCCCGGTGCGCGACCGCATCGCCGCCGAGGCCACCGTGAAGCGCGAGCGCGCCGCCGCCACCCGCGTCGACTTCTTCACCATGGTCCGCGGAGACAATTGATGGCCCTCGCCCGCGCCTTCGCCGATCCCGTCCACGGCGCCCAGCAGACCTTCCGCGCCGTGATGAACGCCCTGGCCCGGCCCGGCACCCTGCAGCCGGTCGACGGGCTGGCCGAGGCGCCGGCGCCGCTGTCGCCGGTGGCCGGCGCCGTCGCCGTCGCGCTCGCCGACTACGAGACCCCGCTCTGGCTGGACGCGCCGCTC
>NZ_JALHMP010000035.1 GCF_022843985.1 Phreatobacter sp. | reverse complement strand
CAACTTTGGACGCCGATTGACAAAGCGGGGCCGGCCATAGCCGAAGCCGGAGTGCCCCCCGTAGCGGTGGTCGACATACTGGCGGGACTGGGCATTGGCGATGGCCGAGCCGATCAGCAGACCGCCCACACCGGCCGCGATGCCGATGGCAAGATGGTTGTTGGAGCGACGCGCGTTCTGCGCCTCGGCTTCGCTGACGAGCATCGGGCAGGCGGCAAGACTGGCGGCGAAAGCGGCAATGGCGAGCTTGCGGGTCATGGTGGTCTCCTGTGGGGTTGCTGGCGAACCATTCCGCCCATGTGATGACCCTAGAGCCGCCCCGGCATCGCCGCTGTTCCCACCGGAACAGGCGGAAGGACATTTCGGACCCGCTCACGATCCCATCAAACGCGACAGCGGGGACCCAACGCGCTTGCTTCCAGGACGCCGGCAGCATCGAGACTGGCCGTCGTTGCAGCCTTCAAGACTCCCGCAGCATCCCGGTTGGCGACAGCGGCTCGCCATACGCCCGCAACCCGTCCGTGGAGGGAACTGGCGATCCGTCAAACCTTGCCGGCTCAGATCGGTTTTCCCGGAGCGCTGGCCCTGATACCGGTCGCAGTCTCGATCCGCTTGATCACCGGTGACGGCGAGCGGTCCTTGGACCCCCGCGCGCGCAGCGTCAGGATCAGTTCCGCCGTCATTCGACCGATCGTGCGCGGATCGACCTTGACCGTGGTGATGGCCGGCAAGGCGATAAGCGAGATTTCGAAATCACCGAAGCCCGCCACGGCGATGTCCTCGGGGACACGCACGCCGCGGCGCTTCCGTGCATTGATGACTCCGAAAGCCAGAGGGTCCGACACGCACATGATGAGGTCCGCCCCGGGACAGTCGCGCATGACGACAGCCAGCGCCGCCTCACCATCCGACATCGTCGCTGGTGGCCGGCCGATGGAGCACATCCGCGGATGGTCGACGCCGCGCAGCATGTGGGCTTCGGCGAAGCCGCTCGCCGCTTCAGGTGCCTTCGTCGGCATTCTCGCCGACATAGACGATGTTGCTGGAGCCACGATCCATCAGGGCAAAGGTCAGGTCGCGCATGGCTTCGCGGCTGGAGAACCCGACGACATGCTGGATCGGATCCTCCGGTCGGCCCCAGATCTCGACCACTGGCAGGTCGGTCCGCGCCAGAAGACGGCGCAGGTCGGGCTGGTGCTCGTCATTGGTCAGCGCCAGCGCCTCCGGCTTGCGCGACAGAAACGCGCGCACGAGCGATGATTGCGTGCGGCTGTCTGAGTTGGTGCTGCCGATCAGCGGCTGGATCCGATGGGTTGCAAAGGTCTCGTCGAGCGCCAGGACCGTCTCGCTGAAGTGCGGGTTGTTCGGGGCGCTTCATGCCTGCGATGTCTTCGAACAGTCATCGCACCGCGACCTTACCTTCACATCGCCGTGGCACTCGTGAGCCTCACCCGCCGCTTGGAGGTCCGCCATGCCGTTACGCATACCCGAACTCGCCCGCCGCCTGGTGGTCGCGCTGCCGATCATCGCCGGTTTCGCGGCACCGCTATCGGCCCAGCCTGCCGACACGCGGCCGGTCATCACCATTGCCGTGCAGCAGATCGTGACGTCCGGTGCTCTCGAGCCGCTGCGCGAGCAGTCCAATGTCGGCGCGCGCATCTTCGATTCGATCTTCGAGAACCTGATCGAGGTGGACAAGACCGGCGATCTCAGCCTCAAGCCCGGCCTTGCCGAGAGCTACCGCCGCATCGACCCCCAGACCATCGAATTCACGCTGCGCCGCGGCGTCAAGTTCCACGACGGCCGCGAGATGACGGCCGAGGACGTGGTCTTCACCTTCGGCCGCGAACGCATGTGGGGCACGGGTGAGGCCAATCCGCAGACCAGCGGCCAGCCCACCGCGACGCTGTTCGCACAGGGCGCGCAGGGCGCGACCTCGGTGCCGCGCGAGGCGGTCGCCATCGCCGGCCGGCTGCTGCCCGCCTTCGGCTCGATGGAGGCCGTCGGCCCCTATACCGTGCGCTACACCAACCGCGTGGCGGACCTGACGCTGGAAGGCCGTCTGACCCGCAACGGCACCGAGATCATTTCCCGGGCCGGCTTCCAGGCCGCGGAGAACTGGGGCGCCTGGGCCCGCCGCCCGGTGGGCACCGGTCCCTACCGTGTCAAGGAATTCCGCCCGGACAACATTCTCGTCCTTGAGGCCCATGACGACTACTGGGGCGGTCGCCCGCCGATCCGCGAACTCCGCTTCGTCGTCGTGCCGGAAATCGCCACCCGGGTGAACGGGCTTCTGTCCGGTCAGTTCGATTTCATCACCGACGTTCCGCCCGACCAGTTCCGGGCCATCGAGCGCTCGGCGCGTCACGACGTGATCGGCGGCGCCATCCTCAATCACCGCCTTCTGGTGTTCGATAAGAACCATCCGCGTCTGCAGGATCCCCGCATCCGCCGCGCGCTGACCCATGCCATCGACCGGAACCTGATCGTCGAGGCGCTTTTCCAGGGGAAGACCTCGGTCCCCGCTGGCCTGCAGTGGGAATATTACGGCCCGATGTTCCATTCCGACTGGACCGTGCCGGCCTTCGACCCGGCCCTTGCCCGCCGCCTGCTGCAGGAAGCTGGATATCGCGGTGAAGTCATCCCCTACCGGGTCGCCTCGGGCTACTACACCAACCAGGTCCCGACCGCGCAGGCCCTGCAGCAGATGTGGCAGGCCGTTGGTCTCAACGTGCAGCTCCAGATGGTCGAGAACTGGCAGCAGATTTTCGACCGGTCGAATCCGCAGAACCCGCGCGCCATCCGCGACTGGTCGAACTCGGCCCCCTTCAACGATCCGGTGTCCTCGATCGTCAACCAGCATTGCGAGCGTGGCCAGCAGCAGCAGGCCGGCGAGTGGACCAACGCCGACTTCAACGGGCTGTGCACGGTGCTGGAAACCTCGACCAATGCCGATGAGCGCCGTTCGACGTTCCGCCGGATGATGGAGATCATCGAGCGTGAGGACCCGGGCTATACGGTCCTCCACCGCTCGGTACTCTTCTTCGGCAAGCGCAAGGACATCGAGTGGAAGCCCTCGCCGACCCAGGCGATGGACTTCCGGGCGTCGAACTTCCGCATCGTCCCGGCCACCCGCTGACCCGGCATCGCCTGCCAGCGGCCGCGCCCATTCCGGCGCGGCCGGCATCCGGAGGAGCGTTCATGACCAGCCCACTCGTCGAACTGAAGGACCTGACGGTCGACTTTCCCGTGGGTGGAAACTGGGTCCGGGCGTTGCATGGAGTCTCGCTGACGATCCGCCGCGGCGAGGCCTTGGGCCTCGTCGGCGAATCCGGCTCCGGCAAGAGTGTGACATGGCTTGCCGCCACCAAGCTTCTGCCGGCCAAGGCCAGGATCGCTGGCGAGGTCCTCCTGGACGGCAGGCCGATCCAGGGTCTGACCCGCGATCAGATGGCCGGTGTGCGCGGCAAAAGGGTCGCGCTGATCTTCCAGGACCCGACGTCCTCCCTGAACCCTGTGCACCGTGTCGGCACCCAGATCGCCGAGGCGGTCCGCCTCCATCGCGGATTCGATGCCGCTGCCGCCCGCGCCGAGGCCCGGCGTCTGCTGGACCGCGTTCATATCCCGTCGGCGGCCCGCCGGATCGACGATTATCCGCACGAACTGTCGGGCGGCACCAACCAGCGCGTGATGATCGCGGTGGCGCTGGCCGGCGAGCCTGATCTGCTGGTCGCCGATGAGCCGACGACTGCGCTCGATGTGACCATTCAGGCGCAGATCCTCGATCTGCTTGCCGAGATGCGCCGGGAGACCGGCATGGCGCTCGTGCTGATCTCGCATGATCTCGGCATCGTCGCCGACATCACCGACCGGGTCGCTGTCATGTATGCCGGGCGGATCGTCGAGGAGGCACCTGTCGATGCCCTGTTCGACGATCCTCGCCATCCCTACACGCAGGGACTGCTCGCCGCGCTTCCGGATGTCGGCGGCCCGCGTCGTCGCCTCACCGCCATTCACGGTCAGGTGCCCAATCCTGCGGCGCTGCCGCCCGGGTGTTCCTTCGCGCCGCGTTGCCCGGCCGCGATCGCCGGCTGCGTCACGGCGATCCCCTCGCTCGATGCTGTCGCCGCCGATCGGCGGACCGCCTGCTTCCGCGCCCGCCCTGCGACCTCCTTGGAGATCGCGGCATGAGCGCTCTCCTTGAGGTCGAGGGCCTCGTGAAGCATTACCTTGTCCGCGGCGGTGGCGGGCTTTTCGGTGCCCCCGTCGTCCTCAAGGCGGTCGACGGCGTCTCGTTTTCCATTCCCGCCGGCCGCACGCTTGGCCTCGTCGGGGAATCGGGCTGCGGCAAGTCGACGACAGCCCGCCTCGTGCTCGGGACGCTGGCGCGCGACGACGGGAAGGTGGTGTTCGACGGCGAGCCGGTCGGCGCGGTACGCGATGCCCGGTGGCGCGCGCAGCGTCGCACCATGCAGATGGTCTATCAGGACCCGCTCTCGGCGCTGGATCGCCGCCTGACCGTCGGCAAGCAGGTCATGGAGCCGGCGCTGATCCATGGCCTCGGTACAGCGGCGGAACGCCGTCAGAAGGCGCTGTCCATCATGGATGCGGTGGGCCTCTCGTCGCGCTTCTTCGACCGCTATCCTCATGAGCTTTCCGGCGGCCAGCGCCAGCGGGTGGTGCTCGCCCGAGCCCTTATCCTGTCGCCGAAGCTGCTGGTCTGCGACGAACCGATTTCGGCGCTCGACGTGTCGATCCAGGCCCAGGTGATCAACCTGCTGCTGGACCTGCAGGACCAATTCTCGCTGACCTATCTGTTCATTTCCCACGACCTGAAAGTGGTCCGCCAGGTCGCCCATGAAGTGGCGGTCATGTATCTCGGCCGTATCGTCGAGCGCGGCGACCCGGAGGCCCTGTTTCACGCCCCGGCCCACCCCTATACCCGGGCGCTGGTCGGGGCGATCCCGACCCCTCTGACGCGCGGCCGCGCGCGCGCGTCGCTCCAGGGCGATCCGCCGAGCCCGATCAATACGCCCCCTGGCTGCGCCTTCCACCCGCGCTGCCCGCGCGCCGAAGCCCGCTGTCGCAGCGAGGCCCCGCTGCTGCGCCCTCTCGATGACGGCCGCTTCGCGGCATGCCATTTCCCGGTCCTTTCAACGCCCGCCCGCGAGGCCGCCTGATCATGCTCGGCTATATCGCGTCGCGCGCCTTTCGCGCCCTGGTGACCATTCTCCTCGTGCTCACCTTCGCGTTCTTCATCCTCAACGCCACCGGCGACCCGGCGATCCTGATCCTTTCCGCCGATGCGCCGCCGGAAGCCATCGCCGCCTTCCGCGAGGAATGGGGGCTCAACGCACCGCTCTGGAAGCAATATCTAGGCTATCTCTGGAACCTCGCCCATGGCGAACTCGGCCGGTCGATGCGCGATGGGCGCGATGCCTGGGCTGTGGTCTCAGAACGCATACCTGTCACGCTCGCCATCACGATTCCGGCCCTGATCATCAAACTGGTGATCGGCATTTCGGCGGGAATCATCGCGGCCCTCTGGCGCGACACCTGGATCGACCGTCTGGTCATGGCCTTCTCGGTGACCGGCTACACGGTGCCGAGCTTCGTGCTGGGCCTGGGACTGATGCTTGTCTTCGCCGTCCAGCTGGGCTGGTTGCCGGCGGCCGGTGCGGACAGCTGGCGCCACGCGATCCTGCCGATCGTCACGCTTGGCGTCGCCGGTGCGGCGGTCCTCGCGCGGTTCACCCGGTCGGCCATGCTCGAGGTGCTCGGCCAGCCCTTCATCCGAACCGGACTGGCCAAGGGTCTGGTCTGGCGCGCGGTCGTCATCGGACATGCGTTCCCGAACGCCGCCATTCCGACGCTGACGATCGCCGGCTTCATGATCGGCTCGCTGGTCGCCGGTGCCGTGGTGGTCGAAAGCGTCTTCGCCTGGCCAGGGGTCGGCCGCCTGCTGGTCTCGGCGGTCGGCAACCGCGACCTGATGGTGGTACAGGCGATCCTCTTGCTGGTGACGGTCACCATGGTCTCGGCCAATCTGATCGTCGACATCGTCTACGGCTTCGTCGATCCGCGATTGCGGACCGCACGGGGCGGCCTGGCGCGAGGTGGCACATGAGCGACGCCGCGCTGCCCTCAACCGAAGTCGAGACCAGCGGGCGGCGGCGGTTCTTCCGCGCCTGGCCTCCGGCTGTCCTTCTGGCGCTCGCCTGGATCGCCTGCATCGCGCTCGTTTCGATTTTCGCCGACTGGCTCAAGCCCTACGACTTCATGGCGCTCGACCTGCGAGACCGTCTTGCAGAGCCGGTCTTCATGGGCGGCACGTTCCGCCATCTCCTCGGCTCCGACGAACTCGGCCGTGATGTCCTTTCACGGCTGATCGAGTCGGTCCGCATGAGCCTCGTCATTGCCTTCCTCTCGACGTTGATCGCGGCTGCCATCGGGGTCAGCCTCGGCTTTCTGGCCGCCCATTTCCGTGGCTGGATCGAACAGGTCATCCTTGGGGCCATCGATTTCATGGCGGCGATCCCGTTTCTCATCATCGCCCTGGCGGTCCTGGCCTTTTTCGGCAACACATTGACGCTCTTCATCCTTCTGATGGGGATGCACGGATGGGAACGGATCGCCCGCATCACGCGTGGCCTTGCCATTGCCGCCAAGGAACAGGGATATGCTGCCGCGGCGAGCGAGATCGGCGCGTCGCCCTTCCGCGTCTATGGTGCCCATATCCTTCCCAACATCGCCTCGACCCTTATCGTCGCCATGACGCTCAACATTCCCGAGGTCATACTGCTCGAGTCCGGCCTGTCGTTCCTCGGCCTCGGCGTTCAGCCGCCCCTTACCTCGCTCGGCAACATGGTCGGCTATGGCCGCGAGTACATCCAGACGGCCCCCTGGATCCTGCTGTCGCCGGCCGTCGTCATCATCCTCACAACGCTCGCAGTCTCCGTGGTCGGTGACTGGCTGCGCGACCGTCTCGACCCGACCCTTCGCTGATCCGGATCACACCCATCATGACATTGTCGAACCTGCCGACCCTCGGTGCTGCCATCGCCCACGAGAATCTCGGCCTTCACCGCGACTGGCTGATCGAACGCCAGCGTGACCTCGAGTTGCAGGCCTTCTTCAAGCCGGAGGCATTGGATGGCGACTTTTCCGACGTCATCGCGGCGACGAAAAAGACGCTCGACGGCCATACTGGCCGGCTCGGCATCCACGGACCGTTCTGGGGCTTCTCGATCGCGAGCCATGATCCGGCAGTCCGCCGCGTCGTCACCGACCGCTTCCTGACGGCTCTCGCCGTCTGCGAAAAGCTTCGTGCGACCCAGATGGTGATCCACTCGCCGGCGACGACCTGGGGATTCAACAACCTGCAGGTCTTCCCGGACGAGGCCGCGAAGCTGATCGAACGCACGCACCTGACGCTCGGCTCGGTGGTGAAGCGGGCCGAGGACCTGGGCGTCACGCTGGTCATCGAAAACATCGAAGACAAGAACCCCATGGACCGCGTCCGGCTGGCGGAGAGCTTTTCCTCGCCCAACGTCAAGGTGTCGCTCGATACCGGCCACGCCCATTATGCCCATGTCTCCACCGGCGGGCCGCCGGTCGATGTCCATGTGATCGCCGCCGGCAACCTGCTGGAACATGTCCATATCCAGGATGCCGACGGTTTCGCTGACCGCCACTGGCTCCCCGGTGAAGGCACGATCAACTGGATCGCCGTCTTCCGCGCGCTCGGCCGGCTCACGTCCAATCCCCGCCTGGTGCTCGAAGTCCGCGACCAGACCAACCTGCAGAAGGGCGCAAGGCATCTGGTGGAGATGGGACTGGCCGTCTGAGAGGCCTGCCGCGCGGACACTGTGAGCCGGCTCATCGAGGCCCATGGGACAAGCGAAAGGCGAGCCATCGGGACAAGGGCCCCGATGATCGTCCAGATGCGTGTGAATGAGCGCCGGTCGCTTGATCCCGGTGCCAACCCGCGGACCGTCAGACTCCGGTCCCGGGTGCTATCCATCATGGCGGATCGCACCCGCCTGTGTCCGGCCCTGATGCCGGACAAGCCGTGGCGGATGTGACGCCCGCGCGCGAACTCGGCTGGTCGTCAATTCGCCGCGCCGGCGACCACCCCAGCGGCACGCAGGGTCGCCGCCCACTTGGCGATCTCAGCGTCGAAGGCGGCCTTGTGGGCTTCACGCGTGCGCTGAGCGGCCGGGAAGCTGCTCGTGCCGAAGGACGCGAAGCGCTCGTTGATCGCCGGGTCGGCCACCGCCGCCCGCAGCGCGGCGGACAGCTTCTCGACGGCTTCCGCCGGCGTGCCGCGCGGCGCGTAGAGACCGTGCCAGATCGTCATGTCGATCGCGGTTCCGGTCTCGCGCGTGGTCGGGACGTTCGGAATGATCGCAAGGCGTTCCGCCGAGGTGACGGCAAGCCCGCGGATGCGGTTGCCCTGGATCTGGGGAATGGCCGAGGTCGACTGGTCGCAGAGCGCGTCGATCTGGCCGCCGACGAGGTCGTTCATGGCCGGGCCGGTGCCCCGATAGGCGATGAGCGTGGGCTTGGCGCCGCTCGCCTGGCCGATCAGCAGCGCACAGAGATGGGAATTGGAACCGACGCCGGCATGGGCCATGGTCAGCCGGTCGCCCTGGGCGCGGGCATAGGCGAAGAAGTCCGACGCCGTCTTGGGCTCGAGAGCCAGTTTGGTCGCAAGGACCATCGGGCCGGTATTGATCATGCCGAGCGGCTCAAAGGCCGCAGCGGTGTCATAGCGCAGGTTGTTGTAAAGCGCGGGCGCTGCCTTCAGGGCCAGATGGTGGATGAGAACGGTGTATCCGTCCGCCGGGGAAAGCGCCACGCGCGTGGCGCCGGTCGTGCCGCCGGCACCGGCCGTGTTCTCCACCACGACGCTCTGGCCCAGCGTGCGGCCCATATGCTCGGCAAGCAGACGCGCGATGACGTCGCTCGGACCGCCGGCGGCGAAGGGCACGACCAGGGAGATCGTCCGGGCCGGAAAGGATTGCGCCTCAGCGGTCCGGGTCAGGCCGGCGACGCAAAGAGCCGCGAGGGCGAGTTTGGCGACGAGCGTCGCTCTGGGGAACATGGTCATGGGCAGTTTCCTCCTGTGATGTCTGGTTCAAGTTCCGGCCGCTTTGTGCGGTCCTTTGGGCGCGTCATTGACAAGGTAATGCGCGGAGTCGGTCAGGCATAGGCTCACGCGCCATTCTACGGCGCGGCCATCGAGCGCGGTGGCCAGCCTTTCGACGCGCAGCGCAGGATGGCCGTCCGGCCGATCAAGACGGGCGGCGTCCTCGCCGGCGAGGGTCACCGCCTTCAGCCGCTCGGTCGTATGGGCGATCGTGATCCCGTAATGTGCGGCATAATGCGCATAGAGACTGTTCGGCACCGGCGACTGCGTGAGCCCCGGGAACAGCCTGTCGGGCAGCGACAGGGTCTCCAGAATGACGGGCGAACGCCCAAGCGAGCGGACGCGGCCGATGCGGGCGACCTTCGCGCCGGAGGGAAGCACCAGCGCGTCGCGCTCGTCCTTGCGCGCGGCATGAACACCTTGCGACAGCACCTCGCTGTCAGGGAAACGGGCGATGCCGTCATCGGGAACAAGACGAAAGAACTGGAACAGGATGCGCGCTTCGTCATGTTCGGCGACATAGGTGCCGCGTCCCTGGCGACGGACCAGCACATTCTCGGCGGCCAGTTCGTCCAGCGCCTTGCGCACAGTCCCCTGGCTCACGCCGAGTTCGGCGGCGAGGCCCTGCTCGCTCGGCAGCGCGGTGCCCGTCGCCCAGCGCCCGTCGACCATGCGGCGCACGAACTCCTCTTTCACCTGACGATAAAGCGGCCGGAAGCCGAAATCGGTCGGCGGGGCAGCCTTGCGCGACAGCGGCGACGAAGAGGCATTGTCATCTATCATATAACTTATATAAGACATTCCCGAGCGGCCGTCGAGAACGGCGGTCAGACATGCGTTCCGGGAGGGATTTGATGAGCAAGCCGCACCTGCTCGTGCATGAGACGGCGGATAATGTCGGCGTGGTCGTGGTCGAAGGCCTGAAGGCCGGCACGAAAATGCTGTGCGTGGTCACCCACGACAATTCGTCCTTCGAACTCACCGCCAAAGCCGACGTGCCGATCGGCCACAAGGTGGCGCTGAAGGACCTCAAGGCCGGCGACACGGCCATCAAATACGGCCAGGACATCGGCAAGATCATCGGCCCGGCCGCCAAGGGCGACTACGTCCACGTCCACAATCTCAAGACCAAGCGCTGGTGAGGAGAGATCCGTCATGACGATCGTCGCCAATTTCGACCTCAACCGGAACCGGCTCGCCCAGATCAAGGGCCGGAAGATCGATGTGCCCGCCTTCAAGGCGCCCAAACCCAAACGCCGTACCACGGCCGCCGCCTCCTCCTTCATGGGATGGCGGCGCGAGAACGGGCGCGTTGGGGTCCGCAACCACGTGGTGATCCTGCCGCTCGACGACCTGTCGAACGCGGCCTGTGAAGCCGTCGCCAACAACGTCAAGGGCACGCTCGCCCTGCCCCACGCCTATGGCCGCCTGCAGTTCGGCGAAGACCTCGACCTGCATTTCCGCACCCTGATCGGCATCGGCTCGAACCCGAATGTCGCTGCGGTGGTGGTGATCGGGATCGAGGACGGCTGGACCAAGATCATCGTCGATGGCATTGCCAAGACCGGCAAGCCGGTCGTCGGCTTCGGGATCGAGGGTGTCGGCGACATCGGCACGATCGCCAAGGCGTCCTATGTCGCCAAGGAATTCGTGCAATGGGCGTCAGAGCTTCAGCGCGAGAAATGCGACATTGCCGAGCTCTGGGTCTCGACCAAATGCGGCGAAAGCGACACGACCACGGGGCTGTCCTCCTGCCCGACCGTCGGCAACATGTATGACAAGCTTCTGCCGAAGGGCATCTATGGCGTGTTCGGCGAAACCTCCGAGATCACCGGTGCGGAACATCTGTGCAAGGCGCGCGCGGCCACCCCGGAGGTCGGCGAGCGCTGGTACAAGATGTGGAAGGCCTATCAGGACGACGTGATCGAGCAGTTCAAGACCTCCGATCTCTCCGACTCGCAGCCGACCAAGGGCAATATCAAGGGCGGACTGTCGACCATCGAGGAGAAGGCGCTCGGCAATCTCGAGAAAATCGGTCGCAACTCGACCTATATCGACATCCTGCAGCCGGCAGAGGCACCGGCCAGGGGGCCCGGGCTCTATTTCATGGACACGTCCTCGGCCGCTGCCGAATGCGTGACCCTGATGGCCGCCGGCGGTTACGTGGTGCACACGTTCCCCACGGGACAGGGCAACGTCATCGGCAACCCGATCGTGCCCGTCATCAAGATCACCGGCAATCCGCAGACCATGCGGACCATGCCCGAACATATCGATGTCGACGTGTCGGGGATCCTGCGCCGCGACATGACGATCCCCGAGGCGGGCGATGCGCTGATCGCCAACATCGTGCGCACCGCCAATGGGCGGCTGACGGCGGCGGAAGCGCTTGGCCACCGCGAGTTCGTGATGACCAAGCTCTACCGCTCGGCGTGACCGCGACAGCGGTCGCCCTGCGGACCAAGCGCAGGGGGGGCCCGGCCGGGGCCGGTGCCATATCGCCCAGGATGGGCGCATGAGCATCCTCTCGCCCCTGGTCCCGGGCCTCGCCCTCGCCGGCCTTGTTGCGCTGGCGGCGGCGCTCGCTGAGCCAGCGCTCGCCGTCCTGTCCGGCGGGCGGCTGGCCCTGCCGGCCATGGTGATCGCATTGATCATCGGCGTCGCGCTGAACGGGATCGCCAGCCGGGCCACGTTCCAGCCCGGCCTGACCTTCTGCGTGAAGAAGCTGCTGCGCTGGGCGATCGGTCTCCTCGGCCTGCGTATCGCTCTCGGTGACATCGCCGGCCTCGGTCTCGGCGTTGCCCTCCTCGTCATCCTGTCCATGGCCACGACCATCATCCTGGCCATGGCGCTGGCCCGCCTCATGGGCCGGGAGGCCGGTTATGGCGCCCTTGCGGGTGCCGCCAATGCCGTCTGTGGGGCGTCCGCGACTCTGGCGACCGCGACCGTGGTGCCGAACTCGCCAAACAAGAGTGCGGATGTCGCCTTCGCGGTCGTGATGGCGAATGTCCTCTCCACCGTCGTGATGCTGGCCTATCCCCCGCTCTGCGCCGCGCTGGGGTTCGACGCGCGCACGACGGGAATCATGCTGGGCGCGACGATCCACGACATGGCGCAGGTGGTGGGCGCCGGCTATGCGGTGTCCGAGGCCACCGGCGACACGGCCGTGATCGTCAAGCTGTTCCGCGTCTTTCTGCTTCTGCCGGTCGTCGTCGGCATCGGCTGGTGGTTCACCCGGCAAGGGGAGGCGACCGGGAGCGCCAAGGTTCCAGCCCCCGTTTTCGCCTTCGTCTTCATCGCTCTCTGTGGCTTCAACACATGGATGAGCGCCCAGCCCGCCCTGGCCGCGAGCCTCGCCTATGCCCCGATCCGCTCAGCACTGATCCAGGCCTCGGGCCTCGGACTCCTCGTCGCGATCGCGGCACTGGGGCTTGGTACCTCCTTCGCCGCGCTGCGCGCCATCGGATGGCGCCATGGCGCGGTGTTCGTCGGGGCGACCCTCTGGATCCTCCTCGTCGTCGTCACTGGTCTCACACTCCTCGGCTGAGAACGCGCCATGCCCGATATTGTCATCAGCGAATTCATGGATGAGGCGGCGATCACCGGGGGGCTGGCCGGCTTCGACGTTCACTACGACCCCACGCTGGTCGACCGTCCGGAAGCGCTCCTCGCTTTGCTGGCGGAAGCGCGCGGGCTGATCGTGCGCAACCGGACGCAGGTGCGCCCGGAACTGCTGGCAGCTGCGCCGCGGTTGAAGGCGATCGGACGGCTGGGCGTCGGGCTCGACAATATCGACGTTGAAGCCTGCGCCGGCCGGGGCATCGCGGTGTTTCCCGCTACGGGAGCGAATGACGCCTCGGTTGCCGAATATGTCATCTCCGCCGCCCTGATGCTGCTCCGCCGCGCCTGGTTCGCAACCGACCGGGTCAGCGCCGGCCAGTGGCCGCGCACCGACCTGATGGGCCGTGAACTGATGGGCAAGAGCCTCGGCCTGCTCGGATTCGGGGCGATCGCCCGCGAGACGGCCCGCCGGGCCGTGCCTTTCGGCGTCACGATCCTCGCCCATGACCCGTTCCTTGGCGCGGATGATCCGGCCTTCCGGTCGCTTGGCGTCCAACCGGTCGCGTTCGACGATCTCCTGCGGCTCAGCGATGTGCTCAGCCTGCATGTCCCTCTGACCGCCGCAACGCGGGACTGCATCGGGGCCACGGAGCTCGCCGCCATGAAACCCGACGCGATCCTGATCAACGCCGCCAGGGGCGGTGTCGTCGACGAAGCAGCGCTCGTCGCGGCGCTGAAGGCCGGAACGATCGGCGGAGCGGCGCTCGATGTCTTCGCTGTCGAGCCCCTGAAGGCAGACAAGGCGGAGATCTTTGTCGGCTGCCCCAACCTGATCCTCACCCCGCATATCGCCGGGGTGACGGCTGAATCGAACACGCGCGTCTCATGGGTGACTGTCGAAGCCGTCCGTCGCGCCCTGGAAGGAGTTCCTGCATGAGCCGCACCTTGTCGATCGCCGACGGTATCGCCCATGTCGCAGGCAGGTTCGAAGCCGAAGGCGCAAGCGCCGGGAACGCGCTCTCGGTCGCGCGCGCGCTCGTCCGCGCCGAGGCCGACGGCCTCAAGGGGCACGGGCTGTCCCGCGTGCCGACCTATCTGACCATGCTCCGCGCGGGCAAGATCGATGGCCGCGCGACACCCGCCGCGTCGCATCCCCGTCCGGGCGTTCTGGCGGTGGATGCCAGGGATGGTTTCGCCTATCCGGCGATCGATCTGGTGATCGCCGAGCTCCCGGCGGTCGCCCGCGCGCAGGGGATCGCCTGCGCACCGATCAGCAACTCCAACCATTGCGGCGCCGCGGGTCTCCATGTCGAAGCTCTGGCGGAACAGGGTCTCGTGGCCCTGATGTTCGCCAACACACCCGGTGCGATCGCGCCCTGGGGCGGATCAAAGGCGGTGTTCGGCACCAACCCCCTCGCCTTTGCCGCGCCGCTCAAGGGCCGCGAACCCGTCGTCATCGACATGGCGATGTCGAAGGTGGCACGTGGACCGATCGCCGCCGCGCATCAGAAGGGCGAAACCATCCCGGAAGGCTGGGCGCTTGATGCCGACGGGCGGCCGACCACCGATGCGGCGGCTGCGCTCGCGGGCACGATGACGCCGATGGGCGATGCCAAGGGGGCGACCCTGGCGCTGATGATCGAGATCCTCGCCGCGGCGCTGGTCGGCGCGCATCTCGCGGCGGAGGCCTCATCCTTCCTGGACGGGGAGGGCGGACCCCCGCGCACCGGGCAACTGGTCATCGTCATCGATCCCGCCGCCATGGGCGGGGATCATCTCGCCGAGCGCCTGTCGAGGCTTGCCGGCATGATCGAGGCGCAGGCCGGCGCGCGTCTGCCTGGCCAGCGGCGGCTCGGCTTGCGCCGGAAGGCCGAGGCCGAGGGGCTGACCGCGGCCTGGTGAGGGTCACAGGCGGCGGTCAGGCGCCGCAGCGCAGGATGATCTTGGCGGCCGGGGTCGCACCGGCGTCGATATCCGCGAAAGCTCCCGGTCCCCCGGCGAGCGGCCGCTCCTCGAACCAGCGCAGCGTGCCCAGCGACCGGGCGGCGAGGGCTGCAACCGTCTGGGCGAAATCGGTCGGCGTGTAGCAATAGGTCCCTGTCAGCGTGACCTCCTGAAGCGTGATCTTGCGCAGGTCGAGCCCGTCGGTGCCCGGCAGAAGCCCGGCATGGACGATGACCCCGCCGGGGCGGACCATGGCCGAGGCGGCGGCGCGGGTGGCATCGGCCCCAACGGCGTCGATGACGAGGTCGACGCTGTTGTCGGCCGGGTCGGTGGCGCCACCCGGCGCATAGACATCGAAACCCTCGTGCTCGCCGATGGTGCGGCGGCGCAGGGGATTGGGTTCGCCGAGGCTGATCCGCCGGGCGCCGAAAAGCCGTGCGACCAGGGCGGATGCCAGCCCGATCGCGCCGCCGCCAAGCACGACGGTGCGGCAGGCGGCCAGGGGCTGATGCAGCCGCTCGACGCCGAGCCGCACCGCATGCCAGGCCACCGCAATCGGCTCCGCCAGGGCGGCCATCTCGATCGGCAGGTCGTCGGGAATGGCGACGACATTGCGCTCCGGGATGGTCACGAGTTCGGCGAATGCGCCGGCACGCGGCGGCATGGAGATGATCTGCCGCGAGGGCGAGAGGTGCCAGCGTCCCTCGATCGCATAGGGGCAGCTCGGATCGACCACCAGCGGGTTGATGGTCACGCGCTGGCCATCCCAGGGGCCGCCGACGATGCGGCCCGCCGCTTCGTGGCCGAGGATAAGCGGCGGCGGGCGGCGGCTGTCATGGCCATGATAGGCATGCATGTCGGAGCCGCAGATGCCGACCGCCTCGACCCGGACGAGAACCTCGCCCGGGTTCGGGACGGGATCGGGCTCGTCGCGATGGACGAGGCGGTTGGGACCGAGATAGACGAGGGCCTTCATGCGAATCGGATCCTGTGTTCGCCTTCACTTGGCAGTGAAGCCGCCATCGACGGCGAGGGTCTGGCCGGTGACATAGAGCGACGCGTCCGAGGCGAGGAACACGCTGGCGCCGTACAGGTCTTCCAGGCGCCCGTTGCGGCCGATTGCCGTCTGGTCGGCATTGCGGGCGGCCCGCACGGGATCGGCGAAGACCGGTTCTGTCAGTGGCGTCGGAAAGAAGCCGGGCGCTATGGCGTTGCAGGTCACGCCGCGGCGGGACCATTCCTCGGCGATGGCGCGGGTGAGCTGGACGACCCCTCCTTTCGCCGCGCCGTAAGGGGCGCTGTTGGGGAAGGCGCGCGTACTCTGCAGCGATGCGATGTTGAGGACGCGTCCCCATCCGCGCGCCGCCATGAAGGGACACAGAGACTGGACCAGAAGGAAGGGCGCGCGCAGATGCAGCGCCATGTGCAGGTCGAAGCTCTCGGCCGTCACCGCGCCGAAGGGTTGACGCAGGTTCACGCCGGCGGCGTTGACGAGGATGTCGATCGGGTTCCGCTCCGGTGCGAGCTTTGCCAACAGCGGCGGGATGAAATCCGGCGCCGCCAGGTCGGCGACGACGACCGATGCGGTGATCCCGTCATCGCTCCGCAGCCGGGCTGCAGCCGCCTCCAGGTCCGCGCTGCGCCGCGCCAGCAGAATGACGCTCGCTCCGGCGAGGCCGAGCGCGCGGGCGATGGCGAGGCCGATGCCGCTATTGCCGCCGGTGACGAGGGCGGTGCGGCCAGTGAGATCGAAGAGCGGGGCGAGCGCGAAGGCCATCACACCTCCACCGGCGCGCCAAGGTCGACATTGGCGCCCGGCGCATATTTCGCCATGCGCACGTCGCTCGTGCGCGCATGGGCCTCCATGCCCTCGAGGCGCGAGATGCGGGCGGAGACCGGTGCCGCAGTGCGGCAGGCCTCGCGGGTCATCTTTTGCCAGGTGAGGGGCTTCAGGAACTTGTGCGCCGACAGACCCGCCGAGTAGCGCGCGGCGAATTTCGTCGGGAGGATGTGGTTGGGACCGGAGACCTTGTCGCCGAAGGCGACGTTGGTTTCCTCTCCGAGGAACAGCGACCCGTAATTGGTCAGGTTCTCGTGCCACCAGGCGAGATCGGCGCAATGCACTTCGAGGTGCTCGCAGGCGTATTCGTCGGACACGCGGACCATCTCCTCGCGCGTGTCGCAAAGGACGATCTCGCCATAGTCCCGCCACGCCGCGCCGGCCGCATCGCGCGCGGTCGGTGGCAGCGTCCCGATCAGGTCCGGGATGAGGCGCGCCACCTCGTCAGCCACCTGGCGCGACGATGTGATCAGCCAGGCCGGGCTTTCGTGTCCGTGCTCCGCTTGCCCGACCAGGTCGGTCGCGACGATCAAGGGATCGGCGGTCTCATCGGCGATCACCGCCACCTCGGAAGGGCCGGCGAAGACATCGATGCCGACCTTGCCGAACAGCATCCGCTTGGCTTCAGCCACATATTTGTTGCCGGGGCCGACGATGATATCCGCCTTGCGGCCGGTGAAGAGGCCGAAGGTCATGGCAGCGATGGCCTGGACGCCGCCGAGGCACAGGATGATGTCGGCGCCGGCGACCTGCATGGCGTGCAGCACATGCGGGTGAATGCCCTCGCCGCGATAGGGCGCGGAACAGGCCACCACAGTTTGGACGCCCGAAGCCTTGGCGGTCGCGACCGACATATAGGCCGACGCGATATGGGCATAGCGGCCGGTCGGGACATAGCAGCCGGCCGTGTTGACGGGCACGAGCTTCTGCCCGAGCGTCAGGCCCGGCGAGATTTCGATCGCGAAATCGGTGACCGAAGCGCGCTGCGCTTCGGCGAAACGACGGACCTGCCCGGCCGCGAAGGCAATGTCGTCCTTGATCGCTTGCGGGATGCCGCGTGTGCGCTCGGCAATCGCCTCCGGGCTCATGACAATGTCGCCGGCCCATTTGTCCAGCGACAAGGCATAGTCACGGACGGCGGTTTCGCCGCCCCTTTCGATGGTCGCGAGCATCTCGGTGACGACCGAGCGGGCGTTGTCCGTTTCGGATTCCGGCGTCTTGGCCGCTTTCTTCAAGAAGGTGGTCGCCATCGATCGTCTTCCATGGGTCGGTGGGAAACGGGCCGCATCGCTGCGGCCCGCCTGAAGAGGATGAACAAGGTGGCCAGGCGCCCGATGTCAGCGCCTGTCGAACTCGGTGGCGAAGGCGCGCAGACGCGCGTCTGCGGCCACACGCTTGAGGAAATCGTCCGAGATGTAGCTTGCCGGTGCCGGGTTCGTGGGGATCGTGCCGACATCGGTGATGAACTTGCCGATCTCGCCGAACCAGCCGTCGACCGTCGAGCCGGAGGCGCCGCGCGCCATCATGCGCAACTGCTCGTCGAGGCCGAAGGTCGGACGGAGGGCGAATTCCTGGTCCATCGCCCGGGGCGACACTTCGAGCCCACCCTGCTTGTAGAAATCGAGGGCGAGGGCGCGGGCTTCCGCCGGGTTCGCCTTGGCCCAGGACCAGCCACGCAGATAGACGGCGAGGAACTTCGCCACGTCATCGGGACGCTCGCGGGCGAAGTCGGCACGCACCACGAGGGCGCCGGGAACGATAGCCCCCGCCTCGGCGCCAGAGCACAGGTAGCGGGCGTTGGCGCGCTCCTCGAGCGTGTAGGTGTTCGGTGCCCAGACGCCGGCGAAGTCGCCATTGTTCGAGGTCAGCGCGGTGATGATCTGCGCCTGACCGAGGTTGACGAACTGCATGTCGTTGGCGGCAAGGCCCATGCTGACCAGGCATTTGCGCGCCGCGTAGTCGACGGTGGAGTTGGTGGTCAGAAGCAGGCGCTGGCCGCGCAGCAGCTGCGGATTGGCGCGGACCGCGTCGAAACGCTCGCCGCGCACCATCATCGCATTGGTCTTGGATTCGTCGTTGGTGATGCCGATGGTCAGGATGTTGAAGCGGACCGCACCGAGCACGGCGGGAACGGAGCCCGTTCCGCCGACATCCCAGGACCGGGAGGGGGCCGCGGCAATCTGCGGCGCGCCGGCCGGGAAGGTGGTGAAGTTCGGCGCGAGTCCGACCTCGCGCCACCAGCCCTTCACCGTGGCGTAGTGGAACGGCAGCGCCCAGTAGAGCGAGGGCTGGTAGCTGACGCCGATGGGCGTCGGGGTCTGGGCGACAGCGGGCGCCGCCAGCCCGATCGATGCAGCGGCCAGAAGTCCTGCGATCAAACGCTTCATGAATCATCCTCCCGTGTTGTTCTGAAGCCGTCCGCCAGGTGTCCGGCGGGGGCGGCGCCTTTGCGCGGCCAGGCAGACGCCCGGACCACGGTCTCGATGGCCTCACAGACGATGTCGCCGATGAGGTCGCATTCCTCGTCCGTCAGCGTGACGGGCGTTCGGATATCGCAAAGGCTGGCGAGCACCTGGTGCGTCGCAGTCAGCGGTCCCTGGTCGCCCGCGTAGCGCCAATGCCGCGGCGCGCTCGTGAAGCCGACCTGACGGGCGCCGCCGAACCATTTCACCGGCAGTCCGCGTGCCTTGCAGGCGGCAAGCGCCGCGATGATCTCATCCATCGACAGGCCCGGCAGTGAGAACTGCACCGAGGTCGCCGAATAGCTCTCGTGGGGGCTGCGGTGCGGCAGCCGGACATGCTGCGAACGGGACAGGCGCGCGCCGATGCGATCATGGATCTCGTTCCAGCGCCTGGCGCGGCGGGGAAGCTCTGCGAGTTGCGAGCGCAGCAGCGCTGCGGCCAGTGCAGTCATGCGCAGGCTGAAATTCGGCGTCTCTTCGCTCCAGCGGGCGATCACCGCGGGGGGCGGAACGCTGCGATGCTGGGCGTGCAGCATATAGCTGCCGGAATGAAGGATCGCGCGCGCCGCCATGTCCTCGTCGTCGAGGACGACAAAACCACCCTCACCGGCGTTCAGGTGCTTGTAGGTCTGGGCGCTGAAGGCGCCGATCGCGCCGAAAGTGCCGATGGCGCGACCCCGCCAGGACGCGCAGAGCGCATGGGCGCAGTCCTCGACCAGCGCGAGGCCGAGATCGGTACAGGCGGCCATGACCGCGTCCATGTCGGCGATATGGCCGCGCATATGCGAGAGAACGAGGACCTTCGCGCCGGACATGCGGGCCTTGGCGACAAGGTCGTCGATGTCGATGCAATAGTCCTGGCCGATCTCGACGATGACGGGTCTGGCGCCGGCATGGCGGATCGCACCCGGCACGGGGGCCAGCGTGAATCCGTTGACGAGGACCGGTGCGCCCGGCTCTACATCGAGAAGCTTCAGGGCGAGAAAGATCGCCGCGCCACCGGAATTGACCGCGACGCAATAGCGCCGCCCGACAAAGGCCGCGAATTCCTCTTCCAGGAGCGAGGCGTCGAGCTGGTCCGCTCCCATCTCGCCATAGCGGAACAGGCGCCCTGATCGCATCAGCTCGGTCGCGCGCGCGATACCGGCTTCCGGAATGGGCTCCGGTTCGGTCAGGTCGCGGGTCAGTGCCAGCTGTTCAGACACCCTGAGCGCCCTTTTCTTCGCGCAGTGACTTCCAGATCTGGGTGCGCAGGTGAACGAACGACTCCTGATCCATGACGTCCTCGATCCGGGCGAAGCGGTCCCAGTTCTCGGCGAGGCGCACGGATTTGATGTCGAGGACTTCCTTGATGCGGCCCGGCCTGCGGGTCATGATAGCGACGCGATCGGCCAGATAGACGGCCTCCTCCACGGCATGGGTGATGAACAGAACCGTGCGCGGATTGACCCGCGCGAGGCGCACCAGTTCCTCCTGCATCACCACACGGGTCTGGGCGTCGAGCGCGCCGAAAGGCTCGTCCATCAGCAGCACATCGGGGTCGAGCACATAGGCGCGGGCGATCGCGACGCGCTGCTGCATGCCCCCCGACAGCTGGTGGGGGAAGGCGCCGGCGTGGCTCTCGAGGTTCATCAGCTTGAGGGCGTCGGCGATGAGGCGATCGCGCTCGGCTGCCGGCAGGTTCTTGTTGCGCAGCCCGAGGTCGATGTTCTCGCGGACGGTTTTCCAGGGGAACAGCGCGAATTGCTGGAACACGACGGCGCGGTCAGGCCCCGGCTCGCTGACGACCTTGCCGGAGACGGTGATTGTCCCCGAGGACGGGGCCTCGAACCCGGCGACCATGCGCAGGCAGGTGGTCTTGCCGCATCCTGAAGGGCCGACGATGGCGACGAATTCCTTCTCGCCGATCTCCAGATTGATGTCGTCGAGCACCTTGACGCCCGCCTGGCTGGCGCCGAACACCTTGTCCACGTTCTGGAAACGGATCGACCCCATGGGACTTCGCCTTCTTCCTAGCTGTCGAGCCCACGGCGGCGGCGCATCCACGCCTCGCCCTGGCGCAGGAGGATATCGATCAGCATGCCGACGAGGCCGATGGCGAGCATGCCGGCCATGACTGTCGTGGTCTGAACGCTGCCCTGTGCCTGCACCATCATGAAACCGACGCCGGCAGCCGCGACGATGAGCTCGGCGCCGACCAGCGATTGCCAGCCAAGTCCGGCCGAGACGCGCAGTCCCGCGACGATCGAGGGCACGGCGGCCGGCAGCAGGATCTCCAGGATCATGCGCAGGTTGCCCGTGCCGAGCATGCGGGCCGCCTCGATCAGACGCGGCTCGACGAAGCGCGCGCCGCGATAGGCGTTGATCAGGCAGGGCGGGAAGGCGCCGGCGAAGATGATCATGACCGGCCCGCCGATGCCGGTTCCGAACCAGAGGGCCGCAAAGGGCACCCAGGCAATGGGGGCAATGAAGCGCAGACCGTCGAAGATCGGGGTGACGATGTCGTCGAGAAGGCGGAACCACCCCATGAGAAGTCCGAGCGGTATGCCGATGGCCGCCGCCAGCAGCACGCCGAAGGCATAGCGGCGGAAACTCGATGCGAGATGCTCCGGCAGCGTGGCGCCGGCGAAAGGCGAGGTGAGCAGGTGGAAGAAGCGCTGAACGAGATCGAGCGGCGAGGGCAGGAACTGGCGCGGGACAAGTCCGGAGGTTGTGATCAGCGTCCAGAAGCCGACGAATGCGAGGGCGCCGAGGGCGCCCCAGGCCAAGGTTTCGCGGAGGGAAAGCGGCGCGCCGTTCATCGGATCAATCCCGGGCCGCGACGTTCCAGGCGAGCGCCTGCCGCTCGACCCGCGCCAGCGCCACGGTCGTTGCCCAGCCGAGGATGCCGACCGTGATCATGCCGACGAGGATCATCGCCGGGTAGAGATCCTGTTGCGCCATGTTGAGGACGAAACCGACGCCGACCATCGCGCCGACGAGTTCAGCGGCGACCAGCGTTGTCCAGCTCGCCTGCAGCGACAGGCGCAGCCCGGTGAAGATGAGCGGCGAGGCGGCGGGGGCGATGATCTCCGTCACCATGCGCCCGCGCGGCGTGCCGAGCATGCGCGCGGCCTCGAGGATCGGCCGGTCGATGTTGCGAACGCCGGCGAAGGTGTTGATCACCGAGGGAACGAAGGCCGAGAACCAGATGACCATGATCTTGGCGGCGTCGCCGAGGCCGAGCCACAGGATCGCCAGCGGGATCCACGCCAGCGGCGGGATCGGGCGGATGACCAGGAAGACCGGATTGATGGCCGCCTCGGCCCGCCGGCTCCATCCCATCCAGAGGCCGAGGGGAATGCCGGTCGCGATGGCGACGAGGAAGCCCATGACCACGAGCTTCAGGCTGTGCAGGGCGTGGGCGAGCAATTGCCCGCCGGCATAGCCGCGGGTCCAGATCTGCACCAGCGAGGCCCAGAATTCCGACGGCGAGGGAAAACGCGCCCCGGAGACGATCCCGGTCAGGGTGGTCAGCAGGAACCACAGGGCGATGACGCCCGCGACGGTTCCCAGCCCGATCAGCCCTCGCCGTCCGATCATCGGCCGACACTCCCCCTGGACGCCTTTTATGATAGCGCTTTCATCGAAAGTTTTCAGACCTGCATGAGTGAGTCAAGTGCATTCGGGCCTGGCTTTGATCGGCTTTCGTTGATGGCTATCTTGAGGGGCTCGACAGGTACTGAAAAATTTTTCATAACCGCACCATGGCTTCCCACCGCAAAGCCCGGCTGGTCGATGTCGCCCGTGACGCCGGTGTTTCCCCGGCGACCGTGTCGCGCGCCATGGCCCAGCCCGGCCTGCTGGCGCTCGAAACCCTGACGCGCGTGCGCGACAGCGCCCGCCGACTTGGCTATCTGACTGACGGCACCGCGCGCGCCCTCGCCTCCGGTCGCTCGATGACGATCGGCGCCGTCGTCCCCACCCTCGACAGCACCATCTTCGCCCGCGTGCTCCAGTCCTTTCAATCGGCCCTAGCGCGTGAAGGCTATCAGCTGCTGGTCGCCTCCCACGAAATGAGCCTTGCGGCGGAAACCGAGGCGGTGCGCATGCTTCTGGCGCGCGGCGTCGACGGGCTGATGCTGGTCGGGGCCGAGCGCTCCCAGGAGACGGTAAGGCTCCTGGCGACGAGCGAAGTTCGGGTTGTCCTCACCTGGGTCGGCGCGCCCGACTTCGCGGCGGTGACGGTGGACAACGAGGCGGCCGGGCGGTTGGTCGCGGAGCACCTGATCGGTCTAGGCCATCGGCGCATCGGCATGATCGTTGGCCATCTGGCGTTCAACGACCGCCAGCGGGCAAGGCTCGCGGGCGTCAGGCAGGCCATGGAACGGGCGGGCCTCGCGCTGCCCGATGCGCTGGTCAGCGAGCAGGTCCTGACCATGGCCGGAGGACGCGCCGGCTGCGCGCGGCTGCTCGATCTGGCCGAACGACCGACCGCCGTCATCGGCGGGATCGATCTCTTCGCCATCGGCGGCGTGCAGGAAGCGCAGGCGCGCGGGCTATCCGTGCCCGGGGAATTGTCGGTGGCGGGCATCGACGACATCGAGTTTTCAGCCAGTATGATGCCGGCCCTGACGACGGTGCGCATTCCAACCGCGCAGATCGGGCAGGTGGCGGCCTCCACCCTCCTGGCCGAGATCAGTGGTCAAGGTCGCCTGGAGCATACGCGGCTGCCGATCGAACTGGTCGTGCGGCGCTCGACGGCCGCGCCCTGACGCAAGCCGGAACCAGCGCCCATGCCGGCGGTCATGTGCCGGGATGTTCGCTGCCCACATGTCCGAGAAAGGGGAGAAGCAGAGCGGCACACCCTGATCGCGACATCAAGCAAGCCCGACCGGCTGTCCATTCGCCAAAGGCATCACGCAGCAGGCGGATTGCACGACACGCGGCGCGCGGGACGGCCGCGGGCAGGACCCCAAACAGACCAGAGCCCCAGCCGGGGGGGCTGGGGCTGTGGGGACCGCGGCGGATGGGGCGTCGCGCTTACTCGCAGACGCGGACGGTGCGGCGCTCCATGCCATAGGGGCCCTCGACCCAGCGGCGCATGGTGAAGCACTCGCGCACCTCATAGGCCCGGGCGCGGCTGGAGGCGGCGACGGCGCTGCCGACGATGAGGCCGACGGCCAGGGCGCCGATGCCGAGGGCGGCGTTGCGCGAGCGGGCCTCGGCCGGGGGCGCCATGGCAAGCGACAGGGCGGCGGCGGCGACGGCGGCGAGAGCGAAAGACTTGAAGCGGTTCATGGCGGTGGTCCCTTTGGTGTGGCGGGGGCGTCTCCTGCCCCGATGTCCAGACCCTAGACCGGCCCCACAACCCGGCATGTTCCCGCCGGAACAGGGGCACGATTTTCTGCGAAGAAACATCCGGACCGGCCGCCCGCGGCTTTTCGAGATCACAGGCTGTCTGCGCCGACGCGATCTCCAGCTTGGCGCACGGAAGTCCGACCTGAGGCAGGTCAAAGGAAGCTGGCCGATGACAGTTTTCCCGCGCTTCATGAGCGACCACCGTCCATCGACAGGATCTGGTCGCTGATCCAGCCAGCCTTGTCGCCGACCAGGAACAGCACGGCATGGGCAATGTCCGCTGCCGTGCCGAGGCGACGGACATGGATGGATTCCACCAGCCATTTCTGGTCGTCGGAGCCATAGGCGTTCCATTGCCGTTCCGGTGCCGGATTGGAGCGCACGAAGCCTGGCGCGACCACGTTGCAGGTGTTGCCGGATGGCCCGAAGGCCTGGCTGAGTTGCTTGGTGAGGCCAACCAGCGCATGTTTCGCCGCCGTATGGGCCAGGATGCCGATCTGGCTGAACGGGATCGGCCCCGGCCGCGATGGAAAAATCAGGCGGCGTGATCTTCTTGATGCGTCCGGCAGACGCTAGCCTTCGCGGCCGGCGACGCGCCGAGCGCCCGTCGCGTCGGCGGGCTTCGACCGCGGATGAAGGGTGGAGTGTGATCGCCATGGAGACCAAGCCGCAGCGGGGCGTCGGCGCGATCGAGACGGGCAGCCGGATCCTCCACGCCTTCGTGACGATCGGGCGCCCCTGCATGCTGCGCGACCTGGCAGAACATGCCGGCATGACCCCGGCGCAGGTCCACGCCTATCTCGTCTCCTTCAAGAGCGCCGGCCTGGTCGAGCAGGAGGACGGCTCCGGCCTCTACCGGCTGGGGCCTATGGCGCTCAGCCTCGGTCTGGTCCGGCTTCGCACCCATGACCCCCTCCGCATGGCGAGCGAGGCCATCGTCGCCTTCTCGACCGAACAGGCCGCCATGGTTGCGCTGTCGGTCTGGGGCACCTATGGCCCGACCATCGTCCAGGTGCAGGAGGGCCCCCACCAATTGCACGTCAATGTGCGGGCCGGGACCGTCTTCTCCATCACCGGGACCGCCACCGGACGGGTTTTCGCCGCCCATCTGCCGGACAGGCTGATCGACGAACGCGTCACCGCCGAACGGACCGATCGCGCGACCCAGCGCATCGGCGAGGCGACGACCCTGGCCGACCTGAAGCGCCACACGACCTTCATCCGCCGCCACGGCTTTGCGCCGATCGAAGGCCAGCCCGTGCCCGGCGTGAATGCCATCGCGGCACCTGTCCGGGATTACACTGGCCAGCTTCAATGCGTCGTGACCATGATCGCCGCTGCCGGCATGCTGGAGACGAGGTCAGGCGGCGCACGGGCGGAAGCGATGCTTGCCTTTGTCGGAAAGCTCTCGTCGGATCTGGGATACCGGGCACCGTGAAGATCCGGTGACGGCAGGGAGGGTGTGATGAAGCTTCAGGATCGTGTGGCGCTGGTAACCGGTGCCGGCGGCGGCATCGGGCGGGCGCTCTGCCTCGGGCTGGCGCGGGAAGGCGCCACCGTGATTGCGACAGACCGCTCTCCGGATGCCTGCGCGGCCGTTGCCGCCGCCGTCGTGGCCGCTGGCGGACGGGCGGAATGGGCGGCGCTGGACGTCACCGACCGGGCGGGCGCCGCCGACATCCTGTCCAGAGTGATGGCGAAGACCGGCGACATCTCCATCCTGGTCAACGGCGCCGGGATCTGCCCGCGGCACGGCATCGACGACCCGAGCCTTTTCGAGGCCTGGGACGCGGTGATGAAAGTCAACCTGGACGGCGCGCTCAACGTCACGATGGCGGTTCTGCCGGCGCTGAAGCGAACACGCGGCTGCATCGTCAACATCGCCTCGATCGCCGCCTTCGTCTCCACCGCGACCTCCCTCGGCTATTCGACGTCCAAGGCAGCCCTGAAGATGCTGACGCAGAACCTCGCCCAGGAACTCGCCCCCAGCGGCGTCAGGGTCAATGCCATCGCTCCCGGAACGATCGCCACCGAGATGACTATCGCCACCCGCAGCGACCCGGCCCGGGCAGCCAGGTTTCTCGCCCGCATCCCGATGGCGCGCTTCGGCGAACCCGAGGAACTGGTCGGTCCTGTCGTCTTTCTCTGCTCGTCCATGGCGACCTATGTCACCGGCACGACCCTCGTCGTCGACGGCGGCTATCTCGCTGTCTGAACGGCGAAGGCCGGACCTGCCGAACGGCCGCTTGCCAAGCGGGCGAAACCTCGCCTAGCTTGACGAATGAATTCGTTCATCGCGAATTCGTGGCGACCCCCACCCCCGAGAGGGAGGCCCTTCCGTGACCGCAATCGCGACGGACACCCTCGTCGTCGGCTCAGGCGCCGGTGGCCTCGCCGCAGCCGTCACCGCCCGGCTCGGCGGACTCGACGTGATCGTGGTCGAGAAGGAGGCCCAGTTCGGCGGAGCCTCGGCGCGGTCGGGCGGATGGCTCTGGATTCCGTGCAATCCGCACGCCCGCGCCGCCGGCATGGAAGACAGCCCGGCCGAGGCCCGCCGCTACCTGCAGCATGAGGCAGCCAACCATTTCGACGGCGAGAGGGTCGACGCCTTCCTCGCCAACGGACCGGAGATGGTGTCGTTCTTCGAGCAGAACACCGCGGTGAAGTTCGTGCTGGGACCGGCCTTTTCCGACTACCACCCGGATGCCCCCGGCGCGAAGCCCGGCGGGCGCTCCATCGTCGCCGAGCCCTTCGACGGCCGCGAGCTCGGACCCGAGATCAAGCGCCTGCGCCCGCCGCTCCCCGAGATCACCTTCCTCGGCATGATGATCGGCTCCGGCAAGGAGCTGCTGCACTTCTTCAACGTCACCCGGTCGCTGAAATCGGCCGGCTATGTCGGCATGCTCCTGGCGCGCTATGCGCGCGACCTCGCCCTCCACGGCCGCGCCATGCGGCTGACCAACGGCAATGCGCTGATCGGCCGGCTGGCGAAATCGGCCCTTGACCTCGGCATTCCCATCCGCACGTCCAGCGGCTTGCGCGAACTGATCGTCCGGGACGACCGCGTGGTCGGTGGCATCGTCGAGACACCCGAAGGCCCGGTCGAGATCCATGCCCGCCGCGGTGTCGTGCTCGCCGCCGGCGGCTTCCCCCGCAATGTCGAGCGTCGCAAGGCGCTCTATCCCCATGCTCCGACGGGACAGGAACACTTCTCCCCCGCCCCGCCCGGCAATACCGGCGATGGGCTGGGTGTCGCCGAGCGGATCGGCGCCGCCATCGTCACCGACTATCCCAATCCTGCCGCCTGGGCGCCGGTCTCGCGGGTGCGGCGCCGTGACGGCTCGACCGGGCTCTTTCCGCATTTCATCGATCGCGCCAAGCCGGGGGTCATCGCGGTCACGCCGGCCGGCGAGCGGTTCGTCAACGAGGCCAACTCCTATCACGACTTCATGCAGGGGCTGTTCAAGGCGACGCCGAAGGGAACCGACGTCAGGGCCTATCTCATCACCGACCATCCGACGCTGCGGCGCTACGGCCTCGGCTTCGTCAAGCCCTTTCCCGTGCCGCTCTCGCCCTATCTCGGCAATGGCTACCTGAAGAAGGGGCGGACCTTGCGGGATCTCGCCGTCGTGACGGGCATCGCCCCTGAGGCCTTCGAGGCGACCCTGCACGGCTTCAATGACGCCGCGCGACGCGGCGAGGACCCGGCTTTCGGCCGCGGCAGCACCGCCTACAACCGCTATCTCGGCGACCCCGACGTCAAGCCCAACCCCTGCGTCGCGCCGATCGAGACCGGCCCTTTCTATGCTGTCGAGGTGGTGCCGGGCGAACTGGGGACCTTTGCCGGCATTCGCTGCGATGCCCATGCGCGCGTGCTGGACGCGACAGGGGCCCCGATCGCCGGTCTCTATGCCGCCGGCAACGATGCCGCCAGCATCATGGGGGGCAATTATCCCGGCGGCGGCATCACTCTCGGCCCGGCCATGACCTTCGGCTACATCGCCGCCAGGCACATGGAACAGAACCCTGTCGCCCCATCGGACGAGGAGTTGCCGCAGGGCACACGTGCCTGATCACGCCTAGACGGCCTCCTGGTACCCGCCGAGGATGCGCCGACATCAACAAGGCCGAATGGCCAAGCGGGCTTCTGTGACCTGCCGGAGGAGGAAACGGCGATGAAACTCTTGAGGACAGTGACGGCCGGGCTTGCGCTTCTGGCCGCGGCGACCTGGATGCCGGTGGCGGAGCCCGCCATGGCGCAGCAATCGCGGACATTCGATCTGCAGCACGGCTTCCCCATCAACCTGCCCTCGCTCGGACCGAGCCCGGGCCGCTGGGCGCAGATGGTCGATGCCATGACCAATGGCGAGATCAAGATCCGCGTCCGCAATGCCGGCGAATTGTCGCCGCCGCTGGAGATGTTCGGTGCCGTCTCGTCGGGCGCCATTCCCATGGCCTTCGACTGGATGGGGTACTGGGCGAACCAGATCCCCGTCACCAACCTCGTGAGCGCCATGCCCTTCGGCGCATCCCCGGAGATCCTGCTCGCCTGGATGTTCCGCGGCGGCGGTCTCGAGATCATCCAGAAGGCCTACGACCCGCACAACGTGGTCATCCTGCCCTGTCACCTCGTCGATTCCGAGGCCGGCGGCTGGTTCCGCAAGGAGATCAACTCGGTCGACGACCTGAAGGGCCTGCGCATGCGCATCGCCGGCCTCGGCGCCCTCGTCCTGTCGAAGCTCGGTGTCTCGACGCAGCTGGTGCCCGCAGGCGAGATCTTCGTGGCCCTGGAGCGCGGACGCATCGATGCCACAGAATTCTCGCTGCCTTCAATCGACCGCGGCCTGGGCTTCTATCGGGTCGCCAAGAACTACTACTTCCCCGGCTGGCACCAGCTCGCCACCTGGGATTCGATCATCATCAACAAGGGGGTCTGGAACTCGTTTACCGACCGGCAGCGCACGATCATGCGCGAGGCCTGCATGGCGAACGTGACCTTCAACATGTACGACCAGATCGACACCCAGCGCACCGCCCTTGAGTATTATCGCAGCCAGGGCGTCACCATCCGGCGCTTCCCCGACACCGTGCTCACCGCCCTGCAGAAGGCCTCGGAAGAGGTTCTGAACGAGCAGGCGGCGCGCGACCCGCTGTTCAAGGAAGCCCTGACCAGCCTGCGTGACTACATCACGAAGGTCGGCGAGTGGCGCGAACTGCAGCGCATCCCTGCGCCGCTGCGCTGATCCAGGGACGGCGGAATGACCCTGCGGCCGGCGCCTCGCGTGCCGGCCGTCGCTTGCAAGGAACCCGGCACGTGGATGCGGCGCTGAAGCTTCTGGATCGGACCAGCCGCCTGGCGAGCGGCTTCTGCCGGCTTGCCAGCTGGACCCTCCCGCTCGTCATCGTCGTCATTCTCGCGACGGTCCTGGCGAGCCAGCTGCGGCTGTCCACCATCGTCATCTGGGGCTTCACGCTTCCCCTCTTCGGCGACCGCCTGACGGTCACCGGCCTGACCGAACTGCAATGGCACCTCTTCGCCGTCATGGTGATGCTCGGCATCGTCTACGCCGTCGAGACCGACGCCCATGTGCGCATCGACTTCATCGCCAGTCGCTGGACGGCGCGCACGCGCGTCATCATCGAACTGATCGGCGACACCTTTCTTCTTCTGCCCTTCACGCTGTTCATGCTGCACTTCTCGTGGCGTTTCACCGGAACCGCCTTCAGGACCGCCGAGCGCTCAACGACCGGCGGGCTGGAGGACCGCTATCTCGTCAAGGGCATGATGCCGCTCGGCTTTGCCTTGCTAGCCATCGTCGTCCTGGTGAAGATCATCCAGCATGTCGTCGCCCTGTCCGGACGTGGCCGTGATCCCGCCCGCGTCGACTGGTTCACCCGCCGTCAGGGCGCCAAACCGGAAGAGGGGATGACGACGTGACCGGACAATGGCTCCCGATCGCCATGCTCGTCATGCTCGTCGCGGGGGCCTTCAGCGGCTATCCCATGGGCTTCGTCATGGCCGGCATCGCAGTGACCTTCTGCCTCGTCGCTGACGTTCCCATCGCCTTCCTGTTCACCTTCGTGACGCGCATCTACGCCGGAATCCTCGCCGACTGGCTGCTGCTGTCGATCCCGCTCTTCGTCTATATGGGCCTCATGCTCGACAAGTCGGGCATTGCCGGGCGGCTGCTGACCTCGCTGGCGCGCCTGATGGGACCCCTGCCCGGCGGCTATGCCATCGCCGTGGCGGTCATCGGCATCATCATGGCGGCGTCGACCGGCATTGTCGGCGCCTCCATCGTCATGCTCGGCCTGCTCGGCCTGCCGGCCATGCTCGAACGCGGCTACGACCCGCAGATCGCCACCGGCATCATCGCCGCCTCGGGCACCCTCGGCATTCTCATTCCCCCCAGCATCATGCTGGTGGTCCTTGGCGAGGTGCTCCAGGTTTCGGTCGGCGATCTCTTCCTCGGCGCCCTCGTCCCCGGCATCCTTCTCGGCCTCCTGTTCATCGGCTGGATCCTCATCGGGTCGGTCTTCTGGCCCCAACGCATGCCGGCCATCGAGCGGCGCGAGGGCATTCGGATCGGCGCGCTGCTGCTGGAGGCTGCAGCCAATCTCGTGGCGCCGCTCGGCCTCATCATCGCCGTTCTCGGCTCGATTGCGGCCGGTATCGCGACGCCCACGGAGGCGGCGGCCATCGGCGCCCTCGGCGCCACGCTGCTCGCCGCCTTCTCACGCGAGTTCCGCTGGGCGTCGCTGCCGCCGATCCTGCACTCGACGCTGCGGACCACCGCCATGATCGCCATGGTGATGATCGGTGCAACCTGCTTCACGGGGCTCTTTCTGCGCATCGGCGGCGACGACCTGGTGCGCAACATGCTCTTTGTCGACACGGTCGGCGCCTGGGGCGTCCTCGTCATCATCATGCTGGCGGTCTTCGTCCTCGGCTTCGTGCTGGAATGGGTGGAGATCACCTTCATCCTCATCGTGCTCGTCGCCCCGATCGTCGCCGACCTCGACTTCGGCATGGGGCTGTCCCGCGAGGAGACGCTGATCTGGTTCGGCATCCTCGTCGCCGTGAACCTGCAGACATCCTTCATCTCGCCGCCCTTCGGCGCCTCGCTCTACTATCTGAAGGGCATCTGCCCGCCGCATGTCACGATCGGCACGATCTATCGCGGCGTGACGCCGTTCATGATGATCCAGCTCATCCCGCTGGGCATCGCCATGGCCTGGCCGCCGCTGATCCTGTGGCTGCCGAAGCTCATGCGCTGACGGTCGCCGCGGGCCCGCGGGCGACGGCCGGCCGCAACGCGAGCGGCTGCCCCGGGCGGTGACCACAGGATGAGCGCCGGCCATGGCGACCAGGATCGACAGCCGCGCGCGTCTCCGGCGCCGCTGCCGCGCTCGCCCGACGGTTTGTCTTGATTGTTGACAATCGACAATCGGCGCTTTTGACTGTCGGGCAGCGGCGCTCCAGCCGCGGCCGGACGGGGGGAACCATGACCATCGATCGACGGATATTCGCCGCATCCCTTGTTGTCTCGGCGGGAGCCACCCTCGTCGCGCCAGCCATCGCCCAGGGCACGGGCACCCTGGACGAGGTCAAGCGCCGCGGCGCGCTGCGGGTCGGCGTCACCCAGGCGCCGCCTTGGTATTCCAAGGATCCCCGCACCGGCGAGTGGTCGTCCGGGGTCGGCGTCTCGCTCGGCAAGGCCATGGCAGCCGCGCTCGGCGTCCGCTTCGAGCCGGTGGAAGTCACCTGGGGCACGGCGATCGCGGCCCTCCAGGCCAACCGCATCGACATCATGTACGTGCTGGACGCCACGCCCGAGCGGGCCCAGGCGGTCGACTTTCCCACCTCCCCCCTGCTCTACTATTCGCTCGCGGTGCTGGCCAAGGACGACCTCGCCGTGCGCAACTGGGAGGACCTGAACAAGCCGGAGGTGCGGATCGCCGTGCCGCAGGCGACCAGCATGGACCGCTTCCTCACCACCAATGTCGCCAAGGCCTCCATCCAGCGTTTCCCCGGCAATACCGAGGCCATCGCCGCCTTCCAGTCCGGCCGCGTCGAGGCGGTCTGCCTGTTCCATCCCCCACTGATCGCGGCGCGCCAGCGCCTCGGTGCGGGCAAGATCGTGGTGCCGCAGCCGACCCAGTCGAATGCCTCGAGTGCCGCGGTCCGCAAGGGCGATGCCGCCTTCGTCGCCTGGGTCGACCAGCAGATCGCCGGCTACTACAGGAGCCGCCAGATCCAGGCCTGGTACGAGGAATTCCTCACCGGCTTCGGCCTCGATCCCAAGGCGGCGCCGCCGATCATCAAGGAAATGCTCGGCTGACGCAGCTCCCGTGTACAACTGGGACTTCACGCCGATCTGGGCCAATGGTGACCTGCTTCTGGCCGGCCTCGGCAACACGCTTGCTCTGACCGTCGTGGCGCTCGCCGGCGGCCTGCCGGTCGGCCTTGCCCTGGCGCTGGCACGGCTGTCCGGCAGCCGCCTCCTGGCGGCCCCGGCCGGGCTGGTGATCGAGGTGTTCCGGACAACGCCGCCCCTGGTGCAGCTCTTCTGGTTCTATTTCGGGCTGCCGATCATCCTGAAGGTCGAGATGACGCCCTATCTCGCCGCGGCGCTGACCTTCACCATCCAGTCCGGGGCCTTCTTCGCCGAGATTTTCCGCGCCGGCATCGTCTCCGTGGAGAAGGGGCAGGGCGAGGCGGCCCGGGCCATCGGCATGAGCAAGGCCCAGGCGATGCGGCGCATCATCCTGCCCCAGGCGGTGAAACGCATGTTCCCGGCCATGATGGAACGTTCGATCGAGCTGATGAAGACGACCACCCTGGTCGCCACCGTCTCCTATGCCGACCTGCTCTACCAGGCCAACGAACTGGCCCAGAAGACCTTCCGCCCCCTCGAGGTCTTCACCGCGGCGGCCCTCCTCTACTTCCTCGTCATCACGCTGGTGAGCATGCTGGGCGCCCTCGTCGAGCGCCGCATGGCGCAAAGCGGCGAGATGGCGCGATGACCTACCGCTGGGACTTCACGCCGCTGCTCGACAACTGGCAAGCCCTGGCCATGGGCGCCGTCGGCACCCTGCGGCTCTTCGCCGTCTGCCTGGTGCTCGGTCTCGGTTTCGGCCTTGTCGTGGCCCTGGCGCGGCGGTCACGCTGGCGGGCGGCGCGCTGGTTCTCCATCGGCTTCATCGAGTTCTTCCGGAACACCCCGGTACTCGTGCAGATCCTGTGGTTCTATTTCGCCCTGCCGATGCTCGTTCCGGTCGAGATAACCCCCTTCACGGCGGCCATCCTCGGCATCTCGCTCAACTCGGCCGCCTATTCGGCCGAGATCTACCGCGCCGGCATCCAGTCGATCGAACCGGGCCAATGGGAGGCGGCGCGCGCCATCGGCATGTCCGGCCTGCAGACGCTCCGGCGGATCGTCCTGCCCCAGGCCCTGAGGCGGGTCCTGCCGGCGCTGACCAACCGCGGCATCGAGATCTTCAAGATGACGACCCTTGCCTCGGTCGTGGCCTATATCGAGCTGCTGCACCAGGGTCGGCTCATCGCCTCGCTGAACTTCAACCCGCTGGAGGTCTACAGCGTCATCGGCGCCCTCTTTTTCCTCTTTCTCTACCCGCTCGTGCGCGCGACCTATGCGCTGGAGCGGCGGCTGGCGCGGAGCGACTGAGCCATGGACACGCCTCTCCTCCGGCTTGCCGGCCTCGACAAGCGTTTCGGCGAGCGGGCTGTCTTTTCCGGCGTCGATCTCGACGTGAAGCGCGGCGACCGCATCGCCATCATCGGCGCATCGGGGTCGGGCAAGTCCACCCTGCTCCGCTGCATCAACTTCCTGGAGCATCCCGACGCGGGGCGTGTGATCCTGAACGGGGAGCCGGTCGGCGCCGAGCGGCAGCGCGCGGGGGCCACCGGGATCCGCTACGACGAGGGCAGCCTCAACAGGCTGCGCCAGCGCGTCGGCATGGTGTTCCAGCAGTTCAACCTGTTCCCCCACATGACGGCGCTCGGCAACGTCATGGAAGGCCTCGTGACGGTGAAGCGCATGGCCCGGGACGATGCGGCACGTCTCGGCCTCGCCGAGCTCGCCCGGGTCGGCCTCGCCGACAAGGCCGAAGCCTATCCGGCTCATCTCTCCGGCGGGCAGAAACAGCGCGTCGCCATTGCAAGAGCCCTCGCCATGGAGCCGGAGATCCTGCTCTTCGACGAGCCGACCTCGGCCCTCGACCCGGCCCTTGTCGGCGAGGTGCTGGATGCCATCCAGACCCTGGCAGCGGAAGGACGCACCATGATCCTGGTCACCCACGAGATCGGCTTCGCCTACCACATGGCGACCCGCGTCCTCTTTCTCGCCGAGGGCGGCATCTACGAGCAGGGAACGCCCGACGAGGTGCTCAAGGCACCACGCCGGCCGCTGACCCAGGCCTTTATCGCCGGCCATCGCCGGTTCAGCTTCTGACGGACCATGCCATGACCAGCGCATCGACCTCCACTGCGGGCAGTGCCCAGGGCTATCTCGACGACCCGCGCAACGAGTCGGTTCTCGTCTATGTCGACGGGACCTTCGTCCCCCGCCACGAGGCGCGCGTCTCCGTCTTCGACAGCGGCTTCGTGCTCGGCGACGGCGTCTGGGAGGGCCTGCGGCTGAAGAACGGCCGCCTGATCCAGCTGGAGGCCCATCTCGACCGCCTGTTCGAAGGGGCCAATTCCATCGCCCTCGACATCGGCCTCAGCCGCGCGGAGGTCGCCGCCGCGGTCAACGAGACCCTGGCGCGCAACGGCATGACCGACGGCGCCCATGTGCGTCTCATGGTGACCCGCGGTGTCAAGAAGACGGTCAACCAGGATCCGCGCTTCATCCTGGGCAAGGCGACCATTGTCATCGTCGCCGAGTACAAGACGCCACGTCCGGAGGCGAAGGCGCGCGGCCTGTCCCTGTTCACCTCCACCTTTCGCACCAGCACGCCGGACGTCTTCGACCTGCGCCTCAACTCGCATAGCCGCCTGAACCTCATCCAGGCGCTGATCCAGGCGATCCATGCCGGAGCCGACGAGGCCCTGATGCTCGACCCGCAGGGCTTCGTCGCCAGTTGTAACTCCACCAATTTCTTCATCATCCGCCGCGGCGCCCTGTGGACCTCGACCGGCGCCTTCTGCTTCAAGGGCCTGACCCGCCAGGCGGTGCTGGATGCATGGCGCGCCGCAGGCCTGCCCGCCGAGGAGCGTCCCTTCACCCTTGCCGAGGTCTATTCGGCCGATGAGGCCTTCATCACCGGAACGCTCGGCGGGGTCACGCCGGTGACGAAGATCGACGGGCGGGTGATCGGCGACGGCGCGCCCGGAGCGATGACCAGGCTCGCCTCCGACCATTACCAGGCCTGGGTCGCCCGATGAGCCGCGCCGCCGGCCTCGCGACCGACACGGCCGTCGCGCCGCTGCGTCGCGCGACTTTCCGCGATCGCGTCGCCGAGCGCCTGCGCCATGCCATCATCGACGGCCGCATCGCGCCGGGCAGCACGGTGACGGAACAGCAGCTCGCCGCCGATTTCGGGGTCAGCCGCGGTCCCCTCCGCGAGGCCATGGGCCAACTCGTCGAGGAGGGGCTGCTCGTCTCGGTGCCCTATACGGCCACCCGCGTCATGGCGCTGTCGCGCCACGATGTCGGCGAGATCTACTCGCTGCGCACGGCCATGGAACGCCTCGCCTTCGCGCAGATCTGGGACAGGCGCACCGAGGCCTTCGCCGCAACCCTCAGGGCCCGGCACGAGGCCCTGCTGGCCGCCCTGCCCGGGGGCGACGGCTTCGCCGCGTCGCAGGCCGAGGTTCAGCTTCACGCGACCGTCTACGAGTTCTGCGGTCACAGGCTTTTGCTGGAGACCTGGAACCGCATTGCCCCCCGGCTCCATCTCTATCTCGCGATCCACCAGAAGGCCCATGGACGCTCCGGCCCTCTGGATGATGCGCACCGGGCCTATGTGGACCTGGCCACCGGTGACCGGCTCGACCTGATGCTGGCCGAGCTCGACCATCACATGCAGCGCGGCCTCGACCGGCTGCAGGACTATGTCGCCCGCATCGCCGGCGCCCCAGGCTGAGGGTCCCCGGCCGGGGCCTGTCTCAGGAGGCCCGACCGAACAAGCGGGCCGCATCGAGGCAGCGGCCGCAGGCGGTGATCAGGCAGGCCGCGGCGAAGATCCAGGCGATCAGCGCGAAGGAAGCCGGAAACAGGCACATCAGCACGAAGGCCGCGATGGTCTCGGTGCCCTCCGCCAGCCCTCCGGCATGAAAGAAGCCCTTGCGCCCGCGGGCCGTGGTTGCGAGGCCGCGCTTCTCGGCGAGGGTGGCGAAGGCGAGAAAGCTTCCGCCGGACAGCAGGAAGCTGGCGACGAGAACCAGGGCCGGGAAGGCATTCGCCGGATCGGCGATGGCAAAGGCGATGGGGATGGCCGCGTAGAACGCGAAGTCTGCGACAATATCGAGAAAGGCGCCGAGATCAGTCGGCCCGCGCACGCGCGCCACCGCGCCATCAAGACCGTCCGCCAGCCGGGAGACCAGGATCAGCAGCAACCCCCAGCCGGCATGACCCATCGCGATGGCGAGGGCTGCCGCCAGTCCGACCACCAGCCCCGCCGCGGTCATGGCATTGGCGGAGCCGCCACGCCGGGCGATCCAGGCGCCGAGCCGCGCCAGAGGAGGATCGATGAGGCGTCTGGCGAGAGGGTCGAACATCGACGGGCGGTCCTCGATCGGCCGGAAAGGGCATATTGCGGCCGGATGGAGTTGTGTGTTCCGCAGGGCTCTTGATCAATCCCCGCCGCGCACCGGGACGAGGCCGATCGGGAGCATCGCGGCGCGGTGCTGCCATCCGCCAGCCGGCCTGGGATCACATCGCTGCCGCCAGCGCCTCTTCCACCGCGGCCGCCAGCCGGAGCAGGTCGCGGTCGCGCCCGCGGGGCATGACGATCTGCAGCCCGAGCGGCAGGCCCGACCGGTCGAGGCCGCAAGGAACGGAGATCGCCGGCTGGCGCGTGTGGTTGAACAATGGCGTGAAGACCGCGTGGCCGCGCGGACCGACCGGCACGCCGCCGATCGTCTCCGGACCGAGGCGGTCGACAGGCCAGGCGGCACAGGGCGTGGTCGGTCCGATTGCCGCATCAAGACCCTGCGTGGCGAAGAAGCGCGCACCGGCGACGGCGACCTGTTCCGACAGGAGCAGCGCGCCGGCGACGTCGGTTCCCGCAAGCCCGAGACCGGCGCTGATCTGCGCCCCCAGATCGGGATCGATGCGATCCGGCCGTTCCGACCACGACGCCCCGAAGAGGGCGGCGAGACCGCCCTGCTGGATGGCGCCGAGACCGGCCTCCGCGGCGCCGGCCGGCCATTGGGGATCGCTGTCGAGGATGGTCAGCCCGGCGCGGCGCAGCCGCTCGACACAGGCGGCGACATGGGCCGCGACATCCGGTTCGACCGGCACGTCGAGGCCCCAGCGCGGGCTGTAGGCGATCCGCATCTGCCGGGCCGGGAGCCCGCCATCCGCCGGCAGGACAGCCGAATGGGGGTCGAGCGCGCTGGCGCCGGCCATGACCTCGAAGGCGAGGGCGGTGTCGGCGACGGTCCGGGCGATGGGGCAGATGCAGGAAATGGCGAAGAAGGGCTCGGGAAAGCCCGGACCATAGGGAACGGCGCCAAAGGAGGGCTTGAGGCCGACCAGGCCGGTATGGGCCGGAGGTCGGCGGCTGGAGCCCCCTGCATCGGTGCCGATCGCCAGCGGCACCATGCCGCTCGCGACCGCGGCAACCGGGCCGCCGGAGGATCCACCGGGAGTCAGGGCCGTGTTCCAGGGATTGCGGGTGGTGCCGTGGAGGAGATTCGTCGTCTGGCCCTTGGCGGCGAATTCAGACGTATTGGCGATACCGACGATCACCGCACCGGCAGCCACCAGCCGCGCCACGGCCTCGGCGTCCGCCGGCGCGACGAAGTCGCTGAACAGCCGCGAGCCCTGCGTGATCGGGCGCCCCGCGACCCAGATATTGTCCTTGATCGCCACGGGCACGCCGGCGAGGGGCAGGCGTTCGCCGGCGGCGATCCGCGCATCGACCCGTGCGGCCCGCGCCGCCACGTCGTCCCGGTCGACCGCAGTGAAGGCATTGATGGCCCCGTCCAGTTCGCCGATGCGCGCCAGGGCCCGATCGGCCTCGGCAGCAGCCGTGCTCCGGCCGTCGTTGACGACGGCCGCGATGGCGGCGAGCGGAGGCCATAAGGCGAAGGCCGCGGTCATGTCGATCGGCAAGGCGGCCTCCTCGGCGGCAGATCGGCGAGCAAGACAGGAGACGGAGGATCTTTGCAACCGCTCCCGGTTCCGCCTCCGAAGCCGCCGGCATGAGCTGGACGGCGCCCCACGCATCGCCCGGGATCTCCAGAGGGAGACCCCGGGCGCGCAATGGTCGACGGCGGCGATGGGGATCGCCGGGGGATCAGGGCCTGAAGACGAAGCCCGGCCCGATCGCGGCATCCGCCGGGATCGACGGCAGATCGGCGAACAGGGCCGGGTGGTCCTGCATCACCTTGACCATGTGCTTGGGCTCGAAATGCTTGTTGACGTCGAAGGTCGAACGCAGGAAACCGAGGCGGTGCAGCCTGTCGAGGGCTTCGTGCATCGCGCGGTAGTTGTTCGCCGACAGGCGCCGGTCGGCCTGCTGAATGTTGAACTCCATCGCCGTCTCGGCAATGTCCTGCCGAAGACCGGGGATCCAGCGGGTCGCCACCTGCGCCGCCGGCTTGGGGTTCTTGCGCATCCACTGATCGGCCTCCGACACGGCGATCAGGAACTTCTCGATGGTCGGTCCGTTGGCGGCGACCCAGGGCCGCAAGGCCACGTTGAAGCCGACATAGGAAATAGCGTCGCCGCCACGGATAATCTCCACCGCACCCGGAACGTCCTTCAGCGCGACGATGGGCCAGGGGTCCCAGCCGACGAAGGCGTCGATGCCCTTGGCGAGAAGGGCGACGGTCATGTCCGGCGGCGGCGTGTTGACGAGAGTCACGTCGGCCGGGGCCAGCCCGCCCTTCTCGAGCAGGGCGAGAATGTAGAGATGGTTGATCGTGCCGAAGGAGGCGGCGATCCGCTTGCCCCGGAGGCTGGCGAGATTGCCCTTGGTGATGCCGGAATCGCCGCGTGCGATCAGCGCCATGGTGGCGTCGGAGCCGCGGGCGGTGGCCTTGCCGGAATAGTTGGCGAGAGCGACGAGGTCCATGCCGCGCACCACGGCACCGATCATCGGCACGCCGACCTGCACGATGGCGCTCTCGCCGGCCTGCAGGGCGTTCAGCGCGTCGACGCCGGTGGCGTAGGGCCGCGCGATGTCGACGTCGAGGCCCTGCTTCTCGAAGAAGCCGCGCTCGAGAGCGATCGGCAGGCCGATCTGGTCGATGCCGGTGACCATACCGGCCTTGAGCTTGGTCATGGGCTGGGCATAGGCGAGCGCAGGCGCTGCGAGCAGCGTTCCGGCGACGGCCGTCCGTCTCGTGATCATGGTCATCCTCCCTGTTGCAATGGCTCTATCCGCCTCACCCAGTAGAGCCGGGCGATGGCGCCGAGTTGGCTTCTGTCGATGCTGCGCAGTTCGACGCTGTTGCCTTCCGTTCCCGACACGCGGCCGTAGCGCTGGAACACAAGGATATGGAAACGCTCCGGGGCGAAGGGCAGCGTGATCACGGCATTGACGCGCGCGCGCTCCGGGAAGCCGGCGGCGATCTTGGCCGGCGCCACGGCGAAGAGCCAGGCCTGCCAGAGGAGCCACGCGGCGGCGAGCCCGAGCAGGATCAGGCCGCGCCGGGAACCGAGGGCCTGCCGAAGAAGCCTCATGCCGACCTCACCAGGGCAAGGACCTGGTTGGACAGGTCCTTGAATTCATCGTCGGCCACCAGCCGGTCCCAGACGCGCGGGCGACTGATCGGCACCTCGACCTCCGCCAGAACCTTGCCCTTGGAGAGGACGACCACCCGGTTGGCGAGGAACACGGCCTCCGGCACGTCGTGGGTGATGAAGACCACGGTCGGACGCCGTTCCTCCCAGATGCGGGAGAGCTCGTCCTGCAGCGTCATGCGGGTCTGCGCGTCGACGCTGGCGAAGGGCTCGTCCATCAAAAGAACGTCCGGCTCGTTGGCAAGGGCCCGGACCACGCCGACGCGTTGCTGCATGCCGCCGGAGAGCTCGTTCGGATAGCGGTCCGCGGCATGCGAAAGCCCGGCAAGCGCCAGATATTCCCGCGCGATCGCATCGCGCTCGGCCTTCGGCACGCCGCGCATCTTCGGGCCGAAGCCGACATTGTCGAGCACGGTCTTCCAGGGAAACAGCGCGAAGGACTGGAAGACGACGCCGCGATCGGGGCCGGGGCCCTTCACCGGGGTGCCACCGACCAGGATCTCGCCGCCGGAATGCGGGATGAAGCCGGCCACCATGTTGAGGATGGTCGACTTGCCGCAGCCGGACGGCCCGACGATGGAGACGAACTCACCGGCGGGCACCTCCAGCGACACGTCGCGGATGGCGGTGACATGTTCGCCCTTGTAGGCGTCGAAATAGGTCTTCGCGAGGTTCTTCAGGCTGAGCGACTTCACTGCGTGACCAATCCCCAGCGTCGGCCGGTGGCCTGCTCGATCGGAGCGAGGATCCACGCGTCGACGATGTACCAGAGGATGCCGAGCACGATCATGCCAAGCACGATTTCGGTGACCGAGCCGGCCCGGCGCGCGTCGAACATGAGGAAGCCGATGCCGCTGGTGCCGACGATCATCTCGGCGGCGATGAGGGCCCGCCAGCCATAGCCGAGGCCGTTGCGCAGGCCCGTCATGATGTTCGGCAGCGCACCGGGAACAACGACCTCGCCGACGATGCGGGCGGGGGAGGCGCCCAGGCTCTGGGCCGCCCGGTGCAGTTCGATCCGGACGGAGCGCACGCCGAGCACCGTGTTCAGGATCACCGGGAACAGCACTGTATAGACGATGACGAAGGTCATGGTCGTCAGGCCGAAGCCGAACCAGATGATCAGGATCGGCAGCCAGGCGATATCGCCGATGGCCTGGAAGAACAGCAGGACCGGCCAGAGCGCGCGGTGTGCGCTCTTGTTGAGGCCGATCCACAGACCGAGCGGTACGCCGAGCCCGATCCCGACGGCGGCGCCGATGGCCAGCCGCGCGACGCTGTCGCCGAGATATTCGGGGAGGATTCCCTTCTCCATCAGCGAGACGAACTTGGCGACCACGTCGGCCGGGGAAGGGAAGAAGGCGGGGGGGAAGGGACCCCAGGCAGCCACCGCCCACCACAGCGCGACGACGGGCACGAAGGGCGCCAGCGTCTGCAGGATCGGCCATTTCACCGAGGTCCTGACGACGAAGCTCCAGAGCGGCAGGAGGGCGTTCATGCGCTGACCAGCCCCCAGCGCTCGATCGTCGCCCGTTCGAGAGGCACGAGGATCAGCCGGTCGATCAGCAGCCAGAGCGTGCCGATGACGATCATGCCGAGGACGATGACCTCGGTCTGGTAGAAATCGCGGGCGACGAAGAGCATGTAGCCGAGGCCGACATCGGTAGCGATCATCTCGGCGGCGATCAGGCCACGCCAGGCAAAGCCGAGGCCGGTGCGGATGCCGGTGACGATGTTGGGCAGCGCCCCTGGCAGCAAGACGTCGGTGAGCATCGCCTGGCGGCCGGCGCCGAGGGAGGCCGCGGCGTGACGCAGCGTCATCGGGATGGTCGAGACGCCGAGCAGCGTGTTGTAGGCGACGACGAAGAAGACGGCGTTGAAGATGACGAAGACGATGGCGCCGAAGCCATAGCCGAACCAGAGGGTGGCGATCGGGATCCAGGCGATGCCGGCCAGAACCGAGAAGAAGCGCATCAGCGGCGTGAGAAAGGCTGAGACGCCGCGGCTCACCCCCATGAGGATCCCGAGCGGCACCGCGACGAGCACCGCCAGGACCGTTCCGATGGCGACGCGGGACACGCTCGCGGCCACATGACGCAGCAGCGATCCGTCAAGGATGCTGTCGAGACCGGCCCGGCCAACAGCCGGGACGCTCGGAAAGATCTGCGGCCGGACACCGAAAACGGGGACGACCACGGCCCAGAGCGCGACCAGCACGGCCAGCGGCGCAATGAAGATCAATGCCGCACTGATGCGGCTCGTCCGTTCCATCCGTCCTCCCATCGGATGCGGAAGCCGCATCCCGGCCGCTCTTGGAGCGGCACGCGACGCATTCCTTTGCATGGTCCGATCGAGCGGACCGTGGAACGTCATCGCGTAACGGAAGCCTTTCGATGCAGGGGGCAAAAAGCAAGATGCCGCAGGGTGCATAGCTCGTCTGCAACGCGCCAAGCGGGCGCGGTGCGGCTCCGCGCCCGCAGGTCACGGCGCCGCCCCGCGGTGTTCCTGGCACTCAGTGGGAGATGAGCACCGGCATGGAGGGCGCGGCGAGCACCCCCTGCGTGGCGCCGCCAACGACGAAGTCCCTCAGCCGCGAATGGCCATAGCCCCCCATCACCAGCAGGCCGGCACCGACCTCACCGCAGGCAGCCTGAAGGGCCTGGGCGACAGGCCGGTCCTTCGCCGATACGGTCCGGACCGCCGCCGTCACGCCACGGCGCGACAGGCTGTCCACCAGGAGGTCGCCGATCCCGGCCTCGAGCTTTTTCTCATCGCCCGCCATCAGCACCGTGACCTGCGCTCCCGCGGCGAGGAAGGCCCGCGCATCGGCGAGGGCCCGCGCCGCCACACGGCTGCCGTCCCAGGCCACGGCGACATGGCTGATCGGCGTCGCCTCGTGGGTCTCGGGGACAAGCAGAACAGGCCGACCAGCGCCGAAGATCAGCGCCTCCGCCAGTTCGCGGGACGTCAGATTGTCCTCCGACCAGGGGACGATGGCGAGATCGCGATAGCGGGCCTCCGCGACAGCCCCGTGGACGGCCTCGGCCGGCACCGCATGGCGCTGATCGAGCTGCAGGGCCAGGCCGTGGCTTCGCGCCACGTCCTGAACGGTACTCGCCAGCCCCGCACTGTGCTCGCGGCTGTCATTCTCGACCTTTCGGATCATATCCGACACGTTGATGATCATGCCGCCGAAGGAGGTGCTCGAGCGCGGAAGATCCACGGAATAGATCATAACGTCGAGATCGGCGCCGATTGCGGCGGCCATTCTCGCCGCGGCTGCGGCCGCCTTGACGGATACCGTATCGGGATAGGTCAGCAGGGGCAGATAGGCGGTCGTCTTCATTGTCTGAATCCCGTGTCGTTGGTCTGTCCCAACAATCTGTCAGAGCCTGACCGAAAAAGAAGTTGAGTGATATCAGCCGCTTGTGATTCCGTCGGTGGTTGCGAGACCTTCGATGGAGATCGGCATGTGGACCGATATCACCCGGGCGCATCATGCGC
>NZ_JALHMP010000034.1 GCF_022843985.1 Phreatobacter sp. | reverse complement strand
GCCGCGGAACCCGCCACTACGGCCGCCGCCGCCGCGACGCCCGCGGCCACCGCGCTGCATCTCTATCGTTTCGCCAGCGCCCAGCGCGCCGCGGACACCGTCAAGCGTGGGTGCGGCCGCAGGCGCCGCTTCCGCCACCGACCCGACAACGGTCGTCGCCACGGCGCCGCCGGCAAGGCTCAACAGAAAAAACCGCCTATCCATGATGTCAATCTCCTCGATAATTGCCGCCCGGCCGCGAGGCTAGCACGTCTGGTCCTGCCGGACAGAATTATTCTCATCAACATAACCAAACGGAAGCCGCTACATTTGCTGCATTGCAACAGATGAATACTGAGTCGGCGGGGCATTTCGCCAATGGCAATGGCTCGGTAATTCAGATTCTATTTCCGTGGCACGGAATGCAGGATGTCGACCGGACTCGCCGCGCGCGATTGCGTAGCAAGTCGGCATGGCTCGGGCCGGTCTGCCGCCGGATGCGAGGCATTTTGCGCCGTCCCGCCGGTTGACGCGCCCGGGTGCCGGGTCCCGGCGGTCTTGGCAGGGGGCGGGTGGACGTCTATGTCGGGGGAAAGATCCTGCCAGCCCGCGAGGAGCCTGCCTTGACCGATGCGCCGACCCTGCCGGACCGCCTGTCGACCGATCCCAACAGTCCGTTCTACGACGAGGCCGTTCTCTCGCGTGAGGTCGGCATCCGCTTCAAGGGTGTCGAGAAGACCAATGTCGAGGAATATTGCGTGTCGGAAGGGTGGATCCGCGTCACTGCCGGCGCCGCCAAGGACCGTTTCGGCAACCCTTTGACGATCAAGCTGACCGGCCCGGTCGAGCCCTATTTCAAGCGCTGAGGCGCGCCGGGAGTCTCGAGCGTGGTGCCACCCTGTCGACCGGTCCGGGCCACTGTCATCGTTGCTTACCATATGTGAAGCGCGCCCGGGGACATCGGCGGCGCCTGCGCCTATAAGGTGCGGACCGCCTGATCGCATCGAATCGCAACCCACGACCCTCCGAAGCCGCACGAGAGTTCGCCCATGCCCCGCAAGTATTTCGGTACAGATGGCATCCGCGGCCGCGCCAACGCCTTCCCGGTCACGCCCGAATTCGCGATGAAGGTGGGGCAGGCGGCCGGCGTCGCGTTCCAGCGCGGCACCCATCGCCACCGGGTGATGATCGGCAAGGATACGCGGCTGTCCGGCTACATGATCGAAAACGCGCTGGTCGCCGGCTTCACCTCGGTGGGCATGGACGTGCTGCTGGTCGGCCCGATGCCGACACCGGCGGTCGCCATGCTGACGCGCTCCATGCGGGCCGATCTCGGCGTGATGATCTCGGCTTCCCACAACCCCTTCGACGATAACGGCATCAAGCTCTTCGCACCCGATGGCTACAAGCTTTCCGACGAGGTCGAGCGCGAGATCGAGAGCCTGCTGGACCAGGACCTTTCGAAGAAGCTCGCCGCCTCGCGGCTCCTGGGGCGCGCCAAGCGCATCGACGACGCCCAGGCGCGCTACATCGAGTTTGCCAAGCGCACGCTGCCGCGCAACCTCGACCTTGCGGGTCTGCGCATCGTTATCGATTGCGCCAACGGCGCCGGTTACAAGGTGGCCCCGGCGGCACTCTGGGAGCTCGGCGCCGAGGTCGTGACGATTGGCGACAAGCCTGACGGCTTCAACATCAACGAGGCCTGTGGCTCCACCCATCCGGAGACGCTGGTGGAGAAGGTGCGCGAGATGCGCGCCGATATCGGCATCGCTCTCGACGGCGACGCCGATCGCGTGCTGATCGTCGACGAGAAGGGCCATGTGGTCGACGGCGACCAGTTGATGGCGGTCGTGGCGCAGTCGTGGCTTGAAGATGGCCGCCTCGCCCAGCCCGGGATTGTCGCGACCGTCATGTCCAATCTCGGGCTGGAGCGGTTCCTCGGCGGTCTCGGCCTTCAACTCGCCCGCACTCCGGTCGGCGACCGCTATGTGCTGGAGCATATGCGCGAGCATGGCTTCAATGTCGGTGGCGAGCAGTCGGGCCACATCATCCTGTCGGACTATTCGACGACGGGGGACGGCCTCGTCGCCGCCCTGCAGGTGCTGGCGGTCGTGCTCAAGATGGGCCGGCCCGTGTCTGAGGTCTGCCATCGATTCGAGCCGCTGCCGCAGATCCTCAAGAACGTGCGGTTCAAGGGTGGCAAGCCGCTGGAGGCGACGAGCGTCGTCACCGCCATCGACGACGCCAAGCTGAAGCTCGGCAGCCATGGTCGCCTCGTCATCCGCCCCTCGGGGACCGAGCCCGTCATCCGCGTCATGGCGGAAGGGGACGACCGGGAACTCGTCGAGACCGTTGTCGACCAGATCGTCGCGGCCGTGGCCAAGGCCGCCGCCTGAACCTCGTGCCGGCAGGGGGCGGGTCGCTTCACCCGGCGTTGACCATGTTCGTTAGGGTTAAGCCGCCCTTAAGCAATCTCTGCGATTTTTTTGGCGTTGAACCTCCGGCTGCCCCGTGAAGGGTGCGGCCCCCGCCAGGACATCGCCATGCGCCGCCACTCTTCAGCCGTCCTCGCCGCCGCGGCGGCGCTCGTTTCCACCGCCGCCACCGCGGCAGACGTCGCGCCGGTTCTACGCCAGTCTGTTCCCGTGGTGCAGCCCGCCGAGAGCGGCGGCTGGTACCTGCGCGGCGACATCGGTGTGGCCGCCCATGCGATTGGCAATTTCGCCGTGATGCAGAACGGCACGCAGGTGCGCGCCGGCACCGGCGGCGTCAACGACTATGCGCTGCGCATGAAGTCTCATTCGGAAACGGTGTCGATCGGTATCGGCGTCGGCTACCAGTTCAACTCCTGGTTCCGCGCCGATCTGACCGGCGAGTTCCGCGCCGGCGGTCAGCTGCGCGGCCTCGACTACGTCAATTTCGACGCTGGCGGCGGCACCACCGCGCAGACCAATCTCTATCACGGCAACACCCGTTCGATGGTCGGCCTCGCCAATTTCTATGTCGATCTCGGCACCTTCTGCCAGATCGGCTGCCTGACGCCCTATCTCGGCGCCGGCTTCGGTTTCGCCCATACGACAGTGAGCGGCTTCACCGACACCTCCACCGGCTTCAACACGGTCACCGGGGCGACCGGCTCGCTCGGCGGCTATGCCAGTTCCGTGTCGCGCACCAGCTTCGCCTGGGCGCTGATGGCCGGCGTCGGCTACAAGGTCAATGAGCGGCTCACGCTGGAAGCTGGCTACCGCTATCTCTCGCTCGGCGACATGCCGGCTCTGTTGCTGCGTGACCCCGCCACCGGCCAGCCGCGGCCGGGCCGTGAGACCATCCAGGCCAGCCGCCTGACCGCCCACGAGATCAAGATCGGCATGCGCTGGTCGCTCAATTGCGCCTGCGCCGTGCCGGCCGAGCCGATCGTCGCCCGCTACTGATCCGACCGCCACCGCGCGGACAAGACGGCGCGGGCCTGGCCCGCGCCGTTTCCGATTGGGCGGGGAGGGTGGCGGCACGGTTAATTTTTAACCTTAAGGCGACCTTAACCCGCATTTCCGACACTGGTCCGGCTTCTCCCCGCGTCTGACGGCCGGGCTTCCCCCGCGCTTTGCAGGAAACGAGTCGATGACAGGTCCGACCATGTGGCTGCGTATCGGAAACCGCCTTTCGGCCGCCGTCATAACCTGTCTGGTACTCGCCGCTGCTCCGCCGGCTCTCGCTGCCGACACGCGTGGCGCCCCGCCGTCTGCGCCGCTGCTGCCCCCGGTCCTGGCGGAGGACTTCTCGTCGGGCTGGTACATGCGCGGCGACCTGACTGCCAGCTTCTTCCGTCGCCCTGCCGCGCGCTATTTCGACGCCGTCAATCTGGCCCCCGGGGCCTGGGTGGACCTGCGCGACACACGCGCCGGCACGGGTTTCGGCGCCGGCCTGGGCGCCGGCTTCAAATACAAGTGGCTGCGCCTCGACACGACGCTCGACATCCGCTCGACCGCGCGGCTCTCGGGTTTTGCACCGCCCGAGGGCAACTGGGCCTATGCCGGGCCGCTGCCGGTACCCGCCCGCACGGACCGTTTCGGCGTCACCGCCCATGCGCTGCTCGTCAACGCCTATGTCGATCTCGGCGGCTGGGGCGGCGTGACGCCCTATCTTGGTGTCGGCATCGGCACCGCCCGTCTCGCCGCCTCCGGCTATGTCTCGACGCCGGTGCCTGCCGCTGCGCTGCTCGGCGAGACGATACGCACGCCGACCCTCGTCTCCACGGTCAAGTGGACCCTCGCCTGGGCCGCAATGGCCGGCGTGACCATCGATCTGACGCCGCAGACCAAGATCGATCTCGGCTATCGCTACATGCATATGGGCGCGCTGCGCTTTGCCGATACCGCCGGGGGTGCCTACCGCACGACAGTGGCGGCGCACGAGTTCCGCATCGGTCTTCGCTACATGTTCGGCGACGGGCTGGGCGCCGGAAACTGACCGGCGGTGCCCTTCACATCGGCAGGTCGGCCGAGCCGTCCTCGCGCAGCGGGAAGAACGGGTTCAAGGCGAGTTCGATCGGGTGGCCATCGGGATCGGCGACGTAACCGGAATAGCCGCCCCAGAAAACCTCCTGCGGCGGCTTCAGCGCCGTGGCTCCATGCGCCAGGGCATGGGCATAGGCGTCGTCGACTGCTTCGCGCGAGGGCAGGGTCCGGGCGATGGTGATCCCGCCGAAGGGGCCGCGCGGCGCGACCGGTAGCCCCGCATCCTTGGCGAGGGCGCGGCGGTCGAAGAGGGACAGGACGACGCCGCCGGCCCTGAAGAAACTGACCGATGTCTGGCTCTGCGAGGCGGATTTGTCGAAGCCGAGATCGCTGTAGAAGCGCGTGGCGCGGGGCAGGTCGTCGACACCGAGCGTGACCAGGGCGATAGCGGCGGGGGCGGGTTTCATGCGGTATCCCTTCACAACAGCGACAATTGCTCGGCAGCGGCCGCTCCCTTGCGGGCAGGGGGCGTAAAATGCCCGCTGTCCAGCCGCAGTGTCCGCTTGTTGAAGCCGATGCGTTCGCGCGCCACCTCGAACCGGCGGCCGATCATCCAGGCGAAAGGGCCCGTGCCCTTCTGCCGCAGGTGGAAGGTCGCGTCGTAATCCTTGCCGCCACGGGTCTGCTGGACGAGGGAGAGGACGTGGCGTGCCGCGTCCGGCCGGTTCGCCACCAGCCATTCGCGGAACAGGTCGCGGATCTCGTGCGGCAGGCGCAGGAGGACATAGCCGGCCTCGCGGGCGCCCATGTGCCAGGCCGCATCGAGGATGCGCTCGATCTCGGCGTCGTTGACGGCAGGGATGATCGGCGCGACGAGAACCGCCGTCGGGACCCCCGCTTCCGACAGCAGGCGGATGGCCTCCAGCCGTTTCGCCGGGGTCGCGGCGCGCGGCTCCAGCGAGCGGGCGAGCTTGCCGTCGAGCGTCGTCACCGACAGCGCCACCTTGGCGAGGCCCTTGGCCGCCATGCGGGCGAGAATGTCGATGTCGCGGGTGACGAGATGGCTCTTCGTGACGATCCCCACCGGGTGGTTCGCCGCCTCCAGCACATCGAGGATGCGCCGGGTCAGCATCCACTGTTTCTCGATCGGCTGGTAGGGGTCGGTATTGGTGCCAAGCGCGATGGTTCGCGGCTGGTAGCCTGGCACCGCCAGTTCCTTTTCCAGGAGGTCCGCTGCGTTGGGCTTGGCGAACAGCCGCGTCTCGAAATCGAGGCCGGGGGAGAGGCCCATATAGGCATGGGTGGGGCGGGCGAAACAGTAGGTGCAGCCGTGCTCGCAGCCCCTGTAGGGATTGATTGACCGGTCGAAGGACAGATCGGGCGAATCGTTGCGGGTGATGATCCGCTTGGCCTTCTCCTCGGTCACCGTCGTGGCGAGCGCGGGCAGTTCCTCAAGAGATCCCCACCCGTCGTCGATGGCCTCCCGGCGCTCCCTTTCGAAACGCCCGGAGGCGTTGGTCAGCGTGCCGCGCCCGCGCCGCCGGGCCTCGCCGACCGCCGGGCCCGACGACAGATCGAGGGCGCTGGCGGTTTCGAGGCCGAAGATGCGAGCCGCCGCAGCCTCCATTCCACCGCCGTTCAGGCGGGCGGCGAGATCGTCTTGAACCGGTGAGGGGCGGGGACGGGCCATGGCTCAGAGCTAGCAGAGAGCCGGTAGTCGCTCAAGAACAAAAAAGGAACATGGTGCTTGTGGTCGCCGATTTTGCCGCGTCGAATGCCCCTTGCCACGGCTGGCAAACGGGCATAAAGATATCTTTATATGTGAGTGAGCCTGTGACCCTGTCCTTCGGTAAACCCCTTCGGGCCGCTGCGGCCGCCTATGCGTTCGACGGCGCCGTGGCGGTCCTGCGTGCCGTTGGCGAGCCGACCCGGCTGCGACTGCTCGCGCTGCTGGCGGAGGCCGAACTGACGGTGACTGACATGGTCGATATTCTCGGCCAGTCGCAGCCGCGCATCTCACGCCATCTCAAGCTCCTCCTGGAAGCAGCACTTGTCGAGCGGGTCAAGGAAGGCTCCTGGGCCTTCTTTCGCGCCGCGGGCGAGGGGGCAGGCGCCCGCACCGTCGCTGCGCTAGCGGCACTGGTCGATCCGGGTGATCCCATCCTTGCCAGCGACCGCGAGCGACTCGCCGCGGTGCGCGCAAAGCGGTCAGCCGAGGCGCAGGCCTTCTTCAGCCGTCATGCCGCGGACTGGGGGCGGCTTCGGGCCCTCCATGTTCCCGAGGAGCGGGTCGAGAAGGCCGTGCGCGACGCGCTGTCCGGCACGAAACTGCGCTCGTTGCTTGACCTCGGCACCGGCACCGGTCGGATGCTGGAGCTTTTCGCCCCCGACATCGATCGCGGCCTCGGCATCGATGCCAGCCCGGAAATGCTGACCCTGGCGCGCGCGGCGCTCGACCGCGCCGGGATCCGCCATTGTTCCGTGCGCACCGGCGACATCTATTCTCTCGCCCTGCCGCGCGACGCCTATGACGGCGTCATCATCCACCAGGTGCTGCATTTCCTCGACGACGGTGCCCGTGCCATCCGCGAGGCGGCACGTGTGCTGCGCCCCGGCGGACGCCTCGTCGTGGTGGACTTCGCCCCGCACGAACAGGAATTCCTGCGTGAGGTCCAGGCGCACCGCCGCCTCGGTTTCGCCCGCGACGTGATCGAAGGCTGGATGGCTGCGGCCGGCCTGACGCCGGTCCGCTTCACCACCCTCGCGCCCGACAATTCCGGCGGTGACACGCTCACCGTCTCCATCTGGGTCGGCCGCGACCCACGCATCGTCAACGACGCCCCGGTCCTGCCGGCGGCACCTGCCATCGAGGTCGCCTGATGTCCTCCGCCTACAAACCCAGCCGCTATGTCTCGCGCTCCCGCCTGAAGGTCTCCTTCGAGTTCTTCCCGCCGAAGACGGAAGAGATGGAAACCACCCTGTGGGAATCGGTCGAGCGGCTCGCGCCGCTGGAGCCTTCCTTCGTCTCGGTCACCTATGGTGCCGGCGGCTCGACCCGCGAGCGGACCCACGCCACCGTCTCGCGCATCATCAGGGACACGGTGCTCAAGCCGGCGGCGCACCTGACCTGCGTCGCTGCGACCAAGTCCGAGGTGGACGAGGTGATCCGCGACTACTGGTCGGCCGGCGTGCGCCATATCGTGGCGCTGCGCGGTGACCCCGTCGGCGGCGTCGGCACGAAATACGAAAGCCATCCCGGCGGTTACGAGGGCTCGCCCGAGCTCGTCGCCGGCATCAAGGCGATCGGTGATTTCGAGGTCTCGGTCTCGGCCTATCCCGAGCGGCATCCCGAGAGCCCCTCGCTCGACACCGACATCGAGATGCTGAAGCGCAAGGTCGATGCCGGCGCGACACGGGCCATCACCCAGTTCTTCTTCGACAATGACGTCTACCTGCGCTACCTCGACCGTGTCCGCGCCTCCGGGATCACCATCCCGATCGTGCCAGGCATCGTGCCGGTGCAGAATTTCAAGCAGACGGCGGGCTTCGCCGCGCGGACCGGGGCAAGTGTGCCCGACTGGCTCGCCCGGCGCTTCGAGGGATTGGAAAACGACCCGGCGACGCGCAAGCTGATCGCCGCTGCGGTCGCCGCCGAACAGGCGCTGGACCTCGTCGACCGTGGTGTCACCGAATTCCACTTCTACACGATGAACCGCGCCGATCTCGTCTATGCGGTCTGCCACCTGCTGGGCATGCGGCCCAAGGAAGCCACGCCGAGCGCGGTGGCGGCGTGATCCAGTCAGATTCTCTCCGGAGGGAGCTCTCCCTATGACCCAGTTTCCCCACCGCCATGCCGACGGCGCCGAGATTCTTGCTGCCCTGACCAAGGCTGCGGCCGAGCGAATCCTCATCCTCGACGGCGCCATGGGCACCATGATCCAGCGCTACAAGTTCTCGGAAGCGGATTTCCGCGGCGAGCGCTTCGCCCACTGGACCCATGACCTGAAGGGCAACAACGATCTCCTGATCCTGACCCGTCCCGACGTGGTCGAGGCGATCCATCTCGAATATTTCGAGGCGGGGTCGGACATGGTCGAGACCAATACCTTCTCCTCCACCTCCATCGCCCAGGCCGATTACGGCATGGAAGAGCTCGCCTACGAGCTCAATTACGAGGGCGCCCGGCTTGCCAAGAACGCGGCGAAGCGCGCCGAGGCCAAGGATGGCCGTCGCCGGTTCGTCGCCGGCGCCTTCGGTCCGACCAACCGCACCGCCTCGATCTCGCCGGACGTCAACAATCCCGGCTACCGCGCCACCACCTTCGACCAGTTGCGCGAGGCCTATGCGGACGAGGCGCGCGGCCTGATCGACGGTGGTTCCGACATCATGCTGGTGGAGACGATCTTCGATACGCTGAACGCCAAGGCGGCGCTGATGGCGATCGAGGAGGTCTTCGAGGAGAAGGGCCTGCGGCTGCCGGTGATGATCTCCGGCACGATTACCGACCTGTCGGGCCGCACCCTGTCGGGCCAGACGCCGGAAGCCTTCTGGTACTCGCTGCGCCACGCCAAGCCCTTCTCCATCGGGCTCAACTGCGCGCTCGGTGCCAAGGAGATGCGCGGCCATATCCAGGCGCTCGCCAAGGTCGCCGACACGCTGGTCTGCGCCTATCCCAATGCCGGCCTGCCCAATGAATTCGGCCTCTACGACGAGAGCCCGGAAGCCATGGCGACCATGGTCGGTGAATTCGCGACCGCCGGCCTCGTCAATATCGTCGGCGGCTGCTGCGGCTCGACGCCCGACCATATCGCTGCCATCGCGAAAGCGGTAAAGGGCGTGAAGCCCCGCGCCATCCCGGCCATCGAGACGAAGCTGCGTCTCTCCGGCCTCGAAGCCTTCGAGTTCGCGGCGTGACGCGCCGCGTCCGTCCTTCTCTTTTCGTGAGTGCCCGATGAACACCCCCGTCGCGTCCTTCATCAATATCGGCGAGCGTACCAACGTCACCGGTTCGGCGAAGTTCAGGAAACTCATCACCAACGGCGACTATACTGCCGCGCTCGACGTTGCGCGCGAGCAGGTGGAGAACGGCGCGCAGATCCTTGACGTCAACATGGACGAGGGGCTGCTCGATTCCGAGCATGCCATGGTGACCTTCCTCAACCTGATGGCCGCCGAGCCGGACATCGCCCGCGTGCCGGTCATGGTCGACAGCTCCAAATGGGAAGTGATCGAGGCCGGGCTGAAATGCGTGCAGGGCAAGTCCATCGTCAACTCGATCTCCATGAAGGAGGGCGAGGAGAAGTTCATCGAACAGGCGAAGAAGGTGCGGCGCTATGGCGCCGCCGTCGTCGTCATGGCCTTCGATGAGGTCGGTCAGGCCGACACGTTCCAGCGCAAGATCGAGATCTGCGAGCGCGCCTACCGCATCCTCGTCGACCAGGTCGGCTTCCCGCCCGAGGACATCATTTTTGACCCGAATGTCTTCGCGGTGGCCACGGGCATCGAGGAGCACAACAATTACGGCGTCGACTTCATCGAGGCGACGAAGTGGATCCGCCAGAACCTGCCGCATGCCCATGTCTCCGGCGGCGTGTCGAACGTGTCCTTCGCCTTCAGGGGCAACGAGCCCGTGCGCGCGGCCATGCACTCGGTTTTCCTGTTCCACGCCATCAAGGTCGGCATGGACATGGGCATCGTCAATGCCGGTGCCCTGCCGGTCTATGACGAGATCGACCCGGAGCTGCGCGAGCTCTGCGAGGACGTGATCCTCAACCGCCGTCCTGATTCCACCGAGCGGATGGTCGACGCGGCGGCGCGGTTCAAGGGTGACGGCGTCGCCCAGCAGGACAACAAGAAGGACATGTCCTGGCGCGAGAAGCCGGTCGGCGAGCGCCTGACCCATTCCCTGGTTCACGGCATCACCGAGTTCATCGAGCAGGACACCGAGGAAGCCCGCCAGCAGGCGACGCGGCCGCTGCATGTCATCGAGGGGCCGCTGATGGACGGCATGAACCATGTCGGCGACCTGTTCGGCGCCGGCAAGATGTTCCTGCCGCAGGTGGTGAAATCGGCCCGCGTCATGAAGCAGGCGGTGGCCTATCTCCAGCCCTTCCTCGAGCAGGAAAAGCGCGACATGGGGCTGGTCGATAAGCCCGCCGCCGGCAAGATCCTGATGGCGACGGTGAAGGGCGACGTCCACGACATCGGCAAGAACATCGTCGGCGTCGTGCTCCAGTGCAACAATTACGAGGTCATCGACCTCGGGGTCATGGTACCGGCCCAGCGGATCCTCGACGAAGCGCGCAAGCACAATGTGGACATCATCGGCCTGTCCGGGCTGATCACGCCCTCGCTCGACGAGATGGTCCATGTCGCCGCCGAGATGGAGCGCGAAGGCTTCTCCGTGCCGCTGATGATCGGCGGTGCCACGACCTCGCGCGTCCATACGGCTGTGAAGATCCACCCGAACTACCACCGTGGCCAGACCGTCTATGTGCTGGACGCCTCGCGCGCCGTCGGTGTCGCCTCGGCGCTGCTCTCCGAGGACCAGCGCGGCCCCTATATCGCCGAGATCAGGACCGAATATGCCAAGATCGCCGAGGCCCACCTGCGCGGCGAACAGGCCAAGCTGCGCATGCCGCTGGCCGACGCACGGGCGAACCGCCTGAAGCTCGACTGGGAGGGCTACGAGCCGCCCAAGCCGAGCTTCACCGGCACCCGTGTCTACGAGGACTATGACCTCGCCGACCTCGTCAGCGCCATCGACTGGACGCCCTTCTTCCAGACCTGGGAGCTGAAGGGGCGCTATCCCGCCATTCTCGACGACGACAAATATGGCGAAGCGGCCCGCAACCTGTTCAAGGATGCGCAGGTGATGCTGCAGCGGATGGTCGGCGAGAAGTGGCTGACCGCCAGGGCGGTGGTCGGCCTGTGGCCGGCCAATACGATCGGTGACGACATCGCGCTCTACAGTGACGAGTCGCGCAGCCAGGAGATCGGCCGGCTGCATACCCTGCGCCAGCAGATCTCGCGCCGCGAGGGCCGGGAGCGCGCCCATATCGCGCTGGCCGACTATGTTGCCCCGGTCGGGACGAAGCCCGACTGGATCGGCTGCTTCGTGGTCACGACCGGCATCGGCGAAGAGGTGCTGGCCAAGCGCTTCGAGGACGCCAAGGACGACTATTCCTCGATCCTCGCCAAGGCTCTGGCCGACCGCCTGGCCGAGGCCTTCGCCGAGCGCATGCACCAGATCGTCCGAAAGGAGTTGTGGGGCTATGCGGCGGATGAGACTGCCTCGGCCGAAGAGCTCATCCTGGAGCAGTATCGCGGTATCCGCCCGGCACCGGGCTATCCGGCACAGCCCGACCATACCGAGAAGGACACGCTGTTCCGCCTGCTCGACGTCGAGCGCGCCATCGGCGTGACGCTGACCGAGAGCCGCGCCATGTGGCCGGGCTCGTCGGTCTCGGGCCTCTATCTCGCCCATCCCGACAGCGCCTATTTCGGCGTCGGCAAGGTGGAGCGCGACCAGGTCGAGGATTATGCGCGGCGCAAGGGCTGGACGGTGGAGGAGGCCGAGCGCTGGCTCGCACCGGTGCTGAACTACGATCCGGCCATTCTCCGGAGCATGAGCGAAGCGGCGGAGTGACGGGGCTGCCCCGGGGCCATGACCGCCGCGTCCCCACCGGGCGCGGCGCGCCGTGGCGCGACGCCCCGAACGGCCGAGGCGCCATGGTGCGAGGTCAGATCGTGACCTGCGTGCCGACCTCGACCACCCGTCCGGTCGGGAGGTGGAAATAGTCCGACGCCGAATTGGCGTTCACCGCCAGGCCGATGAAGATGTAGTCCTGCCACAGCGGCATGCCGAGCTTGCCGGACGCCTTCAGGTGTCGCCGCGACAGGAAGAACGAGGTCGACATCATGTCGAACTTCAGCCCGTATTTCTTGCAGGCGATGAGGGCTTTGGGGACGTGCGGCGTTTCCATGTAGCCGAAGCGGACCGTGAGCCGCGAGAACCGCTCATTGATCTTCTCGTAGGAGATGCGGTCGCCGTCCGGCAGGCGCGGCACGTCGACCGTCTTCACGGCGAGGAAGACATTGTGCTCGTGCAGCACCTTGTTGTGCTTGAGGTTGTGCAGCAGCGATGCGGGTGCATAGGACTGGTCGGAGGTCAGGAACACCGCCGTGCCGGCCACCTCGTGCGGCGGCCGTTTGTCGAAGCTCTTCAGCAGGTCGACCAGCGGCACCTCGATGCGGCGGGTCTTGTCGGCGAGGATCGCCGTGCCCTTCCGCCAGGTCAGCATGAGGAACATGATCACCGCGCCGATAACGAGCGGCACCCAGCCGCCATCCACGAGCTTCAACATGTTGGCGCCGAAGAAGATGAAGTGGATGACGATCAGGGGCACCATCACGACGAGCGCCAGCAGGATGTTCCATTTCCACAGCCGACGGACGACGAACCAGGCGAGCACGGCGGTGATGAACATGGTGGCGGTGACGGCGATACCATAGGCGGAGGCCAGGCTCGACGAGGACTTGAACAGTAGCACCAGGGTCAGGACGCCGATCAGCAGGCCCCAGTTGATGGCCGGCATGTAGATCTGGCCGGCCTGTTCCTCGGACGTGTGGCGGATGGCCATGCGCGGCAGGAGGCCGAGCTGGATGGCCTGACGCGACAGGGAGAAGGCGCCGGTGATCACCGCCTGGCTCGCGATGATGGTGGCGAGAGTCGCCAGGATCACCATCGGCAACAGGGCCCAGGAGGGCGCCAGCAGATAGAAGGGATTGGTGAGCTTGGAGGGGTCGGCGAGCACCATGGCGCCCTGGCCGAGATAGTTCAACGTCAGCGCCGGGAAAACCAGGCCGAACCAGGCCCACTGAATAGGCTTGCGACCGAAATGGCCAAGATCGGTGTAGAGTGCTTCGCCGCCGGTGACCGCCAGGAAGACCGCGCCGAGTGCGAGGAGGCCGATCGTGCCGTTATTGGCGATGAAGACGAGACCGTAATAGGGGTTGAAGGCATGAAAGACGCCGAGATCATCGGCGATGTGGATGGCGCCGGTCACCGCCATGGCGAGAAACCAGACGACGCAGATCGGTCCGAAATAGCGCGCAACCCTGGCCGTACCGTGGCTCTGGACGGCGAAGAGCCCGATGATCACCACGACCGTCAGCGGCAGGATGTAGGGCTCGAAGACCGGCGTTACCAGCTTGAGGCCCTCGAGTGCCGACAGAACTGAGATGGCCGGGGTGATCGCCGCGTCGCCGTAGAACATGGCGGCGCCGGCCATGCCGAGAAGGGCGATCATATAGGAGGGCTTGCCCATGGCGCGCTGGGCGAGGGCGACCAGCGTCAGGATGCCGCCTTCGCCCTTATCGTCCGCGCGCAGCAGCAGCAGGACATATTTGCCGGTGATGATGAGGATCAGCGACCAGAGAATCAGCGACAGCACGCCGAGGACGATGTCGCGGCTCGGGGTGCCTGTTGCGCCATGGCCTGTCGCTGCAACGACGGCCTCACGGAACGCATAGAGCGGACTGGTGCCGATATCGCCGTAGACAACACCGACGGAGCCGACGACCAGCCCCCAGAAGCTCGCCTGGGAATTGCCGTGGCCATGACCATGTTCGCCGTTCCCGCCGGCCCCACGCGTTTCCGTGCGGTTGTCCTGGCCCGGGCCATCATCGGCCGCGGCCGGATGCGGGGAACCGGCCGCCGTATCTTCTGCCATCGGATCGAAACCTTTGGGACGGTTCTGGGGGAGTTCCTGAGGGCACGCGACGTGCAACCGCGGCTGCGCCTTCTCTCTGCCGGCATCATTCAGGACGGAACACCGGCCTTGTCTTGGGTTGGAAGCGACCGATCACCGCAGACAATCTCGTCGATGCCGCGGAAAAGGATGACGTCCAAGGGCAGCTTTTACTCCTCCCCCATGGCCGGATCAATGGGGACCCGGCAGGGGCTCAGCGCACGAGTGTCTCGCGGCTCTGGGTCATGTCGATGACGCGGATGGCCGGCGTCTCGGGGGTCACCGGGATGGAGACCGACACCGGGCCGGCCCTATCCCGGATCGGGCCCGCGGCGGCCCGCGCTGCCTGCGGCAGGCGGCCGACGGGGGCCGCGGCGGCGTTATCACCGGCCTGGATGCCGGCCTGGATCTCGTCGACCCGGCGGCGGACGTCGGCAGGCAGGCGGCCATAGGACCGTGCCGCTACGAAATCCTGCGGCTGGTAGGGGAACCGCGTGGCACCGCGGAAGACCTGGACACCGGTCTCGGTCACCACGACATCGCCGGCGCGCAGGGTGACGTCGTGGGTGATGGGAAGGCGGGCGAGGCCGTTGGCGGCTGCGCCCTGGCAGGAGCAGCTTCGCTCCAGTCCCTGGCGGAAGCGGAAGGCGGTCCGCAGCGCCGCATAGGTCTGGCCGCGGGCATTGACCGCCTCCTCGATGCTGCCCTGGTGCCTCACCGAATAGAGCGCCACGTCGGCACCGGGACACATGGAGGCGCAACTGTGCTGCTGCGCCTGCTGTGCGGCGCCAACCGTGGCCGGCCCCATAGGGAAGAAGAACCCGTCGCAGGTGCGCACGCAATAGGCGCGCGGTCCGCCGACATTCTCGCCGGTGGCCGACCGGCTCTGCTCGCCATGGCCGCGCGGCGTTCCGCGGATGTCGCCGCCGGGGCGGACGGTGATTTCCGGCACGTCGCGGCTGCGGCCCCCGCCGAACAGCGACAGGAATCCGAGGCCGCGGCCGGAGGTCGGCGGTGCCCCCGCACGCTGGCCGGCTTCGCCGCGGGCAATGGCATAGAACTCGTCCCGGTCCTGGGCGAGGGACAAGGCGGTGGAGACCAGAATGGCGAGGCAGGTGATCCCGGCAGCCAACAGGGCGGCGTGGAGACGCGGCGCGTGAAAGGTCATCGGTCCACCCTCGATGAGCGACGCAGAACAGGCAGGGGCATGCGGCTCTGTCTCGTCGCGCCGGCGCGGAGCCCGAGCGGACGATCAGCAGAGGCGGACCCTAGAGAGCGGATGTTGCGCCACCATGTCGTGGCTGCGGTGCCCGTCTGAAACATGGGGCGGAGCGGACCGGCGCAGCGATGGGCAACGTGCCAGGCCGCGCCAGTCCGCGTCAGTGTCGTCAGAAAGCGCCGAAGAGAATCGCCCCAACAAAGGCAAAGGCGGCGCACGCATAAACAATGTTGACGTGACGCACGAGTTCCACGGCTGATCTCCCATGAAGAAACCGGGTGCCTCAAACTATGCCGGCTCAGCGCGAGGCGCCAAGTGAAATCTGGCGATATCCCGAGATTTGGGCCTGCTGCGCGCCGCACGCCCGGGCTCCCGATTGACACGATTGCGGAAATTCCGGCGATCAACGCGGCGCATTGGGTGAGGGTTCCTGACCCTTCACCTCCGGGGAGTTGCGGCGGGGAGGGCTGCGTTCGCCGCCCCGGCGCGCGGACGGCCGCCGCGAGCCCCCTTGACGGGCTCGGGCGCAGATGTCACGCCATTTTACATCATGGCAAGCCTCCCCGATTCAGAACTGTCCGAGCGCCGTGGCTATCACCATGGCAATCTGCGCGAGGCGTTGCTGGAGGCAGCCCGCCGGCTCATCGCAGCGCGTGGGCCCGCGGGTTTCACCCTGTCGGATGCGGCGAAACTGGCGGGGGTGTCGCCCGCGGCGCCCTACCGCCATTTCAAGGACCGCGAGGCCCTGCTGAAGGAGATAGCCGTAGCCGGCTTCGAGGCCCTGGGCCGGCGGCTCCGCGCCGCCGCCGAGGCCGGCGGCCCCGACGGTTTCGTCGCCATGGGGCGGGCCTATCTCGCCTTCGCGCGCGAGGAACCGGCCTATTACGCCGCCATGTTCAACACCGGCCATCCCGGCGGCGGCGGGTCGGGAGACGATCCGGGCTTCGCGGCGCTCCAGCAGGCGGTTGGGCGGAGCATCGGCAGCGACGATCCCCGGCGGGTCAAGGTCGCGGCGACGCTGGTCTTCGCCCTGACCCACGGTCTGGCGTCCCTGTCGGCGCCGGGATCGATCGCCATGCCAGGCGGGCTGGATGATCCCGAGCGGATGCTCGACATCGGGGTCCATGCCCTGCTGGCCGGGTTTGCCCGAATGCCGTGACCGCGGCTCAGGCGAGCGCCCGCATGAGCCCGGCCATCAGGCTGACGGCGCCGCTGGCGACGCCGGTGCCGAACTTCAGCGCCGATGCCCAGGGCAGGATCGCGGCGACGTCACCGAGGCCCGAATAGGCGATGGCGAGCAGCATGTTCTCGGTCAGGTCCATCGCTGCATAGGCGATGGGAAGGGCGAGGAGGAGGCGGTGGGTGCGCTCGTTGACAGGCACGCCGCGGGTCACCAGTCCGACGGCGAACAGGAGGCTGGCAGTGACGGCGGCGATGAGCGGCAGGTCGACGACGAGGCCGGCCAGACCCCGCCCGCGCAGCGACCAGATGGCGTCGAGATAGTCGCGGAAGGCGGCGGCGCTGTAGCCGCCGTGCTGCGTGTCCGGCCGAAGCGGCCGCAGGCAGGCGAGCCCGTCGCAGGGCGCGGCGCGCAGGGCCGCCTCGATGGGCGCATGGAGGAGGGCACCGGCGAGGTAGCAGGCGAGGACGGCCGCCAGCGCCAGGGCGAGGCGGGCCGGGCTGGCGCGGGCGGCGACAGCCTCTGCGGCACCGAGCAGCGTCACAGGCCCTTCGCCTCCATCCAGGTGACGATCCGCCCGGTCATTTTCCGCGCGATCGGAATGGCGATATAGGCCGATACGGCGGCTGCCGGCCAGGCGATGATGAAGGCGGTCAGCCAGCGGGTCAGATAGTCAGGCGGGAAGCCGAGATTGAGCCAGGTGATGAGCGCGGTCATGAGGAAGGCCATGACGGCGGCCATGAGGATCGGCTGGATGATGGCGGCTTTCGGCGGCATGGCAGTCTCCGGAACTGGGACCGGATCACTGCCGACTGTCGCGCGGCGTGGCAAGCGTCATGGGATAACGCCGCGATGCGGCGCTCGATCAGTCGGAATCGCGCGCGTTGAGGCGCTGCATCAGCTTCCGGTTCTGCATTTCAAGGGTCTTGAGCTTTTCCGCCAGCGAATCGGTGCCCAAGTCCTTCGCGACCAGGAAGGCCACGCCAATTTCAGGCGGGCGGCGCCAGGTGACGGAACATTCGAAGGTTTCGCCCTTCTGGGGAATCTTCAACTGGAAGTGATCCGGCACGTCGCCGACGCCACCGCAATCGAGCCTTGCGCCGCGTTGCGTGAAGTTGCGCACCGTGCATTCGGTCGAGCGCAGGCCGCCGGGGAACAGGATGGTTCCCTTCCAGAACGTGCGCGACCGCTGGATCGTGCGGCGCTCGATGGCTGCGTTGGTTGGCACGGCGGGCAACCTGTCTCTGACAAAAGTGTCTTCAACAGTCTAGGCGCCAGCCCTTAACCGTCCGTTGCGACGGCCGCGGACGCGAACTGCCCGCGATAGACTTTGGGACGCGGCGGCGCATAGCCGCCGGCCTTGGAGGTCCGCAGGCCGAGGGTGTGCAGGCTCTCGGCGAGCTTCACGGCGGCCGCGACGCCGTCGATGACCGGCAGCCCGTGCTCCGCCGACAGCGCTGCCGCAAGGTCCGCCATGCCGGCGCAGCCGAGCACAATCGCCTCGGCGCGGTCCTCGCTCTTCGCGCGTGCGATCTCCTCAGAGATCCGGGCGCGGGCGTCAGAGGCGGGGTTTTCGAGTTCCAGCACCGGCACTTCGCAGGAGCGCACCCGGGCGCAGCGATGGGCGAAGCCATATTTGTGGACATTGTGCTCAAGGGCCGGCACCGAGACGGCCAGGGTCGTCACCACGGTGAACTTGGTCGCCAGCAACGTCGCCACATGCATCGCCGCCTCGCCGATGCCCACCACGGGCACGTCCATCAGGGAGCGGGCGGCGTCGAGGCCAGTATCGTCGAAACAGGCGATGACGAAGCCGTCCGAACCGGGGCGGGCGCGCATTTCCGCCAGCATGCCCGGAATGGAATAGACCTCGTCGTAATAGCCCTCGATGGAGGCCGGGCCGCTGTCGGGGTTGACGGCCTCGATGGTCGTGCCGGGTGCTGCGACAGCGCGCGCCGCTTCGCCGATGGCGCGGGTCATGGAGACGGTGGTGTTCGGATTGACGATGGTCAGGTGCATGGCGGCGACGGCGTCCGGTTCGGCGAGGATTCGTCCAGCCTAGCCGATCATGCGGCCACTGGCGCGGTCGCATCGGTGCGGAAACAGCGGGCCTCGTGGCCTGCGCCGACGGCGACGGGCTCGGGCGTCGCCTCCGAGCAGGCGGGCGCCGCGAGCTTGCAGCGCGGGGCGAAGGAGCAGCCGGGCGGCAGGTTGGCCAGGTCGGGCGGCGAACCGGGAATGGCGTCGAGCCGGGTGCCCTTGGTCATGGCGTCGTGGGCGCGGCTCTTCAGGAGGCCGATCGTATAGGGATGGCGGGGGCTGCGCAGAATGTCGCGGATCGGTCCGGTCTCGACGATCCGGCCGCCATACATGACCGCGACACGGTCGGCGACCTCGACAGCCACGCCGATATCGTGGGTGACGAAGATGACGGCGATGCCGAACTCGCGCTGCAATTCGCGGATCAGCAGCAGGATCTGGATCTGAACTGTGGCGTCGAGGGCAGTCGTCGGCTCGTCGGCGAGCAGCACCTTCGGGTTGCAGGCCAGCGCCAGGGCGATCATCGCACGCTGGCGCATGCCGCCGGACATCTCATGGGGGTAGTTGTCGAGGCGGCGCTCGGGCGAGGGAATGCGCACCCGCTCGAAGAGGTCGAGCGCCCGCTTCCTCGCGTCAGCCCAGGACCCGCCGTCGTGCTTGACGATGGTCTCGGCGATCTGGTGGCCGAGCGTATAGACGGGGTCGAGAGCGAGCGCAGGCTCCTGGAAGATCATCGAGACGTCGCGGCCGCGGAAGGCCTGCAGTTCCTTCGGGCCGAGGGTGAGAACGTCCTTGCCGCCGACGGTGATGGAGCCTTCGACCTTGGTGCGCTTTTCCGGGTTGAGGCGGAGCATGGCGCGCAGTGTCACCGACTTGCCGGAACCGGATTCGCCGAGGATGGCGAGGGTCTCGCCGCGGTCGAGGGCGAGATCGACGCCGTTGATGGCGCAGATCGGCTTGGGGCCGCCGGTGAAGGTGACCTTGAGGTTGCGGATATCGACGAGGGGCGGGGTGGTCAGCATCTCTTGTCCCTCACGCCGCGGCCGCCGGAGCCATCGTATGGCCGGAGCCCGGCTCGGAGCGCAGGCAGGCAACGTCGTGCAGCGCCGCCGCGCGGGTCAACACCGGCTCGCGCTGGGAACAGACGCCCTCGGCGAAGGTGCAGCGGGTGTGGAAGCGGCAGCCGGGGGGCGGGTCGATCGGGTTCGGCGGATCGCCGAAGAGCGGCGCCTTCTCGGTGCGGTTGTCCGGGTCCATGGTTGGCATGGAGCGGGTGAGGGCACCGGAATAGGGGTGGAACGGGTCCTCGAAGATCGCTTCCGACGGGCCGATCTCGGCGACCTTGCCGAGATACATGACCATGACGCGGTCCGACATGTAGCGGACGACATGAAGGTCGTGTGAGATGAAGACATAGGTGAGCTTGAACTCCTCCTTGAGGTCGAGGAGGAGGTTGAGGACCTGCGCCTCCACCGACTTGTCGAGGGCCGAGACGGCCTCGTCGAGGATGACGACCTTGGGCTGCAGTGCCAGCGCGCGGGCGATGTTGATGCGCTGGCGCTGGCCACCCGAGAGCTCGTGGGGATAGCGGCCGGCAAAACGCGATGGTTCGAGGCCGACCTTGGCGAGCAGGTCGCGGGCGCGCTCGATGGCTTCGCGCTGCGGCACGCCGTGGACCTGCGGTCCGAAGGCGATCGAGCTTTCGATGGTCAGGCGCGGATTGAGGGAGGCATAGCTGTCCTGGAAGACCATCTGGACCTGGCGGCGGTATTCGGTCAGCGACAGGTCCGGTGAGCCGACCTTGGCACCGTCGAAGAGGATCTCGCCGCGGGTCGGGTCCATCAGGTGCATCAGCAGGCGGGCGGTGGTCGACTTGCCGCAGCCGGATTCGCCGACGATGCCAAGCGTCTCGCCATCGATGACGTCGAAGTCGATGCCGTCGACGGCGCGCACCACCTTTTTGGGGCCGAACAGGCCGCCGGCAATGGGGAAGTGCTTGACCAGACCGCGGACGGTGAGGAGGGGCAGGCTCATACCTTGACGTCCATGGCGTTGCGCAGCCCGTCGGCGAGCACGTTGAACGAAATCGAGGTGATGAAGATCATCACGCCGGGAAGGGCTGCGACCAGGGGCTGGTTGTAGATCGCGGTGCGCAGCGTATTCAGCATCAGGCCCCATTCAGGCTCGGGCGGTCGGACGCCGAGGCCAAGGAAGGACAGGCCCGACGCGAGGATCATTGAGACCGAGATGAGGCCCGTCGCATAGACGAAGATCGGCCCGAGCACGTTGCCGAGCACATGCACGCGGATGATCGTGAGCGCATTGGCGCCGGAAGCGCGGGCGGCCTCGACATAGTCGCGGTTGCGCACCTGGGTCGTCACGGCCTCGGCGACGCGGGCGATCGGCGGGATGAAAACGACGGTGAGCGAGACGAGCGCGTTCTGGATGCCGGCGCCGAGCGCGCCGGACAGCGCCACCGCCAGCAGCACCGAGGGGAAGGCGTAGAACACGTCGATGGTGCGCATCATCACGGTGTTGGTCTTGCCGCCGACATAGCCGGCGATGATGCCGATGAGGCTGCCGACGCCGAAGGCCATCAGCACGGGGGTGACCCCCATCATCAGGGAATAGCGGGCGCCATAGATCAGGCGCGAAAGCATGTCGCGGCCGAGTTCGTCGGTGCCGAGTGGGAAACCGTCCGTCCCCACCGGCCTCAGCCGGCGGATGGTGCGTCCCGCATAGGGGTCCATCGGGGCGATGAGCGGGGCGAAGATCGCCATCAGGATCAGCAGCAGGACGAGGATGCCGGCGGCGATGGCGAGCTTGTCCTTGCGGAAGCGCTTGCCGACGCCGGACCAGTAGCCGGGCGACCTTTCGATGGGCGCGACGGTCTTGGCCGGGTCCTGGGGCAGGAGCGAGGCGACGGAGGTCATCGGGTCAGCTCCTCTGGATGCGCGGATCGATGGCCGTCTGGATGACGTCCACGATGAGGTTGAGGAGGACGAAAAAGAGCGCCAGGACGAGGATCGTCCCCTGGAGCAGGGGCAGGTCGCGCTGGAAGATCGCCGCATTGAGCAGGAAGCCGGTGCCCGGCCAGGAGAAGACCGTCTCGATAAGGATGGACCCGCCCAGCAGATAGCCGAGTTGCAGGCCCATGACAGCGAGGGCCGTGGGGGCGGCGTTCTTCACGACATGGCCGAAGATGCCGAGTTCCGAGAGGCCCTTGGCCCGCAGTGCCGGCACGAAGTCCTGGCTGAGGATGTCGGCGACGAGGGCGCGGATGGTGCGCGCCACGATGCCCATGGGAATGACGCTCATGGTGATGGCCGGCAGGATGAGATGGCGCAGATGCGCCCAGTCCGGCTGCCAGTCGGCCGAGCCGCCGGGACCCGCGCCGGTCGGCGGCAGCCAGTTGAGCTGCACGGAGAAGATGATGACCAGCACCATGCCGAGCCAGTAATGCGGCACGGAGACGCCGATCACCGAGAGGATGGAGGCGATCTTGTCGATGGGGCTGTTGCGGAAATAGCCGGCGACGAAACCGAAGAGCAGGCCGAAGAAGAAGCCGATGAAGGTGGCGACAAAGGACAGGAGCAGCGTGTTCTTCACCGCCCGGAACACCTCGCTGGCGACGGATCGGCCAGTGGCGATGGAGACGCCGAGGTCACCTTGCAAAGCGCGCCAGCACCAGAGCAGGAACTGCTCGTAATAGGGCCGGTCGAAGCCGTAGGCCCGCATCATCTGCATCTTCAGCTCTTCCGATGCGTCCGGTGGCAGGACCGAGACCAGCGGGTCGCCCGGGGCGATGTGGACAAGGCCGAAGCAGACGACCGACACGCCGATGACGATCGGGATCGTGTAGACGAGGCGTTTGCCGAGATAGACTAGCATGCGGGGCGTCCTGAGAGCCGCGTCATCCGACGGTGACCGGGCTGATGTCCTGGTACCAGTTCTGTGCCTGGATGAAGCCCCTCACCCGCGGCGACATGGCGCGCGGCGCGACGTCGTGGGCAACGAACAGGAACAGCGCCTCGTCGACAAATTTCTCATGGGCGCGCTGGATCGCGGCGAGCTGTTCCGCCGCATCGAAGGATGAGCGGATCCTGGCGAGACGGGCATCCATGTCCGGATCGATATAGTAGCCCCAGTTGGTGCCGGCGGGAGGCAGGAGCCCGCCGTCGAGGTGGCGGATGAGGGCCGTGAAGGGGTCCTGGCTGAAATAGGACGAATTGGTCGAATGGGCGCCGCGGGAGGAGGGGTGCTTTGCCCCCGCCCGCCAGGAACTGACGAGCGCATTCCAGTCCATCACCTCGAACTCGACCTTGATGCCGATCTCGCCGAGATTCTGCTGGATGAGCTCGTTCATCACCAGCGGCTGCATCTGCCCCGACCCGGAGGGCGAGATGATCGCCTTGACGGTCAGGGGGCGCGCCGGGCTGTAGCCCGCTTCCGCCATCAGCCTGAGGGCGGCGGGAACGTCGGTCTTGACGTCGAACGAGGGCTTGCCGAACCACGGACTGGAGGGTGGCACCATGCCCTTCGCGGGCAGCATCATGCCGCCGAGCAGTTCCACCATGCCGGCACGGTCGACTGCCAGGTTGGCCGCCTTGCGGATGCGGATGTCGTTCCAGGGCGAACCCTCGACCCGCGAGAAATGCCAGGTCCAGTTGTGCGGATAGACGTTGGAGGTGATCTGCATCCCGCGGGCCCGCAACTGCTGCAGGGCGTCGGTGGCGGGTGCCTCGATCCAGTCGACCTGACCGGACAGGAGCGCGGCGGTGCGGGCATTGGGCTCCGGCATCGGCACCAGAACCACACGATCGAGCTTCGGCCGACGGGCGGGGTTCCAGTAGGAAGCGTTCGGGACCAGTTCGAGCCGCTCGCGGGGCGTGTAGCGATCGACTTTCCAGGGGCCGGTTCCCGACGGGCTGCGGATGAAGCTGTCCCAGTTGCGCCCGACCTTTTCCCATTGGGCCGGCGACGACATCAGGATCCAGGAGATCTCGTAGGGGAACAGCGCGTTCGGCGTGTTCGATACGAATTCGACGGTCATCGGGTCGAGCGCGCGATAGCTCTTCACCGAGGGGATGCGGGTGCGGCCCTGGCCCGCCTGGCGTGGGTCGTGCTGGGGTGAATCGGCCTTCAGGATCTTGTCGAAGTTCCAGAGGACGGCGGCGGCGTCGAAGGCGGAGCCGTCATGGAAGGTGACGCCGGGGCGCAGCACGAAGGTCCAGCGCGTCGGATCTGCCGGATCGACGCGCCATGACGTCGCAAGGCCTGGAATGAGGCCGCCGGGCGTGTCGGCCCTGGTGAGGTCCCACAGGATGAGGGAATCGAAGACGTTGAAGCCGACGAAGCGCATGCCCTCGGCGCCCTGGTCGGTCTGGCCGTTCGGCAGCGGAATGTCCGAAGCCGTCATGGCGATGCGCAGGACGCCCGAGCCCTGGGCGCTGACCTGCGACAGGTCGAGGAAGGACACCGTGGTTGCAGCAAGACCACCGGCGAGCACCTGCCGCCTGTCGAAAGAACGCATCTCAGCCTCATGGAATTCGGGGGAGGAACCGGGCGACCCGCACAGGGGCCGCCCGGCCTTGCGTGATCGACCGGAGTTACGAACCGGGGCGGATGTCCATCGGCGCGATGTCGATGAACCACGAGCGCGGCTGGACGACGCCGGTCACCCGCGGTGACATGGCGCGGGGGCCGACGTCATGGGCGACCCAGAGGAACGGGGCTTCCTCGACGATCCGCTTGTGGAGGGCGGCAAGAGCGCTGTCGCGGCCGGCATCGTCGAAGGTCGAGCGGGCGGTCGCGGCGAGCTGGTCGAACTCGTCGGAGTTGAAGAAGCCCCAGTTGTTGGAGGCGGGCGGGTTGGTCTGCCGCGTCACGAAGCGGATCATGGCGAAGAAGGGGTCCATGGCCGCGAAGGTGACGTTGGTGGCATTGGCGCCGCGGGCATTGGCATGGCCCGCGCCCTCACGCCAGTTGGTGAAGACGGCGTTCCATTCCGCGACTTCCAGCTCGACGTTGAAGAAACATTCCTTCAGCGCCTGCTGCAGCCACTCGTTCATGACGATAGGCTGCATCTGGCCGGAGCCCGAGGCCGAGGTCAGTACCTTGACGCTCAGCGGGCGGGCGGCGGAGAAGCCGGCCTCCTGCATCAGACGGCGGGCCGCCGGCAGGTCGTACTTGATCTGGAAGGAGGGGTTGCCCCACCAGGGATGACCCGGCGGAACAGTGCCCTGCGGGATCTCCATCAGGCCGCCCAGCAGTTCCTTCAGCTCAGCGCGGTTGATGCAGAGATTGGCAGCGTGGCGCACCCGGCGGTCGAGCCATGGCGAGCCCTCGCGGAACGAGAACTGCCAGGGCCAGACATGCGGCTGGGCGTTGGTGTACATGGTGAAGCCGCGCTGGCGGATCTGCGGCACCGAATCCGGGGCCGGCGCCTCGATCCAGTCGACCTGACCGGACAGGAGAGCCGCGGTACGGGCATTTGGCTCGGGCAGCGGCAGCAGGACGACGCGGTCCACCTTCGGGCGGCGGGCGGCGTCCCAGTAGTCCTTGTTGGCGACCATCTCGAAACGCTCGCGCGGCACGAGGCGCACGCCGCGGAACGGGCCCGTCCCCGAAGGATTGGCCGCGAACGCGGTCCAGGCGGCGGCAGCCCGCGCCTTCGGATCGGTAACCGAGGCCGGAACCTCGCCCAGCAGCTTCTGCCAATGGGTCGGCGAGGCCATGAACAGGTTGGTGAGGTTGATCGGCAGGAAGGAGTCGGGGTTGCGGGTCGTCAGTTCGACGGTCATGTCGTCGATGGCCCGGGCCGAGGCGAGGTTCGGCATGCGCGAGACCGTGACGCCGACCTGGCTCTGGTCGAAATGGGCGGCATTCTGGTCCAGCACCTTCTGGACGTTCCAGACAACGGCCGCCGCATTGAACGGCGAACCGTCATGGAACTTCACACCAGGGCGCAGGCGGAACGTCCACTTGGTCTTGTCGGTCGCATCCACCGCCCATGACAGGGCGAGGCCCGGGATGATGACGGAGGCGGCATCGGCCTTCGACAGGTCCCAATGGACCAGCGCGTCATACATCGGGATGCCAGTGAAGCGGTTGCCCTCGAAGCCCTGGTCGGGCTGGCCGTGGGTGCGCGGAATGTCAGCGGCCGTCATGCCGATGCGCAGGACCTTTTCCTGGGCCATGACGGAAGCCGAGGTCAGCAACGCACCCGCAAGGGCAAAGGCGCCGGCGATCAATGCCGGACGGAATGTGGATCGCATACGGAGTCTCCCTGATACTTCCCTCGACCGGACTGGCAAGGCACATGCCAGCCATTCCAAAGAGCCGGTTGATCCGGCTTCTCGACGCCTGCCCTTCCGTCATCGGCCTGAGGCTGCCTAACAGAAGTGCAGAATGCCTGATTTGAAGGCAGTTTATCCGGGAGATCAAGGTGCGCGAGGGAAGCCGCCGCGGAAATGATCAATCCGCCGCGTGATCCCGCCGGTGCCGAGGCGGGGTGAGGGCCGCGATCAGGCCGGCAGCGGCAGCGGACCGCCGACAGCCCGCTCGACGCTGCGGGCGATGCGCAGGGCCATGGCGTCGCGGAACTGCGGCGCGACGATCTGGAAGCCGATGGGCAGACCGGTAGGGGTGGGCGCGACGGGCACCGAGACGCCGCACCATTCGAGATAATTGGCGAAACGGGTAAAGATGCCCGGCGCCGCCGTCTCGTCCACCTGCGACAGCGCCACGGCGGGCGCCGGCGTCGTCGGCAGGATCAGTGCGTCAATGCCGTTGTCCACAAGCAAGGCGTTCGCCGCGGCCATGCGGAGCCGGCGCGTCTCGACCCCGGCGAAATAGCGCGTGGCGGCGATGTCGAAGCCGCCGCCGATGCGCCGCGCCGCCCACTCGCCGAGCCGCGAGGGGGCCTCGCGCGCCAGGTCGCCATGGTGGTGGGCTCCCTCGACCATCATCAAGTCGCCGCAGGACTGGGTATAGGCCTGCAGGCTTTCAGGCAGCGAGACCGAAACGAGGCGGGCGCCGGCCTTCTCGAGGGCCGCGGCGGCGGCGTTGAAGCTGGCGGCGACGGCTGGATCGACGGCGATGCCCGGATCGAGGGCGAGGACACCGAGCGTCAGGCCGCGTACGCCCATCTCCAGTCCGGCGACGAGGTCAAGGCCCGGGGCCCCCTCGGTCGAAGTATCGGCCGGGTCGGAGCCGAGCATGACCTGGCTCATCACCGCGGCGTCGCGCACGCTGCGCGCCAAAGGGCCGATCGTGTCGAAATGCAGCGCCAGGGGCACGACTCCGGCCCGGCTGACCAGGCCCATCGAGGTCTTGTGGCCGACCGTGCCGCACCAGGCGGCGGGCAGGCGGACCGAGCCGCCGGTATCGGTGCCGAAGCCGATGGGAACGAGGCCGGCACCGACCGCGACGCCGGTTCCGGAGGAGGAACCGCCGGGGACGCGGTGGGTCGCGCCGTCATGGGGGTTCACCGGCGTGCCGGCGATCGGGTTGGTGCCCCAGCCGCCGAAGGCATATTCGACCGTGTGGGTTTTGCCGACGACGATGGCGCCGGCGGCCCGCAGGCGCGACACGCACCAGGCGTCGGCCGCGGCCGCCGGCAGGTGGTCACGGGTGATGGACCCGGCGCGCGTGCGCTGGCCGGAGACGTCGATGATGTCCTTCACCGCGACGGGAACGCCATGCAGGGGGCCCCGGTGCTGGCCGCGGGCCTGGAGGGCGTCGAGCATGTCGGCCTCGGCGCGCGCCTCCTCGGCGAGAACCGTGATGAAGGCGTGGAGGCGGTCGTTGCCGGCGGCGATGCGCGCCAGGGTCGTCTCGACCACGGCCCGGGCGCTGGTGCGACCGTCGGCGATGGCCTCGGCGGTGGCGACGGCGCCGGCGGCGAGGACGGTGGCAGCTTCGGTCATGGCACAGTCTCCAGGGCGGGCAGGTCCAGGCGGGCTGCCACGAGGTCGGCGAGAGCCAGGGAGGCGGTCAGGCCCGGGCTCTCGATGCCGAGCAGGTTGACAAGGCGGGGAATGCCGTGGACCTCGGGGCCATCGACCCGGAAATCCGGCATGGGCATGCCCGGTCCGTGCAGCTTCGGGCGGATACCGGAATAGTCCGGCTGCAGGGCGCCGTCGGGCAGGTTCGGCCAATAGGCCCGGATTGCGGCATAAAAGCCGTCTGCGCGGCGCGGATCGACGACAAGATCGGTTTCGCTCTCGACCCATTCGACGTCCGGGCCGAAGCGGCAGCGGCCCTGCAAGTCGATGGTGGCGTGGACGCCGAGCCCGGCGCCGTCGGGCATGGGATAGACGAGGCGGGAGAAGGGCTGCCGGCCGACGAGGGAGAAGTAGTTCCCCTTGGCGTACCATTGCCGCGGCGCATGGTCCTGTGGGAACCCGTCGAGCGCTGCCAGGAATTTCGGCGCGTAATGGCCGGCCGCATTGACGACGATGCGCGCCGTTATCTCGGCCGCTTCGGCGCCGCCTGTCCGCAACACGATGCCGTCCGGCGTCACGCTTGCTCCAAGGATCGGGGTCTCGAAAGCGACCATGCCGCCGGCATTCTCAAGGTCGCCCTGCAGCGCCAGCATGAAGCCATGGCTGTCGACGATGCCGGTGGAGGCAGAGAAGAAGGCGCGGATACAGGCGACCTCCGGCTCGAGGGCGCGCACCTCGTCCGGGGTCTTCCAGGAGAGGCCCTCGACACCGTTGACATGGGCCTGGTCCCAGATCGCCTGAAGCTTCGGCAACTGGTCCTCCGACGTCGCCACCATCAGCTTGCCGCAGGCCTTCGCCTTGACGCCGCGGTCGGCGCAGTAGCGGTAGAGGAGGTGTTTGCCGCGCAGGCACGCCGCGGCCTTGATCGAACCGGTGGGATAGTAGAGCGAGGCGTGGATGACCTCGCTGTTGCGCGACGAGGTCCCGGTGCCGATGGCATCGGCTGCCTCCAGAACCAGGGTCTCGAGCCCGGCAAGCGCCAGGCGGCGGGCGGCGGCGAGGCCGACGACCCCGGCGCCGATCACGACGGCATCAATGGACCAGTCTGTCATGGGGCGGGGGCAGGGGATGTGAAGGGGAGACGCATGCCCCCTTCTTAGGGCGGGCACGCCCCCGAGGAAAGCGCCCGCCCCGCGCGGCTGATCACCAGCGGCCGACGACCGGCCGACCCCGCCATCACTCGATGAGGCGGACGATGGTGGTCGCCGTGCTGCTGATCTTCGGACATTCGACGATGACGCGGATGTCGTCATAGTCGCCGTCCGTCCAGCCATAGCCCGGCGGGCGGTCTTCCCAACCGAAATACATGAACTTGCCGGGCTCGCAGGCCTTCGTGGCCTGCTGCGGCGTGCGGTTCTTGCCCTCGGGGATGATGCCGCCCTTCCCCTTGGCCTTGCACTGGCCGAGATTGTCGCAGATGACCGTCTCGAGGATCGGAACGGCATTGGTGAAATTGTGCGTCGGGACGCCGGCGGTCAGGGTCGTGTCGGAATAGTAGTTGTAGGAGAGGTTGTTGGACCAGGGCGAGGCCCAGTCGGCCGGGTTGTTGGGGATCAGGGTGCCGGGGGTGGCGTTGTCCCACAGATGCGGCTTGGTCCGTGCATTGCGGACGTTGTAGAGCCGATAGGAGATCGTCTCGCCCGCCTTGCAGGTGGGCATGTTGAAATTGTACTTCGTGCCGGCATTGTCGGCGATGGCGGTCATCTGCGAACGGCCGAAATCGGCATGGTTCTGCCGGTTCTTGTCGAAGCAATAGACATACATGCGGTTGTAGTCGCCGGCCTCCGGATCGAGTTCGGCCGTGACCGGCTTGGCGCTGGTCACGGTGTGAAAGGTGGTCGAGGTCGCCGCCGACTTCGCGACGACATTGAGGGTCGGCATGCCGATCACGCCGAGGATCGACGTCGGCATTGTCGCGCCGTCGGTCCGGATGCGCAGCGTCTTGCCGCCGTCGGAGGTCTCGATCGCCACCGGATAGCTCTTCAGATGGCCGGTGAGGTGTCCGTCGATATGTCTCTGGGCTGTCTGCTTCACAGCGGCCTCGCCGAGGGCAGCCTGGCGCACGCCGGCAAGCGCCGCGGCATCGAAGACGCCCTGCAGTTCGGCTGCGTCACGCGATGCACGGTGGAAATCGACGGCGCCGCCGACAGTGGCGAACAGCGGCACCGCGGCGAGGGCCAGTGTCATGGCCACATTGCCGCGCCGGTCCTTGGCGAACGTCTTCAGACGATCCTGGTCCATGATGGTCATGCCAGCCTCCTGGGGCCCGTTGGCGAACCACGACCCTACGAGACGACAGATTGCCATCAGGTTTCATAAAATGCGGTCAATCGGAAACGGCCATTAACCAAACCGCCCGGATCAGGGGTGTCGATGGCGGGTGGCCGCCCGTTTGATGTGTCGCAGCTTGCTGAGCGGCGGTGCCGTCAGCGCCAGCGGCGGTGCAGCCAGAGCCATTGGTCGGGATGTTCGCGCACCCAGCCCTCGACGATGTCGGTCAGCATCTGCATCGTCGCCTTCACGTCGACGCGGCCTTCGCCGTCGCGCGGCAGGACGAGCTCCTCTGTCGCCTCAAGCCGGAAGCGGTTCCCGGGAAGGCGGATGACGCGCACGCCATGGACCGGGCAATCGAACTCGCGGGCGAGCCGGGCCGCGGTCGGGTTCGCCTTGGCGGGCCGGCCGAAGAAGGTGACGTCGACGCCGCGCTGGAGATGCTGGTCGATCAGCATGCCCACATGGTTGTTCGCCTCAAGTTCGCGGGCGAGTTGCAGCACGCCGCTGCCGCCGGAGGCGACCAGCTTGCCCATGGTCTTGCCGCGAATCCTGTGGATGGCGCGGGCGACGAAGCGGTTGTTCGGCATGCGGTAGAGCGCGGTCGTGTCGAGGCCGTGGGCGGCGGCGGCCACTGCCGGCATCTCCCAGTTGGCGAGATGGGCGGCGAAGAAAATGGCCGGTTTGCCGTCGTCGCGCAGTCGCTCGTAGAGGGCGACGTCGTCAGTGACGATGCGGCCCTGATTGGGTCTTGCGGGGTCATAGTCCCAAAGTTCGTCCATGCAGGCATATTCGAAGGCGGTGCGGCCGAGATTCTGCCAGCAACCGTCGAGGATCGCCTGGATCTCGGCTTCGGGCTTCTCGGGAAAGGCGGCCTTGAGATTGGCATGGCCGATGCGGTTTACAGGAAGCAGACGGCCGATCCGCGGCAGGATCCAGGCACCGATATCGCTTGCCCGGTCGGGACCGAGCGCGCTGATGACCCGCAGCGCGCCGAGCGCCAGCACGCCGACGACCCAGTCGAACGGCAGCATGGCGGCGGGATAGTTGTGGCGGATCCAGCGGACCAAGGCTGGCCGCCGTCAGATCTGGACGAGGATCTTGCCGAAGACCTTGCGGCCCTCGAGCCGATCGAGGGCCTCGGAGAACCGGTCCATCGGCAGTTCCGTGTCGATGACCGGCGTAACGCCCGCCTCGATACGCTTCAGGCCGTCAGCGATGGCGCGGATGGGGGCTCCGAAGGACCCGAAGATCTTGTACTGCTGCTGGAAGAGCTGCATCAGGTTGAAGGTGATGGTGGCGCCTGACGTGGCGCCGCAGGTGGCGAGCCTGCCGCCACGCCTCAGGCAGAACAGCGACTGATTGAAGGTGTCGGCGCCGGTATGTTCGAAGGCGACGTCGACGCCCTTCTTTTTCGTGATCTTCCTCACCACCCCCTCGAACCGCTCGGTGCGGTAGTTGATGGCGTGGTCCGCGCCGATGGCGAGGGCCTTCGCGACCTTCTCGTCGTCGCCGACCGTGGTGATGACCGTGCAGCCGAGGGCCTTGGCCACCTTGATCGCGACCGTACCGATGCCCGAGCCACCGGCCTGGACGAGGACGGTCTCACCCGGCTGGAGGCGGCAATTGTCGAAGAGCATGTGCTCGACGGTGGAGAAGGTGATCGGAGCGGTGGCGGCATCGCGCAACGATACGGCGGCTGGCACCGGAACGACGTGGCGGGCCTCCAGCGTTACGAATTCACACGCGAAGCCGTCGATGTGGAAGCCCATGATGCCCTGCACGTCAGTGCACAGATTGTCCTGGCCGGCCCGACAGAACTGGCAGGTCCCGCAGGTCTTGGCGCCGAACATGACAACCTTGTCTCCGGTCTTGAACGCGGTGACGCCGTCGCCGACGCTTTCGATCGTGCCGGAGGCCTCGGCGCCCACCACCAGCGGCATCTGGCGCTTGGCGAAGGCCATGCCGCGGAAGCCCCAGACGTCGATGTGGTTGAGAGCCACGGCGGCGACCTTGATGCGGACTTCGCCGGAAGCCGGGGCGGGGGCGTCTGCGATCTCCTCGATGCGGAGGTCGCGGTCACCGTGAAGGCGCAGGGCGCGCATGGGGAGGATCCTCTTCAGGGCGGAATAGCCCGCTGGGCGGCAGACCGGGCCGTCGCGCCAGCAAAGAATGCAAGGCGCCGCTGCCTAAAGGCCCGCGGCGGGCGCGTCAACCAAAGGCCCGGCCGCCTGCGCCCCCGGCCGCGGTGCCTTGTCTCTGCTCGCCGCCCCGGCCGCGGCCTCCAGACGAAGGGTTGATGCGGCTTGCGGCCTCATCTATAGCAGCAGCTTCCTGTTCGGGGCGCCCTGTACGGGCGATTGCCTTGTTTCGTGCCGCTTTGATCACCATCTGACGGCCGCCACGGAGATTGCGCCACCATGTCGTCCACCTTCGAAACCGTCTCGAAGATCATCTCGGAAACCTGTGACATCCCGCTTGAGAAGATCACGCCCGAGAGCCATGCGATCGACGATCTCGGTATCGATTCGCTCGACTTCCTCGACATCGCCTTCGCCATCGACAAGGCGTTCGGCATCAAGCTGCCGCTCGAGAAGTGGACGCAGGAGGTGAACGAGGGCAAGGCGAAGACGGAAGACTATTTCGTCCTCGGCGCCTTGTGCGGGAAGATCGACGAACTGGTCGCCGCCAAGGGCGCCTGATCCTTTCCGGCCACAGGGCCGCGACAGCTTTTTCTGCATGACCGGCCGGATCCCCCGGCCGGTTTCGTCATCCAAACCCTGTCGAAAGCCTCCCGGCACGGGAGATCAATCCTCCCATGCGACTCGAATATTTCCAGATGATCACGCGCGTCGTGTCGTTCGACGCGCAGGCGAAGACCCTGACGGCGGCGGCGGATGTTCCCGCCGAAAGCCCCGTCTTCGAAGGCCATTTTCCCGGCTATCCGCTGCTGCCTGGCGTGCTGATGATCGAGGCGATGGCGCAGACCTCGGGCTGGCTGATCCTCGGCCTGAATCGCCTCACTGCCATGCCCTTTCTGGTCGGTACCAACATCACCAAGATGCGTGACTTCGTGCAGCCTTCGACACCCCTCGTCGTCCATGCGGAAATGGTCGGCGACGGATCGGGCTATGCTGTCACCAAAGCCTTCATCACCCGCGAGGGCAAGAAGGTCGCCGAGGCGGAGATCAAGTTCGCGGTGAAAACCTTCCCCGATCCGAAATTCGCCTTGATGATCCGCGAGTGGGGGGAACGTCTCCAGTTCCCGTTCGAGAAGCTGGAAACGGCCTGAAGGGAGTGCATGATGGCGATTGCCCCGGAACGTGAGGCCTGGATCACCGGCATCGGCCTCGTCTCCGCGCTTGGCGAAGGGCTAGACGCCCATTGGCATGCCCTGAACGGCGACCGCGAGGCCTGGCTGAAACTCGATTCGACCACCCATGCGCCCTACCAGGTCCATCCCGCCGTCACACTGGATCTTGCCAGGCAGATTCCCGATCGCGGCGACCGCCGGCAGATGGAGGGCTGGCAGCGCCTTGGCACCTATGCTGCCGGGCTGGCGCTGGAAAATGCCGGGGTCAAGGGCCAGGACGACCTGCTCAAAAGCATGCACATGATCGTCGCCGCCGGCGGCGGCGAGCGCGACTATGCCGTCGATGGCCAGATCCTCTCCGGGCTTGAGGCCTCCAACGAACCCGCCAAGTTCCTCAACGAGCGGCTGATGAACGACCTCAGGCCGACGCTTTTCCTCGCCCAGCTCTCCAACCTGCTGGCGGGCAATATTTCCATCGTCCATGGCGTCGTCGGCTCCTCCCGCACGTTCATGGGCGAGGAGATGGCAGGCGTCGATGCGGTGCGCGTTGCGCTCGGCCGCTGCCATGCAGCGCAGGGCGATATCTTCCTGGTGGGCGGGGCCTATTCAGCCGAACGTCCGGACACGATCCTGCACTTCGAACTCGGCCACATGAACTGGACCAGGCCCTGGGTGCCGGTCTGGGAGCGGCCGAAGGACGGCGGCGGTACCATCCTCGGCTCGGTCGGCGCCTTTCTTGTGATCGAGGCGCGCGAACATGCCGAACGGCGCGGCGCGACGCCCATCGCGAAACTGGCGAAGGTCTCCTCCGACCGCACCCGCCGCAAGGACGGTGATGCCGAGCACTCCATGGCGGTGCAGTGGAACGAGATTTCACCGGGTCTCATTCCCGGGGCGACGGTCGTCGTCTCCGGTGCGACGGGAGTCAGAGAGGGGGTCGCCATCGAGCGCGACCTTCTGGACCAGCGCCGGGTGCCGACGCGGGCGACGGGGTCGGTCATCGGCCACAGCGTCGAGGCGACCTTCCCGGCCAATGTCGCCCTTGCGGCGATGATGGTGGCGCGCGGCGAGGCCGTGCCGCCCATCGGCGACTCGAAGGACGAGGCGCGCATGACCCGCAAGGTCAAACAGGCGGTCGTCACTTCGGTCGGGCACTGGCGCGGCGAGGGCATGGCCCTCGTCGAGGCGATCTGAGGAGGGCACCATGGCTCACATGAAGGACAAGCACGGCCGGCCGGTGGTCGTCGTCACCGGCATGGGCGTCGTCACCTCGCTCGGCCAGGGCAAGGACGAGAACTGGGCGAAGCTGACGGCTGGCCAGTCCGGCATCCACACCATCACCCGCTTCCCGATCGAGGGCCTGCGCACCACCATCGCCGGCACCGTTGATTTCGTGCCCTTCGAGAACGCCCCCGACCTCACCACCAAGATGGCGGCGCTGGCTGGCGACGAGGCGGTTCAGGAGGCGAGGATCGGCGGTGAGGGAGCGTTCCCCGGTCCGCTTTTCCTCGGCATGCCGCCGGTGGAACTGGAATGGCCGCAGCGGCAGGATCTCGCCCGCGCGTCGGCCAAGAGCGCGGACATCACCTATACGGACATTCTCAAGGGCGCCGCGGCGAAGGACTTCTCCGCCATGCAGACGCGCTTCCTCTTCGGCTCGGTTGGCGACGCGCTCGCCGACCGCTTCGGCACCAAGGGCGCGCCAATCTCCATCTCCACCGCCTGCGCCACCGGGGCGACCGCCATCCAGCTCGCGGTGGAGGCGATCCGCCGCGGCGAGACGGAGGCGGCCCTCGTCATCGGCGCCGATGGTTCCGCCAATCAGGAATCCCTGGTGCGCTTCTCGCTCCTGTCGGCGCTGTCGACCCGCAACGGCGATCCGAAGGCAGCGGCCCGGCCCTTCTCCAAGGACCGCGACGGATTCGTCATGGCCGAGGGGGCAGGGGCCCTGGTGCTGGAATCCTTCGAGCACGCCAAGGCGCGAGGCGCGACCATCCTCGGCGTCGTCGAGGGCTGCGGCGAGATGGCCGACAGCTTCCACCGCACCCGCTCGAGCCCGGACGGCGCGCCGATCATCGGCTGCATCCGGAACGCGCTCGACGATGCGGGCGTCACGCCGGCCGACGTCCAGTATGTCAATGCCCACGGCACCTCGACGCCCGAGAACGACAAGATGGAATATGTCGGGCTCGCCGCGGTCTTCGGCGATCACCTCCCGGCCATCGCCGTGTCGTCCAACAAGTCGATGATCGGCCATACGCTGTCGGCAGCCGGCGCCATCGAGGCGGTGTTCACGCTGATGACCATCCGCAGCGGCATCGTTCCGCCGACGATCAACCACACCGAGGCAGACCCGGCGATCAAGTTGGATCTCGTGCCCAATGTCGCCCGCAAGGCAAACGTCACCCGCGCCATCTCCAATTCCTTCGGCTTCGGCGGGCAGAACGTCTGCCTCGTGCTCGCCGCGGAGCCGGCGTGATGGGGCGCGTCCTCGTCACCGGCGGCGCCAAGGGCATGGGCGCCGCCATCGTCCGCGCCGTGGTCGCGAGCGGCCATGACGTGACCTTCACGGTCCGGTCGTCGGGCGAGGCGGGCGAGGCGCTGGTGGCCGAGCTGAAGGCCTCCCACCCCGACCGCAATGTCGCCATCGCATCGCTCGACCTAGCCGACAAGGCGGCGGTCGAAGCCTTCTGCGCCGAGCTCGAAAAAGGCGAGCCGCTCTTCGGCCTCGTCCACAATGCCGGGCAGCCCTACGACCAGCTCGCCGCGGTCATGGACCAGGCCAAGGCCGAAGTGGTGATGCAGATCAACTTCTTTGCCTTCACGCGCCTCGTGAATGCCGTGGTGCGCCCGATGATGCGGGCCCGGAACGGCCGGATCGTCGCGATCGGCTCGGTGACAGCGGAACGCTCGAACCAGGGCAATGCCGCCTATGGGGCCTCCAAGGCGGCGCTCGCCGCCTATTGCCGGACCCTGGCGATCGAGAGCGCCAAGCGCGGGGTTTCGGTCAATGTCGTCGCGCCGGGTTTCGTTGATACCGACATGATGGCGAAATATGCCGACTATCGTGAGACCATGGAGAAGCAGATCCCGGCCGGACGCTTCGCGCGGCCCGAGGAAATCGGCGGTCTCGTCGCCTATCTGCTGTCACCGCTTGCAAGTTACCTGACAGGCGCTACCCTTTCCATCGATGGTGGGCTGGCAGCTTCCATGGGGCTGCAGCGATAGGGCAGTCCCAGGCGTCATGAGTTCGATGGATGGACCGCCGAAAACCCCGTCGCAACGGGGACCTCTCTCTGCAGCCTGGGCCTGGATCTGGGCGACGATCGACGATCCCAACCGCATTGCCTATCTCTACATTCCGGTGCTCGCCTTTCTGCCGCTGACCCTCGGCAGTGTTGCCACGTTCTTTTATTTCGGGGCGTGCATCTATGTCGGTCTGATCTTTCTCGGCCGGCGCATCTCCTGGGTCTGGCCTCCGACGACCGCATTCGGTTGCCTCGTCTCCCTCGGCTATGTCCTCGTGACGATGATTTCGCCGCTCGCCTTCGCCAATCAGGCCGCGGGCTGGCTCGATGTCGGAACGGCGATGCATTTCCTGGCGTTGACCGTCCTGGTCGGCATCCTGGTGCAGACGCCGAAGGTCGATGTCTTCGATCTCTTCCTGAACGGGGTCCGCGCCGCGGCCATCGTTTCCTTCGTCCAGGCGCTGGTGCAGGTCTTTGTCTTCGGCCAGCCGCGCGCCACCGCCGGGATGATCAACGCCATCCCCTTCGGCGGCACGGCCATGCTTGCAGCCGGACTGTCGATGGTCGGGTTCGCCCGGCTTTCCCGGCAGATGAAGATGGTCGCTGTTGCCGCGCTCATCTGCGGCATCGGCGGCACCCTCCTTTCGCAGTCACGCGGGGCGCTGCTGGCCCTGCCGCTGGTCGCCGCCGTGGTTGGCGTGCATGTCTGGCCGATGATCCGGCTGCGGATGGGGCAGGCTGTGCTGGTGGCTTCGGCGCTCGCTGCCGGGCTCGCTGTCTTCGCCATTGTCCTGAAGGTGCCGGAACGTGTCGACGAGGTGCGCCATGCTCTGCAGAGCCAGACCCTGGGTCTCGACCGCGATCCCTCGACGGCCCACCGGTTGATGCTCTGGAGCCATGGGCTGGATGCCTTCTTCGATCGCCCCGTCCTGGGCTACGGCAGCCAGAACGCGGTGGCTGAGGTGCGGGCGCGAGCCGCGCGGGATGGCACCGCCATTCCGCCCTATCACCATCTCCACAACGAGTACATCTCGGTGGCGGTCGGTCGCGGCCTTGTTGGCCTCAGCGCGCTTGTGCTGCTGCTCGTCGCGCCGCTGGTCGTCGTCGCACGGGCGCCGCGGGACGATCGGCAGCGCGAGCGCTGGGCCTGCGCAGCCCTGCTGTCAGGGAGTTATGCGATCTTCGGCCTGACCAACCTCCTGTTCAGCCACGATCAGACCAATACGGTTTTCGCGACGGGCTACCTCGTCCTTGTCGTTGCAGCACATCAGGCCCGCGTCGGTATCTCGGTATTTCGTCGGCCGTTCCTCGGTGTTCCCGCCAGGCCCTGAAAGCCGCGACGTTGACCATTCCGGCAGATCGGTGTGGCCAATCGGCCGGCCAAGGGCTAGGCAATGAACCAACATGATGATCCAACAGTGAAGGACATGCCTTCAATGCCGAAGCAGACGCGGATCGTTCCGGTCATCCTCTCCGGTGGGGCGGGAACGCGCCTCTGGCCCGCCTCCCGCGAAGCCTATCCGAAACAGTTCCTGCCGCTCCTTGGCGATCGTTCAACCTTCGAGGAGACGCTGGCCCGCGTCGGAGACCGCGCCATCTTCACCGATCCGGTGATCGTCACCGGCGAGGATTTCCGCTTCCTCGTTGCCGACCAGCTGGCCCGTGCCAGGACGCCCGGCCGTATTGTGCTCGAACCCATGCGCCGTGATTCCGGTCCTGCCATCGCAGTGGCCGCCGAACTCGTTGCCGCGGCCGATCCCGATGCCGTCATGCTGGTCCTGGCGGCAGACCACCTCGTCACCGACGCCGCGGCCTTCGCCGCGACGGCCGAAGCGGGCCTTGCGGTCGCCGAGGCCGGAGCGCTGGTCACCTTCGGCATCCGTCCGACCCATCCGGCCACCGGCTACGGCTATATCCGCCCCGGCGACGTCATGGACGGCCGGGTGCGGATGGTCGCTGCCTTCGTCGAAAAGCCCGACGCGGACAAGGCCAAGACCTTCCTCGCTGAGAACTACCTCTGGAATTCTGGAAACTTCCTGTTTCGCGCCGATGTTTTCCTCGCCGAACTCGCGCGTTTCGAGCCGGAGATCGCCGCCGCGGCCAAGGCCGTCGCCGGGTCGATGAGCGTCGATCAGGCCGGTAATGTCACGTTCGAGCGGATCGATCGCGAGGCCTTCGCCGCCTCCCCCGCGAAATCCGTCGACTATGCCGTCATGGAGCGCACCGATCGCGCCGCCGTCGTCGAAGCGGATTATGCCTGGTCGGATCTCGGCTCGTGGGACGCCCTGTGGGATGCGTCGACGAAGGATGGCGACGGCAATGCCGTCCGCGGTGCTGTCTCGCTGGTGGGGACTCGCAATTCCTATGTCTCCAGCGACGACGTCCATACGGCGGTGATCGGCCTCGACGACGTCGTCGTGGTGGCCACCAAGGATGCGGTCCTGGTGGCCGGCCGGAAGGTTGCCGGTGAGCTCAAGACCCTCGTGGCCGACCTGCGCGAGGGGGATGTGCAGCGCCGCCGGCTTGCCGAGGAACATCGCAAGGTGCTGCGCCCATGGGGCTCCTATGAGAGCGTCGACCGCGGCGAGCGCTTCCAGGTGAAGCGTATCGTGGTGAAGCCCGGCGCACGCCTGTCGCTGCAGAAGCATTTCCACCGCGCCGAGCACTGGATCGTCGTCAAGGGCACCGCGACGGTCGAGGTCGACGCGGTCTCGAAGATCGTGTGCGAGAACGAGAACGTCTATATCCCACTCGGTGCCTGGCACCGCCTTTCGAATGACGGGAAGATTCCCCTTGAGCTCATCGAGGTCCAGTCGGGCAGCTATCTCGGCGAGGACGACATCGTCCGCAGCGAGGACGACTACAAGCGCGTCTGAGAGCCCGATTGAAAAGTAGTTGAACGAACCCGCTGACGCGGGAGAAGTGCGCCTTTTGTGACGGGAAGCTCCTGATGGGAAGGTTTGGTTGTTGAAGCCACCCTCGCCACCAGGAGCACCCGATGACCGAAGCGAAGCCCGCGATGAGCGCCCTGCGTCGACGCATGATCGACGACATGACGCTGCGCAACCTTTCTCCCGCCACGCAGCGATCTTATCTCCACGCGGTGACGAAGTTCAGCCGTCATTTCGGCTGCTCGCCGGACCGGCTCGGGCTGGAGGACGTACGCTCGTTTCAAGTTCATCTCGTGGCGCAAGGCATCTCGTGGCCTGCCTTGAACCAGACGGTCTGCGCGCTTCGGTTCTTCTACGGCGTGACGCTGGATCGGGCCGAGTTTCCGGAGCGCATCGTCTACGCCCGCACACCGCGCAAGCTGCCCGCGATCCTGGGTGCCGACGAGGTCGTACGTTTCCTGGAGGCCGTGCCATCCCTGAAGACGCGGGTGGCGCTGACCACGGCCTATGCGGCTGGCCTGCGAGCCTCGGAGGCCGTGAGCCTCAAGGTTGCGGACATCGACAGCGCGCGGATGGTGCTGCAGGTTCGGCACGGCAAAGGCGCCAAGGACAGAACCGTTATGCTGTCGGCAGCGCTTCTGGCGATCCTGCGCAGCTATTGGCGGCTCACGCGCCCAAACGACTGGCTCTTCCCCGGACGCGGACCCGACAAGCCGATCGATGTTCAGGTCCTGCATTCGGCCTGCCGCTCCGCAACGAAGGCCGCAGGGCTGACGAAGAAGGTGAGCGTGCATACGCTTCGGCACAGCTTCGCAACCCATCTTCTGGAGAGCGGAACGGATATCCGCATCATCCAGGTGCTTCTGGGCCATGCCAACCTGTCAACGACGGCGCGCTACACGCATGTGGCGACGAGCACCATCGCCCGGACACCGAGCCCACTCGATCGGCTCGACATCGTGGTGACGCCGCTCGCCTGAGCAGCGGCCATGCGTGGAGATCTGGAGGTGGCGGATGTGTTCCGCCGTCACGGTCCTGCCTATCGCCACGACCGGGCGAAGCCGCTCGGCCGGGTTGAGACGCGCGTGATGAGCGCCATCACGCTGTGCCGCACGGCGGCGCTGGGCGGGCATGTCGAAGCTTGTGGCGACTGCACGCACAGCCGCATCGCCTACAACAGCTGCCGCAACCGGCACTGTCCGAAGTGCCAAGGTGCCGCACGGGAGACGTGGTTGGCCGCGCGCGAGAAGGATCTCCTGCCCACCCACTACTTCCATGTCGTCTTCACCGTTCCGGCCGAGATTGCGGCGATGGCCTTCCAGAACAAGGCGGTCGTCTACGCCATCCTGTTCGAGGCAGCGGCCTTCGCGCTAAGGGCCGCCAGCCGCGATCAGCGCCATCTCGGTGGAGAGACCGGCGCCGTGGCCATCCTCCACACCTGGGGCCAGGCGCTAACCCATCACCCCCATGTGCACTGCCTCGTCCCGGGAGGCGCTCTGGCGTCCGACGGCCGCTGGATCGCCTGCAAGCCGAACTTCCTGCTGCCCGTCCATGTCCTCTCCCGCCTGTTCCGCCGCCGCTTCGTCGAGCGGCTTGAGGAGGCAAGGATTGCAGGCAGTCTCTCCTTCTTCGGCGAACTCGCCGTCATGAACGACGCTGAGGCCTTCGCCGCGAGCATCACCAGACAGCGGCACGCCAACTGGGTTGTTTACGCAAAGCCACCCTTCGGCTCACCGCGGCATGTGCTGGCCTATCTCGGCCGCTACACCCACCGCGTCGCCATCGCCAACAGCCGCCTCGTCGCCATGGACGACGCCACCGTCTCCTTCCGCTGGCGGGACTATCGCCATGGCGGCGCGGCGCGCGTCATGACGCTCGACGCAAACGAGTTCATCCGCCGCTTCCTGCTCCACGCGCTGCCCGACGGCTTCCACCGCATCCGCCACTTCGGCTTCCTCGCCAATGGCTGCCGGCGCGCCAAGCTCGCGGTCATCCGCGGTGCCATCGCCGCCGCTCGGGAGAACGGCGCCGACAGTCTCCACGCCGGCGAGCAAGACGCCGCCGATGGCGGTCCGAAGCCCAAGCGCGGGGCCCTCGAACCGACGGCCTGTCCGTGCTGCGGCGGAACGATGCGCGTCATCCTTGTCATGCCGCGCCGAAAGCCCTGGCCGGATACGTCATGACGCCAAACCGCCGCTTGCCGCCGGGCCTGTCCGATCCACGCGTCCAAGCGGCACGGAACGCGGCGTCATGCCTAGGGCCGCGTGGCGTGCTGGCAAATCCACGGCTCCAGGCCAAGCGATACGGGGGCGAGCCGCCCGCTCCCCTCGAGAACGGCGCCAAGACCGAAGATGGCGTCGGCCCAGCGGACCAAGATTGGGGAAGACCAATGGCCGTACGCCACCCACACGACAGCGCCCGTCGGCAACAATACCCATAAGGCTCCCACTGTCAGCGGGTTCGTTCAATACGGCTTCAATGAGGTCGCGGACCTGCGCCTCGCACCACGCCCGGCGCCGCCCGACCTCACAGAACCCTCCAGATTCAGACTGACTGCCGGGTGGGAGGCCGGCAGTCATGTCGAAAGCTCTGTCGGTGGATCTTCGGGTGCGTGTTCTGGCGGCGGTTGCGTCGGGCCTGTCGCATCGCCAGGCCGGCGAACGGTTCGGGGTCAGCGCGGCCAGTGTCAGCCGCTGGCGCCAGCGGGAAAGAGAGCTGGGTGATGTGCGGCCGGGCGCTCTTGGCGGCGATCGGCGCTCACAGGCCACCGAACGGCATGCCGAGACGATCTTGAGCATCGCGGCGGCGAACGACCGGGACATCACACTTGCGGAGATCCAGGCTTCTCTGGCGGAGAAGGGCATTCGCACCAGCATCGGCGCCCTATGGCGCTTCTTCCGTCGCCACCGGATCACGCTCAAAAAAAGTCGGCGCACGCGAGTGAGCAGGCTCGGCCGGACATCCTGAAGCGGCGGCAGGCTTGGTTCGACGCCCAGCCCGATCTTGATCCCGAACGGCTCGTCTTCATCGACGAGACCTGGGCCTCGACCAACATGGCGCGCCGCCATGGCTGGTGCCTGCGGGGTGAACGGCTCCGTGTCGGTGTTCCCCATGGGCACTGGAAAACCACGACCTTCGTCGGCGCGCTCACGCTCCGTGGCTTCATTGCCCCCTGGGTTCTGGATGGCCCGATCAACCGTGTTGCCTTCGAGACCTATGTCGCCAAGGTGCTCGTGCCCGAACTGCGTCCCGGCGACGTCGTGGTGATGGACAACCTCTCCAGCCACAAGGGTCCGCGGGTCGGCGAGATGATCGCCGCTGTTGGCGCAGAGCTGCGCTACCTGCCGCCATACAGCCCCGACTTCAATCCCATCGAAAACGCCTTTGCCAAGCTCAAGGCCCTGCTCCGCAAGGCCGCCGAGCGGACAGTCGATGGCCTCTGGTCAGCCATCGGACGGTTGATTGATCTCTTCAAGCCCGAAGAGTGCCGAAACTACTTTGCCGCCGCAGGCTATGATCCAACATGATGGGAAAATGCTCTAGCCGCGGTACTCGATGGGATGAACCGCACGGAGGCGGCCAAGATCGGCGGCATGGACCGGCAGACGCTGCGCGATTGGGTTCATCGTCTGAACGACCTCGGGCCCGAGGGTCTGAAGGACGACTGGGCTCGGCCGAAGCCGCGCCGGCTGACGGCGGCCCAGGAGGCCGAACTGGTAGCGATTGTGGAGGCGGGGCCCGATCATGCGGTTCATGGCGTGGTCCGCTGGCGACGCATCGACCTGCAGAAGCTCATCGCGGAGCGCTTCGGCGTCGCCTACCACGAGCGGACCGTTGGCAGGCTGCTGAAGGATCTCGGCTTCTCCCACATCAGTGCCCGGTGCCGGCATCCTGGCCAGAAGCCCGAAGTGATGGCAGCATATAAAAAAACTTCGCCGAAACCCTGAAGGCGCACCTGTCCGGTGTAGCGCGCCGTTGGCCGATCGAGATCTGGTTCCAGGACGAGGCCCGGATTGGTCAGAAGAAAGGCCTGGTGCGTCAATGGGCAAGACGCGGGACAAGACCGCGACAGCCCGCTGATCAGCGATATGAGAGCGCCTACCTCTTCGGGGCGATTTGCCCGGCCCGTGGCGTGGGAGCCGGCCTTGCCATGCCATACGTCGAGACCGAGGCGATGCAGGCCCACCTGGACGTGATCAGCAAGGCCGTCGCTCCCGGCGCTCATGCCGTCCTATTGCTTGACAGGGCAGGATGGCACACGACCGCGCGGCTGAAGGTTCCCCGCAACATCACCATGATCCTGCTTCCCTCGCGGGCACCGGAACTGAACCCGGTCGAGAACGTCTGGCAGTACCTGCGTGCCAACTGGTTATCCAACCGGGTGTTCGAGACCTATGAGGAGATCATTGATGCCGCATGCGACGCCTGGAACAGGCTGATGGATTTGCCCGACACCATCAGATCGATCGGCACACGCGAATGGGCACTCATCGGTCAACGATGACAACCGTTGATATTAGCGCGAAGGCCGCTGCCTCGAACAGGATGGCGTAGACGACCGCCTTGTTCTGGAAGGCCATCGCCGCAATCTCGGCCGGAACGGTGAAGACGACATGGAAGTAGTGGGTGGGCAGGAGATCCTTCTCGCGCGCGGCCAACCACGTCTCCCGTGCGGCACCTTGGCACTTCGGACAGTGCCGGTTGCGGCAGCTGTTGTAGGCGATGCGGCTGTGCGTGCAGTCGCCACAAGCTTCGACATGCCCGCCCAGCGCCGCCGTGCGGCACAGCGTGATGGCGCTCATCACGCGCGTCTCAACCCGGCCGAGCGGCTTCGCCCGGTCGTGGCGATAGGCAGGACCGTGACGGCGGAACACATCCGCCACCTCCAGATCTCCACGCATGGCCGCTGCTCAGGCGAGCGGCGTCACCACGATGTCGAGCCGATCGAGTGGGCTCGGTGTCCGGGCGATGGTGCTCGTCGCCACATGCGTGTAGCGCGCCGTCGTTGACAGGTTGGCATGGCCCAGAAGCACCTGGATGATGCGGATATCCGTTCCGCTCTCCAGAAGATGGGTTGCGAAGCTGTGCCGAAGCGTATGCACGCTCACCTTCTTCGTCAGCCCTGCGGCCTTCGTTGCGGAGCGGCAGGCCGAATGCAGGACCTGAACATCGATCGGCTTGTCGGGTCCGCGTCCGGGGAAGAGCCAGTCGTTTGGGCGCGTGAGCCGCCAATAGCTGCGCAGGATCGCCAGAAGCGCTGCCGACAGCATAACGGTTCTGTCCTTGGCGCCTTTGCCGTGCCGAACCTGCAGCACCATCCGCGCGCTGTCGATGTCCGCAACCTTGAGGCTCACGGCCTCCGAGGCTCGCAGGCCAGCCGCATAGGCCGTGGTCAGCGCCACCCGCGTCTTCAGGGATGGCACGGCCTCCAGGAAACGTACGACCTCGTCGGCACCCAGGATCGCGGGCAGCTTGCGCGGTGTGCGGGCGTAGACGATGCGCTCCGGAAACTCGGCCCGATCCAGCGTCACGCCGTAGAAGAACCGAAGCGCGCAGACCGTCTGGTTCAAGGCAGGCCACGAGATGCCTTGCGCCACGAGATGAACTTGAAACGAGCGTGTTTAGTCCCGGTATCTGATGGAGCGGATTGGCTGTGAACCGTTGAGGTTCGGCAGCCCAGCGTTTGCAGATGAACTCGTATGGTGTGAGGCCCTTGAGCGTCTTGAGCCGGCGGCCGAAGTTGTAGGCGGCAATGAAGTCGGTGAGGTGCCGCTTGAGTTGGGCATGATCGTCATAGTGGTAGCGCCGGACGGTCGCGTCCTTTATTGTCCGGTTCATCCTCTCCACCTGCCCGTTCGTCCAGGGATGGGCGGGCTTGGTCAGTCGATGCTCGATGTCGAGATCGGCGCAGGCCGCTTCAAAGGAATGACAGCGGAAGAGTACGCCCTCAGCCCGCATTGCTTTGATGTCTTCGGGGGTCCAGCCGTCACCCGTCGGGTCGGTGAAGTGGGTGCCGTTGTCCGTCAGCACGATGTTGATCTTGTAGGGAACCGCCTCGGCCAGGTGGCGGAGGAAGTCGCCGGCGACGCGACGGGTCGCCTTCTTGTGCAGCTCGACGAAGGCAAACTTGGACGTCCTGTCGATGGCCACCAGCAAATAGAGCCGCCCCTCGGCCGTCTGCACTTCGGCGATGTCGATATGGAAGAAGCCGATCGGATAGGCCTTGAACTTCTTCCTGGCGCCCTTCTCACCGTCGACGTCAGGCAACCGGCCAATGCCATGGCGCTGAAGGCACCGGTGCAGGGACGAGCGCGTCAGATGCGGGATTGTCGCCTGCAGAGCATAGAGACAGTCGTCGAGCGACAGAAGCGTGTGCCGTCGGAAGGTGACGATCACAGCCTCTTCCTCGACCGTGAGCACCGTTGATCGCGGATCTTTCGGACCGGTCCGCTCGTCGGCAACCGAGCTTCGTTTCCTCCACTTCGCCACCGTCTTTGGGTTGATCCCGTGGCGTTTTGCCAGCGTCCTCAGGCTCTCTTGACTATGCTGTATCGCTCGACGGACTGCCTTTGTCGTGGTGGCGCTCCCGTGAAGAACCTGGCCCATAGCGCATCCCTTTCGTCCTGCGATGAAAATGCACCATCAAACCCTGAGATCAAACATCTAGTGCCCATTCGCGTGTGCCGATTGACGTTGCCCCTCTGGGATAATCCAGCTTGAAGTTCGTTCTGGCCTATAGAGAGGACCAGAACATGAGGCGCAGCCGCTTCACGGAAGAGCAGATCATCGGGATCCTGAAGGAGCACG
>NZ_JALHMP010000033.1 GCF_022843985.1 Phreatobacter sp. | reverse complement strand
AGGCGGTCGCCGCCGCCCCCGCCGCCCGGCCTGCCGAACCGGAGGGCCCGACCGTCAACATCATCGACGGCATGTCGGGCACGGCGCGCAGCGTCCGCATCGCCGCCTCCCCGCAGGACTCCGCCGCCGGGCTCGACCCGCGCCTCGTCGAGCGCACGGCGAGGGGCCTGCTGCCGCGCGTCGCTCCCGACGGCAGCCGGCCGCGCGACGTCTATGCCCGCTCCTTCCGCCTGCCGGCCGGCGCCGATGCCACGGCGCCGCGCATCGCCATCCTCATCGGCGGGCTCGGCATCAGCCAGCAGAGCACCTCGGAGGCACTCGCCAAGCTGCCGGGCGTGATCTCCTTCGCCTTCGCGCCCTATGCCAGCGACCTCGACCGCATCGTCTCGCGGGCCCGCGCCGACGGCCATGAGGCCTTCCTGCAGATCCCCATGGAGCCAATGGACTATCCCGACAACGATCCCGGCCCGCAGACCCTGCTGACGACGCTCTCCACCGAGCGCAACACCGAGCGGCTGCACTGGGCGATGTCGCGGTTCCAGGGCTATGTCGGGCTGGTCAACTTTATGGGCGCCAAGTTCACCGCCACCGAGAGCGCCGTCACGCCGATCCTGCGGGAGGCTCATCGCCGCGGCCTGATGATGATCGACGACGGCACCAGCGCCCGCAGCCTCGTTCCGCAGATCGCCACCGCCCTGCAACAGCCCGTGCTGCGCGGCGACGTCCATCTCGACCGCGTCCCGACCCCGACCGAGGTCGATGCCCAGCTCGGCCGCCTCGAGGCCAGGGCCCGCGAACGCGGCTTCGCCCTCGGCGTCGGTTCCGCCCTGCCGGTGACCATCGACCGCGTCGCCCGCTGGGCCCGCGAGCTCGAGAGCCGCGGCTTCGTGCTGGTCCCGGTATCCAACGGAGTCGCGCGCCGCCAGCCGGCCGGCTAGTCTGCCCTCCCGCCCCGGATCCGCCCCATGCCCCGCTTCGAAGATCTGCCCTACCGGCCCTGCGTCGGCGTCGCCCTGTTCAACCGCCAGGGCCTGGTCTTCGTCGGCAAGCGCAAGGGCCCCGCCCCCGAACATGTCGATGCCGGCCATGCCTGGCAGATGCCGCAGGGCGGCATCGACAGCGGCGAGGACCCGCTCGCCGCCGCCCGTCGCGAACTCTTCGAGGAAACCAATGTCCGCTCGGTGACGCTGCTCGCCGAGGCGGCCGAATGGTTCGCCTATGACCTGCCGCAGGAGGTTGCCGGCCAGGCCTGGAAGGGCCGCTATCGCGGCCAGACGCAGAAATGGTTCGCCTTCCGCTTCGAGGGCGAGGATGCCGAGATCGACGTCCGGCATCCCGGCGGCGGCCACAAGGCGGAATTCGAGGCCTGGCGCTGGGAGCCCCTCGCTGCGACGCCCGACCTGATCATCCCCTTCAAGCGCGGCGTCTACCGCAAGGTCGTCGAGGCCTTCGCCCCCTTCGCCCATCCGGCCTGACGGGGATGTTATGTTTATTTCTTCCTATCTATGATTTTGGTCCTTGACGAGCGTTGCGCTGTCTGATAGGTGTTTGGGCATGTTCCGGTGCTGCGCCCGGTGTGACCATCGGCACGCCCGCTGGAACCGGCAGGCCATTCGCGCTCCGGAATGACGCTGCCTTGGTCGCCATGGCCGGGCTTGTCCCGGCCATCGACGGCTTGACCACCGCGGCTGCCGGACAATGGGTGGATGCCCGGGAAAAGCCCGGGCATGGCGAAAGGGGTCGCGTCACCGGGCGAGCGCGCCGCCCTCACCTCACGCCGCCGGGACAGGCAGGATGGAAGACAGGGGGCACGTTCCGCGCCGGCCGCGGACGACCAGCAGACCCACCGCCGCCGACATGACCCGACGCGACGAAAAAGGCCGCCCGGAGGCGGCCTTCACTATCCCGTCGGATGCGCCGGGTTTCAGTGCGTCGCGCCGGCGGTCGCCAGCGCCGCCTTGACCGACTTGAGCTGGTCGAGCCGGTCAGAGGCCTTGATCCGGTGGGCGTCGTCCTTGGCGTCGGTCAGGTCTTCCTCGGCGTCGCGGATCTCGCGGTCGATCTGGTCGGCATGGAGATCCTCGACCGCCGTCGCCCGCTCGGCGAGGACCGTGAGCCCGCCCGCCGAGATCTCGGCGAAGCCGCCGCGCACATAGAGGCGCTTCGGCTGGCCATCGGCATGGATGGTCAGGATGCCCGGGCGCAGGGTCGCGACGAAGGGCGCGTGACCGGCGAGAACGCCGAAGTCACCCTCCGAGCCCGGCACCATGACCTGGTCGACAGCTCCGGAAAAGAGCTGCCGCTCGGGCGAGACCAGTTCGAAATGGAAGGTCGCCATGTGATGCGATCCCCTCTGTCAGGCCTGTCAGGCCGCCTCGGCAGCGAGCTTGCGGCCCTTGTCGACGGCTTCCTCGATGGTGCCGACCATGTAGAAGGCGGCCTCCGGGAGGTGGTCGTATTTGCCGTCGACCAGGTCGCTGAAGCCCTTCACGGTGTCCTTCAGGTCGACGAACTTGCCCGGCGCGCCGGTGAAGACCTCGGCGACGAAGAAGGGCTGCGACAGGAAGCGCTCGACCTTGCGGGCGCGGGCCACCGTCAGCTTGTCCTCTTCCGACAGTTCGTCCATGCCGAGAATGGCGATGATGTCCTGCAGCGACTTGTAGCGCTGCAGGGTCTGCTGGACCTTGCGGGCCACCGCATAGTGCTCGTCACCGATGACGCGGGGGTCGAGCATGCGCGAGGTCGAGTCGAGCGGGTCGACGGCCGGATAGATGCCCTTCTCGGCGATCGAGCGGTTGAGCACCGTCGTCGCGTCCAAGTGGGCGAAGGAGGTGGCCGGCGCCGGGTCGGTCAAGTCGTCGGCGGGGACGTAGATCGCCTGCACCGAGGTGATCGAGCCCTTCTGGGTGGTGGTGATGCGCTCCTGCAGGGCGCCCATGTCGGTGGCGAGAGTCGGCTGGTAGCCCACCGCCGAGGGGATGCGGCCGAGCAGCGCCGACACTTCCGAACCCGCCTGGGTGAAGCGGAAGATGTTGTCGACGAAGAACAGCACGTCCTGGCCCTGGTCGCGGAAATGCTCGGCGATGGTCAGGCCGGAGAGCGCGACGCGGGCGCGGGCGCCCGGGGGCTCGTTCATCTGGCCGAAGACGAGGGCGCACTTGGAACCTTCGCCGCCGCCCTTCTTGTTGACGCCCGATTCGATGAACTCGTGATAGAGGTCATTGCCCTCGCGGGTGCGCTCGCCGACGCCGGCGAACACCGAATAGCCGCCATGGGCCTTGGCGACGTTGTTGATCAGTTCCTGGATGAGCACGGTCTTGCCGACGCCGGCGCCGCCGAACAGGCCGATCTTGCCCCCCTTGGCATAGGGGGCGAGGAGGTCGACGACCTTGATGCCGGTGACGAGGATCTCGGCCTCGGTCGACTGCTCGGCGAAGGTCGGGGCCGGCTGGTGGATGGCGCGGGTCAGCGTCGTCCTCATTGGACCGGCCTCGTCGATCGGCTCGCCGACGACGTTGAGGATGCGGCCGAGCGTCTCGTCACCGACGGGCACGGCGATGGGCTGGCCGGTATCGGTCACCGACTGGCCGCGCACCAGGCCCTCGGACGTGTCCATGGCGATGCAGCGCACGGTGTTCTCGCCGAGATGCTGGGCGACTTCGAGCACCATGCGGTTGCCGTTGTTGCTGGTCTCCAGCGCGTTCAGGATCTGCGGGAGATGACCCTCGAACTGCACGTCGACGACGGCGCCGATGACCTGGCTGATCCGGCCGGTGCCCGACGGGGCATTGGTGGCGTTCGCGCTGGTCGCTTTCTTTGCCATGATACGATCCTCTGGTGATGTCGTGACTCAGAGCGCCTCGGCGCCCGAGATGATTTCGATGAGTTCCTTGGTGATCATCGCCTGACGCGCACGGTTGTACTTGAGCGTCTGCTTCTTGATCATCTCGCCGGCGTTGCGCGTCGCATTGTCCATGGAGGACATGCGGGCGCCCTGCTCGGACGCGGCGTTCTCGAGGATCGCCTTGAAGATCTGGATGGTCACGTTGCGCGGGAGCAGGTCGGCGAGGATCTCGGCCTCGCCGGGCTCGAACTCGTAGGGGGCATTGTCGGCGGCCGGGGCGGCGGCACCGCCGGCGACCTGCGCCGGAATGATCTGCTGGGCCGTCGGGATCTGGGCGATGACCGACTTGAACTTGGAGAAGAACAGCGTGGCGATGTCGAACTGGCCTTCGGCGAAGAGCTTCAGCACCTGGGCGCTGACCTCCTCGGCCTGGGCGTAGGAGAGCTGCTTGACGGCCCGGAACTCGATGTAGCCGACGATCTGCTTGTCGAACTGACGGCGGATCAGGTCATAGCCCTTGCGTCCCACGCAGAAGAACTTGACCGTCTTGCCTTCCGCCTGCAGGGCGAGGGCGCGCTCGCGGGCAAGGCGCACGATCGAGGTGTTGAAGGCGCCGCACAGCCCGCGCTCGGCGGTGGCGACGACCAGCAGATGGACCTTGTCCTGGCCGGTGCCGCTGAGCAGGACCGGCGCATCGGAGCCGGTCACCGCGCCGGTGAGATTGGCGAGCACCGCTTCCATCTTCTCGGCATAGGGGCGCGCCGCCTCGGCGGCGTTCTGCGCGCGCTTCAGCTTCGCCGCGGCCACCATCTGCATGGCCTTGGTGATCTTCTGCGTCGCCTTCACGGAGGCGATGCGGTTCCTGAGATCCTTCAAGCTCGGCATCAGCCGACGTCCCTTCTGGCTTCGATGGCCTGTTCCACCTTGCGGCGGAAGGCCAGCGGATCCGCAATCATCTTGATGGGCGTGGCGTTGATGCCCGTCCCATGCACGGTCACGTTCCCGAAATTGAGAACGCGCCCGAGGAAAGTCTGGTCGACGGCGACCGAGTCGACCTTCTCGAGCCGCTGCTCGATGGTGGAGCGGGCGATGAAGCCCCACTTCGCCACCACCTTGCGCGACGTCACCGCCAGTTCGGTCGTCCGGCTCATGAACCAGGCGACCAGCAGCCAGAGCGCGGCGAGCCCGAGGGCCGCGGCCCCGTAGGGCCAGACGAAGACCGCCGCGGCGATCCCGGCCACGACCGCGACCATGGGCCAGAAGTAGACGATCCAGTGGATCGTCGCTTCGTGGATGATCTCCTCACCCGGGCCCAGACTGTCGCTGACGTAGCTCACCGCCGCCCGATCAGCTGAACGAGGCCGCGAAGCTCTCGACGGCGGCCTTCAGCTTGGCGGCCGTGTCGTCGGCGAGATCCTTGGACGCGCGGATCGTCTCCAGGATCGTGCCTTCCGACCGCAGCTTGCCGAGCAGACCCTCTTCGAAGGCCTTGACGCGGTTGAGCGGCAGCTTGTCGAGATAGCCGTTGGTGCCGGCCCAGATGACCGCAACCTGCTCTTCCATCTTCAGCGGCGAGTACTGGTTCTGCTTGAGCAGTTCGGTGAGTCGGGCGCCGCGGTTGAGCAGGCGCTGCGTCGTCGCATCGAGGTCCGAGCCGAACTGGGCGAAGGCGGCCATCTCGCGATACTGGGCGAGCTCGCCCTTGATCTTGCCGGCGACCTTCTTCATCGCCTTGGTCTGCGCCGAGGAGCCGACACGCGACACCGAGAGGCCGACGTTCACCGCCGGGCGGATGCCCTGGAAGAACAGGTCGGTCTCCAGGAAGATCTGGCCGTCGGTGATGGAGATGACGTTGGTCGGGATATAGGCCGACACGTCGTTGGCCTGGGTCTCGATGACCGGCAGCGCCGTCAGCGAGCCCTTGCCGGCGTCGTCGCCCATCTTCGCCGCGCGCTCGAGCAGGCGGGAGTGCAGATAGAACACGTCGCCCGGATAGGCCTCGCGGCCCGGCGGGCGGCGCAGCAGCAGCGACATCTGGCGGTAGGCGACGGCCTGCTTGGACAGATCGTCATAGATGATGACGGCATGCATGCCGTTGTCGCGGAAGAACTCGCCCATGGCGCAGCCGGAGAAGGGCGCCAGGAACTGCATCGGCGCCGGGTCCGAGGCGGTGGCGGCGATGACGATCGAATATTCGAGCGCGCCGTTCTCCTCGAGGGCCTTCACGAACTGGGCGACCGTCGAGCGCTTCTGGCCGATGGCGACATAGACGCAGTAGAGCTTCTGCATCTCGTCGGCGCCGGCGACGTTCAGCGGCTTCTGGTTCAGGATGGTGTCGAGGGCGATGGCGGTCTTGCCGGTCTGGCGGTCGCCGATGATCAGCTCGCGCTGGCCGCGGCCGATCGGGATCAGCGCGTCGATCGACTTGAGGCCCGTGGCCATCGGCTCGTGCACCGACTTGCGGGGAATGATGCCGGGCGCCTTGACGTCGACGCGGCGGCGCTCGGTGCTCTCGATCGGGCCCTTGCCGTCGATCGGATTGCCGAGCGCGTCGACGACGCGGCCGAGCAGGCCCTTGCCGACGGGCACGTCGACGATGGCGCCGGTGCGCTTGACGGTGTCGCCTTCCTTGATGTCGCGGTCGGCGCCGAACAGCACGATACCGACATTGTCGGTCTCGAGGTTGAGGGCCATGCCGCGGATGCCGTTGTCGAACTCGACCATTTCGCCCGCCTGGACGTTGTCGAGACCGTAGACGCGAGCGATGCCGTCACCGACGGAGAGCACCTGCCCGACCTCGGAGACTTCCGCCTCCTGACCGAAGTTCTTGATCTGGTCCTTGAGGATCGCAGAGATTTCAGCGGCGCGGATGTCCATCAGCCGACCTCTTTCATGGCGGTTCGAATCGCGTTGAGCTTGGTGCGAAGGGACGTGTCGACCATCCGCGAGCCGACCTTTACGATCAGCCCGCCGAGAATGGCCGGGTCCACCTTCACGTCGATCTTGGGTTCCTTGCCGAGCACGTCCTTCAGGGCGGAGGACAGCGAGGCGGAATGGGTGGGCGACAGCGCCTCGGCGACCGTCACCTCGGCGACGACCTCGCCGCGCGACCGGGCCACCATGCCGTTATAGCCGCGGATGATCGCCTCCACCGCGAAGAGGCGGCGGTTGGCGGCAACGACCTTGATGAGATTGCCGGCAATGCCGGAAATGCCGGCCTTGTCGAGGATGGCTCCGACGGCCTTGGCCTGGTCCTCCGAGGAGAAGACCGGGCTCTTCACCAGGCGCTTCAGATCATCGGATGAGTCGAGCATCGCCGAGAAGCGGGCGAGATCGGACTGGACCTGGTCCAGCTGTCCCGCCTCGTTCGCCAGCTCGAAAAGGGCCAGGGCATAACGCCCCGCCATGCCGGAAACGGTCTTGTCTTCGCCAGCCACCGCGTCTCTCGCGCTTCACGTGTCGAGCCCTTCGGGTCCCGCTGCCTGCCGCGCTTGCGTAAGGCAACAACAAACCTTTGTCTCGACTGGGAAATTCGTCACCGGGAGACCGTCACCGACGTGACTTCCCCCCGAAGTCGGCTGTCCGGTAGCACACGTATTCTCATGGTGCAACGCCATGAAAGCCATCGGCCTCTGCGCCAAAGGTCGCGGCGGCCGGGCTTTCCACCGTTTTGGAAGCGGGAGCTGTGCGAGACGCTGCCGCTGGATATCGATGAAGGGCGGGCCTCGCCCATGATGGCTCCCATGCCGACAAGGCGCGTGCTATCTTTACAGGGAGATGAAGATAAAGACAGGAAGATCATCATGGCGCTCAACATCAAGGATGCCGAGGCCGACCGGCTGGCCCGGCAGGTGGCGCGTCTGACGGGAGAATCGATCACCCGAACGGTCGTGATCGCGCTCCAGGAAAAGCTGGCGCGGGAAGAGCGGCGGCGGAACGATGCGGGGATGCTGGTCGACGACGTTCTCGCGATCGCCCGCCATCTTTCGGCGCAGCCGACGCTCGATACGCGCAGCGACGAGGAAATCCTCGGCTTCGACGCCACGGGGCGATGACCATGGTGATCGACACGTCGGCCCTGCTCGCCATTCTCCTGTCGGAAGCGGACGGCGAGGCCCTGCTGCGCGCGGTCGCGGCGGACGCAACCCGGCTGATGTCGGCGGGCAACGTTCTCGAAGCGGGCATCGTCCTTCAGGCCCGCAAGGGCGATGCCGGGAGCCAGGCGCTCGACCTGATGGTCGCCAAGCTGGGCATTGAGGTCGTGGCCTTGACGCCGCGCCACGCCGACCTCGCTCGCCGCGCCTTCCGCCTGTTCGGCAAGGAGCAAGGCAAGGCCGGCCTCAACTACAGCGACTGCATCGCCTATGCGCTCGCCCGGGACTCGGGAGAGCCCCTGCTGTTCAAGGGTGATGACTTCGCGCAAACCGATATCGTCGCAGCCATCTGGTAGCGCCCGGCCTGTCGGCACCCGAGGGACAGACACCAGGTCAGATACCCCCGAACGACGACGGGCGGCCCCGTGGGACCGCCCGCATCGTCTCATGCGATGACCGGAAGCCTCAGGCGGCGGCCTTGGTCCCGGCCATGCGGCCGTAGAAGGTCTGGCCCGTCTGTGCCATCTCGCGCAGCAGCGTGTTGGGCGTGAAGCGGTCGCCGTATTTCGCCGCCAGCGCGTCGCACTTCGCCACGAAGGCCTTGGTGCCGATCATGTCGATATAGCTCAGCGTGCCGCCGGACCAGGGCGCGAAGCCGAAACCGAGGATGGAGCCGACATCCGCCTCGCGCGGATCGGTGACCACGCCCTCCTCGACGCAGCGCGAGGCCTCCAGCGCCGTCGTCACCAAGAGACGGTCGATGATCTCCTGGCGGTCGATCGCGTCGGGGTCCTGCTGCCTGCCGACAAAGGCCCTGATCCCCTGCCAGGCGGTCTTCTTGCCGGTGTCGGGATAGTCGTAGAAGCCCTTCTTGGCCTTCTTGCCGATGCGGCCCTCCTGCTCGACCAGGAAGGTCAGCAGCTTCTCCTGTTGCGGGTCGACCGCCTGGGCGCCGACCTGGGCCTTGGTGGCCTTCAGGATCTTGAGACCCAGGTCGATGGCGACCTCGTCATTGAGGGTGAGCGGGCCGACGGGCATGCCGGCCTGCTTGGCGAGATTGTCGATCATGACGGTGGGCACGCCCTCCATCACCATCAGATGGGCTTCCTTGATGTAGTTGCCGACGCAGCGGTTGACGTAGAAGCCGCGGGTGTCGTTGACCACGATCGGCGTCTTCTTGATCGCCTTGACGTAGTCGAGCGCGACGGCCAGCGCCTTGTCGCCGGTCTTCTCGGCCATGATCGTCTCGACCAGCATCATCTTGTCGACCGGCGAGAAGAAGTGGATGCCGATGAACTGCTCGGGACGCACCGAGGCCTTGGCGAGGCCGGTGATCGGCAGGGTCGAGGTGTTGGAGGCGAAGACCACGTCGGGGCGGATCGCGGCTTCCGCCTTGCGGATCACGTCGGCCTTCACCGCCGGATCCTCGAACACCGCCTCGATGACGAGGTCGACATCGGCGAGGTCGGCATAGTCGGCGCTCGCCTTGATCTTGGCGAGCAGCGCCTCGCGCTGGGCCGAGGAGGCGCGGCCCTTGTTGACCTGGTCGGTCATCAGCTTGTGGCTGTAGGCCTTGCCCTTCTCGGCGGCTTCGACGTCACGGTCGATCAGCACCACGTCCATGCCGGCCTGGGCCGAGACATAGGCGATGCCCGCCCCCATGAAGCCGGCGCCGATGACGCCGACCTTCTTCAACTGCGTCGCCGGCACGCCGGCCGGGCGGCGCAGGCCCTTGCCCAGCGCGCCCATGGAGACGAAGAGCGAGCGGATCATCGCCTGGGCCTGCGGGGTGCGCAGGACGGAGGCGAAATAGCGCGACTCGATGCGCAGCGCCGTGTCCATCGGCACCAGCAGGCCTTCGTAGACGGCGCTCATGATGGCGCGGGCACCGGGATAATTGTCGTAGGTCTCCTTGCGGTAGATGGCATTGGCCGGGGGCCAGACCATCATGCCGCCGGCCGAATAGACCGGGCCGGAGGGCAGCTTGAACTTCGGCTTGTCCCAGGGCTTCACCGGGTCGACGCCGGCCTTGAGCCGCGCCTTGGCCGCGGCGATCAGGGTATCGGCGGGGACGATCTCGTCGATCAGGTTCATCGCCTTGGCGCGGTCGGCCTTGAGCTGGTCGCCCTTCAGCAGCATCTGCAGCGCCGACTGGATGTCGGCCATGCGCGGCACCCGCTGGGTGCCGCCGGCACCGGGGAACAGGCCGACCTTCACCTCGGGCAGGCCGACACGCAGCTTCGGATTGTCCGAGGCGATGCGGGCGTGGCAGGCCAGCGCAATCTCGAAGGCACCGCCCAGGCACATGCCGTTGATGGCACAGACGAAGGGCTTGCCGCAGGTCTCGATCTTGCGCAGCACCAGCGAATAGGCGCGGCTCTGCTCGAAGAAGTCGGCCATGGCCGCCTCGGGGCCCTTGGCCTTGATGGCGTCCTTGAAGGTCTGGCCGAGGCGCTCGAGCATGGTGAGGTCGGCGCCGCCGGAGAACGTGTCCTTGCCGGAGGTGATGACGACGCCCTTGACGGCGGGATCGGCGACCGCCGCGTCGACGGCGGCATTGAGGTCATGGCCGACGGACTCGTCGATGACATTCATCGACTTATCCCTCATGTCCCAGGTGAGGAGGGCGATGCCGTCCGAATCGACGTCCCACGTGAAGTTCTTGAGGTTCATGACGATCGCTCCCCTTACACGCGCTCGATGATGGTGGCGGTGCCCATGCCGGCGCCGATGCACAGCGTCACGAGGGCGGTGGATTTGCCGGTGCGCTCCAGCTCGTCGAGCACGGTGCCGAGGATCATGGCGCCGGTGGCGCCCAGCGGATGGCCCATGGCGATGGCGCCGCCACAGACATTGATCTTGTCGTGCGGGATGTCGAAGGCCTGCATGTAGCGCAGCACGACGGAGGCGAAGGCCTCATTGAGCTCGAACAGGTCGATGTCGGCGATCGTCATGCCCGCCTTCTTCAGGAGCTTGTGCGTCACGTCGACCGGACCGGTGAGCATCAGCGCCGGCTCCGAACCGATATTGGCGAAGGCGCGGATGCGGGCGCGCGGCTTCAGGCCCGACGCCTTGCCGGCCTCGGCCGAGCCGAGCAGCACGGCGGCGGCGCCGTCGACGATGCCCGAGGAATTGCCGGCATGGTGGACATGGTTGACGCCCTCGAGCTCGGGATGGGCCTGGATCGCCACGGCGTCGAAGCCGCCGGCCTCGCCCATCATGACGAAGGAGGCATTGAGGCTCGCCAGCGACTGCATGGTCGTGGTCGGGCGCATGTGCTCGTCGCGGTCGAGGATGGTCAGGCCGTTCATGTCCTTGACCGGGATGACGGAGTTCTTGAAGCGACCCTCCTCCCAGGATTTCGCCGCGCGCTTCTGGCTCTCCACCGCATAGGCGTCGACGTCGTCGCGGGAGAAGCCGTATTTGGTGGCGATCAGGTCGGCGGAGATGCCCTGCGGCATGAAATAGCTCTTCACCGCGATGGAGGGATCGACCGGCCAGGCGCCGCCCGAGGCGCCCATGCCGACGCGCGACATGCTCTCGACGCCGCCGCCGATGACGAGATCGTGCTGGCCGGCCATGACCTGGGCCGCGGCGAAATTCACAGCATCGAGGCCGGAGGCGCAGAAGCGGTTGATCTGGATGCCGGGGACGATGTCGCCGTAATCCGCCTTGAGGGCGGCGATGCGGGCGATGTCGCTGCCGGCCTCGCCGACGGGATCGACGCAGCCGAGGACGACGTCGTCGACGAGGCGGGTGTCGAGGCCGTTGCGGTCCCGGAGGGCGCGCAGCGTGGTCGTGGCCAGTTCGAGGGCGGTCACCTCGTGCAGGGAACCGTCGGACTTGCCCTTGCCCCGCGGCGTGCGGACATGGTCGTAGACGAAGACGTCAGTCATGGCGGGTTCCTCTCCCCGGTTGATGGTTGGGCGCGAGCGCCGCGCGGGCCGCAGGCCGGCCTGCGCATTCTGTCTAGAGCGAACGTGCGATCAGGATCTTCATGATCTCGTTGGTGCCGCCATAGATGCGCTGGATGCGCGCGTCCCGGTACATCCGCGAGATCGGATATTCGTCCATGAAGCCGTAGCCCCCGAAGAGCTGGAGGCAGCGGTCGACGATGGTGTTCTGCAGGTCGGTGAGCTTGTACTTCGCCATGGAGGCCATGACCGTGTCGCACTGGCCCTGGAGATGCAGGCCGACGCAGGTCTCGTAGAAGGCCTTGGCCATGGTCGCCTCGGTCTTCATGTCCGCCAGTTCGAACTGGGTGTTCTGGAAGTCGATGACCTTCTTGCCGAAGGCGCCGCGTTCCTTGACATAGGCGATGGTCAGCATCAGGGCCCGCTCGATCATGCCGATGGCACCGGCGGCGATGATGAGACGCTCCTGCGGCAGGGCGCGCATCATCTGGTAGAAGCCCTGGTTGGGCTCGGGGCCGAGCAGCGCCTCGGCCGGCAGCTTCATGTCGTCGAAGAAGAGTTCGGAGGTGTCGGCCCAGTCCAGGCCGAGCTTCTTCAGCTTGCGGCCGCGGCGGAAGCCGGGGGCAGTCTCGGTCTCGACGACGAAGAGCGAGGTGCCCTTGGCCCCGGCTGAAGGGTCGGTCTTGGCGGCGACCACCACCATATTGGCATGCTGGCCATTGGTGATGAAGGTCTTCGAGCCGTTCAGCACCCAGCCATTGCCGGAGCGCTCGGCCCTGGTGCGGATGCCCTGGACGTCGGAGCCGGCGCCGGGCTCGGTCATGGCGAGAGCGGCGATGAGCTCGCCGGTCGCCATCTTCGGCAGCCAGGCCTTCTTCTGCTCTTCCGTACCGTAATGGAGGATATAGGGCGCGACGATCGGCCCGTGGATGGCCCAGCCCCAGGAGTCCGCCCCCGCCATGGCGATCTCATGGGCGATGACGGATTCGTGGCTGTAGTCGCCGCCCACCCCGCCATATTCCTCCGGGATCGAGGCCGAGAGCAGGCCCGCATCCGCCGCCTTGATCCAGGCGTCGCGGTCCATGACGCCGGCTTCCGACCAGCGGTCGAGGTTGGGCGTGAATTCTTTCGCGAGGAAGGCGCGGGCGCTCTCCGCGAGCATGTCATGCTCTTCGGTCCGCCAGGCCGGCTTCGGCAGGTTGAGGGCGCTCATGTCGTTCTCCCGGATGTTCTGTTCGGCTGCTTCGGGGGCGATTGTGCAGTTACACCATCGACCTGTGCGGCTCTGAAGACGGCCTTGCGGGGGAGCCGGCTCCCCCGCAGTCATTGATGAGGGAAGCTTTCTTCCCCGCGTCATGCCCGGCCTTGTGCCGGGCATCCCCGAATTCCTCTCGCGAGGCGGTGTTCAAGTCGTGGATGGCCAGCATAGCCGAGGTTACACCTCGGCGTCCCGCAGGGAAGACGGCGGCCATGACGGACAGGGCGGAGCCCCCTCCCACGACCCGAACGCTGCCTCAGAACGCGTCGGCGGCGAGCGCCATCATCGAGTCGGCACCGGCCTGGATGCGGGCGAGATGGGCACCCGTCTCGGGCAGCATCTGCTCGAAGAAGAAGCGTGCTGTCACCAGCTTGGCGTTCATGCGGTCGGTGGAACCGTTGGCGCCCTCAGCGAGCTTCTCCGCGGCGACCTTGGCCATCTTCGCCCACATGTAGCCCATGGCGACGAGGCCGAACATGTGCATGTAGGGCGTCGAGCCGGCCCCGGCATTGTCGGGCTTGGCCATGGCGTTCTGCATGAACCACATGGTCGCCGCCTGCAGGTCCTTCAGGCCCTTGGAGAGCGAGGCGACAGAGGCGCCGACGGTCGGGTCGTCCTTGTTCTGTGAGCAGAAGGTGCCGACCTCGTTGAAGAAGGTCATCACCGCGCGGCCGCCATTGGCGCCGAGCTTGCGGCCGACGAGGTCGAGCGCCTGGATGCCGTTGGCGCCCTCGTAGATCATGGCGATGCGGGCATCGCGGACGAACTGGCCCATGCCCCATTCGTTGATGTAGCCGTGGCCGCCGAACATCTGCTGGGCCTTCACGGCATTGTCGAAGCCGAGATCGGTGAGGACACCCTTCACGACCGGCGTCATCAGGCCGAGATGGTCCTCCGCCTTCTGCCGCTCGGCGGCATCTTCGGACCGGTGCGAGACGTCGGCCATCAGCGCGGTCCACAGCATCAGGGCGCGGCCGGCCTCATTGACGGCGCGCAGCGTCATCAGCGTGCGGCGGACATCGGGGTGGACGATGATCGGATCGGCGGCCTTGTCCGGCGCCTTGACCCCCGACAGCGACCGGCCCTGGAGGCGGTCCTTCGCATAGGCCACCGCGTTCTGATAGGCGACCTCCGACTGCGACAGGCCCTGGACGCCGACCGACAGGCGCGCCTCGTTCATCATGACGAACATGGCGTTGAGGCCCTTGTTCTCATGGCCGACGACCCAGCCGGTGGCCTCGTCATAGTTCATGACGCAGGTGGCATTGCCATGGATGCCCATCTTCTCCTCGATCTTGCCGCAGGAGACGCCGTTATGGGCGCCGGGCTTGTTGTCGGGCGTCGGCAGGAATTTCGGCACGACGAAGAGCGAGATGCCCTTGGTGCCGGCCGGCGCCCCCTCGATGCGGGCGAGGACGAGATGGATGATGTTCTCGGCCATGTCGTGCTCGCCGGCCGAGATGAAGATCTTCTGGCCGGTGATGCGGTAGGAGCCGTCGCCATTGGGCACCGCCTTGGTGCGCAGCATGCCGAGGTCCGTGCCGCAATGCGGCTCGGTCAGGTTCATCGTGCCGGTCCACTCGCCCGAGGTCATCTTCGGCAGGTAGATCTGCTTGATCGCGTCGCTGGCATGGACGCTGAGCGCCGCCATGGCCCCCTGGGTGAGGCCGGGATACATGCCCCAGGCGAGATTGGCCGAGGACATGAACTCGCCGACGATGGTGTTGACCGTGGCAGGCAGGCCCTGGCCGCCATAGGCCGGATCGAAGGCGAGGCCCATCCAGCCGCCCTCCTGATAAAGCCGGTAGGCCTCCTTGAAGCCCGGCGGCGTCGTCACCGTGCCGTCGGCATTGCGCCGGCACCCGACCGTGTCGCCGACGACGTTGAGGGGCTGCAGCACCTCTTCGCAGAACTTGGCGCCCTCGTTGACGATGGCCTCGACCAGGTCGCGCGGCGCGTCCGAGAAGCCCGGCAGGTTGCCATAGCCGTCCATCTTGAGGACGTCGTAGAGGACGAACATCGTATCGTCGATCGGTGCCTTGTAGGTCGGCATGTCGCATCTCCTCCGGGAGGGGGCGCCCGTCCGGCGCCGGTTTCGCAATGTCGCCGCGCGGGCGGCGGGATCAGTCCTTCGACGCCGAGGCGCCGATGCCGGCGAGCCGCCCGTCGATGACGGTGATCGCCCGTTCGAGTTCGCTGATGGCCGTGTCGATATCGCTCTTCTGCGCCCGCAGCCGGCCGATCTGTTCGCGATATTTGGTCCGCGCCACCTTCATCTGTGTGACGCCGCCGTCGCCGAGGTCGTAGAGGTCGAGCATCGCCTTGACCTCCTCCAGCGAGAAGCCGACGCACTTGCCCATGAGGACGAGGCGCAGGCGCGAACGGTCGCGGCGCGAATAGATGCGGTCCTGCCCCTGCCGTTCCGGCGCGAGCAGGCCCTTCTCCTCGTAGAAGCGCAGGGCACGGGCGGTGACGCCGAACTCGCGCGTCATCTCGCGGATGGAGAAGGCGTCCTTGCCGGCGGCGGCACCGGTCCGCGCCAGCAACTCGGCGAGCGTGACGCCCGCCGGGGGGGCGAGATCGTGGTCGGCGATCGTGGACATCGGAAAGGCGCCCTCCGGACTGGTCGGCCATTCACGGAAAGCAGGCTAGCTCACGTTTACGTAAACGTCAAGATCGACGAGCGAGCCTTTCCCGTCAGATCGCAACAGGCGGGGTCGGTGTGAGGTGTGAGGAGCCTCATTGGTTTTCCACAAATCCGGATTTAGCTGCCACAAAACCCGAATGATCGCCCTCACGCCCGAGCCGCAGCCTTTTTTGGACTGTTAGCGGTGCAATGGCTCCAGACCTGATCGCGCGACCCAGCTGGCGCCGAAGAAGCCGTTTGCCGTGGATCGCGTCGAAGTAATGGGAATTCTGTGTTCGTCGGCTTTTCGGCCCCAAGCGGAAATTGAGAATGTCCGCTCTGGGCTCAGGCGGCTTCGTCAGAAAAAATCACGCTGACAGGCTTGTGCGAGATGCGCGGTGCTTTCCGGGTCTTCCGCATCGATCGGGTTCGGCGTAGTCAGACAAGCGCTCCCTTCAAGGCCGCGCGCGGCCGAAGGATTGCAAACTTCCTCGCGAACCTTCAATGAACGGCTGCGCATGCGGCCGAGACTGATCCTTGAGCTGCGTGGCCTAACTGGTTCGGCATCGCGGCCAGAACAGCGCTGGAGACGAGCCCCGCCCATTCTGTTCAGCGGGCATGCTGCAGGCGGAAATTGGACTGGCGCATTTGCCGAACCGAACCGGGAATGACCGGGCACGCTGAGAGGCGTTTTTCGACCATCGTGCGGCCAGTAGCTGTTCGTCACAACCGACTTCAAATGATCATGGTTTTACCGGCCGTCGGCACAAATGATGGTACGTTCTTTTTGGCGGATGTGAAGTTGCAGCCATGACGCCGCGGAAGGCGATGAGAGCGTCATCCCCTGTGCCTGCCCTGAAGGCCGAGCGGCTTCACATTTTGGAGAGTTGCGCCTACTCGACACCATGCCCGAGCGTCGCTTTGATGTACTTGTTCGGACTGCGGCCGGGAATTTCAACGTAGCACGAACTTCTCGCACCAGGCCTCCCGCAGCTCTCGTCCGAGTCAAAGGTTGAGGGGCTCGGCCTTGGACTTTGCGGCTGGCAGACCTGTGTGCGACGCAGCTGTTTCCTCGCCGACGATGCGGCGAGCACCGCGACGGTTGGTGACATAACTCCAGGTCCAGTCCACTGCGACCGCCAATCGGCTCCGCGCCTCGATGAGGAAATAGACGTGTGCGACGGACCAGAAGAGCCAGGCGATGCGCCCGGTGAGCTTCCGTTCACCGAGGCTGACAACGGCTTTGTTGCGACCGATCGTAGCGAGATCGCCCTGATGCCGATAGCGAAACGGCCTTGGAGAAGGCCGTCCTGCAACCCGGTCGGCAATGACCCTACCGACATAGCCCCCCATCTGCTTGGCGGCCGGGGCGATGCCCGGGACGGGGCGGCCTTTCCCGCCGGCGACAGCCGCGACGTCGCCGACGACGAAGACCTCGGGATGGCCGGGAAGCGAGAGGTCCTCTCCGACGATGATGCGTCCGGCGCGGTCCGCCTGGGCGCCCAGCCACGCGGCTGCGGGCGATGCCTTGACGCCAGCCGCCCAAATGGTAACCGAAGCTGGGACGAGCACCCCTTGAACTATGACGCCTTCCCGGACGCAGCGCTCTACCGTCTTACCGAGCAGAACCTCGACACCCAGGCCGACGAGGGCCTGCGCGGTATAGTTGGAGAGGTCATCGGGGAAGGCCGCCAGGATCTTCGGGCCCGCCTCGATCAGTATGATCCGGGCCTTTGCTGTGTCGATGCGGCGGAAGTCGCGGCGAAGCGACAGATGGGCCATCTCTGCGATGGCTCCCGCCATCTCGACGCCCGTGGGCCCGCCGCCAACCACGACGAATGTGAGGAGGCGTGCTTGCTCGTCCGCGGGTGCGAGTTCGGCCTCCTCGAAGGCGCAGAGGACGCGGCGGCGAATGGCGGTAGCGTCCTCGATCCTCTTCAGCCCCGGGGCGTGTTCCGCCCATTCGGGGTGGCCGAAATAGGAATGAGTTGCGCCGGTGGCGATGACCAGATGGTCGAAGGCGAAGGCATGCCGGCCCGCATAAACCAACTTGGTAGCAAGAGCGATGCCCTGAACCTCCGTCTGGTAGACGGCAAGGTTGCGTTGGCCGCGCAGTAGGTAGCGGATCGGCCAGGCGATTTCGCCCGGCGATAGAGCTGCAGTGGCGACCTGATATAGCAGCGGCTGGAAGCAGTGGTAGTTGTTGCGGTCGAGCAGCACCACATCGGCCTCAGCGCCTTTCAGCGCCCTGGCCGCCTCCAGACCTGCAAATCCGCCGCCGATAATGACGACACGATGCCGTGGAGGCTCTGGACCCAGCATCCCTTACCCCCTCCGTGTTTGCGGGCTTAAGCGAAAACAGCGTTCTCTTTGCGGACGTTCCTTTACGCGGCGCGATGGAACGGGAATATGGTGGTCGAGTCCGGTCGGCACCTCCGATGGTCCCATTCCTGGTCAATAAGCACTCGCAAACCAGCCCCGCCAATGTTTAGCCGGTGGACGATGTCATGCCCGGGCAGGATCAATTCAGCGTGTGGTTGGAGAAAGTGAGGATTCGGGCCGCCACTACCGCGGCCCCCGGCGTGGTCGCCTATCACTGCTGGCTCTGACAAGCTGCGCCGCAAGGCGACAGCCGACTGTGATGGGGACTGCTCACCCATTAGGGTCAGGTCGGCGGCTGGAGCGCCTTCGGCGTGCCGAAGAGCCGGGGATCGACGGGGCCGAGACACTCCACCACCTCCCCGAGGGGGCTCGGCTTGCCGAGATAGACGAACTCACCTGTTCCGTCTGGCGTGGGTCCGCTCGCCCAACGACCTTCGCGGCTCTCGCTGCCGCCTGAGCAGTCCCAGAACTGGTAGGCGACATCGCCCATCTCCTTCTCGCGCGAGAAGGCCTTCGGGACCGGCGTGGCGTCGAGGCCATCGGCCTCCAGCTCGGCAATTGCCGCAAGCCACTGGTTCTGATGCATGGTGTCGCGAGCGATCAGGAAAGAGAGCATGTCGCGAATACCGGGATCGTCAGTTAACTCGTAGAGACGGCAGACTTGCAGCCGTCCCTGCGATTCCGCGGTGACGTTGAAGCGGAAGTCGGCGAGGAGATTGCCGGATGCGATAGTGTAACGGGCCGTCCAGGGGTAGCCCACGCTGTCGGCCGGCACCGCGCCGCCGCCGGAGACGATGGCGTGCTGCGGGTTCATGCCGGCAACGATGACGTCCTCAAGCCGGGAGCCGCCGAGGATGGCGCCGACCGCCGAATTCTTCGCGGCCTCCTCCGCCGCCTCGACTGGCGAACTCTCCAGGAGCCGGGCGATCATGGTGGCGATCATCTCGACATGGGCGATTTCCTCGGTGCCGATGTCGAGGATCATGTCGCGATACTTCGCCGGTGCGCGGCAGTTCCAACCCTGAAAGAGATAGGTCATCATGACGCTGATCTCGCCCCACTGGCCGCCGAGAACCTCCTGAAGCTTGCGGGCATATACAGGATCCGGCGCCTCTGGACGGGCATTATACTGGAACTGATTGGTGCGGAAGAACATGGCAGGCCTCGGTGCTGTTTTTGGTCAAGGAGGATACTCCGCCCTGATCGCTCGCATTGATTGGGCAATCAGGATCTGCACGACGGCCGCCACTACGGGTTGCCGTCCGAGGCACAACCGACCGACACATAGACCTGTTCCAAATCCCAATCCGCGTCGGCATGTCCGGCAAGGGCCTGAATTTCGTCGGTCCGGCCCCTGGCCGTTCTCCCCGAGCAGGGAGCGGTATGACGCATTTCCACGTGGCTGGTCGGCCCGCGGCCTTAGCGCGCCCAGGCACCACGCCTTCAGATCGTGGCCTAGGTGTTCGACGGCCCGCCGCCGATCCTGTCAGGGTCCGGGCAGCTCAGCCAAGGTGCCGTTCCAGGGCCCGCTCGCGGCGGCCGGCTTCTCCTGGCGCGGTACCGTCTCGTCGATGCGACGGAAGGTGGCGAGCGCCTGCCCGACGACCTGATCCATGTTGTAGTAACGGTAGGTGGCGAGGCGGCCGACGAACCACACGTCGGGCGTCGCGCGCGCCAGCGCCTCGTATAGGCCGTAGCGCTCCTGGTTTTCCGGCCGCGGAACCGGATAATAGGGGTCGCCCTCGGCCGTCGGATATTCGTAGGTTATGGCCGTCTTGGGGTGAGCTTGGCCAGTCAGGTACTTGTATTCCGTGACGCGGGTGAACTCTTCGGTTTGCGGATAGTTCACCACTGCCACGGCTTGGTGACTCGGGGCGTCCAGTGTCAAGTGTGCGAAGCGCAGGGAACGATAGGGCAGCCGACCGAAGCGGAAGTCGAAGAACTCGTCGATCTGCCCGGTATAGATTACCCGCTTGTGCGGGATCAGGTGGCGGATTTCCTGGTAGCCTGCCTGCAACATGACGGTGATGTTTGCTCGGGCCACCATCGCCTGGAACATGCGGGTATAGCCGTGCTTCGGCATGACCTGGTACTTGTCGGCGAAGTAGCGGTCGTCCGTGTCCGTGCGAGTGGGAACGCGGGCGGTTACCGATTTATCGAGCTCTGACGGGTCGAGGCCCCATTGCTTGCGCGTGTAGCCGCGGAAAAACTTCTCGTAGAGCTCGCGCCCCACCTTGCTGACCACCACGTCCTCCGAGGTCTCAATCCGCCCGACCGGCTCAGCGCGGGCCGCGAGCCAAGCTGCCATTTCCTCATCTGTTTCGAGCGACAGGCCATAGAGCTGGTTGACCGTCGTGCGGTTGATTGGGATCGGCACGAGATGGCCGTCGACATAGGCCAGAACCCGGTGAGTGTAGTCTCGCCAGGTTGTGAACTTTGACAGGTAGTTGAGGACCATCTCGGAATTAGTGTGGAAGATGTGCGGACCGTACTCGTGGATGAGCAACCCGTCCTCGTTGTAGCGGTCATAGGCGTTGCCGCCGATATGCGGCCGCCGGTCGACTATGAGTACGCGCTCGCCGCGCTGCGTGGCGAGACGTTCAGCGAGGACACAACCGGCGAAGCCGGCCCCCACCACCAGCCAGTCAAACATGGGCGGTTTCCCCAACGAGGGCGGGGCGCAGCCTACTGCGTGAGTCGACCGGCTCGCGCCGCGCCTGCAGCATGCAGTGGACGAGACGCTGCATGCCGGCCCAAGTCTGGTTCCAGGACATGCCGACGAGGTGCGCGTCCACGGCGGCGAGCCAAGGGGCCCGCGGCCTGTTGCTGAGCCGGTCGAGACCTTTGGCAAGGTCGGCCGCGCCGGCGACGATGTCGACAAGACCATTCTCGCCATAGGGAGTGATCACGTCCGCAATTGCGGTGGAGAGCACCGGCAGCCCGGCGGCGAGGAATTCGGGAGTCTTGGTGGGGCTGATGAAACGGGTAGATTCGTTCAGCGCAAAGGGCATGAGGCCCACGTCCCAGCCGCCGAGATAGCCGGGAAGCTCCATATATGACTTCCGGCCTAGCCAGTGGATATTCGCTGCCCTCGGCAGGCTCGCAGGGTCGATCTTGGTGACGGGGCCGATCATCACGAACTGCCAATCGGGGCGCAGCCGCGCTGTCTCCGCCACAAGATCGAGGTCCATGCGCTCATCGATGACGCCAAAGAAGCCGGCTCGGGGAGCGCCGATGCCCGCCTGGTCGGCGGGCTCGGCCGGACTGCGCCGCGCCTGGTCAAAATGTGCGACGTCGATGCTCGACGGGAAGGGATGGACATTGTGGTGTCGGCGCCGCTTGGCGGCATAAAGGCTCATGCCGCCGGTGAAGACGAGGTCAGCGCGTGCGAAGAGTTCGGCCTCGAGCTCAAGGAGGCGCGCCGGCGCGCCGCGAAAGGCGGACAGTTCGTCCATGTTATCGTAGACGACGACCTCAGCCTCCACCTCCCGGCTGAAGGCCATAGCCATAGGCGTATAGTACCAGAGGATCCTTTGCCTCGTTGATGGCGGCAGGATGGGCAGCAGGAGTTCGGCAATCATGACGGCGGCCGCATGCTCGCCCGCCGGAGGGAGGACCGGGACAATTACGGTGACGCCCTCGGGACGGCGACTCGCCCGCAGCTGCGGCCGGGCGCCCTCCTCAAGTATGGGCTCCTCAATGAAGTATACGTCATGATCCAGCGCGGCACGGGATAAAAGATGCTGTGGACGCTGGAAGACGAAATCCCACCGCAGATGGGAGAAACACACGAGCTGAGTGCGGCGATTGATGGCGTTCATGCTCAACCTTCACATTGATCGCAGATTTCACTGACGGCAGATTTCACCTTCATGATCCAGCGCGAGGCACCGTCGTCATGGACTGGATGCTGAACTCAGGGCGTCGAAGCGAAGTTCCTATAGGCGCGACGTCCGGTGTCGCTCTCCGCGCCGCGCAGCCGATCGCCGCGGTTGCAAAAGCCAAAAGGAACAGGGCCGCCTGGACGGCTGTTGTCGGGGGATCCGTTGTTCCCGATCGAAAGGCGCCGAGCACTTGGCCGACGAGCCCCTGTTCAAGAGTTTCTTCCTGGCAGGGTTCGAATGCGCCACGCACCGGCGTCGCGACGGCCGGAGGCTCGACCTCCTGGCGGCGACAGGGCACGACCGCCTCGCCGCAAGCGACTACCGTACGGTCGCAGGCTTGGGACTGAGAACCATCCGCGACGGGTTCCGCTGGCACCTCATCGAGCAGGCTCCCGGTGTTTACGACTGGTCCAGCGTCCTGCCCATGCTGCGCGCCGCGCAGGAAGCCGATGTCCAGGTAATTTGGGACCTCTGCCATTTCGGCTGGCCGGACGGACTCGACATCTGGTCACCGCATTTCGTGGACCGCTTCGCCCGGTTTTCGGCGGCTGCGGCCAAGCTCGTCAGCGCGGAGAGTGACAGCGTTCCGTTCTTTTGCGCGATCAACGAAATGTCGTTCCTCGCCTGGGCGGGCGGCGATGTCGCAGCAATCAACCCTTGCGCCCGGCAGCGCGGCCGGCCGCTCAAGGAGCAACTCGTTCGGGCCTCGGTGGCGGCGGTCGACGCGATCAGGGCAGAGCAGCCGGCGAGCCGCTTCCTCCTTGCGGAGCCGGCCATCCACATCCAGAGCTATTCGCGAAGAGCAGCGGTCCGCAGGACGGCCGAGCTGTACCGCTTGGCGCAATTCGAGGCTCTCGACATGATGGCGGGCCGAGTAGCGCCAGAACTCGGCGGCCGGGAGGATCTCGTCGACATTGTCGGACTGAACTACTACCCGCGGAACCAGTGGCTGCACCGCGGCTCGACGCTCCCACTCGGCCATCACGGCTACCGCCCCTTCTCGGAGATCCTGCAAGAGGTCTTCGCCCGCTACCACCGGCCCATCGTCATTGCTGAGACCGGGTCGGAACGCAGCGCCCGGTCGTCCTGGCTACACTATGTCTGTTCCGAGGTGCGGCGGGCCCTTGCCGGCGGTGTTCCGGTCGAGGGCATCTGCCTCTATCCGGTGCTGGACTACCCCGGCTGGGACGATGACCGGCTCTGCGAGACGGGCCTCCTTACCATGCCGGATGCGCTGGGCGAGCGGGCCCTGCATGCTGATTTCGCCGAGGAACTGGCGCACCAGCAGGCCCGCTTCGACGGAATGCAGCCTGGCCGGAGCAGGCGAAAGTAACGGAGACGGGGGGTGGTCGCGCCACCTCCCCGCCGCGCAAAAGGCCGATGACAAAGGCCGGAACCGATTGGTCATGGCCAATGGACTATCTCGATCAGGCCCTCTCGCGGAGAAGTCACTGTCCGCTTAGTCTATCAAGCAAGGCGTCTCCGAGAAACTGGAGCGGTCGCAGTCTTCTGCGTATCCCGCTCAGACCTCTGGCCACGACCGCACAATCGCCAACGCGAGTTTCCGCTCCAATGCGCGATTTCCATTGGAGCAAAGCCGTGCCCGGGCTTCGCAAAAGATCCGGCGCATGGCGGCAATATCGGCCGTGCAAAAAATCTTACCGCTTGTCCCTGGCGTGTGGGTCTGCCGCAAACGGGTTCCGACAGGCCTGCCACGTCGCGGCCTTCCATCGTGCGCCGACACTTCATCAACGCGCCGAAGGATCGCCGAGCTTATGCTGTAGACCTTGCCATTCAACCTGCACATCGGGGAGCCATCGATGTCCAGACCCACAACTTCCATGGGCGGACCGCCGGTGAGCGTTCTGACCCAATCCCCCCGCGCCAACGGGGGTTGCTTTTCGGCATAGCCTTCCAAAAGCAATTTCATCACCTGACTCTCCTCCCGACCACGCGGTAGATTTATCGGCATTTGTGTTTACTTCGTCGGCTTTCGCGATTGGTCTGCCGGGCAATCTGCTATTCGCTCCTGCAAATGGCTGCTCATCGCCATGACCGTGTAGACGGTCCCAACTTGCAGCTGACGAACCAGTTCCTCGCCGGTGTGCTCGGCACCGGAAGAGGCGCCGGCCCCTGGGGCGCGTTCTCGTTCAGCCTGCAGCAGGCAGTCCCAAGCGAATGCACGCCCCTTGCCTCTCCGAGATGTTCGACTCAGCCTGCCGCAACAAGTTCCGATTTTTGGGGGAGGTCTCCCATCGCAAGGGACCATCAGGCCTAAAGACAGTCTCGGCTTGCAAGATCTTGAAGCGCCCCTTGCCAATTTTCCGCCGTCCCCGAGGGAACATCGATGTCGACGTTCTGTTTTCCAAGGGAATGCGAGAGAGGACCAAACATGATCCGTCGATTCAATAGCGGTCGCGTGCCCCATTCCGACCCCAAACAGGGAGAGCTGGCGAGGGGTGCTCGCAAGCAGCAAGGGGGCTTTCCGCACAAGGACGGTGGCTCGAGACGTTCCGAAAAGGAGTTGATCCGCGCTGACGCATATGTCGAGAGTCAGCCCGGCGGGCAGCGAGACGATTTGATGGATAAGGCGAACCAGCGGAGACGGCGTAGCACCGCAGTCTGACACGTTCGGGTCCCGTCGCCACCACCTGATAGCGGCTCCAGAAGGAATGGCTGGAAACCCGGGGATGGAGCGGGGAGCTTTATCGCTTACCTCAAGCCCTTGGTCACCGTGAAGATCCGATTCAGCATTGTATAGACCGAAGGCTGACGCCGCGGCATTCCTGTCATTGCAGTGATGGCATCCCTCAGCAACGAGAGGAACCGGCGTCGTCCCGGGCCGACCAAATGACGGGGGCGCTCTGTTCAGGTCGGTTTCGGAGTTCAACTCCCGCTTTATCAACCTTGGCGATCCGCCCTGTCTAGAAGGTTGGGGCGGCTAGCCTCGGCCAGAGAAAAGACGCTGCCTCGCGCCGCTTCGAGCTCTCTGAGGCTCATCGCCAGTGTGGCGCCCCATACAATATGGGAGACGAGCATCAAGCTGTTGCGCCGGGCTGGGTGGCGCTTGCCGAAAGTGAGGATTCGCGCCGCCGGAATCCAGCCGAGATAGCTCGCCCCCCATACGCCGACGCCGAACAATGCGCCGGTCATGGGATCGCGTCTGTTACAGAGTGCGGCATAGAGGCTGCCGGCGGCGGCACCATAAAGGAAATGATACGCCAGCGTCGCGACCGAGGTGGGCATACCGAACTTCGGCAGGTTCTCGGCGATCTCGCGCGGCGGCAGGGGATAACGTTCGCGACGTGGCAGGCGAGCGTGCAGCCGCGACATCGCCGCGGTCATCGGCAACGTTGCGACAAAGCCGGCGAGGCCGCTAAGGACGAGCTTACCGTTCAACGACATGGGGGCTCTCTCATCTGCCCCGCGGCGGGCAGGTCGCGAGGAAGGATAGAGTCAGGGCGGCATAGGCGATCGCGATTGAGGCCGGCGACACCACCGACTCCCATCCGGGCGTCAGCCGCTTGGGGACCAATGCGTAGTCCACTAGAGCGGCCAGCGCCGTCACGCCCAAGGCGTCTGGTACCGGCGAGCGGTCCGGCCGCGCCTGTCGCAAGCGCTGAAAAACCGTGCTCCAGAAGACCGACGCGGCGTAGTGGCTGGCAAAACCAACCAAGGTGTACCGCACGTTGAGTACCTTCGAATGGCCGGCGATCTCCCCGTGCAGCCAATGGCTGGTCGCGTTGACCGGCTGGACAGGATCGCGGCCCTCGGCCTTGGCAAGGACACCCAGGAGGCCGGCCGATGAGAGGCTGGCGGTGGTGCCGGTTAGCAGGACCCGGGACAGAAACGACATGGTGTCTCCCTCGGTCGGTCGGTTAAGGGAAAAACCCCTGCCCGCCGGCGCGGTTCCTATGCTGAGTCTCGCTCCACCACGGCCAGCGGGGTGATCGCCGGGCCGTTGAGCACTGCTCCATCGGGAGCGAACTGCGACCCGTGGCACGGACAATCCCAGCACAGCTCGAAACTGTTCCACGCCAGGTGGCAGCCGAGATGGGTACACACGGCAGAGCGCTCGAAGAGGGTACCGTCCGGCGCCCGATAGGCGGCGATCTTCTTCAGACCATCGCGAACGATGGCGCCTTGACCCGGCTCCAGCTCATCCACCGAGGAGACTTCTCCCGGCGCGAGATATTGCGCCATGTTCGTCACTGCGGTCAGATTCTCGCTGATGTAGGTCGTCGCCGCCTTCACTGGCTTGCGGTCCGGGTCATAGACGTCGGCGAACGGGGACGATCGCCCGGCGATGAGATCCGCGATGACGAGGCTCGCCACGACGCCATGGGTCATGCCCTGCCCGGAATCGCCCGTCGCGACAAAGACGCGGCTGCTGCCGCCATCGGCGCCGATGTAGCCGCAATAATCAAGCGTCTCCATCACCTGACCGGACCAGCGGAAGCGCTCTGGTCCGAGATCGGGCAGCAGCGCGCGGATCCACCTATCGAGGCGATCGAAGCGGTCCGGCGCGTCGTCCGCCTCGCCGGACTTGTGGTCCTCGCCGCCGACAATGAGGATATCGGCCTCGTTCCCCTCCGTATGGCCCGAGTCCAGCCGCACATAGTGGTAGGGGTCCGCCGTGTCCCAGTAGAGCGCATCGGCCAGCCGTCCGGGCGCGATCTCGAACCCCATCGCGTAGGTCCGGTAGGGCGCCTGCTTGGTGTGGATCGCTACGAGATCGTGGATCGGCGAGTTAGTGGCCACAACCGCATGGCGGGCAGTGACGGCGTGTCCTCCCGCCACTTTCACCCGCACCTCGTCCCCGACCTCCTCGACCGCGGTGACGGCACTGAAGGGATGAAGACGGCAGCCGTCCGACACGAGTGCCTCGGCGAGGCCACGCAGGTATTTCAGCGGGTGGAAGGTCGCCTGCCGCGGATAGGTGAGACAGGGGTGACCACCAAGCCCCCGCAGCGGCAGTCCGACGCCGCGTTCCACCGCGACACCGATTTCAGCCGCCGCCGCAACCTCGTCGTCGAGCACGCTTTCGTCACTGCTGGCATCAAGGAAGAGGAAGGCGGGCAGCCGGCGGAAATTGCAATCGATCTTCAACCGTTCCTGGATTTGCTGGATCCGGTCGATTGCCGCGGTCTGGCTCGTGTGGAAGCCGCGGACGAGATCGCGCCCCCGCATGGACAGGAGGTCGGAGAGACCATCGTCACAGACAGAAGCGAGATGGGCGGTGGTGCGTGCGGTCATCCCGCCGGCGATGACGCCGCGGTCGAGGACAACCACCGAATATCCAGCGAGGACGAGTTCGTAGGCGGTGGACAGGCCGGCGATGCCGCTCCCCACGACGACAACGTCGGCCCCGGTGTCCGCGGTCAGCGGCGTTGCTTCCGGGGCCACCTTCACGTCCATCCAGATCGAGTTGCTGTTTTCCGTAAGCACGTTCATCGCGGCACAACCTCCCTTGGGGCCGAACACTCGCTGGGGACGTGAAGGCTCGGCGGTTCGGTGCCCCCGATGCGGCCCTGCCCACCTTACATCCGGGCACGGCAGGGCTCGCGAGGGACGCGTCCGAGCGAGGCAATAGTCGGCCATCCACTCCGATGCGCCACCATCAACCCGGAGGACGGACAGGCGTTCCTATCCGCCGCTGCTGGATCTCCGAGTCTGGCCGGAGCTGGGCAGAGGTCCTCAGCAACGGCAGGGATCAGGTCACAGGCGTTCTCGGCGGCGCGCCGCGCGGGTTGCAGCCCGATGCCGGATGCGCCTGGCCGTCCAGGAGCTCCCGTGGCTCGTTAGGGCTTCAGGACGACCTTGATGCAGCCGTCCTTCTTTTCACGGAACGTCTTGTAGAGTTCGGGGCCATCCTTGAGGGTGCGCCCGCCCGGTGCGTGGCCCCACTCCTTCTCCGCCTTGGCGGCGTTGGGATTGGTGCGATTACAGCTGGAGAAGAAACCGCGCCGGCAAAAGAAAAACTCGCCACAGGAGACAGTGAAGGGGACTATGACCCGGTCGCCGACCTTCAACGCCTTGTTGTCCCTGCCGACCTTGAGGACCTCGCCCATCGACTCTTGGCCGATGACGTCGCCCGACTGCATCTCCGGGATGATGCCCCCGTAAATGTGCAGGTCCGAGCTGTAGATAGCGCAGGCCATTATCTTGATGATGGCGTCGCGGCAGTCCTGAATGGTCGGATCGGGGACGCTCTCGCATCGCATGTCGGCTTTGCCATGCAAAGGTCAGTGCCTTCATACCGGGCTCCCGTGTTCCGCAACCAACCGGACGGTAGCGGCTCTGTTCCAAATGGCGCCGGCTTAGGCCGGTTTCAGACAGCCGACGAGGAGCAGCTGATCGAGAGTCGGATGAAAGCCGAAGGCGAGGCGCCCCCAGACCGGTGTAGATCCGGCGACCAACAGCATCAGGAAGCATAACCAGCCGGTGGCGACGCCGAGCTGCGAGGAGAGATAGTCATCAAACAGGTCTCTCACGCCGCCCGCTCCCGCATGTGCCGGTCGCCGCGCCGGGTCAGCGCGATGCCGCCCAGCAGCATCAGCGCCCCCCAGACCAGGAAGCCGATATCCCAAGCCATCCGCTGCGAAGGGGGAACCAATTCGTTCACCCGGTGCAGCACGAGAATGTGGTGGTTGACGATGCCTTCGACGAGGTTGAACGCGCCGAAGCCGATGAGCATGGTGCCAATCAGTAGCGTGCCGGACCAGGTGAGGTGCTTTCTGCGGGCATGGCGCCAGAGAATGAACAGGCCGGCGACGACGAAGAGGTAAGTGATAGCGTGGAAGACACCGTCCCAGTACGTGTTCAGCTCCAGGGCCTCCACCGATGTGATGGGATACCAGCTGCTCACCATGTGGTGCCACTGCAGCATCTGATGCAGGACAATGCCGTCGAAGAAGCCGCCGAGCCCAAGCCCGAACAGGATGCCTGCTGATTTCGGAAAGGACCTCCCGTCCTGCATTGCTGGTCTCCCGTGGCGCAAGGGCGCCGGAACCGCCCGGCGCCGCCGCGATGCATCAGTGCTTGGCGGTCTGGCCGCTCGCCTCGCGCTCAAGATACCGCAACGTGGTCGGCGCGAGATGCTCTGCGAGCCAAGCGGCCATCTCCTCCTCTTCCTTGAGGATGGCCTGGCAGGCGTCCCGCGTCTCGATATCGCCCGCCCGTTCTGCTGTGGCGACCAGCACCCTGTAGGCGGCAATCTCCATGTGCTCGAACGTATAGCCGGCCATCGACCCCTTGATGATCTCGTCGCCGACGACGAGGCCGCTAAAGGCTTGGCCCAGGCCCATGACCTTACCGGCCATATCTTTCAACGTGGACACGTCGGTGCCACGCCGCTTCAGGCAATCCGCGATGGCGGCCGCCTGCAGCCGTGTCTCCTCCGCGTGGCGGGTAATGCGGGCCTTGAGGTCGGGATAGTTCTGGATGCGATCGGCCATGCCGTCGAGCATCTTTACGGCTTGCTGCTCCATTGCATGGGCATCGCGCAGCCATTGGTCCAAGCGGTCTTCGGTCCGCGGCATGGGAATCCTCCGTTGATGCAGGAGCAACCCGACACCGGCGGCCAGGTTCCCATTGGATATTGCGCGCCCACAGGACACGCCGGTGACGGGCTCTGGCCAATTTAACTGCCCTGGCAGGCACATGTCTAAACAACGGCGCTCCAGCTGGCGAAACACCGACGCAGCCCCCCAAAAAGCTGCCATCTCCTTTCAGACCCCATCCTTCCTACCGACCAAAGCAGGCAGGCAGCTACCGGACGAGCTCGTCGGAAAAGGGGTCAGATTTCGTGCAGCAGATTGGCACAGCGCTTCCGATACGGCGTTCCCTCCCGGTGGACCCGCGGAGGCGTGAAGTGAGCCGAATTGTTGTGGTCGGAGCAACGGGGTTGGTAGGCACCGAGATCGTCGCGCGGCTCGCGGCGCTGGGGTACACTGTGACCGGCGTCGCTCGGTCAGTGCCGCGGAACGTCGGTTTTATTGCCTGGCAACAAATAGATCTCGCCCGCGCCGACGCGTCGGACTGGCACGGCGTTCTTCGTGGCGCCGCAGTGGTGGTCAACTGCGCCGGCGCATTGCAGGACAGTCCGGCCGACGACCTTGCCGGCGTTCATATGGAGGGCCTCGCAGAGCTCGTCGCGGCCTGTCAGGGCAGTGGCGTGGCGCGCTTTATCCACTTTTCTGCCATGGGGGTCGGCGGCGAAAGCCCCACCACATTCTCCCGGAGTAAGCGCACCGGCGATGACACCCTCATGGCGAGCGGTATCGACTACGTCATCCTGCGTCCGTCGGTAATTCTGGGCCATCCTGTCGGTGGAGCCAGCGCGCTGATCCGGGGGCTGGCAGGTCTGCCGCTTCTGCCGGTTATGCCCGAGACGGGACCCCTGCGCCCGGTCGCCCTCGACGATGTCGTACAGACGGTGCTCGACTTCATCGATCTTAGGAGGCCGGGTCAGGTCGTGCTGGACATGTCCGGCCCGGAGACCCTCTCTGTCGTCGATCTCGTCCGGCTGAACCGGCGTTGGCTCGGACTTCCGCCTGCCCGAGAGGTCGCGGTGCCTGACGTTCTCGCTGCCCTCGCATTTCGTTTCGGGGACGCGGTGAGCCAGTTCGGATGGCGGCCCGCCGTGCGCTCTACGGCGCGTGTCGAGGTGGCGCGAGGCGCGGCAAGCGACAGCCGCGCGTGGATCGAAGCGACAGGTATCATTCCCCGACGGATCGAGGCGGTGCTGCAGGCGAGGCCGCCGTCGGTGCAGGACCGCTGGTTCGCGCGGCTCTACATGATCAAACCCGTGATCTTCGTTAGTCTCGTTCTCTTCTGGATCGGCTCTGGCCTTGCTTCGCTCGGGCCAGGTTTCGGCGGCGGGGTCACGATGATGAGGGAGGCCGGGACAGGTTGGCTTGCGCCCCTGATCGTCGCCGGCGGAGGCATCGCTGACCTCGTGGTCGGCGCGGGAATCATCTGGCGTCCGACCACGCGGCGGGCCCTCCAGGCGGGCATCGCCGTCACCACGGCCTATGCGGCGGCGGGCAGTATCCTTACGCCATGGCTTTGGTTGGACCCGCTGGCCGCACTCCTGAAGACCGCGCCTATCACAGCGCTGATGCTTGCTGCTCTCGCAGTTCTGGAGGAGAGGTCATGACCCATCTTGTCCTCAAGTACCTGCACGTTCTGGGAGCTGTCGTTCTGATCGGCACCGGGACGGGCATCGCCTTCTTCCTGGTCGCGGCCCACACGACCGGCAAGGCGTCACGGATCGCCGGCGTCGCCCGGATCGTGGTGACGGCGGATTTCCTGTTCACGGCCACCGCCGTGATCGCCCAGCCGGTCACCGGCGTCCTGCTGGCGCGCGAGATGGGCTACCACCTCCTCGAGGGCTGGATAGTGCTGTCTATCGTTCTTTATGTCGTGATCGGCCTGTTATGGCTGCCGGTAGTAGTCCTCCAGATGGGGATCCGCGACATTGCGGAAGCGGCCGAGGCCGCGGGCGCGCCCCTGCCCTCTCGCTACTACTGGCTGTTCTGGTCCTGGTTTGTTTTCGGGTTCCCGGCATTCGGCGCGATCCTCGCCATCCTATGGCTGATGATCGCCCGTCCCTCCGTCGAACTGCCCTGGATCGGCTAACGGGCCGGACTATGCGTCGCCCTTGGCCGAGCCGCAGATGACAAGGGAAATTGCCATGGTAGCGTATGCGCAGGCGATACCGCCGGGCGTGACCACTTTCTCCCAGCCAGGCGTCAGGCGCCGCGGCACGATGGCGTAGTCTACAAGGGCCGCAAGTGCGGAAAGGGCAACTGCGTCAGTCCAGAGCGGGCGGCGGGGGCCCGTCTCCCGCACGGCTTCGAAAACCGCCGCCCAGAGCAGAGAGGCCGCAGAGTGAATGGCGAAACCTGTGACCGTGTGCCTGGCATCCACCGCCGCGGTGCGCGCGCCCTCGTCTCCCAGCCACCAATGGCTGGTGCTGTTGACGACGCGGACCGGGTGCCGGCTTTGCCATTGGGCTACAAGGGCCAGGACGGCAGTAGTGGAAAAGCTTATCGCGGCCGCTCGGCTCAAGATGCGGCCAAGCCGTCGGCGGCGCGCGGACGAAGGGGGTGGAGCGGCGCCGACCGCGGTTGAGCCAGATGAGGGCATGGTCCCAGCGATCGTTTCCATACCTGGTCCAACAACAAAGGCAGCCGCTGGTTCCGTGCTGTGTTTTGCTACCGAGGTCGTCTGACGGAGGACACAGGCGGTGCCGGTCCGGACCGGCGAAGCAATGGCCGTTCGATCGCGGCCTTGGGAAAGCGGCAAACTATTCGGCGATTCCTGGATAGCCATTAGGGCCGGCGAGGCGTCACACGCCATGGCTGTAGATTGGCCGCAGACTAGGCAGCAGGATGGGAAGCAATTCCCCGGCGCGCCGCTTCTGCCGTCAACCGGGGAACGGGCGGCTCAGGAAGGGGCTCCCCGCGAGGCCGAAGCGCCAAGGCCGATCGACGGCCCGCGCTATACCGATCCGCGGCCCGCTCACGACCTCTAACCCGCCGCTTCGGGGTGCAAGCGTCAGAGGCGAGTGTTGGAGGGCAACTCCATCGAGGGCGCCGGTGATCCCGAGCGCCTGAGTAAGCCGCCCCGGGCCGGCGCAGAGAAGCCGCGGATCGTCCACACCGCGCCGCTGTCGCATCCTTTCGAGGCCTTGGGTTGGCGCGATCGCACGGATAAGGACGGCAGACCCAGGCCGGCAGACGATGTTCAGGCACCAGTTGAGTCCGTAGGAGCGGTAGACATAAAGAGTTCCGGCGCAGGCGAACATGGAGGCAATGCCAGCGCGGGATCCCTTGTAGCTGTGCGACGCGGGATCGTCGTCCCGATATGCCTCGGTCTCGACGATGATGCCTCCGGCGCCCTCGTGGCTCAGGGTGCTGCCAATGAGCCATTCCGCTGCGCCGACGGGATCGGCCGGTAGTCCGCTCGCCATCACGCCGCCTTCTTGCTCCGAGGCTTGCTCTTGGCCTTGGAGGCACCGACGGCCGACTTTGCGCGTCCCTTCGTGGGCCCGCCCGCGCCAGCCGCGCTTTCGCGCAGGGCGCCCAGCAGATCGACAACCTTAGGGGCACGTTTTTCCTTCGGACGCTTCAGGGTCTTGCCGGCAAGCTTGTCCATGACGAGGGTGGCGACAGCCTCCTCGTAGCGATCGTCGAAGGTGGACGGATCGAAGGTGCCGGCCTTGATCGAGACGATGTGCCGCGCGAGATCGAGCATCTCCTTCTTGATCCTGATGTCGGGCAGGTCTGAAAAGGCATCGGCGGCGGACCTGACCTCGTAGTCGTAATTGAGGGTGTGGGCGATCAGGCCCTCATCGTCCGCCCGCAGCATCAGCGCGCGCACCCGCCGGAAGAGCACTGCGCGAGCGAGGGCCGCTACAGACGCGCTGCCCATCGCCTCGCGGATGACCGCAAAGGCCTCTTGCCCCGCTCTTCCCGAGGGCGCCAGGAAATAGGGCCGGTCGAAATAGAGGGTGTCGATGTCATTGCAAGGAATGAAGGCTTCGACGGAAAGGGTCTTGTCGCTTCCGGGAACCGCCCTGGCGATTTCCTCCGGTTCAAGCATGACCACGCGGTCGTCGTCGAGCGCATAGCCCTTCACCTGGTCCTGGCGCGGAACCGGCTTTCCGGTGGCCGGATCGACGAATTCCCGACGCACGCGGTTGCCTGTCTTCCGGTTGATGGTGTGGAAGGCGATGCGGGACGACGTCGATGCCGCCGTGTAGAGGCCGACAGGACAGGACAATTCGCCGATCTTGAGGAAGCCCTTCCAGTTGGCCCTCGTGCCCGCCATCGCCCGTTCTCCGCGTTGCCGCTAAGCAACGTTGGTTGGGCGACGGAGTTCCGGAACTGCCGACACCCGCCGTGCATTGATGAGCTTGGAGGCACTATGGCTGATCGGTCGTTCTGGAAAGGCTATCTCAAGCTTTCGCTGGTGACTTGCCCGGTGGCGATGGCGCCGGCGACCACCGAAAGCGAGAAGGTCCGCTTTCACACCCTCAGCCGCACGACCGGCAATCGGGTGGAAAGCCGCTACGTCGATTCGGAAACAGGCAAACTGGTGGATGACGACGATCAGGCCCGCGGCTATGCGCGCGGCGAGGGCGATTTCGTGGTGTTGGAGGACGAGGAACTGGACAGCGTCGCACTCGAGACGACCCGCACCATTGACATCGACCAGTTCGTCCCCCGCTCGTCAATCCCGTGGATCTACCTTGAGAAGCCTCACTTCCTCACGCCGAACGATCCGGTTGGCGAGGAAGCCTTCGCCGTCATTCGTGAGGCCATGGCGGCGTCTGCAGTGGTCGGGGTATCGCGCCTCGTTCTTTACCGCCGGGAGCGCGCCGTGATGCTGGAGCCACGTGGCAAGGGCATCATCCTCTGGACGCTGCGGTTCGGCGACGAAGTTCGCGACAGGAGCATCGAAGCCGGCAGCGACCATGCTCGATCGCCGCCGTCCAAGGCGATGGCGCCGGCGCGGAGCCTGATCAAGGAGAGGACACGTAAATGGACGCCGAAGATGGTCCATGATCCGGTACAGGAGGCGCTCCTGAAGCTGGTCGCCTCGAAGAAGGCGGCGACGGTGCACCGGAAGGGGTCTGCGACGACGCGGAGCGGTGACAACGTGGTGGATCTGTTCGCGGCCCTGCGAAAAAGCCTCGGCGGGCCGCCCGCCAGGAAGCCGCCGGCTCCCCCCCGCAAACGTGGCTAATCCTCGCCCAGACGTTCGGCCGCAGCGCGGAACTCCCGCCACGGATCCGATTTCGGCAGGGCAGCGCCCACCTTCACGGCATTCGGCGCGATGCCGCCTTCAACTTCGGCCCAGGTCACCGGCGCGGCAATGGGGGCGCCGTCACGGGCACGGGTCGAATAGGGCGCCACCGCTGTCGCGCCGCGGCCGTTGCGGAGATAGTCGATGAAGATCTTGCCTCGCCGCGCATTCCTGGCCAGCGTCGCGGTGTAGCGCAACGGTGCAGCCCTCGCCATCGCGTCCGCGAAGCCGCGGGCAAAGGCCTTGACCTCCGTCCAGCCGGCATCAGGGATGAGGGGGACAGTGACGTGATACCCCTTGCCGCCCGACAGTTTGACGAAACTCTGCAGACCGATGTCCTTCAACCGGTCCCGCACCTCGAGCGCGCCTGCGCGGACTCCTTCGAGGTCGACCCCCGGCCCTGGATCCAGATCGAAGATGACCTGGTCGGGGCATTCGACGTTGTCGATCGTGGACCCCCAGACGTGGATCTCCACCACGCCCATCTGCACCAGCGATGCGATGCCGTCGAAATCCTCGACGTAGAGCAGCGCTGCGCCGGCCTTGCCGGCCTTTAGGGTGCGAACCGCCTTGCCCATGCCCGGGGAGGCGTGTTTCTGGAAGAAGGTCTGCTCCCCGATGCCGTCGGGCGCGCGCACGAGGCTCAGCGGTCGCCGCACCACCAGCGGCTCCATCCGGTGCCATACGGCCTGGTAGTGCTCCAGCAGCCCCGATTTCGTCAGTCCCACATCCGGCCAGAGGACTTTGTCGGGGCTGGACAGGGAGACTGAGGCCGACACGGCGGACGGGACCGCCTGGCAGGGAGTGGCGTTCTTTCGGCGACGCATCTGCGGCGGTGGAGTTTCCGTCTCCTCCCGAACGATTTCGGCCACCGGCTTGTCCTCGCGCAGGCCCTTGAACGCAGCCTGCCTCACCAATCCGTCTCCGGTCCAGCCGCGGAACTCGACCTCGGCGGCGAGCATGGGCTCCACCCAGACGACCCCCCGTCCCTGAACCGAAGTGGCGCTGACCGGCGAACGGGTCCGGCGCAGGGGATCGAGACGCCTCTTCAACTCCCGTGCCACGTTGTCTCGGTAGCCCGTGCCGACCCTGCCGGCGTACTGCAGGCTTTGATCGTCATGATAGGCCACCACCAGAGACCCGATCCGGTCGCGACCGGCGTTCGATGGCAGGTAGCCGACGATGACGAACTCTTGGGCGTGGGTGCACTTGGACTTGATCCAAGACCCGCGGCGACCGCTGAGATAGGGCGCGTCGAGGCGCTTCGAGATCACGCCCTCGAGGCCCATGCGGCAGGCGTGGTCGAGCATGACCTCGCCGGGATCCTCGAAATGCTCGCTGAGGCGCAGCGGTCCCGTTTTCAGGCCATCAAGGACATGCGCCAGCCGGTCCTTGCGGGCGACCAGCGGCTCGCTCGTAAGGTCCCGGCCGTCGAGTTGAAGCAGGTCGAAGGCGTAGTAGACCATTCCCTCATGGCGCCCATCGGACAGGGCCGCCTGCAGGTCGGTGAAGGCCGATATGCCCGAATCGTCGAGTACCACGATCTCCCCGTCGATGACGGCACTGTCGCAAGAAAGCTCTTCGAGGGCGCCGACAATCCCGCGTCCGAACCGCGCAGTCCAGTCCAGCCCCGTGCGGGTCAGAAGCCGGACCTGACGCGCTGACAGCGCGGCCTGCACGCGATAGCCGTCGAACTTGACCTCATGCACCCAGCCCGCGCCCTTCGGCGGTCGGCCGGCGAGCGACGCGAGGCACGGGGGCACGAAGGCCGGAGCGGCGCTGCCCGCTTGGGCCAGCGCACGCGTTGTGGATTTGCGGAATTTCCTTCCAGCAACCGACTTCCGTGGGTCTTTGCCCGCTGCAACGTCCTCGACCGTCAGGCCCGTGACCAGGGAGGTCGGCTCGTTATTGAGAATGTCGCGATCCGACGCCGCATCATCGTTGGCCTTGATTAGCAGCCAGTTGTCCCGCGTTTCGCCTTTGCGTGGCTTCAGCCGTACGAGGTGCCACCCCCCCGCCAGGCGCTCGCCCTCAAGCGTGAAGGACAGGTGCCCCTTGGACATTCCGGCTTTCGGATCCCCATCCGGGATCCAGCGCCCGCGGTCCCAGACGATGACCGCGCCGGCCCCATACTCGCCCTTTGGAATGTTGCCCTCGAAGCTGCCGTAGTCGAGAGGGTGGTCCTCGACATGGACGGCCAGGCGCTTGTCGTCCGGGTCGAGGCTCGGCCCACGCGTCACCGCCCAGCTCCACAGGACGCCGTCGTGCTCGAGTCGGAGATCGTAGTGGAGCCGGCGAGCCGCGTGCTTCTGCACAACAAAACTGCCATCTGTCCCCTTTGTGCGGCGCGGGGGAATCCTGCCCGATGGCTCCAAGGTGGTGCGGAAGTCGCGCTTGGAGCGATAGGCCCCCAGTTTCGCGGCTGTGCGGGCCCTGGCCATCAGGCGGCTCTGGAGCGGCGCGGCATGCTGCTGGCCGCGGCGTCCGCGGCCAGAAGGTCGAGTTGAGTGATTGCGGGCACCGGATCCTCCAGCATAGCCACCAGCACCTCGCGGCGCAGTCCGCCGCGCACCGCGTCGGCAAACGCCTGTCGCGTGTCCCGCTCGGCGCGCAATTGTGCCGCCAGCGCCAGGATGAGCTTATCGCGGACGTCCATAGGCCTCTCCTGTCGCATCCAGGAAGGAAACGCCGCCGCCGATCCCGTGTTCCGGTTAGAGCGGCACTACGGCGTCAAACCGGCACGCGATTTGATCCGTCCATGTCGAGACCCAGACGTTCTGCCACCATTTCAAGTGCCTTGCTGACTGCACAGGCGTTGAAATCGTCCACGTCGCGGCTCCTAAACTCGAACGTTGCCGCGGCCGACGCCTTGCCCTGCTCCGCGATCGCCACGACGAGCATTCCGACTGGGTTGCCGTCCTCGTCGGGCGTCGGTCCGGCGACGCCCGTCGTGGCCACCGCTATGCTTGCCCCCATGAGGTCAAGGACGCCTTCCGCCATCGCAATCGCGACGTCCCGTGTGACTGCGCCCATGGGCCCGGTCAGCAATTCGTCCGACACGCCGAGGCCGCGCTGCTTGCTGCGCTTAGTGTAAGCGATGACGCTCCCGAGATAGACCCGCGAAGCGCCTCTCGCCCCAGCGAAGTACCTACCGATATGTCCGATGGAACAGGATTCTGCGGTTGCTACCGATCTGCCGGATGAGCGAAGCGCTTCGACAATCGCTTCGGCGCGACGTGCCGCCGCCTGATCGTCCGGATGGGACTGTTTGAGCTCTCCCATCATGCACTCCATGGATCGCGGTCCCCCCGTAGGCACGTTCGGTGCTCGCGGTGGAACGCTTCAGAAGGCGGTTTGTCACCCAGCAGAGGGTCGTGTCGGTCGTGTCCCCTGGCGTGGTGTAGCCGAGGTTGGTCATCGGCGATTGCCAGGGAGGTTTAGGTTGCCAAAGCCAATCCTGAACCGAGCGACCCCAATGAGCGACGAGATCGTAACCCTGCGCGGTTTTCGGCAAGAAAAGCCTGGCGCAACGCACCTACAATCACGCCGGGACTGCGGGACGCGCACCGCTGTCGCTGATCAAGTGAACGGCCTGGACCTTGAACTCACGCCCCAACCGTTTTCGATGCATCAGCCACCTCGGCTTCATGCAACACCCTATCTCGGTTTCCATGAAGCCCGACAGCGCCAGCGCGAAGAAGGCCGCCCGCAATGGGCGGCCTTTGATGTCGAAGAGGTCGACTCAGTAGGCCGTGCGACCTGTCCACCCGTCATCACGCCAGGTCCGCGAGCGCTCGCTGATGTCATAAGAGCCCTCGTGGAGAATCTGACGGATGCGCGCCGCGGATGCCTCGGGCGCACGTACGGTTACCACGGTGCTGCCGCGCCGAAGACCCTCGGCATAGGCGTGGGCATCGTCATCCGACATACCGGCACCAACCATGGCGCCAACAAGACCACCTGCGGCCCCGCCTGCTCCCGCCCCAACGAAGGTTGCGGCAAGCCAGCCTGCAGCAACGACTGGACCGAGGCCCGGGATGGCAAGCAGACCAAGACCTGCAAGAAGACCTACAGCTCCGCCCGCGGCAGCGCCAAGTCCGGCGCCGCTCGCAGCCCCACTGCCATCCTCTTCTCTGTCAACATCAGGGCGGTACTCGCTGAACCGCGACGTATCGATCGTCGTGTCGTTTGACAGCACGGAAATATCCCGCTCGCTGATTCCCTCTCCGCGGACACGGGCAACAGCGAGTGTTGCGGCGTCATAGCTGTCGAAAATGGCGGTAATCGTCTGGGTCATATTTGCCTCCACTAGCGAGCAGAAATGTTGCCGCGAAAATCAAGACCGACTTCGACCGTGCGGCCCTGCCACTGACCGCGACCGCGCCAGATTCCGTTGTCGTCCTTCTTCAGTTCGGTCACCGAGGAGATGCCCGCCTCCCGCAGTCGCTCCATAGCCTGCCCTTCGGTGAAGGAGTTCGCGCCATTTTCCAGCGCCGCGCCATTGACCATGCCGGCGCTTGTGTTTGTCGCCGGCGCTGACGGAGTCGGGGCAGGTGCCTGAGTCGCGCGCGGTGTGGGCGCTGGTGCGGTCGCGGGGGGGGTCTGAGCGAGTGCATTGCTGCTCAGTAGAGCAACAAATGCCACGGTAGAGATGGTTGTCTTCATGAGTGCCTCCCATTGTGTTCCATCGACATCAACCCCGGGAGACAGAAGGGGTTCCTATCAGGCTAACGGCTGAGGTTCTGCCTCCGGGTGGTCTGAACCACCGGGGTTTGCCCCCGGCTCAGCACTGATCGATCACAGCCGGAACGCCGTGATGGCCGCGATGCCGATGGCCGAAAAGAAGGCGTGGGTGCGGACCGTCCTCGGAAGGACGCCTGAGACAACCGTCGCCTCTCACGCGTAGCCGGCTGCGAACCATCACTTGCCCGAACGACCCTGTTGGCCAGGCCGCGGGTCCGGGGCAGCAGCGGCAATATGGCCTGCGAGGAGGATAAGGGCGGCATCTACCGCTCTGTCCACGACCTCGCCGGGACCGACATCGCCGAAATCGAAACGCCGGACGGTAGCCCTCGCTGGATGTTCTGTCGCATCGTGAAGCGCGACGAAGATGCGTCCTATGGGGTTGCCCTCATCAACGGTGGCGGGCCCTGCGACACCGGTCGTGGCGAGCGCGAGGTCGGCGCCGGTGAGTTCGGCGGCGCCCCGGGCCATCTGCGCCGCTACGTCCTCGCTCACCGCCCCCTCCGGGCGGGCAAGGCTTTCGGCGAAGACGGAAACGACCCGCGTCTTGGTCGAGGGCCTGTAGGTGACGATGCTACCGAGGAAGATGTGCGAGGCGCCGCCCCCGCCGGCGAGCGCATGCGCCAGGCGCCCCGCGGTGCAGGCTTCGGCGCAGGCGATCGTCCACTTGCGCCTTTCAAGCGCTTCCATCACGGCTTCGACGAGATCGATCATGGTGAGCCTGCAACCCTGCGGCTGGCCTCCACAGGCCAGTTTCCGACGATCAACAACCCGTGTGGCGGGCCGTTCCTTAAAAACGCGCCGCCCAAACCGCTCAGGGGGCGGCCGCAATGGTCGGCGCCTGGGCGGGGAACCTCAGCGTCACGACCGCTTCGCCATCCTCCTCAAGCATCTCGACCGTCCCGCCGAGATCGGTGGCGAGGAGGGAGACCATGCGTGAGCCGAACCCGCCGCCAGCCTGTCCCACCTGTTCCACCTTGCGGTTCCGAACTGAGAGCACGGCCCATTCGCCCTCCGAAGCGAAATCGACGCGCACCACGGCCCGCGGTCCCCCGCCATACTTGATGGCGTTCATCATCAACTCGTTGGCGATCAAGCCGGCCCGGATGGCTCGGTCCGGGGCGAGAGTGAGGGGCTGGACGGAGATGTGGCACATTGATCCATCCGCCAGCAGGGACTGGCAGGTCTGCTTCGCCACTTCCGCGATCAGGTCACCGACGTCGATGACTTCCTCGCCTTCCACCCGGTGAAGCTGCCGATAAGCCTCGGCGATCGCCATGACCCGACCGCCGATCTGGCCCAGCAGTTCCCGCGTGCGCTCGTCCTTTATCGCCCGCTGCTGCAGCAAGACAGTGGAGTTGAGCATCTGAAGGCTGTTCATTACGCGGTGGCTCAGTTCGCGTAGCAGCATGTCCTTGCCGCGTATCTCCGAGGTCAGCCGGTCGGCGACGACGTTGAAGGCTTCGGCCAGCTGTCCGAATTCGCCGCTCCCGGGAACCGGAGAGCGGGCGTCGAGCCGACCTCCTGCGAGGGCCTTTGCCGACCCGAGGATCTGGCGGAACGGCCTTGTGATCAGGCTGCGCGCCGTGAACCAAGCAAAGCCGAAAGCCGCGAGGATCCCGATACCGGAAGCGAGGATACCGCGCAGGGTGGCGTTGTGGAGATCGGCAAAGGCGCTCTGCCGGCTGATACCGACGGCCATGAACAGGCCCGGCGACGGAGAGGCCTGCGCGACATAGCCGACGATCCGCCGGACGCCGTCGAGAGGAGAGACATCCTCGAAGCTGCCGGTCCCGGCGAGCTGGCTTAGCCGGGACCAGGCGCCCACGGGAATTGGCTTGCCGACGAACCGGTCATGGCCCGGCTGGCGCATCAGGATCATCCCGGCGGCGTCGACGACCGTTACCACGTTATCCGCACTCCAGGACGTGCGGGCGTAGCGACCAGCGATCCAGTCGAGGCTGATGGTGGCGAAGACAATTCCAGACACTGCGCCGGCGAGGTCACGGCGTACGACCGCCACATGCATGACATGGCTTGCCGTCTGCCGACCGTATGCGTAGCCGCCGATGACGAAGCTCTCTTGCTGGAGGGCGAGCCGGAAATGATGGCGGTCGCCGACCGTCGGCAGGCTAGCGCCCGGCGGCTGATCGGAGGCGCACATCACAGTTCCGGCCGGATCGGTCGCCGCGAGGGCGAGGATGCCCGGGTTGAAGGGCCTCAGTGTGGTGAGGAGCTGGCCGCAGGCAGGCCAGTCGCCCAGCTGCACGGCGGGGACATGGGCGATGGTCTCGACGAGGCTTCGGGCGCCGTCCAGCAATCGCTCGAATTCGGCTCCCACGTAGCGGGCCTCCTTCGCAACCGTCTCCCGTACATGCCGCTCCCTCTGGGCATAGTCGGTGTATTCGTTCCAGCCCCCTATCCCGAGCACCGGCAAGAGAAAGATGCCACCTATTACGAACAGGCGCCGACGGATGCTCATGCGTCCACCTCCGAGACGACGATATCGGTGGGACGGAGCGCTCGGATTGCTTTTTGTTAAGGCGAGGCGATGGGCTAGCGGGGCTCCTTTTGCAGGTTGAGATAGGTTGGATCGAAATCGGCGAAGGCAGCCAGGCTCTCAAACCTCGAGAACAGCACCTGGTTTCCAGACCACGAGAGGAGTTTGCGGTGCCTGAGGTCGCGGATCGTGCGGTTCACGTGCACTGCGGACAGGCCGAGGATGTCGCCGAGATCCGTCTGGGTGAACGAGCAGGTGAAGCCGTTCGGGGAGGCAAGGCCGATCACGGCAAGGCGGGTATGCAGCTCACAGACGAGATGGGCCAGCCTCTGGAGAGCAGACCGCCGACCGATATTGGCGATGGTGCTCCGCTGAATCGCCCCGTCGATGACCGTGGAAAGCCACAACAGCCGGCCGAGATGGGGGTGCCGCTCGCAGAGGCCGGCCACATGGCCATGCGGCACCGATCCCACGACGCAATCGCTTAGCGCTACGACCGAGTGGTCCATCACCTTCAGCAAAAGCGAGTGGAGATCGACGAAATCTCCGGGCACGTGAACGGCGGTGATTTGCCGCCCCTCCCTGGCCTGCACGACCCGGCCGCAGGTCCCGTCGATCACGAGAGAACTACGGCCGGGCCGCGTGTGGTCGCCGACAATCTCCTCGCCCCGCTGGAATGAGCGCAGGTGGATCGGTAGATCGTGGAGGGCGCGCACCTCCTCGGCGGACAGGTCGTCCCGGACGGAAAGCGCAGCGACGAAGGGCTGCATCGGCTCCCGCATCACTTCCCCTCGACGCGGGTAACGAGCGTGTCGAGCAGCCGCGAGCTGGGCGCCTGCGAATCGAAGCGCAGAGACGCCCTGAAAATGGCGGCGGTGACAGCGTCGCGGGCCGTGATGGCGAGATAGCGGCCGTGGCCGTAGGAGGGTAGCTTCTCCGCCATGATTTCGCTCAACGCGCGAACGGCCTCGCTGTAAGCCGTCTGGAACGTGGGAAAGTCGAGGGAATGTTCGTTGGGCTGGGAAGCCCGATCCTCATCGAAATCGAAGAGATAGCGCTCCATCGCGTCGACTCCGCTGCCTTAAAGGATCTCATCTGATTTAAGCATCACTAATGAAACGGCTTGTGTTTGCGGCTGTTCCGCAGCCGACGTTCGGACTTACCCAAAGATTGGACTACGCAGCAAGCGCGCTCAGGCCGTGGATTATAGCTGCGCCAGCGCTGCCAGCAGGCGACGCTCTTTGATCGGTTTGCCGACCGTGGGGGCTCCCGTCAGAACAGGTCCACCGAACTGTTCAGGTTTCTCGTAGGCGCTGGCGACCGCAAACGGCACCCCTGCCAACTTCAGCGCCTCTGCCACCGGCGTGACCATCTCTTTGCCCAGGTTCACGTCAAGCAATGCGGCCGATGGCAGACCTGCGTCCAGAAGATCGAGAGCGACTTTGACTGAGGGCGCAGGGCCAATCACCACCCAGCCGTGGGATTCCAGGAGCTGCGTGATGTCTAAGGCGACAAGGAAATCGTCCTCGACAACCAGTATCGTTCTGCTCACGCGCCTGGCTTTCTGATGACGCTCGGCGTCTATGCGAGCGGGAATGTGATCTTCGTTCGCAAACCTGATGGGTCGTACTTTTGTTCCCATTCGCGGCCCAAGCTGTAGTTAACAGCAGACTCGATGAGTTTTGTCCCATAGCCGGCATTAGCAGGCGGGGTGACCGGTGGTCCGCCAGTCTCAATCCAGGTGAGCGCGAGTCGGTTGTCAGAACCGCCCCGGTTTTGCCGGAGGCCGGTTGTCTCAAGTTATGCGGCCATCGCTGGCTCTGCCAACGAGGCATAGTAGCGTTCCTCGGCCTCGGCCGGCGGGATGTTGCCGATGGGCTCAAGGAGGCGGCGGTTGTTGAACCAGTCGACCCAGGTGAGCGTCGCGAACTCGACGGCCTCGAAGCTCCGCCAAGGTCCGCGCCGATGGATGAGCTCCGCCTTGTAGAGCCCGTTGATGGTCTCGGCGAGCGCGTTGTCGTAGCTGTCGCCGACACTGCCGACGGAGGGCTCTATGCCAGCCTCTGCCAGGCGCTCGGTGTATCGAATGCTGACGTATTGCGATCCGCGGTCCGAATGATGCACAAGCCCGGCTTTGCTGGCTGGCCTTCGCTCATGGAGGGCCTGCTCGAGCGCGTCCAGGACGAAGCTGGCATGGGCAGTCCGGCTGACCCGCCATCCCACGATGCGCCGCGCGTAGGCGTCGATGACGAAGGCTACATAGACGAACCCAGACCACGTCGAGACGTAGGTGAAGTCCGAGAGCCATAGGCGATCCGGCGCTGGGGCATGGAACACGCGGTTGACGTGATCGAGCGGACAAGGTGCGGCCTTGTTCTGGGTGGTGGTGCGAGCCGGCTTGCCGCGGATGATGCCTTGCAGACCCAGCTCACGCATGAGCCGTTCCACGGTGCAACGCGCAACGTCAACGCCTTCCCGCATCAACTGACGCCAGACCTTGCGCACGCCATAGACCTCGAAGTTCTGGGTGAAGACCCGGGCGACCTCCGAGCGCAGCTCGTCGTCACGCAGAGCCCGACAAGATCGGCGGGCGGGATCGCGGCGCTGGACTCGGTGCGCGTAGTACGTTGATGGGGCGATCGGCAGGACCTTGCAGATCGGCTCGACCCCATAGACGTCGCGATGATCATCAATGAAGGCGATCATCGTTTGAATGGGCGGTCGAGCTCCGCCTGGGCGAAATAAGCCGACGCCTTGCGCAGGATCTCGTTGGCCTGGCGCAGCTCGCGGTTCTCCCGTTCGAGCGCCTTCAGCTTCTCCGAGACGTCGGAGGGAACACCAGCACGCTTCCCGCCATCGACCTCCGCCCGCTTGACCCACTCCAGCAGCGTGTGGGTCGAGCAGCCGATCTTGGCGGCGATCGAGGCGCAGGCAACCCAGCGCGAGGAATGCTCGCCCTCCTGGTCGAGCACCAGCCGCACCGCCCGCTCGCGGACCTCAGGTGAAAACTTGTTCGTCGTCTTGCTCGTCATGGCTCCATCCTACTTGGAAGTTGGAGCCTCCGGCAAAACCGGGGCGGTTCAGACCGTTACCCGCATTGTTGTTCACGACCACCAAGTCGCGCTTGCCGGTATCGATGAGGCCGTGAACCAGTTCGACCGGCGATCCAGCGCCCCCGAATCCACCGATCATGATGGTCATGCCGTCCTCGACGACCGACAGCGCGGCGGCGATGGAGAGCACCGGCTTCAACACTCCGGCGTAGGCTGGGCTTGTCATCAATATGGGACCCACTTTCCCGGGGGCTGGCGAAATTCTGCCAAACCCGACGCGACCCCGGACCTGACAGCTGGCTGGCGATCGGAGCAGGACCTGGGATTGCCCGGAGCAACCCCCAGCAGTCTCGCGTTAAGCTAGCAGGAAATGTTCACCATTCGGTCGATGGTTGTCCAGCGCTGCGCTGCCGCCCGCTGCGGCTGCGCTGCTGTTGTCTGTCATTCAGTTTGAAATCCTGAGCGCCGGCAAGCCGGCAGGCCTTTGCGCCAAAGCGGCCGCGACCCCTTCTCTCGAGACGCGCGTTCGCCGGACGTCGAGGCTCGTGAGCTTGGGTTGAATTGCCAGCGCGGCAAGGACAGCGTCAGTCAATGCCCCATTGCCTGCCAGGTTGATGTTCACGGCTTCGCGAAAGGTCAATCCACTGAATGCAGCATCGGTCAGCATACCGCCAATCATAACCAGGTTTCGCAAATTGGGTATGAGAGAAAGATGCTTGATGGCAGCATCTGTGATCCGGGTGTTGGTCATATAGACTGTCGAAAGGTTGGGCTGTCCGGAAAGGCTTTCTGCAAAAACGTCGGCGACTGGGGAATCATGCACATAAATGGAATGAAGTGCAGGGAGCGAGGGGAGTGCAACGTCTGTCAGGAGAGACCCTCCGAGCGTGATTGTCGCGAGGCTGCGAAGCTCGCCGAGCGTTCCCATCACGGCCGGCGTGATGCGGGTGCGGTCCAGGACGAGTGTCGTCAGCCCCTTGAGCCCTTGCAGATGAGCGATGCCCTTATCCGTCACATTCGTAGCGCTGAGGTTCAACACGCGCAGCCCGCTGATGGCGCCGACATGCACCAGCGCGTCGTCTTCGATCGAACCGATGGCAATCAATTCGAGCTCCGTCAGCTTCTGCAGGTTCGCGAGGAAAGAAAAATCGGCGACCGGCGCCCGCGACCTGTTCAGTGACAATCGTTCAAGACCGCTCGCGCGCGCGAGCGGTGCAAGGCCTTTTGGCGAAAAACCCGTAGCGGCGCCGAGCCGGAGATGACGCAGTCTCGGAAATGCAGCGATCGCTGCGATGCTGTCGTCATTGACGTTGGGTCTGCCACCGAACGAAAGGCTGGTCAGTGCCGGGGCTGCCGCCAGAGCCGCGATCTGCTCGTGCGTTACGGTCTCGTGGAGAGTGACCGAAGCAAGCCCTGGCATGGCTGCAAGCATCGCCATGTCGGCCACTGTGACGTCTCTTTGGCGCAACTCGATCGTGGCAGCCCGTGCGGTCGCGACGCGCTCCGGCGTCGCATCCAAGGAGTCGAGCTTGATGCCGAGTGTCAATCGGCGTCCAAAGTTGACCCCTTTTCGGCGTCCAAAGTTGACCCCCTTGCAGTCCGGCAGCGGACGCCCCGACGCAGCTGGTCGGGATTGCGCAGTCGGGGCGACCGCGGTT
>NZ_JALHMP010000032.1 GCF_022843985.1 Phreatobacter sp. | reverse complement strand
GGCCCCCGCACCGGTCGCCGAAGCGCCGGCCGCCGCCGAGGCGCCGGCACGGTCCGCATCCGCGGAGCCGCAGTTCCGCTGGCCGGTCCGTGGCCGGGTGGTCGCCGGCTTCCGCGCCGGTTCGAACGACGGGATCAAGCTGTCGGTGCCGCAGGGCACGCCCATCAAGGCGGCCGAGGACGGCGTCGTCGCCTATGCCGGCAACGAGCTGCGCGGCTACGGCAATCTCGTCCTGGTGCGCCATGCCAACGGCTTTGTCACCGCCTATGCACACAATTCGACGATCGCTGTCCGGCGCGGCGACCAGGTGCGCCGCGGCCAGACCATCGCCGCCGCCGGCCAGACCGGCAACGTCTCCTCGCCGCAGCTGCACTTCGAGATCCGCCGCGGTGCCACTCCGGTCGATCCGATGACCTTCCTCGGCGCCAATTGAGCGTTCATTCCATTCCCCGGCAGGCTGCCGGGGCCGGGTAGTCGATCGGTCCTCTCCTGCGACCTCCAAAGGGACCGGTCTTTTCGGGGCGGCACGGCAGTGCCGCCCCATCCCGTTTCAGGGACGTCAGGGTTCGAGGCGAAGGCCCGCCCGGCCGGCATGGTCCTGGACGAATTGCCAGGCGACGCGTCCCGACCGGGAGCCCCGTGTGGTCGCCCATTCGAGCGCTTCGGCCCGCAGCTGTCCGGCTTCGGTCGTCAGGCCGAAATGATCGGCATAGCCGCTGACCATCGCCAGATATTCGTCCTGGCTGCATTTGTGGAAGCCGAGCCACAGGCCGAACCGGTCCGACAGCGAGACCTTTTCCTCGACGGCCTCGCCGGGATTGATCGATGTCGAACGCTCGTTCTCCATCATGTCGCGCGGCAGGAGATGACGGCGGTTGGACGTTGCATAGAAGATGACATTGTCGGGACGGCCTTCGATCCCGCCTTCGAGCACCGCCTTCAGCGACTTGTAGGAGGTGTCGTCGTGGTCGAAGGACAAGTCGTCGCAGAAGACGATGAAGCGATAGGCGCTGCCGCGCACCAGGCCCATCAGCTGCGGCAGGCTCTCGATGTCCTCGCGGTGGATTTCGACGAGTTTCAGGATGGCGCTCCCGCCCGCCTGCGTGAGGTCTGCGTTGACGGTCGCATGCGCCGCCTTGACGAGCGAGGACTTGCCCATGCCACGGGCGCCCCAGAGGAGGGCGTTGTTGGCTGGCAAGCTTTCGGCGAAACGGCGGGTGTTCTCGATCAGCGTGTCGCGTGCCCGGTCGATGCCGCGCAACAGGACCATCTCGACGCGGTTGACGCGCGCCACCGGATCGAGACGCGGGCCGAGCGGGTTCCACACGAAGGCGTCGGCCGCCGCGAGGTCTGCCGTCTTCGGGGCGGGCGGGGCGAGCCGCTCCAGCGCGGCGGCGATCCGGTGCAGCGCATCAAGGGTGAGGGGATCGGACAACGGCGTTTCTCCGGCGTGATTTTCCCGTCCCTTGCACCAGCCCTGCACGTGAGGCAATGAGGCCACTGGAAAGAATGTCGCGCAGGGCTTACATGGCTGCTCGCCCTCAGGTCGTGGCTTGCGCGAAGGTGTCGTTGCAATCGACGCCTTGCTGGCTATAGTCCGCGCCAAAATCCCGTCCCGTCGCGCTTCCGCGGCCGGAAATCCCCAAGAGGATGCCTCATGTTCATCACCCCGGCCTACGCTCAGACCGGTGCGGGCGGCACCAACGACATCCTGATGTCGATGCTGCCTTTCATTCTGATCTTCATCATCATGTATTTCCTGATCCTGCGCCCCCAGCAGCGCAAGGTGAAGGCGCATCAGGAAATGATCGGCGCCCTGCGCCGCGGCGACCAGGTGACGCTGTCGGGAGGCGTGATCGGCCGTATCACCAAGGTCATCGACGATTCGACCATCGAGCTCGAGATCGCTGATAATGTGCGGATTCGCGCCGCGAAGCAGTTTGTCTCCGAGTTGCGCTCGAAGAGCGAACCCGCCGACGAGAAGTGACGCATCAGGCCGCGCGAGCGGCCGGCCGCCAAGGATAACTGACCGATGCTGAGCTTCACGCGCTGGAAGGCGACACTGATTCTGATGGCCGTGTTCGCCACCATGCTGCTGGCGGCACCCAACATCATGCCGCAGTCCTGGGTGGATAAGCTCCCGCGCGCACTGCGGACGCACATGACGCTGGGCCTCGACCTGCAGGGCGGCGTCCACCTGATGTTGCAGGTCGATTCGGATGAGGTTCGCCGCACCATGCTGGAGAACCTGCGCGACGACGTGCGACGGGTGCTGCGCGACTCGCGGCTGCAGGTTCAGAATCTCGGTTTTCAGGGCAATGCGGTCGTCGTCCGCCTGCGCGAGGGCCAGAACAACGAACTCGCCCTCACCGAACTGCGCAAGCTCCCGCAGCTGATCGGCGGGGCATTCTCGACCTCCGGCCAATATGATTTCGAAGTCTCGCGACAGGGTGACAGTTTCGTCGTCAGTGCCACCGATGCCGGCATCCGCGACAAGATCTCGCGCGCCGTGACCCAGTCGATCGAGGTCGTGCGCCGGCGCATCGACCAGCTCGGCACGACCGAGCCGGTGCTCCAGCGCCAGGGCATCGATCGCATCCTTCTCCAGGTGCCCGGCGAGCGGGATCCGCAGCGGCTGAAGACGATCATCGGCCAGACGGCGAAGCTCGAATTCCGCATGGTCGACCAGTCGGTCACGCCGGAGCAGGCGCTGGCCGGGCGGCCCCCGGCCGACAGCGTCATCCTCTACGAGGAGGTGAAGGAGGGGAACCGCGTCGTCCAGCAGGTCCCCTATGTCATCCAGCGCCGCGTCATCGTCTCGGGTGAGGAACTCGTCGATGCCCAGGCGGCCTTCAACGCCCAGCAGGCCGAATGGGTGGTGAACTTCCGCTTCAATTCCTCCGGCGGCCGCAAGTTTGCCCAGGCGACGACCGAGAACGTCAACCGCCCCTTCGCCATCATCCTCGACAACAAGGTTGTTTCGGCGCCCGTCATCCGCGAGCCGATCCTCGGCGGCTCCGGTCAGATTTCCGGCCGTTTCACCGCTGAAAGCTCGGCCAATCTCGCCCTGCTGCTGCGCGCCGGTGCCTTGCCTGCGCCGCTCACCGTCGTCGAGGAGCGCACGGTCGGCGCCTCGCTCGGCCAGGATTCGATCACGTCGGGAACCCAGGCCGCCATCATCGGCTCGGTCTTCGTGCTGATCTACATCTTCGCGACCTACGGCCTCTTCGGCCTCTTCGCCAACCTCGCTGTCATCGTCAACGTGGTGATGATGTTCGGGCTCCTGAGCCTGATTGGCGCGACGCTGACCCTGCCGGGCATCGCCGGCATCGTGCTGACGGTGGGCATGGCGGTGGATTCCAACGTCCTGATCTTCGAGCGCATCCGCGAGGAGGTGCGCAGCGGTCGCAGTGTCATCGCGTCCATCGACGGCGGTTTCACCAAGGCGATGGGCACGATCATCGATGCCAACATCACCCAGCTCATCACCTGCATCATCCTCTTCTATCTGGGGACGGGGCCGGTGAAGGGTTTTGCGCTGACCCTGGGTCTCGGCATCATCACCACCATGTTCACCGCCATCACTTTCACACGCTATCTGGTCATCGTCTGGCTGCGCGTGTTCAAGCCGGCACGGATCCCGATGTGATCCGGGCGACTGGGAGAATTCCGCCGTGCGCCTGCTGAGACTGATCCCGGACGATACGTCCGTACCGTTCATGAAATTCCGGCCGTTCACCTTCGGGCTGTCGGCTTTGATTTCCATCGTCACGATCGTCGGCTTCCTGACCATCGGGCTGAATGTCGGTATTGATTTCCGGGGTGGCACCCTGGTCGAGCTGCAGACCAAACAGGGCGACGCGAATATCGCCGAACTGCGCACCCGTCTGCAGGGCGCCAATGTCGGCGATGTCCAGTTGCAGGAATTCGGCGGCCCGAACCTGGTGATGCTGCGCTATGGCGAGCAACCGGGAGGCGAGCCCGGACAGCAGGCGGCTCTCCGGCGCGTGCGTGCGCTGATCGACGCCGATTTCGAAGTGCGGCGCACCGAGGTGGTGGGCCCGACCGTCTCCGCCGAACTGGTCCAGATGTCCGTCGTCGGCGTCATCCTCTCCATCCTCGCTGTGCTGATCTATCTCTGGTTCCGGTTCGAGTGGCAGTTCGCCGTCGGCGCGATGATCGCCACGCTGCACGATGTCATGGCGATCATTGCATTTTTTGTGTTTACCCAGGCCGATTTCGACATCACATCCATCGCCGCGGTCCTGACCATCATCGGCTATTCCCTCAACGATACCGTCGTCGTTTATGACCGCATCCGCGAGATGATGCGAAAACACAAAAAGCTCCCGGTCGCCGATCTGCTCGACATCGCCATCAACTCGACGCTGTCGCGCACCACCATCACGGCAACGACCACCTTCCTGGCGCTGCTCGGACTGTTCTTCTTCGGTGGCGAGGTCATTCAGGGCTTCACCGCCTCGATGCTGGTCGGCGTCATTGTCGGCACCTATTCGTCGATCTTCATCGCGTCACCGATCCTGATCTATCTCGGCCTGCGCGAGGGCGGCTTCGGCGCCGCCCGCTCCGAACCCGGCGAGGATGGTGACGGAGCGGCCGGCAAGGCCAAGGTGTGACGTGCCGCGGGGGGAACCGCTCAAGGTTCTGCACGAGGGTTTCGTTCCCGGACGCTTCGCCATTGACGCCTATGGGCGGGGCGGCTTCCGCTTCGCCGAGATGAGCCACCGCGGCTCCATCCTCGCTCTGCCGTCGGGCGTGCATGCCTGGTCAATCGAGGAAGGTGACGCGTTCACACCCGCCGCCTTCGAAACGGTGATTGCCGAGCGCGCCGCCATCGACGTCCTTTTGCTGGGAACCGGTAGCGTGCCGCGTCCGATCGACGATTCCATCCGCTGGGTCCTGCGCGAAGCGGGAATCGGGCTCGACGTGATGCCGACGGGCGCCGCCGCGCGGACCTACAACATCATGCTGGGCGAGAATCGCCGGGTGGCGGCCGCCCTGATTGCCGTCGGGTGACGGGCCAGCCGATGGCGCCGCTCCCACCGACTGCGGCACTGGCCGTCTCCTACGCCCATTGCGACACCATGGTGCGGCAGGGCGACAAGGACCGCTGGCTCGCCGCCCTCTTCGCGCCGGCCGACAGACGCGCCGATCTGATGGCGCTCCATGCCTTCAACCTGGAGATCGCCTCCGTCCGCGAACGCGTCTCGGATCCCTTGCCCGGCGAGGTGCGGCTGCAATGGTGGCGGGACGTGCTGAACGGCGAGGGCCGGGGCGACGTCATGGCCCACCCGGTGGCGGGCGCGCTGCTCGACGTCGTCGGCCGGCACAACCTCCCGATCAAGCCGCTTCTCGACCTCATCGATGCGCGGGTCTTCGATCTCTATGACGACCCGATGCCGTCGACGGTCGATCTGGAAGGCTATTGCGGCGAGACCAGTGCCGCGCTGATGCAGATGGCGGCCCTAGTGATGGCCGAGGGCGACGACCCGCGGACTGCCGATCTCGCCGGCCATGCCGGCATCGCCTATGCCGTCACCGGCCTGGTGCGATCCGTCGGCCGGCATGCGTCGCGGGGCCAGGTCTTCATTCCCGCCGACATGCTGGCCGCCGAGGGGCTGGGCCGCGACGAGGTCGTGACGGGCCGCGACTCGCCGGCCCTGCGGCGCGTGCGGCAGGCGATGATCGCCCTGGCGCGGCGGCACCATCTGGCCGCCGCGGCGCTGGTCGGCACCGCCGACCGGCGGACCTGTGCGGCCTTCCTGCCCCTGGCGACAGTCTTGCCGCGCCTGACGCGACTGGAACGCCACCAGGACCCCTTCGCGTCGCCGCCGGATGTGCCCCAGTGGCGGTTGCAATGGGCGATGTGGCGCTGGGCCGGGCGCTTTGGGCGCGGCTGACCGGCTCAGCGGGCGTCGGCGACCTGACGGGCGATATACTCGATCTCGCCGCGCTGGAAGCCGAGATCGGCCAGGGCGCGGTCGTCGAGCTGGGTCAGTTCATCGCGGGTGCGCAGATAGACGATCTGGGCCTTGATGCGGGCGACGAGGGCGTTGAAGAGGTACAGCATGACATGAATCCTGAGGCTGACGGGGCGGCTCTGTCCCTGTCGATTGCCTGCTAGATAATCATTATGCTGCAGTTGCGAGATGATAAATTGTGCACCGCAGCTATGCGATAGGCACATGCGATCCTTAATGAATTTCAATCAGCCGAGGAGCCGGGTCGCAGCCAGACCCGCGCCGCCCGCCATCAGGGCGGCCGCTGTTACCGCGGCGAACAAGGTGCCGAAACGCCAGGCGCCGAGCAGCAGCGCATAGCCGGCCTTGGCGACGGTGTTGCTGGTCACGGCGACGATCATCGCGACCGACGCCACCTCGGCCGACAGGCCGCTGCCGAACAGGCCGGCAACCGTGATCACCGGCGCATCGACATCGGCGAGGCCGGTGATGGCCGACACGGCGACGGCACCGGGGTCGCCGAACCAGGCCGCCGCCGCGCGGGTCGCGAAGGCGATCGCCGTCAGCAGGATCGCCATCTGAAGCACCTGCTTCAGGTCGAACGGATTGGTGGCTTCGGTCGCCACATGGCCTTCGGTATCGCGTCGTGCCAGCCAGAGGGCCGCAGACGCCATGACGAGGCCCGCGGCGGCCAGGGGTACGGCGACGATCGGCAGCAGCGCCGGTGCCAGAACCAGCACGAGCAGGGCGGTGCGTCCATAGGAGACCACCCCGGCGCCGAGCGCGCCGGCGACCAGCCGGTTGGTCTCGCCGGCTCCCATCGAACGCCGGGCGTTGGTGACCGTGGTGGCCGTGGACGACAGAAGCCCTCCGACGGCGCCCGCGACGAGCTCGCCATTGCGTTCACCGAGAAGCTTCACCGCCACGTAACCGGCGAAGGAAATGGCCGCAACGAGGATCGCCAGGGTCCAGATCCGCGCCGGCGACACGCCGCCGAACGGTCCGACGGGATCGGTGGGCACCAGCGGCAGGATCACGAAGGTCATGGCGAGCAGCACGATGGCCGAGCGCAGTTCGGCAAAGGTCAGCGCCTCGACGAAACGGTGCAGTGCCTCGCGTGCTGCCAGGATCGCGACCAGCACGACACCCGCGGCTCCGGCCAGACGCATGTCGCCAAGCACGGCGAGCGCGCCGAGGACGAAAGTGACCATGCCGGCGATGACGGCGGTGACGCTATAGGACTGTTCGGCCTGGAGCTCGCGCAGCTGGAAGCGCCCGAACAGGAGGGCGAAGGCGATGAAGATCCCGACCAGGACAATGCCGGCGGGACCAGGCGCCGTACCGCGGAGCGCCAGTTCGAGTGCGCCGGCAATGCCGCCGAGCATGCCGATCAGCGTATAGGTGCGCAGTCCCGCGGTGCGCTGGCCGTCATCCTCGCCGCGATCACGCCAATGGCGTTCGGCGCCCACCAGGGCGCCAATGGCGAGGGCGACGCCCAGGCGCTCGGCGAGTTCGAGTTCGGTCATGCTCCGCGCCACCCCCTTTTCCGGTCGTCACCAGGCTGGCGTGGCCCGGTCGTCATTCCGCCGCTTCGCTCTTCATCTTCAGCGGCCGGCGGGCGAGGACTTCGGACAGGAACCGCCCGGTATGACTCCGCGTCTCCCGGGCGATGAGTTCCGGCGGACCTTCGGCCACCACCTCGCCGCCGCCGTCGCCGCCCTCCGGCCCGAGGTCGATGACCCAGTCGGCTGTCTTGATGACCTCGAGATTGTGTTCGATGACGATGACCGAATTGCCCTGGTTGACCAGTTCGTGCAGCACCTCGAGCAGTTTGGCGACATCGTGGAAATGCAGGCCGGTCGTCGGCTCGTCGAGGATGTAGAGCGTGCGCCCCGTCGAGCGCCGCGACAGTTCCTTGGACAGCTTGACCCGCTGCGCCTCGCCGCCGGACAGGGTGTTGGCCTGTTGCCCGACATGGATGTAGCCGAGACCCACCTCCGACAGGGTCTTCAGGATGTCGCGCACCCGCGGCACCGCCTTGAAGAACGCGACAGCCTCGTCGACGGTCATGTCCAGCACGTCGGCGATCGACTTGCCCTTGAAGACCACCTCCAGGGTCTCGCGGTTGTAGCGCTTGCCCTTGCAAACGTCGCAGGTGACATAGACGTCGGGCAGGAAGTGCATCTCGATCTTGATCACGCCATCGCCCTGGCAGGCCTCGCAGCGGCCGCCCTTGACGTTGAAGGAGAAGCGCCCGGGCTCGTAGCCCCGCGCCTTGGCCTCCGGCAGGCCGGCGAACCATTCGCGGATCGGCGTGAACGCGCCGGTATAGGTGGCCGGGTTCGACCGCGGCGTGCGGCCGATCGGCGACTGGTCGATGTCGATGACCTTGTCGAGATGCTCGATGCCCTCGATCCGGTCGTGCGGGGCGGGGGCCTCGCTCGCCCCGTTCAGCTTGCGCGCCACGGCATGATAGAGCGTGTCGATGAGCAGGGTCGACTTGCCGCCGCCGGAGACCCCGGTGATGCAGGTGAAAAGGCCCAGCGGGATGTCGACCGTGACATTTTTGAGGTTGTTGCCACGCGCTCCGACGATCTTGAGCGCGCGCCCCTTCTGCGGCTTGCGCCGCTTCGGCAGCGGCACGCCCAGTTCGCCGGTGAGATATTTGCCGGTCAGCGAGGCCGGATGGGCCATGATGGCGGCTGGCGTCCCCTCGGCGACGATCCGTCCGCCGTGAATGCCGGCCCCGGGACCGACATCGACCACATGGTCGGCCTGGAGGATGGCGTCCTCGTCATGCTCGACCACGATGACCGTGTTGCCGAGGTCGCGCAGCCGCTTCAGCGTGCCGAGCAGCCGCTCGTTGTCGCGCTGGTGAAGCCCGATCGACGGCTCGTCGAGCACGTAGAGCACGCCGGTGAGGCCGGAGCCGATCTGGCTTGCGAGCCGGATGCGCTGGCTCTCGCCGCCCGACAGCGTGCCGGAATTGCGGCCGAGCGTCAGATAGTCGAGGCCGACATCGATGAGGAAATGCAGGCGCTCGCGGATTTCCTTGAGGATGCGGACGGCGATCTCGTTCTGCTTGGCACTGAGTTGCTCCGGCAGGGCGGCGAACCAGGCGGCGGCGCTGCGCACCGACATCTGCGAGACCGCGCCGATATGGACCCCGCCGACGCGCACCGCCAGCGCCTCGGGCTTGAGGCGGAAGCCCGAACAGACCTTGCAGGGCGTATCGGACACATAGCGGGAAATCTCCTCCCGCGCCCAGTCGCTCTCGGTCTCCTTGAGCCGCCGCTCGAGATTGCGGACCACACCCTCGAAGGTCTTGGTGGTCTCGTAGGACCTCAGGCCATCGTCATATTTGAAGGTGACGGTCTCCTCTCCCGTACCGAACAGGATGGCATGCCGCGCTGTCTCCGGGAGCTTGGACCAGGGGACGGTGAGCGAGAAGCCGTAATGCTTTGACAGGGCGTCGAGCGTCTGGGTGTAGAAGGGCGAGGTCGAACGCGCCCAGGGGCCGATGGCGCCCTTGCGCAGCGACAGGTCCTTGTCGGGAATGACGAGATCGGGGTCGACCGTCTGTTCGACGCCGAGGCCGTCGCAGGCCGGACAGGCACCGAACGGATTGTTGAAGGAGAAGAGCCGCGGCTCGATCTCGGAAATGGTGAAGCCCGAAACCGGGCAGGCGAATTTCTCCGAGAAGAGCACCCGCATCGGCTCGCCGCCGGCGGTCTTCTGATCGGCGAATTCGATCACCGCGATGCCGTCGGCGAGTTTGAGCGCCGTCTCGAAACTGTCGGCGAGCCGCGTCGCCATGTCCGCCCGCACGACGATGCGGTCCACGACCACGTCGATGTCGTGCTTCAGTTTCTTGTCGAGCACCGGCGCATCGGCGATCTCGTAGAAGGCGCCGTCGATCTTGACCCGCTGGAAGCCCTTCTTCTGCCACTCGGCCAGTTCCTTGCGGTACTCGCCCTTGCGGCCGCGCACCGCCGGGGCGAGCAGAAAGAGCCGCGCGCCCTCGGGCAGGGCGAGGGTCTTGTCGACCATCTGGCTGACGGTCTGGCTCTCGATCGGAAGCCCCGTGGCCGGCGAATAGGGCACGCCGACGCGGGCCCAGAGCAGGCGCATGTAGTCGTAGATCTCCGTGACCGTACCGACGGTGGAGCGCGGGTTCTTCGACGTGGTCTTCTGCTCGATGGAGATGGCCGGCGACAGGCCGTCGATCTGGTCGACATCCGGCTTCTGCATCATCTCGAGGAACTGGCGGGCATAGGCCGACAGGCTCTCGACATAGCGACGCTGGCCCTCGGCATAGATCGTGTCGAAGGCGAGCGAGGACTTGCCCGAACCGGACAGGCCGGTGAAGACGACGAGGGAATCGCGCGGAATCGTCAGGTCGACGTTCTTGAGATTATGCTCGCGGGCACCGCGCACCGAGATGAACCGGGAATCGGGACGCCGCACGTCGCCACTGAACTTGTCGAACAGATCGGTCATCGCAAAGGGCTCTCGGACAGCACCACCAGACCGCGAAGCGGCTTTGGACGGCGCGACTAGCTAGGCAGCGTCACGGCAGGAATATGTCAGCAGGCGGCGCCCGCGCGCCACGCATCCGAAGTTAGAACGCATCCGGAGGAAAACCAGACCTGCCGTCAGAAAGTATGTCAGCCGTGCGCCCAACGGCCTGCTGCGCTGATCGCGTTCGGAGGCCGCCTGAGACTCTGCACCGGTGATCGCTTCGAAGGAAGCCATGCCCGCGGTCGCAGCAAGGCGCAGTCATCGAACATGACGGGAAACTACCGCACCAGCGTTGCGCTGTCAAGGACGATAATCCTATTTTCCGATCACCGTCCGGTTGCGATCCGTCCGGCACTCGGGATGAGTCCTGATGCGAACCTATGGGGTCTTGCCGGGCGACGCAAGAACAAATAAGGAACGATAGGGCCGATGACGCGAAGCTGGGGAATAGTCCCCGAATTGCCGGCCGGCACCGTGACGCGGCGTCTGGAACATGGGAAGCGTCAGGCTGGATGTGAGCGCAAGGCGCCCCGGGCCATGGCCGCGGGGAAGGGGAGAGCGACGATGGCAGGCAGCGTCAACAAGGTCATCCTGATCGGCAATCTGGGCCGTGATCCCGAGATCCGTCGGCTGAACAACGGCGAGCAGGTGTGCAACCTGCGCCTCGCCACCACCGAGACATGGCGCGACAAGGCCTCGGGCGAGCGCAAGGAGCGCACCGAGTGGCACCAGGTCGTCATCTTTAACGACAATCTGACGAAAGTGGCCGAGCAGTACCTGAAGAAGGGCTCGAAGGTCTATGTCGAGGGGCAGCTCCAGACCCGCAAATGGACGGACCAGTCGGGCGTCGAGAAATATTCGACCGAGGTGGTGTTGCAGCGGTTCCGCGGTGAAATGGTTCTCCTCGACAGCCGCGGCGGTGGCGGCGGCGGTGGCGGCGCCGACTATGGCGACGACAGCTTCGGTGGCGGCGGTGGTTTCGGCGGCGGCGCCATCGAGGGCCGTTCCGGCGGGGGGCGAGCGGAAGCGCCGCGGCGGTCCGCTGCGCCTGCAGGCGGCCGTCCGATGGACGATGACGAGATTCCGTTCTGACCGGCGGGGACAGCGTGACCGGTCCGCGTGAGGGTGCCGGGACGGCTGGGGGCTCGATCCGCCTGCGGCGGGCCGCCGCCGCGGACCTCGCTTTCGTCGTCGCCACCGAGCGCATGGACCATAACGATCTGCGCATCAGCCAATGGCCGCTGGAGCGCCATGAGGCCTGCCTGGCCGATGCCGACTACGCCTATTGGCTGGCGCTCGACGACCGGGGGATCCCGCTCGGCTACGCCATTCTCCGCGGCCTGACCGATCGCCACGGCAATATCGCGCTGCAGCGCATCTCGATCGCGACCCCCGGCCAGGGCACCGGCCGCGCCTTCCTCCTCGCACTCGCCGACTGGGCCTTCGCGGAAACGGCCTGCCACCGCTTCTGGTTCGATGTCTTCACCGACAATGCCGTCGCCCGCTCCCTCTACCGCACCGTCGGCTTCGTCGAGGAGGGGGTGCAGCGCGAGAGCATCGTCCGCGCCGACGGCCGCAGGGCGAGCCTGGCGCTCATGTCGACCCTGCGGCCGGAATGGCTGGCGTTGCGGGCGACTGCGGCGGCGAACTGACCCCCTGAACCCGTCGCCCTTGCCGCGCCTTCACGCCCGGTTTGGACGCAATGTGAAGAGAATTGACATCGGTGGCCCTCAATGTAAAAGGCATTGATATTGACGGTGGAGCCGACCATGACCCTCGCCCCGATCCTTGCAGCCTCTGTCGCTGTCCAGTTGCATGTGGTGGCGGCGCTGGCCCTGATTCCGCTGACCGCCATCCAGCTGTGGCGGCCGAAGCGCGGCGACTGGCACCGCTGGATCGGGTGGGCCTGGGTCGTCCTCATGACGGTGACGGCGGTCTCGTCGTTCTGGATCCACGGCATCAGGCTGGTCGGGCCCTTCAGCCCCATTCATGCGCTGTCGCTGTTCACACTCGCCAATCTCTATCTCGGCATCCGCGCGCGGCGGCAGGGCCGGATCACCGCCCACAAATGGCACATGATCGGCATTGCCGCCGGCTGGGCCGGGGCAGGGCTGTTCACCCTGCTGCCGGGCCGCATCATGGCCAAGGCGGTCTTCGGCGGCTGAGGCGCCGGGTCAGCCGCGCAGCGCCGCCCTGACCCCGTCCAGGACGAACTGCACCGCCAGCGCGGCGAGGATGATCCCGAGCAGGCGCGACACCACGGCATTGCCCAGCGTGCCGAGCATTGCATTGACCGTCTCCGCCATGTTGAGGCAGGCCCAGGACACCAGGATGACCACCGCCAGCACGCCGATCAGCGCCGCCATCATCACCGTGCTGCCGGCGGCCTGACCGGCGAGCAGCAGCGTCGCCGTGATGGCGCCGGGGCCCGCCAGCAGCGGAATGGCCATCGGAAAGGCCGCGACATTGACGATGTGCTCCTTGTCGATGGCCTCGCGGGCCGTCTCGCTCTTGCGGCTCGCCCTGAGGCCGAAGACCATCTCGAAGGCGATCCAGAACACCAGCAGGCCACCGGCGATGCGGAAGGCGGGCAACGAAATCCCGAGCATGCGCAGCAGCCAGTCGCCGAAGAAGGCGCAGGCCGCCAGGATCAGGAAGGCGATCAGGCAGGCGCGCCAGGCGACCTGCCGGCGCTGCGACGCCGAGAAGCCCGGGGTGACGGCCAGGAAGATCGGGACGAGCGCGATCGGCTCGACGATGACGAACAGCGTGACGAGGGCGCTGGTGATGAATTCGACGGTCATGAGCGCCCCGTTTCGATGTGCTGCGGCGGTGATTGTGGGCATTCGCGGCCCATGCCGTCCACAGTCCTGATGTCGTTGATGGCAACATGTTGAAATAACGAAGAAAACCGCGACGACGATTCCGCCTTTGGGGTTGGAGGTCGGCGCCGGAATCGGCTAGAACAGGCCATCCAGCGTGCGCCCCGCGCCCGCCCCACCGGAAGTGTTCTCTTGGCTGACGACGACGACAAGACGCCGGCGGGCGCGACGCCCACCGACCCGACCGAAATTCGCCCGATCTCGATCACCGACGAGATGCGGCGGTCCTATCTCGATTATGCGATGAGCGTCATCGTCAGCCGCGCCCTGCCGGACGCGCGCGACGGCCTGAAGCCCGTCCACCGGCGCATTCTCTACTCGATGCACGAGAACGGCTACGAGTGGAACAAGCCCTATCGCAAGTCGGCCCGCGTCGTCGGCGACGTCATCGGTAAATACCATCCCCATGGCGACCAGTCGGTCTATGACGCTCTGGTCCGCATGGCGCAGGACTTCTCCATGCGCGTCGAGCTCATCGACGGGCAGGGCAATTTCGGCTCGGTCGATGGCGATCCGCCGGCGGCCATGCGCTATACCGAGGTGCGACTCGAGAAGATCGCCGACCAGCTCGTCTCCGACCTCGACAAGCAGACCGTCGATTTCCAGGACAATTACGACAATTCCGAGCGGGAGCCGAAAGTGCTCCCCGCCAAGTTCCCCAACCTGCTGGTCAATGGCGGCGGCGGCATCGCCGTCGGCATGGCGACCAACATCCCGCCGCACAATCTCGGCGAGGTCATCGACGCCTGCATCGCGACGATCGAGCGTCCGGAGATCGAGGTCGAGGAACTGATGGACTATGTGCCGGGCCCGGACTTTCCGACGGCCGGCATCATCCTCGGCCGCACCGGCATCCGCCAGGCCTATCTGACCGGCCGCGGCTCGGTGGTCATGCGCGCCCGCACCTCGATGGAGACGGTGCGCCGCGAGCGCGAGGCCATCATCGTCACCGAGATCCCCTATCAGGTGAACAAGGCGCAGATGCTCGAGCGCCTCGCCGAACTGGTCCGCGAGAAGCGCGTCGAGGGCATCGCCGAATTCCGCGACGAGAGCGATCGCGAGGGCATGCGCATCGTCATCGAACTAAAGCGCGACGCCGTCCCCGACGTCGTGCTCAACCAGCTCTTCCGCTTCACCGCCCTGCAGCAGAGTTTCGGCTGCAATTTCGTGGCGCTGAACGGTGGCCGTCCCGAGGTGATGAACCTCAAGGACCTCATCGTCACCTTCATCGCCTTCCGCGAGGAGGTCGTCTCCCGCCGCACCAAGTTCCTGCTCGGCAAGGCCCGCGACCGCGCGCATGTCCTCTGCGGCCTCGCCATCGCCGTGGCGAATATCGACGAGATGATCCGCATCATCCGCACCTCGGCCGACCCGGCAACCGCCCGCGAGGCGCTGATGGGCCGCGACTGGGACGCCCAGGACATCGCCCCGCTGATCCGCCTCGTCGACGATCCGCGCCATCCGCTCAACGCCGACGGCACCTATCGCCTGTCCGAGACCCAGGCCCGCGCCATTCTCGACCTGCCGCTGCGCCGCCTGACAGCCCTCGGCCGCGACGAGATCGGCGACGAGCTCAAGACGCTGTCCGAGGAGATCCTCGACTATCTCGACATCCTGCGCTCGCGCGTCCGCATCATGCAGATCATCACCGACGAGCTGAAGGCGGTGCGCGACGAGTTCGCCACCCCGCGCAAGACGGAGATCGTCGACGGCATCGGCGAGTTCGAGGACGAGGACCTCATCGCCCGCGAGGACATGGTCGTCACCGTGTCCCATGCAGGTTATGTCAAGCGCGTGCCGCTCTCGACCTACCGGGCCCAGCGGCGGGGCGGCAAGGGCCGCTCCGGCATGCAGACGAAGGACGAGGATTTCGTCACCCGGCTCTTCGTCGCCAACACCCATACGCCGATCCTGTTCTTCTCCTCCAAGGGGCAGGTCTACAAGATGAAGGTCTGGCGCCTGCCGCTCGCGGCGCCCCAGGCCCGCGGCAAGGCCTTCGTCAACATCCTGCCGCTCGACCAGGACGAGCGTATCACCACCATCCTGCCGCTGCCGGAGGACGAGAGCACCTGGGGCGACCTCGACGCCATGTTCGCGACGACCCGCGGCACCGTCCGACGCAATAAGCTCTCCGATTTCGTCCAGGTGAACCGTGGCGGCAAGATCGCCATGAAGCTCGACGAGGGCGAGGGCATTGTCGGCGTCGCCGTCTGCACGGAAGCCGACGACGTGCTGCTCACCACCGCGCAGGGACAGTGCATCCGCTTCGCCGTGCCGGAGGTGCGGGTCTTCAAGGGGCGCGATTCCATGGGCGTGCGCGGCATCACCCTGGGCGATGACGACCGCATCATCTCCATGGCCATCCTGCGGCATTTCGAGGCGGTGTCCGAGGAGCGCTCGGCCTACCTGAAGATGCGTCGCGCCATTGCCGGCGAAGCCGGGGCTGGCGAGGAAACCGGCGAGGACGATGAGGCGGCGGGATCCGGCGAATTGTCGCCGGAGCGCTATGCGGCCATGTCGGCGGCCGAGCAGGTCGTCCTGACCATTTCGGAAAACGGCTACGGCAAGCGCACCTCGTCGTTCGAGTACCGCATCACCGGGCGCGGCGGCAAAGGCATCGTCGCCATGGCGGTGAACGAGCGCAACGGCCGGCTGGTCGCCTCCTTCCCCGTCGAGGACCGCGACCAGATCATGCTGGTGACCGATGGCGGGCAGCTCATCCGCTGCCCCGTGGCCGGCATCCGCGTCGCCGGGCGCGGCACCCAGGGCGTCATCGTCTTCGATACCGACGACACCGAAAAGGTCGTCTCGGTCGAACACATCTCCGACGAGGGCGAGGAGGAGGGCGACCTGCCCGAGGCCGAGATCGGGGAGGCCGGGACGGGCAAGTAAGGGGCGCAGCGGGCAGGGGGTTTGCCAGGGGTTCTGGCGTCTCTGTCCCTCATCCCTGTCCTTGCTCCGCCGGCGGGCAGAAGGCGGAGCCAGAGGTTCTTGGTCTGCCGAACGAAGCGACTCAATCCAATCGGGTCCTGAGGATCGCCAGGGCCAGGGCCTGGGCCCGCGGGACGATACTGTCGATCTCCAGATATTCCTCCACCGTGTGGGCATTGCCGCCCACCGGCCCGACGCCGCAGATCGTCGGTGTGCCGACGCTCGCCGTGAAACCGGAATCGGCACAGCCACCGGAGAACTCGCCGTCGAGGGTCGCCAGCCCGGCATCGCGCGCCGCCGCCTGGTAGGCGGAAAAGATGGCCTTGGCCTCCGGGGTCTGCACCACGGGGAGGAACTCGCCCCTGATCTCCAGTTTCGCGGTGGTACCGGCGACCGTCGGCGTGTCGATGATGCGCTGGATCGCCTTGAGCGTACGCGCCCGGTCGGCCGGTTCAATATAGCGCAGGTCGATCTGTCCCTCGGCATGGGGCGCCGTCGTGTTGACCGACTGGCCGCCCGAGACCAGACCGACATTCAGGGTGATGCCCCTGGCGAGATCGGTCAGCGCGTGAATCTGAATGATCTTGTGAGCAAGCTCGCCGATCGCACTGATGCCGCTGGTAAAATTTCCGCCGGAATGGGCCGCCTTCCCATAAACGTCGAAGCGCATGAAGACGCCGCCCTTGCGCCCCGTCGTGACATTGCCCGAGGGGCGGCCGGGCTCGGAATTGTAGACGGCGCGCGCCGCGCGGCCCTCGCGCTCGATGATCGGACGCGACGACGGCGAGGCGATTTCCTCGTCCGAGGTGATGAGGACGCGGATCGGGCAGGGCATGCCGCCGAGCGCCTTGAAGGCGGCAGCCACAAAGACGTTCATGACCAGCCCCGCCTTCATGTCGGCAACGCCGGGCCCGTAGGCACGACCGCCGGCAATGCTGAAGGGCCGTCGTGAGACCTCACCTTTAGGAAATACCGTATCCCGATGTCCCATCAGGAGAATCGGCTTCTCGTTTGAACCTGGCTCTGTGACCAGGGCATGGATCGCGTCACCGTAGACATCGTGGTGCTCGCGCCAGGCGGAGATTCCGTGCTCGGCGAAAAAGCGCTCGAACCGGGCGCCGACCGCGTCGACGCCGGTCTTGTCGTAGGAGCCGGAATCGATGTCGACGACCTCGCGCAGCAGGTCCACCATGGCGTCCTTCCGCGCCGCGAGCCAGTCGGTGATGCGGGTCTCGGTCGATGCGGTCATGACGGCCTCGGCAAGCGGATGGGCGGGGCCGACACTTTTCCAGCTTGCGGCGCCACGTGGCAACTGATCCGCCGCATGCGGCCCATGAACGCCGGGCACGGGTCGCCGCTTCGCTTGCGCCGGCCCCCCGGCTTCGCTAAGCCTCGCCGGTCCTGTTGCGGCGGAGCCCCATGACGAAACGCATCGCGCTCTACACGGGGTCGTTCGATCCGGTCACCAACGGCCATCTCGACGTCATCCGTCATGCCTGCCGCCTGGCCGATGAGCTCGTGGTCGGTGTCGGCGTGCATCCTGGCAAGGCGCCGATGTTCTCCGCAGAGGAGCGCCTGGCTCTGCTCGCGACGGTCTGTGCCCCGATCGCCGCGGCCGAGAACTGCGCCTTCCGCACCATCACCTTCGACGACCTCGCGGTCTGGGCCGCCCAGCGTGTCGGCGCCAGCCTCTTCATCCGCGGCCTGCGCGACGGCACAGACCTCGATTACGAGATGCAGATGGCCGGCATGAATGCGGCGATGGCGCCGGGCGTGCAGACGATCTTTCTGCCGGCCTCGCCCACGGTCCGCCCCATCACCGCCACGCTCGTCCGCCAGATCGCATCCATGGGAGGCGACGTGACCTCCTTCGTGCCCCCTGCCGTGGCCGAGGCGCTTGGTGCCAAGGTCCAGCGCCGCGCCTGACCGCGCGCGGTCCCGTTCCAACCGGAGAGACGTCCCTTGAAGCGCCGCACCTTCCTCGCCAGCTCGCTGGCCCTTGCCGCCGCCGCTCCCGCCGCCGCCCAGGCCATCCGCCTGCCTGCCGGCGCGGACCCTGAAAACACGCTCGTCATCGAACTGAAGGACGGCCCGGTCATCATCCGCCTGCGGCCCGATCTGGCGCCGCGCCACGTCGAGCGGATCAAGACGCTCGCCCGCCAGGGCTTCTATGACGGCATCGTCTTCCATCGGGTGATCGAGGGCTTCATGGCCCAGACCGGCGACCCCCAGGGCACCGGCATGGGTGGCTCGTCGCTGCCCAATGTCCAGGCGGAGTTTTCGCGGGAACCCTTCGTGCGCGGCACCCTTGGCATGGCCCGGTCGCAGAGCCCGAACTCGGCCAATTCGCAGTTCTTCATCATGTTCGCCGAGGGCTCCTTCCTCAACGGCCAGTACACGGTCTTCGGCAATGTCGTCTCCGGCATGGAGGCGGTCGACAAGATCAAGCGCGGCAATCCGTCCGCCAACGGCACCGTGACGCAGCCGGACCGCATGGTCCGCGTCCGCGTCGCCGCCGATAGCCGCTGAATTCCTTCCCGCATACCAACACAGGAGGCCTGGATGGCCCTGGACGCAGAAAACACTATGATCCTCGAGACGACCAAGGGTCGTGTCGTCATCGCCATGCGGCCGGATCTGGCCCCCGGCCATGTCGACCACATCAAGAAGCTGGTCCGCGAGGGCTTCTATGACGGGATCGTCTTCCACCGCGTCATCGACGGTTTCATGGCCCAGACCGGTTGCCCGCAGGGCACCGGCACCGGCGGCTCAAAATATCCGGACCTGAAGGCCGAGTTCAATGCCGAGCCGCATGTCCGCGGCACGACCTCCATGGCGCGGGCGCAGAACCCGAATTCGGCCAATTCGCAGTTCTTCATCTGCTTCGACGACGCCCGCTTCCTCGACCGGCAGTATACCGTCTGGGGCAAGGTCGTGGACGGCATGGACAATGTCGACGGGATCAAGCGTGGCGAGCCGGTGCGCGATCCCGACAAGATCGTCGTCGCCAAGATCGCGGCGGACGATGCCGCCACCTATGGCGAGATCATCGCCAAGCTCTGATTTCCCATGGTAGGGACGCGGCGCCCGGAGCGATCCGGGCGCCGTTTTCTTTGGCAGGAGCCCGCCGACCCGATGCGCGTCGACCTTTTCGACTTCGACCTTCCGGCCGAGCGGATCGCGCTCCGTCCGGCAAGCCCGCGCGATGCCGCGCGGCTGATGGTGGTCGGACCGGGGCCGACCGGGGCGGACCGGATCGTCCGCGACCTGCCGGACATCCTGCGCCCCGGCGACGCGCTTGTCTTCAACGACACCCGCGTCATCCCCGCCCAGCTCGACGGCATCCGCGAGCGGGCAGGGCAGGTCGCCTCGGTTTCCGCCACCCTGCACCGTCGCCTGGCGCCCGATCGCTGGCTCGCTTTCGTCCGGGGCGCGAAGAAGCTGCAGGCGGGAGACCGGCTCCGCTTCGGCGCTGCTGCTGGCACCTGCCTGCTGGCGGGCCTCGATGCGACCGTCATCAGCAAGGACGATGACGGCGTGGTCTTCGCCTTCGATCTCGCCGGCGCCGATCTCGACGCCGCCATCGCCGGTATCGGCCATATCCCTTTGCCGCCCTATATCGCCTCGAAGCGGCCGGAGGATGCGCAGGACCGCGCCGACTACCAGACGGTCTATGCCCGGGACGAGGGCTCGGTCGCCGCGCCGACCGCCGGGCTGCACTTCACGCCGGAGCTTCTCGACCGGCTCAAGGCGCGCGGGATTGGCCTGCACTTCCTCACCCTCCATGTCGGCGCCGGCACCTTCCTTCCCGTGAAGAGCGAGGACACGGCCGATCACCGGATGCACCCCGAATATGGACTGGTAACGGCCGCGACCGCCGCCGCGCTTAACGGCGTCCGCGCCGCCGGCTGCCGGATCGTCGCGGTCGGGACGACGTCGCTGCGGCTGCTCGAAAGCGCCGCGGCGGAGGACGGCACGATCCATCCCTTCGCCGCCGAGACCTCCATCTTCATCACGCCGGGTTACCGCTTCCGCGCCGTGGATGTGCTGATGACCAATTTCCACCTGCCGCGCTCGACCCTCTTCATGCTGGTCTCGGCCTTTGCCGGGCTCGACACGATGAAGGCGGCCTATGCGCGCGCCATCGCCTCGGGCTACCGCTTCTATTCCTATGGCGACGGCTCGCTTCTTTTCCGCGAGGATGCGCGATGACCGGCTTCTCCTTCGCCATCGCCGCCCGCGACGGCGCCGCCCGCACCGGCGTCGTGAACACCCCGCGCGGGGCGATCCGCACGCCCGCCTTCATGCCGGTCGGCACCCAGGCCACCGTCAAGGGCATGTACATGGATCAGGTCAGGGCGCTCGGCGCCGACGTGATCCTCGGCAACACCTATCACCTCATGCTGCGCCCGGGTGCCGAGCGGATCGCCAAGCTCGGCGGCCTGCACCGGTTTGGCGGCTGGACCGGGCCGATCCTGACCGATTCCGGCGGCTTCCAGGTCATGTCGCTGGCGAAGCTCCGCAAGCTCACCGAACAGGGCGTGACCTTCGCCAGTCATGTCGACGGCTCGCGCTTCGAGCTGACGCCGGAGCGCTCGGTCGAGATCCAGGGCCTGCTCGGCGCCGATATCCAGATGCAGCTCGACGAATGCGTGGCGCTGCCCAATGCGCGGGAGGCCATCGACAAGGCCATGCAGCTGTCGCTGCGCTGGGCCGAGCGCTCGAAGCGCGCCTTCGAGGCGCAGCCGCCGGGCCGGGCGCTGTTCGGCATCGTCCAGGGCGGAGACCAGCCGGATCTGCGCGTCGCCAGCGCCAGAGCCCTCGCGGCCATGGACTTCCCCGGCTATTCCATCGGCGGCCTTGCGGTCGGCGAGCCCCAGGACGTGATGCTCGCCATGATCGAGGCGGTGATGCCGCACCTGCCCGACGAGAAACCGCACTATCTGATGGGCGTCGGCACCCCCGATGATCTCCTCGCCGCCGTCGCCCGGGGCATCGACATGTTCGACTGCGTCATGCCGACCCGGAACGGCCGCCACGGCCAGGCCTTCACGCGCTTCGGCAAGGTCAATTTCCGCAATGCCCGCCACGCCGAGGATCCGCGGCCGCTGGACGGGACCTCGTCCTGCCCCGCGGCGCGCGACTATTCGCGGGCCTATCTGCACCACCTGGTGCGCACCGAGGAGATGCTGGGTGCGATGCTGATCACCTGGATCAACCTCGCCTATTACCAGGAGCTGATGGCCGGTGCCCGCGCCGCCATCGCGGCGGGGCGCTACGGCGACTACATGGCCGAGGTGCGGGATGGCTGGGCGCGTGGCGACATCGCCCCGTGGCAGGGCTGACCGGCTCCGTCAGACGATTTTGAAATCCGAGGGTTTCCACGGCATTTTCGGATAGCGCGGATCCATCGCCTCCAGCGTATCGCGGACGATGGCCGCGACAATGGCGTTGCGCGCCCATTTGCGGTCCGCCGGCACGATATGCCAGGGCGCGTGGGTCGTCGAACAGCGGGAGAGCGCGGTCTCGTAGGCCTTTTGGTAGGCCCCCCAGAGCTTGCGGTCTTCCAGGTCGCCGGCGTTGAACTTCCAGTTCTTTCCGGGGTCGTCGAGCCGCTCCTGCAACCGCTCGGCCTGCTCATCCTTCGAGATGTGCAGCATGAATTTCAGGATCACGGTGCCGTTCTCCGTCAGCAGGCGCTCGAAATCGTTGATCTGGTCGTAGCGGGCTTCGATCACGTCCTTGGGCGCCAGGTTGCGCACCCGGCCCACGAGCACGTCCTCATAATGCGACCGGTTGAAGAGGCCGATCGTGCCGCGCCGCGGCGCCGCCTTGTGCACCCGCCAGAGGAAATCATGCGCCAGTTCCTCCTCGCTCGGACGCTTGAAGGCGGTGACGGTCACGCCGAGCGGCCCGGTGGCGTTGAAGACGCCGCGGATCGTCCCGTCCTTGCCCGACGTATCGGTGCCTTGCAGCACCACGAGCAGCGCGCGCTTGCCCTCGCCATAGAGCCGGTCCTGCAGGCGGTCGATCGCTATCGCGTCCTCGTTCAGGCGGGCGCGCACTTTGTCCTCATCTCCGAGGAAGTCGACCTGACGCGGATCGATGGCACCGAGATCCACGGCGGTGCCGGGCGTGACGACAAGGTGGCTGAGATGTTTCGGGCAGGAATGCGACATGGGCCACCGGTGAGGGGGAGGGGACGCATTGATCCCCTGTCCCGGCCAGGAGCGCAAGCGCGCGCCGGGTGCATCCAGAACGGGTCTTGCCCGTGTTCCCGCCATGACGCGCCGGTGCGCGACAGGGAGAGGCACATGCGGACGACCATCATCACCGCCGTAACGATGACGGCTCTGGCCATCGGCACCGCCCTGGCGGCGGAGGACTATGTCACCTGGCCGTTGCTGCGTGACCCCTTTCCCAGCACGGCCGGCGGCGGAATCATGATCGGCGGTTACGATCCCGTGGTTGACGGCGGCAAATGCACGACCGCCTTCACCGCCACCACGCCCGACGGCACGGTCTATCGCAATCGGGTGGAGTTCGACGCCGTGCCCACCGCCGGCGGCATCCTCTGCGCCAACGGCCGCTGGCGGTCCGAGGACGGCAGCGCCACGGGCACCACGCCCTTTCGGGTCTTCATCAGGGACGGGGTCAGGCGCATGGCGATGGAATGACCATCAGGCGCGTTCGATCCTGATCCGCCGCCGGCGCCTTTGGATCGGCGCAATGACGGCCCGCCCGCCGAGCCAGCCGACGAGGAAGCCGATGACGGTGGTCAGAATACCCTCCGTCGTCACCGGCACCGCCGGCTCGAAGTTCTGCGCGGCACGGCGAGCGATCTCCGGCTCATAGCTGCGGGCGAAGGTGGCGAGGCGCCAGACGGGGCCGGCCTCCTGATAGGACTGAAGCTGTCGTTCCAGACGGGCTGCGCGGGCCGCATCATCGCGGATCTGCTGGCCGCGCTGCCGCACGAACATATCGGAACTGGCGAGGAGCCGGTCGAGCCCGGCATCGCGATCGAGCTGCATGCGTGCGGCATCAGCATCGAAGTCCTGGATGATCCGGTTGAGTTCGTCCACCGCGCCGCCCGGTCTCTGGCGATACTGCTGGGCGAATTCAGGCAGCTGCGATGCAACGACGCCGAGCACCAGGGCCAGGAAGAAGACGATTCGGCGCAGGACCATGCGGGCTTCTCAGATGTTTGCCGGCCATGGCGGAGAGGGGCGCGCGCGGCACGCGCTTCCGCCGAAATTGAACAAAGTCCGCCGCCATGCGTTCCGGTTCTGCCGCCACATGCGGCCGCACGACTGCCATCGCAGCCGTCACGATCATCCAAGGAGACTCTCATGACCAGCAGACGACTGTTCTTCGGAACGATCGCGGGCCTCGCCGCCCTCGCCACGGCCGGCGGCACGTCGAGCGTCGCCCATGCGGAAACCGTGGCCTCCGTGCCGGTTGCCGGTGCCCCCATCGAGATGCAGTCCGAACAGAACCCGCGCGGCCGTGTGCTGCGCCCTCGCAGCCGCGGCGCCTACCGCCGGGATTGGCGCACCCGCCGCCAGCGGCGGCGCTACTGGCGCCGTCGTACCTATCGCCGCGGCTGGTAACAGCCCGATGCGAGGCTCGCGCCGCAAGGCGCGGGCTTCGTCAATCCCGGGCGGGCAGGGGGCTCATGCCGTCCGCCCGTATCGCGATGTCACCTGCCGTTGACTTCGCCGCGGCAATCCGCCAAACCCCCCCTCCGGATGGGCGGGTAGCTCAGCGGTAGAGCACGTGACTTTTAATCATGTGGTCGAGGGTTCGATCCCCTCCCCGCTCACCATCCGCTTCAAGTCTCCGCTGAGCCTTGCACCCTACAGCGAGAAGCCGCCATCGACGATATGGATGGCACCGGTCGTATAGGCCGCCTCGTCGGATGCCAGATAGACCGCCAGCATCGCCACTTCCTCCGCCGTGCCGAGCCGGCCGATCGGCTGGCGGTCGATGAAGGCCTTGCGCGCAGCCGCCTCCGACTGGCCGGTGGCGGTCGCCAGCGCCTTGATGCGATCGTCGAGGGAGGGCGACTGGATCGTGCCGGGGCAGATGGCATTGGAGCGGATGCCGCGGCGGATGTAGTCGATCGCCACCGACTTGGTCAGGCCGATCACCGCCGCTTTGGACGCGCCATAGGCGTAACGGTTGGCAACGCCGCGGACCGACGAGGCCCCGGAGGCGATGTTGACGATGGAGCCGGAACCCTTCTCCAGCATGCCCGGCAGGAAGGCCCGGATCGTCCGATGCATGGATTTGACGTTGAGGTCGAAGGAGCGGTCCCAGTCGGCCTCGCTCGTGTCGAGGACATTGCCGTGATGAACCCAGCCGGCGGCATTGATGAGGATGTCGATCGGCCCGGTCTTGGCCGCCAGGGCCTCGACGGCGCGGGTCGAGGTGACGTCAAGCCGCAGCTTCCTGGCCTTGGCGATGCCCTCAAGCTTGCCCTTGTCGATGTCCGTGGCGATCACCTTGGCGCCTTCGGCGACGAAAGCCGCGGCGATCGCCCGTCCGATCCCGTGACCCGCCGCGGTGACCACCGCAACCTTGCCTGCCAGCCTCTTCGCCATGCCGTCCTCCCGCCTTCGCCGTTCTCTGCGGCTCAAATCGATTGAAGTCGTGGCATGACGCCCGCGGCCCTGTCCAGCCGCCAGCTATCCGCCAAACCGTTGGGAGAGTTGCAGATCGAAGGTTCTGAGGTCGCCGAGCACGCGCTCGAGCAGGGTCGGGTCGCGCAGGCGCAGCGCGGAATCGATCACGTCGATCGCCGCGGCGATCGCATCCGCCTGCCGGCGGAACTCGCCGTTGCCGATCGGATCGAGCGCCGCGAAGGGCTCGCAGCGGCGCAGTGCGAAGCGATAAACGGCAGCCTTGGCGATGATGTCGCCCCGCGTTTCGCCACGCGCCAGGTCGGCGGGCTGCCGGCGGTGCGCCATCAGGGCCTCGATGGCCTCGCTCGATTCCTCGAGGCATTCGACCAGGCCATAGAGCCCGACGCTGCGGCGCAGCCCGACCCACTCGCGTTTGAGCGGCGCCAGTTCCTCGAGCGCGCCATCCGTCCGCCCCAGCGCCAGCACTTCCGCGGCGCGGCGCAGGCGGGCGCGCCCGCCCTCCATGACCTCGGCGAAGAGGTTGACGCGCGCGGCGATCGGCGGTGGCGCCGCGGCTGTCTGCGCGGCGGTCTCGTCCCACAAGGCGATCAGCGCCTTGAGGGACGCGGCGGCCTCTTCGGGGCGTCCGGTTCGCAGGCTGAACGTGGTGGAGCGAAAAAGCAGCTGAGCCTGGGTCAGGCCATTGATCAAGGCCGACGTCGTTCGCGCCTCGGCAGAGGACGCGCAGACGGCCAGGCAGAGCCCGATCAGGGCCTGGATGAGACGGAAGCGGAAGCGTGTCGTCACGGAAGCCACCTTATCCCACATCCTCAGGTCCCCGCCAGCAGCGCGTCAACCCGGCTGCGCTCCGGCATGCCCTTGCGGCCACCGAAGGCAGTGCATTTCAGCGCGGCGGCGGCATTGGCGAAACGCACCGCCCTTGCCAAGGGCTGGGCCTCCGCCAGAGCCAGTGCGAGCGCCCCGTGCCAGGTGTCGCCCGCGCCCAGCGTGTCGACGGCCTGGACCGGGAAGGCCGGCTCATGGCGGACCGATCGCCCGTCCATATACCAGGCGCCACGGTTGCCGTCGGTGACGAGATAGATGTTGGCGGCCTCACGGGAGGCATGGGCGAGGGCGGCCGCCAGATCCTCCATGCCGGTCAGGTCGCGCAGCGCCGGCGCGGAGAACCCCACATGGGTGGGAAGCTCCAGAACCTCGGGGCGCGTCGGTCGCCGGTCGGCATCGAGCACCGAGGGAAGGCCGGCCGCGCGGGCCAGGGGCAGCAGCGCCAGCGCTGCTTCGATCCAGCGTGTTTCTGCATAGGCGGCATCCGCCCCGCGCAGAACCCGCCCATCGATCCAGCCGGCATCGGAGGGGATGGCTGGGTCGGAATAGCTCACCACCAGCCGCTCGCCCTGCCGGTCGATGACCACCGCCGAGACCGGCGAGCGGTAGCCCGGACAGCGGCGCACCAGGCTGCAGTCGACGCCATCGCGCTCCAGTTCCGCGATCATCATCGTGGCGAAGGGATCATCGCCCAGCCGCGCGATCAGGGTCACGGCGGCGCCGAGCCGCGCACAGGCGGTGGCGGCATTTCCGGCCAGCCCGCCGCCCGAGGTCACCATGTGGCTGGAGCGGAATTTCAGCGGGACGGTCGGAATGGCGTCCAGCGCATAAATGATGTCGAGCGTGGTAATGCCGGCGCAAACAATGCGCTTGGCGCGAGCAGCGGTCATGCGTGCGGTCTCGTCCCGACATAGAGGGCGCTGGCGCCGATGGCGACGCCGGACAGTGCGATGCCGATCGCCGGGGCGGTGAGCCAGACGAGGCCCCATGACAGCACCATGGAACCGATGGCGATCACCTTGTAGCGGGGCGCGATGGCGCCGCGCTCGCGCCATGTCCGCACCGACGGGCCGAATCGGGGATGGTTGAGCAGCCACCATTCGAACCGGGGCGAGGACCGGGCGAAGCACCAGGCCGCCAGAATCAGGAATACCGTTCCCGGCAGCCCCGGCAGGAAGACGCCGATGACGCCGATGACCGTGAACAGGCAGCCGGCGAGAAAGACCAGGAAACGGAGGGGGCGGGCGAGCATGTTCAGCCAGCCTTGATGAGGCGGATCGCCTCGTTGCGTCCGAACAGGTAAAGCAGATCACGCAGCGCCGCGCCACGGTCCGTGGCAAGGTCCGGATCGGTTTCGATCACCAGCCGGGCGTCGTTGCGGGCCGTCTCGAGCAGGCGTCCGTGATGGTCGAGCCGCGCCAGGCGGAATCCCGGCATGCCCGATTGCTTGGTGCCGAGCAGGTCGCCTTCTCCGCGCAGGGTCAGATCCTCCTCGGCGATGCGGAACCCGTCCTCGGTCTCGCGCATGGTGTCGAGGCGGCGGCGCGCCGTCTCTCCCAGCGGGCCCTTGTAGAGCAGGATGCAGGTGGAGGCTGCCGCGCCGCGGCCGATCCGCCCGCGCAGCTGATGGAGCTGGGCCAGGCCGAAATGCTCGGCATGGTCGATCACCATGATCGATGCGGCCGGCACGTCCACCCCGACCTCGATCACCGTGGTCGCGACCAGCAGCCGGCTCTCCCCGGCGGAGAACCGCGCCATGGCGGCGTCCTTGTCGCCGCCCTTCATCTGGCCGTGGACGATGTCAACCGCCGCGCCGAAACGCTGCTGCAGCATGGCGAAGCGCTCCTCGGCCGCGGCGAGGTCCGGGGTGTTCTCGTCGGGCTCCTCGGCCTCGGCGACCAGCGGGCAGACCCAGTAGACCTGCCGGCCGGCATCGAGCGCCCGGCCGATCGCGTCCACCACCTCGGCGAGCCGCTCCATGCCGATGACCCGCGTGTCGACCGGCTGGCGGCCGGCCGGCTTTTCGCGGAGCTGCGAGGAGTCCATGTCGCCGAAATAGGTCAGGACGAGCGTCCGCGGGATCGGTGTCGCGGTCATGACCAGCAGATCGACCGCTTCGCCCTTGGCGGCCAGCGCCAGGCGCTGCTGCACGCCGAACCGGTGCTGCTCGTCGATGACGGCAAGGCCGAGATCGGCGAACCGGACGGGGTCCTGGAACAGCGCGTGGGTGCCGACGACGATAGGGATCGCTCCCGAGGCGAGGCCGGCGAGGATGTCCTCGCGCTCGCGGCCCTTTTCCCGGCCGGTGAGGATGGTCACGGTCAGCCCGGCCGCCGCGGCCAGGGGGGTCAGGGTCCGCGCATGCTGGCGGGCGAGCAGTTCCGTCGGCGCCATCAGGGCCGATTGTCGTCCGGCCTCCGCCGCCGCCGCCATGGCCATCAGCGCCACGACGGTCTTGCCCGAGCCGACATCGCCCTGCAGCAGCCGCAGCATCCGCGTCGGCGCGGTCATGTCGGCCGCAATCTCGGCGATGGCGGCCGTCTGCGATCCCGTCAGCGTGAAGGGGAGGGCGCCGGCAATACGGGCGCGCAATGTCCCGTCCCCGACATTGCGCCGCCCGGCGGGGCGTTTCAGATTGGCGCGCACCAGCCCCAGGGCGAGCTGGTTGGCGAGGAGTTCGTCATAGGCCAGCCGCGTGCGGGCCGGTCCCTCCGGCGCGCAGGTCTCGGGGCTGTCCGGCTGATGCACCCGGCCGAGGGCCGTGGCGAAATCCGGCCAGCCCTCGCGCGCGACCAGCCGCGGCTCCAGCCATTCGGGCAATCCTGGCAGGCGGGCGAGGGCCGCTTCCGCGGCCCGCCTGACATGGCCGGAGCCGAGCCCCTCGGTCAGCGGATAGACCGGTTCCATCAGCGGCATCGTCGCCGCCTGGTCCGGCGCCAGCACCCGGTCGGGATGCACCATCTGCCGCATTCCGTCGAAGAGCTCGATCCGGCCGGAGACGATCCGCGTCTCGCCGACCGGGCACATCTGCTCGATGCGGCTGCGATGGGCGTTGAACCAGACCAGCGTCAGGTCACCGGTCTCGTCGGAGACGAGCACCTTGTAGGGCGCGCGAGATTTTCCCGGTGGGGCCGGGCGGTGCTTTTCGACGCGCACGGCCAGGGTGACGATGGCGCCCGGCACGGCTTCAGCCAGTGTCGGGCGGGCGCGTCGGTCGATGAGGCCGCTCGGCACGTGGAACAGCAGGTCGACCACCCGCGGCGGCCCCTCGGTGCCGAGCAGCCGGGCATAGAGGCCTTCGAGCTTGGCGCCGACACCCTTGAGGGTCGTGAGCGGTGCGAAGAGGGGGTCGAGTCGGGCGGGACGCATGGCGGCAATCTAGTCCGCCCGTGCCTTTGCTGACAGACCGTGGCGCGGTGCGGCTTGTAAATCCCGCGCCGTCTTTGCTAGGGGTGCCGCGCACCGGGTGTCGTCCGAAAGGGCGTTCCCGGCTTTTGCCGTTAGCTGCCCTGCATTCGCGCCGGCTCCGCGGGCGGATGTCGGACGTAGAAGCGCTGCAACCCGTTACGAGGCCCTGTCGATGACCGGAACCACCCGTTCCTCCGCCGATCTCGATCCGCGACGCCGGAAGATCCTCTTCCGGTCATGGCATCGCGGCACCCGCGAGATGGACCTGATCATGGGCCGCTTCGCCGATGTCCATATCGGCGATTTCACCGAGGCCGAACTCGATGATTTCGAGCGGCTGATCGAGGTGCCGGACCGCGATCTCTTCGCCTGGGTCACCGACAAGGCGGACACGCCCGGCAATTACGACACCAGCGTCTTCCGGGCGCTCAAGACCTTCCATTCCGAGGGCCGGGGAGCCTGGGTCGGCTGATGGCCAAATCTCCGACAGCCAGCGGTCGTTCGCCCGCCGATGTCGTCGCCTCGCGCGGCCGTCTGACGCTTGCCGGCGTCCCGCCGGGCTATGACGCGCTGGTCGTCGCCGATCTCGCGCGCCAGCTCCACGCCAAGGGCAACCAGGCCTCGCCGGAGCTCCTTGTGATCTGCCGTGACGGTCCGCGCATGCAGGCCATGGAGACGGCGCTCGCCTTCTTCGCGCCTGGCATCGAGCTTCTCTCCGTCCCCGCCTGGGACTGCCAGCCCTACGATCGCGCCTCGCCCAACGGCGCGATCATGGCCCGGCGGATGCTGACCCTGTCGCGCCTGGCGCGCACGACCGGCCGCGCCACCCCCGCCATCGTGCTCACCACGGTCAATGCGGCGCTGCAGCGCGTGCCGGCGCGCGCGGTGCTGGCGCGGCAATCCCTCTCCGCCGCGCCCGGCAATGTCATCGCCATGGCCAACCTCCAGGTCTGGCTGGAGAGCAACGGCTATCTGCGCACCTCGACCGTCCGCGAAATCGGCGAATATGCGGTGCGCGGCGGCATTCTCGATCTCTTCGCGCCGGGCCTCGAGGCGCCGATCCGCCTCGACTTCTTCGGCGATACGCTGGAATCGATCCGCTCCTTCGATCCCGAGACCCAGCGCACCACCGGCAACCTGCCGCGCCTCGATCTCGTGCCGACGGCGGAAATGCAGATCACCACCGAGACCATGGCGAAGTTCCGCCTGTCCTACGTGCGCGCCTTCGGCGGCTCGACCAAGGGCGACGCGCTCTACGAGGCCGTGTCGGAAGGCCGGCGCCATCCCGGTGTCGAGCACTGGCTGCCGCTGTTCCACGACCGCCTCGACACGCTGTTCGACTATCTGCCCGATGCCGGCATCGTCCTCGATGCGCAGGTCGAGGAGGCCGCGCGCGAACGGCTGACGACGATTGCCGACTATTATGACGCCCGCAAAACCGCTCTGGAACAGGATTCCGGCACCGCCTACAAGCCGCTGCCTCCCGACGGGCTCTATCTGACGGCAGAGGACTGGGACCGGCGACGCGGCGGCGAGGCCGTGGTCCGGCTGTCGCCTTTCGCCCTTGCCGGCGCCTCCGACGGGGCAATGATCGACCTCGAGGGCCGGCGCGGCCGGTCCTTCGCCGCCGAGCGGGCCGACGAGAACGCCAATATCTTCGACGCGGTCGCCGCCCATGTGGCGGCTTTGCGCAAGGACAAGAAACGCGTCCTCGTCGCGGCCTGGTCGGAAGGCTCGCGCGAACGGCTGCAGCCCATTCTCGAGGATCACGGGCTGAAGGCGCTGCGGCCGGTCGCCAGCTGGTCCTCGGCCCAGGCCCTGCGCGGCGATGAGATCGCGCTCGCCGTGCTTGGCGTCGAGGAAGGGTTCGAGACGCCGGACCTCGTTGTCATCGGCGAGCAGGACATTCTCGGCGACCGCCTTGTGCGGGCGCAGAAGCGCCGCAAGCGGGCACAGGATTTCCTGTCGGACGTGACCAGCCTGTCGGCCGGCGACCTCGTCGTCCATGTCGACCATGGCATCGGCCGCTTCATCGGCCTGAAGACCGTGACGGCGGTCGGCGCCCCCCATGATTGTGTCGAGCTGCACTATGCCGGCGGTGACAAGCTCTTCCTGCCCGTGGAGAATATCGAGCTCCTGACCCGCTACGGGTCCGAGGATGCCGAGGCGCAGCTTGACCGGCTCGGCGGCGGCGCCTGGCAGTCGCGCAAGGCGCGGCTGAAGAAGCGCATTCTCGAAATGGCCGCCGGCCTGATCAAGATCGCCGCGGCCCGGGCACTGCGCGAGGCGCCGAAACTGGTGCCGCCGGACGGCGCCTATGACGAATTCGCCGCCCGGTTCCCCTATGAGGAGACCGAGGACCAGGCCGGCGCCATCGACGCGGTGCTCGAAGACATGGGCTCGGGGCGGCCGATGGACCGCCTCGTCTGCGGCGATGTCGGCTTCGGCAAGACAGAGGTGGCGCTCCGGGCCGCCTTCGCCGCCGTGCTGAGCGGCAAGCAGGTGGCGGTGGTGGTGCCGACGACGCTGCTCGCGCGCCAGCATTTCAAGACCTTCGCCGAACGCTTCAAGGGCCTGCCGGTGACGGTGGCCCAGGCCTCGCGCATGGTCGGCGCGGCCGATCTCGCCGCCGCCAAGAAGGGCCTGACCGACGGCACGGTCGACATCGTCGTTGGCACCCATGCGCTGCTCGGCAAGGCGATCGCCTTCAAGGATCTCGGGCTCGTCATCGTCGATGAGGAGCAGCATTTCGGCGTCGGCCACAAGGAGCGGCTCAAGGAGCTGCGCGCCGAGGTCCATGTGCTGACGCTGACAGCGACGCCGATCCCGCGCACCCTGCAACTGGCCATGACCGGCGTGCGCGACCTGTCGATCATCGCGACACCGCCGGTCGACCGCCTGGCGGTGCGCTCCTTCGTGACGCCTTTCGATCCGCTGATCATCCGCGAGGCGCTGCTGCGCGAGCGCTACCGCGGCGGCCAGGCCTTCTTCGTCTGCCCGCGGATCGAGGACCTCGCCGAGGCCGAGGCCTTCCTGCGCGAACATGTGCCCGAGGCGAAATTCATCATCGCCCACGGCCAGATGGCCGCCGGCGACCTCGAGGACCGGATCGGCGCCTTCTACGACGGCAAGGTCGACATCCTGCTCTCGACCACCATCGTCGAATCCGGCCTCGACATCCCCCGCGCCAACACGCTGATCGTCTGGCGGGCCGACATGTTCGGCCTCGCCCAGCTCTACCAGCTGCGCGGCCGCGTCGGCCGGGCCAAGACCCGCGCCTATGCGCTGTTCACCCTGCCCGAGAAGAAGCCGGTGACGCCGCAGGCCGAGCGGCGCCTCAAGGTGCTGCAGTCGCTCGACACGCTCGGCGCCGGCTTCCAGCTTGCCTCCCACGATCTCGACATCCGCGGCGCCGGCAACCTGCTCGGCGACGAGCAGTCCGGCCACATCAAGGAGGTCGGCTACGAGCTCTACCAGCAGATGCTGGAGGAGGCGGTGTCGATGATGAAGGCCGGCCTCGTCGAGGATACGGTCGAGGACAAGTGGTCGCCGCAGATCACGGTCGGCACGCCGATCCTCATCCCCGAGACCTATGTCGAGGATCTCGGGCTCAGGCTGCAGCTCTACCGGCGCCTCGGCGATCTCGACACCGACGAGGCGATCGACGCCTTCGCCGCCGAGATGATCGACCGCTTCGGGCCGCTGCCGCCGGAAGTCGAGCATCTGATCAAGGTCGCGGTCATCAAGGCCTATTGCCGCCGGGCCAATGTCGAGAAGGTCGATTCCGGCCCGCGCGGCATCGTCATGGCATTCCGCGACCAGAAATTCGCCAATCCCGCCGGCCTCGTGCGCTATATCGGCGAGCAGGGATCGCTCGCCAAGGTGCGGCCTGACCAGAAGATCGTCTTCATCCGCGACTGGCCGCGGGCCGATGACCGTCTGAAGGGCACGGCGGTGATCCTGCGCAACCTCGTGAAGATCGCGGAGACGAAGAAGGCGGCGTGAGGTCGACTTGCCAATGCCGTCCGACCCCGGTCCGTCCCCGCATGGTTGCGGGGGAGATCACGGCAGGGCTTTATCCACCACCTCTGGCGAGAGCGCGCGCCCGCTCCTATTTTGGGACTAGCGTCGGGCGGTGCGGCTCGGCATGATTCCCGCAGAACAGGCGTCCCAATCCGCAGCGGGTTGGGCATGGATCGAACCGGCTTATCAGGCGTGGCGTCAATGCGGCACGAATTCAGGACGATGACACGAGACGCAGCAGCGGGCAGGGACGGGACGGGAGCGGTATGGCAGGCCAGCGCTCCCGTCGCCATGGCCGGAAAACGCGACGAGCGCGACCAGGATCCCGGCGGACCGGGCACATCGGTCATCGCCAAGACGCGCCCGCAGACCAAGAAGCCGAGCCTTTACCGGGTTCTGCTGCTGAACGACGACTACACGCCGATGGAGTTCGTCGTGCACATCCTGCAGAAATTCTTCAACAAGAGCACCGACGACGCGACGCGGATCATGCTCCATGTGCACCAGCATGGCGTCGGGGAATGCGGCGTCTATACCTATGAGGTGGCGGAGACCAAAGTGACCCAGGTCATGGACTTCGCCCGTAAGAACCAGCATCCGCTGCAATGCGTGATGGAAAAGAAATGAGTTTTGCGAACGCCGGTTTTCCGGCACTCTTGGGCGCTACGGCGCACAGCGAACGTCGACGAGGTTCCCTTGCCTTCATTCTCCCGCAGCCTTGAACAGTCGCTTCATCGGGCTCTCGCACTCGCCAATGAGCGACGCCACGAATATGCGACTCTCGAGCATCTCCTTCTCGCCCTGGTCGATGATCAGGACGCTGCCGCGGTGATGAAGGCCTGCAGCGTCGACCTTGAGAAACTGAAGAAGAGCCTCGTCGGCTATGTCGACGCCGAGCTTGAGAACCTCATCACCGACGGTTCGGAGGATTCCAAGCCCACGGCCGGCTTCCAGCGCGTCATCCAGCGCGCCGTGATCCACGTCCAGTCCTCCGGCCGCGAGGAGGTGACGGGTGCCAATGTGCTGGTGGCGATCTTCGCCGAGCGCGAGAGCCATGCCGCCTATTTCCTGCAGGAGCAGGACATGACCCGCTACGACGCGGTGAACTATATCAGCCATGGCATCGCCAAGCGGGCCGGGCTCTCCGAGGCGCGGGCGCCGAAGGGCGCCGACGAGCCGGAAGAGGCCAAGGAAAAGGCCGCGGACGGCGACAAGAAGAAGGGTGACGCCCTCGACACCTATTGCGTCAACCTCAACAAGAAGGCACGGGAAGGCCGCATCGACCCGCTGATCGGCCGCGACAAGGAGATCAGCCGCACCATCCAGGTGCTCTGCCGCCGCCAGAAGAACAACCCGCTGCTCGTCGGCGACCCCGGCGTCGGCAAGACCGCCATCGCCGAGGGCCTGGCCAAGCGCATCGTCGAAAACGACGTGCCGGAGGTCCTGAAGGACGCGACCGTCTTTTCGCTGGACATGGGCACGCTGCTCGCCGGCACCCGCTACCGCGGTGATTTCGAGGAGCGTCTCAAGCAGGTGATCAAGGAGGTGGAGGCCCACCCCAACGCCATCATGTTCATCGACGAGATCCATACCGTGATCGGCGCCGGCGCCACCTCGGGCGGGGCGATGGATGCCTCCAACCTGCTCAAGCCGGCCCTCGCCCAGGGCACGCTGCGCTGCATCGGCTCGACCACCTACAAGGAGTATCGTCAGTATTTCGAGAAGGACCGGGCGCTCGTCCGCCGCTTCCAGAAGATCGACGTCAGCGAGCCGACGGTCGCGGATTCCATCGAGATCCTGAAGGGCCTGAAGACCACCTTCGAGACCTATCACAAGCTGCGCTACACCAACGAGGCCATCAAGGCGGCGGTGGAACTGTCGGCCCGCTACATCCATGACCGCAAGCTGCCGGACAAGGCGATCGACGTGATCGACGAGAGCGGTGCGGCGCAGATGCTGGTGCCCGAGAACAAGCGCAAGAAGACGATCGGCATCAAGGAGATCGAGGCGACGATCGCGACGATGGCCCGTATCCCGCCGAAGACCGTCTCGAAGGACGACGCCGAGGTGCTGCGCAACATCGAGACGACGCTGAAGCGGGTGGTCTACGGCCAGGACAAGGCGATCGACGCGCTCTCCGCCTCGATCAAGCTCGCCCGAGCCGGCCTGCGCGAGCCGGAAAAGCCGATCGGCAACTACCTCTTCTCCGGCCCGACCGGGGTCGGCAAGACCGAGGTCGCCAAGCAGCTCTCCCAGGTGCTTGGCGTCCAGCTGCTGCGCTTCGACATGTCGGAATATATGGAGCGCCACACGGTCTCACGGCTGATCGGCGCGCCGCCCGGCTATGTCGGCTTCGACCAGGGCGGCCTGCTCACCGACGGTGTCGACCAGAACCCTTATTGCGTGCTGCTGCTGGACGAGATCGAGAAGGCCCATCCGGACCTCTTCAACATCCTGTTGCAGATCATGGACCATGGAAAACTGACCGATCACAACGGCAAGCAGGTCGATTTCCGCAATGTCATCCTCATCATGACGACCAATGCGGGCGCCGCCGATCTCGCCAAGCCGGCCATCGGCTTTACCCGCAACAAGCGGACAGGCGACGATTCGGAAGCGATCAACCGTCTCTTCGCCCCCGAATTCCGCAACCGCCTCGACGCCGTCATCGCCTTCGGCCACCTGTCGACCGAGGTCATCGGCAATGTCGTCGAGAAGTTCGTCCTGCAGCTCGAGGCCCAGCTCGCCGATCGCCAGGTGACGATCGAGCTGTCGCCCGACGCCAAGGAATGGCTGATCGAGCGCGGCTATGACGAGCAGATGGGCGCCCGCCCGATGGCGCGTGTCATCCAGGAATATGTGAAGAAGCCGCTCGCCGAGGACCTGCTGTTCGGGCGCCTGAAGAATGGCGGCCATGTCAGGGTCATCGTGTCCAAGGACGAGGAGGGCTTCCCGATCCTCTCCTTCGACTATCCGGCAGGCCCGGTCACCCCCAAGGCCGAACCGGTGGCGCCCGACGTCCGCCGAATCGCCAAGCGGGCAGCGGCCAAGAAGACGGTGGCCGCGAAACCGAAGCGCAAGCCGAAAGGCGGCGGCGGTGGGGGAGGCGTTCCCGCACCCTCCGAGCCGCGGCGCCCCTCGGGTTCCGTCCCCAAGGTGCCGCTCAAGGCGGATTGATCGTCTTGTTGCCCATTGCGAGCCCGGCCTGGTCCCTTGACCGCGCCGGGCTCGCTCGTTGGGCGAGGCGAATGGCCCGCATGCATCATCGCTCTTGCCATGAGCCGTCGTCTGGTCGAGTGATCGATGCCTGATGGACCCTGAACGCGCCCTTTCGCCTCCGCTGACCCAGGGCGTCTATTACCGCCGCGGATTGCGTGCGGCCGTCGCCCTGCCGGCGGTCATCCTCGCCGCCACCTTCATCGGCATCGGTTCGGTCTGTGCCGATTACGGCATGCCGCTCGCCTGGGCCGTGCTGGCCACCGTCCTGATCTGGGCCGGGCCGGCCCACCTCATCCTCGTCGGGGGGCTCGGCTCGGGGGCATCCTGGCTCGCGATCGCCCTCACCGTCGGGCTCTCCTCGGTCCGCCTCCTGCCCATGGTCGTCTCGTTGCTGCCCTATCTGCGGCTGCAGAACCGCCATCCCGTCGTCGCGGTCGTCTGCGCCCATCTGGTGGCCATTTCGATCTGGGTCGAGAGCCTGCGTCTGCTGCCTCAGATCGACGGCGAGGGTCGCGTCCCCTTCTTCCTCGGTCTCGGGACCGGCCTGCTCGCCTCCGCAACGACGGCGACGGTCGTTGGCTATGGCCTCGCGGGGATCATCCCGCACGCCTTCGCGGCGGGGCTGCTGTTCCTGACGCCCATCTTCTTCCTCCTGTCGCTCTTCGCCACGGCCCGCGTGCTCTCCGACCAGCTCGCCATCGGCTTCGGCTTCTTCGGCCTGCTGCTGGGCGCGCTGGCGGGTGACGGGCTCGAACTGCTCTATGCCGGTCTCGGGGGCGGAACCCTCGCCTATGGGCTTGCGCGGCTGAAGCGGGCGAGGGACGCCGCGTGACCCTCTTCGGTTCCGATCTGGCGCCCTATATCGCGCTGATTCTCCTCGGCTTCCTGCCGAGCGAGATCTGGCGCTGGATGGCGCTGGTCGTCGGCCGCGGCCTCGACGAGAATTCCGAGATCCTGATCTGGGTGCGGGCCGTGGCCACCGCGACGCTCGCGGCTGTCGTCGCCAAGCTGGCCTTCTTTCCCGCCGGCGCCCTTGCAACCCTGCCGCTCGGCTGGCGGATCGGCGCCTTCCTGGCGGGGGTGGCGGTCTACTGGATCGGCCGGCGCAGCGTGCTGTTCGGCGTGCTCGCCGCCGAACTCGTCATTGTCGGCGGCGCCCTGTGGCTGGGGCTGACATAGTCAGCCGCCGGCCTGCATGGCCTCCAGTGCGGCACGGATGGTGGCGGCATGGGTCGCCAGAACCTCGGCATTTTCCATGGCGCCGGTATGCGGCCGCAGCGCGACACCCGTCCAGCGCGGCAGCACGTGAACGTGGATATGGAAGACCACCTGTCCGCCGGCTGTCTCGTTGAACTGCTGGATCGTCAGTCCATCGGCCGCCATGGCGCGCTTGACGCCCTTGGCGACGAATTGCACGGCGCGGGAGAGATCGGCCAGATCGTCGGGGTGAATGTCGAGGATGTTGCGGGCGGCGGCCTTCGGAATCACCAGCACATGGCCATCCGCGCGCGGCATGATGTCCATGAAGGCCAGCACCTTATCGGTCTCATAGACCTTCTGGGCCGGCATCTCGCCACGCAGGATCTTGGCGAAGACATTGTTGGGATCATAGGCGGTGGTCGACATGAAAACACCCTCGCGAACCGGTCCGCGAGGGTGTCGCAATCGCGAGGCGCGGCGTCAAGCCGCGCGCGGTCACCAGTAGTAGCGCCGGACGAACCGGCGGCGAACGAAGCGGCGGCGGACGTAGTAGACGCGCCGCGGGCGGTAGACGAAGCGTCGGCGGCGGCGGACGATGTAATACTGCATCTCGGTGGGCTGCTCGACCACCGGCGTCACTGCAGCCGTGGCCGTCGGCGCAACGGGAGCGGCCTGGGCAGCACTGCCGGCGGCGGCGACCGCGACAGCCCCAGCGGCCGCGGCGAAGAAGGTACGACGATGGATCATTCTCAATCCTCCTGATGGCTGTGCTGGCGCATGGGGGAAGAGTGCTGCGCCGGTTGACGCGACGTCAAGTCGCTTCGGTGGCAACCCTGTCAGGCGACTGTTTCTGAATGTCGACGCCCGGCGACCGCGGTCGTGTCGCCGGGCGGGGGGGCGGATCAGCCCCGGCGACGGACACGGCGGACGATGCGGCGGGTCCGGCGGCGGGTCCGACGCAGCACGCGGCGGGCGCGGCGGTGGCGGCGCCGCATTTCCAGCGGTTCGCCGGCAATGGGAAGGGCGGCAGCTTCGGGGGTGTCAGCCGCCGTCACCGTGTCGGCGAGCGGGGCGGCCTGGGCGGTGGCAGCGAGGGTGGTGGCGGCGACCCCGGCGGCGAGGGCGGCAAAGAACGAGCGGCGATGCAACATGGGACCTTCTCCTTGTGGACATGTTCGAACCGTCTCGACCGGTTCGACTGCATCCTGGTCCCGTCGACCTGAACTGCTGATATCGGCAGGTTTAGCCGGCGTTCACAATGCTGCAAGAGCGGTCAGCCTGTCACGCCACGTCACATGGCATCCCGCGGGCTGCCACCGGACCGAAACGGAGCGCGGTGAGACTGCGGACGCATCGGATCTCTTCGTGATATCTTTTCACCAGCGGCGTGCCGCTCCATTCTTCAATGTTCTGAGGAGGCCGCCGTGGCAATCGATCCCCAATCCGCGGTGACGGGCGCCGAAGCACTGACCGAGGCTCAGGACGCCGAGCAGCAGAAGAAGAAGACCGACCAGGCGGCTGCCGATGCCGGCGGATGGCTCGACGTGGCAGCGACCGTCATCGACGTCGTCGCCAGTACCGCGTCCTCTGTCGGGCAGGCGACAGCATCCGCCGCCTCGACCGTCACCCAGACGGCCGGAACCTTGACCTCGGGTGCCTTCGAGACCGGCGGCGCCATGGCGTCGGGCGCCATCGAGACCGCTGGAACCATCGCGTCCGGCGTCGGCGACGTCGCCGGCAGTATCGGCAAGGGGCTCGGCGGCCTCGACCTGTAGACGTGCCGCGACGTTCCGTGTCAGTCCTGCTCGTCAAGGGACGCACGTCGGAACGGTGTCATCGCGCCAAGGTCCTGGATGGCCTCGGCGATATAGCTGCGCTCGCGGGCGAGATAGTCGTCCACCGCCCGGCGCAAGCCGCGATCGGCGATGAAATGGGCTGAGTGGGTGGTCACCGGCTTGTAGCCGCGCGCCAGCTTGTGCTCGCCCTGTGCGCCGGCCTCGACGCGTTTCAGCCCGTGGCGGATCGCGTAGTCGATGGCCTGATAATAGCAGACCTCGAAATGCAGGAACGGATGCTCCTCCACCGCCCCCCAGTGGCGTCCATAGAGCACCTCTTCGCCGATGAAATTGATGGCGCCGGCAACGTAACGCCCCTCCCGTTCCGCCATGACCAGCAGGATCCGGTCAGCCATCCGCGCGCCGATCAGGGAGTAGAAAGCCCGGGTCAGGTAGGGACGACCCCATTTGCGTGAGCCGGTATCGATGTAGAACGCATAGAACCGGTCCCAGACCTCTTCGGTGAGGTCGGCGCCGGTCAGCCAGCGGATGGTGATGCCCCGGCCCTCGAGCGCCTCGCGTCTCTCGCGCCGGATCACCTTGCGCTTGCGCGAGGACAGGGCGGCGAGAAAATCGTCGAAGACCGCATAGCCCTCGTTCTCGAAATGGAACTGCGTGTCGTTGCGCTGCAGATAGCCCGCCGCCGCCATCAGCTCCCATTCATCCTGCCGGCAGAAGGTCACATGGAGCGAAGAGACCCCGGCTTGCACCGCGACCTGGGCCGCGCCCTGGACCAGGGCCGTCCGGGCGAGATCGGCCTCGGGTCCCGCGCGCACCAGGAGACGGCGTCCGGTCGCCGGCGTGAAGGGGACGCTCGCCTGCAGCTTGGGATAGTAGCGCCCGCCGGCGCGCTCATAGGCCTCGGCCCAGCCGCCGTCGAAGACATATTCGCCGCGCGAATGGCTCTTGAGGTAGCAGGGCATGATTGCCGCCACCGCCTCGCCCCGCTCGAGGATCAGGTGATGGCCCAGCCAGCCGGTCTCCCGCACGGCCGAGCGCGACTCCTCCAGGCTGAGGAAGAAGGCATGGTCGAGGAACGGATCGACGCTCCCCGATGTCCCGGCCGCGCAGGCGTTCCACACATCGGCAGGGATATCCGCGACGCTGGACGCGACGCGGAGCGTGAAGGGTGCGGAACTCATGGCCGGGAGCTTAGGCGAGATAGCCCTCGAAGGTCACCTGATCCGCATGGCGGGCGGCGATCAAACGCTCGTCATCCGTCCGCACCGTCCAGCAGATGACGGGCCGCTTCAGCGAGCCGCGATAGCGCTCGGTGGCGACGCTCGGCAGGTCGGCGACCCGCCACGACAGGAAATCGGGATCGGTGCGCTCCATATGCGCGAAAGCCGCCAGTTCGGCACGCATGGCCGGGGACAGGCCGGCCCAATAGGCGCCGGCATAGTGCGATTCCGCGACGATCCCGCGGACGAGATCAGGCGCGTTGTCCTTCAGCCAGGCGATCGGCGCGGGATCGAAGGACATCAGCGCCACCGGACCGGAATAGGCGGTCGCAAGCCCGGCGACCCGGCGGGTGAGGGCGAGCTTGCCGTCGAAGTCCGATTTGATCTCCACCACCAGCGGCACCCGGCCATCGACCAGCGCGAAGAGCTCGGCGAGGGTGATCATCCGGTCGTCCGTCGCCTTGAAGGCGAGTCGCTTCAGCGCCGCCGCGTCATGCGCATCGACACGGCCGGTCGCCTGCGTCAGGCGATCGAGCGTCGCATCATGGAAGACGATGGCGTCGCCGTCCGCGGTCGGCTGCACGTCGCATTCGATGGCATAATCGCCGGCGATCGCCGCCGTGAAGGCGCGCGGGCAGTTCTCGATGACTCCCGGCGTCAGCCCGTGCAGGCCGCGATGGGCGATGGGCCGGGCGGTGAGCCAGCCGATATCGCTGCGGCCACCCATCACGCGATCTCGACCAGCGCTTCGACCTCGACGGCGGCATTGGCGGGCAGGGCCGCGACGCCGATCGTCGAACGGGCGTGGCGCCCCTTGTCCCCGAACACCTCGACCATCAGGTCCGACGCTCCGTTCATGACCTTAGGCGCATCGACGAAGTCCGGCGTGCAGTTGATGAAGCCACCGAGGCGGACGATGCGGATGACGTTGTCGAGATTGCCGACCGCGGACTGGATCTGGGCGATGACGTTCAGGGCGCATTGCCGCGCCGCCTTCTGGCCGTCCTCGATGGATACACCGCCGCCAAGCTTGCCGGCCATCAGCCCGGCGGGGCCGAGCGAAATCTGGCCGGAGACCACCAGCATGGTGCCCGACCGCACGAAGGGGACGTAATTGGCGATCGGCGCGACGGGGTTCGGCAGGACGATTCCGAGTTCGGCGAGACGGGCAGCAATGGCGGACATCATGAACCTCGGTCTGGGGTGAGTGCGGCGGAACCTGCCCCAATGAGCCGGTCGGGGCAAGGGACGGCAACGCGACACCACCATGCCGCGTTGTCGCCCTCTCGCGGCCTCTCTATGGTGCAATGCCGAAGGCTGGCGCTCGGGTCTTGTCCCGCAGGTCGCCGCATGGAGTCCCGCCCGATGACCGTCATCCGCACCGCGTTCGCCATAACCGTCGCCGGTCTGCTCCTCGTCGGAACTGGCGCGGCCGCTGCTCAGGCCCAGGCGACCGGTCCCGCGACCCTGTCGCCGCACCGGGCCATCTATGATCTCAGCCTCGACCCGCGGCGGCCGGCCCGCGGCCTCGACCAGGCCCGCGGCCGCATCCTGTTCGAGACCGGCGGCAACCGGTGCGAGGGCTTCACGACCTCCTTCCGCCAGGTGGTCGAACTGACCATGAACGGAGACCGGGTCGTCATGGATGTCCGCACCGCCCATTTTGAGGAAGGTGACGGCAGCGGCTTCCGCTTCACCTCCCAGTCGAGCCAGAACGGCGCCGCCAAGGTCGAGACGGACGGCACCGCGACGCGCGGGCCGGACGCGGTGAGCGTCGTCGTCCGGCGGCCGCGCCCCCTGAACAAGCAGATCGACCGCGCTGCGATCTTCCCCACCGAACATCTCATCCGTCTGGTCGCGGCGGCACGCGAGGGCCACACCATTCTTGAGGCGAAGGTCTATGACGGCGCCGAGACCGGCGAGAAACTCTACAATGCGACGGCGATTATCGGCCGGCGGATCGCGCCGGGCGCCGGCGAGGTCGAGGTCGCCGCCCGCGATCCCAAACTCGCGGCCCTTGCCCGCTGGCCGGTGACGATCAGCTATTTCGAGGAAGGCCGCGACAGCGCCACCCCGGTCTATTCCATCGCCTTCGAGCTCTACGAGAACGGCGTGTCGCGCCAGCTCGTCATCCATTACGGCGATTTTTCCCTGCGCGGTGAGCTGGCGAGCCTCGCATGGCAGCCGGAGACGGCCTGCACGCGGCCCTGAACCGCGTCAGTCGTCGAGGGTGATGCCCTTGACCACGGCTGCCTTGCCGAAGCGGGTCCGCAGGGCGTCGACGGCACCCTCCACCTTGACGCTGCGGGCGATGGAGGGGTCGACGAGGTCGGCGGGATCGGCGCGTCCCGGGTCGGTGAGCTCGGACAGACCGATGCCGATGAGCCGGTAGGCGGTGCCGTCGGCCTCCTTCATCAGCATGTCCCGGCCGGTCTCGAACAGGCGTGTGGCGAGCAGCGTCGGCGAGGGCAGGGCGCGCGAGCGCGTGCGGATCTTGAAGTCGGCCGTCTTCAGCTTCAGCGTCACCGTGGTGCCGGCGAATCCTTGCGCCTTCGCCCGCGCCGAGACCTTCTCGCACAGCAGGAAAAGCTTCTTCTCGAGGGTGCGCGCGTCGCGGATGTCCGTGTCGAACGTCGTCTCGGCCGAGATCGATTTCGTCTCCTTGTCCGGCGAGACGCGCCGCTCGTCGATGCCCCGGCTCAGCCGCGACAGCCTCAGGCCCATGGCGCCGAAGCGGCGCATGAGGTCGCCCTCATCGAGCCGCCTCAGATCGGCGATCAGCCTGAACCCCTCCCGCTCCAGCGCCTCCTGGGTGGCGCGGCCGACCCCCCAGATCAGCGAAACCGGCTTCGATCCGAGGAATTCCAGCGCCTCGGCGCGACCGATGGCGGCGAAACCGCGCGGCTTGTCCATGTCCGAGGCGATCTTGGCAAGGAACTTGTTGTAGGACAGCCCGACCGAGACGGTGATGCCGATCTCCCGCTCGACAGTCCTGGCGAAACGGGCCAGCACCATGGCGGGTGCGGCGCCGTGCAGCCGCTCGGTGCCGGTCAGGTCGAGAAAGGCCTCGTCGATGGACAGCGGCTCGACCAGCGGGGTAAGCGCCAGCATCGCCTGGTGCACCTGACGACCGACGCCGACATACTTTTCCATGTTCGGCTTGATCACCACGGCCTCGGGGCAGAGCTGCAGCGCCTTGAACATCGGCATGGCGGACCGGACGCCATGGATGCGCGCCACGTAGCAGCAGGTCGAGACGACGCCGCGCCGGCCGCCGCCGATGATCACCGCCCGGTCGACCAGGCTGGGGTCGTCGCGCTTCTCGATCGCCGCATAGAAGGCGTCGCAATCGACATGGGCGATGGAGAGGCCGACAAGCTCGGCATGCCGGGCGATGCGCGGCGATCCGCAGGCCTGGCAGCGCTGGGCGCCCGGGGCGGCTTCCGTCAGACAGTCGCGGCAGAAGGCGAAGGCGGCCATGAGCGGACCGTGGACGCGATGGCGGGCCTCAGCAAGGGGGCTTTTGGCATCAGGCGAAATCCCGCTCCCACGGACCCGCACCGAGCACATGGGCGGCGCGCACCACCGCCTCCGGCTTGACTCCCGCATGGGCGGCGAAGGCCAGAAGCAGCGGCTCGTCGCCCATCAGATGGTCCATGATCGCGGTGAGGAATTCCGGCTGTCCGGCGATGTCGCGGATCTGGCCGAGATCGATCCCGGCCAGCGAGGCGAAGCGCTGCAGCCGGTCCTCGTCACCGGCGAGAAAGGCGAGGGCCTCGGCCGCCATGGCTTCGGCTGCAGCCCTGGTTCGATCTTGCGGACGCAACGTCATGGTTTGTCCTTTTGAAAGGATTTGGGGCTAGCTTGAGGGCCATCCGTCAAGGTCCGGCAACCATCCCCGGCCATCCGGAACATGCGAGTGGTGATGTCGAAAACCGTCATGATCGTGGAAGACAACGAGCTCAACATGAAGCTCTTCCACGATCTGTTGGAAGCCAACGGCTATCGGACGATCCAGACGCGCAATGGCACCGAAGCCCTGTCCCTGGCCCGCGAGCACCGGCCCGACCTGATCCTCATGGATATCCAGCTGCCCGAGGTCTCGGGCCTCGACGTGACGCGCTGGATCAAGGAGGACGAGACGATCCGGCATATTCCGGTCATCGCCGTCACTGCATTCGCGATGAAGGGCGACGAGGAACGAATCAGGGCGGGCGGCTGCGAGGCCTATCTGTCCAAGCCCATCTCCGTCACCAAATTCATCGAGACCGTCCGGCATTTTCTCGGCACGGCCTGAGGAGACACGACCAGCCATGACCGCCCGCGTCCTCGTCGTCGATGACATCCTCGCCAATGTGAAGCTGCTGGAAGCGCGGCTGTCGGCGGAGTATTTTGACGTGGTCACTGCGAGTTCGGGCATGGAGGCGCTGTCCATCTGCGAGCGCGCCCAGTGCGACATCGTCCTGCTCGACGTGATGATGCCGGGCATGGACGGTTTCGAGGCCTGCCGTCGGCTCAAGGCCAATCCGGCGACCCACCACATTCCCGTTATCATGGTCACGGCGCTGGACCAGCCAGCCGACCGGGTCCAGGGCCTTGAGGCGGGCGCCGACGATTTCCTCACCAAGCCTGTCAACGATTTCGCCCTGGTGACACGGGTGCGCTCCCTCGTCCGGCTCAAGATGATGCAGGACGAGCTGCGCATGCGCGCCGTCACCTCGCGCGAGATCGGCATGCGCGACGCCCTGTCGGAGGCCGCCGCCGAAACCGGACTGAACGGCCGCATCCTCGTGGTCGATGACCGCGCCTCGTCCCATGAGCGGATCGTCCAGGCCTTGCGTAACCAGCATCAGGTCGAGGTCGAGACGCGGCCCCAGGAGGCTCTTTTCAAGGCCGCCGAGAACGACTACGACCTCGTCATGGTCTCCCTCGGCCTGACCGAATTCGACCCACTGCGGCTCTGCTCCCAGCTCCGTACGCTCGACCGGACGCGTGGCCTGCCGATCCTCGTCGTCGCCGAGCCCGAGGACGATGCGCGGCTGTTGCGCAGCCTCGATATCGGCGCCAATGACTATCTCATGCGCCCCATCGACCGGAATGAGATGGCGGCCCGCGTGCGCACCCAGGTGCGCAAGAAGCGCTACACCGCGCGCCTCAGGGACAATGTCCAGCAGTCGATGGAAATGGCCATCACCGACGGGCTCACCGGGCTGCACAACCGGCGCTACATGGAAAGCCATCTCGGCACCCTCGTCGAACAGGCCTCGATCCGCGGCAAGCCGCTGTCGGTCCTCGTGCTCGACATCGACTATTTCAAGGCGGTCAACGACACATACGGCCATGACGCGGGCGACGAGGTGCTGCGCGAATTCGCCCAGCGGTTGCGCAAGAGCGTGCGCGGCATCGACCTGGTCTGCCGCCTCGGCGGCGAGGAATTCGTTGTCATCATGCCGGACACGGATGCCGGCGTCGCCTCCATCGTCGCCGAACGGATCCGCAGCCGTGTGGCCGGCGATCCCTTCCCGGTGCACAAGGGCGCCCGCGCCATCGACGTGACCGTCTCCATCGGCATGGCCCAGCGCCAGGGCAGTGACGCCGATCCCGACGTCATCCTCAAGCGCGCCGACCAGGCGCTCTATCGCGCCAAGCGCGACGGCCGCAACCGCGTCGTCCTCGACGCCGCCTGAGGCTGGCAGCGTTTACCGTGCCGGTAAACCGCGTTTGTTGAGGTTAAGGAACGGTTTATCGGCCGATCCTGTCCGCCGATATTGTCGCTGCCCCGCCCGGACTCTAGGGTTCTGCCAGATCAGGCTGCGATCTCCTCTGTGGGACATCGGCGTCGGCCTGGTCGACACCCTGCGTGCACTCAGGTCCGCCGCATCTCCTGGGACCGTGGGGCAGGCCGGTCGGGTTCGGCGCGGATGGCCTCTCCGTTTTGCCGTTGGCCCGGCCGGCCACCTCGTTGCCAACCTGATGGTCACCAAACGAAAAACGGCCCCCGAAGGGGCCGTTCCAGTCACCGATCGGCCATGCCGACCGTGACAATCACTTGATCTTGGCTTCCTTGAACTCGACGTGCTTGCGCGCAACCGGGTCGTACTTCTTCATCGACAGCTTGTCGGTCATGGTGCGCGAGTTCTTCTTCGCGGTGTAGAAGTAGCCGGTGTCGGCGGTCGAGATCAGCTTGATCTTGATGGTGGCGGCTTTGGCCATGGCAAGTCCTCGCGGAAGGTCGTTGGATCGGGTCGTGCCTTGGGGACAGAGGGCTTACGCCCGCCGCGTCGCCGACGGCTGGTTGCGGCGGATGTGACAGGTCGATGCCGCCTTGTCAAGGCAAGGCCCGGTTTCGGCCCGCCGCTTCAATAGACGTCGGCCTGGTAGCGTCCCGCCTTCTTCATCGCCTGGACATAGGCTACCGCCGCCTCCGGGCTGCGGCCGCCATGGGTTGCGATGACGTCGACCAGCGCCGCCTCGACGTCCTTGGCCATCCGCTTGGCATCGCCGCAGATGTAGAAATGCCCGCCCTGGTCGAGCCAGCGCCAGAGTTCCGCGCCGGTCTCGCGCATCCGGTCCTGCACATAGACCTTGTCGCTGCCGTCACGCGACCAGGCGAGCGACAGGCGCGTCAGCACGCCGGAGGCCTTCAGCGCCGCGAGTTCGTCGGCATAGAAGAAGTCGGTGGCCTGCCGCTGGTGGCCGTAGAAGAGCCAGTTCGGTCCTGGCGCCTTGTCCGCCGCCCGGTCCTGCAGGAAGGCGCGGAACGGCGCGATGCCGGTGCCCGGACCGACCATCACCACCGGCACGGCCGGGTCCGCCGGCAGGGCGAAGCCATGGGCGCGCTGGACATAGACCCTGACGGCGGCACCGGGCGCGGCACGTTCGCCGAGAAAGGTGGAGGCGACGCCAAGCCGCCGGCGCTTGCCGATGACGTAGCGCACCGCGTCGACGGTGAGGGAGACCAGGCCGGGTTCGGCCTTGGGCGAGGAGGAGATCGAATAGAGGCGCGGCTGCAACGGCTCCAGCGCCTCCACGAAGGCCTCCGGGTGGGGCCTGACCCCCGCGAATTTGGTCAGGACGGCAAGAACATCCAGCCCCTCCGCATCGCCGTCCGGGTCCTCGCCGCGGGCGAGGGCCCTGGCCTTCCGGCGCTGGTCGCCCCCGGTGAGGAAGGAGATCAGCTCGAACAGGCCGTCGGGTGCCGGTGCCAGCGACACCTCGTCGGCGAGAACGGCGCGCAGCGTCCGGCCGCGCACCGGCGTGACGTGGGAGGCCCCCAGCATGGCGATGATCTGGTCGACGAGACCCAGGTCATTGGTCGGGTAGATACCAAGGGCGTCGCCCGCGACATAGTCGAGGCCGGCGGCGCCGAGGTCGAACTCGACATGATAGGTCTCCTTCTGCGAGCCCTCGCCGGTGAGCCGCCGGGCCGACAGGAAGGGCACCGCCACCGGCGCCTCGCGCGAGCGGCCGGGGAGCCCGGCCGGTGGGGCGGCG
>NZ_JALHMP010000031.1 GCF_022843985.1 Phreatobacter sp. | reverse complement strand
GCCCCGGCACCGGCCGCCGCACCTCCGGCCGCGCCGCGCGGCTGAGGCCTGCACCGGGGCGAGCCTCGCGGGACGCACTCGGCGGGTGCAGGGCATCCCCCAACGAAAAAGCCCGGCACGCCGGCCGGGCTTTTCCAAATGCCGATGATGTGAGACCCCTTACTCCGCCGCGAGCTGCACCGCGGGAGCCGCCGCCTTCACATCGGCATCCACATAGGGCTCGAACTTGGCGAAATTGTCCTGGAACATCTGCACGAGCTTGCGCGCCGTGGCGTCGAACTCGGCTTTGTCGCGCCAGGTCTTGATCGGATAGAGCATGTGCGGCGGCACGCCCGGCACCGAGGTCGGCACCGCGAAGCCGAAATAGGGGTCGCGGCGGAAATCGGCGCGGTTGAGCGAGCCGTCGAGGGCCGAGCGCAGCAAGAGGCGGGTGATCGAGATCGGCATGCGCCGGCCGACGCCATGCTTGCCGCCGGTCCAGCCGGTGTTCACCAGCCAGCAGTCGACATGGTGCTTGGCGATGAGCTCGCGCAAGAGGTTGCCATATTCCGACGGGTGGCGCGGCATGAAGGGCGCACCGAAACAGGTCGAGAAGGTCGGCTGCGGCTCGGTGACTCCCTTCTCCGTGCCGGCGACCTTGGCGGTGAAGCCGGAGAGGAAGTGGTACATCGCCTCTGCCGGGGTCAGCTTGGCGATGGGCGGCATGACGCCGAAGGCATCGGCCGTCAGCATGACGATGTTCTTCGGATGGCCGGCACGGCCGGTCTCCGAGGCATTGGCGATGAAGTGCAGCGGATAGGCGATGCGGGTGTTCTCGGTCTTCGAGCCGTCGTCGAAGTCGGGGATGCGCGAGACGGGATCGATGACCACGTTCTCCATCACCGAGCCGAAGCGCTCGGAAGTGGCAAAGATCTCCGGCTCGGCCTCGCGCGACAGCTTGATCGCCTTGGCATAGCAGCCGCCCTCGAAGTTGAAGACGCCGTCACGGCCCCAGCCGTGCTCATCGTCGCCGATGAGGGTGCGCGAGGCATCGGCCGACAGCGTCGTCTTGCCGGTGCCGGACAGGCCGAAGAAGACGGCCACCTCGCCCTGGGGCGAGACATTGGCCGAGCAATGCATCGGCATGACGTTCTGCGGCGGCAGGAGGAAGTTGAGCATGGTGAAAACGCTCTTCTTCATCTCGCCGGCATAGGAGGTCCCGGCGATCAGCACGATCTTGCGGGTGAAGTCGCAGGCAATCACCGTTTCGCTACGCACGCCGTATTTCGCCGGGTCGGCGCGGAAGGACGGCAGGTCGACGATGGTCATGTCCGGCACGAAGGCGGCGAGGTCCTCGCGCTTCGGGCGGATCAGCAGGTTGCGGATGAACAGGTTGTGCCAGGCATATTCGGTGAAGACGCGGGTCTTCAGCCGCGTCGCCGGATCGGCGCCGCCATAGAGGTCCTGGACGAAGAGTTCGCGGCCCTTGGCATGCGCCAGCATGTCGGCCATGAGGAGATCGAAGGCCGCCGGCGAGATGGCGCCGTTATTGTCCCACCAGACGGTGGAGTGGGTGGTGGCATCGCGGACGACGAACTTGTCCTTGGGCGAGCGGCCGGTGTGCTGGCCGGTCTCGGCGACCAGCGGACCGCCGGCAGAGAGCTTGGCCTCGCCGCGGGCGATCGATTCCTCGACCAGCTGCGGTTCGAGATAGTTCCAGTGCAGGGCCTTCAGCCCCGAAAAGCCGAAGGCTTCGGCCCCATGGGCCTTGTTCCAGGTACCGGTTTCGGCCAAGGCAGTTCTCCCCTCAAGGGTCCGCGTCACGACGCTTATGCGCGCCTTTGGATGCCATGCAGTCAGGCGCCGGGTCAGGGGCCGCGGCAGAGGCAAAACCCCCTAATCCAAAGGCTCTTTGCCGGCAAGCCCGACGGAGGACGGATCGGCGTCGCCCCCGGCCTTTTTCGCGAAAGCGGTGAACAGCCGGGAGCGGCGCCGCTGGCTGGCGCCGGCATCCCGATCCGGGCCTTGGCCCTTGCCTTTCCCCGCGCCAGGGACCATGAGGCCGCCATGAACCGACCCGACCGCACCCTGCGCACGGCGGCCGACCTCGTCGCGGCCGGCCTGCTGGCGCCCGCCGCCGGCCCCGATGCGGCGAAAGTGGGGGAGCGCTATGCTGTCGCGGTGCCCCCCGCCATGGCCGCGCTGATGCCCTCCGGGCCGGCCGCCGCCGCCGACCCGATCGCGCGGCAGTTCCTGCCCGATCCCCGCGAACTCGACACCCGGCCCGAGGAGCTGGCCGACCCCATCGGCGACGAGGCCCATTCACCCGTCACGGGCATCGTCCACCGCTATCCGGACCGCGTCCTGCTGAAGATCGTCCATGTCTGCCCGGTCTATTGCCGCTTCTGTTTCCGCCGCGAGATGGTCGGCCCCGAGGGCAGGGGCGCGCTGGACGACGCCGAACTCGCCGCCGCCATCGCCTATATCGCGGCGCGGCCGGAGATCTTCGAGGTCATCCTCACCGGCGGCGATCCCTTCGTGCTCTCGGCACGGCGGGCACGCGCCCTGACCCGGGCGCTGGCCGCCATCCCCCATGTCAAGGTCATCCGCTGGCATACCCGCGTGCCGATCGTCGCCCCCGACCGCGTCACCGCCGATTTCGCCCGGGCCCTGCGCGCAGCCGGCAAGGCGGTCTATGTGGCCGTCCACGCCAATCACGCCCGTGAGTTCACGCCCGCCGCCGAACAGGCCCTGGCCCGCCTCGCCGATGCCGGCATTGCCCTGGTCAGCCAGTCCGTGCTGCTGCGCGGCGTCAACGATGATGCCGAGACCCTCGCGGATCTCATGCGCGCCTTCCTCGCCAACCGGGTGAAGCCCTATTACCTGCACCATCCCGACATGGCCCCCGGCACCGCCCATTTCCGCCTGTCCATCGCCGAGGGCCAGGCGCTGATGGCGCAGTTGCGCGGGGGGCTCTCCGGCCTCGCCCAGCCGACCTATGTGCTCGACATTCCCGGCGGCGCCGGCAAGGTCCCGGTCGGTCCCGTCTATCTCGGTGCCGACGACGTCGCCGACTGGCGCGGCGGCCACCACCCCTATCCCCCGGCAGAGACGAAGGACTAGTGCGATGGATGCCAGGGATTCCAACGGGACGATCCTCGCCGATGGCGACAGCGTGACCCTGATCAAGGACCTCAAGGTCAAGGGCACGTCTGTGACCCTGAAGCGCGGCGCGCGGGTGAAGGCCATCCGCCTCACCGCCGACCCGCAGGAGGTCGAATGCAGCGTCGACAAGGTCAAGGGCCTGGTGCTGCGGACGGAGTTCCTGAAGAAGGCGTGAGGGCATCGCTGTCCGCCCCAGGAGAGTTCGCCGCCCCATTCGGCGTCATGGCCGGGCTTGTCCCGGCCATCCACGACTTGAACACCGTCCTTGGGAAGAAAATTCGTGGATGCCCGGCCCAAGGCCGGGCATGACGGGGGGAGGTTCCCGCTGACAACTCGGCTGGGACGCGCTCTTCGCCGCGCCCCGCCTCACCCCTTCGGTTCGGGACGGTGCTTGCCCCCCGGGCCCTGTCCCCGCCGATAGACCATCACCGTGCGCTTGAAGGTGATCACCACGTCGCCGGCCTGGGTATAGCCCTTGGTGCGCACGGTGAGGATGCCGACCTCCGGCCGCGAGCCCGAATCGCGCTTTTCCAGCACCTCGCTCTCCGAATAGATCGTGTCGCCCTCGTAGACCGGGGCCGGCAGGCGCACCTCGTCCCAGCCGAGATTGGCGAAGACGTTCTGGCTGATGTCGGTCACCGACTGCCCGGTGACCAGCGCGATGGTGAAGCAGGAATTGACCAGCGGCTTGCCGAAGCCGGTATGGGCCGCATAGTTCGCGTCGAAATGCGGGTGCGCGGTGTTCTGGGTCAAAAGCGTGAACCAGATATTGTCGGCCTGCGTCACGGTCCGCCCGAGCGGGTGCTTGTAGACGTCGCCGATGGCGAAATCCTCGAAGAAGCGGCCCTGCCAGCCCGGTTTCACGCTCATGCCATCGCTCCCGTCGTCCCGGCGGCCCGGGCCCATCATGGCCCCTTCATGGAAGAGCGCGACGGCGGGGACAAGCCCGCCGATCAGGCGGGTGCGCTTAAGCGACGATCTCCACCGCCTCGTCCACCACGATGGCCTCGGGGCTGAGCCGGCAACGCCACGCCAGCATCTCGACGCCGCGCGCCCGCGCCCGGTCGAAGGCCCTGCCATAGGCGGGGTCGATGTCGCGGGCGAGGGAAAAGCGCCCGGCAGCCCCGTACTGGATGAGGAACACCATCACCGCCCGGTGACCGGCCTCCACCATGTCGCCGAGTTCGTCGAGATGCTTCGCCCCGCGCGCCGTCACCGAATCGGGGAATTCGGCGAGGCCGGGTGCACGCATCAGGTGGACGTTCTTCACCTCGACATAGCAGGGCGGCCGTCCCTCGGCCGTCAGCATCATGTCGACGCGGCTCGCCCTGCCGTAGGCGACCTCCCGCCACAGCGCCGCGTAGCCGGCGAGGGCGGGGATGGTCCCGGCGCCGATCGCCTCCGCGACCAGCGCATTGGGATGGGCGGTGTTGATGCCGACCAGTTCCGGCCCCGCGCCGAAATCCGCCTCCACCAGTTCCCACGACCAGGGGAGCTTGCGCGCCGGATTGTCCGCGCGCGACAGCCAGACGCGGTTGCCCGGCGCGTTCAGCCCAAGCATCGCGCCGGGATTGGCGCAATGGGCGGTAATGGCCTCGCCGCTGTCGAGGATCACGTCGGCCAGAAAGCGCTTGTAGCGCTGGACGAGGCGGCCGGGGACGAGCGGGGTGGGGAAGCGCATGCCCTCAGGCGACCTTGCCCCCGAGCTCGTCCTCGACATGGGCACGGACGATCTCCTCGAAGCTCGTCTCCGCCCTGAAACCGAGTTCGGCCGCGCGCTTGGCGTTGAAGCGCTGCGACCAGCCGGAGACGATGCGGATGATGAGGTCGTCCGGTTCGCGGCGCACGAGCTTCAGGGCCTTCTCGCCGCCGATCTTGCGCAGGGCCTCGAGCTGTTCGCCCACCGTCGCCACCACGCCGGGCATGGAGAGGTTGCGCCGCCAGCCGAGCTGGGCGGTGTCCATGGTCGCGGCATGGATGAGGAAGCCGACGGCAGAGCGCGGGCTCGCATGGGTGTGGACGACGTCGTCGCCCACCGGTAGCACGGCCTCCATCCCCACCAGCGGCTCGCGGATGATGTTGGAGAAGAAGCCCGAGGCCGCCTTGTTCGGCTTGCCCGGACGCACGCAGATGGTCGGCAGGCGGATGCCGACGCCGTCGAAGAAGCCCTTGCGCGAATAGTCGGTGAGCAGGAGCTCGCCGATCGACTTCTGCGTGCCGTAGCTGGTCAGCGGCGTGTGGAAGAACTCGTCCTCGATGAATTCGTGGAACGGCGCGCCATAGACGGCGATGGAGGAGGTGAAGACGACGCGCGGATGGTAGGGCGCCTTGACGCCTTCCTGGCGGATCGCCTCGTAGATCTGCCGCGTGCCGTCGAGATTGATGCGGTAGCCCTTGTCGAAATCGACCTCGGCCTCGCCGGAGACGATGGCGGCGAGATGGAAGATGACGTCCGGCCGTCCGGCGACCATCGGCCCCGCGGTGTTGGGGAAGGAGATGTCGACGGCCCAGCTCGTCACCTTGCCGGCAAAGCCGGCGGGCTTCTGGGGGGCCACCACGTCGACGAGGGAGAATTCCGTGATCGCCTTGCCGCCGAGCGCGCCGTCGCGGACGAGCTTCTCGGTGAGCTTGCGGCCGACCATGCCGGCGGCGCCGATGATCAGGATATGCATGGACGTGTCCTCTTCTTTTCAAACGATTTGGACGGGAGGCTAGCGCGCCCGGCGCCGGCAGGGAATGGGGCACGCGCGAGGGGGCGGGTTGCAGCTTTGCGGTTCCGTGGAGTCTACGCCCGGCAGCAGGATCATCGAAGGCCGGTCGCAGCCATACCGGCTCCCCCCTCCGTCCCGATTGACCTTCGCCACGCCGCGCGCGATGGATCGGTCGAAGGGCCGCCGTCGAGAGCCCGCGCGACAGTGCCGGAGGGGAGCCATGGCCCGCACCATCGAGGGTGAGTGGGACTATATCGTCTGCGGCGCCGGCACGGCCGGCTGCCTCATGGCCAACCGCCTCTCCGCCGATCCCAGGAACCGGGTCCTGCTGCTGGAGGCCGGCGGCAAGGATGACTGGATCTGGTTCCACATTCCCGTCGGCTATCTCTTCGCCATCGGCAATCCGCGCGCCGACTGGATGTTCAGGACCGAGGCGGAGGCCGGCCTCAACGGCCGCTCGCTGATCTATCCACGCGGCAAGGTGATCGGCGGCTCCTCCGCCATCAACGCCATGATCACCATGCGCGGCCAGAGCGCCGACTATGACCATTGGCGCCAGCTCGGCCTCGCCGGCTGGGGCTGGGACGATGTCCGGCCGGTCTTCCGCAGGCTCGAGGATCATTTCCTCGGGGAGGGCGAGCACCACGGCGCCGGCGGCGAATGGCGGGTGGAGGCGCCGCGCGTGCGCTGGGACCTGCTCGACAAGGTGCGCGAGGCGGCGGTGCAGATGGGCGTCCGCCCCCTCGACGATTTCAACACCGGCGACAACGAGGGCACCGCCTATTTCCACGTCAACCAGAAGAAGGGCCTGCGCTGGTCGGCGGCCCGCGGCTTCCTGAAGCCGGTCATCGACGCCCGCGACAATCTCGATCTCCTCTCCGGCGTGCTGGTGGAGAAGGTGATCGTGGAGAACGGCCGGGTGACGGGGGTGCAGTTCCGCCAGGGCGGCGAGAGCGTCGTCGCCCGCTGTCGCGGCGAGGTCGTGCTCACCGCCGGTTCCATCGGCTCGACGCAGATCCTCGAACTCTCCGGCATTGGCCATGGCGAGGTGCTGGCCCGCCACGGCATCCCCGTGGTGAAGGAGAAGCCCGGCGTCGGCGGCAATCTGCAGGACCACCTGCAGATCCGCGCCATCTACAGGGTCGACGGCATCAAGACGCTGAACGAGACCTACCACAACCTGTTCAAGCGCGGCCTGATGGGGCTCGAATATCTCCTCCGCCGCACCGGCCCGCTGACCATGGCGCCGAGCCAGCTCGGCATCTTCACCCGCTCCGATCCCGCCCAGGAACGGGCCAACATCCAGTTCCACGTCCAGCCCTTGTCGCTCGACAAGTTCGGCGACCCGCTGCACCGCTTCCCCGCCGTGACGGTCGCGCCCTGCAATCTCAGGCCGACCTCGCGTGGCTCCGTCCACATCCGCTCCGCCGATCCGGCCGACAAGCCCCTCATCGCGCCGAACTATCTCGCTACCGACGAGGACCGGCAGGTGGCGGCGGATTCGCTGCGCGTCACACGGCGGCTGATGGGCCAGGCGGCGCTGGCGCCCTATCGTCCGCAGGAATATCTCCCCGGCCCGGTGATCGGCGACGATGTCGAGAGCCTGGCGAAGGCCGCCGGCGACATCGGCACCACCATCTTCCATCCCGTCGGCACCGCGAAGATGGGCCTCGCCTCCGACCCGCTGGCGGTGGTGGACGAGCGCCTGCGCGTCATCGGGGTGGAGGGGCTCAGGGTGGCGGATGCGTCCGTCATGCCGACCATCACCTCCGGCAATACCAACACGCCGACGCTGATGATCGCCGAGAAGGGCGCGCGGATGATCCTGGAGGATGGGAAGAGGTAGGGGCGGGCGCCCTGCATCAGCCAAGTGCGACCTTCGAGGCTCGCTGCCGGAAAGGTGATCGCCCGTCGCGGTTCTCCCGACCGAACCTCACCCGTCATGCCCGGGCTTGTCCCGGGCATCCACGAATTTTGCCTTAAGCCGCGTGTTCAAGTCGTGGATGGCCGGGACAAGCCCGGCCATGACGGAAGGGTTGGTGGCTATCATGGAACTGCCATGGTGGCGGTCAACGGCGCTGCGGTTCTGAGGGGCACAGCGGGCCTCGGCAGCGACCGAGACTGCCGAAGGCCTCACCCTTACCCTCCCCGCTGTCGCAGGGAGGGAGACTTCGGCCTCCCTGGACTATCGATGGGTTGGGCCTGGCGGATCGGTGAGGCAGTGGCGCGGCGTCGTGGTCTCCCTGCCCGCGGGGGCGGGGAGGGTAAGGGAGGGCTCTTCCTCTTCCCAGAATCACCCCTTCAGGATCGCCTCCACCACCTCCTGCACCTCCAGCGCCTCGGCCAGCGTCGCGAGGTGGTGCGGTTGGCCGCGGACCAGCGCCGCGACGCCTTCGAGCTGCCGGCGCAGCACCAGCGGCCGCATCTTCTCGTTGGGCAGCGCCTCCGGGTCGGGCTGCCAGGAGCCGTCCGCCATCCGCCGCTCGGCGATCGACCAGTCGCGCAGCCGGACGGCGCCCGCATCGCCGGCGATCATCCAGATGTTGTGGTCGTCCTTCTCGGTCGTGCCGACGCTGCCCGTGAGCGTCACCGGCAGGCCGCCCGCGGTCAGCGTCGCGGCGATGCGGCGCTCGGACTTCCCCGCCTCCGGATACTCCGCCGTCGCCTTCAGGCCCGCCAGCGGCCCGCCGAGCCGGCGGGACAGGAAGAGGAAATGCGACACCACCTCGCGGGTGAAGCCGCCTTGCGCCCTCCCGTCCAGCCAGCCCGCCGCGTCCCTCTGCCAGGAGCGCGGCCAGGTGGCGAAGGCGACCTCGATGGTGATCTGGCGCGCGGTGCCGACCGCGCCCTCGGCGATCCAGCGCTGCAGGGTCGCCACCCCGAAGGAGGAGGCAAAGGGGAAGTTGACGGCGCCCCTGGCGCCCGCCTCGGCGACGAAGGCGCGGGCATCGGCGACATCCACCGCCAGCGGCTTTTCGCAGAACACGGCTTTTCCGGCTGCCAGAGCCGCCCGGGCATGGGCGAGGTGCGACGACGGCGGCGAGGCGATATAGAGCGCGTCGCAGGCGGCGATCACCGCCGCCGCATCGGCAAGGCGCGGCACGCCCGGAAAGGCCGCGCCCATGCGCGCCATGGCTTCCGCCGAGGGGTCCCAGATGCCGGTAATGCCGACGACATCGGCCGCCTGGGACAGGGCGGCGCCGAGCAGGCGCTCGCCCATGATGCCGGCGCCGACAATGCCGAGCGCGACGGGGTTTGCGGTCATGGTCCCGCTCACGCCGGCATGGCCGCTTCGACGAGCTTGGCGAGGTAGCTGGTGCCCACCGGGATCGCGGCGTCGTCGAAATTGTAGGCGGGGTGGTGGCAGGCGGCGGTGTCGCCATTGCCGAGGAAGATGTAGCTGCCCGGCCGCTCGTTGAGCATGTAGGAGAAGTCCTCGGCGCCCATCAGCGGCGGCGTGTTGGGATCGACCTTGTCGGCGCCGACGACGGACTGCGCCACCTTGACGGCGAAGTCGGTCTGGTCGGCATGGTTGAAGGTGACGGGATAGCCGCGCAGGTAGTCGACCGTCGCGACGCAGCCCATGCCCTTGGCGACATTCACCACCAGCTCCTTCATCCGCGCCTCCACCAGATCCTGGATCTCCGGCTTGAAGGTGCGCACCGTGCCGAGCATGCGCAGGGTCTGCGGGATGACGTTGAAGGCCTCGCCGGCCTTGACCGAGGTGATGGAGACCACGGCGCTCTCGATCGGATCGACATTGCGCGCCACGATGGTCTGCATGGCCAGCCCGATGGCAAAGCCCGCCTGGACCGGATCGACGCACAGATGCGGCATGGCGCCATGGCCGCCCTTGCCCTCGATGTCGATGATGAAGCGGTCCGCCGCCGCCATGGCCGGGCCCTTGCGCACGGCGAACGTGCCGACGGGAATGCCCGGCATGTTGTGCAGGCCATAGACCTCCTGGATGTTCCAGCGGGTCATCAGGCCGTCCTTGACCATGGCGTCGCCGCCGCCGCCTCCCTCTTCCGCCGGCTGGAAGATGACCACCGCCGTGCCGTCGAAATTGCGCGTCTCGGCGAGGTACTTCGCCGCGCCGAGCAGCATGGCGGTGTGGCCGTCATGGCCGCAGGCGTGCATCTTGCCCGGCACCTTGGACTTGTAGGGCAGGTCGGTGGCTTCCTCGATGGGGAGCGCGTCCATGTCGGCGCGCAGGCCGATGACCTTGCCCGAGCCGCTCTTGCGCCCCTTGATGACGGCGACGACGCCGGTCTGGCCGATGCCGGGGACGACCTCGTCGCAGCCGAAGGCCTTCAGTTTCTCCGCGACGATGCCGGCAGTGCGGTGCACGTCGTAGAGCAGCTCCGGATTTTCGTGGAAGTCACGGCGCCAGGCGGTGATCTCGTCGTGGAGGTCGGCAACGCGGTTGATGACGGGCATGGAAATCTCCGAAGGGCAGGCGAAAGCGGGAGGCTAGCGCGGCACGCGCGCGGAGGCGAGGGGCTGGCCGGACGCCTGGGGTCACGCCGGCATGCGGTTCTCGACCAGCTTCGCCCAGTAGCTCATGCCGAGCGGGATGATCTCGTCGTTGAAATCATAGGCGGGGTGATGCACGGAGGCGGTGTCGCCCTGGCCGATGAAGATGAAGGCGCCGGGCCGCGCCTCGAGCATGTAGGAGAAATCCTCGCCGCCCATGATCTGCGGCGCGTCGTCGTTCACCGCCTTGTCGCCGACCACGGCGGCCGCCGCGGCGACCGCATGCGGCGTATAAGCGGGATCGTTGACGGTGGCCGGCACCACCCGCACATGCTCCACCCTGGCCGTGGCGCCGAAGGCGGCGGCGGTCTTCTCGACGACCTCCCGCAGCCGGACCTCGATCAGGTCGCGCACCTCTGCGTCATGGGTGCGCGCCGTGCCGCGCAGCTCCGCCGTCTGCGGAATGACATTGTTGGCGAACCCGGCATTGAAGGCGCAGATGGAGATAACGGCGCTCTTCAGCGGGTCGACATTGCGCGCCACGATCGACTGCACCGCCGCCACGATATGCGCGCCGGCAAGGATCGTGTCGACCGCCAGATGCGGCTTGGCGGCATGGCCGCCCTTGCCCTCGACATGGATGCGGAAATTGTCGACCGCCGCCAGCATCGGCCCCGGACGGATGGCAAAATGGCCGACGGGCAGGCCCGGCGCATTGTGCATGCCATAGACCTCCTGGATGCCGAAGCGCTCCATCATGCCGTCGAGCACCATGGCCTCGCCGCCCTTCTCGCCCTCCTCCGCCGGCTGGAAGATGACCGCGACGGTGCCGTCGAAGTTGCGCGTCTCGGCGAGGTATTTGGCGGCGCCGAGCAGCATGGCCGTGTGGCCGTCATGGCCGCAGGCATGCATCTTCCCCGGCACCTTCGAGGCATGCGGCAGGCCGGTGATCTCGGTCAGCGGCAGCGCGTCCATGTCGGCGCGCAGGCCCACCACCTTGCCCGATCTGTCGGTTCGGCCGCGAATGATTCCGACGACGCCGGTGCGGCCGATGCCGGTGATGACCTCGTCGCAGCCGAACGCCCTCAGCTTGTCGGCGACGATCCCGGCGGTGCGGTGCACGTCGAACTGCAGCTCCGGATATGCGTGGATGTCGCGGCGCCAGGCGGTGACCTCCTCGTGGAGGGCGGCGATGCGGTTGACGATGGGCATGTCGGTGGTCCTGCGCAGAGGGAAGGCCGGCGCGGACGAGGGCCGCGCCGGGAATGGGGATCAGGCCGTGAGGCGGCTCTCGACGAGCTTGGCCCAGTAGCTCATGCCGATGGGGATGATCTCGTCGTTGAAGTCATAGGCGGGGTGATGGACGGAGGCGGTGTCGCCCTGGCCGATGAAGATGAAGGCGCCGGGGCGGGCCTCCAGCATGAAGGAGAAGTCCTCGCCGCCCATCACCGGCACGGTGTCGCGGTTGACACCCTCGTCGCCGACCACCGCGGCGGCGGCATCACCGGCGAAGACGGCGTTCTCGGCATGGTTCCGGGTCACCGGATAGTCGCGGAAATAGGTGAGCTTGGCGGTGCCGCCATAGACGGTCGCGGTGCCCTCGACGACGGTGTGCAGCCGCTTCTCGACGAGATCGCGCATCTCAGGGGTGAGCGTGCGCACCGTGCCGAGCAGCGTCGCCGTCTGCGGGATGACATTGTCGGTGAAGCCGGCATTGAAGGCGCAGATGGAGACGACCGCATTGCCGAGCGGGTCGACATTGCGCGAGACGATCGACTGCACCGCGTTGACGATCTGCGAGGCGATGAGGATCGTGTCGATCGACTGGTGCGGGCGGGCGGCATGGCCGCCCTTGCCCTCGACATCGATCTGGATGCGGTCGGCCGCGGCCATGAGCGGGCCGGCGCGCAGGGCGAACTTGCCCACCGGCAGGCCCGGCGCATTGTGCATGCCATAGACCTCCTGGATGCCGAAACGGTCCATCATCCCGTCATTGACCATCTCGCGGCCGCCGCCGCCGCCCTCTTCCGCCGGCTGGAAGATGACCGCCACCGTGCCGTCGAAATTGCGCGTCTCGGCGAGGTACTTGGCCGCGCCCAGCAGCATCGCCGTGTGGCCGTCATGGCCGCAGGCATGCATCTTCCCCGGCACCTTGGAGGCATGCGGCAGGCCGGTGATCTCGCTGAGCGGCAGCGCGTCCATGTCGGCGCGCAGCCCGATCACCTTGCCCGAGCCGGTGTTGCGGCCCTTGATGATGCCGACGACGCCGGTCTGGCCGATGCCGGTGACGACCTCGTCGCAGCCGAATGCGCGCAGCTTGTCGGCGACGATGCCGGCGGTGCGGTGCACGTCGAACATCAACTCGGGGTTCTCGTGCAGGTCGCGGCGCCAGGCGGTCACCTCGTCGTGGAGGGAGGCGATGCGGTTGTTGATGGGCATGGTCATTCTCCGGAAAGGGCGGTGGCCTTGCGGCCCTTCTATCAGCTCGGCAGGCGGGTTTCGACGAGCCTCGCCCAATAGCTCATGCCGATGGGCAGGATCGCGTCGTTGAAATCGTAGGAGGGGTGGTGCAGGCCGTAGGTGCCGCCCTGGCCGATGCCGATCATGCAGCCCGGCCGCTCCTCCAGCATGAAGGCGAAATCCTCGCCGCCCATGGCCGGGTCGACGTCGCGCCAGACCCCGGTCTCGCCGAGAACCGAGGCCGCGGCGCGGGCCGCATGGTCGCATTCGGGCCCGGTATTCATCACGCTCGGGCAGGCGCGGTCATAGGTCAGGGTGGCGCTCGCGCCGAAGGTCGCCGCGACGCCGGCGACGATCTGGTGCAGCCGCGCCTCGACCAGGTCCTGCACCGCCTTCGACAGCGTCCGCACCGTGCCGCGCAGCACCGCGGTCTGCGGAATGACGTTGAAGGCGGCGCCCGCATCGACATGGCAGAGCGAGACGACGGCATTGGCGAGCGGATCAACGTTGCGCGCCGCGATGGACTGGACAGCGGCGATGATATGGGCCGCGACGAGGACGGTGTCGACGGCCAGATGCGGCCGCGCCGCGTGGCTGCCCTTGCCTTCGATGGCGATGTGGATCCAGTCGACGGCGGCGCTGGCGGCGCCGGAGATCACCGAGATCGTGCCGACCGGGTCCTGGCTGTTGTGCATGCCATAGACCTCGTGGATGCCGAACCGGTCCATCAGGTCGTCGGCGATCATGGCGCGGGCGCCGTGGCCCCCCTCCTCGTCGGGCTGGAAGATCAGCACGGCGGTGCCATCGAAATTGCGCGTCTCGGCGAGATATTTCGCCGCGCCCAGCAGCATGGCCATGTGCCCGTCATGGCCGCAGGCATGCATCTTTCCCGCCACTGTCGAGGCATGGTCTGCGCCGGTGGACTCGTGGATGGGCAGCGCGTCCATGTCGGCCCGCAGTCCGACCACCCGTCCCGAGGTCGTCCGCGCGCCACGGATGATGCCGACGACGCCCGAGCGGCCGATGCCGGTGATCACCGCGTCGCAGCCGAAGTCCCGGAGGCGGTCGGCGACGATGGCCGACGTGCGGGGCAGGTCGAAGCCGAGCTCGGGATGGCGATGGAAATCCTGCCGCCAGCCGGCGGCCTCCTCGTGCAATGCGGCGATGCGGTTGACGATCGGCACCTTGGCCTCCGGTGGCGGGCGGTCAGGCCGGCATGCGGGTTTCGACGAGGCGGGCCCAGTAGCTCATGCCGATGGGCAGGATCTCGTCGTTGAAGTCATAGGCGGGATGATGGACGCCGAACGCCCCGCCCTGGCCGATGCCGATCATGCAGCCGGGCCGCTCCTCCAGCATGAAGGAGAAATCCTCCGCGCCCATGGTCGGCGGCTTGTCGCGGCGCACGAGGGCCTCGCCGACGATGGAGGCGGCCACCGCCGCGGCATGCTCGGCCTCGGCGGCGTGGTTCACCACCATCGGGCAGCCATAGGTATAGGTGAAGGTCGCCCTGGCGCCGTAGCTTTCGGCGGTCATCTCGACCACCTGCCGCAGCCGCTGCTCGACCAGGGCCTGGATGTCCTTGGTGAGCGTGCGCACCGTGCCGAGCAGTTCCGCCGTCTGCGGGATGACATTGTTGGCATGGCCGGCATTGAAGGCGCAGATCGACACGACGGCGCTGCCCAGCGGGTCGATGTTGCGCGCCACCACGGATTGCACCGCGATGATGATCTGGGCGGCGACCAGGACCGTGTCGACAGCGAGGTGCGGCTTGGCGGCATGGCCGCCCTTGCCCTCGACGAGGATGTGGATCTTGTCGGCCGCCGCGCTGGTCGGCCCGGCCCGCACCGCGAGCGTCCCGGCCGGGTCCAGGTTGTTGTGCATGCCATAGACCTCCTGGATGCCGAAGCGCTCCATCAGGCCGTCGGCCACCATGGCGCGGGCGCCGCCGCCGCCCTCTTCCGCCGGCTGGAAGATCAGCGCGACAGTGCCGTCGAAGTTGCGGGTCTCGGCGAGATATTTCGCCGCGCCCAGCAGCATCGCCATATGGCCGTCATGGCCGCAGGCATGCATCTGTCCCGGCACGGTCGAGGCATGGGGCAGTCCGGTGATCTCGGTGAGCGGCAGTGCGTCCATGTCCGACCTCAGGCCGATCACCCGGCCCGACGTGGTCTTCGCCCCGTGGATCAGACCGACGACGCCGGTGCGGCCGATGCCGGTGACGACCGCGTCGCAGCCGAAGGCGCGCAGCTTCTCCGCCACGATCGCCGATGTGCGCGGCAGATCGAAGAGCAGTTCGGGATGCTGGTGGAAATCGCGGCGCCACGCCGTGGCCTCCGCGTGAAGGCCGGCGATGCGATTGACGATGGGCATGGACATGTCCCGAGGGAGAAAGGCCAACAGAACCGGAGCGGGGCGGGCCGGTCAACAGGCTGCCATGCGATGGCCTCCCCTTGACGTGCATGGCTGCCATCGGCTCCCTCAGGGACATGACACTCACCAGCACCGCCTTGCTCGAGCGCCTCGTCGGCTTCCCCTCGGTCTCCGACGCCAGCAATCTCGACCTCGTCGATTTCATCCGCGACTATCTCGCCGCCCATGGGGTCGGCTGCGAGATCGTGCCGATGCCCGATGGCCGCAATGCCAATATCTGGGCGACGATCGGCCCGCAGGTCGACGGTGGCATCGTGCTCTCCGGCCATCTCGACGTCGTGCCGGTCGAGGGTCAGCCCTGGACCACCGATCCCTTCACCCTGACGGCGAAGGGTGACCGGCTCTATGGTCGCGGCGCCTGCGACATGAAGGGCTTCGACGCCTGCGTGCTCGCCGCCGTGCCGGCCATGGTTGCCGCCGACCTGAAGCGCCCCATCCACATCTGCCTGACGGCGGATGAGGAAATCCGCATGGACGGCGCCCGCGCCCTCATTGCCCGCCTCGGCAAGGACTGGACGCGGCCCTCCGTCTGCATCGTCGGCGAGCCGAGCCGCATGAAGGTGGTCACCGGCCACAAGGGTTATCTGCGCATCGACACCCATGTGCGCGGCCACGAGGTCCATTCCTCCAACCGCTATGCCGGCGTCTCCGCCATCTTCGTCGCCGCGCGGCTGGTGACCTGGCTCGAGGAGCGCGACCTGAAGAACAAGGCCGAGGCGGAGGCGCATGGCGGCGCGCCCTATTTCGATCCCGGCTGGACCATGATCCATGTCGGCACGCTCTCCGGCGGCACCGCCCACAACATCACCGCCCTCGACTGCCACTTCGTCACCGGCATCCGCGTGGTGCCCGGCGATGACGGCATGCGCTATGTGCGCGAATACGAGGATTTCGTCCGCCGCGAGATCGAGCCGGCGATGAAGGCCGTGCATCCCGATTCGGGCGTCAACCTCACCTGGCGGGTCGGCGGTGAGCCGCTGGTGCGTGAAGAAGACGGCGAGGCCGAGCGCCTTGCCCGCCGGCTCACCGGCGACAATGGCATCCAGGTCGTGCCCTATGGCGCCGAGGCCGGCCTGTTCCAGGCGGCCGGCATCTCCACGGTCATCTGCGGCCCGGGCGACATCGCCCAGGCGCACCAGCCCGACGAATGGGTCGAGGTGTCGGAACTCGCCCGGTGCGATGCCTTCCTCGCCGGGCTGATTCGCGAGTGTTCCGCCTGAGGGTGCCATCGCGAGGAGCCGCGCTGCACGGATCAAGTGCGTCCTTCGAGGCTCGCTTCGCTCGCACCTCAAGGATGAGGGGGGTGGTAACCGGCACAACGCCGGACGAACCTGCGCTGCTCACATTTGCCGGCCGGAATGCAGGACACCCACCCTCCTCATCCTGAGGTGCGAGCCCCGGCGATGCGTCAGCATCGTCAGGAGGCGAGCCTCGAAGGACGCACTTGGGTCGTGCAGGCGAACACCTGACGACGACCGCACCGCCCGCGCCTCCCGGCGCGGACGGTGACGAGCCTGCGGTTCAGCGCTGGCGGGCGATGATCCGCGCCTGGATGCCGTCATAGACCCCCTGCGGGATGATGTTCTTGCGCACCAGCTCGTCCTTGCCGCGATAGGGCCGGCCGGCGATGATCGCCTTGGCCCGCGCCTCGCCGATGCCCGGCAGCACCCGCAGCTCGGCCTCGGTCGCCGAATTGATGTCGATGAGCGCCGCCGCCGGCGTCGTCCCGGCGGGTGCCGGCGTGGTCGCCGTTGCGGTGGGACGGGTCGCAGGCTGGGTCGCGGTCTGCGCCATGGCGGCGGTCCCGGCGAGCGCGAGGGAGGCGGCGAGCAACAGGGTCTTGAGCATGGGCGTGTCCTTCCGTGGGTCGGGTTCGGGCTGGCGCCAGACTGCGTCTCCCGTGCCGACCGGGCGAGGTCACCATCGGTTGATGGCGCATGCAAGACGGCTTTTCGCTGCCTCTGTGTCCGGCCGATGAACGCCAGCCGAACGGCTGTCCGGCGCGCCCGCGGCCGGGCGGGAGGCCATCGGGCATGCGTCATCGGATGTCTCATAAAAATGAATGTTCATTCTCTTTTTTGTTGCGCCCCTTGCCGCCCTGCCCTAATCAGGCTCTACCCGCGAGGATCCCCCATCGCCATGCCGCGCATCGACAGTGCCCAGCGCATAGACCGGAAGGCGGCCATCCTCGATGCCGCCGAGCGCTGCTTCGTGCGCTCCGGCTTCCATGGCGCCTCGATGAGCGACATCTGCGGCGAGGCGGGCATGAGCCCCGGCAACCTCTATCGCTACTTTCCCTCCAAGGAGGCGATGATCGAGGGCCTGTGCGAGCGCGACTTCGCCGAACTCGGCGCCGGGTTTTCCGCCCTCGCCAGGGCGCCGGACATCTGGGAGGCCTTCGAGGCGCTCGCCCGCTTCCACATGATCGAGGAGCCGCGCGAGAGCTGCCAGCTCTGGGTCGAGATCATGTCGGAGGTCGCGCGTAATCCGCAGATCGGCGCCCTGCGTAAGAAGATCGACCAGTTCATCGAGACCAAGATCCGCTTTGCGCTGGAAATGGCGCGGGATCGTGGTCAGACCGCTCCGGACGCCGATCTCGACCCCGCCGTGCAGTTCCTCATCACCTATGCCGACGGCCTCATGCTGCGGCGCGCCCGCGATGTGAATTTCGATCCGAAGCCGCATGTGGCCCTGATGTTCTCCATCCTGCGGTCCATGTTGCTGCCACCCGCCACGCCGGCCTCAGCTAGGCTGACAACACCATGATCATGCTCGCCCGCACCCTCCTTCTCGCCGCCGTCGCGACCGCCGCCCTCGGCGGCGCTGCGGCTGGCCAGGGCGCTGCGCCCGCGGTCACGGTGACCCCGGCTGCCCGCTCCGAGCTGCGCGAGACCGTCATCCTCACCGGTTCCTTCGTTGCCCGCGACGAGGTCATGGTCTCGCCCGAGGTCGACGGCCTGACGATCACCGAGATCCTCGCCGAGGAGGGCGACAAGGTCACCGCCGGCCAGGTGCTCGCCCGCCTCAACCGCGAGATGCTGGACGTCCAGCTCGCCCAGAACAGCGCCCAGCTCGCCCGCGCCGATGCCGCCATCGCCCAGGCCCGTGCCGCCATCGTCGAGGCCACCTCGGCCCGCACCCTCGCCCAGCAGCAGCTGGAGCGCACCCAGCAATTGCAGCGCAGCGGCGCGGCGACGGCCGACGCGCTCGACCAGCGCACCAGCGCCGCGCGCACAACCGCCGCCCGGCTGGATTCGGTCACCAACGCCCTCGCCCTCGCCGAGGCCGACCTGGTGCTGGCCCGCGCCCAGCGCCGCGACATCGAGCTGCGCATGTCCCGCACCGAGATCAGGGCCAGGATCGGCGGCACCATCTCGCGCCGCACCGCCCGCCTCGGCGCCCTGGCGGCGGCGGCGGGCGACCCGCTGTTCCGCATCATCGCGGAGTCGGAGGTCGAGCTCGAGGCCGACGTGCCGGAGACGACGCTCGCCCGCATCCGGCCCGGCCAGCCGGCGACCATCGAGGCGGCCGGCTACACGCGCCCGCTCGCAGGCAAGGTCCGCCTGGTGGCGCCCGAGGTGAACCGCACCAACCGGCTCGGCCGCGTCCGGGTCACCCTGACCGACGACGAGCGCCCGCCGCTCGGCGCCTTCGGCCGCGCCACCGTCGAGGTGGCGCGTTCCACCGGCCTGACCGTGCCGCTCTCGGCCGTGATGTTCGGCCCGACCACGGCCGTCCAGGTGATCAAGGACGGCATCGTGCAGACCCGCACCGTCGTCGTCGGCCTGCGCGCCGCCGGCAGGGTCGAGATCCGCGAGGGCATCGCCGAGGGCGAAGAGGTCGTCTCGGTCTCCGGCAGTTTCGTTCGCAACGGCGACCGGGTGACGCCCGTCGCGGCCGTCCCGCGCTGAGGAGGCCGCGCCATGTCCTCGTTCAACGTCTCCGCCTATTCCATCCGCCAGCCGGTCCCCTCGATCGTGCTGTTCATCGTCCTCTGCTTCCTCGGATGGATGAGCTTCAACAACCTGCCGATCACGCGGTTCCCCAATATCGACGTGCCGCTGGTTCAGATCCGGGTGACCCAGGCGGGCGCCGCGCCGGCCGAGCTTGAGAGTCAGATCACCAAAAGGGTCGAGGACGCCGTCGCCAACATCACCGGCGTCAAGAACGTCATCTCCAACCTCACCGATGGCCAGTCCTCGACGGTGGTGGAGTTCCGCCTGGAGGTGAATGCCGACCGGGCGCTGAACGACGTCAAGGACGCCGTCGCCAAGATCCGCGCCGACCTGCCGCGCAACATCGACGAGCCGATCATCGAGCGGCTCGACATCGAGAACCAGGCGATCATGACGGTGGCCGTCGCCGCTCCCGCCAAGACGCTGGAACAGCTGTCCTGGTTCGTCGACGACACCGTCAAGCGCGAGCTCCAGGGCCTGCGCGGCATCGGCCGCATCAGCCGCAACGGCGGTGTGCTGCGCGAGGTCCGCGTCGCCCTCGACCCCAGCCGCCTGATGGCGCTCGGCATCACGGCAGGCGACGTCAACCGCCAGCTGCGCGCCACCAATGTCGACCTTGCCGGCGGCCAGGGCGAAATCGGTGGTCAGCAGCAGTCGATCCGCACCCTCGCCGGCGCGGAGAGCGTCGAGGACCTCGCCGCCACCCGCATCGTGCTGCCCGGCGGGCGTGCCGTGGTCCTCTCCGACCTCGGCACCGTCACCGATCTCTACGAGGAGCCGCGCAGCTTCACCCGCCTCAACGGCGAGACACCGACGGTGGCCTTCCAGGTCTTCCGCTCGAAGGGCGCCTCCGACGTGCGCGTCGCCGCCCTCGCCCGCGCCAAGATCGACGAATTGCGCGCCGCCCACCCGGACATCGCCTTCAACGAGATCGACAATTCGGTCAACTACACCGCCGGCAACCACACCTCGGCCATGACCATGCTGCTGGAAGGCGCAGGTCTCACCGTCATCGTCGTCTTCCTGTTCCTGCGCGATTTCCGCGCCACCCTCATCTCCGCCGTGGCGCTGCCCTTGTCGATCATCCCGACCTTCTGGGTGATCGACATGCTCGGTTTCTCGATGAATCTCGTCTCGCTGCTGGCGATCATCCTGGTGACGGGCATCCTGGTCGACGATGCCATCGTCGAGATCGAGAACATCGTCAGACATATGAAGATGGGCAAATCGCCCTACCGCGCCTCGATGGAGGCGGCGGACGAGATCGGTCTCGCCGTCATCGCCATCTCGCTGACCATCGTCGCCGTCTTCGCGCCGGTCTCCTTCATGGGCGGCATTGCCGGCCAGTATTTCAAGCAGTTCGGCCTGGTGGTGGCCATCGCCGTGCTCTTCTCGCTGCTGGTGGCGCGGCTCATCACGCCCATGCTGGCGGCCTATTTCCTCCGGCCTCACGCGCATCAGGAGCCCAAGGACGGCATCTTCATGCGCGCCTATCTGCGCTTCCTGTCCGTCACCATCCGCTTCCGCTACCTCACCCTCCTCGCCGGCATCGGCGTCTTCGCCCTGTCCATCTGGGCGGTGAAGTTCCTGCCCACCGGCTTCATCCCCTTTCCCGACGAGGCCCGCTTCGTCATTTCCATGGAACTGCCGCCGGGCTCGACCCTCGATGACACCCGCGAGCGCTCCGACAGGCTCGCCAAGCTGATCCGCGAGAAGACGCCGGAGGTGGAATCGGTCCTCGTCATCGGCGGCGCGAGCCCGGTCGGCACGCTGGAGGTGCGCCGCGCCACCGTCATCGTCCGCCTCGTCCACAAGACCAAGCGCGAGCGCAAGCAGCGGCAGATCCAGCAGGCGACGTCGCCGCTCTTCACCGAGATCCCCGACATCCGCGCCTGGTATGTCAACGACCGCGGCGAGCGCGAGCTCTCCATCATCGTGCGCGGCAACGATGGCGCCAACCTGTCGAAGGCGGTGGCCGCGCTCGAGGCCGAGATGCGCCAGCTCCCCGGTTTCGTCAACGTCGCCGCCACGGCCGGCCTCGACCGGCCCGAGATCAGGGTCGTGCCGAAGACCGACGAGGCCGCGCGCTACGGCATCACCACCGACCAGATCTCGGAGGCGGTGCGCATCGCCACCATCGGTGACGTTGCCGCCAATCTCGCCAAGTTCAATGCCGGCGACCGGCTGGTGCCAATCCGCGTCCAGCTCGACACCGATGCCCGCGCCCGCCTCGACATCCTCTCCGCCCTGACCGTGACGACGCCTGCAGGCCAGCAGGTGCCGCTCACCGCCGTCGCCGACATCACCTTCGGCCAGGGGCTCTCGTCGATCGAGCGCTACAACCGGGTGCGCCGCGTGAACATCGGGACCGATCTCGGTCGCGGCCTGGAACTCGGTCCGGCGCTCGAGAAGGTCTATTCCCTTCCCGCGGCGCGCAACCTGCCGGCCGGCGTGTCGTTCCAGCGCGGCGGTGACGCGGAGATCATGCAGGAGGTCTTCCAGGGCTTCGCCCTGGCGATGGGCACGGGCCTGCTGATGGTCCTCGGCGTGCTCGTCCTGCTGTTCCACTCGGTGTTCCAGCCGCTGACCATCCTGATGTCGCTGCCGCTCTCCCTCGGCGGCGTGATCATCGCTTTGCTGCTCACCAACAATGCCATCTCCATGCCGGTCGTTATCGGCATCCTCATGCTGATGGGCATCGTCACCAAGAACGCCATCATGCTGGTCGACTTCGCGGTGGAGAAGACGCGGGAGGGCATGCCCCGCCGCGAGGCCATCCTCGATGCCGGCCGCAAGCGCGCCCGCCCGATCATCATGACCACCCTCGCCATGGGGGCGGGCATGATCCCGCCGGCACTCGGCTCGGGAGACGGCGGCGAGTTCCGCGCGCCCATGGCCATCGCGGTGATCGGTGGCCTGCTCGTCTCCACCGTGCTGAGCCTCGTCTTCGTGCCGTCCTTCTATACGGTGATGGATGATGTCGGCCGCTTCTTCGGCTGGGCCTTCGGCCGCTTCGTCGGCCCCGTCGACGAGCCCGACACGGCTGCTGCCGGCCATGGTGGCCATGGCGCACCGCCGCTTCTTCTCCCCGCCGATGCCTCGCCTCCCGGCGAGGCGCCCCGGCCGATCCGCGTCGCCGCGGAATAGCCCACGCGTCCTCCTGCCGTGCTTTACCGCCGGGGGAGGGCACGGGAGCCCGGCATCCGTGGGTCCGCCCCCATGGAGGCCGGGCTCCGACCTATCCGGCTGACAGCGCGGCGCGTCGCCGCTAGGCTCGGCGCGACGCTTCCCAGGAACCGATCGCCTTGGCCTCCGCCCCCCTCGTCACCCTGCGGGTCGACTTCGCCCCCGGCGTAAGGCTCGGGCCGGGCAAGGCCGACCTCCTGGAGGGCATTCGCGACACCGGCTCCATCGCCGCCGCGGGACGGCGCATGGGCATGAGCTACAAGCGCGCCTGGATGCTGGTCGAGACCATGAATGCCATGTTCGCTGAACCGCTCGTGACCTCTTCCAAGGGCGGCCGCGACGGCGGCGGGGCGGAACTGACGGAGGCGGGCCTGACGGTCCTCTCCGCCTTCCGCGCCATGGAGGAGAAGCTCAGGACCTCCTCCGCCGGCGAAATCGCCACCCTGTCGCGGCTTCTGCGTCCGCCGGGCGATTGACAGGCCGGGCCCCGTCCAGCGATATAGCCAACCGGAAATATCGCTGGAGGTCCCCATGGCCGTCGTCCGCCGTCTTCTGCTCGCCGCCGGCCTCGCCGCCGGCCTTGTCGCGCCGGCCCTGGCCCAGGCGCCGCAGATCGCCGTCGCCGCCAGCGTCAAGACGGCGATGGACGAGCTCGTCGTCGCCTTCCGCCAGGCCACCGGCCAGGAGGTCTCGGTGGTCTATGGCGCTTCCGGCAATTTCACCCGACAGATCCGCCAGGGCGCGCCGTTCCAGCTCTTCCTCTCCGCCGATGAGGGCTTCATCTTCCAGCTCGCCGATGCGGGCCTCGCAGCCGACAGGGGCGAGGTCTATGCCGAAGGACGCGTCGCCCTCTTCGTGCCGAACGGCTCGCCGCTGAAGGCCGACGGCGCCCTGGCGGACCTGCGCGCCGGGCTCAGGGACGGGCGCGTCACGCGCTTCGCCATCGCCAGCCCGGAGCATGCGCCCTATGGCCGCGCCGCCGAGCAGGTTCTCAAGGGCCAGGGCCTGTGGGAGCCGCTGCAGGGCCGGCTCGCCATCGGCGAGGACATTGCCCAGACCCTCCGCTTCGCCACGACCGGCGCGGCCCAGGGCGGCCTCGTCGCCTATTCGCTGGTGCTTGCGCCGCAGGTCCGGGCGCTCGGCAGCTTCGCCCTCGTGCCGGCAGACTGGCATCTGCCGCTGCGCCAGCGCATGGCGCTGATGAAGACGGCGGGGCCGGTGGCCCGCGACTTCCACGCCTATCTTCGCACGCCGGCGGCGCGGCAGATCTTCCGCCGGCACGGCTTCCTCATCGCCGGCGAGGAATCCTGACACCGCCATGGACTGGGTCGCGCTCTCCCTGTCGCTGAAACTGGGCGCGGCGACCGTCCTCATCCTCCTGCCTGTCGGCTTCGTCGTGGCGCGCCGCCTCGCCTTCCATCCCTTCCGCGGCCAGGGGATGGTCGAGGCGCTCATCGCCCTGCCGCTGGTCCTGCCGCCGACCGTCCTCGGCTACTATCTGCTGGTCGGGCTCGGCGCCGCCTCGCCCATCGGCCAGGTCTGGCAGGCGCTGGTCGGGCGCCAGCTTGTCTTCCATTTCGAGGCGCTGCTCATCGCCTCGGTCATCGCCAACCTGCCCTTCGCCATCCAGCCGATGGTGCAGGCCTTCCGGGCGATCCCGCCGGAGGTGCGCGAGGCCGCCGCCGTCTCCGGCATGGCGCCGCTGACAATCATGCGCCGCATCGACCTGCCGCTGGCCTGGCCAGGGATCGTTACGGGCATGGTGCTGACCTTCGCCCACACGCTCGGCGAGTTCGGCGTCGTGCTGATGGTCGGCGGATCGCTGCCGGGCGAAACGCGCACCCTCTCGATCGCGATCTATGACCGCGTCCAGGCCTTCGACGATGCGGCGGCCCATGCCATGTCGGCGGTGCTCGTCGTCGTCTCGGTGGTGGCCCTCGCCACCACCTCGCTGCTCTCCGGCCGCATGGTCCGCCGCCATGGATGAGACGGGCCTGACGGTGGACCTGCACCAGGCGGCGCCCATTCCCCTCGCCGTGGCGCTGACCTGCGCCGCCGGCGAGATGCTGGCTCTCGTCGGCCCCTCGGGCAGCGGCAAGACCACCGTGCTCAGGACCATTGCCGGGCTCTACCAGCCGCGCGAGGGCCGGGTCCGGTGCGGCGGCACCGTCTGGCTCGACAGCGCCGCCGGCATCGCCCTGCCGCCGCACCAGCGGCGCGCCGGCCTCGTCTTCCAGCACTACGCGCTCTTCCCCCACATGACGGCGCTCGCCAATGTCGCGGCGGCCATGGGCCACAGGCCCGCGGCGGAGCGCGCCGCCGCCGCGGGCCGGCTCCTTGCCCTCGTCCATCTCGCCGGGCTGGAAGCCCGCTATCCCGCCGAGCTCTCCGGCGGCCAGCAGCAGCGCGTGGCGCTGGCCCGGGCTCTCGCCCGCGATCCCGCCGTGCTTCTCCTCGACGAACCCTTCTCGGCGGTGGACCGGCGCGTCCGCCGCGAGCTCCATGCCGAACTGGCGGCGATCCGCACGGCCATCCGGGTGCCCATCCTCCTCGTCACCCACGACCTTGATGAGGCGGCGGGCCTCGCCGACCGCCTCGCCGTCATCGATCGGGGTGACATCCTGCAGGTGGGCGTCCCGGCCGATGTCCTCGCCCGTCCGGCGAACGAGCGGGTCGCGCAGGCGCTCGATCTCGATCTTTCGCCGTCCTGATCACGGTCAGAGGAACAGGCCTGCGGCCTCCTCCACCTCGTCCACCAGGAACCGGTAGGCCTCGTCGATCCGGGCGATGCGGCGGGTGTCGACATGGGCGACGAGGTGATAGGTGCGGCGGATCGCCAGCTCCGGCAGCACGCGGATCAGCCCGCCGGCGTCGCGGGCCGCGTAGTCGTGCAGCACGCCGATGCCGACGCCGGCCTTCACCGCTTCCATCAGGGCGAGGACGCTGGCGCATTCGAAGCGGCGCTGTCCCGCATCGAAGGCCGGCGGATAATAGGTCAGCGACTGCGAATAGTGCAGTTCCTGCACCGAGGTGACCAGAAGGTGCCGGCGCAGCGCCTCCGGCGTTTCCGGCCGGCCATGGCGCGCGAGATAGGGTGCCGTCGCATACATGCCGAGGCCGTAATCGGTCAGCTTGCGCACGGTGAGGCGCCCGTCGGTCGGTGGGTCGATGACGACGGCAAGGTCGGCATCGCGCTTCGACAGCGACATGGTCCGCTGCAGCGGCACGAGCTGGATCGTCAGGTCCGGGTGGCGCGCGGCGAGGCGGCCCAGCCGGGCGCTCAGGAACAGAGCGCCGAAGCCTTCCGGCGCGCCGATGCGGACCGTGCCGGAAATGACGCGGTCGACCTGCGAGACATCGGCCTGGGCATCGAGCCAGGCGGTCTCCATGGCCTCGGCCGCGGCGACGAAGGTCTCGCCGGCGACCGTCAGGGCGATGCCCGCCGTGGACCGCGCCACCAGCTGCGTCCCCAGCTGCGCCTCCAGCAGCGTGATGCGCCGCGCCACCGTCGCATGGTCGAGCGCCAGCGCCCGTGCCGCGGCGAGGAACTGCCCGGCGCGCGCCACGGCGAGGAAGACCCGGACATGATCCCAGTTTGGCGTCATCCTGCCATCTTACGCCAATTTGCGCACAGCGTATGCGCCAACTTGGCGCTTGGTTGCCGCATGGCTTCGCTCTAGGGATGACCATCCCAGAGGAGACGATCCCATGCGCAACTATGGTCACTTCATCGGCGGCAAGCATGTCGCCGGCACATCCGGCCGGACCGCCGACGTGTTCCAGCCGCTTGACGGTTCGGTCTTCGGCACGGTGGCGCTCGCCTCCAAGGCCGAGGTGCGCGCGGCGGTGGAGAATGCCGCGGCCGCCCAGCCCGCCTGGGCCGCCACCAATCCGCAGCGCCGCGCCCGCGTTCTCATGAAGTTCCTCGAACTCTGCGCCCGCGACAACGACAAGATGGCGGAACTGCTCGCCCGCGAGCACGGCAAGACCATCCCCGACGCCAAGGGCGACATCCAGCGCGGCCTTGAAGTGGTCGAGTTCGCCATCGGCGCCCCGCAGATGATGAAGGGCGAGTACACCGAGGGCGCCGGCCCCGGCATCGACATCTATTCGATGCGCCAGCCGCTCGGCGTCTGCGCCGGCATCACCCCGTTCAACTTCCCCGCCATGATCCCGCTGTGGAAGGCCGGCCCCGCCATCGCTGCCGGCAATGCCTTCGTGCTGAAGCCCTCCGAGCGCGATCCGGGCGTGCCGCTCATGCTCGCCGAGCTCTTCCTCGAGGCCGGCCTGCCGCCGGGCATCTTCAACGTCGTCAACGGCGACAAGGAAGCGGTCGACGCGGTGCTGGACGATCCCGACATCAAGGCCGTCGGCTTCGTCGGCTCCACCTCCATCGCCGAATATGTCTATGCCCGCGGCTGCGCGGCCGGCAAGCGCGTGCAGTGCTTCGGCGGCGCCAAGAACCACATGATCATCATGCCCGACGCCGACATGGACCAGGCCGCCGACGCCCTCATCGGCGCCGGCTACGGCTCGGCCGGCGAGCGCTGCATGGCGATCTCGGTGGCCGTGCCGGTCGGCGAGGATGCCGCCAACCGTCTGATGGACAAGCTCGTCCCGCGCGTCGAGGCCCTGAAGATCGGCCCCTCGACGGCCGCCGACGTCGATTTCGGACCCCTCGTCACCGCCCAGGCGCTGGAGCGCGTCAAGGGCTATGTCGATATCGGCGTGAAGGAAGGCGCCCGGCTCGTGGTCGACGGCCGCGGCTTCAAGATGCAGGGCTACGAGAACGGCTACTACATGGGCGGCTGCCTGTTCGACAATGTCACCAGGGACATGCGGATCTACAAGGAGGAGATCTTCGGCCCCGTCCTCTCCGTCGTCCGCGCCAAGACCTACAACGAGGCCCTCGACCTCGCCAACGACCACGAATACGGCAATGGCGTTGCCATCTACACCCGCGACGGCGATGCCGCCCGCGACTTCGCCGCCAAGGTGCAGGTCGGCATGGTCGGCATCAACGTGCCGATCCCGGTGCCGCTGGCCTATTACACCTTCGGCGGCTGGAAGCGTTCGTCCTTCGGCGACCTCAACCAGCACGGCCCGGACGCCTTCCGCTTCTACACGAAGACGAAGACCGTCACGTCCCGCTGGCCCTCCGGCATCAAGGACGGCGCCAGCTTCGTCATCCCCACCATGGGGTGATGGCCTTCACGTCTGTATGGCGTAGCGAGCACGCCGTCGCGGTTTCCGCGGCGGCGTTTGACTATCCGGCGGTCGCCGCGAGCGTCCGGGCATATTGCGGGAAAGCTTGAGCGAGGCGTCTGTCTGCTGTCACCAGCGGAACGCCGACGAAACGGGCAAGCGCGACGAACTCGCAGTCATAGGCCGAGCATCCGCTGTCCCGGGCGAGCGAGAGAACGTCTGCGGAGATCACCTCAAACTCGTTGCCGCGCAGGAGATCATCAGCCTCGTCCTGGAGCGCGATGGCCTCATCCAGCGTCAGCAGGGCGCGCCGGACATAGAGGGACAGGACGCTGCGGAACTCGCTCCGCCAGAGGGCCGGCGCAAGCCATTCCGGATCCTGCGCGTAGACCCGCTCTGCCATCACGGTGAAAGGCGACGGGATCAGGAGATAGGCGATGACATTGGTGTCGGCGACGATCACGGCCGGCCATCATTGATCGCCGCGATGAGATCGTCATGGCTGACGGCCTGCGGATCGATCGCCGGCCGCAGCGCGCGGATCCGCGAGAGCCGTTCCTCCGGCGCGAGCCGGCGTGGCTGAAGCGCCTGCTCTAGGCAATGGATCATCTCGCCGTTGATCGAGCGCCGATGCGCAGCAGCGCGCTGTCGCAGCCGCTCATAGAGATCGTCCGGAATGTTCTTCAGCGTCAGTGAAACCATGAATATCGACCCCAATATGCAACCATTATGGTTTCATCACCCGCGTCCTTCAAGGGGGTTGCCGCACGCCCGCGTCAAGGCCCTCCGCCGCGACTGGGTCATGCCCCTCGCCGACTGGCGGCGTCGCAACGCTTCGTCTTTGATGCTGAAGACAACAAGAGGAATGAAACGACCATGCGCATCGCCGTTGGCGGTTTCATGCACGAGACCAACACCTTCGTTCCCGCCCCGACGCCCTGGGCGATGTTCAACCAGGAAGGCGCCTGGCCGGGCTTCACCCGCGGGCCCGAGATCCTGACGAAGTTCCGCCCCTTCAACATCGCGGTTTCCGGTTTCATGGGCGTCGCCGAGCAGGCCGGTCACACGATGGTGCCGCTCTCCTGGTCCTTCGCCCAGCCCTCCGGCCGGGTCGAGGATGCGGTCTTCGAGCGCGCCGTCGCCTATCTCCTCGCCGACATCGCCGATGCCGCCCCCGATGCGGTCTTCCTCGAACTGCACGGTGCCATGACCACCGAGACCATCGAGGATGCCGAGGGCGAGTTGCTCGCCCGCGTCCGCCGCCTCGTCGGGCCGGGCGTGCCGGTCGTCGCCTCCCTCGACCTCCACGCCAACGTGACCCGGCAGATGGTCGACAATGCCAGCTTCATGTCGGCCTACCGCACCTATCCCCATATCGACTGGCTGCAGACCGGCCAGCGCGTCGCCGAATGGTTCGACCGGGTCGTCGCCTGGGGACCGCGCCCGGCCCGGGCCTTCCGCCAGATGCCCTTCCTCATCCCCATCGCCTCGGGCTGCTCGATGATCGAGCCGATGAAGGGGCTCTATGTCCTGCTCGGCGCCATCGAGGCGGAGACCGGCGTGCATCTCTCGCTCTGCCCGGGCTTTCCCTCCGCCGATATCTTCGATATGGGCGCCACAATCATCGGCTACGGCGCCGACCAGGCCGTGGTGGACGAGGCGGTGGACCGGCTCTACCGGGCCGTGCTGCGCGCCGAAGCCGGCTTCCTCGAGCATCTCGCCAAGCCGCAGGACGAGGCGGTGACGTTTGCCTTTGCCCGCGCCGCGCTGGCCTCGAAGCCGGTCATCATCGCCGATACCCAGGACAATCCCGGCGCCGGCGGCTCCTCCATCACCACAGGGTTCCTGCGCGCCATGATCAACCGCGGCGCGAAGGAGACGCTGATGGCGCTCTTCCACGAGCCGGAGATCGCCAGGCAGGCCCATGCCGCCGGCAAGGGGGCCACCATTGCCGTCACCTTCGCGGTGAAGGGATCAGGCCCCGGCGAGGAGCCGCTGACGACCAGGGCCGAGGTGGTCGCCGTCTCCGATGGCCGCTTCACCGGCACCGGGCCGATGGTCGGCGGCCAGCCCATCAATATGGGGCCCTCCGCCTGGCTCAGGATCGGCGGCATCGATCTTGTCGTCGGCTCGGTGCGCCAGCAGCCGCACTGCGTCGCCGTCTGCACCCATCTCGGCGTCGACATCACCGGTTACAAGGTCGTGGTCCTCAAGAGTTCGGTGCATTTCCGCGGCGACTGGCAGCCCTATGCCGATTCGGTGGTGGTCGGCGCTTCGCCCGGCGCCGCGCTGGACGACACCGGCATCATCCCCTTCCAGCACCTGCGCCCGGACGTGCGCCGGAGGCCCATGGCAAACCGGTGAGGGGAGGGAGGCGGGGAGGAACCTCCACCCTCACGAAGCCGCGCCGCCCCCTTCGTCATGGCCGGGCTTGTCCCGGCCATCCACGACTTGAACACCGCAGCCTCAAGGAATGCGTGGATGCCCGGGCCAAGCCCGTGCATGACGCGCTGCGGTTCGGGTGTTAGGTCGCTTCAGGCCCACGCCGTGAGCCTGACCTCTCACACCTTGACCGGCGCCTTGCTCACTGCCGCATCGAGCGAACGCAGCAGCGGCAGCACCACGTCGATGGCCGGTGTGGCGATCCCCTGCTCGCGGCCGAAGACCTGCAACTGGCCGACGATGGCCTCGACCTCCATGGGCCGGCCAGCCTCCGCATCCTGCAGCATGGAGGGCTTGCCGCCGGGGCGGCCGGGCCGCGCCGGCAGCGCGGCGGCGGGGTCGACCGTCGCAGTCAGGTCCCAGCCCAGCGCCTTCGCCACCGCGAGCAGCTCGCGGATCAGCGTCACGCCGAGGTCGCCAAGGCCCGGCACCTCGTGCCAGCGGCCGAGCGGCAGGCGGGAGAGGGCGCAGAGCGGATTGGCGGCGATGTTGAGGACGAGCTTCTCCCACATGGCCTTGCGGATGTCGCCGGTGACCTCGCCGTTGAGGCCGGCCTTCTGGAAGATCTCGGCGGCGGCATCGGCCCGCGGCGAGGCGTCCCCCGTCGGCTCGCCGATTACCCAGCGGTTGCCGGCCGAATGGGCGATGACACCGGGCTCGGTCACCGCATTGGCGGAATAGACCACGCCGCCGAGCACGCTCTCCGGCCCGAGCTCGCGCCACAGCCGGCCCTCGGGGTCGAGGAGGGGGAGCGAGCCGTCCTCGCTGAGGCCGTGGTTCCACCACCACGGGACGCCGTTGGTGAAGAACAGCGCGGCGGCGCCGGGGGCCAGCAGCGCCTTCAGCGGCGCGGCGATGGCGGGCAGGGAATGGGCCTTCAGCGTCACCACGACGAGGTCCTGCGGCGGCAGGGTGGCGGGATCGTCGGTCGCGGCAAAGGGCTTGCCGCCGAGCGTCTGGCCCTCGCTGTGCAGCGTCAGGCCCTTCTCGCGGATGGCGGCGAGATGGGCGCCGCGCGCCACGACGGAGACCTCGGCGTCGCCCGCCGCGATCAGCCGTGCCGCGGCATTGCCGCCGACCGCGCCGGCGCCAAAGATGCAGATCTTCATGGGGGAGGCTCCGGGGTCAGATCACGTTGAGTTCGAGAACCGGCTCGTTCCGCAGGATGCGGTCGAAACCGAAGACGGAGAGGTCGAGGCTGCGATAGCCGCCATGGATGATGAGCTCGGCCAGCGCCCGTCCGGCCGCCGGCGCCTGCTGCAGGCCGTGGCCGGAAAAGCCGTTGATGAACATCAGGCCGGCGACATCCGGATGGGGGCCGAGGATGGCGTTGTGGTCGAGCGTGTTGAAGTCGTAATGCCCGGCCCAGGCGCGCATCTGCCGGAGCTGTTCCATGGCCGGGATGCGCGTCGCCCAGGCCGGCCAGACATGGGCCTCGAACTCGTCGTGGGCCGGCTCGAAATCGCCGTAGGCGGCCGGATCGGGGTCGCCCTCGCCCGGTCCCCAGCCGCCGATGACGAGGTCGCGCTCGGGCCGCATCCACACCCCCGAGGGGTCGACGATCAGCGGCATGTCCGGGAAGGTCTCGGGGCATTTCACCACGAAGACGGTGCGCTTGCGGGGCTCCACCGGCAGCGGCACGGCGATGCCCGCCGCGAGCCGTCCCGCCCAGGCGCCGGCAGCCAGCACCAGCGTGCCGCAGGTGCGCGCCGAGCCGTCCTGCATCACCGCGCCGGTGACACGGTCGCCCGCGCGGGTGAGGGAGGCGACCTCGCCCTTTTCGTAAATCGCGCCGGCCTCCCGCGCCGCCTTGCGGAACAGGTCGAGCAGCATGGCCGCGTCGAACCAGCCCTCGCCGCTGCGGCCGAAGGCGCCGAGCGCGACGTCCTCGGTGGAGAGCCAGGGAAAGCGCGCCTGCAGCTCGGACGGGCCGAGCAGCAGGATATCGGCGCCCTCGGCGGTCTGCGTCTGCCAGTTGGCCTCCAGCACGCCCTGCCCGTCCGGCGAGGCGAGGATCAGATAGCCGCCCTCGTGGAAGCCGATATCGGCATCCGCGCCGAACCGGTCCTTGAGGGAGCGGATCACGTCGATGCCGAACCGGCTCAAGCGGATGTTCTCGGGCGTCGAGAACTGCTGCCGGATGGAGGCGGCCGACAGCGTCGTGGACGCCTGGGCATAGGTCGGATCGCGTTCGATGACGCGTACCGTCCCGGCATAGCCGAGCTCCTTCTTGAGGAAATAGGCGGTGCAGGAACCCATGATTCCGCCGCCGACGATCAGCACATCAGCGTGTGTCACGCGTTGCGTCTCTTTCGGGCATCAGCGTGTGTCACGCGTTGCGTCTCTTTCGGGATTGCGTCTCGTTCGGAAGGACGATGGCATGCATGCTGCGATGCAGCTAGCCTTGCCCGCACATAGCCCACCTCCGGACCCGAACGCCATGCCGCTCCGTCCCCGCCGCTCCGTCCTCTACATGCCCGGCTCCAATGCCCGCGCGCTGGACAAGGCCCGCAGCCTTCCCGCCGACGTCGTCATCCTCGACCTCGAGGATGCGGTGGCGCCCGATGCCAAGGAGGTTGCCCGCGGCCAGGTCGCCGCCGCCGTGACCGCGGGCGGCTTCGGCCATCGCGAGGTGGTGGTGCGCATCAACGGCCTCGACACCGCCTGGGGCGCCGATGACCTCAAGGCGCTGGCGCCGACCGGCGCCGATGTCATCCTCATCCCCAAGGTCAGCCGCCCCGAGGATCTCGTTGCTGCCGGCAAGGCCATCGTCAGCGCCGGCGCGCCCGACCGCACCGCCGTCTGGGCGATGATGGAGACGCCCCTCGCCATGCTGAATGCGGCGGTCATCGCCGCCGCCGTGGCGGACCGGCGGACACGCCTCTCCGGCTTCGTCATGGGGACCAACGACCTCGCCAAGGAGACCGGCGCGCGCATCGTGCCGGGACGGGCGCCGATGAACGCCTGGCTGATGCTTTCGCTTGCCGCCGCCCGTGCCCATGGACTCGCCATCCTCGACGGCGTCTGGAACGAGATCGCCGACGAGGCCGGCTTCGCCCGCGAATGCGCCGAGGCCCGCGACATGGGCTTCGACGGCAAGACGCTGATCCATCCGAGCCAGATCGCGCCCTGCAATGCCGCCTTCTCGCCGGCCGAGAAGGAGGTCGCCTGGGCGCGGACCATCATCGCCGCCTTCGACCTGCCCGAGAATGCCGCCCGGGGCGCCATCCAGGTCGAGGGCCGCATGGTCGAGCGGCTCCATGCCGACATGGCCCGCAAGCTCGTCGCCATCGCCGACGCCATCGCGGCGCGGGCGGCCGAAGCCTGACCCTCGTCCGATCCGGCCGGTTGCCCTCGCCGCCGCTTTCGTGAGACACGGGCGTCATGGCGGATGAGGTATCCTCGGCGGCTCCGGCCGCCATCGACGTGAGGCGGCTGCGCGAGGCGCTCGGCACGCGCTCCGTCGTGCTCGTCGGACTGATGGGCGCGGGCAAGTCCTCCGTCGGCCGGCGGCTCGCCCAGCGCCTCGGCCTGCCCTTCGTCGATGCCGACACCGAGATCGAGAAGGCGGCGGACCTCACCATCCCCGAAATCTTCGACAAGCACGGCGAGGCCTATTTCCGCGCCGGCGAGGTCCGCGTCGTCGCCCGCATCCTCGATACCGGCCCGCAGGTCCTGGCCACCGGCGGCGGCGCCTATATGAACGCCGAGACACGCGCGCGCATCCGCGAGCGCGGCATCTCCATCTGGCTCAAGGCCGAGCTCGACGTGCTGATGAAACGCGTCAAGCGGCGCGGTGACCGGCCGCTGCTCAAGGCCGACGATCCCCAGGCGGTGCTGAAGCGCCTGATGGACGAGCGCTATCCGGTCTATGCCGAGGCGGCCCTGACCGTCCTGTCCCGCGAGGCCACCCACGAGGACGCCGTCGAGGATGTTCTCCGGGCGCTCGCCTGCCATCTCCTGCCGCCTGCCGAACGAGCCCTGCCGTGACCCTGCCTCCCGACCTCGACGATGCCGGTGCGGCGACGCGCGTTCCCGTCGTGCTCGGCGATCGCTCCTACGACATCCTCATCGGCTCCGGCCTTGTCGCCGGCGCCGGCGCGCGCATCGCCGCCCGGTTTCCCGGCCGCGCCGTGGCCATCGTCACCGATGCCCATGTCGGTGATGTCCATGGCCCGGCGCTGGAGGCGAGCCTCGCCAAGGCCGGCATCCGCCACCACCGCATCACCGTCGCCCCCGGCGAGGCGACCAAGCGCTTCGCCGTGCTGGAAGAGGTGGTCGACCAGATCCTTAGCCATCGCCTCGAGCGCGGCGACATCGTCCTCGCCCTCGGTGGCGGGGTGGTGGGCGATCTCGCCGGCTTCGCCGCCGCCATTGTCCGCCGCGGCATGGGCTTCGTGCAGATGCCGACCTCGCTGCTGGCCCAGGTCGATTCCTCGGTCGGCGGCAAGACCGGCATCAATTCCCGCCACGGCAAGAACCTCATCGGCGCCTTCTACCAGCCGGGCCTGGTTCTGGCGGATACCGATGTGCTCGACACCCTCTCCACCCGCGAATTCCGCGCCGGCTATGCCGAGGTGGCGAAATATGGCCTCATCGATGATCCCGGCTTCTTCGCCTGGCTGGAGGCCAACTGGCGCGGCGTCTTCCAGGGCGGCAAGGATCGCGTCCACGCCATCGCCACCTCCTGCCGCGCCAAGGCGGCCGTCGTCGCCCGCGACGAGACCGAGACGGGTGATCGCGCCCTGCTCAATCTCGGCCACACCTTCGGCCATGCCCTGGAGGCCGCCACCGCCTATGACGGCGCCCGCCTCGTCCATGGCGAGGGCGTTGCCATCGGCATGTGCCAGGCCTTCCGCTTCTCGGCGCGGCTTGGTCTCTGCCCGCCGGATGCGGCCCAGCGCATGGCGAACCACCTGAAGCAGGTCGGCCTGCCCACCGAACTCTCCGAGATCCCCGGCGGCGTCGGCGACGTCGACCGCCTCATGGCCGCCATCGGCCAGGACAAGAAGGTGGCGCGCGGCAAGCTCACCTTCATCCTCGCCCGCGGCATCGGCGAGAGCTTCATCGCTAAGGATGTCGACCCTGCCGCCGTGCGCGACTTCCTTGCGGTGGAGCGGGCGAGAGGCTAGTTCGCGGGGTCTGCCCGCACGTGACGCGGGATCCGATCCTGACTTCATTGCTGCCGCATGCCGGCCGAGGACGCCATGGACGAACTTGCGATCAACCCCTGGCTGGCGGTGGCACTCATCGTCGTCTGCCTGTTGCTGTCGGCCTTCTTCTCCAGCGCCGAAACCGCCATGTCAGCCGCCTCGAAGGCGCGGATGCTGGCGCTCGAGAGCGCCGGTGACAAAAGGGCCGGCATCGTCAGCCGCCTGCTCGACACGCGCGAGCGCCTGATCGGCGCCATGCTGGTCGGCAACAACATCGTCAATACCGGCGTCGCCGCCTTCGCCACGTCGCTCTTCGTCGCCGTGCTCGGCGCCGAGGGCGTGATCTATGCCACGGCGGTCATGTCCATCCTGCTCATCGTCTTTTCCGAGGTCCTGCCGAAGACGGTGGCGATCTCGCGTCCCGAATGGATGGCGCTGCTCTATGCCCGCCCGGTCTCCGTGGTCGTCGCCCTTTTCGGCCCGATCCTGGTCGGGGTGGAGGCCCTGGTGCGCACCGTCCTGCGGCTCTTCGGCATGCGGATCAACGAGAACCAGAACGTGCTGACCGGCGCGGAGGAACTGCGCGGAACGGTCGAGCTGATGCACAAGGAAGGCTCCTTCGGCAAACATGACCGCGACATGGTCGGCGGCATCCTCGACCTCAAGGACCTCACCGTCGAGGATGTCATGGTCCACCGCACCAAGATGGTGACGATCGATGCGGGCGATGCTCCCGACAAGGTCGTGCGCGACGTCCTCGCCGCCCCCTACACGCGCATTCCGCTGTGGCGCGACTCGCCGGAGAACATCATCGGCGTGCTGCACGGCAAGGACCTGCTGCGCGCCCTGGCGGCGGCCGGCGGCGACATGACGAAGATCGATCCCGCGGCGCTCGCCCTGCCGGCCTGGTTCGTGCCCGATTCCACCAGCCTGCAGGACCAGCTCAAGGCCTTCCTGCGCCGCAAGACCCATTTCGCCCTGGTCGTCGACGAATATGGCGAGGTCATGGGGCTCGTCACCCTCGAGGACATCATCGAGGAGATCGTCGGCGACATCAAGGACGAGCACGATGTCCAGGTCACCGGCGTGCGCCCGCAGCCCGACGGCTCGGTCAATGTCGACGGCTCCGTGCCGGTGCGCGACCTCAACCGCGCCATGGACTGGCGCCTGCCGGACGAGGAGGCGACGACCATTGCCGGCCTCGTCATCCACGAGGCGCGGTCGATCCCCGAGAGCGGCCAGACCTTCACCTTCCACGGCTTCCGCTTCCAGGTCCTGCGCCGCCAGCGCAACCGCATCTCGGCCCTCAAGATCACGCCGCTCGACCGCCTCAACTGAGCGCGGGGCGACAGGCAGAAAGGACAGCCGATGGCCGCAGACGCGGTGGTCGAACCGGGCCGGGGGCTGATCGCCCTCATCGCCCACGACAAGAAGAAGCCCGACATGCTGGCCTGGGCCCGCCGCCACCACGGGCGCCTCGTCCGCCATCGGCTGGTGGCGACCGGCACGACGGGGGCATGGCTGAAGGCCGACATGCCGGACCTCGACATCCGCCTGATGAAGAGCGGCCCGCTCGGCGGCGACCAGCAGATCGGCGCGCTGATCGTCGAGGACAGGATCGCCCTGCTGGTCTTCCTCGTCGATCCGCTGTCGCCCCACCCCCACGACGTCGACGTCAAGGCGCTGACGCGGCTCGCCGTGGTCTATGATGTGCCCATGGCGTGCAATCTCGCCACCGCCGACCGGCTGGTGGCGGGACTGTAGGGGGCGGGTCGGGCCGCGCGGCCCCCGCCCTCACTCCCCCGGCGCCTTGGTCTCCATCGCCAGGGCATGGACGCGGCCCTTGAGTTCCGCATCGAGGGCCAGGTTCACCATGCGGTGGCGGTCGACGCGGGACTTGCCGGCAAAGGCGGCCGAGACCAGCTTGACTCGGAAATGCGTCTCGCCGCCCTCGCGCCAGCCACCATGGCCATGATGCTGGTGGCTCTCGTCGATGACCTCGAGCGCCGTGGGGGCGAAGGCGGCGGTCAGCTTCTCGGTGATGGTGTCGCGAACGGTCATGGTTGTCTCCCGGACCCGCCATATCGGCCGCCCTCGCCGGCACCGCAAGTCCAGCGTGGTCGAGCCCGTCAGTTCCGCCGTTCCAGGGCGGCGAAGGTTTCTCGCAGGATCTCAGCGACCGGCCGTGCGCCTCCCTCCCGGCCGAAGGCCTCGAGCGACAGTCGAAGCGCTCCGATCGCCATCATCGCCACCAGCCGTAGCGAGGCCTCGCGGTCGGGCGCCGGCCATTTCTCGCGCATGGCGGCGAACAGCGTGCGCTCGTGAATCACGTAGCTGGCGAGCTTGCGCGCCTGGACAGCGGCGTTCGACCGCATGAGGCGGTCGATGGCGATCATGTCCGCGGCCGGGTAGCGGGCCAGCTCCGCGACGATGGCGTCGCGCACCGCTGACAGCGGCTCCTTGTCGTCCGGCTGTGCGCGCAGCGCCCCCGCCAACTGGTCGCCCATCCCGCTCTCCAGCGACAGCAGGATCTCGTCCTTCGAGGCGAAATAATTGAAGAACGTCCGGCGCGAAATGCCCGCCGCCGTGGCGATCTCGTCCAGCCGCGTCTCGTCATAGCCGTTCCGGATGAACAGGAGGAGGGCGGTGTCGACGATGCGCCTCTCGGTCTCCCGGCGCTTGCGTTGCCGCAGGCCCTGGCTCTCGCCTCCATCGACGCCCATAAAAAATTGCCCTTGATGCAAGATTGCACTTGGTGCATATATTTTTGCACAGGGTGCAGTTTTACGGAACGATGACGACATGGCAAGATGGACCGCGACGGACATTCCCCCGCAGGACGGCCGCAAGGCCCTCGTGACCGGCACGGGCGGGCTCGGCCTCGAAACTGCGCTCGCCCTCGCCCGGGCGGGTGCCGATGTGGTGATTGCCGGACGCAGCGCCGCGAAGGGCGACAGGGCCGTCACGAAGATCCGCGGGGAGATCCCGTCCGCGGCGGTCCGTTTCGAGGAGGTCGACCTCGCTAGTCTCTCCTCTGTCCGCGACTTCGTCCATCGCTTCGCCGGCCGGGAGGAGCGCCTCGACCTCCTTGTCAACAATGCCGGCGTCATGGTGCCGCCGCGCCGCGAGGTGACCGTCGACGGTTTCGAACTGCAATTCGCCACCAACCATCTCGGCCATTTCGCTCTGACGGCTGGGCTGTTGCCGCTGCTGCGGCGCGGCCGGGACGCCCGGGTGGTTGCGCTCTCCAGCATCGCCGCGCGGCAGGGGGTGATTGATTTCGACGATCTCAACGCCGAGCGCTCCTACCGGCCGATGCAGGTCTACAGCCAGTCGAAGCTCGCCTGCCTGATGTTCGCGCTCGAATTCGAGCGGCGCAGCCGGGCCGGCGGCTGGGGCGTCGCCGGCATTGCCGCCCATCCGGGGGTCGCCCGCACGGACCTGCTCCACAACGCGCCCGGCAAGCGCAGTCCGGCTGGCCTCGCCCGCAGCCTGCTCTGGTTCCTGTTCCAGCCGGCGGCCCAGGGCGCATTGCCGACCCTCTACGCCGCGACCGCGCCTGAGGCGGTCGGCGGCGGCCATTACGGGCCGGACCGCATCAACGAGATCAGGGGCTATCCCGTCGCCGCGAAAATTCCGCCGCAGGCGCTGGACGAGGCGGTCTCCGGCCGCCTCTGGTCCGTGTCGGAGGCGCTGACCGCGACGAGGTTCTGACGGGGCTTCCGCAACCCCAAAGCCCGCTCGGCCGCCTTGCCGGGAGTGTCACGCCTCTGATACACCCCCCGCAACGAGCATCGAGGGGAAAACCCATGCAGAAATTCACCGTCCTCACCGGCGTCGCCGCGCCCATGCGCACGATCAATGTCGATACCGACATGATCATTCCCAAGCAGTATCTGAAGACCATCAAGCGCACCGGCCTCGGCAAGGGCCTGTTCTCCGAGGCGCGCTACCGGGACGACGGGTCGGAAAACCCGGATTTCGTGCTCAACAAGCCGGCCTATCGCAACGCCCAGATCCTCGTCGCCGGCGACAATTTCGGCTGCGGCTCGTCGCGCGAGCATGCCCCATGGGCGCTGCTCGATTTCGGCATCCGCTGCGTCATCTCCACCAGCTTCGCCGACATCTTCTACAACAACTGCTTCAAGAACGGCGTCCTGCCGATCACCGTCACCCCGGAACAGCTCGAGAAACTGTTCGAGGATGCCGACCGCGGCTCCAATGCGACGCTTACCGTCGACCTCGAGGCGCAGGAGATCCGCGGCCCCGACGGCGGCACGATCCGCTTCGACCTCGACCCCTTCCGCAAGCACTGCCTGCTCAACGGCCTCGACGATATCGGCCTGACCATGGTCAAGGAGAAGGCGATCGACAGCTTCGAGAAGACCGTCTCGACGGCGCGTCCCTGGCTCTGACGGAACGACCCGGCGCGCGGCGCGCCGGGTCATCCGGGGGAACGGGTCGATGATCGAACGGGCGCAACCCGCCCGCCTCGCCGGCTCAGTTGGGGCGGAAGGGCAGCGACGAGTGATGGACGACGATGCGCAGGCGGCCGGCATCGTCCTTGACGAACTTCCAGGTCTTGTCGACCGTCGTCACGGCGCCGTTCGGGCCGGTGATGCTGACATTGCCCATGGTCGTGGCCGAGTCGCCGGCGATGAAGATGGCGCTGTTGGCGATCTCGCACTTCGTCCAGCCGTTCAGGGCGAAACCCTTGTCATTCGGGAAGGCGGTGTCGCCGCCGACGAAATAGGCCAGCGCGCCGGCGCGGGTGGTGCGGAAGGTCTGCGGCGCGACGGTCAGGGTCGGTTTGAACAGGACGGCGCCCATCTGGTAGCCGTAGGCGGCGTCGATCACCCGCTCGGCCAGCGCCTTGGCGGCCGGCTGCCCTTGGGTCGCATGGGTGGTGCTGATGCTCACGAGGGCGTCGCACCAGGCGCGCTGGGCGGCGAGGACTTCGGTCTGGGTGACGGCCTGGTTGACCACGGTGGTCTGGGCCGAGGCGGCGCCGAACGGAACGGCCAGGGCGAGAAGCGCGGCGGTCATCATGGAATTGCGGGCGGACATGTGCTCTCCTAGGGGAACGCTATCGGCGTCAGGCGGGGCGGCCGGGTTCGACCGCGTGTCGACGTTGTAGGCCCCGCGGCTGACGCCGCCTTGAACCCGGCATGAGCGCGCACTGAATTCTTCATGAACATCGGATGACGACCCCACCGCCGGCGCATGAGACCAATGTCTTCGGGAGGCGCCTGACGCTCGCCCTGGCCGCCCTCGGCTCGATCGCCGTGATCCAGGGCGCCGTGGCGCTGTGGGCCGTGGGGGAGGCGGAGCGCCACGTGCTGCGCGGGCGTGTCGCCGCCGATATCCGGCAGGGCTTCACCGAGCTGCGCTCCGAGAAGCAGCAATTGCGCACCTGGCTCGCCCAGCAGCAGTTCGGGGCCGGTGCGCGCGACAGCCAGCGCGACGCGCTGCTGCAGCGGATGCGGGTCATCCTCGCCGATCTCAAGGCGCTCGCCGATCAGGCCGTGGTGCTGGACGACGGCCCGGCCGCCCGCCAGCGGCAGGCCGGGCGCCGCGACGCGCTGGTGGTTCTGGAGGGCAGCATCGCCCAGCTCGAGCGGGGGCTGGCGAGCCTCAACCCGCCGCCCGTCGGCATGGACACCAACCTCGCCTGGTCGATCGCCAATGAACTGTTCGACCGGGCCGAGGGACAGGATCTGCGCCTGCTGCTCGCCGACAGCATCGACCGGGAGGATGTCTCCCTGCGCGAGAAGCGGGCCGACACCAATGCTGCGCTCGCCTGGCTGCGGCGGTTCTGGATCGGGTCGACCACCACGCTCGCCCTCGCCGCCCTGCTGCTGGCCGCCTTCTTCGCCCGCGCCCTGCGCGGCCCGCTGCGCAGCCTCTCCGAGGGCGCCGCGGCCTTGCGAGCCGGCCGCCTGTCGCACCGGATCGGCCTCTCCGGCTCCGACGAATTCGCCGCCGTCGCCCGCAGCATGGATGCCATGGCGGCGGAACTGGCCGAGCGCCGGCGCATCGAGACCGAGGCGCGCCAGGCGCTCGAGGAACAGGTCGCCGCCCGCACCGACGAACTGACCTCCGCGCTCGTCGCCCAGCGCGAGGCGGAGGTGCGCCGGCGCCAGCTCTTCGCCGACATCAGCCACGAATTGCGCACGCCGACGACCGCCATCCGCGGCGAGGCGCAGATCGCCCTGCGCGGTGATCCCAAACCCGCGGACGAATACAGGGGCTCGCTGCGGCGGATCGAGGATGCCTCGCGCCAGCTCGGCCTCGCCATCGACGATCTCCTGACCATGGCCCGCAGCGACATCGACGCCCTGTCGCTGCGCCGGGTCCCCGTCGATCTCGTCGCCGTGCTCAACGACGTGCACTCCCATGGCCAGGCCATGGCCCTGGCGAGCGGGGTGCGGCTGGAGCACGAGCCCTGGCCGGCGGCCCTGGCGATGAGCGGTGATGCCGACCGCCTCAGGCAGCTCCTGCTGGCCCTCGTCGACAATGCCGTGCGCTATTCACGCCCCGGCCAGACGGTGCGGCTGGAGGCCGTGGCGATCGATGGGCCGCGCCCTCTGGTCGAGGTCCGGATCCACGATGAAGGGATCGGCATCGCCGCCGATGACCTGCCCCGGGTCTTCGACCGCAACCACCGGGCGCCCGCGGCAATCGCCCATCGCGCTGATGGCAGCGGCCTCGGGCTGCCCATCGCGCGGGTCCTCGCCCGCGGTCACGGCGGTGAGATCGCCATCACCAGCGCCCCCGGTCGCGGCACGACCGCCACAGTGACCTTGCCGCTCGCCTTCACCGTGCCGAAGGTCCCCGCATGAACATCCTGATCATCGAAGACGACCAGCGCATCGCCGACTTCCTGCAGCGGGGCCTGCGCGCCGAGGGCATGCGCGTGCAGGTGGCCCGCAATGGCCGCGACGGGCTGGACCTCGCCCGGGCGGCCTGGAAGGAGCAGTCCGCCGGCGGCGAGACCACGCTGGTCATCCTCGACATCATGCTCGGCGACATCACCGGCCTGGAGGTCTGCCAGACGCTGCGCGCCGCCCAGGTCGAGCTGCCCATCCTGGTCCTCACGGCGCTCTCGACCGTCGAGGACCGCGTCGCCGGATTGCGCCTCGGGGCCGACGACTATCTCTGCAAGCCCTTCGATTTCGAGGAACTCCTGGCGCGGATCGAGGCCCTGCGGCGCCGCGGCCGCGGCCTCAAGGCGGCCGCCACCACCGTCCTGCGGGTCGCCGACCTCGAACTGGACCGCACCACGATGAAGGTGACCCGCGCCGGCAAGGTCGTGGCCCTCACGGTGCGCGAACTGGCCCTGCTCGAACTGCTGATGAGCGCGCCGGGGCGGCTGTTCAGCCGCGAGCGCATCCTCGCCAATGTCTGGGGGGTCAACGAGGACCCGCTCACCAACATCGTCGACGTCTATATCGGCCGGCTGCGCAACAAGATCGACACCGGCGCGGTGCCGCTGATCCATACCCAGCGCGGTCTCGGCTATCGGCTGGAGGCCGATCCCGCCGCCGCCCGCCCGCCCGCCGACTGAACCGGTCCGTCGCGCCGGGAGCGGGGCCCTCTCCCGCGCCGCGCCATCTGTTCCCGGCGGCCGCGACTGTGTAAACCTCGCTCCCCGCGCCCCACGCCAGGACCACCGCCATGGACCGCCGCCTCATCTCCACCGGCTCACCCTTCGAGAAGACGGCCGGCTATTCCCGCGCCGTGGTGCAGGGCGGTTTCGTCTTCGTCGCCGGCACGACGGGCTACGACTATGCCACCATGACGCTGCCCGCGGGCATCGAGGAGCAGACGCGCAACTGCTTCCGCACCATCGCGGCGACGCTGAAGGAGGCCGGCACCTCCATGGCGAATGTCGTGCGCGCCACCTATTACATCACCGATGCGGCCGATGCCGAGACGGTGTTCCCGATCTTCGGCGAGGTCTTCGGCGACATCCGCCCGGCCTCCACCCTTCTCGTCGTGGCCGGCCTGTTCAAGCCCCAGATGAAGGTCGAGATCGAGGTCACCGCCGCCCTGCCGGGCGTGGCCACCGATACCCTCTTCTCCTGACGCCGCAACCGGCCGGACCTGCCATGACCGATCCCACCCTGCCGAGCCTTGCCGACCTGCGCGGCGAGATCGACCGTATCGACGCCGCCATGCACGGCCTGCTCATGGAGCGCGGCCAGATCATCGAGCGGCTGATCGAGGTGAAGAAGACCGCCGAGACCGGCTCCGCCTTCCGGCCGGCGCGCGAGGTCGACGTCGTCCGCCGCCTCGTCGACAACCACAAGGGCCGCCTGCCGGTGGAACTCGTGGTGCAGATCTGGCGGCAGATCATCTCGACCTTCACCTATGTCCAGTCGCCCCACTCCGTCCATGTGGTGATGGGGCCGGAGCAGGAGAATGCCCGCGAGCTCGCCCGCTTCCATTTCGGCTTCGGCGTGCCGCTGGTGAAACATTCCAGCCCCGGCTCGGTCATTGCCGCCATCGCCCGCGACCGCGGCGATCTCGGCCTCATCGGCCTCGGCCCCGCCCGCGACGCCTGGTGGGAAAAGCTCGGCGGCCCGGACCAGCCGATCGCCATGGCCACCGCCCCCGCCATTGCCCGCGCCGCCAGCCCGCGGCCGCCCCAGGCCCTGGTCATCGGCCATCCCTCCATCGACACGGCCGGGCTCGACACCCGCCTCGTCGCCCTGACGCTGGCCGGCCGGCCGCCGGTGGAGGTCGACGCTGTCCTCGCCAGCGCCGGGGAGGGCGGCCGCCACCATCTCCTCGCCTGGGGCCCGCGCGAGGCCTCCGAGGCGGAGATCGCCCAGGACGCCGCCTCGGGCATGGCTGTTGAAGCCGCCCGCACGGTCGGCTACACCGCAAAGCCGATAGCCGCCTGACGGTCCACCCGCCGGGCCCGCCCCTCATCCGGTGCCGACATGACCCTTGAAGCCACGCGTCCCGTTCCCCGTCCCGGTGTGATGGCGATCGATGCCTATGTCCCCGGCAAGTCCGGCGCCCCCGGCGTCGACAAGGTCTACAAGCTCTCGTCCAACGAGACGCCGCTCGGCGCCAGCCCGAACGCCATCGCCGCCTACAGCAAGCTCGCCGGCAAGCTGGAGCTCTATCCCGAAGGCACTTCCGCCGAACTGCGTCAGGCCATCGCCGCGCTCTACGGCCTCGATGCCGACCGCATCCTCTGCGGCTCGGGCTCGGACGAGCTGCTGTCGCTGCTCACCAACGCCTATCTCGGGCCCGGCGACGAGGGCCTGTTCACCGAGCACGGCTTCCTCGTCTACAAGATCGCCATCCTGGCGGCCGGCGGCACCCCGGTCATCGTCAAGGAGAAGAACCTGACGGCCGATGTCGACGCCATCCTCGCGGCGGTGACGCCGAAGACGAAGATCGTCTATCTCGCCAATCCCAACAACCCGACCGGCACCTACATCCCCTTCGACGCGGTCAAGCGGCTGCATGCCGGCCTGCCGAAATCGGTGCTGCTGATCCTCGACGCGGCCTATGCCGAATATGTCCGCCGCAACGACTACGAGAGCGGCCTGGAACTGGTGGCGTCGAACGAGAATGTCGTGATGACGCGCACCTTCTCGAAGATCTACGGCCTCGCCGCTCTGCGCATCGGCTGGATGGTCGGCCCCGCCCATCTCATCGACGCTGTGAACCGCATCCGCGGCCCCTTCAACGTCAATGCCGCGGCGATCGCCGCCGGTGCCGCCGCCATTGCCGACCAGGCCTTCGTCCAGAAGGCCATCGAGCACAATGACACCTGGCTGCCCTGGCTGACCGCCGAGATCGAGAAGCTCGGCCTGACCGTCACCCCCTCGGTCGGCAATTTCCTGCTGATCCATTTCCCGAAAGAGGCCGGCAGGACCGCCGCCGAAGCCGATGCCTATCTCGTGTCGAAGGGCCTCGTCCTGCGCCGGGTCGCCGCCTATGGCCTGCCGGATGCGCTGCGCCTGACCATCGGCGATGAGGAGGCCAACCGCCACCTCGTCGCTACCCTTGCCGAGTTCATGGCACGGTGACCGGCCAGCCCCTCTTCGGCAAGGTCGCGCTGATCGGCATGGGGCTGATCGGCTCGTCCATCGCGCGTGGCCTCAAGGCCGTGCCGCTGGCCGGCACCGTGGTGGCCGCGGACCGCTCCGAGGCCGTCATCGCCCGCGTGCGCGAACTCGGCATCGCCGACGCCGCGACCACCGATCTGGCGGCGGCCGTTCAGGACGCTGACCTCGTCATCGCCTGCGTGCCCGTCGGCGCCATGGGGGCGGTGGCCGAGGCCATCGGGCCGCATCTGAAGCCGGGCGCCATCGTCTCCGATGTCGGCTCCACCAAGGGCTCGATCGTCGCCCAGATGGCGCCGCATATGCCGACCGGGGTTCATCTCATCCCCGCCCATCCGGTGGCGGGCACCGAACATTCCGGACCCGATTCCGGCTTCCCCGAACTGTTCCACGGCCGCTGGTGCATCCTCACTCCGGTGCCGGACACCGATCCCGCCGCCATCGACAGGCTGGCGGCCTTCTGGCAGGGCCTTGGCTCGAAGACCGAGGTCATGGCGCCAGACCATCACGACCTCGTTCTGGCCATCACCAGCCACGTGCCGCATCTCATCGCCTACAACATCGTCGGCACCGCCTCCGACCTCGAGACCGTCACCGAGAGCGAGGTCATCAAGTTCTCGGCCGGCGGCTTCCGCGACTTCACCCGCATCGCCGCCTCCGACCCGACCATGTGGCGCGACGTCTTTCTCCACAACAAGGAGGCGGTGCTGGAGGTGCTGGGCCGCTTCACCGAGGACCTGATCGCCCTCCAGCGCAACATCCGCTGGGGCCAGGGCGACCAGCTCTTCGACCTCTTCACCCGCACCCGCGCCATCCGCCGCTCGATCATCGACCAGCGCCAGGACACGGCCGATCCGGATTTCGGGCGTAACCGCAAGTGACCGCCAGCATGACCGCCGACGCCATCATCGCCCTGCTCGGCCTGAAGCCCCATCCCGAGGGCGGCTTCTTCGTCGAGACCTTCCGCGATGCGCCCGGCGCGGACGGGCGGGCCGCCTCCACCGCGATCTATTTCCTGCTCCGGCGCGGCGAGCGGTCCCACTGGCATACGGTCGATGCCGTCGAGATCTGGCACTGGCACGCCGGGGCGCCACTCAGACTGTCGCTGGCGGCGGGCGATGCCGGACCGGTCGCCCACCTCGTCCTCGGCGCCGATCTGGCCGCCGGCGAGCGGCCTCAGGGGATCGTGCCGCCGCACCACTGGCAGGCCGCCGAGAGCCTCGGCGACTGGACGCTGGTCGGCTGCACCGTCGCGCCCGGGTTCGATTTCGCCGGCTTCCGGCTGGCGCCTCCCGGCTGGATGCCGGGCACCTGACAGGCAGTCCCATGACCGACATCGCCCTCGTCCGCACCTTGGAGGAGCGCCTCTTCAATGCCTGGCCGGCGCTGCAGACCGTCTATTGCGACGGCTGGCTGCTGCGCATGGCCGGCGGCCATACCAAGCGCTCCAATGCGGCGAGCCCCTTCTACCCCTCGTCGATCTCCGGCGAGGAGCTCATCCGCACCGTCAGGACGCTCTACCGCAAGGCCGGCATCGAGCCGATGGTGCGCATCACCCCGCTGGCCGGGGAGGGGATCGACGCCGCCCTCGCCAGCGCCGGCTGGACCGTCTACGACGAGACCGATGTCATGGTCGCTTCCCTCGCCGACCGGGTGAAGATGACGGGTGCGACCGATGCCGCCGTCGTCCTCTCGCAGGAACCCTCGCAGGCCTGGATCGACGGGGCGGCGGGGGCCTATGACCTCGCCGACTGGCAGCGCGACATGCTCGCCCGCATCGTCGGCGCCATCCGGGTCGAGACCGCCTTCGCCACCGTCTATGTCGACAGGCAGGCGGTCGGCTTCGGCCTCGCCGTGGCCGATCGCGGCTATGTCGGCCTCTATGATCTCGCTGTCACGCCCGTCGCCCGCGGATCGGGCGCCGGACAGCGCATGATCGGCGCGCTGCTGCACTGGGGCCGGTCGCACGGCGCCCACACGGCCTATCTCCAGGTGCGCAAGACCAATGTGAAGGCCCATGCCCTCTACACGCGGCTCGGCTTCACCCTGGGCTATGATTATCATTGCCGGCGGATGCAGCAGGGGTGAGGGCGCCTGCTGCCGCTGCCCTACCCGTCATGGCCGGGCTTGTCCCGGCCATCCACGACTTGACCACCGCGGCAAAAGGAATTCGTGGATGCCCGGGCCAAGCCCGGGCATGACGGAAAGGTGGTGCAGGAGGCGAGCGCCACCTGCCTCCTACCGCCTGATCATGTCCTTCGCCGCGACCACCGATCCCGCCACGATGAGCGCCACCGAGGTCCCGAGCACGAGGCTCGCCTGGGCATGGCCGAAGGCGACCAGCGCCAGGGTCGAGATCACCGGCGCGGCATAGCTCGCCGCCCCCAGCACCTGGATGTCGCCGCGCTTCATGCCGCGGTCCCAGAGGTAGAAGGCCGCCCCCACCGGGCCGAGGCCAAGGGCGAGGATCGCCAGCCATTCGACGGCGGAGCCCGGCCAGACCGTGGTCTCCAGCACAAGATGGCAGCCGAGCGCCAGGGCGGCGGTGGCAAGGCAGAAGCCGGCGACCGCCTCGGTGGGCACGTCCGGCAGCAGCCGCGCCGTCACCGAATAGGCCGACCAGACCAGGGCGCAGCCGAGGGCGGCGGCATAGCCGAGGAGATGGCCGGAGGCGAAGCCGGCACCCAGCCCGCCGCGCCCGGCGATCAGCAGCACCGTGCCGGCGAGACCCAGCAGCGCGCCGAGGAGGTGGTGGGCTTTCAGCCGCTCACCCGGCAGCAGCGCCGAGAAGACGACGATCAGCAGCGGCCAGAGATAGTTGAGGAGGTTCGCCTCCGCCGCGGGGGCGAAGCGCAGGGCGGTGAAATAGAGCGCGTGATAGCCGAACAGTCCGGCGACGCCATGCAGCCAGACCCGCGGCGGCTGGACCAGCAGCGCCAGGCCGCCCGGGCGCGTCGCCACCACCGCGAGCCCGATGCCGCCACCGATGGCGAAGGTCATGGCCGTCAGCTGGAAGGGCGGCACGGTCCCCGAGGCCGCGGTGAACAGCGCCAGGAGGCCCCACAGGGCGATGGCGCCGAAGCCGGCGAGGGTGGCAGGGCGCGAGAGGGCAGGTCCGGCGGACATGGAAGGCCCATAACGGCAGGCAGCGACCGTCGGGTCGCCGTGGCGGGCACCGTCGGGCGCGGAAGGCTCCGCGCCGGGGGATGGCGCCTCAGCGCCGG
>NZ_JALHMP010000030.1 GCF_022843985.1 Phreatobacter sp. | reverse complement strand
ACCGCGGTCGCCCCGACTGCGCAATCCCGACCAGCTGCGTCGGGGCGTCCGCTGCCGGACTGCAAGGGGGTCAACTTTGGACGCCGAAAAGGGGTCAACTTTGGACGCCGATTGACACCGATGGAAAGTCCGACCGCATCCAGTTGAGGATGGTGGCATGGCTGCGGATGTTGTTGAGCTCCTCAGCGATGGTGCGTGATGCTTTCACCTTGCCGTTGGGAAGACGGTGCATTCCCGACTGCACGTAGGCCCGGAACGCGCCTCGGTGGTCCTTAGCCTTCATTGGGAGCCCGTGTGCCAGGTTCTCCGCCGCGGCCCGCCAGAGAAGTCGCTCAGGCTTGGCCTGATGGACCTCAGCCATGAGGGCAGTCTGCCGGGCCAGCTTCGCCGCATGGTACCGGTGGAAGCCAGAGACGAGGATCAGGGCACCGTTGAGGCTGGCCAAGACGATGGGCGGGAACTGTGCTCCGGCGCTCATCGCGTCCGCGTATCTCTTGACCGTGGCGCTGTCCAACGCGCCTCGCACCTGCCACCGGTCGTTCACCACGATGGTTTCCAGCTCGATGAGGTCAGTCTTGGGCGACGAGGAGAGCTTCGGCGGGTTCGGCATGCGCTGCTTTCTGAGTGAAGGGCAAAAGGGTTAGGCGTCCTGTCCCGCAGGCGGACGCGAACATCTCTGGCGGGGTGATAAACCCCGTGCCGGAGCTGTGTTTCTCCTAGTGGGGGGTGTTGGACCGGCGCGGGCTTTCCTTGAGTGGGGCCACTCCCGGCCGGCTGCCGGAGGCTCAGGCCCGGGTCATGGCATCCATGAGACGGCGCACCTGCGTTGCCTGCCAGGCCCCTCGACCCGTGGCCGTGGGGATGCCCCGTTCGTTGAGTGCCGCAGCAATCTCCCGCAGCGACGACAGGCCGGAAGCCATGACCTCCTCGACCACCGGAGCGAGGTCGGACGCACGTCCATCAGCCTTGGCCTTCTTGGCCCTCAGGGCCTTCTCCCGCGTCTCCGGGGCGATGATGGTGCCCCTGAAGCCACCGAGCTTCCGACCACGCTCCTTAGCCGCCCCAAGGGCCGCCTTGGTCCGTTCCGAGATGACCCTCCGCTCCTCGTCTGCGATGACGGCCATGATGCCGATGGTCAGCCTGTTGGCGTGGGGGTTGTCCACCGCGACGAACTCCACCCCGGCCTTCTCCAGCCCGAACAGGAAGTGCGCATCGCGGGACAGGCGGTCCAGCTTCGAGATGACGAGGGTCGCCCGATGTACCCGGCAGGCCCGCAGCGCCTGCTCCAGCATCGGCCTGTCGTTCTTGCGACCGCTCTCGACCTCGGTGAACTCACCGACCAAGGTCCAGTCCCCGCCGCTGAGGAAACGGTGGACACTGGCACGCTGGGCTTCGAGCCCAAGGCCCGACCGACCCTGATCCTCGGTGGAGACGCGGTAGTACGCGACGAACAAGCCCTGAGCCATGGTGTGACGGTTCCAACAACGAGCGTTGTCAGATGTGTCACACATCTTGCAGCGAGGGTCAACTCGGGTAACGTGCGCCACATCGGCGGAACGAGAAAGGCGCGTCGCGTGAGGACCTTCATCTTTCAGGGGAACCCGGACAGCTTCGACATCGACGGTTATATGGCGACAAGTCCACACCCCGTCCTGTGGTACGTCAGCCATCATGCGAGGGAGATGGCCGTTGGCGACAGGGTGTTTCTATGGCGGGCGGCAGGCAAGAAGCGCAGCCCAGCAGGCATCATCGCATCCGCAACCGTCATCGAGCGCCCTCGACTGAGGCCTGAGAGTGAGGACGCGAAGCCGTTCTGGAGAGGCGGGGATGCGCGAGGAGCGGTCGATGAGATGAGAGCCTCGCTGCGGCTCGACGCTGTTGCTCCATCGGGCGGAGTGTTACCGGCTGAACTCCTGAAGAGTGATCCGGTGTTACGGGACCTCCCCAACCTTCGGTTTCTCTCCAAGACCACGTACCTCGTACCGGCAGCGATGGCTGCTCATCTTGCCGCAGTATGGGAGGCCGCTGCTCCGCTGGAACTGCGTGTCAGTGTTCCAGAGGAGGCGTTGGAACGGTCCGATGAAGTTGCACGCCATCTTGCCAGAACGACTTCGACCGCAGAGTTGCGGAGGCTCTACGATGAATACGCGTCCCGGCGGCCGGCCGGGCCGTCAACGCGCGTCGCAGCCGTTCGCATCTACCAGCGTGCCGAGATTGTGAAGGCTTACGCGCTGGATCGAGCCAAGAACCGCTGCGAGTTGCCGGGTTGCACGGTGCTGCCGTTCCTCATGGACGATGAAACAGCCTACTGCGAGGTCCACCATATCGTCCCCTTGGCCGAAGGTGGCCCGGACATCGAAGAGAATGTTGCGTGCCTCTGCCCTGCCCACCATCGCGAGGCTCATTGCGGAAAGCAGCGGGATGCAATCCGTTCACAGCTTCAAGCACTGCGGCGAGGGGCCTCCCCCGGTGGGGGGAAACCCTGACCGCGCCGCAGGATCGATGAACTCTCACATCTGCTCTGCAGATATTCCGGGTAGGGGCAGCTTGGCCACGGCCTCATGCAGCGTCTCCAGCCACAGGCCGCCGTAGTTCTGACCCTCGTTCGCAGCGGCATGTCCCGTGATCCGGTCGGACACGCTGTCCTGCACCCCATGCGCACGGGCGACCGTCTTGAAGTAGTGCCGCCATGCGTGGTTCGGGTCTTTCCGATGCTCCCGACCGACCTTGAGCCCGAGCGTGTGGACCCACGAGGCGAGGTTCTTGGCAATGATCTTGGCCGGGGGCCTGGTGGAACCCTCCCGCCGTCTCTTCGGGTCGTAGAAGAGGGGGCCTTCGGGCTTCGCCTTCACGAAGTCGAGGAAGCCGGCGGCGATCACATCAGGGTGCAACGGCACGTCTCGCTCGGAGTTCGCGTTCTTGATGGACCCAGCCTCGCCGGTGATCCGAATGAACCAGATGCCCTTCTCTTCCCGGATGTCCTCCTTGCGGAGCTGACAGACTTCCGCCACCCGGGCTCCCGACTGGGCACAGAGGAGGGGTACCCACCGACGAACGGGACTTTTCTCCTTGGCCGAAGCCGTGAGAATGACCCTGGCTTCCTCAGGGGTGAACGCTTGCATCCGGTCGTTCGGCTTGGCTTTCCTGACAACCGAGACACGGGCTCCGGGATTGTCGCTGACGAGGTCGTTCTCGACGGCCCATGAGAACACCGCCTTCACAGCGGCCAATTTGGCCCCGTTGATCGTCTTCGGGGCATCCCCGGCATCGAGCAGGCGCTGCTTCCACCCCACCACGTCTTTCTTCGTGACACGGCTGGCATCGTCGTGCCCGACGAACTCGGAGAAGCGGGTGATGTACGTGGTGTAGAGCTGGAGGGTGGCCGGCTTCGGCTGCTTCTCCTTGGCCCAGCCCTCGATCAGCGTCTTGAACGGAACCGCTGACCGGGTGGCCACACTCGGCTTGGCCTGCTCGAAGTCTGGATAGCGGTCGGCTTCTCGGTCGCGGCTGTAGTCGCCCTCGGCACGCTTGATGAGGGTCGTTGCGGCTTTGACATGCGCCAAGGCCATCTGGTGCAGGAGCGCCAGCCGGGAGGCTTCCGTGACGACCAGCGACCGCTCATCGAGAAACGCATCGAGATCGATCACCCGAGCCAACAGCTTGTACCCCCGGTCTGGGTCATGCGCAGGTGCCTCGGAGCCATCGCTGTCGGGGTAGAGGTACCGAAGCGCGTCGATGAGCACGTCCCGGGTGGCATCCCAGCCGACCTCGCTCCCCGGCTCGTCCTCATGCTGCCTGACCAGCGCCCGGTGCCATTCCCCGGCGAGGGCACGGAGCTGCTTGTGGGACAGTTCAGCAGGACCTTGGCGAACAGCATCCCACCGCTTCTGGATGAGGGCCTCCACCGAAGCATGGCGCACTTTCGCCACGCGAGAGTCCTTGGTGTGCAGGGAGAGCTTCACTGGGCCGGGCCCGAGCTTGGTCTTCGACACCACGCCATCAGCGATGACCACGGTGAGCGACTCACCGAGGACCTTGTTGCTGATGTCTGCGGGGATGCGAGCCCGGAAGTAGAACATCCCCGTCTTGGGATGGGACCATGGACGGGGCATTCGGATTACCATGTGTGCCTCCCGCGTGTACCTGTCGCGGGAAGCCAACTCGTTGTTTCGGCTGCTTCTTTCGTCCGATCAAGGACTTAAGAAGGGAATGGTGCCCAGAAGAGGACTCGAACCTCCACGCCTCGCGGCGCTGCTACCTGAAAGCAGTGCGTCTACCAATTCCGCCATCTGGGCGAAGGCGGCTCTCATAGCGAGTGTGGCGGGACCCGTCAACGTGCTCTTTGCAGGACAGGGCCTGCACCGGCGTCACGGCCCGAAGACGAAGACGCGTCTGGGCACGAGTTCGCCGGCCTCGACCTCGCAGAGGGCGATGGGATCGCCGGCCGATGAGGCCCAGACCGCCCCCGCGATCGGCGCATCGCGGCCGCGCAGAATTGCGCTCTGGCCGCGCAGCAGGCGGGCGGCCACGTCCCGCGTCACCTTGACCTCCGGGACCTCGGCGAGGGCCGCCTCGACGGGCAGCAGAGCGTCCTCCAGCGCCTGGCCGGCGATCTTGCCCTCGGCGAGCTCGCGCAACTCCTCGAGCGTCACCGTGTCGTCCTCGCCGAAGGGGCCGACACGGGTGCGGCGCAGCGCCGTGACATGGCCGAGGCAGCCGAGATCACGGCCGATGTCGCGGGCAATGGCGCGCACATAGGTGCCCTTCCCGCACTCGGCCTCGAATTCCGCGCTCTCGGCGGAGAAGGCGGTGAGGCGCAGGCTGTCCACCGTGATCGGCCGGGCCTCCAGCACCACCGCCTCGCCGTCGCGGGCGAGGTCATAGGCGCGCTCTCCGCCGATCTTGATGGCGGAGAACTGCGGCGGCACCTGCATGATCGTGCCGGTATAGCGCGGCAGCAGCGCCTCCACGGCCTCGCGTGTGGGCCGGAGGTCGGAGCGGGCGGTGACACCGCCCTCGGTGTCGTCCGTGGCCGTCTCGGTCCCCCAGGCGACAGTGAAGCGATAGGTCTTGCGGCCGTCCATGACGAAGGGGACGGTCTTGGTCGCCTCCCCCAGCGCGATCGGCAGCAGGCCGGTGGCGCGCGGGTCGAGCGTGCCGGCATGGCCGCCCTTCTTGGCATTGAACAGGCGCCGCACCTGCGACACCGCATGGGTGGAGGTCTGGTCGAGATCCTTGTCGAGGATCACCCAGCCATGGACGTCGATCTTCTTCGAGCGCGGCTGGTTCATGCCTCGCCGTCCTTCTGGACGTCGCGGCGCACCTCGTCGCTCTCTAGCAGGCGGTCGATGCGCGAACCCTCCTCGAAGGACTCGTCGATGCGGAAACGCAGGTCGGGCGCGAATTTCAGGTTGGTGCGATGGGCGAGCTCGCCGCGCAGGTAGCGCTTGTTGCGGGCCAGAGCCTGGATCACCTCCGGCTGGTCTTTGCCGCCCAGCGGCATGACGAAGCAGGTGGCGATCTTGAGATCCGGCGACATGCGCACCTCCGGCACGGTCACCACGTTCGTCTGCAGCACGGGGTCGTGGATCTCGCCGCGGGCGAGCACCTCGGAGAGGGCGTGCCGCATGAGCTCGCCGACGCGCAACTGCCGCTGGGACGGGCCGGTGCCCGTGTCGAAACGCTTGGCCATGGTCGCTCGTGTCCTTCGCCCGGGGTCGGACCGGGTGGAAGTGGAAAGGGGAGGCGGGCACATACACCCTGAGGGCGCGAAAGGGAAGGGTTGGGGGCCGTTATCCGCGGCCTGCCGCCATCGCCCGTTCCGCTTCGCCGATGGCCGCGGGCGTGCCGACATGCAGCCAGAGCCCGTCGAGCACCAGGCCGTGCAGACGGCCCTGCGCCAGCGAGGCGTTCCAAAGGGCGTTGAGCGAGAAGACATCGCCGTCGGTCCGGCCGGCGAAGTCCGCCTTCCGCATGATTGCGGCCCCGGCATAGGCATAGGGCGCCCGCGCCGCCGATCCGCGCCGGGTCAGGCCTCCGTCCGGGCCGAGGAAGAAGTCGCCCGGCCCGTCGAAGCCGACGCTTCCCTCCATCGCCGCCAGCAGCAGCAGCGAATCCATCCGGGCGGGATCGAAGGCGGCGATCATCCGCGACAGGTTCGCACCCTGCCGGTCGGTCCAGAACGAATCGGCGTTGCGGATGATGAAGGCCTCGCCGAGATGCGTCAGGGCGCGGGTGACGCCGCCGCCGGAGTCAAGAATCTCCGCCCGCTCGTCGGAAATGACCACGGCCGGGGCCGTGCGGCCCGCCACGGCGGCCTCGATCTGGTCGGCCAGGTGGTGGACATTGACCACGGCGCGCCTCACGCCGGCCTCCGCCAGCGGGTCGAGCACATGGTCGAGCAGGGTCTTGCCGGCGACCGATACCAGCGGCTTCGGGATGCGGTCGGTGATCGGCCGCATCCGCGTGCCGAGGCCCGCCGCCAGCACCATGGCGGTGTCGATGGGGCTCACGGCGGCGGCACCCGGTCGTCGACCCAGCGCTTCACCTGAATGAGAGCCGGATGGGCGAGGCAGCGCTGCAGATAGGCCCAGATGCGCGGCAGATGGGCGAGGTATTGCGGCTTGCCGTCGCGCTTGTCGAGGCGGGCGAAGATGCCGAGAATCTTGGTCGCCCGCTGCGCCCCCATGATGGCATAGAGCCGGGCGAAGGCGGCCATGTCGAAGCCGGGATCGACCGCCCTGCGCGCCGCGGCATAGCGCGACAGCAATTGCAGCTCGAGCTCCTCCGGCACGGTGATGCGCGCATCCTGCAGGAGCGAGGCGACGTCATAGGCGGCAGGGCCCATCAGCGCGTCCTGGAAGTCGATCAGGCCGACCTTCTCGATCCCTTCGCGGCCGGAGAGCCAGATCAGGTTCGGCGAATGGAAGTCGCGCAGGACCCAGGTCCGCGTCGCCGCCTCCACCTCGGCGAAGAGATCGCCCCAGCGCTGCAGGAAGACATATTTCTCGCTCGCCGGAATGCGCGCGTCCTTCATCGGCAGGTACCAGTCGAGGAGGAGTTCCACCTCGATGCTGAGCGCCTCCTTGTCATAGGCCGGCAGCGCATAGGCGCCCTTCGGCGTCGCCAGAGTCGCGGGGCGCGGCCGCGCATGGATCAGTGCCAGCACGTCCACCGCAGCCATGTAGCGCTCGGTGATGGGCATTCCGTCGCTGATGACGCCTTCGCCGCCGAGATCCTCGATGATGAGGAATCCCTGGTCGAGATCGACAGCCTCGATCTCCGGCGCCGAGAGCCCGATGTCGCGCAGGCCCTCGGCCATGGCGACGAAGGGCACCATGTCCTCGGCGAGATGGGCGATGCGGCTGTAGGGAAGCCCGTTCTTCACCGGCGGCCCGTCCGGCTTCTTCGGCGCGTTCATCAGCACGGCGCGGCGCTGGCCGTCGAGCAGCCGCTCGTAGGACCGCGAAGATGCGTCCCCCTGCAGGTGCCGGCGCAGCGAGCCGCCCCAGCCCGCATTGTTGAGGAAACCGCGCAGGGCGACGAGCCGCGCCAGCCGCCCTGCCCAGGCGCCATGGCCCGTCAGGGTGGCGCTGCGGGCATTGGGCCCGCGGGCCGGGACCAGCGCCAGGGCGATCTCCAGCCGGTCGCCGGAGAGCGCGCCGCCCAGGCGGTCCGGCCATTCGACGATGAGCAGGGCGCCCTCGGCCGCCTCGTCCCAGCCGAGTTCGGCGATCTCGTCGGGCGAGGTCACCCGGTAGAGATCGGCATGGATGACCGGCAGGCGCTTCAGGTCATAGGGCTGGATCAGCGCGAAGGTCGGGCTCGGCACCTCCAGCTTCTCGTCCTCGGCGATGGCGCGGATGAGGGCGCGGGCAAGGGTCGACTTGCCGGCACCGAGATCGCCTTCCAGCGTCACCACGTCATGGGGCTGGGCGGCCATGGCAAGGTCCATGGCGAGTTCGCGCGTCTCCGCCTCGTTGGCGAGCATGCGGTGGTGACGAAAGGGTTCGGTCATTCGGCGGCCTTGGAGAAATCCTCGAGATGGGCCGGGAAGGTGACCTTGACCTGGGTGCCGCTGCCCGGCGCGGTCTCGACCTCGATGCGGCCGCGATGCAGCTGGACGAAGCTCTGGACGATGGAGAGGCCAAGGCCGGCGCCGCGGTGGCGGGTGCCGGTGGACCGCGTCTCGAAGCGCTCGAACATGCGGCCGACCATGTCGGGGGCGATCCCGGCGCCCTGGTCGCGCACCTTGAAGACGATCTCCTCGCCCTCGCGTGTCGCATCGAGCACCACGAGGCCGCCGCGATCGGAAAAGCCGATGGCGTTGGACAGGAGGTTGAACAGCACCTGCCTGACGCGCTGGGCATCGGCGCGGAACGTGCCGATATCCTTGGTGATGCGCGTCTCGATGCGGATCTGGCTCTCGGTGATGCGGTCGCGCACCGCGTCCACCGCCGCCTGGATGGTGGCACGGATGTCGACCTCACCGAGCTCGAGCTCCATCACGCCGGCATCGATGGTGGCGAGGTCGAGCACGTCGTTGATGATCGACAGCAGCGAGGCTGAGGAGGCGCCGATATAGCCGAGATATTCCCGCTGCTTGTCGTTGAGCGGGCCGATGGAGGGGTCGTCGAGGACCTGGGCGAAGCCGATGATCGTCGTGAGCGGCGTGCGCAGCTGGTAGGAAACGTGGTGGACGAAGTCGTTGCGCAGCTTGGCCGCCGATTCCAGCGCCTCGTTGCGCTCGGTCAGGGCCCGCTCGACCATCACCATGTTGGTGACGTTCCTGAAGGTGACCAGCGTCGCGCCGCCCGGCAGGGGGGCGGTGCCGGTGTCGAGCACCGAGCCGTCGGTGCGCTCGATGCGGAAGCTACGCTGGCGCCGCTCGTCGGCGAGAGCGGTGACGGCCGCGCGCACCTCCGCCCAGATGCCGCCGTCACGGACATAGGGCATGCAGAGGCCGGCGACCTGGTCGATCTTCGGCCGGCCGTCGAGGACCTTCGGGTCGAACTCCCACAGGGTGGCGAAGGCGCGGTTTGACAGCGACAGGCGGGCATCCGATCCGAACACCGCCACGGCCTCGTCGAGATTGTCGATGGTCTCGCGCTGGACCCGGCCGAGGGCCTGGACCTGGGTCTCCAGCTGCAGCCGCTGGGTCAGGTCCTCGAAGACATAGGTGACGCCGCCGGCCGGATCCGGGTTCTGGACGACGCGCAGGAACCGCCCGTCGGGGAGCGGCCATTCGAGGATGCGCGGCTCGGTATCCACCGCCTCGTAGACCCAGTGCAGCGTCTTCTTCCACTCGCGGTAGTTGGACTGTTCCGGCAGGAGCCGCCGCTCGCGCAGCCGGTCGAGGATGTCGCCATCGGTCGGCGCCTGGTGGAGAAAGGCGGGCTCGAGGTCCCAGAGCTGGCGGAAGGCCTCGTTGTTGAAGACCAGGCGCTTGCCAGCGTCGAAGATCGCCACCGCCGTCGCCAGCTGGTCGAGGGTGCGCTTGTGCGTCTCCATCTCCACCGAGAGTTCGGAACGGACGGTCTCGAGATCGGTGACGTCGACGGCGATCCCGGCCGAGCCGGCCCCGGCCGGCGTCTCGATGATGTCGAAGATGCGCCGCTGGCCGGCGGCGACCGCCGCGACCCGGCGCGCGAAGGGCTTGCGCGCGGAGCGGTGGCGCGCCGCCTCGTGGCGGTCGGCGGGGTCGAGCAGTTCGACCCCCGCGGCCACGGCGCGCTGGCCGTCGGCGGCATCGGTGGCCGCGGCATAGGCGGTGTTGACCCAGGTGATGCGGCCTTCCGCATCGCGCAGCCAGACCGGCAGGGCGAGCGCACCGAGAAAGGAGCGGATCGTCGCGGTTTCGCGCACCAGGGCGTCATGGCTCGCCCGAAGCTGGATCAGCTCCTCGCGCACGCCGGCGACGAGGCGCAGCCGCAGCACGGCACGCCCGCCGATGGGGCGGCCCTCGGCCTCGATCGGCCGGCCGGCCTGGCTGACAACGTCAAGGCGGAACGGCGTTCCCGACAGCCGCAGCGCATCAACCGCCCGCTCCAGCTCCGCGGCCTTCTCGGCCGGCAGCCAGGTGCCGAAGGCCAGCACGCGTCGCGCCACCGGCAGATCGGTGACGAGCGCCACGTCACCGGCGATCTCCGGCTCGTCGCGATCGCCACCCCAGACGACGACCACATGCGGATCGAGCGTCAGCAGCTCGGCGTTGCGATCGAGGGCAAGGCGCAACTCGTTGATTTCCCGGCGCGACTGGCGGGCTGCCGCGGCGGCGTTCGCGCGGGTCCGCAGGAGGCCGATGGCGGTAACGACGCCGAAGACCACGACGCCGACATTGAGCCCGAAGGCCGCCCATTCATGGGCCGGGATAGCGCCGACGAGGCGCGACAGCATGGGAGAGGCTTCGTTCGCGGCGACGAGCGCCGTGCTGGCCAGCAGGGCGGCCGCGGTCGCCGGGGCGAGCCGGATGGCCCGCGATGCCGGCTTCGGCTGCGGCGCGCTCTCCCGGCAGGATGCGTCGTCGACCCTTGGCAGGCCCGGCATCTCGTATCCTTACGTCCACGATGCGGCACGGGTGCGGGATGAGGGATCCGCGCCAGTGCCGCCCGCGGCGCGAATCACGATCAATCTAACCTTGCGGAGACTCGCGGTCTAAGAGTCCAGAACGGGAACGGCAGCGGGAATTTTCCGGCCTCCCGGCGTGCTTCGGCGTCAGATGGCGGGCAGCAGCCGCCGCATCGTCAGGGCATCCGCCGCCCCCTGCGCCGTCCGATAATAGGCCTTCCGCCGGCCGACAGGCTCGAACCCGGTGCGGGCATAGAGCTTCAGGGCGGCTGCGTTCTCCGCCTCGACTTCGAGGAAAAGCGTGCGCACTCCGGCCCGCATCAGATCCGGCAGATGGGCAGCGATCAGCCGGCCGGCATAGCCCCGGCCGCGCAGCCGCGGCGCGACGGCAACGGTGAGGATTTCCGCCTCGTCACCGGCGATGCGGCTGAGGATGAAGCCTGCGGGGGACGCCGCCGGCCGGCGGCGGATGACATGGGCGATAACGGAGGCCTCCGTCAGCATGGCGGCGAGGTCCTCCGCCCCCCAGCCGCGATGGAAGGAGGCGGCATGGATGGCGGCGAGATCGTCACAATCGGCCGTCGTCGCCCGCCCGACGACAGGGTCCGGCCGCGGCCACCAGAACACCAGATCGGAGATCAGGGTCATGTCATGGGCCCGCTGATCGCCGGCGGCGACGCCTGCGGCTTGGCGTCCACCGCCTTCAGGTAAAGCGGCTTGCAGGGCGCCGTCGCGGCCGCGACAGTGGCGCCGAGGCGGGCGAGGAGGCCGATATCAGGCGCCGCCCGTCCGTCGAGGATCACCGGGGCGGAGGCGCCCTCCGGCCAGGCGGCGAGGATGGCCTCGGCGCCCGGGCCGACGATGGCCACCGGCATGGCGGCCGCGCGCCGGGCCGCCTCGGCGACCGGAACATAGGCGGGGGGCAGGATCTGCGACCGGTCGGCGGCGGTGAGCGCGGCATAGACATGGCCGTGGCGCGCATCGATGGCGACGAGCACGGCCAGGGGCTCCGCCGCCGCGAGATAGGGTTCCGCCAGCACGGCGAGGGTCGACAGGCCGACGGACTCGCCCCCCGTCGCGAGCGCCATGGCCCGCGCCGCGGCGACGGCGACCCTCAGGCCGGTGAAACTGCCGGGCCCGGTCGTCGCGACGAACCGCCGGCAGGCGCCGGGTGCGATGCCGGCCTGCGCGCAGGTCTCGGCGGCGAGCGGGATCAGCCGTTCCGCATGGCCGCGCTCCATGGGCTCTGACCGTACGGCAAGCAGCTGCCCCGACGTGGTGTCGAGGACGGCGGCCGAACAGGCGCCGAGCGCCGTGTCGAGGGCAAGAACGAGCATCTGCCGGTGCTACACCGTCCAAGGCGGAGCGGAAAGAGCCTGGCGGCGGATCGCCCGCGTCAGATGGACTGGACTTCCCGCACGTCGGGAAGGAAGTGGCGCATCAGGTTCTGGATGCCGTGCTTCAGCGTCGCGGTGGAGGACGGGCAGCCGGCGCAGGAGCCCTGCATGGCGAGATAAACGATGCCGTCCTTGAAGCCGCGGAACGTGATGTCGCCGCCATCGGCGGCGACCGCCGGGCGCACCCGCGTCTCCAGGAGTTCCTTGATCGTCTCGACCGTGCCGGCATCGGCCGGGTCGAAGAACTCCTCGTCCCCGCCCGGAGCGAGCGAGGCATCGCTGCGCACCAGCGGCTGACCCGACATGAAATGTTCCATGATGGCGCCGAGGATGGCGGGCTTCAGGTGCGGCCATTCGGCCGCGCCCTTGGTCACGGTGATGAAGTCATTGCCGAAGAAGACGCCGGCGATGCCGTCGATGGCGAAGAGCTTCTCGGCCAGCGGCGACTGGCGCGCCGCCTCCGCATTGGGCATGTGGAGCGTGCCCTCGGGGAGCACGGTGCGGCCAGGCAGGAACTTCAGGGTCGCCGGGTTGGGGGTCGCTTCCGTCTGGATGAACATGGGTGTCTCCACGCGCTCCGGTTCAAGGCCGAGCGGACTGGAATGATTCAAGCGAATTCTTCCAAACAGCATGTGGCGATGCTAGGGCCTGCCGTCAACCGCAAAGACCCGCGGCCGGACGGGCCGGCTGCCGCGCATCGCCGGATCGGGAGACCATCCATGCCGACACGCCGGACCATCCTGCTGGGCGGATCCGCCCTGGCTCTCGCCACCACCGGCCCCCTGCGCGCCCAGTCTGCCCCGCCTGTCCCCATCCTCTTCGTCCATGGCAACGGCGATCATGCGGCGCTGTGGATGACGACGCTCTGGCGTTTCGAGACCAATGGCTGGCCGCGCGACCGGTTGCACGCCTTCAACTTCACCGATCCCCTGTCCCGCAGCGACGACGCTGCGGCCCAGCCGGGCCGTTCGGGCACCGCGGACCAGCTGCGCGAGCTCGCCGCGGCGGTCGAGGCCCTCTGTGCCCGCACCGGGGCGCACCGCATCGCCCTCGTCGCCAGTTCGCGCGGCGGCAATGCGGTGCGCAACTACGTCGTCGAATCCGGCGGTGCCGCCCGCGTCAGCCATGCCGTGCTGTGCGGCACGCCGAACCGTGGCGTGTTCGACTGGGAGGCCAGCCCCGGCAGCGAGTTCAACGGCCGCGGTCCCTTCCTCACCATGCTCAACCGCCGCGACAGCGACGTTGTGCCCGGCACGGCCTTCCTCACCCTGCGGAGCGACGGCAACGACAAGTTCGCGCAGCCCGACGGACGACTCATCGGGCGGTCGGGGGTGGCGACGGGCATCACCGCCGAGGGCCCGGCGCTCCGCGGCGCGACCAATATCGTGCTCGGCCAGCTCGACCACCGCGAGGTGGCCTTTCACCCACGCGCCTTCCGCGAGATCTATCGTTTCATCGCCGGTCGCGAGCCCGCGATGCTGGCGGTGGCGCCGGAACCACGCGTCCGTCTTTCCGGTCTCGTCACCGGCAATGCCGGCGGCGTACCCAGCAATCGCCCGGTTGAGGGTGCGACCATCGAAGTCCATCGCGTTGATCCGGTGACCGGCGCGCGACAGGGCGAGGTCCTCCTGAAGCAGACCACGGGACCGGACGGCGCCTGGGGCGCGCTCGTCGCCGGCCCTTCCGATCCGCTGGAATTCGTCCTCGCCGTGCCCGGCCATCCGCTAACGCACATCTACCGTTCGCCCTTCCTCCGGTCCTCGGAGGTGGTGCATCTGCGCCCGGCGCGCCCCCTGTCGGAGGCCGACCGGGCCGCCGGCGCCGTCGTGCAGATGACGCGGCCGCGTGGCTATTTCGGCATTCCCCGCGACGTCGTCCTCCTCGACGGCAAGGAACCCGCAGACGTGACCAAGGGCGTGGCCACCGATTCCGCCACCGTCCTCCGGCTGCCCGCTGCGGAGATCGGGCGGACGATCGTCGGCCTGTTCAACGAGGAGCGGATTGCCCTGCGCGCCTGGGGCGTCGCTGAGAACCGAGTCGCCATCGCCGAACTGACCTGGTGAGGCCGGCTCAGGCCAGCGCCGCGATCTCGTCGTCGGAAAGCTGGCCGGGCACGATGGCGACGGGGATCGGATAGGACCCCGCCGTGCGGGCGAGGCTGGAGACCAGGGGTCCCGGCCCGTCCTTGCCGGCGCTGGCGGCGAGAACCAGGATCGAGATGTCCGGGTCGTCCTCGATCTGGGCGAGGATCGCCTCGGCCAGCGTACCCTCACGCACCACCAGTTCGGGCTCGACGCCGACGAGCTTCATGGCGCGGTCGGCGGCCGCATCGAGCTTGGCGCGGGCATCGGCATGGGCTTCCGCGCGCATGACGTCGGCGACGCCGAACAGCGCCTGGCCGTCGCCGATTCGCGGTTCCACCACGGCCAGCATCTGGAGCCTGTGGCCGGTGCGGGACGCCCGGCGCGCGGCGAAGACGATGGCGCGGTCGCATTCCTGCGAATCGTCGATCACGACCATGAATTTCGGCGTGTGGCCGGATTGATAGGCTTCGCGTTTGCGGGTCATCGGGGCCTCTCTCTGCACCGCAACAGGCGCTATGTCGCACCCGGCGCTCGGGCTTGGCAAGCAGCTCGGGTCGTGATGGGCGCGCCGGCCGGCTCTGGCGCGGTCCTTGCGGTTGAAACGGCGCCGGCGGGATGGCGCCTCCCGTCTGGCTCCTTTCGGCGCAGGCCTGTGCCGGAATGACCTTAGGCAAGCGCATCTGCGGCACAACAGCCGACCGACGGGACCGCATGACACCGAACGACCGCCTCGCATCGATCCAGTATCTCCGGGCGGCCGCCGCATTGATGGTCGTCGCCTATCACGTGTTCGGCGATGTCGCGGTCGTCGGGTCGGCGGGCGTCGACGTGTTTTTCGTCATCAGCGGTCTGGTGATCGCCATGGTCACGGCCGTGAAGCCGGTTCGGCCGGTCATCTTCGCCTATGACCGGGTCGCGCGCATCCTGCCGCTCTACTGGCTGTTCACGGCGCTTCTGGTCGCGACCAAACTGCTGGCGCCCGACCTTCTGCCGCGGCTGCCCCTCGATACAGGCTGGATCGTCAGCTCGTTCCTGCTGATCCCGACCGTCGTTCCGGGCACCGCCGACCGGTTTCCCTTCCTTTATCAGGGCTGGACCCTGTGGTTCGAGGCGCTGTTCTACCTCCTCGTCCTCGCCGCCATGCTCGTGTCGCGCCGCCACCAGGCGGTCATCCTCTCGGTCGTCCTGCTCTCCCTGGTGGCGATCGGAGCGATCCTGGAGCCGCAGGGCCCGATGGGCATCTCCTTCACCAGCCCGCTGCTCCTCGAGTTTCTCGCCGGTTATCTCTTCGGGACCTGGCGTCAGGCCGGCGGCAGGCTCCCTGCCGCATCGGGCCAGCTGCTGGTCGGGTTCGGCGTCATCGGCTTCATTGCCGCAGCCGGCTTCGCGGGCGCGCCCGAAGGCTGGCCGCGCATCTTCTGGTGGGGCCTGCCGGCGCTTGCCCTCGTCACCGGCGCCGTAATCCTCGACGATGCCCGCCGGATCGGCGCGCACCCCTTCCCGCTGCTTCTCGGCGATGCCTCCTATGCCGTCTATCTGAGCCACGGCATCGCCATATCGGTCCTCTCGTTCGCCAGCCGCCGGGCCGGCTGGGCGACCGGCCCGGCTCTCGATCAGCCGGTCCTGGCACTCGCGATCGGAACGGCTGCCGTCGCGGTCGGGATCGGCGTGCACCTGATCGTCGAAAAGCCGCTGATGCGGTTCCTGCGCAGCGCCCGGCCGAGACCGCTGCCGCCGGTCGCCGCCGGTATCGGCGGCATAGCTGTCCCATCAGGCGAACGTTAGTGTCGCAATCCTTCCAAACCGGCCGCTTCGCTGCTATGTGCGGACCATGACCGACACGCCGCTCGACCTGATCCGCAACTTCTCGATCGTGGCCCATATCGACCACGGGAAATCAACCCTCGCTGACCGCCTCATCCAGGTGACGGGAGGCCTTACCGCGCGCGAGATGACCGAACAGGTCCTCGACAACATGGATATCGAGAAGGAACGCGGCATCACCATCAAGGCGCAGACCGTGCGCCTCGACTATCCGGCCAAGGACGGCAAGACCTATGTCCTCAATCTGATGGACACGCCCGGCCACGTCGACTTCGCCTATGAGGTGTCGCGCTCGCTCGCCGCCTGCGAGGGCTCCATCCTCGTCGTCGACGCCTCGCAGGGCGTCGAGGCGCAGACCCTCGCCAATGTCTACCAGGCGCTCGATGCCGGCCACGAGATCGTGCCCGTCCTCAACAAGATCGACCTGCCGGCCGCCGAGCCGGAGCGCGTCAAGCAGCAGATCGAGGACGTCATCGGCCTCGACGCCTCCGAAGCCATCGAGGTCTCCGCCAAGACCGGCATCAATATCGAGGGCGTGCTGGAGGCCATCGTCACCCGCCTGCCGCCACCGAAGGGAGACCGCGCCGCGCCGCTGAAGGCCATGCTGGTCGACAGTTGGTACGACCCCTATCTCGGCGTCGTCGTGCTGGTCCGCATCATCGACGGCGTCATGAAGAAGCATCAGCGCATCAAGATGATGGGCACCGACGCGGTCTATGACATCGACAAGATCGGCGTCTTCACCCCGAAGATGAAGGACGTCAGCGATCTCGGCCCCGGCGAGGTCGGCTTCATCACCGCCTCGATCAAGGAGGTCGCGGACACGCGCGTCGGCGACACGATCACCGACGACAAGAAGCCGACCGAAAAGGCCCTGCCCGGGTTCAAGCCGGCGCAGCCGGTGGTGTTCTGCGGCCTTTTCCCGCAGGACGCCGCCGATTTCGAGGACCTGCGCGCCGCCATGGGCCGTCTCCGGCTCAACGACGCCAGCTTCTCCTTCGAGATGGAGAGCTCGGCGGCGCTGGGCTTCGGCTTCCGCTGCGGCTTCCTCGGCCTCCTGCACCTGGAGATCATCCAGGAGCGGCTGGAGCGCGAGTTCAATCTCGACCTGATCGCCACCGCCCCCTCGGTCGTCTACCAGATCATGCAGCGCGACGGCACGCTGCTCGAACTGCACAACCCCGCCGACATGCCCGATCCGATGAAGATCGAGATCATCTCGGAGCCGTGGATCCGCGCCAAGATCATGACGCCGGACGATTATCTCGGCTCGGTGCTGAAGCTCTGCCAGGACCGCCGCGGCGTCCAGATCGACCTGACCTATGTCGGCTCGCGCGCCATGGTCACCTACGACCTGCCGCTCAACGAGGTGGTCTTCGACTTCTACGACCGGCTGAAGTCGATCTCGAAGGGCTATGCCTCCTTCGACTACCAGATCACCGACTACCGCGAGGGCGACCTCGTGAAGATGTCGATCCTGGTCAATGGCGAGCCGGTCGATGCCCTCTCCATGCTGGTCCACAGGAACCGCGCCGAGAGTCGCGGCCGCGCCATGTGCGAGAAGCTGAAGGATCTCATCCCGCAGCATCTCTTCAAGATCCCGATCCAGGCCTCGATCGGCGCCAAGGTCATCGCCCGCGAGACCATCTCGGCCCTGCGCAAGGACGTCACCGCCAAGTGCTACGGCGGCGACATCTCCCGAAAGCGCAAGCTTCTCGACAAGCAGAAGGAGGGCAAGAAGAAGATGCGCCAGTTCGGCAAGGTCGACATCCCGCAGGAAGCCTTCATCGCCGCCCTGAAGATGGACGCGTGACCCGTCAGCCCCGCCCGCGCCGGCTTTTCGTCGGCCGGACCTGCGCGGCGAGCCAGTTGGCGATTTCAGTCCGGCGCCGGCCCGCATCGAGCAGTTCGCCGTCGAGGCCGTGGCGCCAGGCAATGGTCCGGTTGGCAGGGTCGGCATCAAGGGCGACGAGATCCGCGCTCCACCGGGCCACGGCCGCGTCGTCCTCGAAGAAGCCCTCTTCCGTCAGCCGCGGGCCGATCGCCCTGCCGATCGCGGCGACCTCCGCCAGCGAGAACTCCGGGTGATACTGCACGGCCCAGGCCACCGCCTGGCCGACGCGGATCTCCACCGCCTGCACCTCGCTCATGCCGTTGGAGGCGAGCAGCACCGTCCCCGGCGCCATGGTCTCCACCTCGTCCTGGTGGACCGCCGGCGCGTCGAAAGCGGCGGGCCGGCCCGCCAGCATCGGATGGCTGCGGCCGGCTTCCGTCGGCACGATCTTGCGGGCGAAGCCCATTTCGCGGCCCTTCGGATTGCGCCTGACGACCCCGCCGGCCGCCGTCGTCAGCACCTGCAATCCCCAGCACGAGCCGAAGACCGGCGTGCCCGAGGCCAGGACCTCGCGGGCCAGATCGACCTGGGCGCGGATCTCCGGCGTCATGTCGTAGAGGTTCAGGGAGGACCCGGTCAGCGCCACGCCATCATAACCGGCGAGCCCGCCGGAATCCGGCAGGTTGGCGCCGCGATCGGCCGGGAAGGCAATGTCGATCACGGCGTCCGGCGCGAGGTCGCGCAGCACCTCGGCATAGGCTTGTGACGGCGTCGCGCCGCGGCTGCCGGCATGGCGGGCGCGGTCGGTGGCCGTATTGCCTTCGACGACGAGGAGGCGGAGGGACATGAAGGGCCTGCTGCGGGGGGTGACGATCGGCCCTGAAATGGCACATCGCGCTGCGGAGGAAAATGGGGCGCGGCCATTGCCGGCATCGCAGGAAGGCGCGACACTGTGCGGTGACCGCACAGTCATGTGAGCCCTCGTGCCTTCCTCGGACCCGCCGGCCGTCCCGTTTCGCCAGATCGACCGCGATCACATGCTCGGCCTCGAGAAGGGCCTGGCCTGCATCGCCTGTTTCGACGGCACCCATCCGCGCCTGACCATCGCCGACGTGGCGCGGATGACCGGCCTGACGCGGGCCACCGCCCGCCGCTGCCTGATCACCCTCGTCCGCATCGGCTATGCCGAAACCGACGGGCGCTTCTTCACCCTGACGCCCCGCGTCCTCAAGCTCGGCTATGCCTATCTTGCCGCCACCCCGCTCACCGCTGTCCTGCAGAGCGCGCTGGAGCGGCTGAGCGAGACGATCGGCGAGAGTTCTTCCGCCTCCATCCTTGACGGCGGCGAGATCGTCTATGTCGCCCGCGCCGCCACCAAGCGCATCATGTCGGTCGGCCTTGCCGTCGGGGCGCGGTTGCCGGCCTATTGCACCTCGATGGGCCGTGTCCTGCTCGCGGCCCTGCCTGAGGCAGAGGCGCGGGCCCTGGTCGAGGCCGCTGACCGGCGGGCGCTGACCGCCCGCACCGTCACCGGCGTCGAGGCGATCATGGCGCGGCTTGCCCGTGCCCGCGCCGAGGGCCATGCGGTCATCGACCAAGAACTGGAGATCGGCCTCACCTCCATCGCCGTGCCGGTCGCCGACCGGGCCGGCCGTGTCCTCGCCGCCATCAATATCGGCACCCAGGCGGCTCGCTTCCCTCCCGCGGCTCTGGTCCGGGAATTCCTGCCGCGGTTGCAGTCGGTCCAGGCGGACCTCGCGCGCGTCCTGTGAGCCGAGGGTGAGGGGCCATCAAGGGTGAGAGGCCCTTGCGCGGCACGTGTCGGCCTCGGCTGCCCCAAAGCCTGTGGGCTTTGCGCCGCGGCGGTTGAATCCGAAGGCCCCACCTGCGAGCGTCGCCGCCGATGCCCGACGCTCCTGACCATCAGCCTGCGCCGACCCCGCCCGCCGAGCCGGACAGCCGCGTCACGCCGCTGATGGAGCAGTATATCGAGATCAAGGCGGCGAACCCGGATTCGCTCCTGTTCTACCGGATGGGCGACTTCTACGAGCTGTTCTTCGATGATGCGGTGGCCGCCTCGCGGGCCCTCGGCATTGCGCTGACCAAGCGCGGCAAGCATCTCGGCGAGGACATCCCCATGGCCGGCGTGCCCATCCACGCCGCCGACGACTATCTCCAGCGGCTCATCCAGCTCGGCTTCAAGGTGGCGGTCTGCGAACAGGTCGAGGACCCGGCGGAAGCCAGGAAGCGCGGCTCCAAATCGGTGGTGAAGCGCGACGTCGTCCGCCTTGTCACGCCGGGTACGCTGACCGAGGATTCGCTGCTCGAGCCGCGCCGCAGCAACTACCTCCTGGCGGTCGCCCGCGCCCGTACAGCCTCGGTCGGCAGCGGCGAGGGCTTCGGCCTTGCCTGGGTCGACATCTCCACCGGCGAGTTCCGCGTCGCTGAGACCGATGGCGGTCGCCTCGGTGCCGACATCGCCCGGGTCGACCCGCGCGAGATCGTCATCTCCGACGCGCTCCACGCCGATCCCGCCCTCGCCGATTTCTGGCGCGGCTTCAAGGCGGTCTCCCCGGCGCCGCGCGACCTCTTCGACGGGGCGAGCGCCGAGCGTCGGCTCGCCGCCTATTTCGGCGTCGGCACGCTTGACGGATTCGGCGCCTTCTCGCGGCTCGAACTGTCGGCGGCTGCGGCGGTCGCCACCTATGTCGAGCGCACCCAGATCGCCACGCGCGCGCCGCTCTCCCCGCCGGTGCGCGAGCCGGCCGGCGCCGCCATGCTCATCGACGCGGCGACGCGCGCCAATCTCGAGCTCGTCCGCACCCTCGCCGGCGAGCGTCAGGGCTCGCTGCTCGCTGCCATCGACCGGACCGTGACGGCGGCCGGCGCCCGCCTGCTCGCGGCCCGCCTCGCCAGCCCCCTGACCGACCCCGTCGCCATCGACGCCCGGCTCGATGCGGTGGGCGGGCTCGTCCAGGCGCCTGCGCTGCGCGCCGAGATCCGCTCCCGCCTGCATAACGCACCGGATATGGCCCGCGCCCTGACCCGCATCGCCATGGAGCGCGGCGGTCCGCGCGATCTCGCCGCCATCGGCCAGGGCCTTGTCGCCGCGGCGAGCCTCGCCGATCTCCTCGCCGGTGCCTCCGCCGGCGAACTCGCTTTTGCCGCCGAAGGCCTCGCCCGCCCGGACGGGGCGCTGGCCGCCCATCTCGCGGCGGCGCTGGCCGACGACCTGCCGCTCCTCAAGCGTGACGGCGGCTTCGTCCGCCCGGGGTTCCGGGCAGGCCTCGACGAGACACGGGCCCTGCGCGACGAGAGCCGCCGCGTCATCGCCTCGCTGCAGACCCGCTACGCCGAGGAGACCGGCATCCGCGCCCTCAAGGTCAAGCACAACAACGTTCTCGGCTATTTCGTCGAGGTGGCGCAGCAGCACGGCGAGACCTTCCTGAAGGCGCCGCTCAACGAGACCTTCATCCACCGTCAAACCATGGCCGGCGCGATGCGCTTCTCGACCACCGAGCTTGGCCAGTTGGAGGCGAAGATAGCGGGTGCTGCCGACCGGGCACTTGGCATCGAACTCGACATCTTCGCTGATCTCGCCCGCGCCGTGCTCGACAGGTCCGAGGCGATCCGCGCCGCAGCGGCGGCCATCGCCGTGCTCGACGTCGCCGCCGCCAATGCCACGCTGGCGGCGGAAGAGGCCTGGTGCCGGCCGCTGGTGGACCATTCCCTCGCCTTCGCGGTGAAACAGGCGCGCCATCCCGTGGTGGAACAGGCAATCCGCGGCCGTGCGCCCTTCGTTGCCAATGACTGCGACCTCTCGGGCAGCGAGGCCAGGGGCCAAGAGCCGCGCGGCCGCATCTGGCTCGTCACCGGCCCCAACATGGCGGGCAAGTCGACCTTCCTCAGGCAGAACGCCCTCGTCGCCGTGCTCGCCCAGGCCGGCGCCTTCGTGCCTGCGGCCTCCGCCCATATCGGCATCGTCGACCGGCTGTTCTCGCGCGTCGGCGCGGCCGACGACCTCGCCCGCGGCCGGTCCACCTTCATGGTCGAGATGGTCGAGACGGCGGCGATCCTCAACCAGTCGGGGCCGCGCGCCCTCGTCATCCTCGACGAGATCGGCCGCGGCACGGCGACCTTCGACGGCCTCTCCATCGCCTGGGCGGCGGTGGAACATCTGCACGAGACGAACCGCTGCCGGGCGCTCTTCGCCACGCATTTCCACGAGCTCACCGTGCTGTCGCACCGGCTCGACCGCCTCTCCAACGCCACCATGCGGGTGAAGGAATGGCGCGGCGACGTGATCTTCCTGCACGAGGTCACCGAGGGAGCCGCCGACCGCTCCTACGGCATCCAGGTGGCCAAGCTCGCCGGCCTTCCCGCCGCCGTGGTCGAACGGGCGCGGCAGGTGCTGGCGGAACTGGAGGCAACCGACCGGTCGGCGCCGGCCCGACGCATGGTGGACGATCTGCCCCTCTTCGCGGCGGCGCCGCGGCCGGTGGCGGCCCCTGCGCCCGATCCGGTCCTCGATCTGCTCGATGGCATGGACCCCGACGACATGACGCCGCGCGAGGCGCACGAGGCGCTCTATGCGCTGAAGGCGCGGCGGATCAGGGTGCCCTGACCCGGTTGAACACCAGCAGCAGCGCCGACCAGGCGAGCGGAATGGCGAGGCCGATCGCCATGCCGGCCCAGACCTCGCCGCGCAGCGCGAAGAGATGCATCACCAGCAGGTAGCCGGTGAAGCCGAAGATCATGGTCATGCCGTTGATGAAGGCGGCGGCGACCGCCGGACCGCCGAGGCGCCGATGCATTAGCAGGATGAAGCTGGAAAAGCTCGCCGGGAACAGCGCCGCTATGCCCGTCGCCGCCGGCCCGACGCGCTCGGAGACGAGGATGATGCCGACCACCACCGTGACGACGATCGCCGCGCGCAGCGGCACGTCGTACCAGCGCCGCCGCATGGCCGGCGGCTTCTCGCCGCCCCGCCACGACCAGGTGATCGCCCCCGCGCCGGCAAAGACGACCAGATTGAGCACCAGCGCCGAGACGATGGTCCAGTCGAAGGCCTTCACCGCCAGCGCTGCGGCCAGCCAGGCGGCCAGCATGCCGGCATAGGCAGGGACAAGGCCGGCGCCGCGGCGGGCGAGGACGGCATAGGCGAGTGCCGCCGGGACGATGGCGACATTGCCCGCGAGGCTCGACAAGGCCGCATCGGCGATGAAGGCGGCGTCGTGATCGAGCGCCAGCAGCACATAGGCCGGCCCGGTCGAAACCGGCAGCGCCAGCACCAGGGCGGCGACGAAGGGCCGGGAGCGCTCGGCGACGAGCGAGGCGGTGACGACGATGATCGCCGTCGTCGCAGCCTTCAGGATGAGGGAGAGGAGAAACACGGGATCAGCACGCGCCGGCCGGAGGGACCCGAGGTCTAGCCGCTTCCCCGGCCGTGAGGCAGCTGTCTCAGTGCAGGACGCGCCCGCCATTGGCGTGCATCTCGGCGACCAGCGCCGCCACGCCCTCGAGATGCGGGTTCACCGCCAGCGCCGCTTCGAAGGCGATGAGGGCCTCCATCTCGCGGCCATGGCGCAGGCAGATCTGGGCGAAGCCGGACAGCGCACCGAAATGGCGGGGTTCGCGCCGCAGCGCCTCCATCACGTCGCGCACCGCATAGGCGTCGTCGCCACGGATGAAATTGAGCGTGGCCCGCTTGTTCCAGGCCTCGGACCATTCCGGCCGCGCATCGACCAGCGCATCGAGCACGAGCTGGGCGACGTCGTAATCCTTCACCGCGATGGCATTGATCGCCTGTTCCATCGCCTCGTCGGCATAGCCGTCCTCGTGATTGGTCCAGATCGCCCAGATGAGGTCCTGCAGTTCATAGGCCGGCAGGTGCGGCTTGAACCGCGCGAGGTCGCGGAACAGCGCGTCGAGCCGCTTGGGCTGGCCCTTGGCCGGCTTCATGGCGTCGAGCTTCAGCACGAGCTGCAGGCATTCGTCGAAGGCAATCCGGTCGGACACGCTGGCTCCGCTCTGGCATCGGATAAGGGCGATGCGTCCCCGGAGGACTTTATCGCGGCCGGCGCCGCGGGCAAGTCGAGAGTGCTGCGGATGCTGGCGGCCAATTGCGGCGTGACCATGCCCGCCGTCAGGGTGACAGGGTCTCGCGGGCCTGCCGGAGCCGCGCGATGGCGGCAAGGAAGCCCGGTCCCGGGCAGACGGTCAGGGCATCCGGCACGACGATCCGCCGCTCTGCGGGATAGACGCGGACGAGAGCCGGATGGGCCAGGAGGGCCGCGCCCTGGTCTGCGGCACCAATTGTCCCTGACCCGACGATCAGAACATCGGGGCGGCGTGCCACCACCGTCTCGAGGCTGACGAACCCGCCGAGACCGGTGCCAGGTCCGGCATGGCGGAAGCCCGCCCGTGCGATCAGTTCACCGAGAACGGACTGCGGACCCGCGGCATAGCCGCGCCGCTCATAGGGCAGCGCCGAGGGCGTCCGCCCGTCCTGCGGCGGGGGCAGGTCCATCTGCCGTGCCAGGGCCTCGCCCCGTTCGGGATGGCCGAGCAGCGCCGCCGTCCGGCGCACCAGCGCCTGGGCCTCGGCGAGAGAGGCGGGGAGGGCGAGCCTTTCGACACGAAGGCCCCGTGCGGCCAGTACCCGCCCTGTCCCGAGGCGGTCGAGCGGGCCGAGAAGCACGAGGTCGGGCGCCAGCGCCAGCGCCTCCTCGGCCGTGCCGCGCGTCTGCGGGAGACCTTGCGCCGCCTCGGCCGCCGCCGAAGCGACGGGGTCGCGGGCGAGCGCCGACAGGGCGGCGATCTGGCTGCGGTCGGCGAGCGCCAGCAGGAGCTGGTCGGCGCACAGATTGAGGGAGACGACGCGCTGGGGCGACGCGCCGGCGGGGGCTGCGGCGAGGGCGAAACCGGCGGCGAGCAGGGCCGCGGCGATGGCGGGGCGTTTCACGCCGCGTGGGTTTCCGGGGAACTCGCCAGAAGGGCGCGCAGCGTCGCTTCATCGCGGGCGCTGCGCAGCTTCTGCACATTGGCGGGATCGCGGGTGAGCCGGGCGATGCGCGACAGCGCCTTCAGGTGGTCCGCGCCGGCGCCTTCGGGGGCGAGCAGCGTGAACACGAGGTCGACCGGCTGGCCGTCGATCGCGTCGAAATCCACCGGACGCTCAAGCCGTGCGAACAGGCCGAACACCCTCTCCAGCTTGGGCAGCTTGCCGTGCGGAATCGCGATGCCGCTCCCCGCCCCCGTCGAGCCGAGGTTCTCGCGCTCGACAAGCGTGTCGAAAATGTCCTTGGCGGGCCGGCCCGTCAGGGTGGCCGCGCGTTCCGCGAGCTCCTGGAGCAGATGTTTCTTCGACGTCGCCCGCAGGGCGGGAATGATCGCGCCGTCGGCAATGATGTCTGGAAGCGGCATGGGCTGCCTTCTCGAATAAGGTGCGGACCGATTCGTCAGGCCCGCCATTAATCTCCATGCAATGACGGTGCCATGACGCGCTCAGGCGGAGCCGCTCGCCACGGCCGGCGGGTCGATCCAGCCGACATGACCGTCCGGTCGCCTGTAAACTACATTCACACGACCGTGAACAGCGTGATGGAAGACCAGCGCGGCGGCCCCCGTCAGATCGAGTTCGATCACTGCATCCGCCACGGTCATCCGCCGCATCGACGAGGTCTGCTCGGCGATGATGACGGGTTCGAAGGGCCCTTCCGACTCGTCCTCGGGTGCCTCCTTGGGCGCCTCGATGACGACATAGGGCATCTCCATGGCGATCGGATGGGCCTGGTGGCCGGTCCGGTCCTTGAGCCGGCGCGCATAGCGCCTCAGCCGCTTCTCGATCCGCTCCACGCCCAGATCGCAGGCGGCATAGGCATCCGCAGCGAAGGCCTCGGCCTGGAGCGACGTGCCTGTGGGAAGATGCAGGGCTGCGATCGTGCGAAAGCCGTGGGCTTCCTTTTCGACGGTCACATGGCCCGTCACCCGCCCGTCGAGATAACGCTGCGCCGCTTCTCCGACTCGCCCCGCGATCCTCTCTCGCAGGGCATCGCCGATGTCGAGATTCTTGCCGGAAATGCGCAGAGCCATGGGGCTCCTCCGATTGTCTGTTCGATCCTGCGCCGCCGAAGGGCAGCACCCCGAAGCCGTCTTCTTATGGTCACAACGGGTAAGGTCTGCCTTGGGACAAGTCAATGCGACCAGCAGCCGGAGCCATGCTGCGCCTGCGTCCTGCGCCGGCGTCAGCGAAGATGCAAGCCATTGAAATCGCGCCGAATCGTCGACAGGGACAGCGCCGGTGTCGCGCCTGTGGGAGCCGGTGACGGCGCGGCCCTCACCGGTCGGGGACGAAGGGTGTGCCGAGGGATGCCGGCGCCTGCGCATCGCCGCGCCGCCGCACGCTGATGAGGACGAGCACCAGGATCGTCGCCAGATAGGGAAGCGCCGACATGGCCTGGCTCGGAATGCCCCAGCCGCGCGCCTGGGCATGGAGCTGCAGCACCGTGACGCCACCGAAGAGATAGGCGCCAATCACCGCCCTCAGCGGCAGCCAGGAGGCGAAGACGACGATCGCCAGAGCGATCCAGCCGCGCCCCGCCGTCATGCCGGGCGACCAGAAGGGCGTGTAGGCGAGTGACAGATAGGCCCCTGCAAGGCCGGCGCAGCCACCGCCGAACAGCACCGCCAGGAAGCGGATCTTCAGCACCGAGTAGCCGAGCGCATGGGCCGCGCCATGGCTTTCCCCCACCGCCCGGAGCACGAGGCCTGCCCGGGTCTTCCACAGGAACCACCAGACCCCGACGGCGAGGAGCGCCGACACATAGACGAGCGGGTCCTGCCCGAAGAGAACCTTGCCCACCACCGGCAGGTCGGTGAGCCAGGGCAGGTCGATCTTGGCAAGGGCGTCGCGCCGGGCGCCGACGAAGGCGCTGCCGATCAGCCCCGAGGCGCCGAGGCCGAGGATGGTCAGCGCCAGGCCCGTCGCCACCTGGTTGGCCGCCAGACCCAGCGCCAGGGCGGCGAAGATCGCGGCGAGGATCATGCCGGCGCCGATCCCCGCGAGGATGCCGATGACGGTCGAGCCGGTCAGGATTGCCGCCGCGAAACCGGTGGCGGCCCCGACGATCATCATGCCCTCGACGCCGAGATTGAGGACGCCCGACCGTTCGACCACCAGTTCGCCGAGTGCGGCGATCAGCAGCGGTGTTGCCGCGGTGATGATGGTCAGCAGGATCGCTTCCGTCATGCCCATCAGGCGGCCCTCACGCTGGGGACCCGGCGCAGCCGGTAGAGAAGGAACGTGTCGCAGCCGAGCACGAAGAAGAGCAGCAGACCCTGAAAGACGCGCGTCACGTCGAGGGGGATGCGCATGGCGATCTGGGCATTCTCGCCGCCGATGAAGGTGAGCGCCAGGAACAGCCCGGCGATCAGCGCGCCGATCGGGTTCAGTCGGCCGAGGAAGGCGACGATGATGGCGGTGAAGCCGTAGCCGGGCGAGATCGAGGGCTGGAGCTGGCCGAGCGGCCCGGCCACCTCGATGATGCCGGCAAGGCCGGCGAGGCCCCCCGAGACGGCAAAGACCAGGAGCGTCGTCCGCGCCGTGTCGAAGCCGGCGAAACGGGCGGCGCGCGGTGCCTCGCCAGCGAGGCGGATCTCGAAGCCCTTGAGGCTGCGCGCCATCAGCAGCGCGGCGATGAGCGCCACGACGACCGCGATGGCGAAGCCGACATGCAGGCGCCCGGCGCCGAACAGGATGGGCATGGTCGCTTCCGGCTCGAAACTCACCGATTGCGGGAAGTTGAACCCCTGCGGATCGCGCCAGCGGCCGCGCACCAGATAGTCGAGCAGGAGTTCGGCGACATAGACCAGCATGAGGCTGGTCAGGATCTCGTTGACGCCGAGCCGCGCCTTCAGGAGCGCCGGGATCAGCGCCCAGGCCATGCCGCCGAGAATACCGAGGAGGAGCATGGCCGGCAGGACCCAGGGTCCGTTCGCCGACCCGTGGGTGGCGAGCGCCAGCCAGGACCCGAAGACCGCGCCCATGACCAACTGGCCCTCGGCGCCGATATTCCAGGTGTTGGAGCGGTAGCAGAGGGTCAGGCCGACGGCGATGAGGATCAGCGGCGTCGCCTTCACGGCCAGTTCCTGCAGCGCCCAGCCGTCGCTCAGCGGGTCGACGAAGAACACCTTCAGGGCGGCGAGCGGGTCCTTGCCGAGCAGGGCGAAGAGCACGGCCCCGGCGATCAGGGTGAGGGTCACAGCGACGAGCGGCGAGGCCAGCGCGAGCCAGGCGGGACGGTCGTCGCGGCGTTCGAGGATCAGCCTCATGCCGCCACCCCGTGAATGCCACCCATCATCAGGCCCACCGTCTCGCGGTCGAGCGAGGGAGTCGGACGCGCCTCGGACAGGCGGCCCTCCGAGATGACCGCCAGCCGGTCGGCGAGGGCGAAGAGTTCGTCGAGATCCTGGCTGATGACGAGGACTGCGGCGCCGCGCGCCGCGAGGTCCAGCAGCGCCTGGCGGATCGTGGCCGCCGCCGCCGCATCGACGCCCCAGGTGGGCTGCGCGACGACGAACAGCTGGGGTTCGCGCAGGATCTCGCGGCCGACGACGAATTTCTGCAGATTGCCACCGGACAAGGCGCGCGCCTCCGGGTTCGGCCCGCTGGTCCTGACGTCGAAGGCGCTGACCACCCGGCGGAACCAGGCGGTCACTGCGCTACGGTCGATCAGGCCGCGCCGGACGAAGCCGTTGGTGGCATGGCCGGAGAGGAGCGCATTGTCGGCGAGCGTGAAGCCGGGCGCTGCGGCATGACCGAGCCGCTCCTCCGGCACGAAGGCGGCGCCGAGCCGGCGGCGGGCATTGATGCCGAGCGACCCGATCGGCCGGCCATCGAGGCTGATCGTCCCGGGGTCGCCCGTCACCTCGCCCGACAGGGCGGCGAAGAACTCGTCCTGGCCGTTGCCGGCGATCCCGGCGATCCCGACGATCTCGCCGGCGCGCACCGTCAGCGCGACGTCCTTCAGCGCCGTGCCGTGGATGTCGGTCGCCGGCAGCGACAGGCCTTGCACCACCAGCCGCTCGGCGCCGGTCGCATGGGCCGTGGCGCGCGCCTCTTTGACCTCCGTGCCGACCATCAGGCGGGCGAGGCTCGCCGCCGTCTCGGCGCGCGGATCAGCGGTCGCCACGACCTTGCCGAGGCGCAGCACGGTGGCGCGGTCGCAAAGCCGGCGCACCTCGTCGAGCTTGTGCGAGATGTAGAGGATGCTGCGGCCCTCGGCCTTCAGCGCCTCCAGCGTGACGAAGAGCTGGTCGGCTTCCTGCGGTGTCAGGACCGAGGTTGGCTCGTCGAGGATCAGGAGCTTCGGGTTCTGCAGCAGGGCCCGCACGATCTCGATGCGCTGGCGTTCGCCCACCGACAGGCGCCAGACCTCGCGCCGCGGCTCCAGCGGCAGGCCATAGGCGCGGGAGAGCTGCGCCACCTCCGCCTCGATCGTCGCCATGGGGGTCGAAGCCGGCAGCGACAGGGCGACGTTCTCCGCCACGGTCAGGGCATCAAACAGCGAGAAATGCTGGAAGACCATGCCGATGCCGAGGCGGCGCGCCTCCGCCGGGCTGGCGATGGTGACCGGCCGGCCCTCCCAGCTGAGGGTGCCTTCCAAGGGTTGCAGCAGGCCGTAGAGGATCTTCACCAGTGTCGACTTGCCGGCGCCGTTCTCGCCCAGCAGGGCGTGGATCTCGGCTGGGGCCACCACGAGGTCGACATGGTCATTGGCGACAAGCGCGCCGAAGCGCCTGACGATACCCGATGCCTCCAGCAGCGCCGCCATCAATAGGCGACCTTGTCGGGCTTGGCGGCCCATTCGCCGAAGACGCTGGCCGCCGCGGCCGAGGGGCGATGCTCCATCTGTGCCATGGTGATGGCGGGTGCGCGCGACATCTCCGCATAGAAGGGCGCGTCGTCGAAGCCGATGGCGGCGGCGTCCTGGCGCGTATTGCCGTATACGATGCGGTCGACGCGCGCCCAGAGCGCTGCGGCGAGGCACATGGGGCAGGGCTCGCAGCTCGAATAGAGGGTCGCGCCCCGGAGGTCGAAGCGGCCCAGCGCCGTGCAGGCACGGCGGATGGCGACGACCTCGGCATGGGCGGTGGGATCGTTGGTCGACGTGACCTGGTTCCAGCCCTCGGCCACCACCTGGCCGTCCATCACCACCACGGCGCCGAAGGGGCCGCCATGGCCGGCCTGCATATGCTCGCGCGACAGGGCGACGGTGCGGTCCATGAACAGGGCGTCGAGATCGGGGCTCATCGGCCGATCTCACGCGGGGCGTGGCGGGAAGTCAATTCGGATCGGTAACGGGGTGAGACGAGCGGGCCTTAAAGGCGAGCTTCGAACGGTGCCCTTCGACCTGTTTCCTAGAGCACCCCACCCTTCCGCATGGCCGCGATCGCGTCCTGCGAATAGCCCGCGGCCGTCAGCACCGCGTCCGTATGCTCGCCCAGCTTTGCCCCGGTCCAGCGGATGGCGCCGGGCGTGCGGGTCAGTTTCGGCACGATGCCCTGCATCAGCATGCGGCCGAGACCGGGCGCGTCGACCTCGACGATCATGTCGCGGGCACGGAAATGCGGATCGGCGGCGACCGCCGCGGCGTCGTTCACGCCGCCGGCCGGCACCGAGGCGCCGTCGAGCAGCTGCAGCAATGTGTCGCGCGGCTTGGTGCGCGTCCAGTCGGCGATGATGCGGTCGATCTCGGCCTGGTTGTCCGGCTGGCCGCGGGCGCCGTGGGTTGAAAAGCGCGGGTCCTCCATGAGGAAGTCCATGCCCATGACGGCGAAGAGCCGCCGGCAGATCGTGTCGGCATTGGCGCCGATGACGATGTGGTGGCCGTCCAGCGTCGGATAGATGTTCGACGGCGCGAAGCCCGGCGAGGTCAGGCCGGTGCGGCCGCGCACATGGCCCGTCACCGAATATTCCGCCACGATCCCCTCGATCGCGGCGAGGATCGCGTCGGTCAGGCCGACATCGATCACCTGTCCCCGGCCGTCGCGGCTGCGCTGGTGCAGCGCTGCCAGCACGCCGAAGGCGGTATAGATGCCGGCCAGCGTGTCGCCGATCGACAGGCCGGTCCGGGTCGGCAGCCGGTCGGGATAGCCGTTGATGGTGCGCATCCCGCCCATCGCCTCGGCGACGGCAGCAAATCCCGCCTTCTCGGCATAGGGGCCGTACTGGCCGTAGCCCGAGACCCGGGCGATGATCAGCTTCGGATTGAGCGCCTGCAGGGCCTCGACGGTGAGGCCCCATTTCTCCAGGGTGCCCGGCCGGAAATTCTCCAGCAGGACGTCGGCCTCCGTCAGCAGCCGGCGCAGGATGTCCTGCCCGCCGGCCTTGCGCAGGTCGATGGTGACGCTCTTCTTGTTGCGGCCGATCACAGGCCACCAGACCGAGGCGCCGTCCTTCTTGGCAAAGCCCCATTGCCGCATCGGGTCGCCCTTGCCGGGATCCTCGAACTTCACGACATCGGCGCCCATGTCGGCGAGGAGCTGGCCGCAATAGGGACCGGCGATGAAGGAGCCGAGTTCGACCACCTTGATGTCGGATAACGGGCCGGTCGCGGGGGTCTCGGTCGATGCGGTCATGGTCGGGTCTCTCGCGGCGATGCCGAGACCTAGCCCTGCGGCCGGCGGCGGGCAATGGTCCGCCGGCAGGGCACCCGTGCCGTCAATGCGTCGTCTTGCGTCCCGCTTCGAGATGCCGCGACCAGCGCGACAGGCCGAAGCAGATCAGCCAGTAGACCGTGCCGGCAAAGGCATAGGCCTCCATGTTCATGCCAACCCAGGCGGGGTCGGCGAGCGAGGCCTGGGCGATGCCCAGGAGATCGAAGATCGACACGATGGAGACCAGCGAGGTGTTCTTCACCAGGGCGATGAACTCGTTCGTCATCGCCGGCATGGAGATGCGCAGGGCCTGCGGCAGGACGACGAGGCCCGTGGTCTGCCAGTAACCGAGCCCCTGGGCGCTCGCTGCCTCCGCCTGGCCCTTGGGAATGGCCTGCAGGCCTCCGCGGACCGCCTCCGCCATATAGGCGGCGATGACGAAGGCCAGGCCGACCAGGGCGCGGACGAGTCGGTCGATATCCCAGCCCGCCGGCATGACCAGCGGCAGGAGAAGCGAGGCAAGGAAGATGACGGTGATGATCGGCACGCCGCGCCAGAACTCGATGAAGATGGTCGCGACCAGCCGGATCACCGGCAGTTCCGATTGTCGGCCGAGGGCGAGCAGGATGCCCAGCGGCACGGCCAGTGCTCCGGCATAGACCGACAGGAAGACGGTGAGCATTAGCCCGCCCCACTGGCGCGTCTCCACCCGCGTCAGGCCGGCTCCGCCGGAGAGCAGCCAGGTGGCGATGACGAGGAAACCGGCCCAGATCAGCGGCACCGCCAGCGCCCGGCGCGGCAGGCCGGGCCAGAAGGACAGCACGGCCGCGGCGATCATCAGGACGGCGGCGAGGTTGACCCGCCAGCGCTCCGCGGGCGGATAGAAGCCGTACATGAACTGTCCGAACCGGGCCTTGACGAAGACCCAGCAGGCGCCGCTGCCGGTGCAGTCGGCGCGGGTCGTGCCGGCAAAATGGGCGTCGATCAGCGCCCAGCGGACGATGGGCACGACGATAGCGATGATGGCGGCGATACACAGGAGCGACACGACCGCGTTCAGCGGCGTCGCGAAATAATCCGCCTTGATCCGGCGGAGCAGCGAGGCGCGGACCGGCCTGACGCCGAGGGTGCCGGCGGCCGTCATCGCGTCACCAGTCGGGTGCGGGCATTGTACCAGTTCATGAAGCCCGACACCGCGAGGCCCAGGGCAAGATAGATGGCCAGCGTGATGGCGATGATCTCGATGGCCTGGCCGGTATTGGTCAGCGCCGAGCCAACGAAGAGGCTGACCAGCTCGGGAAAGGCGATGGCGGCGCCGAAGGACGAGTTTTTCAGCACATTGAGATACTGGCTGGTCAGCGGCGGCACCATCACCCGCATCGCCTGGGGGATGACGATGAGGCTCAGCGCCCGGTTGGGCCTGAGTCCCAGCGCATAGGCGGCCTCCCACTGGCCCTTGACCACGGACTGGATGCCACCGCGCACAATCTCGGCGATGAAGCCGGCCGTGTAGGTGGCGAGCGCCGCGAACAGCGCCACGAATTCCGGCACCAGTACGAAGCCGCCGCGATAGTTGAAGCCGCGCAGCGCCGGCACGTCCCAGCTGCTCAGCGCCGCGGCGATGCCGAAGGCCAGCGCCGGCAGGGCGATGAAGAGGGCGAGGCCGCTGGCCCAGACCGGGAAGATCAGCCCCGTCGCGTCGCGTCGCCGCTTCGCCCAGACGGCGATGGCGGCCTGCGCGACGAAGCCTGCCAGCACGACAAGGGCGGCGATGCGGAAGGCGGTGCCGTCGGTCGGGACCGGAATGGTCAGGCCGCGGTTGTTGAGGAAGGCGACCGCGAAGAAGCCGATGGACTGGCGCGGTCCCGGCAGCGCGGCAATGACGCCGAAATACCAGAACAGCACGAAGAACAGCAGCGGGATGTTGCGGACGAACTCGATATAGGCGCCGGCGAGGCCCGCCAGCAGCTTGTTCGGCGACAGCCGCGCGATGCCGACCACGAAGCCGAGAAGCGTCGCGGCGATGGCCGCTACGAAGGTGATGACCAGCGTGTTGGCGACGCCGACCCACAGGAGGGCGAGGATATTGGCATCGGGCGTGTAGGCCGTCAGCACGAAGGACACGTCGATGCCCGACGTCCGCCAAAGGAAGTCGAAGCCGGAGGCCATGCCGGCATTGACCATGTTCTGCGAGGCATTGCGGACGATCAGGATGATCGTGCCGGCGAGACCGGCCAGGAGGGCGGCCTGCCAGAAGATTTCGCGCACGCGCTTGTCGTAGAAATAGCGGGTCACGTCACCGGCCGGGATCTTGGACGGAAGAAGGCCTCCCGCCGGGGGGCGGGAGGCCGATCGAAGGAGGGTTCAGGCTGTGCCGTTCACTGGAACGGCGAGGTGAACAGGATGCCGCCGCGGGTCCACAGGGCGTTCTGGCCGCGCTCGAGGCCGAGCGGCGAGCCCTTGCCGACGGTTCGCTCGAAGCTCTCGGCATAATTGCCGACCTGCTTGATGGCGTTGAACATCCAGTCGTTCGGAAGGCCCAGCATGGCGCCGAAATTGCCGTCGGCGCCGAGCAGGCGGCGGATCTCGGCATTACGCGAATTGGCGCGCATGTCGTCGACATTCCTGCTCGTGACGCCGAGGTGCTCGGCGGCAATCATGCCATTGAGCACCCAGCGCACCACGGCCTGCCAGCGCTCGTCGCCCCAGCGGGTGACCGGACCCTGCGGGTCGTTGGAGATGGTCTCGGTCATGATGAAATGGTCGCCCGGGGTCTTCAGCTTGATGCGCTGGCCGGCCAGGGCGCCTATGCCGGCGGTGTAGCTGTCGCAGCGGCCGGCGTCATAGGCGGCGATGGCGTCGTCGTTCTTCTGAAAGTTGATGATCGACACCTTGAGGTTGCGCTCGCGGAAATAATCGGCGGCCATGCGCTCCTCGGTCGATCCGGCGGCGACACAGATCGAGGCATTCTCGAGGTCCGTCGGCTTCTTCGCGCCCGAGGCGGTGCGCACGATGAAGGTCTGGCCCTCGTAGAAGTTGATGCCCTGGAAGTTCACACCGAGCGAGGCGTTGCGCGAGAAGGTGATGGTGGTGTTGCGCGAAAGAAGGTCGACCTGGCCTGATTGCAGCACTGGCCAGCGCTGCTGCACCGAAGTCGGCGTGTAGCGCACCTTGTTGGCGTCGCCGAGGACAGCGGCGGCCACGGCGCGGCAGAAGTCGACATCGAGGCCGGTCCACTCGCCCCTGTCGTTGGCGAAGGAGAAGCCCGGCAGGCCGAGGTGCACGCCACATTCCAGATGGCCGCGGGCGCGGATCGCATCCAGCGTCGGCGAGGGTGCGAGCTGCTGGGCGGTGGCGGCGCCGGCGCCGAGTGCAAGGATGGCAGCGCCGAGCGCGCCACGGGCGAGAAGGGTCATGGAAGAGGCTCCCGGTAGGCTCCGACGGGATGGTCCGGCCGGAGAAAATCCTGCGCCACACTCGGAAGGTGGGAGGAAAGAGTCAACTGTCTGATGCGCTGTCGCGCCAGAGGTTTTCCGTCAGCCCCGCACGAAGCCGACGATGTCCTTCACCGAATCCATCACCGGGCGAGCGATGGCCCGGGCCCGCTCGGCGCCCCTCGCCAGGATGCGGTCGATCTCGGCGGGATCGGCGACGAGACGCTTCATCTCGCCCGTGATCGGCGACAGCTTGGCGACCGAAAGGTCGGCAAGCGCCGTCTTGAAGCCGGAGAACTGTCCGCCGCCGAATTCGGCGAGGACGTCGGCCTTGGTCCGTCCGGACAGGGCGGCGAAGATGCCGACGAGATTGTCAGCCTCGGCCCGGCCTTTCAGGCCCGCCTCTTCCGAGGGCAGCGCCTCCGGGTCGGTCCGCGCCTTGCGGATCTTCTGGGCGATGGTGTCGGCATCATCCGTCAGCGCGATGCGCGAATAGTCGGAAGGGTCCGACTTCGACATCTTCTTCGTTCCGTCGCGCAGGCTCATGACCCGCGTCGCCGGCCCCATGATCACCGGCTCGGTGACGGGGAAGAAGGCGTCCCCCAGGCCGAGTTCGGCGATCCGCGTGGCATAGTCGTTGTTGAACTTGATGGCGATGTCGCGGGTCAGTTCCAGGTGCTGCTTCTGGTCCTCGCCCACCGGCACGTGGGTGGCGCGATAGGCAAGGATGTCGGCCGCCATCAGGCTCGGATAGGCGAAGAGGCCGAGCGAGGCATTCTCCTTGTCCTTGCCGGCCTTGTCCTTGAACTGGGTCATCCTGCTCATCCAGCCGATGCGGGCGATGCAGTTGAACACCCAGGCGAGTTCGGCGTGCTCGTGCACCTGGCTCTGGTTGAACAGGATCGAACGCTGCGGGTCGATACCGGCGGCGATATAGGCGGCGGTAACCTCGCGAATGGCCTTCTGCAGGGCCTTGGGGTCCTGCCAGACGGTGATCGCGTGCATGTCGACGACGCAATAGATGCAGTCATGTGTCTCCTGCATCGCCACCCAGTTCACCAGGGCGCCGAGATAATTGCCGAGGTGCAGGTCGCCGGAAGGCTGCATGCCCGAGAAGACGAGCGGCTTGAAGGTCGCCATGGTGGTGGATTCCCAGAGCAGGGGCAGCTGTCTGCCGTCCCGAAGGCGGGCTTCCTCGCATGCGGCGTGGGGGGATTCAAGGCTGGTAAAGGGTGCGACTCCCGTCCGGCATGGCGGCGAAGTGGCGAACGCGGTAATACTTCGGCCACAAGAGGTATGACTGGAGCTTCGCCATGGCGACGACAGTGACGACGAAGGGCCAAGTGACGATCCCGAAAAGGGTGCGGGATGCGCTCGGCATCGTGCCCGGCAGCAAGGTCGAGTTCAGGTCCGGCGCCGATGGGCAGATCGTGCTGACCAGGGCCGAGGGGGAGGGTACCGGCAACCGGCCGAGCCGCTTGACGCATCTGCGCGGCATTGCTGGGCCCGGCATGACGACGGACGAGATCATGGCCCTTACCCGCGGCGATCTGAACGAATGATCCTGGCTGACACCAATGTCCTGCTCGACATCTTTACCGATGATCCGGTCTGGGCAGACTGGTCGACCGCCAGGCTGGACGCTGCCCTGATCCTCGGGCCCGTCGCCATCAACGACGTCGTCTTTGCCGGGTTGTCGGTGCGCTTCGAGCGGATCGATGACGTCGACGCGGCCCTGGCCAGCGCGGGGATAGAAATCGATCCGATCCCCCGCGAGGCCCTGTTCCTCGCCGGTAAGGCTTTCCGGGGCTATCGCCGCGCGGGCGGCCCGCGCAGCGGCGTTCTGCCGGATTTCTTCATCGGCGCCCACGCGGCGGTCCGCGGCTGGCCGCTAATAACGCGCGGTGCCCGCCGCTACCGCACCTGGTTTCCGGGCCTGGAGCTGATAACCCCCGCCTGAGACCTACTCCGCCAGCACGCGCGTCGGCGGGAAGACCACCTCCACCAGCGTTCCCTGGTTCGGCGTCGAGGAAATGCCGAAGCTCGCCCGGTTCGCCTCCACCAGCGCCTTGGTCAGCGGCAGGCCGAGGCCGGTGCCCTTGGCCGCGCGCGGGTTCGAGGTCGCCACCTGCCGGAACGGCTCCATGGCGGCCTTCAGTTCGGTCTCGGTCATGCCGACGCCGGTGTCGCGCACGCGCAGCACCGCCTCGCCGGCCTCCGACAGGCCGGTGGAGACGATGATCTGCCCGCCGGCCGGCGTGAACTTCACCGAGTTGGACAGAAGGTTCAGCACGATCTGCCGCAGCGAGCGGGAATCGGCCACCACGTTCGGCAGGCGCGGCTGCAGCGAGGAACGGATGATGACGCGCTCGCGGTTGGCCTGCGGCTGCATGATCGCCACCGTCGACTGCACCATGTCATTGAGGTCGACGCTGGTGAAGGCGAGTTCCAGCTTGCCGGCCTCGATCTTGGAGAGGTCGAGCAGGTCGTTGATGAGGGAGAGGACATGGCCGCCCGAGGCGTGGATGTCCTTCAGGTAGTCGCGGTAGCGCTCGTTGCCGACCGGGCCGAAACGCTCCTCCATCATCACCTCGGAGAAGCCGATGATGGCGTTCAGCGGCGTGCGGATCTCGTGGCTGATCTTGGCGAGGAAGTCCGACTTCTGCGACGAGGCCTGCTCGGCCTGCCGCTTGGCGGCGATGAGGTCCTCCTCCGCCTTCTTCCAGTGCGTCATGTCACGGAACACGGCGGCGAGCTTCGGCCGGGCCGCCGGCCCGGTCCTGCCCATGGTCATGTAGAGCGGGATGAGGCCCCCCTGCTTGACCCGTCCGATGATCTGGCGGCCGTCATTGAGGACGCTGGCGACGCCGTTGGACAGGAGCCCGTCGCAATAGTCGAGCGCCGACCGGTGGCTCTCCGGAGCAAAGAGCGTCGTCACCGACATTCCCTTCACCTCGGCCGATTCATAGCCGAACAGGGCTTCTGCGGAACGGTTCATGCTCTCGATCGCGCCATCGGCGGTGACAATGACAATGCCGTCGGTCGCCGTATCGAGGATCTGCTCGACCTCCTCGAGACGGCCGCGCAACTCGCTCAGCGTCGTCGATTCATGGTCGCTGGCGACGTCTCCCGCCGGTGCCCGGGTCAAAGTGAACAGGAAGGCCGACTGCCCCGCCCAGGTGACCCGCGACAGATGCGCCTCGACCGGGAGCGCACTGCCCTCCACCGTCGTCAGCGACACCGACTCACTGCCGTCGTCCGGCCCGCCGGCGAAGAGGCGCGAGACACCGCCCGCCTCCTCCAGCGCCGCCGCATCGGGGAAGCCGACCCAGTCGAGCAGCGTGCGGTTGGCGAAGAGCACCGCATTGCCGCGGTGGATGATGAGGCCGGTCGGCACCTTGTCGAGGAGCGCGGCGAGATCGGCCCCCTGGTCGGGCCCGCTTGCCGCGGGATCGGCGCCAAAGGCGCTCGGCAGCGGACCGAAAGGTGTTCCCGAATCGACGAAGGCGCGGGCCGGCGCTTCTCCCGCCGTGTCGGGGGATCGCGTCTCCGGTAGACTGTCCCTGCTGTCGAGCGGTTCCGTTGCAACCGGAGCCACTGGCGGCGGGAGCTGCGCGCCGGGGGCCGCCTGTTCGGCGGGCGGCGGCGGGGCTTCGGGCGGGCGCGTGCCATCCTCGTCCGCGGGGATCGGGTCGCTGGTGCGGGCGCCGAGGGCGCGGGCGATCTCGCGGAAGGCGTTGCGTTCGCCCGGCGACAATTGCGGGCGCTTGCTGTCCTGTCCGACGGAGGTCCGGAGCGCGACGACATTGGGCGGATTGGTATGGACAGTCAGGACCGGACGCGTCTCAGCCACAGGCCGCGTCGCATCGGCATCGGGGGTGGGGTCGCCTGACTGGGCCTCCTCGGGCAGCTCTTCACCGCTGCCGGTCGCCGTCGGCTCGGAAGCCGTGACGTCGGGCAGGGTCGCAACCGTCGCTGCCACCGGATCGGCATCCTCCTCCGCAGGCGCGCCGGACAGGGCCGTGTCGTCTTCCGCCCCGGCGAGGTCCGGGGCTTCCGCCGCGCCGGCGGCGTCATCTGCCTCGCCTGCGACGATGGCATCGTCCGCTGTCGCAGCGGCGATCGGAGCCGTGACCGCAGAATCGTCGTCGGCGGTGCTCGGGTCGGCAGGCTCCGACCGGTCCAGCGGCTCAGCGTCCGCGGCCACCGGATCGGCATCCTCGCCCGCGCGCGCGCCGGAAAGGGCCGCAGCCTCTTCCGCCCGGGCGAATGCCGGGGCTTCCGTCGCACCGGCGGTGTCATCTGCCTCGCCTGCCACGATGGCGTCGTCCGCTGCCGCTGCGGCGATCGGAGCCGTGACAGCGGAATCGTCCTCGGTGGTGACCGCGTCGGAAGGCTCCGACACGTCCTGCGGATCCGCGTCCACGGTTGCGACGGCCTCGTTCAGGGCGTTCGCTGGCGGGACCTCGCCCGCCGATACGGCGGTTTCCGCGGCCGCGGTGACGGAGACCGGCGCGTCCGGCGACAGGGTCTCGGTTTCCGACGGCGGAGCGACCGGTGAGGCTTCCTCGACCACGAGTCCGAAGCCGGAATAGCCCTGGAAGGCGCCGTCGCGCAGCGCCGGGAAGGCGGCGAGCGTCACCGCCAGCCTGCGCCCCGCCCGGCCCAGCGGCCAGAGGGCAGCGACGCCGCTGAACGGCCTGCGGGCGGTCACGGCGGTCGTCAGGACACCACTGGGGTCGATGCCCAAGCGGGCCGTTGCCGCGTCGAGAGTCTCACCGGCGAGGCCGGCGACCTCCTCCGGTGCGATGGTGTGAAAGCGATAGTCCCCATCCATCCGCCAGGAGAACCGCTGCGGCACGGCGGGAACGGCGACGACCGTCTCGGCCGGCTCAACCTCCGGCATTGCCGCGCTGGCGGGCTGGTCCGGACCCGTTTGCGCCAGAATCTCCCGGGAGACCGTCTCGGGTGCCGCGTCCTGCGCGCCGTCAACCGTTTCCTCGTCATGGCCGCCCGCCACGGTACGAACGGAAGAAGCCGGGTCCATGGCGGCGATGGGGGCAGGAACCGGCGCCTCGGATTTGGTCGCCGCCGGGAGCGTCGCGATCTCTTCCGCCTCGGCAAGGGGCATTGCCGGCGCCGCGACCGGTGCCGCCTGTGCGGTGTCGTCGACCGCCTCGCCGGCTGCGAGGTCGGCGATGGGGGAAGCCTCCTCCGCTGCGGCATCCGTGTCGGGCGCTGCGGCCGGGTCGACGCCCCCGGCAACCAACCGCAGACCGGCTTCGGGGAGGCTCTTGGCGAGGGGGGCGAGCAGGGCGACGATAAGCCCTGCTTCCGGCAGCGCGACGACCGTCATCGGCCCGTTTACGAGGTCCACCGCGGCGCGGCCCGTGTCGCCGACACTGTCGAAGATCGATTCGGCGACGGGTCCGACGAGGTCCCGCAGCGGCGTCGCCGCCAGAGCGGAGGCGGCGTCGCTCGCCGCCAGCGGCACGCCGGCGCGGTCGAAGGCGAGGGCGGGAATCCGCAATGTCGCGATGAAGCCGAGGGCCGCCTCGCGGGACGTTTCGCGCCGCAGGGAGGGCAACCGTACCGCGATGAGGCTGAGCGCGCCGGCCCTGATGCGGCAGGCCTCGGCGACGACACTCTCCGACCCGAACCGTCCGGCGATGCGCAGGCGCTCGCTGCGCGGCGTTCCGTCGGCCGGCAGGGTTGGCGCGAGCCGCCCGATCTGGGCGGCGAAGGCATGGGTCCCGGGATAGTCGCGGTCGAGGGCGGCGGCGAGGCCGCTGGCGCCCATGGCGCGGGCACCGGTGGTGTTGGCGACGACGAGGCGGCTCGCATCGGCGGTCCACAGCCACCACGGGCCAGGTTCCGCCATGAGGCGCGCGACGTCCGGCTCCGACAGGATCGTCGACAGGCTGGGGAACGCGGATGTCATGCGGTCGCTTCCGGGCACGAGGCGAGGCGTGCCACATCGGGCACGCCGCATTGGTAAAGGATGTGTTGATCAATTGTGTCGGAACAGAGCCGAAACGTCCATGTCGCGAAGGGTCTTCCGGAGCGTCAACCCGCAGTTAGGGTTAATCCAGATGCATCACGGAACCGTCTGTGCCCGCGCTGCCGTGGCGGCAGTCAAGAGCCCGTGTTAGGCAGGGTTAATTCCCATCCTTAAGACCACCGGCCTCCCCCATGATCGACAAGCTGCGCGCCCTGATCCAGCATCCGCGGTTCGAGACCGCCATCATCGTGCTCATCGTCATCAACGCCATCACGCTCGGCCTTGAGACCAGTCCCACAGTCATGGCCCAGATGGGCGGCCTCCTGCTGACGATCGACAATATCGTCCTGACGATCTTCGTCGCCGAAATCCTTGCGCGGATCGCCGTGAAGCGTGGCGCCTTTTTCCGCGACCCCTGGAGCCTTTTCGATCTCTTCGTGGTCGCGATCGCGCTGGTTCCGGCCTCCGACAGCCTCTCGGTGCTGCGCGCCCTGCGCATCCTCCGGGTTCTGCGCCTGGTCACGGCCGTGCCGGCGCTGCGACGGGTGGTCGGCGGCCTCATCTCGGCCCTGCCCGGCATGGGCTCCATCGGCCTGCTGCTCGGGCTGATCTTCTACGTCTTCGCGGTGATCGTCACGAAGCTCTATGGCCAGGCACTGCCGGACCATTTCGGCAGCATCGGCGCCTCCGCCTACACGCTGTTCCAGGCCATGACCTTCGACGACTGGTCCGGCGGCATCGTCAAGCCGCTAGCAGAAAAGGGGTTCCCCTTCGGCTGGTTCATCATCATCACCTTCATGGTGCTGACCACCTTCATGGCGCTGAACCTTTTCATCGGTGTCGTCGTCACGGCGCTCGACGCCGAAACGGATGACGGACAGCCGAAGCTGACGCACCCGGCGGGTGCGGAGGCCCAGCTCAACGCCCGTCTCGACACCATTGTCGCCGAACTCGCCCTGGTGCGCGGCGAACTGGCGCGCCTCCAGCGCCCGCCCGAGACCGGCGGCGCGTGAGATCCGACCGCCGCCCGAAGGCGTAACCGACAACAGCTATCGCAGATGCCACGCGGCAGCTTAGGATGGAACGCGTTCCCCGCGCGACGCGATTCGGGAGGTTTGCATGGTCGGCAGGACCCCTGGTGCCTACGAAATTCCCCAGGAAATGCGCGAGTTTGCCGACAAGAGCGTCGAGCAGGCGCGCAAGGCGTTCGACGGCTTCGTCGGCGCCGCCCAGCGCACGGTCTCGGCGATGGACGGATCGGGCGGCTCGGTGCAGTCCAGCGCCCAGGACGTCAGTCGCAAGGCCATCGCCTTTGCCGAGACCAATGTTGCCGCCAGCTTTGCCTATGCCCAGCGCCTCGTTCAGGCCCGCGACATGTCCGAGGTGATGGAGATCCAGACCCGTTTCCTGCAGGAGCAGATGAAGGCGATGGAAGAACAGGCGCGCGAACTCGGCGAAGCCCTCGCCCTGAAATCGGCAACGCGACAGGACTGACGGCTGTCCTACAGTTTGTGCGATGCAATAATTTGTTGCAACGCACCATGTTTTGGCGTATGACCACGTCGTGATGGTCTGCAATCTCAATGCGGACCGGCGCGTCGTGCCAGTTCCGGCGGGGAAACGGTCGCGGCGTCATACCGTTCAAGCGACCCCGCGAGGAGGCCCATCATGAGCCAGGCTGCAAAAGCGCCGAAAACCGAGAAGCCGGCGACCGCCGCGCAGATCTTCCCCTTCCCGACCTTCGACCTGACCAAGTTCGAGATGCCGAAGTTCGACGCCGCCCCCTTCGACTTCGCCAAGGCCGAGGTGCCCGCCGCCATGCGCGAGGCCGCCGAAAAGGCCGTGGCGCAGATCAAGGACGGCTATGCCAAGATGAAGGCGGCTGCCGAAGAGACCACCGATCTGGTCGAGGACACCTATTCCACCGCGAGCGCCGGCGTGAAGGACTTCAACCTGAAGGCCCTCGAGGCCGCCCGTCTCAACATGAATGCCGGTTTCGACCATGCCCGAGACCTGATGGGCGCCAAGTCGCTGGCCGAGTTCATCGAACTGCAGACGGCCTATGCCCGCAAGATGTTCGAGACCGTCCAGGCCCAGGGCAAGGACCTCTCGGCCGTCGTCCAGAAGACCGCCACCGACACCGTCGAGCCGGTCAAGGAGAAGGTTGGCAAGGTCATGAAGACTGCCGCCATCTGACCATGCCGCCGCCTGCGGGCGGCCGCATGATATTCCTCCCGACCGCGTTCTTGCAGCTGCGGTCAAAACTGCGAGCCCGGGCCAGTGCCCGGGTTTTTTCTGTTGTGCAGCCCGTTCCGGTGTCAAAATCCCTCAACGTCGTCAAAGTCTTGCGAAAAGAGGCCATGGCTCTGCGATGGTCGCGTCAGGCGCCTTGCATTGCCCTGACCTTCGGACTAGGTTGCGCGCCGCTCGGTTGGTTTTCCATCAGGCCGGGCATGTGCAGCCGTAGCTCAGTTGGTTAGAGCGCCAGATTGTGGCTCTGGAGGTCCCCCGTTCAATTCGGGGCGGCTGTACCATTCTTCCCCTTGGCAGGATTCAGCGCTGTCACCGTTGCCAGTGGAGCGTTCCGGTTCCCCAACGCGAAAACGCCGGGGCTCTGCCCCGGCGTTTGCGTTGGCCCGATGATCCGGCGTCAGAAGTTGCCGGACAGACCCTGCCGGTCGGACTGCACGTCCGAGCGGTCGGCGGTGATCGGCGCATAGGTGGCGCGGCGGGCGGTGAACTCGCGCGGCGCCTGCGTCTGGTACTGGGTCACGGAGTTGGCTTCCGTGGCCTCGACCTGGGCGGAGGCCGGCGCGGCTGCAAGGGGGGCCAGCAGAGCGGCGGCGAGAATGATCTTCTTCATGATGGGTCTCCTGTTGGGGCGGCGTGCCGTTGCGGCGCTGCCGGTCGTGGTGCGGCGGAGCAGAGCCCGCCGGCGGGTCAAGGGGGAAGGACTGCGTCAGAAATTGCCGGCCGGGCCCTGTCGGTCGGACTGCACGTCCGAGCGGACGGCGGCGACCGGCGCATAGGCGGCGCGGCGGGCGGTGAACTCGCGCGGCGCCTGCGTCTGGTACTGGGTCACGGTGTTGGCTTCCGTGGCCTCGACCTGGGCGGAGGCCGGCGCGGCTGCAAGGGGGGCCAGCAGAGCGGCGGCGAGAATGATCTTCTTCATGATGGGTCTCCTGTTGGGGCGGCGTGCCGTTGCGGCGCTGCCGGTCGTGGTGCGGCGGAGCAGAGCCCGCCGGCGGGTCAAGGGGGAAGGACTGCGTCAGAAATTGCCGGCCGGGCCCTGTCGGTCGGACTGCACGTCCGAGCGGACGGCGGCGACCGGCGCATAGGCGGCGCGGCGGGCGGTGAACTCGCGCGGCGCCTGCGTCTGGTACTGGGTCACGGTGTTGGCTTCCGTGGCCTCGACCTGGGCGGAGGCCGGCGCGGCTGCAAGGGGGGCCAGCAGAGCGGCGGCGAGGATGATCTTCTTCATGGTCTTCACTCCATTCGAACCCGGGCGGGGAGGGACACGCGCCGACCGGAAGGTGTTGCTGTGTCGGCGGGAGGTGTCCGCCGTCGACAACCCTGAAATGGACCTCGGCCTATTCACTTGCCAATCACGAACTTGAGAAAATGCAATAATGAGCGCAAGTAAACGATTGCATATGTGCATACTGGCAATTTCGTGAGGATCAGTCGCGCGGCTGTGAACGGCGCCACCTTGCGGACAGGCAAGCTGATGCATGGTGTGAGGCTGGAGGGCTTGCACGGGAGATGCGGGTCCGGCTCCGCCACCCGGCAGGGCGGTAGAACGCGGCCGGGCCGCAGACAGGCCTTCGCGCCGTGGCGATCCGTGGCCGCATCACCCCGCGGCATTGACCGGGAATGTGCGGCGGCCCGTCATATCGTGGTTCGGGCGACCGCCGAGATCAGGGCGCGGTTGGTGTGGTCAGGGGCCTGCGACCTCGAACAGCACCTCGTTGCGTCTGAGGAAACCGGGTGTGAAGGGGTCGTTGTAATAGGCATAGGTCGGCGCGCCGAGGATTGTGAAGCCCCGCCCTGCCAGCCAGATCCGCAGCGCCGCCTCGTTCGATGCGATCAGTTCATCGGTTGCGACCCCGGAAAAGCGGATCGCGGCACGCCGCGCGGCTGGCACCGGTAGCAGCCTTACATCGTCGCCCGCCGCCTTCGGCAGGGTCTCGAGCGTGTATTTCGACGGCATGATGAAGCGGACGATCCAGGCCTCGCCCGCTTCCGAGCGCGCCGGCATCTGCGTGACCGGCGCCGTCATGGCGATGGTCTCGCGCTGCTGCGTCACCGGCGCCGTCATGGAGACGCTCTCGCCGCCGCGATCCCTGGCGAAGATATAGGCGGCGAGCGGTCTGAAGCCGGCGCGGACCGCACTGCCCCGGTCACCGGCCCGCGTCACCTCCGCCACCACCATGGCCGGATAGTCGCGCACCTCGACAGGTCCGTCGCGCATGACGAGCCCGTAGCGCGGCTGCTCGACATTGCTCATGAGATAGAGCCAGAGGCCGGCGCCCAGCACCCCCAGACCGACAAGCAAGCCAAGGCCGATCCCCATCCGTTTTCCGATCCTGGTCATCTCGTGCATGTGGGGACGATTGGCCGGATTACGAGCGGCCATGTGTGATCCCGGTGCCGGCGCACCGACGCGATCGGCCGGCTTCGGTCAGAGCACCCGGCGCCATCCCGCGGGCGATGAAGCCGGTCGCATGCGCACCGCCGCCAGAACATGGGCACATGGTGAGACCCCTGTCACGCCGTCGAAGCTGCCTGCGCCGCTCCATGGTGCACGCCGGGAAGGCCGGTCCTCGAAATGCCGGTCCTCCGAGGCTCAGATAATGGCTTTGCGGACCCGCGCGGTCAGCCATTCGCTGAGCACCACCGTGCCAAGGATGATCAGCAGGATCAGCGAGACCTGCGGCCAGGCCAGCGTATTGAGCGAGCTTTCCAGCGCAAGCCCAAGGCCGCCTGCGCCAACGAGGCCCAGGACGGTCGATTCGCGAATGTTGATGTCCCAGCGGAAGACCCCGATCGTCGCGAAGGCCGGCAGGATCTGCGGCCAGATACCGTAGCTCATCACCTGCGCGGGATGGGCTCCGGTGGCGCGGATCGCCTCGACCTGCGTCTCGTCGATCTCCTCGATAGCCTCATAGAGCAGCTTGCCGATGAAGCCGATGGAGCGCAACGCGATGGCGATGATGCCCGCGAGTACGCCGGGCCCCAGGACAGCCACCAGCAGCAGACCCCAGATCAGCGCGTTGATCGAGCGGGACGCCACGATGATGAACAACACCACCGGGCGCACAAACAGTACGCTTGGCGTGGTGTTGCGGGCGGCAAGGAAGGCCAGCGGGGTGGCGATGACGATGGCGATCAACGTTCCGAGCGTGGCGATGTTGATCGTATCCCAGAGCGGCTGCCAGAGCCGGTCCATGTAGGACCAGCGCGGCGGCAGCATCCGGCCGAAAATGTCCTGAGCCTGACGTGGTGCGTCGCTGATGAAGGCCCAGATCGTGTCCTGCGTCATGACGCGCCAAGACAGCACCGTGACGGCGACGAGCGCGAACCACCCGAACCAGCGCCAGCGGCGCTGTTCCATCGTCAGAAGCCGCCAGCCGCGCGCCCCGTCCTCTCCCTGCAGAACCGCCATTCAGCCCGTCCTCATCTCAGGCCATCCTCTTGCGGATCCAGCCCGAGGCATATTCACACAGCATGACGATGCCGATGATGATCAGCAGGATCGCCGCGGCGGAATCGAATTCGTAGCGATCCAGCGCGGTGTTGAGCGTGGCGCCGATGCCGCCCGCGCCGACGATCCCGATCACCGAGCTCTCGCGAAAATTGATGTCGAACTTGTAGGCGATCAGCCCTGCCAGCCGCGGCATGACCTGCGAGGCGACCGCATAGTCGATCACCTGCCAGAAGCCGCCGCCGGTAGACCGGATCGCCTCCACCTGGCTTTCGTCGATCTCCTCGATGTCGTCGGCGATCAGCTTCGACAGGAAGCCGATCGTCGACAGCGACAGGGTGAGGAAGCCCGCAAAGGTCCCGAAGCCGAACATGGCGACGAAGAGGATGGCGACGATGATCTCCTGGAAGGCGCGCGCCACCGCGATGATGGCCCGGCAGATGCCATAGAGCCAGGTGGGGGCGACGTTACGGGCCGCGCCGAGCCCGATGGGCAGCGCCAGGATCACGCCGAAGACGGTCGCACAAACCGTCATCGTCAGGCTTTCGATCAATCCTTGCTGAATGTCGCTCCAGCGGGAGATGAAGTCTGGCTGGAGGAAGCCCGCGAAGAGGCGCGCGGCGCGGACGAGCCCTTCGGACACGCGCGTCCAGTTCACCTCGACGCTGCCGATCGCGAGGACGAGATAGAGAACCGCGCAGAGAATGATCGCCCAGCGCAGCCATGCCTGCTTGATCAGCCGCGGGCGTGTCCAGAGACGCGGCCCGGCTGGCGCGGTGAGATGTCCGTCCACGTTCAGCGCACCGCCAGCGGGTCGCCCACGGGACCGTCCGCGGACCGTGTCGTGGCGGCCGGCAGATCGTCCTCGTCTTCGGCCTCGCCGATCGGCTTCGACCAGTCCTCCTCGCCATAGATGCGCGTGAGAACGTCGGCGGACAGCCCCGCGGCGGGTCCGTCATACACCACCTCGCCGGCGCGCAGGCCGATGATCCGCGGCAGGAACATCTGCGCCAGCGCCACATCATGGATGTTCACGATCCCTGCCAGTCCCCTCTCGGCGCAGAGCGTCGTGATCAGGCGCATCACCTGCCGGGAGGTCTTGGGATCGAGGCTCGCGGTTGGCTCGTCGATCAGCAGCAATTCGGGGTCCTGGGCGAGCGCCCGCGCGATTCCGACGCGCTGGCGCTGGCCGCCGGAAAGAGCATCAGCCCGCTTGTCGACATGGTCGGTGAGGCCGACACGGTCAAGGAGCGAGAAGGCGCGCTGGATATCGGCTTCGGGGAACCGGCGCAGCCAGCTGGCGAAGAAGCCGACATAGCCCAGGCGCCCCGACAGCACGTTCTCCATCACCGTGAGGCGCTCGACCAGTGCGAATTCCTGGAAGATCATGCCGATGCGACGGCGAGCCTTGCGCAGGTCCCTGCCGCCGAGGTCGGTCAGTACGACGTCGCCGAGGCGGATCGAGCCTGCGGTGGGCTCGACCAGTCGGTTGACGCAGCGGATCAGGGTGGATTTGCCGGCGCCTGAGGGACCGATGAGACCGACCAGTTCACCCGGCTGGACCGTGAAGGATACGCCCCTGAGCGCCATGTCGCCGGTCTTGTAGCGCTTCGTCAGACTGTCGATCCGCAGCACCGGGCGCAAATCCTCATCAGTTCCGGCGGAACCCCGCGCCGACAGGCGGCGCGGGGTGACCGGTCAGTCGATCGCCAGCTTCGATCAGCGGCAGGTGTACTGTACGCCGACGGAAGCGTCGACGTCGCGCACGACTTTCCAGGCGTCGCGATAGGTGATCGGCATGAAACGCTCACCGGCCGGAATGGTCTTGCCGAACTCCTCCGCAAGAGCGGTGCCGGCCCACTGGAAGGTGGCGAAAGCTTCGCGGATCTTGTCCTGCAGGTCGGCGCGCAGGTTGTGCGCCACCCCGTAGGCTGTGGTCGGGAAGCGGTCCGACTCGTAGATCACCCGGAATGCATCGGCGCGGACGACGTTGCGTGCGACCATGCGCCGCGCGACTTCGCTCGCAATGGCGGCGACCGGATAGTCGCGGTTGGCGACGCCGAGCACCGAATTGTCGTGCCGGCCGGAGAAGACCGGCGTGAAGTCGCGGTTGGCCTCAAGCCTGTAGGTGTCGCGCAACAGCGCCGACGGCGCCTTGTAGCCGGAATTCGAGGTCTCGGAGGTGAAGGCGACGCGCCGTCCCCGGATGTCCTCCATCTTCTCAACACCGGATCCGGGATGCGTGATGAACTGCATCCGGTAGCCGAAATCGCCGTCATTGGCGGCCATGATGAACATGGGCCGGAAACCCGCGCAGTTGACGGCGAGCGGCGTCGAGCCCGTGTTGAAGCCGGCCACGTGGAGCCGACCGGCGCGCAACGCCTCGATCTGCGCCGCATTGGACTGCACCGGGAAGAACTGGACGCGCTTGCCCGTGACCCGTGCCATGTGCTGCAGGAAGGAATCCCAGACGCGCGCATAGACCGAGGGATCCTCGACGGGGGTGTAGGCGAAGATCAGCACCGCGGGATCGACCTGGTCTGCGGCGGCCGGAATGTCAGCGACCAGATCACCATCGGTGTCGCGGTAACGGGAATCGAGGGCGAAGGCGCTCGAAAGCATGCTGAGCGTCATGGTCGCGATGAGGGCGGCAGCTCGGAACAGACTTCCCATAAATGGCTCCTGATCAAGGTGTCCCGGCGAGAAACATGAATTGCATGACAGTTGAGTGACACGGTTGCTTGGGTTTCGCAACGGCAGTGGCGCCGTTGCTCGGACCAGCCCTCCGCGGCCGAGGCAGAGGACCCCAGCGACAGAGCAGCCAAGACCACCAACGAAAAAGGCGGCCCATGGGCCGCCCTTCGCCGTCAGGGAGGGTTTGCGCCGATCAGGCGGCGCCGTAGCCGACCGTGCCCTTGATCTCGAGGAACTCCTCGAGGCCGAACTCGGCATATTCGCGGCCGTTGCCGGACTGCTTGTAGCCGCCGAAGGGCGCCCCGGCGTCCCAGGCGGGGTAGTTGATGTAAACGTTGCCCGAGCGCATCTGAGCCGCGAGCTTGCGGGCCTTGTCCAGGGATCCCGACTGGACATAGGAGGCGAGGCCGTAGGGCGTGTTGTTGGCGCGCTCGACGATCTCGGCCTCGCTGTCGTAAGGCAGGATCGACAGGACGGGCCCGAAGATTTCTTCCTTCGCAATGGTCATGTCGTCGGTGACGCCGGCGAAGACTGTCGGGCGCACATAGTAGCCGCGATTGAGCCCCTCCGGACGACCGGTGCCGCCGGTGACGACCTCGGCGCCCTCCTTGATGCCGCTCTCGATCAGCTTCTGGATCTTGTTGAACTGCACCTCGCTGACCACCGGGCCCATCCAGCTGTCCTCTGCCGATGCCGGACCGACCTTCAGCTTCTCGGCGGTCTCCTTGGCGACCTGTTTGGCCTCGTCGTGCCGGGCGGCAGGGACGAACATGCGCGTCGGCGCGTTACAGGACTGACCCGAATTGCGCATCATGCCCTCGACGCCGAGCTTCACCGCCCTGGCGATGTCCGCATCCGGCAGGATGATGTTGGCCGACTTGCCGCCGAGCTCCTGGTGAACGCGCTTGACCGTGTCGGCGGCGGCCTTGGCCACCAGCACGCCGGCGCGGGTGGAGCCGGTGAAGGACACCATGTCGACGCCGGGATGGCGGGCGATCGCCTCGCCCACCGTCGGGCCGTCGCCGTTGACGAGGTTGAACACGCCCTTCGGCACGCCGGCCTCGTGCATGATCTCGGCGAAGATGATGGCGTTGATCGGCGCGATCTCGCTCGGCTTCAGCACCATCGTGCAGCCGGCGGCGAGCGCCGGGGCGACCTTGCACATGATCTGGTTGATCGGCCAGTTCCATGGCGTGATCATGCCGACGACGCCGATCGGCTCCTTTGCGATCAGGGTCGTGCCGCGCAACTCCTCGAATGCGAAGGTCTCGAGCGTCTCGATCATCTTCGACAGGTGGGCCGTGCCCATGCCGGCCTGGGCGGTGTGGGCGAGCTTCTTCGGCGCGCCCATTTCGCGGGAGAGGGCGTCGGCGACGTCCGCGAAGCGCTTGTTGTAGACCTCGAGAAGCTTGCGCATCAGCGCCAGCCGCTCGGCCTTGGTGGTCTGCGAGAAGGTCTTGAACGCCTCGCGGGCGGCCTTCACCGCCTTGTCGACATCGGCCTCGGTGCCGAGCGCGATCTGCGTGAAGGGCTCTTCGGTCGAGGGATCGATCACGTCGAGGGTCGCGCCGCCGGTCGGGGCGACCCATTCGCCGTTGATGTAGAACTTGAGGTTGTTGGACATCGTTGTCGTCCTCCGTAGGTGCAAGACGGAATCCGCAGGTCCGGCGATGGACCCGGGTCGGGCGCGCAAACTGCCACCGATCACACGCCTCGCGCCAGAGCCGGAGCCCTGTTTTCCGGCAGGGCTCCCTTTCCACCCCGCCGGGAACCCAAGGAAAGGCCGCGCCCCCGCGGACGCAGCCGGACCATTGCAGGACCTCGTGCGATTCCTGCCGGACCAGCTTTGGAAAAGCGCGCCGAGGCGGCAAGAGCCAAAGGTCGGGAGCGGCTGACAAAGCCTTGCGCGTGAGGCCGCCGTCCACGCACCGATTGGCGGACGGGCGGACCCCGGCACGACCGCTCGCGTCAATCGGATCAGGCGGCATGCGGGCAGCGCCGCTGCGATCGCCTTGCCGGCGCTCAGTGGTGGTGGTGCTCTCCCCCGGGGGCTGCCCGGCCGCCGAGACTGCCGATGCGGAAGTCGAGCGAGACCTTGCCGGCCTTCTCGAAATCCAGAGTGACCTTCACGGTCTGGCCTTCCGCAAGCGGCGTCCTCAGCTCCATGAACATGACATGCAGGCCCCCGGGCTTCAGCGCGACCGTCTGGCCCGGTGCGATGGTGAGGCCTGCCGGCAGCGCGCGCATCGTCATGACGCCGTCGCGCGTCGCCATCTCGTGGATCTCTACCCGCTCGGCGAAGGCCGCGCTGCCGCCGATCAGCCTGTCGGGGACTGCCCCCGTATTGGTCACGGTCAGGTAGCCGCCGGCGACCCTTGCGCCACCGGGCGTCGCGCGCGCCCACGGCTGGGCGATGGTCAGGCTGCCGGCCCGCACCGCTGCGGCCGCCGGTTGCGATGTCGGCGCGGCTGCGACG
>NZ_JALHMP010000029.1 GCF_022843985.1 Phreatobacter sp. | reverse complement strand
CATATTATCTGGAGTGAAATCATGGAAAACCGAAGGAAACCTGCGTCTCTCGCCGCCACGCTCGACATAAACTGCGACTGCAAAGAATACGTCTAATGTGGAGCTCCACATTAGACATATTCGCGCGGCGTGATGTCGACGCGAACATCGTTCCATTCCTCGGTCGGGATCTCGGCCAGACGGCGTTCCATCAGGGCTTCGCCGGTCGAGACGATCTGGATGACGGCAGCGTGGCCATCGTTCAGGTCGCGTTCGATGGACCGGATCAGGGTCGGGGTCTTCATCGACGTGAGCAGATGGCCGAAGAAGCGCTGCTTCGCGCTCTCGAATGCCGAGCGGGCGGCGGATTTGGCCTGCCGGTTCAACGTGCCGTCGCTGCCGGTAATGTTGGCGGCCCGCATCGCGGCGTCGAGGTGGTTGTGGATGACGGCGAAGGCGCCAGCGTAGGCATCATAGATGCGGCGCTGCTCGTTGGTCAGGGCGTGTTCGACCAGCTCGTATTCGACGCCATCATAGGAAAGCGAACGGGCGGTATAGAGGCCGAGCGCGCGAAGGTCGCGGGCCAAAACCTCCATCGCCGCGACGCCACCGTCCTCGATCGCCTCCACGAATTCGGCGCGGGTGGCGAAGGGGAAGTCGTCGCCGCCCCACAGGCCGAGCCGCTGGGCATAGGCGAGGTTATCGACGGTGGTCGCGCCGGTGGCGGAGACATAGACGACGCGCGCGTTCGGCAGGGCGTGCTGGAGGCGAAGCCCCGCGCGGCCCTGCTGCGAAGCGGCAATGTCGCCGCGTTCTCCCTTGCCGCCTGCGGCATTGGCCATGGCGTGGCTCTCGTCGAAAATGATCACTCCGTCGAAATCGGAACCCAACCAATCGACGATCTGCCGGACGCGCGAAACCTTCTCGCCGCGGTCGTCGGAACGCAGCGTGGCATAGGTTGCAAATAGGACGCCGTCCGACAGCATGATCGGCTTGCCCTGGGCAAAGCGCGATAGCGGCGTGACCAGCAGGCGCTCCATGCCAAGGGCTGACCAGTCGCGTTGCGCGTCCTCGATCAGCTTGTCGGATTTAGAAATCCAGACCGCCTTGCGGCGACCGCGTAGCCAGTTGTCCAGGATAATGCCCGCAGACTGACGGCCTTTGCCGGCTCCGGTGCCATCGCCGAGCATGAAGCCACGGCGGAACCGCACGGCGTTCTCGGCCTCGGCCGGCGCTGCCTGGACGAGGTCGAAGGTCGCATCGACCGTCCACGATCCTGCGAGAAAATCCGAATGGGCTTCGCCGGCATAGATGACGGTTTCGAGCTGGGCGTCCGACAGCAGATCGGTGATGCCCGCCGGCAGCATCGGCCGATAGGCGGGTTTGGGCGGCGCAATGCTCGCCATGGCTGCCGATTGCACGAGTTTTGTCGGGTGCGCCTGCGAGCCGGAAATGCGGATCGACTGCAATCCGTATTCTTCATAGATCGCATCCGTGAGGTTCGCGCCCTCAGGTGGCGTCCAGTCCACCGTGTCATAGGCGAGTTCGACGCCCTCCGGGTCGATGGACGAGCAAGCGGCCGGGCGCGCGGTTGCGGCCCGTGCGAGATAGCCGCGCACGGTGCGGGGCGCTGAGCCCGACACAAGTGGCGTGATGTCGGGCAGAGAAACCGGCAGGCGTGGTGGAACCTGTGCCGCGATCCATGCGAGCAGTGTGGCGACGTCGGGCGCGAGACCGGCGGATGGCGAGAACATGGCCGGGTCTTCGGCCGGCAGCTTGTCGATGACGGTGAGCCGCGTCTCGATGGTCGTGCCGTGCTTGGCATAGACCGAGCCGTCGATCGTCGCCGTGAAGACGACGCGACCGCGCTCCTGAAGCCGCACGAAGGCATCGCGCCAGGCGGGTTGCTCGGGACCGAAGTTCGCGCCGGTGATCGTTACCAAACGCCCACCGTCGGCGAGCCGCGCCAGAGCCGAGGCGACATGGCGGGCGGCGGCGTCGGCCACGCGGCCGGAGACGTTCGCCATTGCCGAGAACGGCGGATTCATCAGGACAACGGAGGGAATGGCGCTCGCGGGGAGGTGATCGTCGATCTGGGCGGCGTCGACGCGCGTGATAGCAAGGGCCGGAAAGAGCTGGCCAAGCAGATCGGCGCGGGTTTCCGCCAACTCGTTGATGAGCAGCGAACCGCCGCTGATCTCGGCAAGGATGGCGAGCAGTCCCGTGCCGGCCGAAGGTTCCAGCACGATGTCGCGCGGCGTGATGGCGGCAGCGGCAATGGCGGCAAGGCCGAGCGGGATCGGGGTCGAGAATTGCTGAAGCGCTTGGCTCTCTTCGGAGCGACGGGTGTGCGTCGGCAGGAGGCCGGTGATTTTCGACAAAGCGGAAAGCCGTGCAGCCGGGCTGTCGGCTTTACGGAAAAGCGCGCGTCCGTATTTGTGCAGGAACAGGACGGTCGCGCATTCGCAGGCTTCATAGGCCGTCTTCCAGTCCCAGACGCCGGTCACGTCGGAAGCGTCGAAGGCGGTCTCCATGCCGGTGCGAAGAGCGGCGCTGTCGATCCGCTGCCCGCGTTCGAGCAAGGCGAGAAGACGATGCGCAGCGGCTATGATGGCGGACGCACGGACGATGGGCGCGGCCGGAACGGCTACGGGTGACATGATGTTCATGGACTGGAACCTCGGGAGAGCGGGAACGGGAAGCCCGAACGACGCTCTCTCTCGACCGCCCGGACTCACCTCGTCCCGGCGGCCCTCTCACTCTCGAAACGCTTTTCGCGGCCGGCATGAGAAAAGCGCCTCGGCCGATCGGCGGGGCGCTTTGAGGCGTCAGGTCCAGTATCCGTCGGCGATCTCACTGGCGATGAGCATGCGCGCCTTGCGGATCAGGTCATCGCCGCTGGTGTCGATGTGCTCGAAGAACCTGGCGCGCGCGCCGTTCGTGGTCCAATCGGCATAGGCGCAATATTCACGGGCCTCGGCCCGGAATGCCCTCATGTCGCTGGCCCAATGAGGCTTGGGCTCTATGACGACGGTGATGCCGTCCCTGATCTCTGGCCAGGGGAACGACCGTTCGGTGGGCGGCCGCTCGTGATCGGCGGCGAAGATGGCGTCGATGTCCATCATGGCGCCTCTCCCGGTGTGTCGGGATGTATGAAACGGTCAGGATCGCCGGGGTCGGGCGGCAGATAGGCGTCATAAGGATTGCCGTCGGCGAGATGGCCGAAGGGCGTGAAGACGAAATCCCCATCGTCTCGTCCCACTGCGCAGATGACGTAACGCGGAGCGCCGGTCACGGCGTCGAGGCACTCCATGAGCGCGAGGTTGCCGTCACCTGCGGCGCGCAGAAGGGTCTGAAAATTGGTCTGGGCGAAGGAGGGGATGCTCATATCCGGTCTCCTGAGTCGGAGATGGTCTCGGCGAGCCAGCCATCGGTGTAGATCCAGTCCACCGTCTCCCCGGTGGCGAGATCGAGGACATGCGCGCCACCGCCGAAGCCGTCGAGCCGGGGCTTGGAGCAGGTGTTGGCATATTGGAAACCCCAGCGGCCGGTCAGGCCGAACTCCGCGGCGCAGCGCTTCACGAACTGGATCAGCCGCTCGGGATCGCCGGTGATGTCGTCGCGCATCCAGAGCTGGGCGCCGCCATGCTCGGGCTGGATCGAGAGGAGAAAACCCTCGGAAGGCGGTTCTTCCGACGCGCCAGCCTCGGACAGGCGGTTGTATAGGTCGAGCGCGCGGGCGGCGTTCTCCGGCGTGACGACGTCGAGCAGGCACGAGAAATGGGTGAAATAGTCGGCCATGACAGGCTCCTGAAACGAAAATGCCCGGTGCGATGACCGGGCAGATGGAAGATCGGGGTGGGACGCGCGGGACGAACGGAGCCGCCCCGCGCTGTTGCGTTATTCAGCCGCTATGGCGTGCTGGACTTCGTCCTCGTCGTCGCTGGCCGCTTCGTCCTCGCTCTCATCGGTGAGGAAGTCCGGCAGCGCGGTGTTGTCGCCAGCGTCGGCCTGATCGTCCGGGCTGGGCTGATCGCCGTCGAGGGACGCCAGGCGCAGCGGTTCCGGCAGCCAGCCGGTTTCCGCAAGAAGGCGTTCGGCTTCCTTGGCCATGTCGCTCTTCTTCAGGTGATCGATGAGCTGGGCGGCCCGCTCGCCGGCGCCCTCACGGACGGCTTCGAGAATACGGGGCTTGGTCACGCGGCCGAGATAGTTGCCGACCGTGGGCTTCCAGCCAACGGCCACCATGTCGAGACCGGTCGCGCGCGAGAGCCGGTCGGCCTGGGCCAGGCGCACGTCGAGACCGTGCTGACTGACGCCCGAGCCCGAATAGGGGTTCGGACGCTCGAACAGCGCATTGACGCCATAGCTGACGCAAAGCGCCAGCAGCTCCATGCGCGTGCCGTCATCGAGATCGGTCAGCCAGTCCCACAGCGCCTGATCGTCGGCGGGGATGTGATCCCCCCAGCGTTCGTGGCGATCGTTGACCGCCCGCGCCGATGGGCTGTCCTTCAATTCCTCGGACTGTCCCGGGAAGAAGATGTGGCGGACATTGGTCTCGAGGCAGCCGGTCGCGTTGGTGTGGATGAAGGTGTCGCTGAGGAGCTTGTGCAGCAACATCGTCATGGCGACGTGCGGATTTTCCGCCACCGCGTTGCGCAGCGCCACTGTGCGATGGGCCGTCAGCTCGATCACGAGACGCTCGGGGAGTGGCTTGATGCCGTCCTCCTCGTCGTCCTCGGGTTCGGCGGGCTTGCCGCCGATGGTGATGACCGCCCGTTGGACGACCGGCGTGTCGGTCTGGTCGCCCCCGGTTGCCTCACCATCGGGCCCGGCCTGGGCTTCATCCCCGGCGCGGACATAGCCGCGGTCGATCGACAGAGAACCGTCGGCGTCGAGGCTGACGAAGGCGCCGGCGATCGCGATGTCGGCCGGATCGTAGCTGACCGGGCGGTTGTCGAAGGCTTCCAGCGCCTGTTCGATTTCGCCGAGACGCTGATCGATGGCGTCGGGCAGCTCGTCGGCTTCGGAATATTCCGCTTCGATCCGGTCATATTCTTCGCGCAATGCCTCGCGGGTCGCGCGTTCCTCGTCGGTCAGATCGACCGTCGTGCCGCTGAGTTCACGAAGACCATGGTCGTGGCCATAGGGGAAGCTCATGGCGACCTCGATCCACTTCCAGCCTTCCTCGGCGATCTGGTCGGCGGCGCTCTTCAGCTTCTCGGCCACCATGCGGTCGAGCAGGGCCGGGTCTTGCAGCCAGCCGCCGTCGTCGGACTGGAACAGATCGCGCAGCATGATGCCGCCTGCGGCCTCGTAGGCGTCGACACCGACGAAGACGGCCCGCTTGTCCGAAGCGCGGACTGCGGTTTCGGTCAGCATCCGCCGGATCTGATAGGGTTCCTTCTGCCAGCTATCCTTGATCGCATCCCAGACCTGTTCCTGACGGGCATGGTCGGGGCTGACGGTGAAGGCCATGAGCTGTTCGAGCGTCATGCCGTCATCGGCATAGATCTCGAGCAGGGCCGGCGAGACGGACGTGAGCCGCAGGCGCTGCTTCACCACGGTGACGCTGACGAAGAAAGCGGCGGCGATGGCCTCCTCGGTCATGCCCTTGTCGCGCATGGCCTGAAAGGCGCGGAACTGGTCGAGCGGATGGAGCGGTGCGCGTTCCATGTTCTCGACCAGCGACACCTCGTCGATCAGGATGTCGCTGTGGGCGTCGCCAATGACGCAGGGGACCGGAGCATTTCTGGCCAGGCGCTTCTGCTTCACCAGCAATTCGAGCGCGCGATAGCGGCGGCCGCCGGCGGGCACTTCGAACATGCCGGTCTCATGGCCATCGCCATCGAGGACCGGGCGCACATGCAGGCTCTGGATGAGGCCGTGCCGGGTGATGGACTCGGCCAATTCCTCGATCGAGACGCCGGCCTTGACGCGGCGGACATTGGACTGACTCAGCACCAGCTTGTTGAAGGGAATGTCGCGCGCCGACGACAGGGTGATCTTCTGAACGGCAGTTGCCATGATCTTGACTCCGCGACGGGCGCCGAGAGCCTCTCTCTCGACCTCCAACCCGTCACGAAGCGAAGCGCCGCCCTCTCACTCTCAGGAGGGCAGCGCCACGGAAGCGAAAAGGCGTGAAGCCGGAGACCTGCTTTCCCGCCTTTCCGGTTTTCAGGTCGATCATGCTGCCTGCCGTTCACCATCTGCCGAGGCGTCGTCGGAGCTGAGATCGGCGTCCGGCAGGAAGCCGAGCAGCCAATCGGCCGCCTTGCTCGCCTGGGAGGCGGCGCGGACGATGGCGCGATTGTCTTCGCGCAGCACCTCCAGCCAGGAGCCGATATAATCGGCATGACGGACGGTGGGCGCGATGCCGAGGGATGCGCAGCAGAAGGCCGCGTTGATCTCGGCCACCAGTTCCTCGAAGGCGTATTTCCTGGTGCCGAAGCCGCCGGTCAAGTCGCGGCCGAGCCGGGAGGCATGGCCGGTGGCGTGCCCCATCTCATGCAGGGCCGTGCGATGCCAGTTGATCGGCTCGAAATATGCCTGGGGCGGCGGCACCTGCACATAGTCGTGTGCCGGCACATAGAAGGCGCGGTCGCCGCCGATGCGGAATTCGATGCCCGTGGCCCGGATCAGGGCATCGACCTGCGGCTCGATGAGACCGGGCGGAGGCGGTGGAGCAACGATGGCGACATCCTCTGGCAGGCCGTCGCATTGCGCCGCGTTGAACACGGTGAAGCGCTTGAGGAACGGGATCGCCGCCGCTTCCTCGCCGGCCTCACGGGCGCGGCGCTTTTCGTCCTCTGGGGTGAAACGATCGGCATAGACGACGGTGGTGCCGCGTTCGCCCCGGCGGACATTGCCGCCGAGCGACAGGGCCTGACGGAAGGTGATCCAGCTCTGGCCGGGAAAGCCGTGCTGGATCACTGCGCCCCAGAGGATCAGCACATTGATTCCCGAATAATGCCGCCCGGTCGCGGCGTTCCTCGGCATGGCGAGGGGCGCCTTGGCCGTGGCGGTGCCCCAGGGCTGGACCCAAGGGAAGCGGCCTGCCTCCAGCTCGTCGATGATTTTGCTGGTGATGTCGTCGTAAAGGCTCGTCCGGCCGGAGCCGGCACGCCCGTTGCGGTCATTCCTGAACATCGCGGTTCTCCGCGACGGGCGCCGGAGACCTCTTCTCCAGCCCTCAACCCGCCACGGAAACCCCGTCCGCACTCTCACTCTCCAGGGGGGCGTTGCGGGGCTCTCCCCGCAGAAGGGGTCGGCCGAGACCCCGGCTCGGCCGCAGGGGAAGGCTTTCCCCCTTATCCGGCCTGTTCTCATGGGCATCCTTGAAAACTGTCAGAAACTCGCATATGTTTCCAACAGGAGAAAGACGATGACACGGCTAACCGAACAGATTCTGTCGCATGCGACGGGCCTGCCCGAAGGCGCCCCTGTGTCTGCCAAGAGCCTGCTTCACCTCGGAAACCGGGCGGCCGTGGATCAGGCATTGTCGCGTCTGTCCGAGCGCGGGCAGCTCATCCGCGCCGGTCGCGGCGTCTATCTGCGTCCCATCGCCAGCCGGTTCGGCACGCGCACACCTTCGGTCGAGCAGGCTGTCGAGGCCCTTGCGAACCAAAAGGGGGAGATCATCGTCTCGAACGGCGCCGCCGCGGCGAACGCCCTTGGCTTGACGACGCAGGTGCCCGTCCGCTCGGTCTATCTGACCTCCGGGCGCAGCCGAAAAATGCACCTCGGCAAGCAGGTCGTGGAATTGCGGCACGCACCGCGCTGGCTATTGGCGCTGGCCAACCGGCCGGCGGGGGAGGCTGTGCGGGCGCTGGCCTGGCTCGGCCCGGAAAAGGCGGAGGCCGCGCTCACGACATTGAAGCGGAAGATGCCGCCTGGCGTGTTCGGCGAACTGGTCGCCGCCGCGCCGCAGCTTCCGACATGGCTCGCGCAGAGCGTTGGCAAGGCGGCCTATGGCTGACGTCTTTCTCCAGCTTTCGGCCGAGGATCGGCGCGATGCGCTGGGCGTCGCTGCCGACCGCTCGGGCCGGCCTACCCATCTTCTCGAAAAGGATGTGTGGGTGGTGTGGGCGCTGGCGACCCTCTACGCCGCGCCGCTCGGCGACCATCTGGTGTTCAAAGGCGGCACGTCGCTGTCGAAAGCCTATCAGGTCATTCGTCGGTTTTCGGAGGATGTGGATCTGACCTACGACATTCGGGCGATTGCGCCCGATCTGGTCGGGGACAATGGCGAGGGTCTGCCGAAAACCCGAAGCGAGGAAAAGCGCTGGTCCAGCGAGGTCCGCAGGCGGTTGCCAGCATGGGTCGCGGAGACCGTGCAGCCCGTGATCGCGAACGCGCTGGCCGCCGAAGGTCTGGCTGCGGTCATTCGCGTCGAGGATGAGAGGCTCTTTATCGACTATGAGGCGACCGCAGCCGGGTCCGGCTATGTCGCGCCCAGCGTCATGCTGGAGTTCGGCGCCCGCTCGACGGGTGAACCGGCGAGCGGGCGCGACGTCGTCTGCGATGCGGCCGGCCTGATCGACGGGCTGATATTCCCGACGGCGCGGCCGCGCGTCATGCACGCGGAGCGGACGTTCTGGGAGAAGGCGACCGCCATCCATGTCTTCTGCCTCCAGGAACGGCTACGCGGCGACCGCTTCGCAAGACACTGGCACGATGTTGTCCGGCTGGATGAAACCGGCTTCGCGAACGCCGCTTTCGCCGATCGCGAACTGGCCAACGCTGTCGCCCGGCATAAGGCGATGTTCTTCGCGGAGAAGGCCGCCGACCGCACGCCGATCGACTATGCAGCGGCCGTCAACGGCGGCTTGCAGCTCGTGCCGGTCGGCGATGGCGCAAAGGCGTTGGAGGACGACTATGCCCGCATGGTCGAGGATGGGCTGCTCTTCGATGACGCCGAGCCGTTCGAAGCGCTCATGGCGCGATGTACAGATATAGCTGCGCGGGCTAACCGAATGGGGGCCTAAAGGGGGGCGGCGTTGAAGATATTCTCGGTAGGGATCGAAAATTTTCGCGGCATCCAGTCGGCCAAACTGGTGCTGCCTGATCACGCCGTACTGATCGGCGACAACAATACCGGCAAATCGTCGGTATTCGAAGCGATCGATCTCGCCTTGGGGCCGGACCGGCTGAGCCGGCGACCCCCCGTGGATGAGCATGATTTCTATCAGGGGCGCTATCTTCCTAGCCCAAACCCCGATGCTCCCGAGGGCGCGGAGCCCGGCCCCGCGCCGAAAATCACGGTCGAGGTGACGATCACCAATCTGTCGCCGGAGCAGGAGGCACGATTTGGAGCCAACGTCGAGTGGCTGAATACTACTACCGGAGACTTCTATCAGGAGGCCAACCCGGCTGGGGTCGATGCTGCCGAGATCAAGGCGGCGCTGCGCGTCACATTCGTCGGCCAATACGATCCCGATGAGGATGACTTCGTCGGCAACAGCTATTTCACGCGCAGCCTTTCAGAGGATGAGACACCTGCATCGTTCTCGAAGAAGGACAAGCAGCACTGCGGATTTCTTTTCCTGCGGTCGTTGAGGACAGGATCTCGGGCGCTCAGCTTGGAACACGGCAGCCTGCTGGACATCATCCTCCGGCTGAAGGAAATCCGGCCGCAGATGTGGGAAGGGACGATCGGAACGCTCGCAGCCTTCGATGTCGCGAGCGACCCGTCCATTGGCATCTCAGGCGTGCTCGAGAGCATCGACAAGTCGCTGAAGAAATACGTCCCGCGCGAATGGGGAGTGAAGCCGCACCTAAAGGTGTCGAACCTGACGCGCGAGCATTTGCGCAAGGTCATCACCGCGTTCATCGCCACGGGTGCGGGCGATCATGCCGCTCCCTTCTTTCGGCAGGGAACAGGGACGATCAACATGTTGGTGCTCGCGATGCTGTCACAGATCGCCGAGGACAAGCAGAACGTCATTTTTGCGATGGAGGAAGCCGAAACGGCGATTCCGCCATACGCGCAGAAGCGGATTGTCCATGAGCTTCGCAAGCTGTCGGCGCAGTCGATCTTCACGTCGCACTCGCCGTATGTGCTCGAAGAATTCAGCCTCGACGAAACCGTCATCCTCTCGCGATCGGACAATGGCCAACTGAGCCAATCCAAAATCGAGTTGCCTGAGAGCATCAAGCACAAGCGTTATCGGCAGGATTTCCGAACCCGATTTTGCGAGGGGCTTCTTTCGCGCCGAGTTCTCATCGCCGAAGGCGCTACGGAGGCGACCTCCTTCCCGGTCGTCGCGCGGCGACTGGCCGAGCTCAACCCGGCTGCTTATGCGTCTTTGGAAGCCTTGGGCGTCTGCGTGATCGACGCCGGAAGCGAGACCCAGATCGCCGACCTTGGAGCGCTGTACAAAAGTCTTGGGAAACGGACCTTTGCGTTATGCGACAAGCAGACGGATGCCGCCAAGGTGGCCATAGAAGCCCAGGTGGAACGCCTGTTCATGCACGACGAGAAGGGTATTGAGGATCTGATCCTCAAGAACACCACCCAAGCGGCCCTGGAGCGGTTTGCCGATCAGCTCGATTGGCCACAGCATCTGCTCGCGAAATACCCCGACCCAAAAGCTCAGGCTGCTGCCGCGCTCGGGGCCTATTTCAGCTGGTCGAAAGGCAATTGGGGAATCGCTGAGTTCTTGGCACAGTGTTCCGAAGCTGAGATCCCGCAGTGGCTACGGGATGCCTGCGTCACCCTGAAGGCACTGTGTGATCCGCCTCTACAGCCAGCCGAGCCCGAACCCGAAGACGATTTTGCTGACCTGTTAGGATAGGCGATTACTGTGGTCGACCTAACAGAAGCGCAGAAGGAAATTCTACAAGCTGTCGGGCATCAACTCGTCACCGGCGGTCCCGGTTCGGGGAAGACTACCGTCTCTATCCTCAAAGCGGCCAAGATCGCGCGGGAGGAATTGAAGCCAGGACAGCGCATCCTTTTCCTCAGCTTCGCGCGTGCAACCGTTTCGCGCGTGCTGGAGGCAATCGACGAAGAAAGCGCAATCACGCGAGAGGAGAGGCAACGGATCGAGGTCGATACCTACCATTCGTTCTTCTGGCGCATCCTTAAAACGCACGGCTACCTTGTCGGCTTTCCACGACGGATGACGATCCTCACGCCTCCGAATGAGGCGATTGCATTGTCGGCGGTTCGAAGCGGCTACAAGGCGGCCAAAAATCTGTCGGACGAGGAAAAGGCTGAGAAGCGCGCGAAGGAGGAAGCGGAGCGTGTCCGGCTGGCGACCGAAGAAGGGAAGGTCTGCTTCGACCTCTTCGCAGACCGCGTGGCGACCCTGCTTCATGGCTCAGATAAGGTTCGAGCGCTCGTCTCTACGATGTATCCGTACATTACCCTGGACGAGTTTCAGGACACCAGCGCCGATCAATGGCGAGTGGTCCAAGCCCTCGGCGCCAACAGCACGTTGATCGCTCTTGCCGACCCGGAGCAGCGCATATTCGATTTCATCGGCGCCGATCCGGAAAGGCTGAACCACTTCAAGGCCGATTTCGCGCCGACGGTCCACGACCTTGCCGGTGACAACCATCGGAGCAAGGGGACGGAGATTGCCCTATTCGGCAACGACATCCTGACCGGCAATTTTCGGCAGAAGGAATACCAGGGTATCGGCTACGCGCCGTTCGCGTCGAACCCCAACCAAGCTTATGCTTCACTGGTTGGCCAGGTGTTGCAAGCCCGGAAGCGCTTGGTTGAGTCTGGCCGGCGTGACTGGTCGTTGGCCATTCTCGTGCCGACCAAGAAAATGACGCGGATGGTGTCTGACATCCTGCGCGAGCCATTCGGTAATGTTCCGTCGATTTCTCACTCAGCAGCAGTTGATATGGAAGGCCCGATCCTCGCCGCAGAGATCATTGCTTTCCTGCTCCAAAAGTGCGGGCATGACGGAAGTTTCGACGAATTTGTCGAGTTGATGTGCAGCTATTTTCACGGTCGAGGAGGCACGGCGCCGACCAAGGGCGACATGGACGAGGCTGCGCGGTTCCGGAAGGCGCTGTCCAAGTGGAACGAATGTCTAGCGAAAGGACGAACAACGCCTGGTAACAGCGTCTTGCAAGGAACCTTTGCCGTGCACCAGGCAACTGCCGCACTGACATTCACAGGTGATCCGGATGCAGATTGGGTCTCGGTGCGCGACGTTCTGGATACTGGGGCCTGTGAGCGACTGAAGGATGTCGCAAAGGACGTCCGTAACGTGCGTCTGCTTGAGCGCGGTACGCAGCTCCGTCAGGGGTTGGCGCAGGACTGGCGTGACGTCGGCCGCTATAGCAACGCCCTTGCGATCACCCGCCAGTCGTTTGTTCAGGAGCATTTCGCAACAGCCCACAAGCCTGAATCCGGCGTCGTGGTGATGAACATGCACAAGGCGAAGGGAAAGCAGTTCGACGAGGTTGTGATCTTTGAAGGATGGCCAAAACGGTTCAAGGGCGAAATCGTGGCCAATCCTGACCGGATCGTCTTCGGCAATGTCCACGACGGGGTGATGACTCAGGCGCGTCAGAATTTTCGGGTCAGCATCACGCGCGCAAAGGCACGCACGACGATCATGACACCAAGGGATGATGTCTGTGTTTTGCTCAGACCCGTACCGGCATGACTCAAGCCTCTGGGTATGAAGGATGACGACATCTTCTGATCATCTGGAGTCCATGGCGCAGACGCTAGAGGCTACCGGGGATTATCGCGTCATCCGGCGTCTTAAGCCGCGTCCATCCAATATGCCGTCTCCCGCAACGCCCGTCCGACTCGGCATGGTGGTGGATGTCGAGACCACGGGGCTAGATCCCCAGCGTGACGAGATCATAGAACTCGCCATGACGCCATTCAGCTACGGCTTGGATGGCACCATTTTCAGCGTGGGCGACAGCTTCCAAGGGCTGCGTCAGCCGAGCGAGCCTATCCTCCCGGAAATCACCGCGATCACGGGCATCACCAACGAGATGGTGGCCGGCCAGATCATTGATCCCGCCGTGGTGGCCACATTCGCGGCGCCGGCTTCACTCTTCATCGCGCACAACGCGGCGTTCGACCGCCGCTTCTTTGAACGATTCAGTGACGTGTTCTCGACGAAGCCGTGGGCATGCTCGCTCAGCCAGATCGACTGGGCGGCGGAAGGATTTCAGGGCGCGAAGCTCGCCTATCTCGCTCAGGCGGCCGGCTTCTTCTATGACCGCCACCGCGCGATGCACGACTGTCTTGCGACGATCGAGCTGTTGGCGATGCAGCTGCCCCGATCTGGTGTTACGGGCCTTAGCCGCCTTCTGGATGGTGCTCGTACTGTCTCCTGGCGCATCTGGGCGGAGAACTCGCCCTTCGACCTCAAGGATGTTCTCAAGGCGCGGGGATACCGCTGGAACGGCGATCCCGGCCCGCATCCCCGCGCTTGGTATATCGACGTTCCCGAAGCCCAACGCGAGGCCGAGGTGCGGTTCTTGAGCACGGAGATCTATCGGTATGAGGTCGATCCCCCCGTCCGGCGGATCGATGCCTATGATCGGTTTTCAGATCGCATCTAAGCGCCACCAAGGGTCGGGCTAACTCTTGCGCTGGTCGTATCCGTTGCCGCCCTCGACGTTTCCGGCCGCCTTCAATAAATCCCCGATGGAGCGTCCGCCGATCCGGCAGGTGCCGACTACACGGTCGTAGGACTTATGGTTGGCGACGCACTCCGCGTTCCGACCCATGGCAAGTCTTTCCAGCGCGGCCTTGGCAGCAGGGCCGGTGGGGGAGTGGAGTTCGGGCGCGTAGAAATCTTCCAGCCGGATCTCCACCCAGTTGGCTGGCCCTTGGCCCACGGCCACGCACAGCGAGTCGCCGTCGCCGACATAGACCACGGGACCGGAGAAGTGTGCGCCCCGGTGGAGATAGGACGGCATCGGGCCGCGGTCGGGAATGGCCTTGCAGGGATCGGCCTTGGCCGCGGTCGCCGTGGTCAGCGTCGCCAGCAACGCCAGGCCGATTATAGTCGTTTCTCACTTCCTCTTTATAGGCGCCGGAGGCTCATGCCGCCGCTTTCATGCGCTTCTTGGCGAGCATGGCTCGGACGAACTTGTCCCACTTCGCCATGCCGGCACGCTTCTCAACCATGTAGTTCCAGCGGTCGTAGTGCTTCGAGCTGACATCCTGCAAGGCGTGGTTCTGGAGACGGTCGCGGATCTCCTTCGGGACTCCCGCCTTGCCAGCCAAGGTTTTGAAGGTGCGACGGAGGTCGCGGTTGGTCGCATGGGGGATCACGCCGCGATCCCGCTGGCGCCAGATAAAGCTGTAGAGTGTGCCGTGGCTGACGGGCTTTGACGGGTCTTTGGCGGAGGGGAAGAACCAGCCGTGTTCGTTCGGGATAATCGACTCGATCAGTTCCGCGGCCAACAAGGGCACCGGAACAGCGTGCGGCTGAAGGTTTTTGGTCTTGGTCCAGTCGATGATCCGTTCCTTGGCATCCCATTGATCGACATGGAGACGGGCGATTTCCTCGACCCTCTGGCCAGTCAGCATGATGATCTGGACGGCGCGGGCATAGGAAGGATGAACCGGCGTGTCGGGGCATTCGAGCCAGCGATAGAGTCGAACGAACTCTTCCTCGCTCAACCAGCGCGTTCCGATCGTCTTGGGTTCCGTCGGTATGCCCGCAGCGGGGTTGTAGGTCAGCCGGAAGCGGCGCGCAGCGGTGGAGCGATAATCGTGCTCGGATTTCAGGCCCCAGCTAAAGGCAGATCGAATGTAGCTGCGCACATGATCGGCCATTGAACGCTTGCCGCGTTCATAGATGGGCCGGATGATCGCCGTGATCTCATCCGGTTCGATGTCGCGGGCCGGGCGGTTGCGTCCGAGCGTATCGGCGATCTTGTTGAGGCCCTTTTCCGCCTCCTTCCAGGACGACTTCCCGCCCTCCTTGAGGTAGGCGACATACGCCTCGAAGAGGTCGGCGACGGTTCCCGGTCGCGTGTCGCCGGCAACCTTGATGCTACGGCCTTTCTGGATCAGCTCCGCGAAGTCGCGGTTGAATATCTCGCGGGCCTTGCTGAGGGGCATCGAGGGATACGAGCCGAGCTTCTTCTTGAGGCGCTTCTCATCGCGCCATTGCTGCGCCATCCAGTCTGCGGTCACACGGGTAGGCATAGGCTTCATCACGAGGACCAGCCGGCCGGTTCCGTGACCCTCGCCATCGACAAGGCTGAGCTGCTTGCCGGTCGTTTCCACCTGCTTCAGGGCTCGGCGAATTTCTCCATCTGTAAGGCTTGGCACTGGGGTTCTCCGTCGGCTTCCAACTGGGGTCGCTCGACGGGTTCGTGGGGTCGGCGACTGGGGTCAAAAAGGGCCTTGATCCCCTTAAAACCGACCCCAATATGCCACAATGACCGACTCTACGACAAGCCTAAAAGCTCTTGTGTTTCAAGGTGATGTGGCGTGATTGAACGTGATCGAAAAGGCCAAGTGGGATGGTTATGCACTAATCGCGGGCGGCGGGTTGTATGCATCCGGCGAAGGCCGCCTTGCGCTGAGTGACGCAAATCGTTGAGCACTGTGAGTATGGACAGCCATACTGACAGTGTCTTGAGCCGCCTCGACATGGTGGAGACTGGGCGCCGTCGCCGCTGGAGCGAGGGCGAGAAGGAGCGGATCGTGCTGGAGAGCATGGCCGGTCCGCGCCAGATCTCCGCGACGGCGCGGCGGCATGGGATCGCGCGCTCGCAATTGCTGGCTTGGCGGCGGGCGCTGTTCGTCGAGCCCAGTGCTGCACCTGCAGGCTTTGTCCCGATGATTGTGACGTCCGAGACTGACCGGCGTGAGGACGCCCGGATGATGGGCGCGGGAGCGCCGTCGGCCTTGGCGGTCGCCGCGCCGACGCCGGGGCGGATCGAGATCGTGCTGCGCGGCGGTCGGCGCATCATAGTCGAGGGCGCGGTGGATGCCGATACGGTGTTGACCCTCGCACGCGGCCTCGAGGGGCTCAGGTGATCCCGGTTCCGGTCGGCGTGAAGGTGTGGCTGGCGACCGGCCACACGGACATGCGGAAGGGGTTCGCCTCCCTGGCGCTGGTGGCACAGGAGGTCTTGAAGCGTGATCCGCTGGGCGGCCACATCTTCTGCTTCCGCGGGCGTCGCGGCGATCTGTTGAAGGTGATCTGGCACGACGGGCAGGCGGCGAGCCTTTACGTGCGTCGCTTGGAGAAGGGTCGCTTCCTGTGGCCGTCGCCGGCCGACGGCGTCCTCGCGATCACGCCCGCTCAGATGGGCTACCTGCTCTCCGGCATCGACTGGCGCAATCCGGTGGAGACCTGGCGTCCGACGGCGATCGGATAGAGCTTCGAGTCTTGTGTTTGCTGGCGGATGTGATTCCCTCTCCTTGTGAACGCGCCCGCTGAATCGCCCGTCCCGCCGACGCTGCCGACTGATCTGGCAGCGGCGCATGCGATGATCCTGGCGGAGCGCCAGGCGCGTATCGAGGCGCAAGCCGAAGCCCTCACCGCGAAGGCCGCGGCGTCATCGACCGAGGCGACGATCGTGCATCTCAAGCTGATGATCGAGAAGCTCAAGCGCGAGCTCTACGGTCAGCGCTCGGAGCGCACGATGCGCCTCATCGACCAGATGGAGCTTCAGCTCGAGGAGCTCGAATCGAAGGCGACCGAGGACGAACTTGCGGCGGAGGCGATGTCGCGCCAGGCATCGCTGCCCGTACGGGCGCGCGGTCGTCCTGTCCGCAAGCCCTTCCCGGAGCATCTGCCGCGCGAGCGGGTCGTGATCGCAGCACCGACATCGTGCCCGTGCTGCGGCTCGATGAAGCTGTCGAAGCTCGGCGAGGACGTGACGGAGACCCTGGAGGTCGTGCCGCGGTCCTGGAAGGTGATCCAGACCGTGCGGGAGAAGTTCACGTGCCGCGCTTGCGAGATGATCACACAGCCGCCGGCGCCCTATCATGTGACGCCGCGCGGCTTCGTGGGGCCGAACCTGCTGGCCATGGTACTGTTTGAGAAGTTCGGTCAGCACCAACCGCTGAACCGGCAGAGCGAGAGATACCTTCGAGAGGGCATCGACCTCTCCGTCTCGACGCTCGCCGACCAGGTCGGCGCGGCGACTGTGGCGCTGGCGCCGTTACATGACCTGATCGCCCGGCACGCCATGGCGGCGCAGAGGCTGCACGCCGACGACACGACGGTGCCGATCCTCGCCAGGGGCAAGACCGACACGGGCCGGATCTGGACCTATGTGCGCGACGACAGGCCCTTCGGCGGCGCCGATCCGCCGGCGGCGCTCTACTTCGCCTCACGCGACCGGCGGCAAGAGCATCCGGACGTGCACCTCGCGACTTGGAGCGGCATCCTGCAGGCCGACGCCTATGGCGGATACAACGGGCTGTACGATCCCGCGCGTCCGGGCGGGCCGGTCACGTCGGCGCTCTGTTGGTCGCATGCCCGCCGGGGCTTCTTCGAGCTCGCCGACATCGCCGCGAGCGCACGGCGCGGGCCTGGCGCCGCGCCCGTGTCGCCGATCGCCTTGGAGGCGGTGAAGCGCATTGACGCGCTCTTCGCCATCGAGCGCGAGATCAATGGCCTGGACGCCGACGAGCGCCGCCAGGTCCGGCAGGAGCGCAGCCGCCCGATCGTCGACGACCTGCGCGCCTGGCTTGGCGAGCAGCGCGTCAAGCTCTCGCGCTCGGCGACCGTCGCCAAGCCGATCGACTACATGCTCAGGCGCTGGGACGGCTTTGCCTCGTTCCTCGACGACGGACGGGCCTGCCTGTCGAACAATGCCGCCGAGCGGGCGCTCAGAGGTTTTGCCCTCGGTCGAAAAGCCTGGCTCTTCGCGGGCTCCGATCGCGGCGCCGAGCGTGCCGCCGCCATGGCGACGCTGATCCAGACAGCGAAGATGAACGACGTCGATCCACAGACCTGGCTCGCCGACGTGCTTGCCCGCATCGCCGGAATGACCCAAGGCCGGCTCGACGAGCTTTTGCCGTGGAACTGGCGCGCGCCGTCGATCACAGCAGTCGCGGCCTGACGATGCACGTCAACAAGGTCCACTCCGTCCGGACCTTGGCGCTCGTCGCTCGCGATCTCGACAAGGACGAAGACTGGCTCGCCGATCTCGCGCTCGACATGGAGCCGGAGGACGGGCTGATCTGGGTCTACGATCCGCAGCACGAGGACGGGACCATGGCCTTCACCGAATACGGCGTCGAAAGCCTGCTCAACCTCATCGAAATCCATCGCAGCAGGCCAAAATAGGCCTGCCGCGGCCTACGCCGGATGATTACGGCGGGTTCGCCAACCTGGCGGATCGTCTGCATGACGGCGTGGTCACGGATTTCATCGACTTGCACGCGGGCGGCCTTCATTTCCCGACCTTCAATCTGGCCGATGTGGTGATCACGCTCGGAGCTGCGCTGCTGCTGTGGACCGCTCTACGAGAGCGCCAGACCGTGCAGGGTTCTTAACTTATGCGCAGCACGATCCGTGATTGGCTGCGGGTACCAAATTAGTATAGTCCGATAATTCGCTGAACGCGCTGACACTGGGCGCGGAGTGCAATGGGCTCCGTCACCAGTGCTCCCCCGTGCATGGTCGGGCGGGTGTACTCGTTCAAGGCAAGAAGATCAGCCGTCGACGCGTGCATCGGATCCGTCGCACCGGACGCCTCGATCGCGGTGGCCATCTCGTGGAGATAGGCATCAGCGGCAAATCGTCCCGGAAATCTGTTCTTGATGAAGTCTTCGAGGAACGGCCGGATCGCCTTGTGGACCCCGGCGTGATCGGTGCCGGCGAGCAGTGTTCCGTGCTTCGCATACTCGGTGATCATTTCGTAATGTCGGATGTAGGTCGTCTTTAGCTCCGCCTCCGACGACCAGACCTTGATATCTCCCACACCCTGGTCCGTGCAGCTAATCTGATAAGCTTGGACGTCGGCGCTGGGAGCATCACGCTCAATCATGTGAAGGAAACGGGCATCGTGCGAAAACACGATCGTCTGACAGGCCAGCTTTGCCACTGCTCTGATCTGGCTGGTGGTTTCAAACTGCCGACCCATGTCCTGGCTATTGAAGGGGTCGTCGAAAACTACAACGGCGTCTGCGATATTCGGATCCGCCCGTACCTGGCAAAGGAAAAGGGCCAAGGCGAGAGTGCTCTTGTCGCCCGCGCTCAACACCGTTTTGAAACTCGGCTCATCGTTGGAGCGGTCTCCGACCTTAACCTTGTGAGAGCCGACAGCGAGCGCATAGTCTGTGTTAGGCTCACGGCCCACATAAGTAGCCTTGACGTCGACAATCGAAAATCCAGCACCGAACAGGGCGAGTAGTTCATTGATTTGAGTCTGCCGGGTGGCAATCGTGGTTTTTGAGTAAGCGGTCAGCGCGGTTTGTGCGGCCTTCTTCTCGGTGTCCAGTTCCTTTCGCCTATTGTCAGCGGCGATGTAGTCGTGCACCGCAGATTTGACCGGCTCAGCCTGCTTCGCCTGCAATGCCTTCCAGGACTCATTGATCCTGTTTGCCTCGGCCACGTCGATCGCTGCCGTGGCCGCTTTGGCCGCATCAACCGCCGCAGCGCAGGCTGCAATATCTACATTGTAGGCGTCCATCAGAGCGAAGGCGTCTTCGAGGATTTGGGCAGCTGCACCAGGACGTACGACGGCAAGCGGGTTGGCAACCTTCAGCTGATAGAGGCCATCCAGAGTCTTGAAGGCGTCCACGCACGCCATGCGCTGATCGGCGCTCATGTCGGGGATAACGGGAAGCTGGCAAACGGTTTTCCAGAATTCCACATCAACGCCGTTGCCATCCAGCAAGGCTAAGAATGTTGCACCTTCGACGCCGAAACCGGCATTCAACTCAGCCAAGCCTTCATCTCGATCCGTGGAAAGCTGGGAAAACGCCTCGCTGAAATACCCCTTGTAGACCCCAATTAGGTCGAGGTCCGCGGTAGGCTGATTGCAGAAAGGGCAGCTCTCTCCGTCCGCATGATCTGCGCCGAACTTCAGCCAGGCCTCGCCTCGCGCTCCCAGTTTGTGCAGTTCAAGCTGTGCCCTGATGCGCGCTGTTGCGTCGGCCGAAACGGAATCAAGTGTCCTGCTCAAAACATTCAGGTGATGACTTAGCGTCCCGGCCGAGATCACCCTCAGGTTCGCCTTCTGGCGGACGACATGGGCGTTTTTGGCGAGCTCGAGCTTGCGGCCGTAGTCTTCAACCTTCTCGGCGATATCGGCAGGCACGGCATTGCGGCAAAAGCTCTCGACCTTGTTTTCAGGGATGACAGGCAGCCTCGCCCTGATAATCTGAGAAGCGCCCCTGATCTTTTCGCCTAGCTCGCGCTGTTCCTTATCGAGATCGATGATCTTCTGCGCCAAGGCGACGCCGTCCTGTCCCAGGATTATCGGTAAAAGACTACGTTTGTTGTCGCGGGTTACGCTCTCCCCAATGTGAAGGTTCTGGTGGACGAACTCCTGGTCAAAAACGTGAATCATCCCCGGGCATGAATTCCAGGCAACCCCCGCGAAAGTGAATGACTTTCCGGCTGCCCAACTGAGCCGCACTGAAGACGGGTTCACCGCCCCCAGTCGGCGGCGAGCGGAGATGTGGTGTCCCTTCGATTCTGAAGCGGATCGAAGGATCGAACACAAAGTGCTTTTCCCGTAGCCGTTCCTTGCGAACACGAGGGGCAGTTTCGGAAACTGTGGCGCCTTGTGTTTGAAACTCGAAAAGCGCCCTATCTCATCGATCTGCTCGAACTTTAGAAGCATGGTTAGAAAGCCTCGTCAGATTTAGCCTCAATCGCCAGCACATCCAAGCTCTCAATTTCCTGAAGCGCCCGCCCGGCAATACCCTGCAGATCCCCGTACATCCCCACCGTCGATTCTATGACCCCCCGGATCTGCTCCTCGCGCTTCGCCCAAAGCCGTGTCATTGCTTTTCGCTCGCGCTCTAGGTCCGCCTGCATGTCACCGAACCGCTCGACGATTGCCTCTATCCGGTGCCGGAATCGTGGCCCGGTCAGATACTGGTAGACCAGCTCCATCTTCGTCTGCTGACCCTCTGATGCCTGACGTGCACTGGCCAGCTCCACCAGGGTCTGGCGTAACGCCAGGGCAACAGGAATCATGCAACGCGGCTCGGTGACCCACACGCCGTCAACCTGGTCAAAGGTTTCCACACCCTTGGGCAGTGCGTTGGATACGATGAGCGCAACTTCCGCCTTGGCGGTCCGCTGATCTTCGCGAAGCTTCGGCAGCCACCCGTCACTCCAGTTCTTGGTACGCTTGCTCTCCCAAAGAATGGTCCCGCAGACCTGTCCCGACGGTCCGACAACCCTGTGCAGCACGTCCCCACCAAACTCTCCCTTGGGTACCGGCTCGATGATGTCCCGAGGGAACTTCGCCCGCAAAACGGCCTCCAGCTCGATCTCGAAGGCCTCGCCCTGGAGCTGCTGAGAGCCCTGCTCAGCCTTCCGACGTAGCTCCTCGATTTGGCGCTGCATCGAGGCAATCTGCTCTTCTTTCTCAGTAACCTTCAGTTTGAGGCTATCCTCCGCTTCTTGCTTCGCCTTGTCGCGGACCACCACCAAGGATTCCTGGACCTTCTTTTCGACCGTTAGATCCAGCTCGCGCTTAGCATCGTCTAGCTCACGCTGCTTCTTCATCAACTCAGCCTGGACTTTCTGAGCTTCCCCGAGCTTGACGTCCTTATCCGCTACAATCTGCTGAAGCTCGGCCACCTCCTTGGCCCGTTGCTCTAGGTCCGCACCAAGCGCCAGCCGAGCCTTCTTCGCCTCCTCGGCGGCTACCTTCTCACGCTCGATCTTCAGCTGTGCTGCCACCTGTTCGGCTACAGCGGCTTTCGCGTGCTCAACGGCGGCTTGTTGGTCGCGAACGGCGGCCTCGCGGGCCTGGATTTCCTTATCCTTGAGCGCCAGCTTCTGTTCAAACTGATGCCGAGTCTGTTGAAGCAGAGGAGCTGCCAGCGACTCCGTGAGCTTCATCTCGTGCTGGCAGTTGGGGCATACAATCACGGGCTCTGTCATGCTCTGACGCTCTCATAGATTGTATTCTAGATCAATGAAATCTGTCTGGATCTTCGATCTCACCCCAGAAACTGGCGGACAAGCTCGGCCTTCTTTTCCGCGACCCAGATCTGGGTGAAGAGCGGCTCGATGCCAGTGAGCCGCTGGACTATCTTTCCTGCCGGAATCCCCATCACGTCTAAACACAGACAAAAGGCGTGGCGCCATTGCCGCGGCTCGATGCTCAGCTCAATCTCTTTCATACTCCCAAGATTGCGCCTGTATAGCCACGTAGAATAATGTCCACCGTGAGCATATTGCGATGCGTGGATATAGTGCTGTGCCATGTCTCGGCCAAAGACATCACTAATCATGACCACGATTTTGGGCATTCTTGGAATGTGAACGTATCCTTGCTCCGCGAGGGCTGTTTTGAGGCTCTCGTAGAATTCCTTGATGGCGTCATTCTCTCTATCTTGTTGAATGAATTCATCTCCCTTGCGCTGTGCTATCCGAGTGCGTGCAGAGATATCTCGCTCAAGATGGGCGATATAGCGGCACTCTCGTTCAAACGGATCTTCTGGACTGATTAGCCAGGCGGCTAGCGTAACAGACTCTAGGGCCGCTCGGGCGAGGACCATGGCACTGGGAACATAGTCGGGAGACGAACGCGAAAGCTCAATAACAGCGTCGATGTGGCGTACTCCTTGAAGCAGCAACAACAGGGCTTCTACCTCGGACTCATATCGCCCAACGCTGGCCCCGAGAGGCAGTGACCTGTAGTGTGCCTGCATATCGCCGACAATCTTGCCCGCATAAACGACTGCAAAGTTAGGTATTGCCATAGCGAGACCTCAGCACGCTTAAGCCAAATGCGGCGTCTAAGCCTCAATCAACGGTGTTTGAGAGCGGCTGCCGCTGGATCGTAGACAAAATCGGTGATTGTCCCGTCCTTGATCCGCTCGACGGCCTCGTCAATCACGAACAGCGGCACCAGGAACCATTCCCGCGGGGTCACAGGCTGGCCAAACCGGTCCATGATCTCGATGTTCAACCGCGCCGGGCCAAAGACCTTGTGGATGAGGTTCTCGAGCTTCACCCGATTAATATTGAACAGCTTGTAGGTCGTAACGACCTCCACATCTGCCATCAGGAAGGTGGGCTCCAGCCGCGCATTCGCGAACCGACGTTCAACCGCACCTCCGGTCACACCGATCTTATGGATCAGCTCTCGGCTTGCTGAGACCGTGGGGTGGTCGGATTTGCTTCGCAGTACATAGATCGTGCCGCTTTCCAGGTCCTCGGGCTCGGCGGTATCGGCAAAGAGGGGACCGGCCGAGGGCTCCGAGATCCTCCGTCCTGCCTCGTCCTTATAGAGGGCGCGCTGGAGCGATCGCAGGAGCAAGTTGCTCTCGGTTCCGTTGTCATAAATCACCCGCATACGGGCGTCGAATTCCCCATTCGGCGCGCGGATCGGATCCCCAATCTCGGCAACATAGGCCATCTGGCCGCCCAGGATCACGAAGCTACCCTGGGTGATGTCGGCTTTCAGGAAACCGGCGTCCTTGCGGAAGAGCAGGGCGGTCCGCACCCCATCTTTCAGCTCGCGCTTCACCCGCTCAAACAGCGGTTTGAAGTCCGCAAAGTCCTCGCATTTCTGGCGGTTGGCGATCTCTTCGGCTTCCCGCTTCTCGGCAACCGAGCGGACATGGCGAAGCTCGCCAATATCTGGGACCTCAGCCTCAACGCCCAGCAGAGTCAGCAGCGCGTCATCGTCCAGATCGTCGGGCACCGTGGCTGAGGAGGGCAGGGGAGAGCCCTCGAGGAGCTTTTGATGGTCAAGCGGGGCTAGGAGAGCCCGACAGTCTTCTTGGGCCCTGAGCCGGTCCAGCCGCACGGCATAGAGACGCTCGAAGATGTCTCGGCCCTCACCATGCTGTGGCGCGCGACCATGGGTCTCCACGAAGCGCTGAATGTCCTCAAATCCGGCGATGATCCGCTCATCCCGGGCGCTGCGGCCGCTGCTGGGTTTGGCCTCAACCTCGACGCCCAGCTCCTGGAGCAGCGCGTCGTCCTCATCGGTGAACTGCCTAGCCATCGGCGACCTCGGCCTTCATGCGCGCAAGGAAGGCCACGCCCTCGGCCATCCGCTTTTCCCAAGGATCGGCCGCCGTGATGGACGGCAGCCGGCCGCGCTCGAGCTTGAACTTCAATGCGCGCTTCAGGGCCGTCTCTTTGCGCCCAAACGCCTCGAGGAAGGCATAGGGAAACTCGGCGGTGTCAAAAGGCTGCTCAGCGAGCGCTGAGATGGCTTCTTCGATTTCAACGGCGTTCATGGATCAGGGCGCAGTCTTCGGCGAGAGCGGATCGGTACCTTGGTTGAGGATACTCAGGTACTTCGCGTAAGCGTAGAGGCGGCGGCGGCGCTTTCCTGTCATCTCCCGCACGATCCCCAGCTTCATCATCGCGTCGAGGGACTTCTGGACGGTCGGCTCTGAAAGCTGGAGCTGCTTGGCGGCCGCGGCCACGCTCGTCAGAGGACGCCGCTGAAGCATCTCGTGGACCCGCAATGCTGACGGGCCACCCCGCCCTATGCCTGACAGCGCCTTTCGATCGGCCTCGAACAACGCCAGGAGCTGGCGGGCTGTGTCCGTCGCCTGGTTGGCCGTCTCCACCACCCCGGTCAGGAAAAATTCGATCCAAGACTCCCAGTCGCCACGCTCGCGGACGGCCTGCAGAAGGTCGTAGTAGGTGCTCCGCTGCGTCTTGAAATAAAGACTGAGGTAGAGGATCGGCTCGCGAAGCGTGCCCTCAGCACACAGCAGAAAAGTGATGAGCAGCCTGCCCAGGCGCCCATTGCCATCCAGAAATGGGTGAATGGTCTCGAACTGGACGTGCACGAGAGCCGCGCGAACCAGTAGTGGCAGGCTCTTGTGGTCCTCATGCATGAACTTCTCGAGCTGCCCCAGGCACTCCATGACCTGATCGGGGGGAGGGGGCACAAACAGCGCATTTCCTGGTCGGGTGCCGCCGATCCAGTTCTGCGTCCGGCGAAACTCCCCAGGCTGCTTGCTGCTGCCGCGTCCTTCACTCAGCAGAATCTCATGGATCTCGCGGATGAGCCGTAGAGAGAGGCGAAAGCCTCCCCGAAGCCGGTTGAGGCCATGCTGAAGCGCCCGTACGTAGTTCGAGACCTCTGCCACGTCGTCGAGGGGAACCTGCGGGATCTCGTCGTTCTCAAAAAGCAGTAGATCGGAAAGGGACGACTGCGTGCCCTCGATCTGGGACGAAAGCAGGGCCTCTTTCCGAACGTACATGTAGATGAACAGCGGCGAGTCGGGCAGGACCGTCGTGACCCCGTCCAGCCGGCCGAGTGCCGTGGCGGCCTGGTCAAGCAGCGGAACCAGAGGTCCTAAGTTCACCTCCGGGACTGGCGGTAAGGGTGGGGGAATAAAGGCGCGCACGGCTTCATCGCCGAACACCGACGTCACATAGCGGCCGAGCCGCGGGTTGGTACCGGTGCTCAAGCCAACGAACCTTTGCTTACGAATCGCATAAGCAAACGATAGCGGATTATCCTTTGCTTAGCAGGCCTAGTGCCTACCGATTGACCACTTTCCTGATTGACCCTCGGAGAGTACCGCACCACCTTAACATAACGGCCATTATGCGAACTAAGCTATTGATTGTATGCGCATAACGTATGTTATGGACCCTGCTAGCACCTTCAGGGTTAACATTCGTGGTCGTCGGGCCAACCGCAATGCGGACAGACGCCCGAGCCTAGTCCCCCTTTGATCCATGATCGGCTGCTGGGCCTCCCGAGTGGGGCTGGCTGCGACTGAAACGCCTCTTGTACTCTCGTGGTCGGCTGGATCGCGCCCCAACATTCTCGCTTGAAATGACGAAGACCCCGCCGAGTAGCGGGGCCTTCAGGGTCAAATGTCACGTTATGGGTGGATTGCGCCACGTTAACCCGGCATTTGGTGCCAAGTTATCTGTCGCTCCACATCCACAACCCGATACGCGCCCTTGGTGCGCTGATCGAGCTCCCGCAGTCCGAGCATTCTGAACAAGCTCTGCCCTTGACCAGAGGCCGGTTCCATCCGGAATGTTCTCATTTTTGAGCTGGGGCTCTCACGATCAATTTGAGTGACCAGCTGACGCCGTGCCGAGTGCCACGGAAATAGTGGGCTCGGCTACCGGAATGTCACGGGGTAAAGGTCGTGCGAGCGATCGTCGCCTCGGTTAATCGCGGATCAACCGGGAGCATTTAAGCCCGAGAGCCGGAGCGTTAGCAGCGAAGTCATCCGTGAACAGTTTGCATCTGCCGCAGTTCAAGTTCGACAGCCTGCCGCAGGATAATCGCGAGTGGGAAGTTATCGCTGCGGGTCGTGTAGGACGGCCAGGTCCGATGTCAGGCGAGGTGGAAGCTGAACTGCTCCTTGCCGAGGCAGGGTGGAGGAATGGCGCTGCGACCCAGAAACCGGAGATCAGAGCCGCCCCTGTCGCCGTCTCCTGGCTGAGCGGCCTGCGCCCGGGGACGATGGTGCGAAACGGCGAAAGAGTCGGGTCGATAACTGGGCAGTATCCCGGTCGACTATCGTGGCGCGCCGTAACTTTGACGCGCGAGAGATCGCATCCGGTCAGCGAGGAGCTGAGGGGCTTCGTCGATGCGGCTGATGAACTGCCTCATCCTGCACACCCCATCGGGGAATTTCAGGGGCTACGCTATTTCGCCGTCAGGCTGAACCGCTACGCATTAGCCTTCGTGCCAGTCCTTGAGCTCCTCATGGCGGTCTTCCGCCTAGGCGGGCCCTGGCTGCGGCATATGATGGAGGGACTTGGTCTGCCGGATCGCCCGGAGGCTGGCCGGCTCGTTGATCTTTCTCCGGAGAGCTTCAGCGTCGAGGATGGTTTGCTGACGTGCCGCGGATTTTCCCATCCGGGGTCGTATCCGGCGCCGATTCCTCTCATCCTCGGCAACGAGGAGCGCTACCGCTCCTACACTGCCGTTTTCAAGAAGCTGAGCCAGTCGGACTTCCTCAACAGCCCCCAGTTCGTCGACACGTTGTTTCCCCAAAATGTCGGGTTCGTCTGCGATCTTGAGACCGATAAGGTAAGGTTGGCTCGCACCGACGCTACAGGGGCGCTGATGGAGCCGCGTAGACCCTTGCTTGTGACGCGGATCCGGACGGCGCGATTTGAGTCGGATGTGCGGTCAGTCAGGATGTTTGTTCCTGATCGAAGTGCGGGCGATCGGGACGTGCCGACGCGGGTTTCCGCTCAGATCATTGACGACGGCGAATTGGTCGCGGCGCAGCCCGCTTTGAAGCTGCGTGCTTCACCAAGCCGATCGCTCGAGGCGAGAGAGTTTGCGGTCGATGGTGAGCAGCCCGCCGAGATCCCCATATCCATCATTACCGACCCCAGCCGATCGGCCCCCCGGCATTACCGCCGCAAGTCCGATGACCAGATCCAGGTTGAGGGCTCTTCGACTGGGTCGCCGCATGGAAGGACAGCGAAGGTTGAGCCTGCGTCTCTCCAGCCAACAAAGATGCACAGCGGGATCACGAGCCGGATGCAGCAGCTTATCGACGCCCTCGAGGCCGCAGCGCGGATGGATGGAGCGCTCTTCAGACTGGAGCCTCCTCCAGCACCATATGATGCCGGGGACGGCCTATGGAAGGTCGATGATAGGGACCTGCACAAGCTGCTTCCATGGATCAGACCGGGCGGCCTATCCCGGAGGATTGCGGTGATGTCGCTGATCTCCCGGGAGGGGGTGCTCTACACATTTGACGGGGAGAGCCTGGCGTCAGGCGGGGAGCGCTCAGCGCTGCTTGTATGGTCGCCTGGCCCTCCGCTCCCCTCTGTTGCTCTCTATGACATCATCATCTCACTGGCGATGGCGAACGGCACGTTCCGCGAGAGCCAGATCGTTCCTGGCCAAGACCCGGACCGGCCTTCGGCTGCGCGGGGTAGAACGCTGCCTGTCGCCACGATCCGCCATCGCCCCGCTCGCGTCCTGCCGGACCAAATGGCGAAGTCAATCCTGCGAGAGCGGGACCGCCTCCGCGGGCTCTAGCGCGGGTACCAGAGGGGGCGCCAGGACGCGGGCGACGGCTTCCCGATGATGAATGCTGTCTCCGATCAGACGCCGCAACTGGCGACCGCTGACCCCGTTTCCGCGCCTGGCGATGTAGCGTGCAGCTTCTACGACTTCCTCGACGGGGGGACTATAGGTGCGTGGCCGCAGTCCAGCATCCACGACGGTTCGAAGAGCGTGAGGAACATTCGGCATGTCCCGCAGAGCCCATGAGTGCCACATTCCGGCCGCGGACATGCAAGCGAGATAGGTGTGCGGCCAGTCGTCGACCAGAGCGGTGATCATAGCATGCATACGGTGACGCTCGTCGGCGCTGAGGAACTCCACCTCACCTCGACCACCGACGAAGACGAAGGGCCGGTCGCTGACGTTCGAGAGCCCGCTGAGAACTGTTCGCAATGCCTGCGAGCGCGGTCCGGAGATGATGGTCCGGCCCAGCTGCCTCAGCACGCTGAACATCACCGGGCTGTAGTGGAAGGTCGATGGTCCAAGTGACCCCCAGCCAGAGCGCAAGGCGTCCTGGGCCATCTGGTTGAATCGGACCGCGTGAGGATGCGCGGGTTCAGTTGCAGCCTCTCGGAGGTCGGTGTTGCAGGCCCAGCAAACGTGAAGCGCACGTGATCGGAACGGCATGAGCGGTGAGGCACAGCCGTTACAACGGTCGAGCAGCATCCGCTGGTGCTCGAGGCATACTGACGCAACAGCAAGACGCCAGCGCTTGCGAAGATACGGCCGCTCGTCAGCTGCAAGGCAATGGGGGCAGTATTGCTGGCCTGGCAGCTTCCGGTCGCGGTTGCGGACGCCGACGGGCAGAACCCAGGGATAGATGCCCCGCGACCCGCAGTCCGAGAAGAGAAGCCCGTCGAGAGAGCCGAGGGAGGTCGACGCTGCCACGTCTGCATCCGTGCCGGTGCCGAAGGCCATGCCGGCGATGACCCGGGGATCGCTCATGAGGTCGATGTCCCGGCTGAGCACTGGCGGCTCCGAGCGCCAATAGGTGTGCACGAAGGCGTAGGGGATGAAGAACATTCCGACCGCCGTTCTCTGGATCCATGACGACAGGAGCTCGTCCGGGAGGGGCGGTGGTCTGAACGCGAAACGCGACGGGAACATTACTCTTAAGGTTCGGGCGCCAGAGTGCGAACTGCACCCAATCTCCTCAGGATATTTTTCGCGTAAATGGTTGAAATAACGTTGTCTGCAGTGATGCGTTCCGTACCGTCTTCGACCGCGGCGATCGCGGCGTGATACAGAAGTTCAGATAATCTACCCGTGAGCCCCTCCGAGAGGTTATAGAGCAGGTCGACCATCTCGGACTTCGAAAGGGGCGAGGGTTTCTTTAGCGGGATGAGACGCGCAATTGTTCTGAGGAACGTGGGGAACTCGTCGCCTCTCTCGAGCCTCGGCATCTCGATGTCGATGAAGCGCTCCTTCAGCTCAATGCTTGCACTGATAAACTCATATGCCTCGCGCGTGCCGGATAAAACCATTGGCCGCCGTATCTTGTTAGACAATTCCTTGATTTGCCGGAGCATTTCGGCTTTTGCGTCGTGGGCGGGGATGACGTTATGGATCTCGTCGAAGATGGCGAGGCGTAGCCCCACCTCTTCCATGAGTTTACGGGTGACCGGCGACAGGGCGTCGTTTTTACCGTAGGGGTTGAACACGCGACCGAGCTTGGTCAGCATCAACTCGAAGAATTCCGTGCGGTTGTTGTCCGCCGGCATTGAAATCATGATGACGGGGATGTTCGGGTAGAGGCTGGCTCTTACCTCACCCCCTTGGACAGCCTCTTCCATCTTGTCTCGGACATATCGCTCGAGAAGCGCCGTTTTGCCGACGTTTGAGTCTCCCCAGAGCAGAAGAATAGGGGAGCGCGCCTGATCGCCCCGCAAAACGAGTCGGTCCATCTCGCGGTAGATTGCTTCAACTGTCTTGGTTTGCACGAAGATGCGAGGCCAGAACTCATAGATCCTGACCTTGATCGGTTCGGAAGCCAAATGCCGGACGTCTGGGTGAAGGTGATCGAGGGTCATAGTTTGAACTTGAAGATATCGTCGTAGTCTTCCTGCGCGGTGGCTGCGTCGATGGTGTCCTTAGCCGCATTCAATGCAGCTTTGACCGAGGCCGCAACAGGGTCGTTGAGCAGCTTGGGATTCTGAGCGTTGCTCATCTTCATGCCACGAAGTGCCTTGGCCTTGTCGCGACGCATATTTTTTGTCTTCGTTTTAGCCTTATCGGCAATATGCTTTCGGTCTTCCTGTGCCCTGATCTGGTTTTCCTCGGTGCTCTTGTCGCCGTGAGACCTCAGAATTCGTAGAAGTCGGCGGTGCTGCCACAGGTTGATCGGCTCGCGCGAGGGCGTCACCCAATGGACCTGGATGTAGGTCTTGGCGAATGGATCCATCACATAAATGTACGAGATATCCCGCGGATCTCTCCTCATCCGCATCGGGATCCGTTCACCCGTGGCGTATCGCTTCTTAATTGCTGTGAGCTGAGGGCTGTCATAGTGAATATGGTCGAGGAGCAAGCCCTTCTGGGTCAGTTTTCGATCGAAGAACGGCATAAGCTCGATTCGTAGGGCCTGCGGATCTTCGGGTGGCATCGGAATCGTTTTCTTCTGCTCGCCTGTGGCGGGATCAAAGAAATACGAGTTCCACTTTTGAAGAGGCGTCATTCCGCCGAACCGTTTGCTGGGCGTGTTAATGTGTTCCTTTAGCAAATTGATTAAGTAGAGTTCGAACTCATCGATTGTGAAGATGGCCTCTTTGCTTGGGTTGCCTCTCCTGGTGGTGTGGTTTGACCCGGTAGCTCCCGGCAGGTGGTCGATCTTGCTGGCCAACTGCTTGAAGCGGTTCTCGATTGCCCCTCCGAAATGCGGCGTCCGCACTGGTCGGTGCTGGAGGTCGATACCCCAGCTTTTGCAGAACGTGCTAATCATCTCGCCGCGGAAATCTTTGGCGTTGTCGAGCTGCAGAACTCTGGGTGGTCCCCACACGGGCCACTGCATTTCCACCCCAAGGCGGCTCAGAAGCTGGTCCTTGGGTATCATGCCTTCATACAGCGTCACCCCGATGAAGCCTGCGTTGGGGGGTTCGTAGCTGAGATAGTAGCCGTAAGGCATGCCCGTCGCGATGCAGGTTGCCAGGCAGAGAACGGGGCGGCCGACCGACTCTCGCGTGGCGTCGTCCACCAGGATGCAATGCACATCCCAATAGTCTGCTTGGACGCAGGAGAGGGGACCGGTTGCCAGGGGGTGGCTGCCGCGGTTCTGACGGTAATGATGGTCTGCGACACGCCTTCCTTTTTGGGCGACCTCGACCGCATACGGATCGCGTCGTTTGACCTCGTTTATTCGGCGCACCAACGTCCAATAGGGCGGAACATTGCAGCCTAGCGCCCTGCAAATGGCGGGCAGCATTTCTTTATGAATCGTTTGGTATTTGAGAGGCTTCTTGCAGAGAATGTGGCGTTGTATCGCCGTTTCCATTGCCTGCTCCGCCGCGCTCTGCTTGACCTTGCTTTGGGCTCTGGGCTTCCAGGTGCGATCGGGAAGGAACGCGGATATGTCGTCGGTCGCCTTATACGCCGCGATGCGCCTGTAGGCAGTGGCTATGCTGAGACGGAGATCGGGACGATTGCGATGCGGGGCGATGAGCTCGCCAAGAGCTTTTCGTCCTTGTACCTCGCCGTCTAGAACGGGTTGAAGGATATCCCGGGTCTCGGTGGCGATGGCCAACTGCTCGGCGGTCAACACGTCGATCGCGAACCGGCGGTCTGGTGACGGGTCTGGGCGCTGGTGAAGGTCCGACGCCTTGTAGATGGTGATCCCGTCCTGGTTCTCGTGGCGCACACCGATGTTGTCAAAATTCGCAACACCGGTGACGAAGCCTCTGCGCCCGCCGGCGTAGACGACCATGCCGACCTCAATCCCGTGCGTCTTCCTCATGGCGAGGCATGCCCTGAAGTACCAGCATAGTCCACCACAGACATTTGGTGGTTCCTGTAACAGGGCGGTTGAGATCGCACTCGATGAACCCCCGCGAGACCCAGTGCCAAATGAACTCTTGCGCCTCGAAGGGGCGAGCCCCAGCACGCAACAGGACGTTCTCCAGCTCGACTAACTCGAAAGGCTCTTGCCGCCATCGGAACACCTCTGATGCCGCATTGTACCACTCGTCCTTCGGCCGGTAAGAACGCGCCTCAATCATCTTGCGCGCGTTGACCAGACGGGGCGTTTCGATCGACCGGTCTGTAATCACCCGGAAGCCGATGCCGATTTCTTTCAGCACCTGACGTGCGGCACGAAGCTTAGGCGCCAGCGAGTAATGCTTGTCCCTCAAGATCGCGAATGGCTTGACCTCAAATGCAACAGTTTGGGAGCCGTACGGCCATTCGACATCAGAGCGCCACGTTACGAGCACGTCCGGTGTGTATTTTCGCTCCTTGCCGCCCACGTCGACCATCACGGTCGGTTGCTGTGTGGCTATGCTCTTCAGCAGCACGTCGGAGTCCAAGATCGCGAGGAATTTGCCCTCGAGAGCCGACTCGTACTGTAGCGGGGCGTCTGAATATCGACTGGGAAACCTCCCTGTGATGGCAAACCTGCCGAGGGGCACTTTACGCATAATGTCTCCTACGCGATTCGTCTCATATGTTCCGCAAAATGCGCAATTCGTCTCAACTATGTTGTCTCGCGGAAGGGGCGCTTGGCGGGTGCGATGGCTCCTCTGGGCACGACTCTGTCTCACTACCAGTGTAAATGCTCACTGATCGGGGGCGGGTTGCGCGTCCGGCCGGGGGAGGTGTCGCTCGCCCATCACGGCGTTCTGTTCCTGGACGAACTGCCCGAGTTCCAGCCGCATGTGCTGGACGGGCTGCGGCAACCGATCGAAGCCGGCGAGGCCGTCATCGCCAGGGCCAACCAGCGCGTCAGTTTTCCCGCCCGGTTCCAGCTCGTGGCCGCCATGAATCCCTGCCGCTGCGGCAAGGCCACCGAACCGGGCTTTGCCTGCCCGCGCATGCCCAACCCCCGCTGCATGGCCGATTACCAGGCGAAGATCTCCGGGCCCCTCATCGACCGGATGGACATGGTGATTGAGGTGCCGGCGGTCTCCGCCGCCGATCTGATCCTCCCGGCGCCGGCCGAGGGGAGCCCGGAGATCGGCCTGCGGGTCGCGGCGGCACGGGCGCTGCAGCAGGCGCGCTATGGCGGGCGCGGGCTTCCCGTCAGGCTGAACGCCCATGCGCCGCCAGCCCTTCTCGACGAGGTCGCGGCCCCGGATGCGGCGGGTCTTGCCCTGCTGCGCGACGCCGCCGAGGCCCTGCGGCTGACGGCGCGGGGTTATCACCGGGTCCTCAAGCTTGCCAGGACCATTGCCGATCTCGACGGGGCGGCCGGCGTCAGGCGCGTCCATCTCGCCGAGGCCATCAGCTATCGCGGGGCAACGGATCGGGTGCGGGCCGCCGCCTGATGCCGCGCGCGGCGGGGCTGTCTTTGTGAGGACGCCGCAGGCGGCGGGACGTTTGTCGTCCTGGCGCCGCAAGTGGCGGGGTGTTCGTCGCCATGGCCCCGCAGGCGGCGGTCTGTGTCCCCTGGCCGCGGGCCTCATGCCTGTGTCCCCTGGCCGCGGGCCTCATGCCGCGGGCCTCATGGCGCGGGCCTCATGGCGCGGGCCTCATGGCGCGGGACTCATGCCTGGCTTCCCCCTCATGCCTGACTTCCCCCTCATGCCACAGACCTCATGCCACAGACCTCATGCCACAGACCTCACCCCGCTCAGCGGTCATGGTAACCCGGCGTCAACCCTGTCTGTTTACGCTCTGCCCATCGTTCGGGGTTGCGTGGAGAGTTGCGGTGGATGCTTTCGCCCTGGTCGCGGGTGGCGCGGCAGCCTTCGGCGTGGCCGCCGTCGCGGCCCTTCTGCACCTCGCCCATGGCCGCCGGGCGCTGCTGCGCAAGACGGCGGCGCTGGAGGACGCGGTCGAGGCCCTCACCGACCGGGTCTTCGAACTGGCCGAGAGCGAGGAGCGGCATCGCGGGCTGATCGATGCCCAGGGCGATCTCATCGTGCGGCGCGACCGCCAGGGAACCATCACCTTCGCCAACCGGGCCTTCGGCGATCTCGTCGGCCTTGCCGCGGCCGATCTGGTCGGCCTCGATCGCGGCCCGGTGGTGATCGACCGCGCGGAAGAGCGGCGCGAGGCCGACGGCTCCTGCAGTGCCGACGAGCTGATCGCCACGCCCGCGGGGCATCGCTGGATCGCCTGGCGCCACCATCCGATCCGCGATGGCGAGGGACGTTGCGAGGAGATGCAGTCGGTCGGCCGCGACATCACCGACCGCAAGGCCGCGGAGGCGGCGCTGGCGCTGTCGACAGCCCGGGCGGAAGGCGCCAACGAGGCGAAGTCGCGTTTCCTCGCCACCGTCAGCCACGAGATCCGCACCCCCCTGAACGGCATCCTCGGGATGGCGGACCTGCTGCTGGATACCCCCCTGTCGCCGGACCAGAAGACCTATGCCGATGCGGTCAAGGGGTCCGGCGAGGCGCTGCTGGCGCTGATCGACGAGATCCTCGATTTCTCGAAGATCGAGGCGGGCCGCCTCGACCTCGACGTCGCTCCCTTCGACCTGCTGCCGATCATCGAGGGCGCGGCGGAGCTGCTCGGCCCGCGCGCCCAGGCCAAGGGGCTGGATGTGGCGACCTCCGTCGCCCCCGACGTGCCGCCGCGGCTGACCGGCGATGCGACGCGTCTGCGCCAGGTCCTGCTCAATCTCGCGGGCAATGCGGTGAAGTTCACCGAGACCGGCGGCGTGACCATCGCGGCGACGCGCGACGACGATCATCTCGTGCTCACCGTCGCCGATACCGGTCCGGGGATCGCACCCGCCGATATCGAGCGCATCTTCGGCGAATTCGAGCAGGGCGAGACGACCTTCTCCCGCCGCCATGCCGGCACCGGGCTCGGTCTTGCCATCTCGCGGCGCATCGTCGCCCTCATGGGCGGGACGCTCACCGTCGCCACCGCGCTCGGTGCGGGCGCGACCTTCACCGTCCGGCTGCCGATGACGATCGCGGCCACGGCCGGCCCGGCCGATGAGGGCCTTGCAGGTCTGGCCGTGCTGATCGTCTCGCCCTCGCCGATCGAGCGCGCGGCGCTGGCCCAGCGGCTGACGGCGCGCGGGGCGGTCGCCACGGCCTGCGAAGGCCTGCCGGACCTTGCGCCGGGGCGCTTCGACACGGCGATCCTCGACTACCGCCTCGGCGAGGACGGTGTCGCCGCGGTCCTGTCGGTGCTGTCCGCGCGGGTCGAGCGCACGGTGCTCCTGGTGCGGCCGGCGGAGCGGTCGGCCGTGGCTGTCTGGCGCCAGAAGGGGATCGGCGGCTGGCTGGTGTCACCCGTCCGCGAGGCCTCGCTCCTCATGCAGATGCGCGGCCAGGGCCCCGGCCCGGCGGAACGGGAGGCCGAGGGGGAGGGCAGGGCCGACCCGCACGCCGTGCCAGCCGGCCCGTCCCTGACGGTGCTGATCGCCGAGGACAATGACATCAATGCGCTGCTCTGCCGCAAGCTCCTTGAAAAGCTTGGCCATCGGGCCGTCTGGGTGAAGGATGGACGCGCCGCCGCGGCCACGGCCCTCGACCCGGAGGCCGGCATCGACCTCGTGCTGATGGACATGCAGATGCCGGAATGCGACGGCCTGTCAGCGGCCAAGCTGATCCGGGCAGGAGAAGGGGACGGCCGGCGTCTGCCGATCGTCGCACTCACCGCCAATGCCTTCCCCGAGGACCGGGCCGCAGCCATCGCCGCCGGAATGGATTCCTTCCTCACCAAGCCTCTCGACCGCGACCGCCTGGCCGAGGCGATCGACCTCCATGGCAAGGTCACCACGCCAGGCCCCGCGCCCGCAGCGCGGCGGAAAGGGAAGGCGCGTCGGTGAAATGGACCGCGTCCATGCCGAAGGTACGCGCTGCCTCCACGTTGCGGGGCGAGTCGTCGATGAAGAGACAGGCCTGCGGTGCCAGGGCATGGCGCTCGCAGAGGACCGCATAGATCCGCGGGTCCGGCTTGTTGATGCCGACATCGGCGGAGAGGACCAGCCCGGAAAAGGCGTCGAGGAAGGGATGGGCCGGCCGCGTCCGGTCGAAAAGCTCCCGCGAGAAGTTCGAGATGCCGTAGACCGGGCCGCGCGCGGCGAGGCCCTCGAAGATGGCGCGGGTGCCCGGGACCTCTCCCGGCACCGCGTCCAGCCAGTTGTCGTAGAAGGCGGCGAAGACCGGGGCATGGTGGGGAAAGCGGGCGGCATGGTCGGCGACCGCTTCGGCGACCGCCCGCCCGGCATCCTGGCGGGCGTGCCAGTCCATGAACCCGACCTCCTCCATAAAGGCGTCGAGCGCCGCCCCGTCATCGAAATGCGGCGCGAGCGCCGCCCGCGGCTCCCAGCGCAGCAAAACCTGGCCGATGTCGAACACGGGTATCGCGTGAGTTGCCGTCATGAGCGCCGTCCCCCGGGAAATTAACCGTCATGTAACGGTCAGATCGCGGCATAGTGGTGGATCGTAACGAACTGATAACGCCCTGAAGGGACAATCTGCGCAACAAGACTCAGGGTCCGCTCCAGATGCCGGGAACCAGAAAGGCGATGCGGAAAGGCGGCGATGTGCCGCTTCCCGTATCCTCCGCTCGCGAGGCCGGCCTGCTCAAGCGCGCCCTGGCGATCGCCGGCATGGGCTATTGGCAATCTGCCGGGCCCGACAGCCAGACGTTGTGGATCTCGCCCGAACTCGCATCCCTGTATGGCCTTGCCACCGCAGAGGGGGTGATCGCGGTTGACGCCATCCGTGGGCGCTATCTCGGCACCGCAGCCGACGACCTCCATCGCGGTCTTCTCCTGTGCTGGAGCGAGGGCCTGCCCTACCGCGTCGAGGGCCAGTATCGTCATCCCGATGGACGGGTCATCGATCTGTCCGTCCATGGCGAGGCCGAGCGCGACGCGGCGGGCCGGGTCGTTGCGGTTTCGGGGATCGTCCGCGACGTGTCCGAGGAAAAGGCCGTCCTGCGCTCCTTCGCAGCGAGCGAGCAGCGCCTCGCCGACTTCATCAGCACGGCCTCGGACTGGTGCTGGCAGACCGATGCCGACCATCGCCTTCTCCCCAATGCGCTCCCGGCCGAAAAGAACACGGCGATCCAGACGATTGCCGCAGGCCATGTCGCCCGCTGGGACCTGCCCTATCTTCCCGAGGATCGCGACGCCATGGCGCGCCACCGCGCCGATATGGAAGCACATCGGCCGTTTCGGGCCTTCACCTATTCGCTGATCGGTCCCGGCGGCGACAAGGCGACGATCCGCACCAGCGGCAAGCCCGTCTTCGATGAAAACGGCGCCTTCCAAGGGTATCGCGGCACGGCCAGCGACGTCACCAAAAGAAAGGCGACCGAGGAGCTTCTCGCCCGCCGGACGACGGCCCTCGCCGAAGCGCAGCGGCTCGGCCGGATGGGATCCTGGCATTATCGGCTGGGCGACGCGCAGGTCACCTGGAGCGAGGAGCTCTATGCGCTGACGGGATATGATGCGGCGACGCTCGACATGTCCCACGCCAACATCCTCTCGCATTTCGCCGCCGACGATGCCGCGCGCCTCCAGGACATGCAGAAGCAGGTGCTGAAATCCGGGGGGGCGACCAGTGCCGACCTGCGGTTCCGGTGTGCCGACGGCCGCGTCGGCGATTTTGCCGTCAACTGCAAGGCGGACGTCGTCGCCGGCAGGATCGTGGGCGTCATCGGACTGGTGCAGGACATCAGCGAACGCAAGCTCGCCCACCGCCAGCTGGAAGAGCTGGCTTTCACCGATCCACTGACCGGCCTCGCCAATCGCACGCAGTTCAAGCGGACGCTGACCACCATGGTCGGACGCGCCCTGCTCGAGGATTGCTTCGGGGCGCTGTTGCTCATCGACCTCGACCGCTTCAAGGAGGTCAATGATTCCCTCGGGCATGCCGCCGGTGACGAATTGCTCTGCCGGGTCGCCGGCCTGCTGCGCCAGCAGCTTGGCGCGGAGGCCTTCATCGCCAGGCTCGCGGGCGACGAATTCGCGGTGCTGATCGAACGCCCGACGCGGCATGACGACATGCGGGAACTGGCCGACGGGCTCATTGCCCTGATCTCCGGCCCGCTCGACCTGGCCAACGGCGAAGCCTTCATCGGCGCCACCATCGGCATCGCCAAGCTGCCGGAGGATGGGGCGACGACGGAACTGGCGATGCGGCACGCCGACCTCGCCCTGTCCATGGCCAAGGAAACCGGTCGTGGCCGGTGCATGGTGTTCGAGACCGAATATGCGGAGGCGGTCGAACAGCGGATGATCCTGGCGCGCAACCTTCGCTATGCGATCGAGCAGAACGAACTCCACGCCCACTACCAGCCGCAGGTGGAACTTGCGACCGGCCGTGTCATCGGCTTCGAGGCGCTGCTGCGCTGGACCCATCGGGAACGCGGCGCGATCTCGCCGGCCGAGTTCATCCCGGTGGCCGAGAGTTCGGGCATCATCGTCGACCTCGGTCTGTGGATCCTGCGGGAGGCCTGCCGCCAGGGGCGCGCCTGGCTCGACCAGGGCCTGCCTCCCCGCGCCATCGCCGTCAACGTCTCGCCGGCGCAGTTCTGGAACCTGGATTTCGAGACCGCCGTCTCCGCCGTGCTCGCCGAGACGGGCCTGCCGCCCCACCTTCTCTGCCTGGAACTGACGGAGAGCCTTTTCGTCGATCAGAGCGAGCACCAGATCAGCCGGACGCTGGGGGCGCTCTCCGCCCTCGGGGTGCGTCTGGCGCTGGACGATTTCGGCTCCGGCTATTCCTCGCTCGGCTACCTCACGCGCCTGCCCTTCGACCGGCTGAAGGTCGACAGGTCCTTCGTCGACGGGGTCTCGACCCAGCCCGACAAGCGCAAGCTCCTCGGTGGCATCATCGCCCTGTCGCGCGGCCTCGGCATGTCCGTGGTCGCGGAAGGGGCCGAGCGGCCGGCGGAGGTCGACGTGCTTCGTGAACTCGGCTGCGACGTGGTCCAGGGCTATGTCTATTCGCGTCCCGTGACGCCGGACATGGCCCCGCTCGTCGCCGAGTCGATCGAGCGTTCGCCACTGGGCGAATGGTCCCGCCGCCCGGCGCGGCTGGAACGGGCCCTGCCGACCGTCGCCGCACTGACGGTCTGAGGCAAGGCTTCAGCCGCCGCGTTTCCCGGTGTTCGCGCCGGATCGTTCTCGGCGCGCGCTGCAGGCGCTGCGTCCCGTCGCCGACGCAGCCGGGCTGGCCGATGCCATGGACGAGCATGCCGGCTGCCTGAGCGGCACCCCCTCCAAGGGCACTAATGGCATTTGATTACATTTTGTTCAGCGCTTTTGCGTTACGTCATGTCGAGCAATTGTGCTGCAAGTCTTGTTCGGGATCTTGAAACTGTCGAGCGCCGCCCCCAACCATGTCCAATCAGTCGGCACCGGAGACATGAATGCGCCGCTCCCCGAGCCTTCCGGGCACGCCAGCCGCGCCATGCGTATCGCCGGGGTGGGTTACTGGGTCGTCGAAGCGCGTGATCCCTCGACAAGCTGGGTCTCCCCGGAATTCGCCGCCCTGATCGGCGTGTCGTCTGCCCCGGTCCGCATCGATATGGTGCGAAGCCGCTACCAGGGCGACGGCGCCGTGCGGATGGAGGAAGCGTTCCAGCGTTGCCTTTCGGATGGGACGGCCTATGCCATGAACGTGGTTTACCTCCATCCCGATGGGCGGGTTCTCTCACTGCGTTTCCATGGCGAAGCAGAGCGGGACGCGTCGGGAGCCATCGTCCGCGTCATCGGTATCGTCACCGACGAAACCAGCGAGACCCAGGCGTTGGAGAAGGTCGCCGCCTCGGAACAGAGGCTGGCGGATTTCCTCGACACCGCGACAGACTGGTGCTGGCAGACCGATGCCGCGCACCGTTTCGAGAAGTTCGACGCGGGCAGCGCGGCACAGTCGATCGACATCCGCCTCGTCATCGGCAAGCGTCGCTGGGACCTCGACATCCCGGCTTCCTCCCGCCCAGAACTGGAGGCTGTGCGAGAGGCGATGGAGGCCCGCCGGCCGTTCCGCAATCTCGACTACACCGTCAATACCCGCATGGGACCCCGCCGTGTCCGCACCAGCGGCAAGCCGATGTTCGACGCGGACGGAACCTTTCGCGGCTATCGCGGCACGACGAGCGACATCACCGAGCTGCGCGAGACCGAGCGCCTGTTGCTGAAGCGGTCGGTCGCGCTTGCCGAGGCCCATCGGCTCGGCCGCATGGGGTCGTGGTCCTATCTCCTGGGCGACGCGAGCGTGACCTGGAGCGAGGAGCTCTTCTCGGTCACCGGCTTCGACCCGGCGACCTTCGACAGCTCCCGCGAGGCAGTCCTGGCGCTGTTCTTGCCGGAGGACCGGCAGAAACTGCTGGACGTGCAGCGCGCGGTTCTGAACGATGGTGGTGCGCATAGCTGTGACGTGCGCCTGCGCTGTGCTGATGGCTGCATCCGCGATTTCGCTTTGACCTGCAAGGGCGAGGAGCTCGGAGGCAAGGTCGTCGGTTTCGTCGGCACCGTGCAGGACGTCACCGAGCGCAAGCAGGCGCAGCGGCAGCTTGAGGAACTCGCCTATGCGGATCCGCTGACCGGCCTCGCCAATCGTGCGATGTTCAAGCAGGCGCTGACCAAGGTCATCGGCAAGACCCTGTTCGAAAGTCGCTTCGCGACGCTCTACCTGGTCGATCTCGACCGGTTCAAGGAGGTCAACGACGCCTTCGGCCATGCTGCGGGCGACGAACTCCTCTGCCGTGTGGCCGCCATCCTGCGCCGGGAGTTCGGCGAGACCGCCCTGATCGCGCGGCTGGGGGGCGACGAGTTCGCGGTGCTGATCGAGCGGGCCCACCAGCACGAGGATGCCCGGCTCATCGCCGACGACCTGATCCATGCACTGTCCGGGCCGATCGACCTGACCAGCGGCGAGACCTTCGTTGGCGCCACCATCGGCGTGGCGATGCTGCCGGAGCACGCGACCTCGACGGACCAGGCCATGCGGCATGCCGATCTCGCGCTCTACACGGGCAAGGAGGCGGGCCGCGGCCGCTCGGTTCTGTTCGAGCCGGCCTTCGCCGCAGCGGCGGAGCAGCGTCTGCTGCTGGCCCGCGACCTGCGCCATGCGATCGAGGACCAGGAGCTTCACGCCGTCTATCAGCCGCAGGTGTGTATCAGCTCCGGCAGGGTCATCGGCTTCGAAGCGCTGCTGCGCTGGACCCACCGCGAGCGCGGGGCGATCTCGCCGGCGGTGTTCATCCCCGTCGCGGAGAACTCCGGCATCATCGTCGACCTTGGCCTGTGGATCCTCCGCGAGGCCTGCCGCCAGGCGAAGACCTGGCTCGACCAGGGTCTGCCGCCGCGCACCATGTCGGTCAACGTCTCGCCGGCCCAGTTCTGGGCCATGGATTTCGAGACGGCCGTCGCCGCCGTGCTGGCCGAGACGGGCCTGCCAGCGGAGCTGCTCTGCCTCGAACTGACGGAGAGCCTCTTCGTCGACCAGAGCGAGGAGCGCGTCAGCCGCACGCTCAGCGCGCTGTCGCGGCTCGGGATCAAGCTCGCCCTCGACGACTTCGGTTCGGGCTACTCGTCACTCGGCTATCTGACGCGGCTGCCCTTCCACCGGCTGAAGGTCGACCGCTCCTTCATCGACGGCATCGCCAGCGACCCGGCCAAGCGCAAGCTGCTCGACGGCATCATTGCCCTGTCCCGCGGCCTCGGGCTCGCCACCGTGGCGGAGGGCGCCGAGAAGCGGGCCGAGGTTGACGTGCTGCGCGACCTCGGCTGCGACTCCGTGCAGGGCTTCGTCTACTCCCGCCCGGTCGGGCCCGACGCGGCGACGGCGGTGGCAGCCTCCATCGAGGCAGAGCCGCTACCGGTCAACCGCGCACCATGCCTCGTCCCCGACGCCGAGACGACGGCGATGACCGCCGCCCTCGGCTGACCCCGGTCGTCAGCCGCCGATATTGTAGGCCGCCAGCGCCGCCATGTTGACGAGGTCGGAGTCGCGGGCGCCGAGCGGCACGATCTGCACGGGCTTGTCGAGGCCGACCAGCAGAGGCCCGATGACGGTGGCGCCGCCGAGTTCCTGCATCATCTTGGTCGAGATCGATGCCGAGTGGAAAGCCGGCATGATCAGCACGTTGGCCGGTCCGGTCAGGCGGCAGAACGGATAGGCCTGCATCAGTTCCGGATTGAGGGCGACGTCGGCCGACATCTCGCCGTCATATTCGAAATCGACGCGGCGGGAATCGAGGATCTTCACGGCCTCGATGACCTTCTCCGAGCGTTCGCCCCTGGGCTGGCCGAAGGTGGAGAAGGCGAGCAGCGCCACCCGCGGCTCGGTGCCGAGGCGGCGTGCCGCATGGGCAGCCTCGATGGCGATCTCGGCGAGATCGGCGGCCGAGGGCATCTCGGTGATGGCGGTGTCGGCGACGAGCACCGTGCGCCCGCGCGACAGCACGATGGAGACGCCGATGAGGCGGTGGCCCGGCTTGACGTCGATGACGCGGCGCACCTCCTCGAGAGCCGAGGAATAGTTGCGGGTGACGCCGGTCACCATGCCGTCGGCATCGCCGGCTTCCACCATGGCGGCGCCGAAGATGTTGCGGTCCTGGTTCACCATGCGCTGGCAGTCGCGGTACAGGTAGCCGTGGCGCTGCAGCCTCTCGTAGAGCTGGCTGGCATAGTCGGCATTGCGGGTGGAGAGCCGGGCATTGGCGATCTCGATGCCCTCCTTCAGGTCGATGCCGGCGGCCTGCGCCGTGGCGCGGACCCGGTCCTCGCGGCCGACGAGGATCGCCGTGCCGAGGCCCTGGTTGACGAAGCTCTGGGCGGCGCGGATCACCTGTTCCTCCTCGCCCTCGGCGAAGACGACGCGGCGCGGCGTGCGGCGGGCGCGCTCGAAGATGCGGGCGAGGACGCCGGCGACGGGATTAAGGCGGGCGGTGAGCTGCGCCTTGTAGCCGGCCATGTCGACGATCGGCCGGCGGGCGACGCCGGTCTCCATGGCGGCCTGGGCCACGGCGGTCGGCACGGCGATCATCAGGCGCGGATCGAAGGGAACCGGAATGATGTAGTCCGGGCCGTATTTCGGCCGTCCGCCGCCATAGGCCGCGGCGACGTCGTCGGGCACGTCCTCGCGCGCCAGGGCGGCGAGCGCATTCGCGGCGGCGATCTTCATCTCCATGTTGATCTGCGTGGCGCGCACGTCGAGGGCGCCGCGGAACAGGAAGGGGAAGCCGAGGACGTTGTTGACCTGGTTCGGGTAGTCGGAGCGGCCGGTGGCGACGATGGCGTCGGAGCGCACCGCATGCACCTCCTCCGGGGTGATCTCCGGATCGGGATTGGCCATGGCGAAGATGATCGGCTTCGGTGCCATGGACATGACCATCTCGGGGGTGAGCGCGCCCTTGACCGACAGGCCGAAGAAGACGTCGGCGCCCTTCACCGCCTCGGCGAGGGTCCGCGCATCGGTCGTCACGGCATGGCCGGACTTCCACTGGTTCATGCCGTCGGTCCGGCCGCGCCAGATCGTGCCCTTGGTGTCGCAGAGCGTCACATTGTCGGGCGTGAAGCCCATGGCCTTGAGGAGCTCGACGCAGGCGATGCCAGCGGCGCCGGCGCCGTTGACGACCAGACGCGTCGTCTTGATGTCGCGGCCGGTGATGTCCATGGCGTTGATCAGGCCGGCGGCGGCAATGATCGCCGTGCCGTGCTGGTCGTCATGGAACACCGGAATGTCCATGAGCTCCTGCAGGCGCTGCTCGATGATGAAGCACTCGGGCGCCTTGATGTCCTCGAGATTGATGCCGCCGAAGGAGGGGCCGAGATAGCGCACCGCATCGATGAACTTGTCGGCGTCCTCGGTGTCGATCTCCAGGTCGATGGAATCGACATCGGCGAAGCGCTTGAACAGCACCGCCTTGCCTTCCATCACCGGCTTGGAGGCGAGCGCGCCGAGATTGCCGAGGCCGAGGATGGCGGTGCCGTTGGTGATCACGGCCACCATGTTGCCGCGCGTCGTGTAGTCGAAGGCGCGGGCCGGATCCTCGGCGATGGCGAGGACGGGAACCGCGACGCCCGGGGAATAGGCGAGCGACAGGTCGCGCTGCGTCGCCATGGGCTTGGTCGGCACGATCTCAAGCTTGCCGGGCTTGCCGACCTGGTGGAAGGCCAGCGCCTCCTGGTCCGTGATGGTCGGGCGGTTGCGTCGGCCGGTCGTGTTGTCGGTCGCCATGTCGGGTTCTTCTTGCAGCGTTCCTCGGAAGGGACGGGGACCATAGGGTTTGCCCACCCGGACGGCAACGGGCCGTGAGGGGGAGAGGGCTGCGCCCGTCAGGCCGCCGTCAGGCCGCCTTGCCGGCCGCCCAGCCCGACGACCAGGCCCACTGGAAGTTGTAGCCGCCGAGCCATCCGGTGACATCCACCGCCTCGCCGATGAAGAACAGGCCTGGGACGGACTTCGCCGCCATGGTCTGCTGATCGAGGCCGGCGGTGTCGACGCCGCCGAGCGTCACCTCGGCGGTGCGCCAGCCTTCGGTGCCGGCAGGGCGGATGCGCCAGGCATTGACCGCCGCGTCGATGCGGGCGAGCACCTTGTCGGAACAGTCGGCGAGATTGCCGGTGAGGCCCTGGCTCGCGGCGACGGCCTGGGCGAGGCGCCGCGGCAGGATCTCGGCGAGAACCGTCTGCACCGCCTGACGGCCGTTGCGGGTGCGGGCGGCCTTCAGGCCCTCGACAACGTTCACGCCGGGCGCCAGCGAGACGACGATGTCGTCGCCCTCGCGCCAGTAGCTGGAGATCTGCAGCACGGCGGGGCCGGAGAGGCCGCGGTGGGTGAAGAGAACCGCCTCGGCAAAGCGCGTCTTGCCGTGTCCCACCACCGCCTCCTCCACCGCGATGCCGGCCAGAGGCGTCAGGGTCGCCAGCATGTCGGGCGCGAAGGTGAGGGGGACGAGCGCCGGGCGTGGCGGGACGACGGCGAGGCCGAAACGCGCGGCAATGTCATAGGCGAGGCCGGTGGCCCCCATTTTCGGGATCGACTTGCCGCCGGAGGCGACAACCAGCGAGGCGCAGCGGATGGTCCGGTCGGAGAGCCGGACGGCAAATCCGTCCTCGGAGCGCGCGATGTCCTCGACACCGGTGGCGAGCCTGAGCGTCACCCCGGCCCGGTCCATCTCGTCCGTCAGCATGGCGATGATCTGGCGTGCCGAGCCGTCGCAGAAGAGCTGGCCCAGGGTCTTCTCGTGCCAGGCGATGCGGTGGCTGTCGACCAGGGCGATGAAGTCGCGCTGGGTGTAGCGGGCGAGCGCCGAGATGGCGAAGCGCGGGTTCTGCGACAGGAAGTTCTTCGGCGACGTGCCGAGATTGGTGAAATTGCAGCGGCCGCCGCCGGAGATGCGGATCTTCTCGCCCGGCGCCTCGGCATGGTCGATGACGAGAACGGAGCGGCCGCGGCGCCCGGCCTCGATGGCGCACATCATGCCGGCCGCGCCGGCGCCGAGCACCAGGACGTCAAAGGCCGTCGTGGCCTTGCGGCCGGATCCGGAGAGATGGGTCATCACCGAGCGGTAGCCCCGAAGTGCCCCGGCTGTCGAGCGGTTCCGAGCCCAGGGCATGCCGAACGGCGGATGGCGAAACGGCCGGCGAGCAGAGACGATGGCGGCAGCCCCCGAACGATCCGGCGAGACCGATGACCAGCCCCCTGCCAACCGATGCCGAAGCCTTCGACCGCCTGATGGCCGCCCGCCATTCCTGCCGCGCCTTCCGGCCCGAGCCGATCCCGCGGGAGACGATCGCGGCGATCCTGACGACGGCGCAGAAGACCGCCTCCTGGAACAATACCCAGCCCTGGCAGGTGGTGATCGCCAGCGGCGGCGCGGTCGAGCGCTTCCGCGCGCTGATGCTGGATCTCGCCGCGCGTGGCGCCGAACCGGCCCCGGACTTCGCCTTTCCGCGTGAATATCGCGGCGCCCTGCTCGACCGGCGGCGGGCCTGCGGCTTCCAGCTCTATGACGCGGTGGGCGTCCAGCGCGGCGACAAGGCCGCCTATGCCCGCCAGAGCCTGCGCAACTTCGCGCTGTTCGATGCGCCGCATGTGGCGATCATCACCACGGATGAGGCGCTCGGCGCCTATGGGGCGCTGGATTGCGGCGCCTATGTCAGCAATTTCATGACCGCGGCGACGGCCCATGGCGTCGCCACCATCGCCCAGGCGGCCCTGGCGGTCCATGCGGCCGCGATCCGTGACCATTTCGGCATGGCCGATGACCAGCGCGTGGTCTGCGGCATCTCCTTCGGGCGGGCGGATGAGAGCCATCCGGTGAACGGCTATCGCACGGTGCGCGCGGAGCTCGGCGAGGTCGTGCGCTGGGAGGATTGAGGGGAGAGGGGGGGTGCACACCGCAAGTGCGTCCTTCGAGCCTCGAAGGACGCATGTCGGTCTTGCTACGCATCGCTTGCCCGCGCCTTGCGGGACTGCCCTCAGAACGGGACGCCGGCCTGGTCCTCGTCGGTGATGGCCAGCCTGTCGCCTTGGGCGATGCGCCCGCCCTGGGCGACGGCGGCATAGATGCCGCAATCGGCATGGCCGTAGCTGCGCATCAGCACGGCGGGGATCATCAGGTCGCGGACGGCCGTGGCCGGATTGACGGTCGTCGCGGCGCAGCGCTCGGTGCGCTTCAGGCCGCGCAGGGCGGCACCGCCGAGGGTGATGCGCTTGCCCACCCAGGCGAATTCGGCAAAGGCCGGCACGCCGTCGACATAGATATTGGCGCGGAAGCGGATCGGGTCGATGGCGGTGCCGGTCTCCTTTTCCAGAGCCCGGACCGTGGCGAGATTGATGAGGGAGACGAAGCCGGAGCGCGAATCCATGAAGCGGAAGCCGGGCGGGCCCTCGAGCACTTTCGGCGCGCCGGCGAGGTCACTCGCCAGGAACATCCGGAAGAAGTCCTCGATGGCGGCGCGCCCCGCCGATGTTCTGAGGTCGCCGCGGGCGACCTCGACCTCGTCGGCGACGATGGCGAGGCTGTGGCTGGCGTCGTCATAGCGGGTCTTGAGCTTGGCCAGCGCCGCCTGGCGGGCGAGGACGAGGAATTTCTGCTTCGGCTGGTGCTCGGGATTGGCAGGGTCGAAGCCGGAGGGACCGTTCTCGATGGCGAAGAGCCGGTCGCCGGGGAAATGCGCGCCACTGGTCAGCGGCGCCTCGGCGAGAGGCTCGGCGGAAAGCCCCTTCACGGGATAGCGGTAGAGGGCGGTGATGCGGGCAGCGGGTGTCTCGGTCATGGCCTGAGGTGGCCCGAGGGGGCCGTCGCGGTCAAGCCCGGGGGCACGGTCCGGGGCTCCTGCGGACAGGGCAGGGGGCGTTTCCGGTGACGGCGCGGCCGGTTTGACGCGCCTCAAAAAGTCCGCCGCGGTCTCTTCTCACAGCCGCGTGACACCCCCATATCCGACGCGTGCCGGTCGCTTCGGGAGCGGCACATCCAACGGTCGGACGTTTCCTTCGGGCTCAGGCGAGACGGGCGGAACGGGCAAGGGAGTGACCTCATGAACATCGAGAAATACACCGAACGCTCGCGCGGCTTCATCCAGTCGGCGCAGTCCCTGGCGCTCCGCGAGGGCCATCAGCAGTTCCAGCCGGAGCACCTTCTGAAGGTGCTCCTGGACGATCCGGAGGGCCTTGCCGCCGGCCTGATCCGCCAGGCGGGCGGCCAGCCGCAGCTGGCGCTTCAGAAGACCGAGGAGGCGCTGAGCAAGATCCCGAAGGTGCAGGGTTCGGGGGCCGGCCAGATCTATCTCGGCCAGGGCCTCGCCCGCGTCTTCGACACGGCTGAGAAGGCCGCCGAGAAGGCCGGCGACAGCTTCGTCGCGGCCGAGCGGCTGCTGCTCGCCCTGGCGCTGGAAAAGGACACCGAGGCCGGCAAGGCGCTGGCCGCTGCGGCCGTGACGCCGCAGGCGCTGAACCAGGCCATCGAGGGCCTGCGCAAGGGCCGGACCGCCGATTCCGCTTCCGCCGAAAACGCCTATGACGCGCTGAAGAAATATGCCCGCGACCTGACCCAGGCGGCGCGCGAGGGCAAGCTCGATCCGGTCATCGGCCGCGACGAGGAGATCCGCCGCACCATCCAGGTGCTGTCGCGGCGGACCAAGAACAATCCGGTTCTCATCGGCGAGCCCGGCGTCGGCAAGACCGCCATCGTCGAGGGCCTTGCTCTCCGCGTCATCGACGGCGACGTGCCGGAGAGCCTGAAGGACAAGGCGATCCTGTCGCTCGACATGGGCTCGCTCATCGCCGGCGCGAAATATCGCGGCGAGTTCGAGGAGCGGCTGAAGTCCGTGCTGTCGGAGGTGACCGCCGCCGCCGGCGGCATCGTGCTGTTCATCGACGAGATGCACACGCTGGTCGGCGCCGGCAAGGCGGACGGGGCGATGGATGCCTCGAACCTCCTGAAGCCGGCGCTTGCCCGGGGTGAGCTGCACTGCATCGGCGCGACCACGCTCGACGAGTACCGCAAGCATGTGGAGAAGGACGCGGCGCTGGCCCGCCGCTTCCAGCCGGTCTTCGTTGGCGAGCCGACGGTGGAAGACACCGTCTCGATCCTGCGCGGCCTGAAGGAGAAGTACGAGCAGCACCATCAGGTGCGGATCACCGATGCGGCCATCGTCGCGGCGGCGACGCTGTCGAACCGCTACATCACCGACCGCTTCCTCCCCGACAAGGCCATCGACCTCGTCGACGAGGCCTCGGCGCGGCTGCGCATGCAGGTCGATTCCAAGCCCGAGGAGCTCGATGAGCTTGATCGCCGCGTCATCCAGCTCAAGATCGAGCAGGAGGCGCTGAAGAAGGAGAGCGATGTCGCATCCCGGGACCGGCTGAAGCGGCTGGAGACCGATCTCGCCTCCCTCGAGGCGCAGTCGGCCGAGATGACCGCCCGCTGGAAGGCGGAGAAGGACAGCCTGGGGCGCGCCGCCGAGATCAAGAAGCAGCTCGACGAGGCTCGCACGGCCCTCGCCAATGCCCAGCGCAAGGGTGACTGGGCGAAGGCCGGTGAACTCTCCTACGGCACGCTGCCCGCGCTGGAGAAGGAGCTCGCCACCGTCGAGCAGCAGAACGAGCAGGCCATGGTCGAGGAGGCGGTGACCGCCGACCACGTCGCCCAGGTTGTCTCGCGCTGGACCGGCGTGCCGGTCGACCGGATGCTGGAGGGCGAGAAGGACAAGCTCCTGCGCATGGAGGACGAGATCGCCCGCCGCGTCGTCGGCCAGGGCGAGGCGGTGAAGGCCGTGTCGACCGCCGTGCGGCGCGCCCGCGCCGGGTTGCAGGATCCGAACCGGCCGATCGGCTCGTTCATGTTCCTCGGCCCCACCGGCGTCGGCAAGACCGAGCTGACCAAGGCGCTCGCCGAGTTCCTGTTCGACGACGAGACCGCCATGGTCCGCCTCGACATGTCCGAGTACATGGAGAAGCACTCGGTCTCCCGCCTCATCGGCGCGCCGCCCGGCTATGTCGGCTATGACGAGGGCGGGGCGCTGACGGAGGCGGTGCGCCGCAGGCCCTATCAGGTCGTGCTGTTCGACGAGATCGAAAAGGCCCATCCCGACGTCTTCAACGTGCTCCTGCAGGTGCTCGATGACGGGCGTCTGACGGACGGGCAGGGCCGGACGGTCGATTTCCGCAACGTGCTCATCATCATGACCTCGAACCTCGGCTCCGAGCTTCTGGTCATGCAGGGCGAGAACGAGGAGGTGGATGCGGTGCGCGACGGCGTCATGTCGATCGTGCGCGGGCACTTCCGCCCCGAATTTCTCAACCGCGTCGACGAGATCATCCTCTTCGGCCGGCTTAAGCGCGAGCAGATGACGACCATCGTCGACATCCAGCTGAAGCGCCTGCAGAAGCTGCTCGACGAGCGCAAGATCGTCCTCGACCTCGATCCCGGCGCCAAGGCCTGGCTCGCCGACAAGGGCTACGACCCCGCCTATGGCGCGCGCCCGCTGAAGCGCGTGATCCAGAAATATGTCCAGGATCCGCTGGCCGAGAAGATCCTCGGCGGGACGATCAAGGACGGCGACAGGGTCAGCGCCGCGGCAGCCGGAGACCGGCTGGTCTTCGAACCCGCGACGCCGGCCATGGCGGCGGCCTAGCCGACGGCCGCACCGCATCCGGACTTATAGCCCTCTTGCCAGACCGCCCGATCGGGGTTTCGATCGGGTGGTCTCGTGGCTTTGGAGGGACGCGATGGCTGCTCGCTCGGGTGGAGACAAGGCCGCAGCCAAGACGACGCCTGCTCCGGCTCCCCGGACGGCCGTCCTCGTGTTCCACGGTATCGGCGACCAGCGGCCGATGGAGACCCTGCTGGGCGTGGTCGATGCCGTCCTCGGCAAGCCCGAGACCGATCGCGCGGCAGCGCGGCGCAAGGGCGCCATTCCCCGCTGGATCAAGCCCTATGTCGGCAAGGACGGCTCCTTCGACCTGAAATCGGTGACCACGCCGGCGCTCGGCCTGACCGAGAAGCGGCGCTACGATTTCTTCGAACTCTACTGGGCCCATCTGATGAGCGGCACGCGCTTCGTCGCCGTGCTGCTCTGGCTCTGCGACCTCGCCAAGCGCGACCGCTCCAGCCTTCCCGCCGATGCGCGCTGGATCTGGTTTGCCGCCGTCACGCTCCTGACCGCGGCCCTGCTTGCCGCCGTTCACCTGCTCTGGGTCGTGGGAACAGGATTGATCGGGCTGTCATGGCGCGACGTCGCCGCCCGTGCCGGCCTTGCAGCGCCGCAGGCGACCGTGTCGTTCCTCGTTCTTGCCGTCCTCGTCGGCGGCTTCGCGACCTTCGGCCTGCGCAAGGGCTGGGCGACGGGGCTGGGCGTGGCCGGAATCTTCCTGGTCTTCGCCGCCCTCGCCGCGTGGCACCCGCTGGCGCTCCTGACCCTGGTGCCGGCGCTGGCCAGCCTCGTCATGTTCCTCGGCCCCGTCGCCACGGCCTATGGGGTCGCCGGCACGGCGGGGCTGTCGCTTGTCGTCGCCCTCTGGGGGCCGGTCTGGGCCTTCGTCGGGATCGGCCAGGCGGGCTGGCCCGAGGGCGCCCGGCTGCTCGACATCGCGCTGCTGACGCTCGGCCATCCGCCGACGACGCTCTGGCTTCTCGTCTTCCTAACGCTCTTCGTCTTCCTCGCCTGGGTGTTCCTGGTTCCCTATGTCGGTGACTGCGCCCGCTACCTGCGCGATGCGCCGGACAATATCGAGGCGCGCAACCGCATCCGGAAGCTCGGCCTGCAGGTCCTCCAGGACCTGCACGACCAGCGCAACGGCGACGGCGCGCCGCGCTATGACCGGATCGTCGTCGTCGCGCACAGCCTCGGTACCGTCATCGCCTATGACGTGCTGCGCGCCTTCTTCGTCGAGCAGATGGCCAGCGCGCGGCTGACCGACAGGGTCATCGCCGCCTTCGCGGCCATCGACGGGCTGCCAGCCGATGCGATCGGGGAGGGAACCTATGCGGTCGCGGCGGTGGATGGGGGGCTCGCCTGGCAGCGGATCGGGCCGGGCGGCACGCCATCGGCAGATGCGTACCAGGCGACGGTCCGGCAGGCCTTCGCGACTTTCACGGCGGAGCAGGTCAGCGTGGCGAAGGGCCAGATCGTCGCTTCGCCCTGGCGCATCAGCGATTTCGTCACGATGGGCAGCCCGCTCGCTCATGCGGCCCTGTTGATGACCGAAGCCGGGACCAACAAAGCCCTCGACGAGAAGGTGTCGCTGCGGGAGTTCCCGGTCGCGCCGCCCGCCTTGTCGCCGGGTGAGGACGGGCGCGTTCTCTTCGCACCGAAGACCCAGAACCCGGGCATGCCGCCGGAGCGCCCGCGCCTGCAGCACTCCGCCATGTTCGCCCTGACCTGCTGGACCAATCTCTATTTCGCCCAGCGCGCCGGGGTGAAGGGCGATTTCATCGGCGGGCCGATCCCGCCGGAGCATTCGCCCGGCACGATGAACGTGCCGCTCGAGACAGCGATCTCCGGAGGCTATTTCAACCACATCCATTATTGGACCGCGGAAGCGCCGTCCGGTGATGGGACGGCGCATCTGCGGGCGCTGAAACTCGCGGTCCTCGGTGTCGATGCCTGCCGTGAGGTGAACAGGACGCGGCGGATTCTCGCAGCCGGCGAGACACTGGCGCTCTGATCCCTTGCTTGCCGCCCGCGCGGCTCGGCCCTAGAAGGTCCGCATGACACAGATCGCCCCCATTCACGTCGTCGGCGGCGGCCTCGCCGGTTCCGAAGCCGCCTGGCAGATCGCCGAGGCCGGCGTTCCCGTCGTGCTGCACGAGATGCGCCCCCTGCGCGGCACCGAGGCCCACAAGACCGAAGGCCTCGCCGAGCTCGTCTGTTCGAACTCGTTCCGTTCCGACGATGCCGAGACCAATGCCGTCGGCCTCCTCCATGCGGAAATGCGGCGCACGGGATCGATCATCATGCGCATGGGCGATGCCCACCAGGTGCCGGCCGGCGGGGCGCTGGCGGTCGACCGCGACGGCTTCTCGCAGGCGGTCACCGCGGCGCTGGAGTCCCATCCGCTGATCACCATCATGCGCGAGGAGGTGGCGGGACTGCCGCCGGCGGACTGGGACAGCGTCATCGTCGCCACCGGCCCGCTGACCTCGCCGGCGCTCGCCGCCGCCATCGGCCAGCTGACCGGCGAGAAGGAGCTCGCCTTCTTCGACGCGATCGCGCCCATCGTCCATTTCGAGTCCGTCGATATGGACAAGGCCTGGTTCCAGTCGCGCTATGACAAGGCGGGGCCTGGCGGGACGGGGGCCGACTACATCAACTGTCCGCTCGACAAGGCCCAGTACGAGGCCTTCATCGACGCGCTGCTGGCGGCCGAGAAGACCGAGTTCAAGGAGTGGGAAGGCACGCCCTATTTCGACGGCTGCCTGCCCATCGAGGTGATGGCCGAGCGCGGACGCGAGACGCTGCGCTGGGGGCCGATGAAGCCGGTGGGGCTCACCAACCGGCACAATCCCACGGTCAAGGCCTATGCCGTCGTGCAATTGCGGCAGGACAACAAGCTCGGCACGCTGTTCAACATGACCGGCTTCCAGACCAAGCTGAAATATGGCGCGCAGGCCGCCATCTTCCGCATGATCCCCGGCCTTGAGAAGGCCGAGTTCGCGCGGCTCGGCGGCATCCACCGCAACACCTATCTGAACTCGCCGAAGGTGCTCGACCAGACCCTGCGGCTGAAGGTCGAGCCGCGGCTGCGCTTCGCCGGCCAGATCACCGGATGCGAGGGCTATGTGGAGAGCGCCGCCATCGGCGGCATGGTCGGGCGGTTCGCGGCGGCCGAGCGGCTGGGCCGGGAGCCGTCGCTGCCGCCGGTGACGACGGCCCATGGCGCCCTCATCAACCATATTACCGGCGGCCATGTGTCGACCATCGACGAGGGGCCGCGCTCGTTCCAGCCGATGAATGTCAATTTCGGCCTGTTCCCGCCCTTGTCAGAACCGGCGCCGAACAAGGGTCCGGATGGCGAGCGGCTGCGGGGCAATGCCAAGACCCAGGCGCGCAAGCGGGTGCTGAGCGCCAGGGCGCTGGCCGATTTCGACGCCTGGCTCGGCGGCGCGGCGCGGGGCGCCGCCGCATAGGTGTCAGCGCGAGGGTGCCGCCGCGGTGACGCGCGTCTCGGCCCGGTCGCGCGTCATCAGGTTGTCGATGCGCTCGCGCTCGGCGCGGAAGGCGGCGAGCATCGGGCCGGCCAGTTCGCGGCCGCGGGGGACGCGGACCCGCATCGGATCGACGAAGCGCCCGTTGACCATCACCTCGTAATGCAGGTGCGGGCCGGTCGAGAGGCCGGAATTGCCGAGATAGCCGATCACCTGGCCCTGGCGGACGCGCGCGCCCTCGCTGATGCCGCGGGCGAAGCCCGACAGGTGGGAATAGGTCGAGGTGTAGCCGTTGGCGTGCTCGATCTCGATGCGCCGACCATAGCCGCCGGACCAGCCCGCCTTGGAGATGACGCCGTTGCCGGCGGCGACGATCGGCGTGCCGATCCGGTCGGACCAGTCGACGCCGGAATGCATCTTGTAATAGCCCATGACGGGGTGGCGGCGCATGCCGAAGCCGGAGCGCATCTGGCCGCCGGCGATGGGCTTGCGGATGAGGAACTTGCGGGCCGATTTTCCCTGCTCGTCGTAATAGTCGACGATGCCGTCGGCGGTGGAATGGAAGCGGTAGTAGCGGCGGGTCTCGCCGGCGGTGGTGATCGAGGCATAGAGAATGTCGCCGCGACCCGCCTCGCCCTCGTCGTCGGAGGCATAGAGGACCTCGAACAGGTCGTTGGTGCCGGCGCGGCGCGAGAAGTCGACATCGTTGCCGAAGACGCGGATGAGTTCGTCGATGATGGGACGCGGAATCTCCTGGCGCAGGGCCGTTTCGTAGATCGCGGCGAAGAGGCGCAGTCCGGAGCCATCGTCGTCGTCGTCCGATTCGTCGGTGACGTTGAGGGCCTCGGCGGGATCTTCCACCGCGACATAGCGACCCTCGTCGGTCTGGGCGACCGCGGCCTCCGGGGTGCCGCGCTCGCCGACGAGGATGACCCGGACCGGCTGGCTGCGGCCCGAGGCGCCCTGGGCGAAGAGCACGCGGATGCGCTGGCCGTCCCGGAGCGTGATCTCGCGCCCGCCGCGGGTGAAGGCGGCGGCGATGAGGCGGACGTCGTCGCGCACCGCGCCGAGCTCGAGCAGGACCGAGGTGATGGTGTCGCCCGTCTTGGCGATGACCGTGCGGTCCGGCGGCGCGGCGTCGGCCGCGGCCTCGGCGGCCCGTTTGGCGACGCGCACCACATTGGGATCATCGGGGTCGAGGACCGCGCCGACGGGCAAGGGGCGGTTGAGGGGGCTACCCGCCGGGAGCACCAGGGGGACGGCCAGATCCGTCTGGCTTGCCGCCTCGCGCACCTGGCCGAGGATCTCCTCGGTCGACAGGGTCACCATGGTGCGCTGCTGGGGGGGCAGGGAGGCGATGTCACGCATGACGAGGGTCACCTCGCCATCGGTGTCGGGCGCCTGTTCCTCGGCGCGCTCGGCCGTGTCGCCGGCGAGCAGGCGCAGCGGGTTGAATTCGGGAATGTCGTGATTGCCGCTGGATGTCTGGACGAGGTTGGCGACCACGCGGGTGTGCGGCCGGACACGGATGATCTCGCGATCGCCAACCCGGGTCGTCTGGGAGACGCGGATCGTCTGCTTGGACGACGAGAACAGATCGGCGAGGGGGGTGAGGCGGTCGCCCTTGCGGGCGGTGTTGGTCGGCCGGTCGGAGGCCGCACCGGCGCCGCGGGCGAGGGGCTGGACGATCTCGGCGGGGGCCGGGGGACGGGTGGGGTTCTCCAGCGCCGCCCAGACCGCTCCGCCCATCAGCCCGGCGCCGCATAGGCCGGTGAGGACCGTTCCCGAGAGCCAGCGGACATTGACGCGCCGGGCGTCGATGCCGCGGCGCTCCCGGCCGTCACTCGACAGCGGCGCCTCGTCCCCGAGCGTCGCGCTGGGGCCGCCGTGATGAGGAAAGGACGATCGGCCAGACAGAAGCAAACGCGAATTCTCCGATCGATCTCGCCGGGCGGCGCCCGGCCAGCGATGCGCGGCGGACGTTGCCCGCACCGCCTCCATCCGTCAAGCAATGGACCGCATCGAGGCCCAGGCGAGGAAAGAGCGAAAAATGTGGCGCCGTCAGGGCTGCGGGCCACCGGAGGCTGTTCGTCGGCGCACCGGGTGCGGTCGCAGGAGAAGCGGGATCCCGGCGCCTGGGGCGGGGTGGACATGATCCTGGCGGGGCGCGGCCGGCCCGGGCCGGGCCGGGCGGCGGCCGGGGCGGCTGGCGGTTCGCGGAGCGAGCGCCGCGCCCGCCGGAATGGTATCGGGAGTCGGGGCCCGCTGTGGAAAAGTCCTTGTCGAATCGCCGATTGGACCATCCAATCAAAGACCTGATGGCGTACACGGTTACGGGGCTTCGGGCCCGGCGGCAGGCACTGTCGTCGGGACGTCATTTTTTTCCCGGATCCGTGTTGACAGTCCGAACGGGGCTGGCCTATAAACCGCCCATCGACGCGGCGCCGCGCTTTGACCGGCCCGGCTTCGCGTCTCTGAAGCTTCTCAGTCACCTTCTGGTGCATGGTGCTTCCGGCCTCCGGGTTGGGAGATGGGTTTCAGTCGCCCTTTGG
>NZ_JALHMP010000028.1 GCF_022843985.1 Phreatobacter sp. | reverse complement strand
CGGCCGGGCCGGCTGCAGCGGCGGGGCGGCGCGCGGCGCCGGGGCGGGAGCCTCGGCGACCTCGGGCTTGCGGGTGAAGCCGATCGACTGGAGCTTCTCCATCAGCGAGGTGCGCTTGCGCTCCACCGGATTGTCCTCGGCGCGCGGGGCCACGGCCGGCTCGGCGCGCATCTGCTGGCGGACGATCGGCGGCAGTTCGTCCTGGGTCGGCATGCGCACGGGGCGCATCGGCTTCTCGGCGGCCGGCGGGATGAAGTCGCGCGAGGGGATCGGCTCGTCGCGCGGCGGCATCAGCGGCTGGTCGAGTTCCACCGGGGCCTCGCGGAACAGCGCCGGCTTGGCGACCACCGGCTGCAGGACGACCTCGCTCTCGGTGACCACGGCGGCCGGGGCCGGCATGTCGGCGGGCGGCAGGTCATAGATCTGCGGCTCGGCCTCGACCGCGGCCGGGGCGACCGGCTGGGGCGCGGGGGCCGGGGCAGGCTGCTGCAGCTGGGCCATGCGCTGTGCGCTCTGGCGCAGCTTGGCGGTCATCTCGGCGATGGTCTGGGTATTGGTGCCCTGGGCCGACAGGTCGATGCCGGTGGCGACGACCGAGACGCGGATCGTGCCGTCGAGGGCGGAGTCGAAGGTGGCGCCGAGGATGATGTTGGCTTCCGGGTCGACCTCCTCGCGGATGCGGGTCGCCGCCTCGTCCACCTCAAAGAGGGTGAGGTCGTTGCCGCCGGTGATCGAGATGAGGAGGCCGCGGGCGCCCTTCATCGAGGTCTCGTCGAGCAGCGGATTGGCGATGGCGGCTTCCGCGGCAGTGATGGCGCGGCGTTCGCCGGTGGCCTCGCCCGTGCCCATCATCGCCTTGCCCATGTCTCGCATGACGGCGCGGACGTCGGCGAAGTCGAGGTTGATCAGGCCTTCCTTGACCATCAGGTCGGTGATGCAGGCGACGCCCGAATAGAGCACCTGGTCGGCCATGGCGAAGGCGTCGGTGAAGGTCGTCTTCTCGTTCGCCACCCGGAACAGGTTCTGGTTGGGGATGACGATGAGCGTGTCGACCGATTTCTGCAGCTCGACAATGCCGGCCTCGGCCGTCTTCATGCGGCGCACGCCCTCGAAGTGGAAGGGCTTGGTGACGACGCCGACGGTGAGGATGCCGAGCTCGCGGGCAATGCGGGCGATGACCGGGGCAGCACCCGTGCCGGTGCCGCCGCCCATGCCGGCGGTGATGAAGGCCATGTGCGAACCGGAGAGCTGGTCGCGGATCTCGTCGATGACCTCTTCCGCAGCCGCGGCGCCCACTTCCGGGTGCGAGCCGGCGCCGAGGCCGGAGGTCACGGCCAGACCCATCTGGATGATGCGCTCGGCCTTGGCGGAGGACAGCGCCTGGGCGTCGGTGTTGGCGACAACGAAGTCACAGCCCTGCAGGCCGCCCTCGATCATGTTGTTGACGGCGTTGCCGCCCGCGCCGCCGACGCCGAATACGGTGATCCGGGGCTTCAGTTCCCGAATGTCGGGCATCTTCAGGTTGATGGTCATCATGAGCCTCGTTCGAATCACTCACGCGACTGCCACGTCGCTGTTCTACTGTCGGTGCTTCGCCGGCGGCAACCGGCTTCGCGTTGGGAGGCCCGGACCGCATGGCTGCGGCCGGGTATGGGTCTAGAAACTGTCCCTGATCCAGCGGCCGACCCGGGTGAAATAGCCGTCCGTGCCGGTGGCGGCGAGGAAGCGCCGCTGCGGTTCGAAATGCTCTGCACCCGCGATCTGCGGATAGACGGTGAGCCCGACCGCGGCGGCGAAGGGCGGCCCCTTGGCGCTGTCGGGCAATCCGGTGATGCCGACCGGCCGGGCGACCCGGACCTGGCGGCCGAAGACCTGGGCGGCGAGATCGGCGAGGCCGGGCAGTTGCGCGCCGCCGCCGGTGAGTACGAGGCGGCGGCCGACCTCGGCCGCGGAGCCGGCGGCGACCAGCCGGTCGCGCACCATTTCGAGGATCTCGTCGATGCGCGGGCGGATGATGCGGATGATCTGCGCCCGCGACACCGAATGGGGAATGTCGCGCTCGTCCTCGGCGATGGAGGGCACGTTGACGATGTCGCGCTCGTCGGACTTGGCGGCGAAACAGGCGCCGTTCAGCACCTTGATGCGCTCGGCGTCGGAGAGCCGCGTCGAAAGGCCGCGGGCGATGTCCATGGTGACGTGGTGGGAGCCCACCGCCACGGCATCGGCATGGACGAAGTGGCCGCCGGCGAAGACCGACAGCGTCGTGGTGCCGGCGCCCATGTCGAGGCAGACCGTGCCGAGTTCGGCCTCGTCGTCGGTCAGCACCGCGAGGCCGGCGGCGAAGGGGGCGGCGACAAGCGCCTCGACCGTCAGGTGGCAGCGCTCGATGCAGAGCATGAGGTTGCGGGCGGTGGCGGCGTCGCAGGTCACGACATGCATGTCGACGCCGAGCGAGGAGCCGAGCATACCGCGCGGGTCCTTGATGCCGCGCGTGTCGTCGAGGCGGAACCCGATCGGCATGGAATGGAGCACCGCCCTGCCCTGCCGCACCGAATGGTCGGAGGCGGCCTGCAGCACGCGGTGCAGGTCCTGTTCCTCGACGCGGGGCGTCGGGCAGGTGACGCGGGCCTCGTAGTGCTCGGAACCGAGCCGGCCGGCGGAGACCGTGACGATGACGCGGTCGACCTGGACCTCGGCCATGCGCTCGGCGGCATCCACCGCCTGGCGGATCGCCGCTTCGGCCTTGGCCATGTCGGCGATGGCGCCGGCCTTCATGCCGCGGGCGCGGGTATGGCCGATGCCGAGGATCTCGGCCTTGTGGGTGCGGTTGGGCAGGATGTCGGTGCCCTCGCGCGGCCTCAGCCGCACGATCATGCAGACGATCTTCGAGGTGCCGATGTCGAGGACGCACATGATCGCCGAGCGCCGCGGCGAAATCGGGCGCATCTTCGGGGTCAGGCCGTGGCGGAACGGAGCGGTCATATGCGCTGGCCCTGCAGGGCGCGGCGGCGGGCGCGCTCGCGGTCGCGTTCCTTGAGGGCTGCCTCGTGGGCCTTCATCGCATCCTCCGACAGGCGGACGGTGACGCGGCCGGGCACGCGCATGTCGATCATGGTGAGGTCGCGCGTCATCAGCCGGCGCTCGCCGTCCAGGCGCGCGAGGTCGATCATGGCGCGGTCGAGGTCGGTGTCGGGCAGGCGCACGTCGATTCCGTTCTTGAGGACGAGGGTCCAGCGGCGCTCGGCGACGAGCACGGCGGCACGCACCGCCTTCGCCACATCCGGATGGTCGCCGAGCAGGCCGACGATCTCGCGGGCGCGTGTCTCGGCGCCCTTGCCGACGATCAGCGGCAGGTGCTGGAAGCGGGCATCGAGATGGTCGACGATGACACGGCCGTCGGCAGCAATGACCTGGATGCGGCCGTCGCGCTGCCACAGCGCGAAGGGCTCGCGCTCGACCACGGAAATCATGATCTGGTCGGGATAGAGCTTCTGGACCGTGGCGTCGGCGACCCAGGAATTGGCCTTGAGGCGCTCCCGCGCCTCGTCGGCGTCGAAGAACAGCACCGAGGTCTCGGGATGGACGCCGGCGACCTCGAGGACCTGGGCATGGCTCATCTGGCTGTTGCCGGTGAGGCGGACGCCGCGGACCTGCAGGCCGGCGGCGTTGGCGGCACGGTCACCGACCGCGAGCAGTGCCTGGTTGACGACCGGCCAGTGACCGCCGCGCTGGACGCCATAGAGCCCGGTGGCGGCGAAGAGGAGGAGCGTGGCGACGAGACCGGTGCGGCGCGGCAGGCGGAGACTGACGGCGCGGCTCCACAGCCGGCGCAGGCGAATCCCGGCGGCGCTCGGCCGGGAATAGCCGTCGACCGCGGCTTCCCGGCGCGACGGGGCGGCGGAGGTCCGCAGCCTGTCGCTGGCCTGGGCGAGCGCGTCCGCCCCGGCTCCGGCGAGCCTGGCGGTCAACGATCGAGAGACGCGTCCAATACCATCCATTCGACCAGCTCGGCGAACGAGACACCTTCGTGAGCGGCCATGTCGGGGACGAGCGAAGTCCCGGTCATCCCGGGCTGCGTGTTGACTTCGAGGCAGACGAGCTGCCCGGTTCCGCCGGGCGTATCGTCGTATCTGAAGTCCGCACGGCTGACCCCTTTACAGCCGAGCGCCTGATGCGCTGCGAGGGACAGTCTTTGGACCTCAGAGTAAATATTTGGTTTAAGCGGCGCCGGAATCAGGTGCTGTGACCCCCCCGGCGCATATTTCGCCTCGTAGTCGTAGAAGGTTCCGGCGAAGGTGATCTCGATGACGCCCAGCGCCCGATCGCCCATGACGGCGCAGGTCAGTTCCTTGCCGGCGATGAAGGGCTCGACCAGCACGGTGTCGCCCAGCGCCCAGTCCGCAGCGTGCAGCTCCTGCGGCGGGTGCTCGTGGTCCCTGGTGACGATGAAGACGCCGAGGGACGAACCGTCCGTGTTGGGCTTGATCACATAGGGGCGCGGCAGGAGATGTTCGCGCGCCGCCTCGCGGCGGGGCACGACGAGGCCGCCGGGCACCGGCACGCCCGCCGCCGCCATCACCCTCTTGGCCATGGCCTTGTCCATGCACAGGGCCGAGGCCATGACGCCGGAATGGCTGTAGGGGATCTGCATGACCTCGAGGATGCCGGCCAGCGTGCCGTCCTCGCCGGGGCGGCCGTGGGTGACGTTGAGCGCCACGTCCGGCTTCAGTTCGGCCAGGCGGAGCGCGATGTCGCGGCCGACATCAACCCGCGTCACCCGGTAGCCGCGGCTTTCCAGCGCATCGGCGCAGGCCGTGCCGGAGGCGAGCGAGACCTCGCGTTCGGCGGACCAGCCGCCATAGAGGACGGCGACATGGGGTTTGGTCATGGTCAGAGGCTCCGGGCCAAGCTGGATGAAGGGGTGCCGACAAAGGCGTGCAGGCGATCGACGACAGCGACGAGATCCGGCGGAGGCAGGGCGCCGATGACGCGCAGGATGCGCGCGGGCTCGATGCAGGCGATCTTGGCGGGGCGAACAAAGGAGCGATGCGACAAACCCGTTCCGGTTAGCTCCGATATCGCAACGACGGCATCGGGATCGCCGCGGCCGATGCTGGTGATCATTGCGACCCATATGAAGCCGATGGCCGCCAGCCGTTCACTCGACACCACGACGGCCGGGCGGCGTTTCTCCGCCAGTCGGTCGGAGAAGGGAAACGGGACGACGACGATGGTGCCGGGGCGCGTGTCGAATGGCTCAGAGGTCGGCATAGGCCGCGTCGTCCTCGGGGCTTGCCCATTCCGTGAAGGTGATGAAGGGATCGTCGATCAGGTCGTCATCCTTCTCGATCATCACGGCCTTTTCGGTGATCACGTAGCGGACCTTGTCGCCCGGGCCGAGTTTCAGGTGGTCGCGGACCGCGCGCGGCAGCACGGTCTGGCTCTTCGAGGAAATCTTGGAGACATGCACCTTCGGAGCAGCCTTCGACATGGTGTCCTCCTGACGCAACGGGTCGCGTGAGACATAGGGACGACTCGACCTACAGTAAAGCGTCTTACGCCTTACCGCTTACACCCACCCGCTTGATCTCCCACTGCAGCTCGACGCCGCTCGTCTCCTTCACCCGCCGGCGCACCTCCTCGCCCAGCGCCTCGATGTCGGCGGCGGTGGCGGTGCCGGTGTTGATGAGGAAGTTGCAATGCATCTCCGACACCTGCGCGCCGCCGAGGCGGAGGCCCCTGCAGCCGGCGGCGTCGATGAGCTTCCAGGCGGAATGGCCGGGCGGGTTCTTGAAGGTGGAGCCGCCGGTCTTCTCGCGGATCGGCTGCACCGTCTCGCGGTGGTGCTGCACGGCGTCCATGCGTTCGCGGATGACGGCGGGGTCGGTGGGCAGCCCCTGAAAGACGGCGCCGGTGAAGATCACCGGGCGGCCGACATCGGACTTGCGGTAGGCGAAATTCATGGCGGCATTGGTGAAGGTCAGCACGGCACCGTCGCGGGCGACGGCACGCGCCTCGACCAGCACGTCCTTGGTCTCGCCGCCATTGGCGCCGGCATTCATGGTGAGGGCGCCGCCGATCGTGCCGGGAATGCCGTGGTAGAATTCGAGCCCGCCGAGGCCGGCGGCGGCCGCCGCCTCCGCCACGCGCTTGTCGGGGGCCACGGCGCCGGCGGTGATGCGCGTGCCGGCGACCGTCACCTCGCCGAAGCCGCGGGGACGCAGGCGCACGACGATCCCCGCGACGCCGCCGTCGCGGACGATGAGGTTGGAGCCGACGCCGACCGGCATGACCGGCAGGTCGGCGGGAAATCGCGACAGGGCATAGGCGAGGTCGGCCTCGTCCTCGGGCGTGAAGAGGATCTGGGCCGGCCCGCCGACGCGGAACCAGGTCAGCGGCGCCAGCGGCTCGTTGGCGGCGAGGCGGCCGCGCAGGTCCGGCGCGAGGCGGCGCAGCAGCGGCGTGATGTCGTCGAACATGGGCGGCCCTCCGCGTCTTGCCCCGGCCGTTCAGTCGCGCGCCAGCTTCTCGAGCTCGCCCGGCAGGGCGTAGGCCCATTGGGTGATGTTGCCGGCGCCGAGGAAGATGACGTAGTCGCCCGGCCGGGCGAGGCCGGCGACGATGCTGGCGAGGCGTGCCGGGCTCTCCAGCGCCATGACCGACTTATGGCCGCGCGTCCGCAGGCCGGAGACGAGGTCGTCGCGCGAGGCGCCGGGGATCGGCTGTTCGCCGGCCGCATAGACATCGGCGACGATGACATGGTCGGCATCGTTGAAGCAGGTGCAGAACTCGTTGAACAGCGAGGCGAGGCGCGTGTAGCGGTGCGGCTGGACGATGGCGATGACCTGGCTGCCGGTGGAGGCGCGGGCCGCCTTCAGCACCGCCGCGATCTCCACGGGATGGTGGCCGTAATCGTCGAAGATGGTGGCGCCGTTCCAGGCGCCGGTGCGGGTGAAACGGCGCTTGACGCCGCCGAAGCCGGCGAGCGCCTTGCGGATCTGCGGGCCGGCCATGCCGAGCTCGTGGGCCACGGCAATGGCGGCAGTGGCGTTGAGCGCATTGTGGCGGCCGGGCATGGGCAGGACGAGGTCGTCGATCTCCTCGCGGAGGGCGCCGGTGCGGTCGCGGAACTGCACCTTGAACCGGCACTGGCCGCCGGTGAGGTCGACGTCGAGGAGGCGCACGTCGGCCTGGGGATTCTCGCCATAGGTGACGACCCGGCGATCGGCGATGGCGCCGACCATGTCCTGCACCACCGGGTGGTCGATGCACATGACGCCGAAGCCGTAGAAGGGCAGGTTCTCGATGAAGGACCGGAAGGCCGTCTTCACCGCATCGAAATTGCCGTAATGGTCGAGGTGCTCGGGGTCGATATTGGTGACGATGGCGACGTCGGCCGGCAGCTTCAGGAAGGAGCCGTCACTTTCGTCGGCCTCGACCACCATCCAGTTGCCGGCGCCGAGGCGGGCATTGGTGCCGAGGGCATTGATGATGCCGCCATTGACGATGGTGGGATCGAAGCCGCCGGCGTCGAGCAGCGTCGAGACCATCGAGGTCGTCGTCGTCTTGCCATGGGTGCCGGCAATGGCGACGCAGGATTTCAGCCGCATCAGCTCGGCCAGCATCTCGGCGCGGCGGACGACGGGAATGCGCCGCTCGCGGGCGGCGACGAGCTCGGGATTGTCGCGGCGGATGGCGGTGGAGACGACCACGACCTCGGCGGCGGCGAGGTTCTCGGCGGCATGGCCGATGGTGATGGTGGCGCCCCGGTCCTTCAGCCGCTTGATCGTGTAGCCCTCGGCGGCATCGGAACCCTGCACCTTGTAGCCGAGATTGAGCAGCACCTCGGCGATGCCGGACATGCCGATGCCGCCGATGCCGATGAAGTGGATGGGTCCGATGTCGCGGGGCAGTTTCATGGGGCGTCTTCTTGCGGAGGCGGAGGGTGCGGTCAGAAGCGGGAGAATTGGGGCTGCATGAAGGTCGAAAGCAGGCTGGGCAATCGAGGCCAGAAGGGCCCCACCCTTACCCTCCCCGCTGCGCGGAGAGGGAGACTATGACGGCGGCGAGCCCATGCGAGCGTCGTGCCTGGCGCAAAGGCCGGACGGGTACCCGGGAGGCCGTAGTCCCCCTCTCCGCGCGGAGCGCGGGGAGGGTGCGGGAGGGGCATTCCAGGCGAGACGTCACGACACCAGCCCCGCCGTCTTCATCACCAGATCGGCGAGCCGGTCGGCGGCGTCGGCATGGCCCTGGGCGCGGGCAGCGGCGGCGGCGGCGGCGAGGGGCGTCGGATCGGCGAGCAGCCGGGAGAGTTCGCCGGCGAGCCAGTCCGGCGTGAAATCGGCCTGCTTGACCACCGTGGCGGCGCCCGCCGCGGCCAGGGTGGCGGCGTTCATCAGCTGGTCCTGGTCGAGCGCATGGGGCAGCGGCACCAGGATGGAGGGCCGTCCGATGACCGAGAGTTCGGCCACGGTCGAGGCGCCGGAGCGGGCGATGACGAGATGGGCCGCCGCGAGACGGTCCGGCAGATCGACGAAGAAGGGCGCGACCGCGGCGCTCACCCCGAGCCGGTCATAGGTCGCCTCGACCGCGGCCTGGTCCTCGGCGCGGGCCTGCTGCACGACCTGCAGGCGGGCGCGCAGCGCCGCATCCACCTGTTCGAGCGCCGCCGGCACGATTTCGCTCATGACCCGGGCGCCCTGGCTGCCGCCGAAGACACAGAGCCGGAACGGCCCGCCGGACAGCGGTGCATCATAGGGGGTCGCGGCGGCGGCGATGACCATCGGGCGGACGGGATTGCCGGTGAAGGTCGCCTTGGCGGCGAGCGCCGGGTTGCCGTCGAGGACGCCGGGGAAGGAGGTGGCGATGGCGGTGACGCGGCCGGAGAGCTGGCGGTTGGCGCGGCCCATCACGGCGTTCTGGTCATGGATCAGGGTCGGCACGCCGACCTGCGTCGCCGCGAACAGCGGCGGCAGCGTCGGATAGCCGCCGAAGCCGATCACGGCAGCGGGCTTCAGCACGGTGATGATCTTGCGGGCATGGAGATAGCCGCTGCCGAGCGCGAAGAGGGCCTTCGCCAGGGCGATCGGGTTCTTCGAGGCGATGGTCGCGGAAGAGACGATGTGGGTGGCGCGGGCGGGAAAGGCGCGGCCATATTTCTCCGCCCGCTCGTCGGTGACGAGATCGACGAGGCAGCCGCGGGCGGAAAGCGCCACCGCCAGGGCCTCGGCGGGGAAGAGATGGCCGCCGGTGCCGCCGGCGCAGACAAGGACGAGGGGCTGCTTCATGTCAGCCCCGGTTCGCCTGGTAATGATGAAGCTCGGCCAGCGTCTCGGCACGCGGCCGTCGCCGGGTCAGGGCGATGAGCATGCCCATGCCGAAGGCCAGCGCGATCAGCGAGGAACCGCCATAGGAGACGAAAGGCAGGGTCATACCCTTCGGCGGGATCAGGTGGAGGTTGACCATCAGGTTGATGCAGCTCTGCAGGCCGAAGAGGATGGCGAGCCCGGCGACGGCGAAGCGGCAGAACGGGTCCTCGTCCTTGAGCGCATGGTTCAGCGAGCGCAGCACGACGAAGGCGAAGAGGGCGATGATGACCAGGCAGAGGATGGCGCCGAACTCCTCGGCCGCCACGGCGAAGATGAAGTCGGTATGGCTGTCGGGGATGATGCGCTTGACCGTCCCCTCGCCCGGTCCCTTGCCGAACCAGCCGCCCTGCTGGAAGGCGTCGATGGCGACGTCGACCTGGAAGGTGTCGGCGGTGCCCGGCTCCATGAACTTGTCGATGCGGCGGCGCACATGCGGGAAGGTGAAATAGGCGGCGGCGATGCCGGCAGCGCCGACCCCGGCCAGGCCGAAGACCCAGAGCCAGCGCATGCCCGCCATGAAGAACAGCGCCGCCCAGACGGCGATGACGAGCGAGGTCTGGCCGACATCGGGCTGCAGGATCAGCGGCGTCACGGTGGCGCCGAGGAGCAGCATGGCGAGAAGGTTGGCCGGCATTTCCGGCCGTTTGGCGCTCTCGGCGAAGAGCCAGGCGGCGAGCACGACGAAGGCGGGCTTGAGGAATTCGGAGGGCTGCAGGCCGATCCCGGCGAAACTGAGCCAGCGTCGCGAGCCCTTGATCTCGGCGCCGATGACGAGAGTCGCGACAACGAGGACAAGCGCGCCGAGGAAGGCGACGAAGGCGAGGCGCCGGACCCAATAGGGCGACAGGAAGGAGGTGGCGATGAGCACGATCGTCGCCGGGACCAGGAAGAAGACCTGGCGGTTGACGAAGTGGAAGGTGTCGAGGCCGATGCGATGGGCGACCGCCGGCGAGGCGGCGAGCGACAGGACGATGCCGGCGAGCATCAGCCCGAACAGCGCCGAGAGCAGCAACCGGTCAACGGTCCACCACCATTCGCCGAAGGCCGTGCGTTCAGCCCTGGAGATCATGCGCCGTCCCCGTTCCATCTGATGCCGTCCGCGACACGGCTTTCAGGAAATCTAAAGGGCGCCGCTCAACGCTTCGTTAACTGCGCGGGGCGCGCGGGGTCTTTGCTGGTGGCAGGAGCCACGCCATCCATGGCCCTACCCGCACCCTCCCCTCGCTCTCGCGAGGAGAGGGGGACTTTGACGTTCAGGCCCTCCTGCATCCGACGCGCCTGGCGCAGCCGTCGAACACGTCGCGGGACGCCGTAGTCCCCCTCGCCTTGGAGCGGAGCGACAAGGGGAGGGTAAGGGTCGGGCCCTGCTTTCCTCTCCGAAACGGACCGTCCGTCGCCCGGGGAGGATGGCCCGTCTCAGGCCTTCTCCACACCCGGCATGGCGAGCACGAGGTCGCGGAAAGCCTTGCCGCGCACCTCGAAATTGGGGAACTGGTCGTAGCTGGCGCAGGCCGGCGAGAGCAGGACGACAGGATTGGCGGCGCCGTCCGCCGCGGCATCGGCCGCCGCCAGGGCCACCGCCTTGTCGAGCGTGCCGGCGACGACATGGGGATGGGCGCCGAGGGTCCGGGCGAAATCCTCGGCCGACTGGCCGATCAGGTAGGACTTGCGGATGCGCGGGAAGAAGCGCGCCAGCGGGGCGATGCCGCCCTCCTTCGGGGTGCCGCCGGCGATCCAGTAGATGTCGGAGAAGGCGGCCAGCGCCTTCTCGGCGGAATCAGCATTGGTCGCCTTGGAATCGTTGACGAAGAGCACGGCGCCGATCCGCCCGACCTGCTCCATGCGGTGGGCGAGGCCGGGAAAGGTCAGCATGGCGCGGACGATCTCGCCATGGGTCAGGCCGAGCGCCTCGCAGGCGGCATAGGCGGCCATGGCGTTCTGGGCATTGTGGGTGCCGCGCAGGGCCCCCGCATTGGCGAGGGAGAACCGCTCCACCGCCGCCCCCGCCTTCATGCGGAGAATGTCGGCCCCGTCGAGGCAGAGACCGTCGGCGACGGGATTGCGGATGGAGATGCGCACGGTGCGGTGCCCGGCACGCTCGGCGCGGTCGGCCATGGCCTGGCTGTGGCGGTCGTCGATGCCGAGAATGGCGGTGCCGCCCGGCTGCACGCCGGCGACGAGCCGCTCCTTGACGCCGGCATAGAGGTCGAGCGTGCCGTGGCGGTCGAGATGGTCGGGCGTGATATTGAGGCAGATGCCGACGGAAGGGTCGATCGAGGGTGTCAGGTCGATCTGGAAGGAGGAGCATTCGATGACATGGCTGCGGCCGGCGGCGGGGGGGCTGAGCGACAGGATCGCCGTGCCGATATTGCCGCCCATCTGCGGATCGCGGCCGCCCGCGCCGAGGATGTGGGTGATCAGCGCCGTTGTGGTCGACTTGCCGTTGGTGCCGGTGATGGCGACGAAGGGCGCGTGCGGCGTGGTGGCGCGGCGCTCGCGGCAGAAGAGCTCGATGTCGCCGAGGATCTCGACGCCGCGGGCATGGGCGAGGCCGACGCTCCAGTGCGGCGCCGGATGGGTCAGCGGCACGCCGGGGGCGAGGACCAGGGCGGCGACGCCGGACCAGTCGAGGCCGCGCAGGTCGGCAGTCTCGTGGCCGGCCGCGGCGGCCCTGGCGACGGAAGCGGAACTGTCGTCCCAGGCGATGACGCGGGCGCCGCCGGCCGCCAGCGCGGCGCAGGTGGCGAGGCCCGAGCCACCGAGGCCGAAGACGGCGACGGTGGCGCCCTTGAAGGTGGAGACGGGGATCATGTCACCGCAGCTTCAGCGTCGACAGGCCGGCCAGTGCGAGGACGAAGGCGATGATCCAGAAGCGGACCACGACCTGCGACTCGGACCAGCCCTTCTTCTCGAAATGGTGGTGGATCGGCGCCATGCGGAAGACGCGCTTGCCGGTGAGCTTGTAGGAAACGACCTGGACGATGACCGAGACCGCCTCGAGCACGAAGAGGCCGCCGACGACGAGCAGCACGATCTCGTGCTTCACCGCCACGGCGATGGTGCCGATGAGGCCGCCCAGAGCCAGCGAGCCGGTATCGCCCATGAAGATCTGGGCGGGGGGCGCGTTGAACCACAGGAAGCCGAGGCCGGCCCCTATCAGCGCCCCGATGATGACGATGATCTCGCCGGTGCCGGGCACATGGGTGATCTGCAGGTAATTGGCGAAGAAGGCGTTGCCGGAGAGATAGGCGATGATCCCGAAAGTGCCGGCGGCGATCATCACCGGCACGATGGCGAGGCCGTCGAGGCCGTCGGTGAGGTTCACCGCATTGCCCGACCCGACAATGACGAAAGCCCCGAATAGTATCATCAGATAGCCGATATTGATCGACAGGTCCTTGATGAAGGGGAAGAAGATCGAGGTGTTGAGCGGCTCGCGCGTCACCATCATCACCGCGGTGACGGCGAGGCCGGCAATGAGGAATTCCAGCGCCAGCCGGGCCTTGCTGGAGAAGCCTGCATGGCTCTGCTTGGTCACCTTGAGATAATCGTCATAGAAGCCGATGGCGCCGAAGCCGAGCATGACGAAGAGCAGGATCCAGACATAGGGGCTGCGCAGATTGGCCCAGAGCAGCGTCGCCACCAGCAGGCCGGAGAGGATCATCAGGCCGCCCATGGTGGGCGTGCCCTTCTTGGCCTGGTGCGACTCCGGCCCGTCGGCGCGGATCGGCTGGCCCTTGCCCTGTTTGAGGCGCAGGAGCTGGATCAGGCCCGGACCGAACAGGAAGACGAAGATCAGGGCCGTGAAAATGGCCCCGCCGGTGCGGAACGTGATGTAGCGGAAGATGTTCAGCGGCGAGAAGACGCCGGAGAATTCGGCAAGGAAGGCGAACATCGGTGTCGTCGTCTTTCGGTCCGTCACGCCGCGGTGTCCGGCGCGAATCACCGCTGCCGCCCCCGGTCTCTTCCGCTCCGATATGCCCTGCCGCGGGACGGACGCAAAGCCCGCCGCGGCGGACCGTCAGACGGCCCCCTGGTGCTCGTCGGCCGGGACGGGCGGGAATTTCTGCTTCAGCGTCTCGACGAGCTGCGCCATCAGGCTGCCGCGCGAGCCCTTGACCATGGCGACGTCGCCGGCCCGGAGCGCGCGGATTACCAGGGCACCGAGTTCGGCGGAGGTTGCGGCCCAGGCGCCGCGCCGGTGCGCCGGCAGGGCCTTCCAGAGGTTTTCCATCAGCGGCCCGGAGCAGAAGACGAGGTCGATGCCGGCCTTGTCGACCGCCTCGGCGAGGCCGGCATGGAGTTCGGCGGCCTCGGGACCGAGTTCCAGCATGTCGCCGAGGACGGCGAGGCGGCGGCCTTCCGGGCCTTTCGGTGCCGTGCCGAGCACGGCGAGCGCGGCGCGCACCGAGACCGGGTTGGCGTTGTAACTCTCGTCGAGCAGGGTGAAGGAGCCCGAGGCGAGGCGCCGCTGGCTGCGCTCGCCCCGGCCGGCGACGGCGCGCGTCTCGCCGAGCGTCAGGGCGGCAAGGGCGAGATCGGCGCCGGCGAGCTTGGCGGCCGCGAGGATGGCGAGCGAGTTCATCACAAGGTGCCGGCCGGGCGAGCCGAGCTTGTAGGTGACGTCGGTCTGCATCACCCGGGCGAAGACGGTCGAACAATCGGCGGCGAGGACGGCGCGGAGCAGGCGGATGTCGGCCTCCTCGTGCTCGCCGAAGGTGACGATCGTCTCGATGCCGGCGGCGCGCGCCGCCCGGGCGAGCCGCTCGAAATGCCGGCTGTCGCGCGGCAGGACCGCCGCACCGCCATGTTCGACACCGGCGAAGATCTCCGACTTGGCGTCGGCGATGGCCTCGATCGTGCCGAGGTTCTCGATATGCACGGCCTCGACATTGGTGATGACGGCGACGTCGGGCTTCACCATGCGGCTGAGTGGCGTGATCTCGCCGGCATGGTTCATGCCGATCTCGAAGACGCCGAACTGGCTCCCGGCCGGCATGCGGGCGAGCGTCAGCGGCACGCCGATATGGTTGTTGAAGCTCTTCGGCGGCGCGTGGGTGCGGCCCTCGCGGGAGAGAACATGGGCCAGCGCCTCCTTGGTGGAGGTCTTGCCGATGGAGCCGGTCACCGCGACGATCCTGGCGGCGGTGCGGGCCCGGGCGACGGCGCCGGCCTTTTCCAGCGCCTTCAGCGGGTCGGCGACGACGATATAGGCGCCGGGAGGGGCCGCCTGCGCCCAGTCCTGCGACACCACGGCGACCGCCGCGCCCTTGTCGAGCGCCGCCTGGACGAAGGCATGACCGTCATGGGCGAGGCCCTTGATGGCGACATAGGCCTCGCCGGCGACGAGGCTGCGCGTGTCGATGGAGATGTCCGAGACCGTGGCGGCCGGTTGGCCGGTCAGGCGGCCGCCCATGGCGCGGGCCAGCGCTTCGGTGGTCCACAGCGGCGGCTGGGTCATGCGGCGGGCCCTTTCACGGCGGGGCTGGAGGAGGAATAGGCGCGGATGGCGGCGGCCGCGACCTCGTGGTCGGAGAAGGGCAGCGTCGTGGCGCCGACGATCTGGCCGGTCTCGTGGCCCTTGCCGGCGATGACCAGGAGATCGCCCGCCGCGAGGTCGCGGATGGCGGCGCGGATCGCCTCGGCGCGGTCACCGATCTCCTCCGCGCCGGGGGCAGCGGCAAGGATCTGGGCGCGGATCGCCGCCGGGTCCTCGGAGCGCGGATTGTCGTCGGTGACGATGACGCGGTCGGCCTTGTCGACGGCGATGCGCCCCATCATCGGTCGCTTGCCGGGATCGCGGTCGCCGCCGCAGCCGACCACCACCACGAGGCGACCGGTGGCGAAGGGGCGGGCGGCGTCCAGCACGGTCTCCAGGGCGCCGGGCTTGTGGGCATAGTCGACGACGACCGGGGCACCGTCCTTGGCGCCGACGAATTCGAGGCGGCCCCTGGCCCCCTCGAGGCTGGTGAGGGCGGCGAAGGCCCGGTCCGGGACCATGCCACAGCCGATGGCGAGCCCCGCCGCAACCAGCGCATTGTCGATCTGGAAGCGGCCGAGCAGGGGAATGCGGATGGCATGGCGGCGGCCGAAGGCGGCGATCTCGACCCGTTGGGCGGCGCCGGCAATGGCCTCGGAGAGGATGGCGATGCCGTCGGCGGCGAGCGCCGGATCACGGCCGATGACGATGAGCCGCTGGCCGCGCGCCCGCGCCGCGGCGATGAAGGGCTCACCCTCGGCGCCCGCCATGACGACGGCGGTGCCGGTCGCCGGCAGGAGATCGGTGAAGAGCCTGAGCTTGGCGGCGCGATAGGCCTCGAACGTGTGGTGATAGTCGAGATGGTCGCGCGACAGATTGGTGAAGCCAGCCGCCCGGATGCGCACCCCGTCGAGCCGGCGCTGGTCGAGGCCGTGCGAGGAGGCCTCGAAGGCGACATGGGTGACGCCCTCGCCGGCGAGCGTGTCGAGCGTCTGGTGCAGCGTCACCGGGTCGGGCGTCGTCAGCCCGCCATAGACCTCGCCGGAGGGCCGGACGACCCCGACCGTGCCTATGGAGGCGGCCAGATGGCCTTCGGCGGCGAAGATCTGGCGCAGGAAGGCGGCGACGGAGGTCTTGCCCGAAGTGCCAGTGACGGCGGCGATGGTGCAGGGCTGGCGGGCGTGGAAGCGGCTCGCCGCCAGGGCGAGGCTCAGGCGCGCATGGGCGACGGCGACGACGGGGACGCCGCCGACCGCGGCCGGCGCATCGGTCTTGTCGGTGACGATGGCGGCGGCACCCGCCGCCGCGGCGGCGGCCGCATAGGCCATGCCGTCGGATTTCTCCCCTTTCAGCGCGAAGAAGACGGTTCCCGCCCCGACGGCCCGGCTGTCGGCGGTCAGGCCTGAGACGGCGAGGCCGGCGAGCGCCGGCGGCGCGTCCTCGGCGAGCAGGGCGGAAAGGTCCATGGGCGGCACGGGATTCGGCGTTCTCTGTTCGCGGATATCAGGTTGGCACTGTGGCGGCCATGGGGCGGCCCCGCGACTCAGCGTCCGGGCATGCGGTAGCCGGCCTGGATCGCCTGCATGGCCGGGGGCATGTCGAACCGCGGCTGCAGGCCGAGCAGCGGCGCGGAGCGGGCGATGATGCGGCCGGCCGTCGGCGAGGCGTTGAAGCCGGCGGTGGCCAGCCCATGGGTCTCCGGGATGCCCCGCGGCTCGTCGAGCATGACGAGGAGCAGGTAGCGCGGCTGGTCGGACGGGAAGATCGCCATGAAGGAATTGATGTTCTTGTCCTTGGAATAGCGGCCGCCGATGACCTTTTCCGAGGTGCCGGTCTTGCCGCCGACATAGAAGCCGTCGACCTCGGCGCGCCGGCCGGAGCCGCGCTCGGAATTGAGCCGCATCAGGAAGCGCATGGCCTGCGAGGTCTCGGGACGGATGACCTGGCGGGCGACGGCATTGGCCTCCTCCGCCGTGCGGCGCAGGAAGGTCGGCGGGATCAGGCGGCCGCCATTGACGAGGGCGGCGGTGCCCATCACCGCCTGGAGCGGCGCCACCGACATGCCGTGGCCGAAGGAGACGGTGGCGGCGGTGATATCGGCCCAGCGGCGCGGCACGAGCGGTGCGGTCGAAGGCCCGATCTCGGTGATGACGCGGTCGAACTGGCCGAGCCGGCGCAGGAAGGCGCGCTGGTGGTCGCCGCCAAGGGTCAGCGCCATGCGGCTGGTGCCGATATTGGAGGAGAAGGTGAAGACCTCGGGCAGGGTGAGGACACGCCGCTGGGCGTGGAAGTCCCTCACCTGGTGGCGGCCGACGGCCATGGGAAAGCGGGCATCGAGCGTCGAGTTGATGGTGAACCGGCCGGAATCCAGCGCCATGGCGGTGGTCAGCGACTTCATCACCGAACCCATCTCGTAAACGCCGGTGGTGATGCGGTTGGCGCGATCGAATCCGGCGGCGGTCGAGGGCCGGTTGGGGTCATAGTCGGGGATCGAGGCCAGCGCCACGACCTCGCCGGTATTGACGTTGACGAGGACGCCGGCGGCCGCCTTGGCACGGAACTTCTGATGGGCCTGCACCAGTTCGTCGCGCAGCACATGCTGGACGCGCAGGTCGATGGAGAGCTGAACCGAGGCCTGGTTGCGGTCGGTGATGAAGCCGGCGCGGTGCAGCTCCGCGAGGCCCTGGTTGTCGATGTAGCGCTCGATGCCACCGAGGCCCTGGTTGTCGACATTGACCATGCCGAGGACATGGGACAGCGTCGGCCCATTGGGATAGGAGCGCTTGGCCTCGCGCAGGAAGCCGACGCCGGGTATGCCGAGCCGGTGGATCTGGTCGCGCTGGGTCGGCGAGATCTCGCGCCGTAGCCAGACGAAGCCCCGGCCCGAGCGCAGGCGCTCGCGCACCTCGCGGGCATCGAGATCGGGCAGGACGGCGGTGAGCAGTTCGGTCGCCTCGTCCACGTCGAAACTGGCGGCGAGCTTCTTCGGCTCGGCATAGAGCGAGATGGCGCGCACGTCGGTGGCCAGCACCTCGCCATTGCGGTCGAGGATGTCCGGCCGGGTCGAGGACACCGCATCGGCGCTGCGCACGCCCGACTCGGACGTCCGGTCGTAGCGGACCACATAGAGAACCAGGCTGACGGCGATGGCGCCGTAGAGCGCGGCGAAGCCGAGCATGGCGAGGCGGACGCGTGCCTTGGCCTTCTTCAGTCGCTCCGATTGCGGACCGGCAAGCACCCAGGCGATGGCGTGGCGGACACGCATCAGGAAGGACGGCCGTTGGGTCATCAGCGGCCTCCTGCCGGGCGGCGTTGCGGCAGCGGCATGCCCGGCACCGACCCCGTCGTCACGGGATCGGCCCCGGAGCCCAGGGCTTCCAGCATGGAGCCGATCGGATCAGGGTCGATCACCGGCTTGTCGGGCAGACCCGCGAGGTCGTGCAACTGGTTGATGGCGAGCGGCCGCAGCCGCAGGTGCTTCTCGGCCAGCGCCTGCAGCCGGTCGGGGCTGTTGAGCTGCGCCCATTGGGCCTTCAGCTCGGCGATGGCCTCGCGCTCCTGCTTGATTTCCAGCTGCAGCTTGGCGACCTGCCCGGCATGGCGGGCCGCCTCATATTTGATGCTGTAGACATAGGCTGCCGCGGAGACGAGCGCCGCCAGAACCACGATGTTGAGGAGGCGCATCATCGGCGGGTCCTCGCGGCAGCGGCGGTGCGGGCGGCGGCGCGCAGCTTGGCGGAGCGGGCGCGCGGATTGACCCGGCTCTCGGCCTCGGAGGCCGCCACTGCCTTGCGGGTCAGGAGGGTGAAGGTCGGCTCGGGCGGCCGGCTCGCCGGGGCGTGGCGCGAACCGCCGGGGCTCTTGCCGGAGCGGTCGACGAGGAACTGCTTGACGATGCGGTCTTCCAGCGAGTGGAAGGTGACGACGGCGAGCCGCCCGCCCGGCTTCAGCACCCGCTCGGCGGCGTCGAGCGCGGCTTCGAGCTCGCCGAGCTCGTCGTTCACGGCGATGCGCAGCGCCTGGAAGGTGCGGGTGGCCGGGTGGATGTCGCCGGGCTTGGAGCGCACGACGCGGGCGACGATGTCGGCAAGGCGCCGGGTGGTGAGGATCGGCGCCACCGCCCGCTCGCGGACGATGGCCCTGGCGATGGGCCGCGACAGGCGCTCCTCGCCATAGGTGTAGATCAGGTTGGCGAGGGCGGTTTCCTCGAGCCGCGTGACGAGATCGGCGGCGCTCTCCCCCTCGCGCGCCATGCGCATGTCGAGCGGCCCGTCGAAGCGGAAGGAGAAGCCGCGCTCGGCCTCGTCGATCTGCATGGAGGAGACGCCGATGTCGAGAACGACACCGTCGACGGCCGGGTGGCCGCTTTCGGCGGCGATGGCGTCGAGCCGGGCGAAGCGGTCGTGGACGAGGGTGAGCCGGCCCGCATGGTGGGCGGCCATCCCGGCGCCGCCGGCAATGGCGGTCGGGTCGCGGTCGATGGCGACGACGCGGGTGGCGGCCGCCGCGAGGATCGCGTGGCTGTAGCCGCCGGCGCCGAAGGTGCCGTCGATGAAGACCTCGCCATCGGCAGGCGCCAGGGCGGCGACGACCTCGGCCAGCAGCACGGGCACGTGCCGGGACGTGTCTCCCGCGCCTCCCCTGCCACCTTCTGCCGTCATGCCGATCCTCCCGCGCACCGCGCCGACGGGGCGAGACCGGCGGTCGGACGGGCGCGTCCCTGCCGCCGGACGCGCGCGGGGGGCGCGCGTCTGTGGCGTCGGAATCGGCGGCTCTCGCAGGACCGGCATGGCATCACGGGCGTCGGTGACGATCACGACCCACCGGGCCTGTCCGCGGGCCTCGTGTCGTCAACGCCTCATTAACGCGGCTGGCCGTTAAGAAACGGTTTCCGGCAAGGATTTGGTGACCATGCTAGCGCCGTCACGGGCGATGCGGGGCTGCCCGCCGTCGAAGGTGGCACGGCTGACGCGGGACAGATCACCCCTGCCGCTGTGGCGCATGGCCTTTCGTCAGCGCGCCGCCAGGAGGTCGCGGAGCGTGCGCAGGGTCGAGGCGTCGGCGATACCGTCCACCCTCGCCTGCCGCCAGTGGCGCTGGAAGGCGGTGACCACCGCCTCGGTGGCGGCATCGAAGACGCCGGTCACCGTGAGGCCGTAGCCGGCCATGGCGAGAAGCGCCTGCAGCGCCTGGATGGGCGGGCCCTCCTCGCCGCGGCGGTAGGTCGGACCAGGCTGGAGCGGCGCGGGAGACACCCACAGGCCGACCCCCTCGTCGGCGAGCCGTCCCCAGGGAAAGAGCTCGCCGGGATCCTGCTTGCGGCCCGGGGCCGTGTCGGAATGGGCGAGAATGCCGGTGGGCGCGATGGCATGGCGGGTGAGGATGTCGCGCGACAGGTTGATCACGGCGGCGATCTGCGCCTCGGGAAAGGGCCGGTAGCCCCATTCATGACCCGGATTGACGATCTCGATGCCGATGGAGCGGGAATTGACGTCCTCGCGGCCCTGCCAGGAACCGGCGCCGGCATGCCAGGCGCGCCGGCCCTCGGCGACGCACTGGACGATCTCGCCGTCCTCGAAGACGACGTAATGGGCGGAGACACGCGGCGGGTTCGGGTCGCAGAGCCGCCGCAGCGCCGCCAGGCCGTCCGGCATGCCGGTATAGTGCATCAGCAGGATGTCGACGGGGGCGCGGCGCGCGTCGTGGTTCGGCGACAGCGCGAGGCCGCCGGCCCAGGGCGAATCGGGGCGCTCCAGCGGGCCGTCGTCGTGGTGGTGGTCGTGGTCGCAGGAGCCGGTCATGCGAAGCCCCTCGCCCGGCGCAGGGCATCATAGGCCTCGTTGATGGCGGCCATCTTGCCGGTGGCGATGGCGACGAATTCCGCGGGAACGCCGCGCCCGATCAGGCGGTCGGGATGATATTGCCGGACGAGAGCGCGCCAGGCCTGTTTGATCTCGCCGTCGGCGGCATCGGGGGCGATGCCGAGGACACGGTAGGGGTCGCGCGGGCCGGCAACCACATGGCGGGCCTCGATGCGGGCAAAGGCCGGCTCGGACAGGCCGAAAATGCTGGCGACCTCGGCGAGATAGGCCCGTTCGGCAGCATGGACGGCGCCGTCGGCGGTGGCGATGCCGAAGAGGCCGTCGATCAGGTCCTCCAGCGTGTCCGGCTCGTCCTTCAGGAGCTCGGCCAGCTGGCGGGCATAGGCGTCGAAGCCGGCGGTGCTCTGCTTGGCGAGGTCGAAGAGGCGGGCGACATGGGCCTCGTCCTCGGGAGCCACGGCCACCAGGCGGCGGAAGGCGGCGACCTCGTCGCGGGTGACCACACCGTCGGCCTTGGCCATCTTGGCGGCCAGCGCGATCAGCCCGATGGTGAAGACGACGGATTGCAGCGGCGGGCCCTGCTCGGGGGCCAGCAGGCGCTCGTCGACGATGAAATGGCCGGCCAGCGCGCCGAGCAGCGCGCCGATCGGTCCGCCCAGCATGAAGCCCGCGGCGGCGCCCGCCAGTTTTCCCCAGATGGTCATCGCTGCTGTCTAATCGCTTCGCCGCCATTCGGCAAAGGACGGCGCCACATTGCGTCGGCACATGGCAGCAGGCAAAGCCTCGCGGGAGGCCTTTCCCCGAGGACCCACCCTTCCCCCACCCGCAAGCCCAAAGCTCCCTTCCGAGGCCCCTCCCATGAAAATGACCGCCATTCCCTTCGGCACCGTCGACTGGTCCACGGTGGAGCCGACGCGCCATCCCGGCGAGGTCGGCGAGGCGCTCTGGCGCACCCGGCATTTCGGCCCGGCGGACAATGCCATCCGCGTCCGGATGGTGGAGTACACGCCGGGTTATGTCTCCGACCACTGGTGCTCGAAGGGCCATGTGCTCTTCTGCCTTGCCGGCGAACTGGAGACCACGCTGGAGGACGGCCGCGTCTTCGTCCTCAAGCCGGGCATGAGCTACCAGGTGGCGGACGGCGCCGAGGCGCACCGGTCGCGGGCGCCGCAGGGCGCGAGGCTGTTCATCGTCGACTGACGGGGCCGGGCCTCAGCCGAGCCGGTCGCCCTGCACGAAGGCGTAGAGCGCGTGGTCCATCCACGTGCCGTTGATGCAGAGATATTGCCGGGCAAGGCCCTCGCGGGTGAAGCCGACCCGTTCCAGCAGCCCCACCGAGGCGGCGTTCTGCGGCACACAGGCCGCCTCGACGCGGCGGAAGCCGAGGACGCCGAAAGCATAGGGGATCGCGGTGCGGACGCCGGCACTCATATAGCCGCGGCCGGCAAAGGCCTCGCCCATCCAGTAGCCGAGCGAGATGGTCTGGGCGACCCCGCGCCGCACATTGGTCAGCGTCAGTCCGCCGACGAGGGCGCCGTCCTCCTTGCGGTAGAGGAAGAAGGCATAGCCCTGGTCATCCCGCCAGTCCTGGCGGTAGCGGGCGATGCGGCGGCGGAAGGCCGTGCGGCTGAGGTCGTCGGGCGGCCAGGCCGGCTCCCAGGGCACGAGGAAGCGGCGGCTCGCCTCGCGCAGCCGCATCCAGGCGTCGTAATCGGCCATGTCGGGCATCCGCAGCATGACCTTCGGGCCGATGACCGGTTCCGGCGCGCTGTAGGCGAGGCCCACCGCCCGCAGCAGCGACAGGGGCCGGCCTGCTGACGATCGGGGCGCTGGAACCTTGGTCGTGGCGTTCATGTCGGCCGGAATTGTTCCGCCAGCTTCCGCACCTTGTCCAGCCCGCGTTTCGGACCGATCGCGGCAAAGGTCATCGGCGAGGAGCGCACCAGCCTTGCGCCGGCCGCGCGGGCCTCCTCGACGGTGACGGCGTCGATGCGCGCGGCGATCTCCGCGAGATCGAGGGTGCGGCCGAAGACGAGCACCTGCCGCGCCATCTGGTCGGTGCGCGAGGACGAGCTTTCGAGCGCGCCGAGCAGCCCGACCTTCATCTGCGCCTTGGCGCGGCCGACCTCGGCCTCGCTCGCCCCGTCCACCGTGGCGTTGAGCACGTCCATGGTGAGGTTGAACAGGTCGACGGCATCCGCCGGGTCGGTGCCGGCGGAGATGCCGAAGACGCCGGTATCGTTGTAGGACCAGTGGAAGGAGTGGATCTCGTAGCAGAGCCCCCGGTCCTCGCGCACGTCCTGGAACAGCCGCGACGACAGCCCGCCGCCGAGCAGGTTGTTGAAGACGCCGACGGCATAGATGTCGGGGTCGCGGTAGCTCATGCCCTCGAAGCCGAAGACGAGGTTGGTCTGTTCCAGCGGCCGGACGATGGTGGTCGCGCCGCCGCGATAGCGGGCGCTCTCGCAATCGGGCGGGGCCTCCTGCGGCAGCCTCTCGAAGGCCCGGGCGATGGCGTCGACGACCCGGTCGTGATCGACGGCGCCGGCCGCCGCCACCACGGCGCGCGGCGCTGCATAGGATCTGCCCATATAGGCGCGCAGCTTGTCCGGGGTCGCCGCCCGCACCGCCTGCGGCGTGCCGAGGATGGTGCGCCCCAGCGGCTGGCCGGGATAGGCCTCGGCGATGAAATGGTCGACGACGACGTCGTCCGGATCGTCCTCGGCGGCGCCGATCTCCTGGACGATGACGTTCTTCTCCTTGACCAGCTCGGCCGGGTGGAACTGCGGGTCGGTCAGGATGTCCGAGAGGATGTCGATGGCGACCGGCAGGTCCTCGCCCAGCACCTTGGCGAAGTAGGACGTGTTCTCCGAGGCGGTGGCGGCGTTGAGGTCGCCGCCGACAGCCTCGATCTCCTCGGCCAGGCCGCGCGGCGTGCGCTTGGTCGTGCCCTTGAAGGCCATATGTTCGAGCAGGTGGCTGATCCCGTGCTCGTCGCCGCGCTCGTCACGGCCGCCAACGCCGAACGTGACCTGGATCGAGGCGGTCTTGAGGTGAGGCGTGGCGTCCGTCACGACCGTCAGGCCGGAGGGAAGCGTCGTCATTCGGGTGGTGGTCATCGGCGCCGGGGTCATTGCCGCCGGGATCATCCCGCGGTCTCAGAGCCCCCGAACATAGTGAGGCGCGGTCAGAACCGGAAGCCACCGGAGAGCATGATCCTGCGCGAGACGATCCAGTTCTCCGAGCGGAGCGAGGCCTGGCCAACCGTGCCGGGCGTCGCGCCGGTGCCGGTGCCGGTCGCCGTGACCAGCGTCTGGCCGGCGAGATTCTGCAGCAGGTTCTGCGAGGGCGAGAACACCGCCTCGACCTCGCCGTCCAGCCGGACGAAGGCGCGGCCGATGGGCACCTCGATGCCGGCGCCGAAGACCGCCGAGGGCAGCCAGCGCGACGTGCGGCTCGCCACCCGCCCGCCGGTGGTGCAGGAGACCGGCGGCCCGAGCGTACAGGACCGCGAACCCGTGGCATCGAAATCGACCTGCTCGGTGAGCTGCGCCACGCCGAGGCCGCCGCGCAGGAACGGCATGAAGCCGGAGAAGGCATAGCCCCAGCGGCCGGTGACGGCGAGACCGCCGTCGAGGCTGGCGCGATAGGTGCCGGAGGCCGTGTTGGTATAGGCCGTCAGGCCGGGGATGGTGACGACGGTCGAGCCGCCGAGCCGGCCGGTGCCGCCCTCGCGCCCCAGCCGCCCGCGGAACTCGAGGCCGGAGATCCAGCCGTTCGGCCCGCCGGCATTCCAGCCGGCGAGGACATGGGCGGTCAGGCCGGCGAGGCCCGCCGACGTGCGGCAGCCCGACCCGCCGCCAACCGAGACCGGCCCGAGAAAGGGAATGCCGGCGCCCGGGCAGGCGAAGCCATCAACGATGGTGAAGTCGCGATGGGCCGGCAGCCCATAGCCGAGGCCGCCGGCGATATAGAACCCGCCGAAGCCGCGGTTGCCGGCGGCGACCGCGTCGAAATCGGGAATGGCGGAAGGACGGACGTCCTGGGCGGCGGCGGGAACCACCCCGAGACCGCAGCAGACCACGACGACGAGCCGCAAGGCGTGGCGTATCACGGCCATCTCTCCCAAGCTTTCGCGACCCGGCTCATGTTTAACACCGGGTGGACGGCTTCGGGCGAAAACCGCGGAACGGGGTGGATGGTCCGTTAACGACGCGGGCGGGCGCGCTTTTCGTTTGGAGCCGGACCCACCACCGTCATGCCCGGCCTTGTGTCGGGCATCCGCGAATTCTGCAGCCACTGCGGTGTTCAAGCCGTGGATGGCCGGGACAAGCCCGGCCATGACGGACGGGGGAATTCCCGCCTCGCCCCGCCGGGGAAAGGAGACGAGCGGCGCCCTGGACGTTCATTCTCCGACAGAGGCGCAGTTGTCGAACATGGTCAGAAACTACCCGACCAGCGCATCGCTGTCAATGACTAATTTCCTATAAAAGGACCATCGTCCGAAAAATCCGCCGAGGCGCTCAGCCCCGGGGATCGACCGGCCGCACCGACCCGATGCCGAGAATGTCCTCCAGGATCTTGGCGCCGGCCAGAACCCGGTCCTCGCCATGGGGACGGGCGGCGATCTGCAGGCCGATCGGCCGGCCGTCCCGGGTGAAGCCGCAGGGCAGCGACAGGGCGGGGCAGGAGACCGTCGTCAGCGCATAGGCGATGGAGAGCCACTGCACGTAGTCGGGGAAGGTGAAGCCGTCGCATTCGGCGACGAAGCGCTGCTCCACCGGATAGGCGGCGACGATGGTGGCAGGCGTCAGCAGCAGGTCGTAGCGCTCGAAGAAGGCGAGGGTCCGCTGCAGCATGGCCTGGCGCTGCGCCTCGGCGCGGGTCAGCTCGTCCATGGTGAGCTTCAGGCCCTTCTCGATGTTCCAGACGACCTCCGGCTTGAGCTTGTCGCGGTGGGTCTTGAGCAGTTCGAACTTGGTGGTGGCAAAGGCATAGGCGCGCAGCGTGCCGAAGCACTCGTGCACCTCGGAAAAGTCGGGATGGGCCTCCTCGACGATGACGCCGGCCTCCTTGAAGCGCTTGGCAGCGGCTTCGGTGATGGCGCGCACCTCCGGGTCGACCGGGGTGATACCGAGGTCGGGCGACCAGGCGACGCGCTTCGGCTTCCACGGGCCCTTGAGGATGGAGCGGAAGCTCTTGCGTGGCGCCGGCAGCGAGCGCGGGTCGCGGTGGTCGTCGCCGCTCATGGCGTCGAGCAGCAGGGCGAGGTCGGCGACGGTGCGCGCCATCGGGCCCTCGACGCCAAGGGTCGAGTCGATCTTGGTGCCGGGGGTGGCGGCGACGCGGCCCGGCGAGGGGCGCATGCCGACGATGCCGCAGAAGCTCGCGGGGTTGCGCAGGGAACCGCCCATGTCGGAGCCGTGGGCGAGCCAGGCCATGCCGGTGGCAAGCGCCACCGCCGCGCCGCCCGACGAACCGGCCGCCGAGAGCTTGGTGTTGTAGGGGTTCACGGTGGCGCCGAAGACCTCGTTGAAGGTGTTGGCGCCGGCGCCGAATTCCGGCGTGTTGGACTTGGCGTAGATGATGCCGCCCTGGGCCTCGAGATGCTCGACCAGGATGTTGGAGGCCTCCGGCACGAAGTCCTTGAAGATGGGCGAGCCTTGCGTCGAGAGGACGCCGGCGACGTCGGTGAGGTCCTTGATCGGCACCGGCATGCCCTGCAGGAGGCCCCTGCCCTCCTTCGGCTTCTTCATCAGGGCCCGTGCGCGTCGGCGGGCCCGGTCGAAGCACAGGGTTGGCAGGGCATTGACCTTGCCGTCGACGGCCTTGATGCGCTTTTCCAGCGTGTCGAGGAGGTCGATGGGCGTGACCTCGCCGGCCTTCAAGAGCTTGACGATGTCGGTAGCGCTCTTCTCGATCAGCGACAGATCGGCGGCCATGGACGTTTCCCCTCGGGTCCTCGAAAGCGGCGTGCACGGTGGCATTGCCGTACCCCCCACGGCAAGCGGGCCCGAGGGGCGGGGGACATGCGCGGGGGGAATGGGTGGCGGTCGCGCCATTCCCGGCGCGATGCAAAGCCCCGCGCCGCGAGGCCTCACTCCGTGCGGATATTCGCCTCGCGGACCAGGGTCGCCATCGCCGCGCGGCCTTCGGTCACGAAGCGCGCGAAGGCGTCGGGGCGCGAGGCGACGGGCACGCAGCCGATCTGCACCAGGCGCTCGCGCAGCGCCGGCTGGGCAATCGCCTCCGCCAGGGCGTCGTACAGGGCGGTGACGACGGGCGCAGGGGTGCCCGCCGGTCCGAACAGCCCGGCCCATTCGTTGGATTCGAAACCTGCGAAGCCCTGCTCAGCGATGGTCGGAATGTCCGGACGGCTTTCCACCCGGGTGAGCGTTCCGACGGCGAGGAACCGTGCGCGGTTGCTGTCCACCACCGGACCGGCGGAGACCAGCGTCGTGAACACCGCGTCGAGCGCCCCCGTCGCCAGATCCTGCGCCGCCGCCGCGCCGCCGCGATAGGGAACGTGGATCACCTCGATGCCGGCAGCCCGCGCGAAGGCGACAAGCCCGATGTGCCCTGCCGTCGCATTGCCCTGCGTGCCGACGGTGAGCTTCCCCGGCTGAGCCTTGGCGGCAGCCACGAATTCGCCGAGGGTCCGCGCCGGGAAATCGGCCTTCACCGCGATGGCCGAGGGGAAGGTCACCACCAGCGAGATCGGCGTGAAGGCGGTGGCGTAGTCGAAGGTCAGGCCGCGCAGCAGCGACGGATTCACGATGTGGCTCGACGCGTCCCACAGGAAGGTGTGGCCATCCGTCGCCCGCGCCGTCTCCGCCCCACCGAGGCTCCCGCTCGCGCCGGTGCGGTTCTCAACGACGAAGCGCTGGCCGAGCCGCTCGCCCATGTGGCCCGTCAGCACGCGCGCGGCGCTGTCCGCCGCGCCGCCAGCCGAGAAGGGCACGATGAGCCGGATGGGACGCTGCGGCCAGGCGCCCTGGGCGCGGGCGGCGAACGGGGCAAGGGCAAGGCCCGCTGCAGCGGCAATCGTCGCGCGGCGGGTCAGAGTGGCGGGGGACAGGGCCATGGTGGAGCCTCTCATTATGATGCGTTTCCTGTTGTTCGGCATAGGATGTCACGCCGCATCCGGTCAACCGAGGGCGTCGCACCGGATTGTCCAACCGGCCGGCTGCCCAACCGCATGGCGACCAGCGCCATCCTGCTCCGGCCAATCCGTCCTGAGCCTAGGCTCGCCCCCTCCGATGCGGTAGAGACTGGCGGCAACGGAAAACCCTGTTCATCCCATGGCCTCCGACAGCACGATCCCCGCCGACCTCGCCGACCCCGAACCGCAGGTGCGGGTGCGCCATCTCAACAAGCGCGACCTCAACCGCACCTGGGAGTTCATCAAGGCGGTGTTCCGCGAGGTGAACCGCTCGACGGTGGAGTACCAGCGGCCGAAATCGAAGAAGCGCTTCCTTGAGGTCTTCGACGAGAAGGGCATCGAGCAGTTGCTCTTCGTCATCCGCGTGGGCGGCAAGGAGCGGATCGTCGGCTATGCCGAATGCGCGCTCACCATCATCGGCACCGACAACTGGATGAACGAGCGCTATTTCCGCGCCCGCGACATGCGCCCGCTCTTCGTCGAGGAGCTGGCGGTGGACCCGGAGTTCCAGGGCCGCGGCCTCGGCACCTTCGTGCTGGAGCAGCTCGAACATCTCGCCCGGCTGCGCGGCTGCACACATCTGGTGCTGGAGGTGGCGGAGAACAACGAGAACGCCCTCAAGTTCTACCGCGGCCGCGCCTTCACCAAGCTCGACGCCGCCATCTTCCTCGCCAAGACCGTGGTGAGCGACCCGGAGATCCTGCCGCCGCGGCGGCTGAAGCGGCGCGAGCCGAAGACACGCACGGCGGCGACCAGCGCCACCGCGCCAGCCGATCCGAAGGAGACCCCGCCGGAAGGTTGAGGAGGGAGAAGAGATGCCCCACCCGCACCCTCCGCGCCGACGCGCTGACGCGCTGACGCGGGGAGGGAGACCATGATGTTCCGCTCATTCACGACGGCTGAGCCAGGCCCAGCCGATAGGGGCCGAACGCGACGCCGTGGTCTCCCTTGCCTCGTGAGAGGGGAGGTTACGGGTGGGCCAGTCATGCAGAAAGCCGTAACCCCAGATGGCGCCTGTCCCGCGCCGCGGTGCGGGAAAGCCCGCATTCCTCCCCTGCTTTGACACCAGCAGAGCCAATCAGGTTCACTCGGCCCATATCGATGCAGGAGGCCATCATGGCTTTGACCAATCTGCAGGTCCGCGACCTGGAAACCGTCCTTCACCCCTACACGAATCAGGCGACGATTCGCGACACCGGCACGCTGGTCCTGGAAAGGGCGAAGGGCATCTATGTCTACGATGTCGACGGCAAGCCCTATATCGAGGGCATGTCGGGCCTGTGGTGCACGGCACTGGGCTACGGCAATGAGGAGCTCGCCCAGACCGCCTACGAGCAGATGAAGAAGCTGTCCTTCACCCATCTGTTCGGCGGCAAGAGCCATGACCCGGCCATCGAACTGGCCGAGAAGCTGAAGGAGAAGGCGCCGGTGCCGATCTCCAAGGTGTTCTTCGTCTGCTCGGGCTCGGAGGCCAATGACAGCCAGGTCAAGATGGTCTGGTACATGAACAATGCGCTGGGCCGGCCGCAGAAGAAGAAGATCATCTCCCGCATCAAGGGCTATCACGGCGTCACCATCGCCTCGGCCTCGCTGACCGGCCTGCCGGCCAACCACACCGATTTCGACCTGCCGATCTCCGGCATCCTGCACACCTCCTGCCCGCACCATTACCGCTTCGCCCATGAGGGCGAGACGGAGGAGGAGTTCGCCACCCGCTGCGCCCAGGACCTGGAAGACATGATCCTGCGCGAGGGGCCGGAGACGGTCGCCGCCTTCATCGCCGAGCCGGTGATGGGCGCGGGCGGCGTCATCGTTCCGCCGGCCGGCTATTTCGAGAAGATCATGGCGGTCTGCCAGCGCTACGACGTCTACATGATCGCCGACGAGGTGATCTGCGGCTTCGGGCGCCTCGGCGAATGGTTCGGCTCCTCGGCGCTCGGCTACAAGCCGCACTCCATCTCGGTCGCCAAGGCCCTGACCTCCGCCTACATGCCGGTGGGGGCGGTGATGATCCCCGAGGAGATGTATCAGGCGACGATCATCGAATCGAAGAAGATCGGCACCTTCGGCCACGGCTTCACCTATTCGGGCCATCCGGTCGGCGCGGCGGTTGCGCTGAAGACCCTCGAGATCTACGAGCGCGACCGCATCATCGAGAAGTCGGCGGCCAAGACGCCGCAGTTCCAGGCGCATCTGAAGGCCCTCGCCGACCACCCGCTGGTGGGCGAGGCGCGCGGCATGGGCCTGGTCGGCGCCTTGGAGATGGTCGCCCACAAGCCGACCAAGAAGGCCTTCGAGCCCAAGGCCGGCATCGGCGCCTATGCCACCATGGTGGCGCAGGAAGAGGGGCTGATCATCCGCAATCTCGGTGATTCACTCGCCGTCTGCCCGCCGCTGATCATCACGCCGGAGGAGATCGACGACCTGTTCGACCGCCTGGCGCGCACCCTCGACCGGACGCTCGACAAGGTGAAGGCGGAGGGCCTGCTCGGCGCCTGAGCGCCGCCGCGCGGCGGCGAGGGGCCGCCGTCACAAGCCTGCCATAACCTCTGCTTCATTTCTGGGCCCGGTGGGGTTAACCTCCCGGAACCCACAACATTCGAAGAGTGCCGATGGCCCGCGAACTCGATCCCTTCAAGGTCTCGTCCCCGCGGATCTTCCTGTTCCGGATGCTGGTGTTCCTGGCGCTGGTCGGCCTCGTCGTCTTCGTCCTGCAGCGCGAAGTGCAGACCGCCTTCATGGCCAATCCGGGCCTCAACGGCGTCATCGTCGCCGTCGGCCTGATCGGCATCGTCCTGTCGTTCCGCCAGGTCATCCGGCTGTTCCGCGAGGCGCGCTGGGTCAACACGTTCCGCCTCGCTGATCCCGGCATCACCGTCCAGAGGCCGCCGATCCTGCTGGCGCCGATGGCGACCATGCTCGGCGCGCGGAGCGGGCAGATGGCGATCTCGACCGTCACCATGCGCTCGCTGCTGGATTCGCTCGCCACCCGTCTCGACGAGGGCCGCGAACTGGCGCGCTATCTGACCGGCCTGCTGGTCTTCCTCGGCCTGCTCGGCACGTTCTGGGGCCTGATCGAGACGGTGACCTCGGTCGGCCGGGTCATCAACAGCCTGTCCAACCAGGGCGAGCTCGGCACCATCTTCGAGGACATGAAGCGCGGCCTCGCCGAGCCTCTCGGCGGCATGGGCATCGCCTTCTCGTCCTCGCTGTTCGGCCTCGCCGGCTCGCTCGTCCTCGGCTTCCTCGACCTGCAGGCCAGCCAGGCGCAGAACCGCTTCTACACCGAGGTGGAGGACTGGCTGTCCTCGACCGTTCAGGACATGGCGATCATCAGCCCCGGCTCCGGCGACGGCGGATCGCCGCAGGTGAGCGTCGCCGACCTGCAGCGGGCCTTCGACCGGCTGCGCGAGGCCATGGGCGACGGCTCGTCGAACCAGCGCGCCAGTGCCGCCATGGCCAATCTGGCCGAGGGCATCCAGGGCCTCGTCACCCATATGCGCTCCGAGCAGCAGGTGGTGCGTGACTGGATGCAGGCCCAGTCCGCCGACCAGAAGGAGCTGCGGCGCCTGCTCGAACAGCTGCTACGCGAGAAGGGGTCGGTCTGATGGCCCTGTCGCGGTCACGCCGCGGCGAGCGCGGGATCGACTACTGGCCGGGCTTCGTCGACGCGCTGTCGACCTTCCTCCTGTCGATCATCTTCATGCTCTCCGTATTCATGCTGGCGCAGTATTTCCTGTCGCGCGACATTGCCGGCAAGGACGACGCCATGGTGCGGCTGCAGCGCCAGATCGCCGAACTTGGGGAATTGCTGCAGCTCGAGCGCGGCCAGCGGCAGACCCTGCAGGAGGGTCTCGCGGCCATTACCGCAACGCTCGGAACCTCGGATGTCGAAAGGCGGCGGCTGCAGAGCCTGCTGGAGGACGCCCAGGGCCAGGCCGGAGCGCAGATCGGGCGGGCCACCACGCTGGAGGCGCAGCTCGCCCAGCAGCGCCAGACGGCGCAGGCGGCACTGTCGCAGATCGAACTCCTCAACCAGCAGATCACCGCGCTGCGCCGGCAGCTGGCATCGCTCGAGGAGGCGCTCGGCGCCAGCGAGGCCCGCGACCGTGACGCCCAGTCGCGCATCACCGATCTCGGCCGGCGGCTCAACCTCGCCCTGGCCCAGCGCGTGCAGGAACTGTCACGCTACCGCTCGGAATTCTTCGGACGCCTGCGCGAAATTCTCGCCGAACGCTCCGACATCCGCGTTGTCGGCGACCGCTTCGTCTTCGGGTCCGAGGTGTTCTTCGGATCGAGCCAGGCGGAACTGGAACCGGGGGGACGGGCCGAGCTCGACAAGCTCGCCACCGCGCTGATCCAGCTCGAGAAGGACATACCGTCCGACATCGCCTGGGTGCTGCGGGTCGACGGCCATACCGACGCGCGGCCCATGCAGGGCGGGCGCTTCCGGTCGAACTGGGAGCTGTCGGCGGCCCGCTCCATCGCCGTCGTCCAGTATCTCATCGCCCGGGGGATCGCGCCGCAGCGGCTGGTGGCGGCCGGTTTCGGCGAGTTCCAGCCCATCGATCAGGGTGACGGGCCGGAGGCGCTCGCCCGCAACCGCCGTATCGAGCTGCGCCTCACCGACCGGTGACCTGGCCGATCGTCCCGTACCGGCCCAGCCTCAAGCCGGCCCTCGCCGACCTCTGGGTAACCGCCTGGGGGAAGGCCTATCCTCTCTACGATTTCGAGACGCGGCGGGGCTGGCTCCTCGACCGGTTCGCGGCGATGGAGACGGACGGTACGGCGATCCTGGTGGGGCTCGTGGATGAGGCCCCCGGCGGCTTCGTCACGGTCCATCCGGGTAGCGGCTGGATCGACCAGATGCTGGTCAGTGTCGACCATCAGGGGAGCGGTCTCGCCGCAGCGCTGATGGAGGCGGCCAAGGCCGCGGCGCCGGCGGGCCTGACGCTCGACGTCAACGCCGACAATGACCGCGCCATTGCCTTCTACCGCCGCCAGGGCTTCGTGCGGACCGGTGGCCGCGTCAACGAGCAGGGCCGCGCGATCGACCTCATGGCGTGGGCGCCGCGACCAGTTCCGCCGGTCCGGCGCTCTTGAACTGCAGTTCGGCGAGGCGCGCATAGAGGCCGCCGGCAGCCACCAGGGAGGCGTGGGTGCCCTGCTCGACGATGCGGCCCTGGTCCATCACGAGGATGCGGTCGCAATCGAGGACGGTGGCGAGGCGATGGGCGATGACCAGCGTGGTGCGCCCGGTCATCAGCCGCGACAGCGCCTCCTGGACCAGCGTCTCGCTCTCGGCGTCGAGGGCCGAGGTCGCCTCGTCGAGCAGCAGGAGCGGCGCGTCGCGCAGGATGGCGCGGGCGATGGCGATGCGCTGGCGCTGGCCGCCCGACAGCGTCACGCCGCGCTCGCCGATGAGGCTGGCATAGCCGTCGGGCATGCGCACGATGAACTCGTCGGCATGGGCCATGCGCGCGGCGGCGACCACCTCCTCGTCGGAAGCACCCGGCCGACCGTAGCGGATGTTCTCGGCCACCGAGGCGGCGAAGATCGCGACATCCTGCGGCACGAGGGCGATGCGGGCGCGCAGGGCCAGAGGATCGGTTTCGGCCACCGGCACGCCGTCGAAGCGGACAACGCCGCCCTGCGGATCGTAGAAGCGCTGGACGAGGGCGAAGAGCGTCGACTTGCCGGACCCGGAGGGGCCGACGATCGCCACCCGCTCGCCGGCCCTCACGGTGAAGGTAACGTCGTCGAGAATGCGCGTCTCGGCCCGCGAGGGATAAGCGAAGCGCACGGCGACGAAGGCGACCTCGCCGCGCGGCGGCTCGGGCAGCGGCAGGGGCCGCTCCGGCGCCGTGATGTCCGGGGTGACGGCGAGGATCTCGCCCAGCCGCTCAGCCGAGCCCGCGGCCTGGCTGATCTCGCTCCACACTTCCGAGAGCTGCGACAGGGCGCTGGCGGCGAAGACCGCATAGAGCACGAATTGCGACAGGCGGCCGCTGGTGATGGTGCCGTCGAGCACCTGCTGGGCGCCGGCCCAGAGCACGGCGACGACACTGGTGAAGACGAGGAAGATGATGACGGCCGTGAGGATGGCCCGGGCGCGGTTGGCATCGCGGGCCCCGGCAAAGGCGTCCTCCGCGGCCACGGAGAAGCGCTGCGTCACCGTCGCCTCGGCGGTGAAGGACTGCATGGTGCGCACGGCCTGGATGTTCTCGCTGGCATAGGCCGAGGCCTCGGCGAGCCGGTCCTGGGCGGCGCGGGAGCGGCGGCGGACATTGCGGCCGAAGGCGACGAGTGGCAGCACCAGGAAGGGAATGGCGCCGACCACGTAGAGGGAGAGCTGTGGCGAGGTGATCACCATCATGGCGACGGCGCCGGAGACCATGATGATGTTGCGGAGCGCCATGGAGATCGAGACGCCGAGCGCCGATTTCAGCTGCGTCGTGTCGGCGGTCAGCCGCGAGACGAGCTCGCCGGTGCGCGCGGTGTCGAAGAAGGAGGGCGAGAGGGTCGCCAGGTGATTGAAGACGCTGGTGCGGATATCCGCCACCACCCGCTCGCCGATCGTCGTCACCAGATAGAACCGCGCGGCCGAGGCCACGGCGAGGACGGCGGCGATGACGACGAGCATGCCGAAATACTGGTTGATCATCCCCTCGGCGGCGAAACCGAAATCGATCATGCGGCGGATGGCCAGCGGCACGGCGAGGGTGGCGAGGGAGGCGACGAGCAGGGCAAGGCCGGCGCCGATCATCATGCCGCGGTGGCGCAGCATGAAGGGCAGGAACTTCAGCAGCGGACGGAGTTTAGGCCGGCGCGTCGACGATGCGGCGGCAGCGCCTGCGGCGGGGATCTCAACGATGGACATGAATGGTGGACTCGCCTTCCCGTTCCTGATTATCGAACCCACGTCTTCGCTTGAAAAGGCGGTCGAGTTCCTTTAATAGCGCGGCTTCTCATCACAGGACACGACCCTTAGCGCCTGCCCTCCGAGAGCGGCGCCCTTCGAGGACGACCCATGAAGCCCGACATCCATCCCGACTACCACACCATCAAGATCGTGATGACCGATGGCACCGAGTACACGACGCGCTCGACCTACGGCAAGGAGGGCGACGTCCTCCAGCTCGATATCGATCCCAAGGTCCATCCGGCCTGGACCGGCGGCACGCAGCAGCTGATGGATCGCGGCGGTCGTCTGTCGCGCTTCAACCAGAAGTTCGGCGGCATCGGCGCGCTCAAGGGCTGATTTTACGGCCCTCTCGGGCGATCCTGACGAACCCCGGCCGAAAGGCCGGGGTTTTTTGCGTTCGTCCGTCGCCTTCGGCGCCCAGCTATGACGCCAGTGTCATGTTGCACTGCAATATCGTCGTTGCTCCCGGCCCGTCACTCGTCTAGAGCGCAGGAGGGAGACGACGCCTGACATGTGAGGGGATAGCCATCGAAGGGCGCCATGCGGCCTTCGGGAGATCATCGCATGCTGGAAGAGCTCATCACGCCGGGCGTCATTCGCAAGCTCTACGCCTGGGAGAGCGATCTCCTCACGGCGCATTTCCTGCGGCTCGACCCCGCGGCCCGCCATTGCCGCTTCGCCGCCGGCGTCTCCGACGAGACCGTCGTGGCCTATTGGTCACTCAATCAAAAAGCGAGAATGCGCACCTCGTGAAATTAGACACTTAGCGGAATCGCTTCAGCGATTCTCAGACCGCAAAATGCCCAAATACCCAGCGCGTCAAGCAAAAGGTGAGAATGCGATTCTCATCGGCCTGATGTCTGCAACAGTCCTATCGTCGATGGGATGCGAGCAAAACACTCCTCTGGACGATCCAGGCAGTTCAAAAGACGGTTAGGGAAAAGCCCGGCCTTCGGCGCAAGCGCGATTTAAACGGCTTCGCATCAATAAGCAGATCATAAAAGGAGTTTATCTCATTTGAGTATCGGAAGCATTCAATCTCACCGCGTTCAATATTTTCAATAATTTTCAGAATACCAACGCGGGACAATTTCCTGAACTTACTCAGGCTCATAACTTCAATTGAACTGTCATATTCAGTTGGATCGCACTGAAGAAAGACAGACATTTCACCTATGTATTGGATGAGCGCCCTCCACGACTTCTCACCAATTAGTGGACGTTTGCCGTTGTGCGTATTCGCCAGGAGTCCAGCATCGCGCAGTTGGCGAAGATCGCCAACCGTGAGTCCAAGGTGCTCGGCTAAAGCCCTCTGTGTCATACCTCCGCGATAGCGACTCCGCGGCGATATGTTACCCGCGTTGGTCTCAGCTCGCTCGATCTGGGCTATGGTGCCCATGTCGAACTCAAGCTGCCCCTCACCATTCTTTTCGAGAGCGCCCCGAAGGTGCTTTTCGTATCGGTCGACCAGGTCATGCGCGCGTAGTCCGGTAGTTCTTTCCGCTTCCGCCTCACTTATGAAGGCCTCCAGGCCCGGCAGGACTGGCTGGATAGACACCGCGGGTTCGTGGACATAGGGAAGATCGGCTAGGTGAAACCCTCGGAAAGATACGTTGCTGACCCTCACAAGGTGTCTCAGTCGAAGCTTCGCGTCGCGCGCCCATTCGGAGTCGCTTGGCGATGGCTTGCAACAGTCCACAAGCTGAGCCGTGAACCCGGCAAACTCGGGCAGGGGTATCTCGCTGCCTACAACAATGCTTTTGGCGAGATCCCGTCCGCGGCTGCTTCTGCCGGCTGCGCGGGAAACGTACCGCCAAGCGAACAGCCAATCCGATAAAGCATCAGGTCGTTGGCCGACGCGCAAAAATAAAGAGCTTAGCTGGAGGGCCAACTGTACATCGGTGTGTTCGACACCGAGCTCCTCACGTGAGGAAGCGCAACGGTGGCACTCAAAATTGCATTGGACCGCATCAAACAGGCCCACGCATCGTCTGCACCGATCAATCAGCCGCAGGCGATGGATTGGGCAAACCTCCAGCGCCACCAACTGCCACGTCCAGTGGGTCTGAGCGCCTGAGAGACAGGCCGCGCAAACCCTTGTTGATTTGAGATTGAGTATTTCCGACGGAAGAACGGCACCATAATATTCTATGGCGTCAAGCGAAACCCTTCTAGGCAATAACTTCCTGGCTTCGTCTTTGCTAAGTCCTGTATGATGCACCAGATCATTTGATCGTATGATATGATCCGACATCGATATGCTTGGTCGGAGCGCATCAGGCAAGGTGATGCGGCCGAAACCGTTGATCGCCGCAATCCTGGTTAGGTACTGATAAAGGCCCTCCTCCGGCTTTAGCAGCACTCGGGCCGTTAGTCGTTCCGTCATTCGATACCGCCGGACGTCAAGATTGCCAAACCGAGGCCAAGTCGTTCCGACGCCAGACGGCACTAATGCCAGCGTTGGAATTGGAAGGGACGATCGGCTGTATGCCCGCGCTCTTCAGGCGGCGCTGGATGCCGGCTGAACTCGTACCGCGTTCGCGGGCGAAGGACCTGATCGTGGAACAGGTAGCCGCGAACGCCTCAAGGGAGGCAGCACAGACTGAAAATCGCTCTTTGTTCGACCCCTTGATACAATTCGAAGCAAGAAGAATTGGAACGACGCGTGGATGCATGCCTATCCGTCGAGCAGCCTCTTTGACTGAAACGGAAGTGCCATTGTTGTCGTTGATCATTCCTTTGGATTGTATCATGCCGAAATCGTGTAGCGCTACCGCAGGCCCGGGAGTCGTTCTGAAAATCGTCACGCGCTGATCTAGCGCGGCTTGCAACAACTTCAGCAGTGAACCGCGGCCTCGCGTTTGCAATGCCGGTAGCGCCGTAGCGTCAGGCCGGATGGTCCCCACTGTTACTTGCGTCAATCTGTGGACGAGATTTTCGACGTCTTTCGGCCTATACCAATGCTTCTTACCCTCCCACTGAACCGGCACAACGAGCCCGCCCTTTCGCAGCTGCTCAAACTGGTACGAGGATATTCCAAGCAACCGCGAGGCCGCGCTGGCATCCAGCCGTGTCTTTCGCTCCTGCTCCGCTTCCTGCAAGGACTCTGTTCGAACCGCTGTTCGCCTCCGACCGGTCGGGCCTTGGACCACCCCATCAATAAGCCGACCGCCGACGAGCCGTCGGAGCGAAATCTGAGAAATCCCGAGCTTCGCCGAGGCGCATGATCCGTTTGTCCAGGCGGACTTGCCTATTGCCAGCATTTTCGACCGGCTCTGAAGGAGGTACTGCTCTGGGCATGAACCAATAAAGTTCCGAACGGCCAGCCAAACGGGATCGTAGATCGCCGATGAAAAGTGTCTTCTCATTGCGGGGAATAGCGAACCGAATGCCTGTTCCAGATTTGCGGCGTCATGAGTCCGCATGGAACCGAGCCATGTTTCGAACCCCGTGGGCCAGAACAATAGCGCCTCTGCAGCGTTACCCGAACTCTGCGGACGTTCAGTAATGGACTGAATGGCCTCTATGCCAGATTTGCGGCGCCTATTCGCCGACCAGGCGTCGATGAACCAAGCGAGGCGGCAGTACGCCGCCAAATCGTCAACTGGTCCGTCTATGCTCCCCGAGCCGCTGGCCAGTGTGAGGATGTTGGTCGAGAGCGCGAGGCTGGCTTCGGGTGGAGCCTTTCCCGAGCTTTGATAGCCGAGCCCGCAACTGCACATCGATGGGCCGCTTCGCCACCATGATACGGCCAATCCACATTCGCAGTGCGTAACGAGCAATAACTGATGAATTGGGCAACACGTGACGCCCTGGATGTCCCAGCAGGGGTTCAAACCATGCCCGTCAGAGAGGCAAGCGATACAGACCCGAGGCTGCCTGACAGTCCAGTATCGAACAGGCAAGCCGCTGCGTCCGACCGGCAACCGACCCTGTTTGTAGCCGTCCCACCATTCGGCTTGAAAGCTCCAGTCCGTCGAAGAATGACGCCAAAGATGCGCCACGGATGAAAGCTCAACACGGGTGGTCAGGAGCTTTCTATGCAGCCCGAGCTCAACACGTAGAGAATTAAGTCCTTGATATCCGTTCGCATGGGCGACACGAAGCAGATAAGCCGCGAGGAACTCTGTGGGACGCGGCGTAAGGTGAATGAGCATCTGTCGCTTCAACCCATCCAATCAGGTTTGTATGGCGTCGCCTTTCGTGGCTGCCAGCCCGGCGCAAATGGGTTGGCTGCATCTTTTTTGTCCGGAGAGGCCTTATTCGAATATTCTCGCTTATGCAGCGCAAACGCAGAGTTTACAGCCCTGTAAAGCACGTCGTTATCGACTATATTTTTGCTTTCGAAGCGTCGTATCTGTTCTGCCTTGGAAAACAGCTTTATTAGTTCACCAAGGATTCCAGTCGACACAAAATGGAGCCGCTCACAAAAAGAGACAATATCCTCTTCAAGCGCTGGATCTAGATGAACGCCCATGGCCTGCCACAAACTCTTGCACACGCTACAGAACTCACTCGCCTCCACGTCATTTGTCCAATCGTAAGCGGGAAGATACATTGTATCCTCAAACCTACGACGAATCTGTGCATCTCGGTCGAGAACTCGCTCGGCCGCAGGGTTGCCAACAAGCAGGAAACAGGCGCCGGAGTTATCGTGGATATCTTTGATAGTCTCTACTAATCCCGGACGATATGACTGGCCACCCACCTTGAGCAGACGCTGTGCCTCGTCGAGGATGATCCACCTCGTACCGCACCACTTCAGCGACTCAATCACATGCTTTTCCAGTCTTTTGTGGGGTGTTTTCGTGCCGATAGCCTCTGCGAGGCCCTGAAGGAAGCCAGTTTTACGGGCTTCGATATCGAGCGTCATGTAAATCACAGGGATGTAATCAGCGACCGCTTCGCTCCCGTCGACGGTAATACGCCGACCGTCCTTCACCCGTGGGAACTTACTGGTCAGATACTCACAAATTCGCGTCTTGCCGACTCCGGATGAACCCACCAGGATACGCCCGCGACGCGTTGCCGCCGACGTCACATCATGCAGCGCGAAAAGTAATTCGTCTGCGACCGTTTTGAAGTGATAGTGATTGAGTTCAATTGAATGAGCCAATCTCTCTAATCTCCAGCTGTCGAACGGGACGTTTCGAATTCTTCGATGTTATATTGCCAGTTGGCTCCACCATGGACTCGGTATCCGGATTCGGAGCAAGCGGCGGATTCGCAAGAGCATCCAGACGCGAAGATATTCCCATAACCCTTGCAAGATCACGCAATTGATCTTTTGTTTTACCTTCTGACCGTACAGCCGCACGAACTTGATCGGCTAGATTTTTGCGTTTGACTGCAACATCAAAGAATTTCTCTTTGGCTCTATTAGCTTCTGCGCGCATGCGCATGTACTGATGCAGGCTCAAACCAGCCAGGGACTTGTCGTCGGCCATCACCTTTATCCAGCGTTCGTCAGGTAGGCGAACGTAGGCGACGCTCACATCATCTGGACGAATGGCAATCGTAGATGGAAATCGATCGTCGAAGCGGTGTCGTTCCCGGTGCAACTCGAATGAGTTGTATGCAATTCGCTTATAGTAGACGCCCTTGTGGTCTACTATACAGCGACGCCGCACCGTGCAAATCCGGTCCAACTGGTCTAGCGCCCAGAACATCGGCGGGGGTACTAATTTAGTTCCCTCGACCCATCTTTCACGCGGTGATTTTCCTCCCATCCAGTGGCTACGATTGACGAAGTAGCCCGCCATCCACGCGTGAATGCAGTAATAAAGCTGGCTGAGAGAAATGATGCCATGCTTGGCAGCATCATAATCGCTGGAGTGAATCTCTTTCTTGAGGACATGTCCAGGGATTTGGGACAAAAGGTGGTTGTTTAGTTGTTTAAAGGACACCTCGACTTGCGCCTTGAGCCACGGATGGCGCCGAGGAGCATAAGTCCAATCGATATCAAGCTCGTCGCAGATCTGCTGGATGGTACTGCTATGGGCTGACATCGAGTTATCAAAGGTCAACCGGTTAGGCACGCCTTAGATGTTATAGTCCCCGAGATGCGGCCAACGCTCCTTGATATAATTTTTGGGAGTGAGGCAATGGCGTATTGTATTTGCAAAGACGACGTCGGAGGCGGGCTCGAACCCCAGGTGAAACCCAAGCGGGGCCGACGTGTCTCCATCGATAAACCAGGATAGCCACGGACGACCTAGTGGATAGGCGTAGTCGTCATCTACGCAGTAAACATCCAACTGGGTTTCGTCGTATTGAGCCTCCTCAAGTGGATAGGATGGTGAGCTGCCGCCGTGAACGGCACGGAACTTGTGGTCCGCGTGGGCTCGACCGTAGCGCAGGACAGCGAGATCATACGCGGGAAAGCGATTGAGAATGTTGTAGAAGGTGGTTTGAGACGGAAATTCACCGCGTAGCCGTAGGTCTTCCACAGAGCACTGCAGGCTTGATGAGAGTCGGCGCAGAACCTCGCTCGTGACGGTGAATATCGTGAATTTGCGGACTTCGCCTTTCTTGTAGGAGCGCTTTGCCTTCGCGATCTCCTCCGCAATCACCTGTTCGATGAGCGTCCTCGTTTCAGGTCGAAGCTGTTGCCTGTTTCCCTTGCGGTTGTGGCGAGGTCGTAGACCGCTAAATGTACCCTCCGCCAGATATTTCGCTCGTTGCCTGTAGTAAGTTGGAACCGACACAGGTTTGGGTTTTCCGAGAAACTTCTCCCCAAGCTCCTTGCCCAGATTCACGAGCAACGAGGCGAGTTGCGAGGTCTGTCCCTCCTCGGCCGTAGTGCGGCGATCTGGTGCTGCTTCGACTTGTCGAATAAGGTTTTTCCAGAACAGAACGATAGCGCGCTCCGTTTCTGGCAGCTCCACTAAAAGCTGCTCGTTGCCCACCCCACGAACGGCATCAGAGGGTGGGAGAAGCCGGAGTTGGCGTCGCTCATAGCTTTCTTCAAGCGATGCTTGGGTGCGAATGTACGCGGTCTTCAATCCAGCGGTCGCATCGGGTTCGCCCCGTTCGATGAGCTGAAAGGTCGGCACGGAATCTACCAGATATGGCGGGCCAAGCTCGAATAGCCTGCCGTTCATTTCGATGACCGTCCCTTCAACGAAGCTGAGCCGCTTCATGGAGTGTCACCCTTCATGAGACGGGGTCCTGCGAGAATAACGGTGCGACCATCAATCGGAGCGAGATCAAGGTCGATTGCGAGCAGTCCCCATCGGATCGCGGCGCATAACTCCTGAACCGATAGTCCGTTTTCCGCTGATAGTACCTGGGAAGCCGACTGACCGACGAAACGTCGCGTGCGGTGGCCTAAGGCCTCCACGATATGCTCCGGAGCGACGTCACAGCGGCGTCTGCGGCGAATGTATTCAACGTTTCCTTTGCGAATTGGCTCGCGGATCGTGTGCTCGGTAACCACGCGAAACGAGATGCCCGCGGCGTTCAGCGTCTCAGCAATGATTGGCCAGCGTTTCTCGTTTTCAGGAAGTGACGCTTCTTCGCCGAGCTTTACTTCTCGTACCTCAAGCCCGTCCGCCGCCACGATTAGGGCATCCGGACAGTGGGTACGAGTTTTCCCCTCGAAGACATACTTCACGGTCAAGGGCTGAACGAAAAACTGCGAAACACCACCATCAAGTTCACAGTCCCACGCGTGATCGAGCTCTAAGCCTGAGGACAGGTGGACGATTCCGCCGGCCTTCCAACTGCGCATTCGCCCCTGCCGGCCGCGCTTGATGCTTCTAGATTTCCGTGCAGAACGGGCAACGTGAATGCCTGGGAAAAATCTCTCAACTTCAGACTTGCACTCAACGATGCATGCCGCCTTTCTATGCCGCCACGAGTCCACTGCAGGCCAGTAGCGCTCGAGCCCTGGCACCGGCGGTGGGGCGCGCCGCGTAGAAGGCAAAGTACGGGACAGCTCGTGACCCCAATGTTCCGCAGTCCAGACGGCCATAGAACTATCTTGTCCTCCCCGACGACATGCTGCCCTTTGCGGTGGTAAAATTAGTAAACTGACTAGCAGAGATGCAGACATGGTTACTCAAATATTCATTGGCCCGGACAACGCAGTTGATCTGTACGACCTTTTGCCGTTGCGGTGGGCCGATGTCCGCCTGTAGCACCTGATGATCCGCATGAACAAAAGATCGGCCGGCGATCACACGCTGCACTAGGGAAGCGCTGACGTGTCAGCCAGCATGGCCGAGTGCTTTCACTAGGGCCTAGCCAGACTCCTGGCGTTTTGTCTCATGAATGCAAGCCGTTATCGTTTGTCAGCATGATGATCCAGCATTGATTTTCCGATTGACTCGCCAAGGGATAACGGACCTTATGTTCATGTTTTGTTCTTGTCGCGAGGGGTCGCGTATGAGTAGCGTGCAATACCATGCGGTCGTCGCATTTGGTCTCATTAGTGATGGCTTCCTAGCCCCCATCCTCGAGCGGGCGGCGGTTGATCGCGGCGATGCCATCCGGCTGGCTAAACTGCTCGCGCGGGATCACGCCGGGGTCGTTGCCTTCAGCCGCATGGTTGATCTTGGCCGGGCCCACTATGGACCAGCTAACGTCCATGTGATTATTGGCCAGCTTCCCGAGGATCTTGCGGCTATGTTTAGCCCTCAACTTCTTCGCTGTCCGGTCCGGCGTGAGGCACAGGCGCGGAAGGACATGAAGTCTCCGAAGAGCGCGCAATCAGTCGTCATCAGGCCGGCCTTGTGGGCAAGATGAGGCTGACGGACATCGGTCATTCGCGTTGTGCCTCCTAAGCCGATCTACCAATCTTTCGTGAAGCCAGCCGCATTTAGCCGTTGCAGCTACTTGCTAAGCGGTGGTGTTCCGCCCAGCGTTCGAAGGCCCGTCTGTCTTGATGTAACCTCATCTCTCAAGGGTGGTGATTACCGTGTCTGAGCCTGTGATCGTCTGCCCGAACTGCCAGCACGAGATGAAGCTGACGGAATCGCTTGCGGCGCCGCTTCTCCAACAGACCCGTCGCCAGTTCGAACAGCGGCTGGCTTCAAAGGATCGCGAGATCCTCGCCCGTGAGGCGGCCGTGAAGGAGCAGCAGGAGGCGGTTGCCCGCGAGAAGGCCTCGGTTGCCGAACAGGTCGCGGCGACGCTCAAAGCAGAGCGCGAGAAGGTGGCGGCTGAGGAGGCTAAGAAGGCGCGCCTGGCGCTGAATGCCGACCTCGAACAGCGCGCGAGGGAGCTGAAAGACCTCCAGCAGATCCTCGCGGAAAAGGACGCAAAACTTGGCGAGGCCCAGAAGGTCCAGGCCGAGCTCCTCAAGAAACAGCGCGAGCTCGATGACGCGAAGCGCGAGCTCGACCTCACTGTTGAGAAGAAGGTCCAGGAGTCTCTCATCGCGGTCCGAGACAAGGCGCGCCAGGAGGCGGAGGACAGCCTCAAGCTCAAGGTCACCGAGAAGGAGGAGCAGATCGCCTCCATGCAGCGCCAGATCGAGGAGCTGCGCCGCAAAGCCGAACAGGGCTCGCAGCAGCTGCAGGGCGAGGCCTTCGAACTGGAGCTCGAGACCGTGCTGCGCGCCAAGTTCCCGCGCGATCTGATCGAGCCGGTCCCGAAGGGCGAATTTGGAGGTGATGTGCTTCACCGGGTGGTGGGACCGGCGGGCCAGGTTTGCGGCACGATCCTGTGGGAGACGAAGCGGACGAAGAACTGGAGCGATGGCTGGCTAGGCAAACTCCGCGAGGATCAGCGCACGGCAAGGGCCGAGATTGCGCTGCTCGTCTCCAACGCGCTGCCTAAGGGCGTCGAGACCTTCGACCAGGTCGACGGCGTTTGGGTCACCGAGCCGCGCTGCATGGTGCCCGTGGCGCTTGCCCTGCGGCAGACACTGATCGAGCTTGCCGGCGCCCGCCAGGCCTCTGAGGGCCAGCAGACCAAGATGGAGCTCGTCTACCAGTATCTGACCGGCCCCCGCTTCCGGCATCGGATCGAGGCGATCGTTGAGCGCTTCAGCGACATGCAGGCTGACCTGGAGCGCGAGCGCAAAGCCATGACCCGCCTTTGGGCGAAGCGTGAGGAACAGCTGCGGGCCGTGATGGACGCGACCGTCGGCATGTACGGAGACCTTCAGGGTATTGCGGGGCGGTCGATGCAGGAGATCGCAACGCTCGACGCCTTGGCCCTGACAGGCCCTGGCGAGGATCAGGGCTCCTGATGGGCCCTGGGGTAGATCCCGGAGCGGTTCAGTCCAGCACCGTGGCCGGCATGCGGCCGCAGCCTGATGATCGCCGCGGTTTGGACGATTGTTGGCAGCGGGCTCCTGCCACGCCTCGGCGCGCGTCGGGTGTTCGCTGGGGCGCCCATCAAGGCGATCAGGTGAAGCCGGTCCGAGGAGTAAAACCATGAACAGCACCTGGATCCTGGCCCTCTACATCACACCCGCCATCGTCATTGCACTTGGCTTCCTCGCTTTTCTCGATCACCAGCGGTTCATGGCCAAGGAACGCAAACGCGCGGCGGAAGCGGCCGAGACGGAGCGCGGCAAAGAGTGGAACGTCACCTGAGATGGCCGCCTGGCGAGTTCTTGCGTCCGCACTCTCGTCTGGGGTCACACCACTGCAGGGTCCTGCTTTGCCCCTCGCGCGACCACGGCCAGTGAGCCGTCGGGCAAGGGGCGCTGGAGCGCCTTGGCCTCCGACCATGGCGCGCGGAGCCAAACCTCGCGCTCCTCGGCCGTGGTCAGGATGACCGGCATCGCCTTGGGGTGGATCGCGCCGACTTCGGCGTTCGGCTCGGTGGTCAGGAACGCATAGAGGTCAGCGGTCACCTCGCCCTCCTTCACCTTCCGGACGCTGGTCCAGGTCGTCCAGACCCCGGCGAAGAAGGCGAGCGGCCGATCCTCAGTGACCGCAAACCACGCTGGCCCTTTGATCGCGGCATCCCACTCCGAGAAGCTGGTGAATGGCACCAGGCAACGGTGCTCGATGCCGGTCCACCGGCGCCAGTGCGGCGAGGCAAGGTTCCGGACATTCGTCACGCCGGGATCGGTCTTTTTGCCCTCCAGAGCGAAGACCGGTGACGGCATGCCCCAGCGGGCCATCGCCAGTTCACGGCCGTCAGCACCATTGCGAACAATGGGAGCGGCATAATCCGGAAAGATGCCTGGCATGGGCGGCAGATTGCCCGTGCGATCGATCATCGCGCCGGCAAGTTCGAGGATAGCCTGCTGGCCTTTGGTGAGGCTGTACAGATTGCACATGGCTCCATCCTCCCGCGGCCTCTTGCCTGTCCACAAGGGGGATTGCGCGAGCCCGCTGCATTAGAACATAACAAGAACGAACACGAGGAGGACGACGTGGCTCAGCCGGTTCCAGATCAGGCCCGCAACGAGACCGATGACCTCATCATCAGCGACGACGACATTGATGCCGCAATCGCCGAGGCTGGTGGTGACCCGCGAGAAGCTGTCCGCGCGCTGCTCCACGACATCGCCATCCTCGCGCTGGACCACGCGCGCAGTGTGAGCAGCGGGTATCGACGGCAGCGCATGTTCGGCTCCATCGACTTCCTGAAGCTGCCGTGACCCACCGTGCCGCCGAAGCTCACTATCTCGCTTCTGCGATCTGAAGGGGTTCGTGGCGCCTGGGTCCACTGCATGAACATGGCCTGCCGAAACTACGCCTACATCACCTGGGAGCGCATGCGGGTGCGAGGAACCGAAGAGGTTCGCGATCTTGAGATCCGCGGTCGTCTCAAATGCTCAGTATGCGGCTCACGCGAAGTGCGGATCCGGCCCTATTGGACACAGCCCCCAATCTGATCCCTGACGATCGTGACAGCTGAAGCCAGACTTGGCGTCGATCCTACTTGCTGCGTAGTGCCGCCAGGAGGAGTTCGATGGATTCGCGACGGCTGGCGTACGATTCATCGCTCTCGCCTTCGTCACGCACGAGCGTCCAGTCGCCGTCGATCGGCTCCGGCACGTACACGCTCACGACACAGTGTCCCGTCTGGCGCTCGTAATCGTCGGCAATGAGGTCCTCTAGATAAACCGACAGCGGTTGGCCTTGCGCCTCGGCGATCTCGCTTGCAAGCCTGAAAAACTGTGGATCTATGGCGACGGTCATAGCTGCGGTTTACCTCCATCCTCGGCCAGTTCCCAGCGGCTATCATCGGTCGGATGGTCCGGCATGACGCCTGCCAGTGCTCGATCTGCGGCTCAGGCTTTACCAGCGAAGGCGCAAGCATTCTGGCCGCGAGAGAGTTTGCAACCCTTTGTTGGCGCCGTGGCCGGTGAACGGAATCTATTTTGCCACAGCGCGCAACCGTCCGCCGCCAAGGACGTCAGCTTCGCGCCTCTAAAGCGGAAGTTGGATGGTCGCCGAAAAGCAGACGTTTGTGAAGTTCGCGCGGGGGACCGCGAGGGTCGCATCGTCCGTCACCACGTTCGAGGGACTCTCCCCAAATCTGGAGGAGGTTCGGGGTCTCAGGTCACATCACCTTCGCCCCCCGTGGGTCCGCACGCGGGCCTTCCGTCTTCGTCTGTCCAACGAGCGACTGGCAGACGGCGGTGTCGCCAATTCGCAAATTGCGCTCCTACGGCGGCAGGCCGGTCTCCGCCAGTCGGCGCGCAACGCTTTCCCTATGCCCAGGGTCGCGCAAGGCAAGGTCTGCCACGAACCGGGCCGCCGAAAAGGTGGGATCGAGAGCGCGAACCTGTTCGGAGGCGCGGCTTGCTTCCTCCGAAAGCCCATCGCCCGCTGCGCTGACGGCCAGCCAGACCAGACCTGGCCGGTATCGCGGCATTTCGGTCGTGCTCCGGCGAAGCCAGAGCAGCGCCTCCTTGTTCCGCCCGGCGACGGCGTGTGCCTTTCCCATGACGAAGCTCGTGAACGGCGTGTAGAGCGGATCCACCTTCATCGCTTTATCAAGGTGCGCGAGAGCCTCATCTATCCGTCCCTCGTGGACGAGGACCATAGCGTAACGGGGATCGACAAGATTGGGATTGAGGGCGAACGCCCGCTCATACTGGGCCAGGCTCTCGGCGCGTTCGTTCCTCCAGAACAGAATACGGGCCAGAGTAGTTCGCGCTTCAGCCAATTCCCCATCGAGGGAAACCGCCAATCGTGACATCTCCAGGGCCTTCGCCGCTATCGACGGGGCCTGATACTCGGCTCTGAGGACCGGATGGCTGGTCGGCTCGAGATAGGACATCAGATATGTGACAGCGAGGCCGTGCATGGCGCGTGCGGATTGCGGATCTGACGCCAACGCCTTCCCGAACAGCTCGCGGGCTTCAAACAGGGTCGCGCCGCGCTCCCTTCCATACACTTGCGTCAGCTTGTGATGCCCCTGCAGCAGCAGTTCATAGGACGAGAGGCTGCCCGGTGGCTTGAGGTTGGTGCGCTCGATTTCTGCCTGGGTAATTCTAGAGGCCAATCGCAGGACGATCGATCTCGCGACCTCGTCATAGACGGAGAACAGGTCCGAGAAGTCACGATCGTAGCGTTGGGACCACAGATTCTCGGCGTTTGAACCGTCCACAAGATTGACTGTGATGACGACGCTCGAACCTTCGCGGCGATAGCTGCCGCTGATGAGGTAGCGCGCCTTGAGTTGATCGGAAATGACCCTGGCATCTTGTGCCGTGGCATCAAAACGCGAGGACGACTGCCGCGCGATGACGCGCAGGCCCGAAAATGCAGAGAGACGTCTTGTAATGTCCTCCGGCAAACCGGAGGACAGGTGCGCCTGATCAGCTTCCCGCGAGATATTGTCGAAGGGCAGGACAGCGATCGACGGCTCCTGCTGATCGACACCCGGTTGGAGGCTTCGGAAAATGCCAAGGGCGGCGATGCAGACGAACAGAACTCCGGCAATCGCCGCGATGGGCCTGACGGCTCTTTGCGCGGCGCCGCTCCGGCGGCCGGTGTTCTCGTTCGCATGGACAAGGTTGGGCACCTCCATCGCGATATCGCCGGTTGCCCGGGGGGCATCCACCGCAATGTCGATGAGGTATCCCCTTCGCGGAACGGTCTTGATGATCTCGTGATTCCGATCGCCAAGGACCGCACGAATGTCGCTGATGCAGCGTGTCAGCGACTCCTCGCCGACGACAACATCATGCCAGATTGCGCCGAGCAGCTCATCCTTGGTCACAAGCCTTGGCGCTCGCTCCAGGAGATACTGGAGGACCTCCATGCTCTTGGGCCTGAGGGCAAGGCGGACGCCGTCCTTCATCAGGCACGCCCGATCGAGATCAAGAGTGAAGCTGGAAAAGACAAGAAGTCGTCGAGCCATCACGCCCATGGCGCTGTTGTCCACGCATCGTTCAAGAGGCTGATTTCAGCATTTTTTCAGCGATCGTGCATCTGCTCTTCAGGATTTGGCCCGCGCATTGAGCAGATGTGATCGGCGTTCCATCACCAACGGTGACGGGAGGCCGGCTTGCAGTCGAACCCCTTCAGCATCTCCCGCCTCCACCGCGGCGCCGCGGCACGCGACGGCCGCTCATCCGAACACGTGGGCAAGTGTGGATGGCAACCCCTGATAATGCCGATCGCGGCCTTGTTGTTGTTGCTCGGCATGAACCCTTCAGCGGCCCATACGCCGGAGATCGAATGCGCCGATCGGGCAGCCCGCTATACCGGGACCAACAACCGATCGGTCTGGATACTGAAAAGTGGCATTCTTCAGCACCAGCCGGTGTCGCCGCCGATCTTCGTTTTCCATGTCGTTTTCGACGATGAGCAAGCCTACGTGCTCCATGGCCGAACGACGGAATGGCTCACCTTGGCTCTCGACGAGACGGATGTTATCCGGCGCTTCGGCCTTGTCACTTCGGATGCAGGTACGACCGAGCTCCCTCGTCATTTTCTCTTGTCGGGCGGAGACGGTGGCCCAGGCCTCGCCTTCACCTTCGTGGGATGCGAAGAGCGTGCTCCCGGCGAGGTTGCCGCCATCCGCAACGAGTTCTGGGAATAGAGGCAACAATCCGATAGCAAAATAGCTGACGTTGCCCCGGGCTTTATCCAGCTTTGAGTTCGTTCCGGCGGCTGGTTTGGCCCCCTCGGGTGGGTTGAGCGCCGTGGCCCGACGCGGAGCCATTGGCGAGGCGTAGCGTCTAGTCCCGCCGCCGGTGGAATCTGGCCGCGAAGTCCATCGGCGTCTGCCATCCGAGCTTCGACTATGGCCTTGTGGTGTTGTAGTCGAGCTGCCACCGCAAGAGTGCGGCTCTGGCCTGGGCGAGGCTGGAGAACAGCGTCTCGTTCAACAACTCGTCCCGCAGGCGGCCGTTGAAGCTTTCGATGAAGCCATTCTGCATCGGCTTGCCGGGCGCGATGTAGTGCCACTCGACCCTCGCCGCATCAGCCCAGGCCAGGATGGCGTTGGAGGTCAGCTCGCTGCCATTGTCGCTCACGATCATCTTCGGCCTGCCGCGCTCTGCCAGCAGCCTGTCGAGCTCGCGAGCAACCCTCACACCCGACAACGACGTGTCCGCCACCAGTGCCAGGCACTCGCGGGTGCAGTCGTCGACGATCGCCAGGATCCGGAAGCGCCTGCCGTCGGTCATCTGGTCGGCGACGCAGCCGAAGGCGGGCGCGGAGCGACCAATTCCAGCGACCAGCGCTCTTTCGGTCGCAGCGGGATCATCATCGGCGCCCGCGTCCCGATCGCCCGCTTCCGGCCGCCTCGCCGGCGAACTGTGAGCCGCTCCTCGCGGTACAGCCGGAACAGCCGCTTGTGGTTGACCTCGAAGCCTTCGCGTCGGAGCAGCACATGCAGACGCCGGTAGCCGAACCGTCGCCGCTCCCGGGCGATGGCCTTCATGCGCTCGCGCAGTGAGGCGTCATCCCCCCGCGCGGTTTTGTACCTCATGGTCATGCGGCAAAAGCCGGTGGCTTTACACGCCCGCCGTTCGCTCATCCCATGGGCGTCCATGAGGTGGGCGACAGCTCTCCGCTCGGCCGCGGGCGTCACCACTAATGGGATGGTCCGCCCCGTCTCTCCGCCTCATTCTGCTGAGGTCGCAACCGAGGGAGAAGTGCCATGCTTTGCAACAAGCCACGTGATGCGCATGTTTATGGCGTCGATATCGGGAAGAACATCTTCCACGTCGTGGGTGTCGACGCGAGTGGTAAGCCGACCCAGCGGGTTCGATTCCGTCGCGAGACGCTGCTGCAATTCTTTGAACGGGCCGAGCCTGCAATCGTCGGAATGGAGGCGTGCGCCGGCTCGCAGTGGCTGGCGCGGACGATCCGATCCCTCGGTCACACCGTGCGCATCATCCCGGCGCAATTCGTGAAGCCGTACCTAAAGTCGAACAAGAACGACACGCTGGATGCGGAGGCGATCGCTGAGGCCGTGACACGACCGACGATGCGGTTCGTCGAAGTGAAGTCGGTCGAGCAGATCGATATCCAAGCTCTGCACCGGGCAAGGGACATGATGGTGAAGCAGCGGACACGCATGATCAGCCAAATGCGTGCCTTCTGCATCGAGTATGGTGTCGCAATCAGGCAGGGCGCGGGTGTCTTCAAGCTCGATCTACCGCGGGTGGTCGGAGACGAGAGCAATGGGTTATCGGTGCCGATTCGGCGCCTCCTGGCCGAGCTGTTTGAGGACCTGATGCGGCTGGAAGGCCGGATCGATGAGGTTACCCGAGAGATCGAGGCACTTGTTGATCGCGACGATGTGGCCAGGCGGCTGCTCACCGTGCCGGGTATCGGTCCTCTTGGTGCTAGCGCTCTGCTCGCAGCCGTTGGCAATGGCCGTCAGTTCCAGAAGGCCCGCGATCTCGCGGCCTGGCTCGGACTCGTGCCTCGGCAATACTCGACCGGTGGCAAGACGACACTCAGGGGCATCAGCAAGCGCGGCAATGGCTACGTTCGACGCCTGTTGATCCACGGAGCACGGTCGTGTGTGCTGCATCTTGACCGCACGCGAAATCGGCTTGGCGTCTGGCTCGACCAACTCCAGCGCCGCATGCATGCCAACAAGGTGGTCGTTGCATTGGCGAACAAGATCGCCCGCATAGCCTGGGCGATCATCAACCGTCCGGGGACGCTCTACGAGCGGGTTGATCCCGCCTTCGCCTGAGCGTTCCTGCCGACAGATTGCGAGGCTCGAGGAGTGATGACGAGACAGTCGATCGGCATGCCGTAAGCCCTCTGCAAAAAAGCGGGTTTGAGCCCGAACCATTTATTGGGAACGGTGTGCGCGGATCTCATCATGGCCTGGCTGCAACAGCAGCCCACTCGCGAGAGGCCGGATACATTTACGCAAACTGTCGACCGTCAGAATGCTCCAAAGAACCTTGCAACGACGGGGCGGACCATACATTCTTTCCCAGCAGATCCTTCAGCGCGACGTTGTCCAACATCGCGTCGGCCAGCATGCGCTTCAGCTTCGCGTTCTCGTCCTCGAGTGCCCGCAGCCTTTTGGCCTCGGACACGTCCATCCCGCCGAAGCGCGATTTCCACTTGTAGATGCTGGCGTCGCTGACCCCGTGCTTGCGGCAGAGGTCCGAGACCGGCACCCCGGCCTCGTGCTCCTTCAGGATGCCGATGATCTGCTCTTCCGTAAAACGGCTGCGCCTCATGTTCTGGTCCTCTCGATGGGCCAGAACGAACTTCAAACTGGATTAGCCCAGAGGGGCAACGTCAGCTTCGTCTCAGCGACTGAATCCATAGTGCGTGCGAATAGCCGCCATTCAGAGTCGGGCAGACAGGACCGGACCTCGTGAGGGCTGCTCAGGCTAACTTGATCAAGACCCGGAACGATGACGCTGCTACTATCAAGAAAACCTATAGGGTGCCTCGCGCTGCGGTCCAGTTCCGCATGTATTCCTGCTCACGAACTAAATGACCCTCCGCTTTTTTGATCAACGTGCCTTAGCCCGTCGAAACAGGAACCCCACGGTTAGGTGTCTGACTATTCGCATGCGATTGACTCGTGCGATCGCCTTCGCTGGATTGCCAGTGCCATGCGTGCGGTGTCAGGGGTAAGTCGTTCGAATGCGAACGCCGATCTCTCCATTACCAATGCAGTATGCCCCCCGGCTTCACGCAGGAGGAGGACCGCGCGCATTGTCGTCCATGACAAACCCAGTGCGCGACCGAGAACGATCAAACCGTCAGTTCGGGACTGCAGAAAGAGGCTATCGATTGCCTCGGGGTTGAGGTGGCCAAGAACGACCAAAGCCGCGCGCACCCTCACACCATCCCGAGCCAAAGCAAACGCTGCGACTGCCGCATCGTCTAAGGCGCCTTGGGACGCAAGCGCTATGCACTCCGCGTGGGCTGCAGCGCGCGCTTTAAGATCTAACGTTTGGTCGGCGGTGATTTTCTTGGCATCATCGCGCCCAGCGCGGCGGAATATTTTTGGCTGAAGTACAGCTTCGTTGTTGTCGCACAATGGTAATTTAGCAGATGCGGTCGCGATCAGCCTCAGATGAAGATTGCGTGGAAGGTCCGGGCGATCCGAAATGGCCCTGGCTAAAGCGTCATCGCCTGACGCGTGTTCGACCAATTTAGCAAAACCGGCTTGGGTCATGCGCGCGCCAGGATTGATGGCAACGCGATGTAGCACTGCAGGCAACGCCCGACTGATTAGCGCGTCAGTTACAAGCTCGATAAGGTTAGCGCGATCAGCGATGACAAGCAGATGTCGCTCGGTAGCCGAAAGTGCCCGCTCTGTGAGGTAATTGCCATCAAGGCAGCGCGCGTGGAGGAGAACGGGCGTGAAGACATCGGGCCAGACGTCGTTCGCAAGACGCTTCATAACGCCGATAGGCACCGTGTCGATCTGAGCCAATTTATTTGCGATAACGGAACGTGTACAATCGTCTAAACTATCAATCATATAAAGTAATACGTTATCGAGCACAGATACGCGATCCGCTGATAATCTATATGGTGTATTGGCGAATATGTTGGCGATCACCAGCGCAATATCGTGCCGCTTAGAGCTGTCGCCGACAGCATCAATAGTGCTAATGATTTCATCGAAGCCGTCCTGCAGCATTAGCTCAGCCCCCCAACTCGATTTGAATCGGCACGGCGACGCGTTCGGTTGGGCAAGGCCCCATTTGCTGTCGTGAGCCGGTCGTCTGTGAAGACCTCACCCTCTGGCACTGGTGGCGAGAACAGAAATCCTTGGCCAATCGCGCAGCCGGCGGCTAGCACCAAGCTCGCCTGTTCTTCGGTCTCGATGCCCTCGGCGGTCGTTTCGATCCCCAGGCTCCGCGCCAAGTTGACGATCGCACAGATAATCGCGGCGGACTGCGCGCTTGTTGCGATATCGGCGATGAAGCTCTTATCGATTTTAATTTTGTCGAAAGGCAGTTTATGAAGATATCCGAGTGACGAATAGCCGGTGCCGAAATCATCGAGGGCCAACCGTACGCCTAGGTCGTGCAGTTGAAGAATGTCACGTAGAAGCGTGTCGTCTTTATTCATGAACACCGACTCTGTCATCTCGATCTCCAGCCGATGTGCATGAAGATTTGTTTGCAAGAGAGCTTGTGTCACAATGGCTAACAGATCACTCCGTCCTAGTTGCGCGGCCGATAGATTGATCGATACCGGTAAAGGCTCTGGCCAATGGGCAGCGATTCTGCAGGCTTCCTCAATAACCCACTGGCCTATCGATACGATCAGGCCCGTTTCCTCCGCGATGGGAATAAATAAGTCCGGCGATACGAGGCCGCGATGCGGATGGCGCCAGCGAATAAGCGCCTCGAAGGATGTGTATTGGCGGGACACCAGGTCAACCTGCGGCTGGAAGTGCAGCTCGAACTCTCCGCGATCTTGTGCGAAGCGCAGATCCGCCTCAATGTCGCGCCGTTCCTGCGCTCTGAAGGCCAGCTCTTGGTCGAAAAAGCGGTAGCTGTTCTTACCGCTCTCCTTAACGGCATAGAGTGCCGTATCAGCAGCACGCATCAGCGTCTCATGATCTACGGTATTTTCATCCGCAACAGCTATACCAACACTCGCGCCAATCTGAAGATTTTTGCCCTCATGGACATAGTCGCGCCTGATTTCGTTGAGAATTCGGGCTGCAACTGCCGCGCACCTCTCACGACAGTTCTCTCTTCCGTCCACAATGATCGCGAACTCATCCCCCCCAAGACGGGCAAGGATGTCCGCCTCGCGCAGGATCGCCCGGAGCCTACTTGCAACGCCCGCCAGGACTGCGTCGCCAGCGGCGTGGCCGAAAGAGTCGTTCACGTACTTGAAACGGTCGAGATCAATGGCAAGAACTGCAAAAGTATCATCTGCATTCTGCCTGCGCGCGATTCGCGCATCGATCTGGCGGACAAACTCGGCTCGGTTCATTAGTCCAGTCAAGTGGTCATGGGAGGCAGCGAACTGAGCCCGTTCGGCGGCCAACTTTCGTTCGTGAATGTCCACATAAACACCTGATACTCGCAAAGGCCTCCCCTGCTTGTCGAAAGCAGTCGCCCGCCCAGTCGACGAAACCCATCGCCAAACTCCGTTCACATCCCGTTGGCGGAACTCATTTGTAAGCTGGGCCGCCCCATTTTGGAGAAAGCGGGTACGATTATCGACCACTGATCGCAGATCGTCCGGATGGATGATCAGATCATCAATAGTAATTGGCGACGCGCCGCCGGGTTCGTCGAACCCGAGATGGGTCCACCATTTAGGGTGAACCCATAGCCTTTTGCTTGCAACGTCCCACTCCCATAGACCGATCGACGCGCCTTCAGCAGCCATTTCAAGTCGGCGGCTAGAAATCTCGAGATCCGAGCGGGAGCGGACAATGTCGGTTATGTCTTGGAACGCGCCGATGAGCTTAGTAACGCTCCCCTTCTCTTCGATGGCAGTCGCGTAAACACGCACCCAACGATCGTTACCTTTTGCAGTCAAGAACGGCAGTTCGCACTCCCAAGAACCCTTGGTCGCAATGCAGGATTCTAAACCACTGGTCAGTCGTTGGCGGACGTGCACGGGATAGAAGGCCACTGCAGCTTCAAATGTCGGGATATACCCCTCATCGACCTCGTGAATGCGACGCACTTGTCTCGACCAATAGACACTGTTCTTCTGAAGATCCAAAACCCATTCACCGATGCAGGCAAGCTCTGACATCACCGCGAGGTCAAAATTTTTCCGTAATAGATCAGTTGTCACTCGTTTTAATTCTGTAATATCACTTTCGATGGCCATAAAGCCGATGTGTTCGCCACCTTCGCTATGGAGCGGTTGAATGTCTAGGTTGAGCCAGTATGCTTGGCCGGCCTTGGATCGGTTCAGCAGTTCGGCCTGAACCGGTCGTTTGGCGCGAACCGCCTCTCTGATCCGATCGACCGTCGATTGGTCAGTCTCTTCGAACTGAAGGAAGGACCCCGGCTTCCGACCGCGGACCTCTGTGAGCGAATAGCCGCTGATCCTCTCAAACGAGCTGTTTGTCCATTCAATGCGCCCTTCCACATCCGTCAGGATGACGATGTTCGTTGTCCTGTGAGCGACCGTTGATAGCTTCCATACCTCGGCGGACATGGCTTTAAAACGGGCGGCTTCCTCATGCATTCGTCGCCAAAGGGGGATCATGATGAGCGACACGTATCCCACCAACAACACGACGATCAGGCCAGACGTCATGTTCTGGAATGAATGCTCTGCAGCCTCCCTGGCGGGCTGGTACTTCGTTGCGATCAGATCGTTGAGCTTGGAGGCCGTCGAAACTATTTCATTCGAAAGCATGACAATTCGTCGAAAAGACGGATCGGATTGCACTTGAGCGGACAGCATTGACCCTTCGGTCTGGAGAGCGACAAATTCCTCCGCTGCCGCTGTAAGCAGTTCGACGTTACGCGAAAGGCTTACGATTTCGGAGGCAATCTCCGCTCCCGACAGAGCGGCGGTGACGTTGCCCCCAGTTTCTATCCAGCCTTGAGTTCGTCCCGGCGGTTGGTTTGGCCCTGTCGGGCGGGTTGAGCGGCGTGGGCAGACGCGTAGCTATTCACGTTGCGTAGCGTCTGA
>NZ_JALHMP010000027.1 GCF_022843985.1 Phreatobacter sp. | reverse complement strand
GAACCATGGACGGGCTCTGGGCCGCGATCGGCCGCCTCATCGACCACTTCCCGCCCGCCGAATGCCGGAACTACTTCAACGCAGCAGGGTACGATGCAGCCTGATCGAATGGCGCTCTAAGCGAGCAGCGGAAATTTTTGGAACCGATGGCGTGCGGATAAAGCGGCAGATGCGGGGTTACTCAAAGCAGATTGCGAAGCGCGTCGAAACCGAGCTCCACTACGCGGTAGCCCAACGCAACAAACGACGCCCGTAGCTTAGCCCGATTCGGGTGGGGGATAGATCGGCTTTAACCTGGGGGATAGGGCAGCGTCTCTGACCTAATAACCCTATGATTTTTAAGTATTATTTTTACCAAAAAAAGCTGGCGCTCCCTAGGGGAATCGAACCCCTGTTTTCGCCGTGAGAGGGCGACGTCCTAGACCGCTAGACGAAGGGAGCGGTCCACCGCTTGCGCGGCGGAGGGCGCTTCTTAATCGCAAAGCTGCGGCCGGGTCAAGCCGACCGCGTCGTCCTGGCGCCACAATCCCGCGCGGTCTGCCGGTGCAGCCGCCGTCAGGGTCGCGGCACCCGCGGCCCGCCGACGGTGACGCGGTGGGTTTCCTTCAGCGTCCTGAGATCGTAGATGACGATGATGGCGCCGTCATCGCGCTGATAGGTGATGGTCAGGCCCTTGTCGGCGGCGACAGCCGACACCACCCGGCCGGCCTCGGACGGCACATTGCCGGAGATCAGCGGTCCGGCCGCCGGAACCGTCATCAGCCGGAAGACAATCACCGCCAGCACGCTGCCGACGCCGAGGATCATGACCAGGAACGAGACCACCGAGATGCGGCGGATGCGGGCGACGACGGCTTCGTTGGCGGCCGCGTTCGGGTCGGTCTCGGGAGGCGTGCTGGTCATCGGGTGCTGGGATTCACGGAACGGGACAATGGGATGGCGGGCATGATGGGGGAGCCCGACGCGGTGGTGACGGCGGATGTCGCGCGGGAGCGGCTCGACCGTCTGCTCGCACGCCGCCTCGCCGACCTGTCGCGCTCGCGCCTCAAGGCGCTCATCGAGGCCGGGCACGTCCGGATCGGCGGGCGGACCATGACGGATGCGAGCCACAGGGTCAATCTGGGCGATCAGGTAAGCATCGCCGTTCCCGCGCCCGAGGATCCGACCCCCAAGGGCGAGGACATCCCCCTCGCCGTCGTCTTCGAGGACGAGCATCTCATCGTCATCGACAAGCCCGCGGGACTGGTCGTGCACCCGGCCGCCGGCCACTGGACCGGCACGCTGGTCAACGCCCTCATCGCCCATTGCGGCGACAGCCTGTCCGGTATCGGCGGCGTGCGCCGGCCCGGTATCGTCCACCGCCTCGACAAGGATACGAGCGGGCTGCTGGTCGTCGCCAAGACCGACCGCGCCCATGCGCTGCTCAGCGCCCAGTTCGCCGACCACGGGCGCACGGGCCCGCTCGTGCGCGCCTATGTCGCCCTCGTCTGGGACGCGCCCGCGCGCGAGGCCTTCACCATCGACGCCCCACTCGACCGCGACCCGCACGCGCGCGAGAAGATCGCCGTCCGCGCCTCCGGCCGCCACGCCGTCACCCATGTGGAAGTGGAGGAGACCTTCGCCGGCGACCTGGTGTCGCAGGTCCGCTGCCGGCTTGAGACGGGGCGCACCCACCAGATCCGCGTCCACATGGCGCATGCGGGCCACCCGCTCCTCGGTGACGAGACCTATGCCCGCGGCTTCCGCACCAAGGCCGCCAGGCTGGGGGACGAGGCCCGCGACGCCCTCGCCGCCCTCGGCCGCCAGGCGCTGCATGCCGCCGTGCTCGGTTTCGCCCACCCGGCGACCGGCGCCGCGATGCGTTTCGAGAGCCCCCTGCCCGCCGATCTGGCGCGGCTGATCGCGGCGCTGCGGCGCGGCTGATCCGGCCGCGGCCATCCGAACAGCGCCCCCCCGGGGGGGGGTGTCCGGGCCGGCCGCAGAGGACCCCGACCGTAGGGGCAGGATCGGATTTCACTCCATCGTGTAATGACACGACGTCCGGTTTGGTATCATCCTCGTACAAGGGAATAAGAATGCTGACTTGCGCATTTGCAAAGATGCAAGGGGTTTCCTGCGATCGATGCGGGCATTTGTCAACGTTCCGCCATGATTGTTGCACAGCATGATCACCAGATCACGGGGCGATGAGCGTCACCGGATCAACGGATCGCCCGGGCTTCCGGGTGGGCGATTCGGGGCTCGCCGGATGGTCCGGGAGCCGAAGACAAGGAGGGCCCCATGGCTCACGCTGCATCTCTGCCGATCCTCTCCGCCGAGGCGGGGCTGTCGCGGTATCTCGACGAGATCCGCAAGTTCCCCATGCTTCAGCCACAGGAGGAGTACATGCTCGCCAAGCGCTGGCGCGAACACGGCGACAGCAAGGCGGCCCACAGGCTCGTAACCTCCCATCTCCGGCTGGTCGCCAAGATCGCCATGGGCTATCGCGGCTATGGCCTGCCGATCGGCGAGGTCGTGTCCGAAGGCAATGTCGGGCTGATGCAGGCGGTCAAGCGGTTCGAGCCCGACAAGGGTTTCCGCCTCGCCACCTATGCCATGTGGTGGATCAAGGCCTCGATCCAGGAATACATCCTGAGGTCATGGTCGCTGGTGAAGATGGGTACCACCGCGAACCAGAAGAAGCTGTTCTTCAACCTGCGCAAGGCCAAGAGTTCGATCTCGGCGCTTGAGGACGGCGACCTGCGCCCTGACCAGGTGGAAATCATCGCCACAAAGCTCGGCGTCGAGAAGCAGGACGTCATCGACATGAACCGCCGCCTCGGCGGCGACGCCTCCCTCAACGCCCCCGTCCGCGAGGACGGCGACGGCGAGTGGCAGGACTGGCTGGCCGACGATTCCGACAGCCAGGAGGCCGTGCTGGCGCGCGAGGAGGAGACCGACAACCGCCGCCTTGCCCTCACCCGCGCCCTCGGCGTGCTGAACGATCGCGAGCGCATCATCTTCGAGGAGCGTCGCCTTAAGGACGACCCGATCACCCTGGAAGAACTGGCTGAGCGCTTCGGCGTTTCGCGCGAGCGCGTCCGCCAGATTGAGGTCCGCGCCTTCGAGAAGGTGCAGGAGGCCGTGGTCAAGTCGATCCGCGAGATCGAGCGCCCGGCAGCCCAGGCCCAACAGATCGCTGCCGGCTGACCACAGCCGCCGGGTCAGAACGCATGAGGGAGGCCGCGAGGCCTCCCTTTTCTTTCTTGGGTCCTCCGGAGCTTGGGCCTCAACACGGCGTCGCCCCGCTCCGCTACTGGCCCCAGGCCTGCATCGCCTCTTCGAAGGCGCGATCGCCGGCCGCGCCCTTCTCGATGGTGAGGATGGCGCGGCGGCCGGAATCGTAGCGCATGGGAATATCGAAGAACGGGCGCGTCTTCAGCGCCTGGATATTGGTATTGCGGTCCATGTCGAAACCCGACAGGCCGATGAAGAAGAATCCGTTGGTCACCCGCACTGCCTGCCCGACGAGCGGCACGCCCCGCGCCTGCTCGGACACTTTCATCAGCACGCCCGGCACCTCGGCGACGCCGCCGAATTGGAAGTCGCGCGGCAGCGCGTAGAGCACCTCGATCGTGTGGCTGGCCGGCAGCGTCTGATCCAGATTGCGACGGATAGTGATGGTCACCGTCATCCGCCGCTCGGGAATCGACACCTCGCCCAGCAGGGCGAGATCCGGTGGCTGGCCGGGTCCGACACTGACGGTCTGGGTTCGCCAGACGACGGAGCCCTGCATCAGCGTGCCCGCGGCATTGCCAGGGGTCTCCTCGAAGAGGGCGGCCCGGTGGGCCTGGCCGGGCTGGACCGGCGCCGCCGGTACGGTTGCGACCGGAGGAGTCGGTGCGACAGGTGCCGCCACCGGCGGGGCGGCCGGCGCCACGGGCGGCGCTTCCGCAGCGGTAGCCGGAGCCGGGTCGGGAGTGCCCGCCGCGGGTGGCGGGGTATCGGAGGCATCGGCCGAGGCCGGCGGCAGGGCCGTCACGGGCGGATCGACGGGGACGATCTGGCGCGGGGTGGCGGGGGGGACCACGGCCACCGGCGGCTGGGCTGAGGGCGTCGCGGGTGTATCGCCGCCGACGCGGTCGGTCGCCTTCGGCCGCTCGGGATCGCCGGCCGGAGCCGGCACCGGAACGGCGACCGGGGCCGGCGCCTGTGCGGTGGCGAAGGGCATGCGGTCGGGATGGTTGTTGGCAACGTACCAGCCGAGCCCGCCAGCTCCGGCCAGCAGCAGCATCACCAGCACGATGGCGATGGCGCCGCCACTCTTGCGAGCCGGCTTGGCGTCGTCCTCGCCAAGGACGGACACCCGCGGCCGGATCGGCGCCTGCCCGGCCTCGTTAGCGTCGGTGAAAGGACGTGACCGGCCGACACTGGGCTCGATCCGCGCGGCATCGGCGACCGGCGCCGGAGGCGACAACTGGTCGCGGGCGGACTTGTGGGCATGGGCGGTGGCATCCCCCAGCCCCTCCGCGTCATGGGCCGCATCGCTGACGGTACGCGCCCCGGCGATGGAGATGGCCTCGGGCCGCTGCGCCGTTTTGCCCAGCGAGGCGAATTCGCGCTCCAGCATGGCATCCAGGCTGTCGGCTGAATTGTCGAGTTCAACCCTGCGGATCGCATCCTCAAGCGACATCCGCTCGCGCGTGATGTGCTCCTCCGGCAAAGGAGGGTTCATGTTGCGCAGTTGCGCCAGCAGCGCGGCTCGCGCGCGGTCGTAGACGCCACGCCGCGCTTCGCCGGTGTTCTCCGCCAGTGCCCCAACGGCGCGGGAGATGAGGGGCGTATAATCGGCCATCGAAACTCGCTTCTCGCCCCTCTACTGCTACTCGAAAGGATTACGCACCAGAATCGTATCGTCACGTTCCGGGCTGGTTGATAGTAACGCGACCGGACAACCAATCAATTCCTCGATTCGGCGGACATATTTGATCGCCTGGGCGGGCAGTTCGCCCCAGGAACGGGCGCCCATCGTCGTGGAATGCCACCCCTCGATCGTCTCGTAGATGGGCGTCGCGCGCGCCTGCGCCTCCTGATTGGCTGGCAGGATATCGATCCTCTTGCCGTCCAGCTCATAGGCGACGCAGACCTTGATCTCCTTGAAGACGTCGAGAATGTCGAGCTTGGTCAGGGCGATACCATCGATGCCGTTGGTCTTGACCGCCTGGCGCACCAGTACCGCGTCGAACCAGCCGCAGCGGCGCCGCCGGCCGGTGACCGTTCCGAACTCGCGGCCGCGCTCACCCATGGTCTGGCCGTCCACATCCTCCAGCTCGGTGGGGAAAGGCCCGCCGCCGACACGGGTCGTATAGGCCTTGGTGATGCCGAGAACGTAATTGAGGGCGCCGGGCCCCATGCCGGAGCCGATGGCGGCCTGCCCGGACACGGTGTTCGAGGAGGTGACATAGGGATAGGTGCCGTGGTCGATGTCGAGCAGCGTGCCCTGGGCGCCCTCGAACAGGATGCGCTTGCCGGCGCGCCGGGCATCGTCCAGCAGGTCGAAAACGGTCGTCACATAGGGCAGCACCTTCGGCGCCACACCGGCGAGTTCGTCGTAGATGGCCTGGGCCGCGATCTCGGGCAGGGCAAGGCCGCGGCGGAGCGCATTGTGATGGGCCAGGAGCCGCTCGATCTTCGGCATCAGCGAGCCGGGATCGGTGAGATCTGTCATGCGGATGGCGCGACGGCCGACCTTGTCCTCATAGGCAGGTCCGATACCGCGCCCCGTCGTGCCGATCTTGGTTCCGGCATTGGCGCTCTCGCGCTGCTGGTCGAGTTCACGGTGCAGGGAGAGGATGAGGCAGGCATTCTCGGCGATGCGCAGTGTCTCCGGCCCGATGGCCACGCCTTGCGCCGACACGCGTTCGATCTCGGCGACCAGCGCATGGGGATCGATGACCACCCCGTTGCCGATGACCGAGAGTTTTCCCGGACGCACGATGCCCGAAGGCAGGAGCGACAGCTTGTAGGTAACGCCGTCGATCACCAGCGTATGGCCGGCATTGTGCCCGCCCTGGAACCTGACGACCACATCGGCCTGGCTCGACAGCCAGTCGACGATCTTGCCCTTACCCTCGTCGCCCCACTGCGAGCCGACGACAACCACGTTTGCCATGGTCCAACATCCTCCACGGCAAGGCAAACCCCGGCAGCGCGTTAGCGCGTCCTCCCGGGGCCCTTGCACTGTGCGGATAATGGATCGGAACGAGGGTGGCAAGTGTGGAGCCGACCGCCTTCCACCACCGCGTGGCGACGGTCCGGGCCGGTTGAAGGCGCCACCCCAAGGCGGGAGGCGCCTTTCGAGACCGGTGGGAGGGATCGGCCGGAAGTCGCGCGCGGCGCCCGGCAGGCCGTCAGCCGAAACGGCCGGTGATATAATCGCGCGTCCGGGTATCGACCGGATTGGTGAAGATCTGGTCGGTCGTGCCTTCCTCGACGAGAACACCAAGGTGGAAGAAGGCAGTGCGCTGCGACACGCGCGCCGCCTGCTGCATCGAGTGAGTGACGATGACGATGGTGAAGTTCTGCTTCAGTTCGTCGATCAGCTCCTCGATCTTGGCAGTGGCGATCGGGTCGAGCGCCGAGCAAGGCTCGTCCATCAGGATCACCTCCGGCGACACCGCGATGGCGCGGGCGATGCACAGGCGCTGCTGCTGGCCGCCGGACAGGCCGGTTCCCGATTCCTGCAGGCGGTCCTTGACCTCGTTCCACAGGCTCGCCTTCGTCAGTGCGGTCTCGACGACCTCGTCCAGTTCGGACTTGCTCTTCACCAGGCCATGGATGCGCGGGCCGTAGGCAACGTTCTCGTAGATCGACTTCGGAAACGGGTTCGGCTTCTGGAACACCATGCCGACACGGGCGCGCAGCTGGACGACGTCGAGGCTGCGATCGTAGATATCCCTCTCGTCGATCCGGATGTCGCCGGTGACACGGCAGATCGAGATCGTGTCGTTCATCCGGTTGATGCAGCGCAGGAAAGTCGACTTTCCGCAGCCCGACGGTCCGATGAAGGCCATGACCGAGCGCTCGGGGATGTCGACATTGACGTCCTTGATGGCGTGCTTTTCGCCATAGAAGACATTGACGTTGCGGCCCGTGATCTTCGGGTGCACCGCCGCCGCCGGAACGGCGGACGTGGCCGCCGTCGTCTCGAAGCTGGGAAGCGAGTTCATCGACGTGATCCTTTTGTCGTGGGCGTCCGGACTGTCACCAGCGGCGCTCGAACCTCTTGCGGAGAATAATGGCGAGCGCGTTCATCAGCATCAGGAAAACGAGCAAGACGATGATGGCTGCGGCGGTCTTGCTAACGAAGGCGGCCTCGGGGAAGTCGGCCCACATGAACACCTGAACCGGCAAGACGGTCGCCGCATCCGAAACGCCCTTGGGCACGTCGACGACGAAGGCCACCATGCCGATGAGGAGGAGCGGCGCGGTCTCGCCGAGAGCCGAGGCCATGCCGAGGATCGTACCGGTGAGAATACCGGGCATGGCGAGCGGCAGCACGTGGTGGAACACGGCCTGCTGGTGCGAAGCACCGACGCCGAGGGCGGCCTCGCGAATGGAGGGCGGCACGGCGCGGATGGCGGCGCGCGCGGCAATGATGATCACCGGAAGCGTCATCAGGGCGAGGACCACGCCGCCGACCACGGGCGCGGACCGCGGCATGCCGAAGACATTGAGGAAGACCGCCAGCCCGAGCAGGCCGAAGATGATCGACGGTACGGCCGCGAGATTGTTGATGTTGACCTCGATGATCTCGGTCAGACGGTTTTTCGGCGCGAACTCCTCAAGATAGATGGCCGCGGCCACGCCGATGGGAAAGCTCAGCAAGAGGGTGATGGCAAGGGTCATGAAGGAGCCGACGACCGCCACCCAGACGCCCGCCAGTTCGGCTTCGCGCGACGCGCCGCCGAAGAAGAATTCACGCGAGAGGCGCTGTTCGATCAGGCCGCGCGCCTTGAGGGATTCGAGATAGGCGATCTCGCGGTCGCCGATGCGCCGGTTGGCCTCCGGCTGGACGATGCGGAGGATTTCCCAGTCGCCGGCCTTGGCCACGTCGGTATTGCGCGGCGGCAAGAGTACCTGGCCGACGGCATTGGCGCTTTGGACCGACGTGAGCTTGATGACACCGCCATTGATGCGGATGAGATAGCTGGACAGGGCATTGTCCAGCGCCTCAGCCCGGTCGGCGCCCGTGATCCGCGCATCGAGGGCGGCAATGCCCTGGCGCAGCTGTTCGATCTCCGAGCGCGTCGCAGCAACCTGACGGGCTTCCTGTTCGACCCGGCCCTGAAGGCGAGCACGATCGGCTTCGGCAACAGTCGCAAGGCCCCGCTGAAGCGCGCCTGCATCCCGCTCCAGGGCTACGAGGACCCGTTCCTTGCCGGCGAGATCGCCACGAAGCCGCGTCGCCTTCTCGACAAGCTGGGCTTTGACCGCAGCCAGGAGCGGCGCGAAATTGTTGACCGTGGAGGAGAGCTGCACCTGGCCGGACGTGCCGGATACGCCCAGTTCGCCCGCGCCCCTGGTCACTTCGACCGGTGATACCAGACCCTTGAGATAGAGGTCGGAATTCGCCTGCAACGGCACATAGATCTGGCGAGTCGTGCCGATCGTGGAGGGGTCGGAGACAACCTCGTTGCGAACCATCGACGGCGCGCCCGACGACATGATGGAGCCCAGCGCGCGGCGGGATGCCCGATCGGTGACCGACGGGAAATAGCTCCGCAGAGACTGATTGACCAGGGCATCAAAATTGGCGGCCCCGACGGCACGGGTGAGGTCCGCTCCTGTGGCATTCTGCGGATTGAGCTCTTCCCGCTTCAGTTCCACGTCCAGCTTCAGATAATGCTGGGTGAAGGCAGGAAGGGACTGTCCGACGATCGTCGACAGGAAGAGCACGAGGAAACCGGCGGCGATCGCGAGGGCACTGATCCCCATCGCCTGGAAGATGAACTCCCCGCGATAGCGGGCCTTGAGCCGTTTCTGGGCCGCGTCATTGGTGTGCAGATCGGTGGCGATCCGAGGCAGCGAGGCGTCAGTCATACTGTTCCCGATACTTGTTGACGACGCGCAGGGCGACGAGATTGAGCGACAGGGTGATGACGAAGAGCGAGAGGCCGAGACCGAAGGCGGCCAGCGTCTTCGGGCTGTCGAATTCCTGGTCGCCGGTCAAAAGCGTCCCGATCTGCACGGTAATGGTCGTCACGGCCTCCAGCGGGTTGAGGGTCAGGTTGGCAGCCATGCCGGCCGCCATGACGACGATCATCGTCTCGCCCATGGCGCGTGACACCGCGAGCACCAGGGCCGAGACAATACCGGGAAGCGCCGCTGGCAGGACCACGCGCCGGATCGTCTCCGACTTGGTGGCACCGAGGCCCGCCGAGCCGTCGCGCAGTGACTGGGGGACGGCACTGATGACGTCATCGGACAGCGAGGATACAAACGGCACGATCATGATGCCCATGACGACGCCGGCGGCAAGCGCGCTCTCCGAAGATACGTCAAGACCCATGGCCTGGCCGCTATTGCGGATGAAGGGGGCGACGGTGAGCGCGGCGAAGAAGCCGTAGACCACCGTCGGGATGCCGGCGAGCAGTTCCAGGACCGGCTTGCCGACTGCGCGCACCTGGGGGGAGGCGTAGTCGGACAGGTAGATGGCCGCCAGGATGCCGAGCGGTGCGGCCACCATCATGGCAATGAAGGTGATCAGCAGGGTCCCGGTCAGCAGCGGGATGAAGCCGAAAGCGGCGGTGCCGCCGACCTGGTCTGCGCGGAACGCCATCTGCTGAGGCGTCCACGTCGTCCCGAACAGGAAATCGAGGGGGCTCACCATGGTGAAGAAGCGCAGCGATTCGAACAGCAGCGACATGACAATGCCGACTGTCGTCAGGATCGCGACCGTCGCCGACCCCGCCAGGAAGACCTTGACCGCGGTCTCGACCCGGTGCCGGGCGCGGAAGTTCACGGCGATCGCGTTCCAGCCAAAATAGAACCCGGCCGCGCCGAGGGCGATCATGAGCGTGACCATCCCGATCAGCGACATGCGGCTGGTCGACTGATAGGCAGCTGCCGCCTCTTCGCGGAAGGCGTCGCGCACGCCCGGCATTCCGCCGCCGGCGATGGCCTGGATGTCGCGCCAGAAGCCGTCGAGCTGCGCGGCACTGAACTCGGCCAGTTGCGGCGCAAACTGGGAAAGCATCATCGGCCGCAGCAGATAAGGACTGATCAGCGACCAGAGTACCAGGACGGCGAAGGCCGGACCCGCGGCCATCAGGACCATCCACCAGCCATGATAGCTCGGCAGGGAATGGAGCGCGCTGAACTGGGTTCCGGAGACGGCGACGGCGCGGCTCCGGCCCATGACGAAACAGATGACTGCAACCGCGAGGACGAGGCCGAACAGGGTCAGGAACATCAGAGCCTTCCTTACGCGATCGAAGCAGGCCGGATCATCCGGCGGAGGGGTCCGGCCGGAGCCGGACCCCCAGAAGCCTTATCAACCGGCGATCAGAGACCCGCCATCGAAGTGGCAGCGGCGACAGCGGCACGGAAGCGTGCACGATCGGCGGCCGGGCTCGGAACGAGACCCTTCCTCTCAAGATAGCCGTCTTCGCCCATGGCCTGCTCCGAGGCATATTCGTTGAAGAAGTCCTGCAGGCCCGGAACGGTGCCGATATGGTTCTTCTTCAGGTAGACGAACATGGACCGGGCCATCGGCCACTTGCCGTTCTGGATGGCCTCGACCGAAGGCTCATGACCACCGATGACGGCGCCCTGGATCTTGTCCTGGTTCTCTTCGAGGTTGGCGTAGCCGAAGATGCCGAAGGCCGTCGGGTTGGCGACAAGGCGCTGGACGATGATGTTGTCGTTCTCGCCGCCCTCGATGAAGGCGCCGTCAGCGCGGATCTGCTGACATTCACGGCTGCCAATCTGAACGTTCCGACGCTTGGCATGCTCTCGGCACCCACCAAGAAGTGCCATCTCGTTGAACGAATCGCGGGTGCCCGACGTCGGCGGCGGCCCGATGACCTCGATCTTCACGTTCGGCAGGTTCGGCGCGATATCCGACCAGTTCTTGTGCGGGTTGTCGACGAGCTGGCCCTGGGCGTTCGGGACCTTGGCGGCGAGGGCGAGATAGATCTGCTCGAGGGTGAGCTGCACCTTCGGACCCGCCTTGGCGTTGGCAAAGACGATGCCGTCGAAGCCGATCTGCAGCTCGACGATATCGACGCCATTGGTCTTGCAGGTGTTGAACTCGTTCTGCGTGATGCGGCGCGAGGCATTGGTGATGTCGGGCGTGTTCAGGCCAACGCCGGCGCAGAACAGACGCATGCCGCCGCCGGTGCCGGTCGACTCGACGATCGGGGCGCGGCCGCCGCGCTGCGAGAAGCGCTCGGCCACCGTGGTGGTGAAGGGGAACACGGTCGAGGAACCGGTGATCTGGATGCGGTCGCGGGCCTGGGCATTCGCCGGCGCCGTGGCGAGAACGGTGCCGCCGATCGCGACGACCGCGGCAGAGAGGAAGAGAGAGAACTTCACAGGATGCTCCTGTCCTTGGAGGGACCTCGTCCAGCGCTTCTGTGCGCAGGGTCGGACAAGGGATGCAGCCTTTGGATAGGGCCGCTGCGCGATACTTCTATGACCACTGCTTGACAGAAAAATGAAATTCTATGCCCTGCGATATCAGTTACTTAGCGCATAATCATCCAATTTGTCGCAAAGACTGGACGACTCCGTCCAAACCTCCGTGCAAGGCATTGCTCGGCTGCGCCGCGACCGGCTGCCACGACTGCCCGGGGCCGTCTATAGTGTGACTCCATCAGGGTTTTGCGAGCGCATGCGCCTCTATGATCGTCCTTACCTCATTCTCGCCGCCACGACATTGATCTGGGCCGGCAATGCCATCGCCAGCCGTCTGGCGATCGGCCATGTGTCACCCATGATGCTGACGACGCTGCGCTGGGTGGGGACCCTGTCGCTGATGATCGCCATTGCCGGTCCGGCCTTCCTGCGGGAATGGCCGCAGATTCGCGCCCACTGGAAATGGCTGGCCATCCTCGGCGTCGTCGGCTTCACCGGCTTCAATGCCCTCTTCTATCTCGCCGCCCTCTACACCACCGCCGTCAATATCGGCATCATCCAGGGCTCGATCCCGGTCATGGTTCTGGCCGGCGCCTATCTCGTCCATCGCACCGCCGTCACCGCCCTGCAGGCCATCGGCATCGTCGTGACCATTGCCGGCATTGCGCTCCTGGCGGCGCGGGGCGACCTCGCCGTGCTGACCGGTCTTGCCTTCAATTTCGGCGATGTCCTGATGCTGGTCGCCTGCCTGGGCTATGCCGCCTATACGGTCGCCCTGCGCAACCGACCCGCCATCTCCCCGCGCCCCTTCTTCATGGCGCTGGCGCTGGTGGCCCTCATCTCGTCGCTGCCGCTGCTTGCCGCCGAGGTGGCCCATGGCACGGCGCAATGGCCGGACCTCAACGGCTGGCTCATCATTCTCTACGTCGCGGTGTTGCCGGGCTTCGTCGCCCAGCTCTTCTTCATGCGCGGCGTCGAGCTGATCGGGCCGGGCCGGGCGGGTCTCTGGGTCAATCTCGTGCCGGTCTGGGCGGCCATTCTCGGGCCGCTGATCCTCGGCGAGATCTTCGCCTGGTATCATGCCGTGGCGCTGCTGCTGGTGCTCGGCGGGATCGCCATAGCCGAGAGCGGCAAGCGCTGATTCAGCGTACGGCGTAGCGCATGTAGCCATTGAGGATCTGGCCGATCCAGGCGAGGCCGATGCCGAAGGCCACTGCCAAGGCGGCGCCGGCGGCGACCCGACTGGCATTGCCGCCCTCGAACAGTGCGGCGCCCCTGAGCGCCGGCCAGACGACCCAGAGCACCATGCCGGGGCCGACGAGGCCGAAGAGCGTGCCGAACCCGGCCCCTTTGACGATGCCCTGGCGGCCCCAGCGGTCCCAGATCAGGATGAAGAGCAGGCCCCAGAGCCCGCCGATGATCGCCGGCTGGGTGAGGCCCGGCAGGGTCGCCGGCAACGGCGCGCGCATCGGGAAGAGCTGGACTGCGGCCATTCCGATCTGGCCCATCAGCCAGACGGCCCCCTGCAGGGCGAGGATCACGGCCAGCGCCCCGACCACGAAGCCGAAGGACAGACGAGCGAGGACGTACATGGGCGGGTTCCGGCGAATCGGGACGGCTGAGTGTAGCGCAGGCCGGGGCAGGCGGGACCTGGATTGGGCCCGGGCGATCGATCGTGAAGGAAGGCCCCACCCTCACCCTCCCCGCTGCGCGGGGAGGGGGGCTTCAGCCGCTCAAGTTCGTTTCGCACCTTGCGCCAGGCTCGACCGGGCAGGCCGGGCGCGACGCGGTAGGCCCCCTTCCCTCGCGGCAGCGAGGGGAGGGTAAGGGTGGGGCCAATGACGGCGCGCGATGCCGGTCAGAACGCCAGGCGGCGGGCGCGCTTCACCTGCGGGATCTCGTGGATCTTCGCCAGGAGATCGTCGGAGATGCGCTCGTCCACCGCCACGAAGCAGATGGCGTCGCCGCCGGGCTTGTCGCGACCGAGGTTGAAGGTGGCGATATTGACACCGGCATCGCCCAGCAGCGAGCCGAAGCGGCCGATGAAGCCCGGCTTGTCGTCGTTGCGCACGTAGAGCATGTGCGGGGCGAATTCCGCGTCCATCGCGATGGCGCGGATCTCGACGATGCGCGGCTTGCCGTCGGCGAGCACCGTGCCGGCGGCGTGCCGCGGCATGTCCTCGGCCTCGACCGTGATCATGATGCGGCTCTCTAGATTGCCGCCCGGCGCCTCGCGCTTCACCTCGTCAACCGTGATGCCCTTGTCGTTGGCGATACCAACGGCATTGACCATGTTGATGTCGGACAGGAAGGGCCGGAGCACGCCCGTCACCGCCGCGGCGGTCAGCGGACGCACGTTGAGGTCGGCAACCTTACCCTCATATTCGATGCGAATGCCCTTGATCGGGGCTTCCGTGAGCTGGCCGAGGAAGGAACCGAGCTTCTCGGCGAGCGCCACGAAGGGCCTGAGCTTCGGCGCATCCTCCGCCGAGATCGATGGAAAGTTCACCGCATTGGTGATGGCGCCCGACAGGAGATAGTCCGACATCTGCTCGGCCACCTGCAGGGCGACGTTTTCCTGGGCCTCGGTCGTGGCGGCGCCGAGATGCGGTGTGCAGATGACGTTGGGATGGCCGAAGAGCGGATTGGCGGTCGCCGGCTCCTCGGCGAAGACATCGAAGGCCGCGCCCGCCACATGGCCGGCATCGAGCGCATCGCGCAGAGCCCGCTCGTCGACCAGGCCGCCACGGGCGCAGTTGATGATGCGAACGCCCTTCTTCGTCTTGGCCAGCGCCTCGCGGGAGAGGACGTTCTTGGTCTGCGCCGTCATCGGCACATGCAGCGTGATGAAGTCGGCGCGGCGCAGCAACTCATCCAGCTCCACCTTCTCCACGCCGATGGACACGGCCCGCTCGGGCGAGAGGTAGGGATCGAAAGCGATGACCTTCATCTTCAGGCCGAGGGCCCGGTCGGCGACGATGGAGCCGATATTGCCGCAGCCGATGATGCCGAGCGTCTTCGAGGTCAGCTCGACACCCATATACTTGTTCTTCTCCCACTGTCCCGCCTGGGTCGTGCGGTCGGCGTCCGGGATCTGGCGGGCGATGGCGAACATCATCGCGATGGCGTGCTCGGCGGTCGTGATCGAATTGCCGAAGGGCGTGTTCATCACAATGACGCCCCGGGAGGTCGCGTTGGGGATGTCGACATTGTCGACGCCGATGCCGGCGCGGCCGATCACCTTCAGATTTGTGGCATGGGCCAGGATCGCCGGCGTCACCTTGGTGGCCGAGCGGATGGCGAGGCCGTCATAGTCGCCGATGATGGCGGCGAGCTTGTCCTTGTCCTTGCCGAGGGCCGGCTGGAAATCGACATCGATGCCCCGATCCCGAAAGATCTGGACGGCTGCGGGCGAGAGGGCGTCGGAAATGAGAACGCGGGGTTTGGTCACGGGGTCATGCTCCGCATGCGCCTCTCCTCGGGGGGAGAGGGGGCGCCGTGGGGCGCCAGGTGAATGGGGAAAAGGGCTGAGCGGAGCCCTATGGCTCCGCGTTTCACCCCCGGACGAGCAATAGCGAGGTGAAAGGGGGTCCAGACGCTGAAGGGCGATGCCCGAAAAGCCTGGATCCCCTTCCCTCGCCGCTCACGCGGCAGGCCGGGGATGGCGGTGGGTGCTTACGCCGCCTTCTTCAGTTTCGCCTTCTCGGCGGCGAAGGCATAGGCGATCCAAGGCATCAGCGCCTTGAGATCACGCGCCTGAACGGTCGCGCCGCACCAGATCCTGAGGCCGGGAGGCGCATCGCGGTAATGCCCGAGATCGAGGCCGGCCCCCTCCTTCTCCAGCGCCGCCACCACGCCCTTGGCAAAGGCCGCCTGAGCATCGGCCGGCAGCGCCGTCACGGCCGGGTCGGTGAACTTGAGGCACACCGAGGTGTTGGAGCGGGTCTTCGGCTTGGTGGCCAGGAAGTCGATCCAGTCGTTGTCTTTCACGAATTTTGCGATGACCCGGGTATTGGCATCCGCGCGCTTCACCAGACCGTCGAGGCCGCCGACCTTCTGCGCCCATTTCAGCGCATCGATATAGTCCTCGACGCAGAGCATCGAGGGCGTATTGATGGTCTCCCCTTCAAAAATGCCCTCGATGAGCTTGCCGCCCTTGGTCATGCGGAAGATCTTGGGCAGCGGCCAGGCCGGCTTGTAGCTCTCCAGCCGCTCGACCGCACGGGGCGACAGGATCAGCATGCCGTGGGCCGCCTCGCCGCCGAGCACCTTCTGCCAGGAGAAGGTGACGACATCGAGCTTGTCCCAGTCCAGACGCTGGGCGAAGGCCGCCGAGGTCGCGTCGCAGATGGTCAGGCCCTGGCGATCGGCGGCGATCCAGTCGGCATTGGGAACGCGCACGCCGGAGGTCGTGCCGTTCCAGGTGAAGACGACGTCACGGGTCTTGGTGTCGATCGTCTTGAGGTTCGGCAGCTCGCCATAGGGGGCGGTGATGGTGCGGACATCGGCAAGCTTCAGCTGCTTGACCACGTCGGTGACCCAGCCCTCGCCGAAGCTCTCCCAGGAGACCATGTCGACGCCGCGGACGCCGAGCATCGACCACATGGCCATCTCGACCGCGCCGGTGTCGGAGGCCGGCACGATGCCGATCCGGTAGCTGGCCGGGACCTGCAGCACCTCGCGCGTCAGGTCGATGGCAAGCTTCAGCTTCGCCTTGCCGATCTTGGCGCGGTGCGACCGCCCGAGGGGCGCGTCAGCCAGAGCTTTGAGGGACCAGCCAGGGCGCTTGGCGCAAGGGCCGGACGAAAAGGTATTCACGCGCGGACGCGCAGTCGGGGCGGTTGTCGACATTTGGATCTCCATCCTCACAGATGGGCGTGCCCCGTTGGGGGGGCATGTCCCGCCGACCGGGATAGGCGCATGCGGCCCGGCGGTCAAGGACGATCGAGTCCGTCCAGCGTCCGGGCGCGGTCCGCACCGGCGGGCTGGGGCTCACCGCCGACCCGGCCCGCCACGGTGATGCGCATGGGTGATGGCGATGGCCAATGCATCCGCCGCGTCCATGGTCTTGGGATCGGCCTTGGGCAGGAGGATGCCGATCATCATGTGGATCTGGTTCTTCTCGGCGTGGCCGGCACCCACCACCGACTTCTTGACCTTGTTCGGCTCGTATTCGGCGACGGGCAGGCCCGCCAACGCTGGCACCACCATGGCGATGCCGCGCGCCTGGCCGAGCTTCAGCGTTGCCCCGGCATCCTTGTTGACGAAGGTCTGCTCGACCGCCACCTCCTCCGGCGACCAGGCCGCGAGGACGTCGGATATCCCGCGGTGCAACTGGGCGAGACGCGGCCCGAGCTCGGCCTTGTCGTCCGACGTCACCGTGCCGCAGGCGACGAAGGCGAGGCGGTTGCCGGTGACATCAATGACGCCCCAGCCGGTTCGGCGGAGGCCGGGATCGATGCCGAGAATGCGAATCGTGCCGTTCATGCCGGCAATCTAGCCCATTTGCAGGAGAGCCCCGCGCGGCCGTCAGTTCCCGTCCCTCGGAAATCCCCCTAAGCGGAACAAAAAGCCCGGAAACGCTCCGCCGAAAGCCCCCTGCCTTGGACCTCATCGCCGCCCTCGGCTCTCCCCCGCCGATCGCCGTCCTCGTCGCCGCCTTCTTCGCCGGCACCGTGCGCGGCTATACCGGCTTCGGCTCGGCCATGATCTTCATGCCGGTGGCCGGCGCCTATCTCGGTCCCAAGGCCGCCATCGGCATCATGTCGATCATCGATGCGGTGATGCAGTTCGCCATGCTGCGCTCCACCTGGCGTCATGCCCGCTGGGGCGAGATCGGGCCGCTCTTCGTCGGCTACGTTGTCGGCCTGCCCATCGGCGTCTGGCTGCTGGTCACCATCGACCCGACGCCGGTGCGCTGGGTCACCTCGCTGTCCATCGTGCTGGTGCTGACCATCCTGCTGACGGCCGGTCGTATCGAGCGCTCACCCGGCCTGCCGGCGACGCTGGCGACGGGCACCGTCTCCGGCATCATTTCGGGACTGGCGAGCCTGGGCGGCATGGTGCTGTCGCTGTTCTGGCTGGCGGGGCCGAGCCACAATGCCGGCGTCCGCGGCTCCTCCGTCGCCTTTTTCGTGCCGGCCTCCCTGCTCTCGATGAGCCTCCTGGCCTTCGCCGGCATCTTCACGTCGGAGGTTTTCCGCGTCGCGGCCTGGGCCCTCCTGCCCTATGCGGTTGGCATTGGCCTCGGCGCTCTGCTCTTCGAACGGGCCGACCCGCGCCTCTTCCGGCCCGTCGCCTTCGCGGTGATCGCCATCGCCGCGCTGACGAGCCTGCCGCTGCTCGACCGGATCCTGCGCTAGGGCTGGCGCGCGGCAGGCACGCCGGTCCGGGACAATTCCGGCCGAAGCCTCACCCGCCCATCCTGGCCATGAGCGCGTCGGAGAGCTCGAAGTTGGAATAGACGTTCTGCACGTCGTCGTTCTCGTCGAGATTGTCCATCAAGCGCAGCAGTTTCTCGCCGGTCTCGTCGTCGACGGCGACATTGGTCTGCGGCTTCCATGTCAGGGCCGTCTTGCTCGGCTCGCCGAACTTCGCCTCCAGCGCCTTCGCCACCTCGGCGAGGGCGTCCGCGGCGGTGGTGATCTCGTGGCCGTTCTCGGAGGAGACGACATCCTCGGCGCCCGCCTCGATGGCCGCCTCGAGCATGGCGTCGGGCGAGGCCTTGTCGGCGGAAAACTCGATGCTGCCGACCCGGTCGAACATGAAGGAGACGGCACCGGTCTCGGCAAGGTTGCCGCCCGATTTTGTGAAGTAGGAGCGCACCTCGGAGGCCGTGCGGTTGCGGTTGTCGGTCAGAGCCTCGACGATCACGGCGACGCCGCCGGGGCCATAGCCCTCATAGCGGATCTCGTCGTAATTCTCCGCGTCGCCGGCGGTGGCCTTGTTGATGGCGCGCTGGATCGTGTCCTTGGTCATGTTCTCGGCGCGGGCGGCGAGGATCGCGGCGCGCAGGCGCGGGTTCATGGCCGGGTCCGGCTGGCCCATCTTGGCCGCCACGGTGATCTCGCGCGCCAGCTTGCCGAACAGCTTGGAGCGGGCCGCGTCCTGGCGGCCCTTGCGGTGCATGATGTTCTTGAACTGTGAATGGCCGGCCATATGCCCCTCTCGGCGGTGGACAGCCGGTGCAGGGGCGCAGGCACTCACGCGCCGCGCTGAGCGCCGGCTACAGGTCGGCGCGACTTATAGGCGGGTGGGGCCGCGAAATCCAGCGCGGCCGGCCGCGATCAGCGCCGCGCGCCGAAGGCATTCGCCAGGAGATCGATCTGGCTGGAAATGGCGTTGATCGGCGCCGCGGCCGTTTCTGGCGGCGGGTTGAACAGCAGACGGTCGATATGGACGATCCGCTCCTGCAGCCGCATGGCCTTGCCGATCAGCAGGCCGAGCGCCTCGGGCAGTTCCTCGATGACCGACAGCGGCGTCGGCGCCCCGACCGACGACAGGCGGACCTTGGACTTCTCCTGCGCCGCCTGCTCCTGCGTCAGTTCACCCTCGTTGACGGCGCGTTGCAGCAGCAGCCACGAGGCGAGTTGCATCAGGCGGGTGGTCAGACGCATGCTCTCGGTCGCATAGGCGAGCGCCGCTCCGCGCTCGAGAGCGCGGCTTTCCTCGCGTCCGGGACCATCGAGATAGGCTGCCGTCTCCTCCACGAGGCCCATCCCGTCGCGGAACAGCTCCTTGAAGGCGGGGGAGCTGGCGAGCCGCGCCCCGAAGGCGACGGTCGGCTCGGCGATCGACGAAACGCTCTCATGCGACATCACGCTAAAACTCCTCAGAACCCGTGTGTGCCGCCGTCCTCGCGCCGCGTAAAGCGTTTGCTTAAGGAAAGGTAAACGGCGGCGGAAATGCGGTCTCGGATCTGATTCAGCAAGGCCGGTGCCAGTCCGATCCGTCCCGCAACGGGACAGGGAGCATCCGACGACGATGATGAGACGATGAAAACGCGGCGGTGCCAAGGCTGAAAATGCAGCGCAGGCGGGCGCCCGGAAACAGGGCCGGTCAGCGTAAAAAAAGGCCGCCCGAAGGCGGCCTTGAAGTGGAATACAGGGAGGCGTCAAACAGAGTGGACAGGAGCCACTCGCGTCCAGCGAACTGAACGATTTTCTTGTTAAAGCAGAAAGGTTAACCCCCAGTTAACCCGGTCCGTTGCAGGCGCCGATTCTTCGCGGTGCAGCACAGACGGCGGGAGGTGGCGCGGTGAACCGGGGTACGGCGGCTCGGACTTGACGGGCGGCTGAAAATGCGGTGCGTCGGCAGTCCATCCTGCTGCCTTCCAGACTGTCCGGGGACCCCTCATGCTCGATCTCGACCTCGCCATCCGCGGCGGCACCGTCGTCACGGCTTCCGACACGATCCGCTGCGACGTCGGCATCAAGGACGGCAAGGTGGCCCTGCTCGCCGATACCATCAACGAGGCCGCCCGCACCATCGACGCCTCGGGCCTTCTCGTCATGCCCGGCGGCATCGACAGCCACGTCCATCTCGACCAGCCCTCGGGGCCGGACATCACCATGGCCGACGGCTTCGAGAGCGGCACGCGCTCGGCCGCCGCCGGCGGCAACACCACCATCATCCCCTTCGCCATGCAGGTGAAGGGGGAATCCCTGCGGGCCTGCGTCAGCGACTACCACCGCAAGGCCGAGGGCAAGGCCTATATCGACTACGGTTTCCACCTCGTCGTCTCCGACCCGACGCCGACCGTCCTCAACCAGGAACTGCCGGCGCTCTTCGCCGACGGCTGCACCTCGTTCAAGGTTTTCATGACCTATGACGACCTCGTTCTTTCCGATCGGCAGCTGCTCGAGGTCTTCGAGGTGGCCCGCCGCGAACAGGCGCTGGTGATGGTCCATGCCGAGGGCTACGACAACATCAAGTTCCTGACCGAGCGGCTGGAAGCGGCCGGCAAGACGGCGCCCTACTATCACGGGCCGTCGCGCCCGCAGGTGATCGAGCGCGAGGCCACCCACCGCGCCATCAGCCATGCCGAACTGCTCGACGTGCCGATCATGATCGTCCACGTCTCGGGGCGCGAGGCGATGGAACAGATCCGCTGGGCCCGCCAGCGCGGCCTCAAGGTCTATGCCGAGACCTGCCCGCAATACATCACCCTCACCGAGGACGACATGAAGGGCCTGAACATGGACATGTCGGGCGCCAAATATGTCTGCTCGCCGCCGCCGCGCGATACCGACAGCCAGCAGGCCATCTGGGAAGGGATCAAGCAGGGCGTCTTCCAGACCTTCTCCTCCGACCACTGCCCGTTCTTCTACGACAGCCCGCGCGGCAAGCTCAACGACAAGGGCCGCACCTCGTTCAAATGGGTGCCGAACGGCCTGCCCGGCGTCGAGACGCGCCTGCCGGTGTTCTGGTCGGAGGGCGTCGCCAAGGGACGCATCACCATGAACGAATTCGTGGCGCTCACCTCCACCAACCACGCCAAGCTCTACGGCCTCTATCCGAAGAAGGGCACGATCGCCGTTGGCGCCGATGCCGACATCGTCCTGTGGGATCCGAACCGCAAGGAGACGATCCGCCAGGAGATCCTGCACCACGGGTCGGACTACACCCCCTGGGAGGGCTTCGCTGTCACCGGCTGGCCGGTCATGACCATCGCCCGGGGCAGGACCGTGGTGGAGGACGGCAAGGTCGTCGGCGCCATGGGGGCCGGCACCTTCCTCGCCCGCGACAAGAGCCCCTACGCCCTTCCCGCGGGGGCGTAAGGGCGCTCGCGCCCCGGGGGCGAGATTGGGTCGCAGCGCCGGGCGCCCGGCGCCCTGTCTCACACCGTCAGCACGATCTTGCCGATATGGGTGCTGCCCTCCATCCGGGCATGGGCCTTGGAGGCTTCAGCCAGCGGAAAGGTGGAGTCCATCACCACCTTGACCTTGCCGCTCTCCAGCAATGGCCAGACCTTCGCCTTCAGCGCGTCGGCCAGAGCCGCCTTGAAGGCGATGTCGCGGATGCGCAGCGTCGAGCCTGTGAAAGTGACGCGCTTCAGCATGATCCAGCGGATATCCGCCTTGATCTCCGAGCCGTGCAGGAAAGCGATCTGCACGATGCGCCCGTCGGCCGCGACGCAGTCGAGGTTCTTCTGCACATAGTCGCCGCCGACCATGTCGAGGATGAGATGGGCGCCGCGCTTGGCCGTGATCTCGTTCACCGCGGCGGGGAAATCGGTCGTGCGGTAATTGATCGCATGGTCGGCGCCAAGCGCTCTGGCGGCGGCGCATTTCTCGTCCGAGCCGGCAGTGGTGATCACCGTCGCGCCGAAGGCCTTGGCGAGCTGGATCGCGGTGACGCCGATGCCCGACGTACCGCCATGGATCAGGATGGTCTCACCGGATTTCAGACCGCCGCGGTCGAAGACGTTGGACCAGACCGTGAAGAAGGTCTCGGGGATGCCCGCCGCCTCGACCATCGACAGACCGGCCGGGACCGGCAGCGCATTGCTCTCGTGGACAACGGCATATTCGGCATAGCCGCCGCCGGTCACCAGTGCACAGACCTTGTCGCCCGCCTGGAAACGGGTCACGCCGTCGCCGCAGGCGACGACCTCGCCGGAAAACTCCAGGCCGGGAATGTCGGAGGCGCCCTTCGGCGGCGGATAGCCGCCGGCCCGCTGCAGCACGTCGGGCCGGTTGACGCCGGCCGCGGCGATCCTCACCAGCAGCTCGCCGGCGGCCGGCACGGGCACCGGCCGCGTCTCCGGCACCAGGGCCTCGGGGCCGCCGGGAACGGGAATGGCAATGGCAGTCATGGTCGGGGGAACAGCGGTCATGAGAGCGTCCGGTTTCGACAGCGGGGGGTGAGACGGTGTAGCCTCGCCGGCGAGGCAATGCCAGTCCGCGAGGAGGAGGCCCTGATGTTCGACGACGACCCGAAGCCGCGCCCGAAGCCACCCGCTCATGTGCTGGGACAGGATCTGTCGGCCCTGTCGGTGCACGAACTCGCCGAACGGATCGCCCTGCTGAAGATCGAGATCGCCCGTCTGGAGATGGATATGGGTGCCAAGGAAGCGAGCAAATCAGCCGCTGCCAGCGTCTTCAAGTTCTGACCCGGCGGGAACGGCGCGCGGCATCCCGTCAGCCTCCACGGCAACCTGCACCCGCTCGCCGATCGCCAGGCCCGGCGCACTCCGGCACATGATCCGCGGGCCTTCGTCCAACGTGACGAGGGCGATGCCATAGCCGCCGGGCATGTCCAGTTCGGGCAACGGGGCGCGCAGCACCGTCGTCACCGACCAGACCGTGCCCCCTCCCCCGGACTCGGCCGCGACGATGTCCTGCGCGCCACAGGCGGGGCAGGCCGCACGCTGGAACTGCCAGCCATGTCGGCAGGTGCGGCAGGATTGCAGCATGGGACCGCTCATGCGACGCGCTCCAGGACGAAGCCGGCATGGCTGGAGAAAACCCCGCCATCGGCGTGGCAATAGGCCAGCGGCGCATCTCTCACCTGCCGCTGCCCCGCGGCGCCGCGCATCTGCCGGACGACCTCGACCACATGGGCGAGAAAGCCGGCGACGCCAGGATGGCCATAGGACATCAGCCCGCCATGGAGGTTGAGCGGCAGGGCGCCGTCGCGCGAGAAGCGGCCCTCGCGCGCCGCGGCGCCCGCCTCGCCGGGCTTCGCAAAGCCGAGCACCTCCAGGAAGATGGCGAGGGTCGGCGTGAAACTGTCGTAGAGGCCAAGGAGACGCATGTCCTCCGCCTGGCGCCCGGCCGTCGCGAAGGCCTGGGCGGCGGCGATCTTGGCACCCAGTCCGAGGTCGTCGGGCATTTCAGAGACGTGCTGGTGGGTATGGGCCTCGCCCCAGCCGGCGAGGCGGATGGCCGCCGCGCCCGTCGGCTCAGCCGAGACGATCACCGCCGCGGCGCCGTCGGAGATCGGGCAGCAGTCGAGGAATTTCAGCGGCGTGGCAATCGGTTTCGAGGCGAGAACCTCGGCCACCGTCAGCGGCTTTGTCAATTGCGCGCCCGGATGGGCCGCCGCATGGCGGCGCATCAGCACGGCGAGCTCGGCAAGGTCGGCCTCGCTGGCCCCGGTCTCATGCAGGTAGCGCGCCGCGACAAGAGCATAATAGGCGGGGATGGAGGCTCCCAGCGGCACCTCGTGGACGGGATGGCCGACGCCTGCAAGGATCTTCAGCGCATCGTCGCGGCTCTGACCCGTGAGCCGGTTCTCGCCGCCAACCACCAGCACGTGACGGCAGGCTCCGGCGGCGATCAGGTGCCGGGCGAGAATGATGGCCGCCGCGCCCGTCGCCCCGCCGACCTGGGCCTGATGAGCATGGCGCAGCCGGAGAGAAAGCCGCTCGGCCATGACCGTGCCCATCATCAGATGCGGATAGGTCGTGGCATAGCCCGCAATCAACCCGTCGACGGCCTGACGCGGCAGGCCGGCATCGGCGAGCGCGGCGAGCGCCGCCTCCTCCATCAGTGCGACGGGACCGCGCCCCGGATGCTTGCCGAAGGCCGTGACGGCAATGCCGCTCAGATAGGCCATCGCGCCGGATCAGGCCGGGACGGCTTCCAGCACGATGCGGCCGGCGACCTTGCCCGCTTCCAGATCATGCAGGGCTTGGTTGACCTGGTTCATCGGCCGCGTCTCGATCGGAATGGCCGGCAGCTTCACCTGGCGGACGAGGGCGACGAACTCCTTCAGCTCCTTCAGCGAACCGACATAGGAGCCGCGGATGGAGATGGCGCGCATCGGGATGAAGGGCAGCGGATAGCGCAGTTCGCCGCCGAACAGGCCGACGATGACCAGCTGGCCGCCCTTGCGCAGGCCGTTGATGGCCAGACTCGTCGTGTCTTCAGCCCCGACGAAGTCGAGCGCTGCGGCGAGCCGGCCGCCCGCGAAGGCGGAGAGCTGCTTGGCCGCGTCCGGCGCCGTCGGATCGAGGGTCGCGGCGACGCCGATGCTCTCGGCGATCCTGCGCTTCTCCGGCGAGGGATCGATGGCGATGACCGGCCCCATCCCCAGCGCCTTGAGCAGTTGCAGCGCCGTCTGGCCGAGGCCGCCAATGCCGAAGACGGCGATCTTCTCGCCCTCGCGATGCGGACGGATCTTGTTGACCGCGCTGAACACGGTGACACCGGAGCAGGCATAGGTAGCGGCGAGCGCCGGATCGAGCCCCTCGACATCGACGAGGAACTCCTCGTCGCGCACCAGCACATGGTCGGCGAAGCCGCCGCGCGCCTGCACGCCGAGGAACTGCGGCGTGGCGCAGAGGTTTTCGTCACCGGACTTGCAGAGCGGACAATCGCCGCAACCGATCCAGGTGTGCAGCAGGCGGCGATCGCCCGGCTTCACACTGGTCACTTCAGGGCCTACGGCCTCGACCGTGCCGAGGATTTCGTGGCCGAGGGTGAGGGGCAGCTTCAGGCCGCGGTCCGAAAGGTTCAGCGAACGGCCACCGCCGATATTGTACTTGCCCTCGCGGATGTGCAGGTCCGAGTGGCAGACGCCGCAATGGCTGACCTTCATCAGCACCTCGCGACCCTTTGGCACGGGACGCGCCTCCTCGGTCAGGACCAGCGGATCGCAGGAAACGTTGAGGCGCCAGGAGCGGGTGGTGCGGGCCGGCGAGAATATGTCCATGGCGTGTCCTCGGATGCGGGGCGCGCCCGTTGGTTCGGTCGCCGCCGTTTATGCACCGGAACGCTAGCATGCGAGGACGGGCTGTAAATGTGCCGAAGGGCCGAGACGGCCCTGTGCTGTTCAGACCTTCGGCGTCGAGATGATGCTGACATGGGCGGCGACCACCCGCCAGCCCTCGGGCATGCGCGCCCAGGTCTGCATCTGCCGGCCGATCTTCTCCGTGCCCATGCTCTCCCGGTGGAACAGCGTCGAGGCGGTGGCCGTGTCCTGCCCATAGGTCGTGATCACCGTCCGCATGATCCGGCGTTCCAGACCGACCGGCGAGCGGGCAGACCGGAAAGCGGCGATCTCGCCGAAGCCGTAGAGGTTCTCGCCGATCCCGTAGCGGATCGTGTGGTCCGCCTCCCAGAACAGCGCGTCGAGCGTCGCCACATCGTTGTCAGTCAGCGCTTTCTCGTAGGTGGCGAAGGCGGCGCTCACCTCGGCATGGACGGCGGGGTCGTTGATGATCACGGCAAGGCTCCTGAGGGGGCGCCGCGATCAGGGCAGAGCCGCGACAGCGGGCGCGAGATGGGCGAGGACGGCACCGCCCGACGGATCGGTTGCGGCAACGATGGCGGCCACGGCACAGGCCGTGACAAGGGCCGTGGTGAACAATAGCAGGCGGGGCATGGCACGCTCTCCGGGACTGCGGGACGAACCCGCTGGCGGCGAAAACGGTCCCTGCCTGGGCCGGACTTGCGGACAATTGTCGGGATCATGGTCAACGAAACATGAATCCTGCGGGTCAGTCGAGCCGGGCAATCCTGGCGCCGACCAGGCCGGCCCGCTCCAGATGGCCGGCGACGCGCACCACGATATCCTCCCGCCAGGCCGGCGCGATGATCTGCACGCCGATGGGCAGCGTCTCGCCGGCGGTCCAGACCGGCACGCTCATCACCGGCAGGCCGATGAACGAGAAGGGTTGGGTGAAGAGTCCGAGATTGGCCCGCACCGGCACCCGCTGGCCGTCAAGGTCGAAGGTCTTCTGGCCGAGCGCCGGCGCGCGCGTCGGCGTCGCCGGCGCGATGATCACGTCCACATCCCGGAACAGCGCCCGCATGGCGTCGCGGTATTTGGCGCGGACACGATGGGCAGTGGCGACATGGGCCGCCGGCAGGAGCGCCCCGGCGATGAGACGGTCGCGGGTGTCGGGGTCGAAATCGGCGGCACGGGTCCGCAGCCGGTCGAGATGCAGCGCCCCGCCTTCCGAACAGGTCAGGACGAAGGCGGCGGCCCGCGCCGCGGCGACATGGGGGATCTCCACCACGCCGGCGCCGAGCGCCCCCGCCACCAGGGCCGTGGCGTCCCGCGCCGCCGCCTCCTGCATGCCGTTGAAATAGCCCGTGGCGCGGGCGATCCTCAGGCCGCCGATCCCGGCGCCGACCTCCGGGCCGAGCGGCGGAGCGGGCCGGTCCTGCGAGACCGGGTCGTCGGGATCGTGGCCGCGCATGGCATCGTAGAAGGCGGCGCAATCGGCAGTCGACCGGCCGAGCGGACCCAGATGGTCGAGGCTGGTCACGAAGGGAAAGGAGCGCGCCCGCGACAGCCGCCCGAAGGTCGGCTTCAGCCCGAACAGTCCGCAGAGCGAGGCCGGAACCCGGATCGAGCCGTTGGTGTCGGAGCCGAGCGTCACCGGCACGAAGCCGGCGGCGGCGGCGGCCCCCGAGCCGCCGGACGAGCCGCCGGTCATGCGCATCAGGTCGTGCGGATTGCGCGACGGACCGACATGAGCGTTCTCGCCGGTGAAGTCATAGGCATATTCGCCCATGTTGAGGGCACCAAGGAGGACGGCATCCGCTGCCGCGAGCTTCTCGATCAGCGCCGCATCGCGCGCCGCCGGCGGATGGTCGCGGTTGATCTTCGATCCCGCCAGGGTCGGCAAGCCCACAACGTCGAAGAGGTTCTTCACGGCATAGGGCACGCCCGCCAGGGGGCCGAGCGGCGCGCCGCTGCGCCGCTTCACATCCACCGCATCGGCTTCGGCCAGCGCCCGTTCCGTGGTGACCGCCGTGAAGGCGCCGACCCTGCCGTCATGGGCGGCGATCCGGGCGAGATGCGCCTCGGCCACGGCCCGCGCGGTGAAGGCGCCTGCCTTGACGCCCTCGGCGAGGGCGGCGGCCGTGAACTGGGTCAGGTCCGTCATGTCAGGCCTCGAAAACCGCGGCGGGTTCGTCGTGGTCACCGAGATCGAGCGTCTCGGCGATCCGCACCAGACGCATGGCGATCTGCAGGTTGAGGACGACGCCGGGACGGTAATCCGGAGCGACGGCAAGGCCGAGCATGGAAGCCACCGCGTCAAGATAGCGCTCGGCGGCCTCGGCGGTCAGTTCGCTGGATGGCATCGGTCGCTCCCTGCAGACGACCGCCCGCGCTACCGCCTAAAAAACAGGCAGAAACACCCGCGCGACCGATCTCGGCATCCGGAGAGCAAGTCCGGGGCCAGCCATCGCGGGTGGAGCGGATCAGGCGCCGCGATAGAGGAGGCGGGCGCGGATGGTGCCGGGAAGCTCGCGGATCTGCTCGAGTACGGCCTCCGCATCGGCCACGGCCCCGTCGGCGTCCAGCACCACGTAGCCGATCTCGCCGTCGGTCTGGTAGTACTGCGCGGCGATGTTGATGCTACGCCCGGCAAAGACGTCGTTGAGCCGCCGCAACTCGCCAGGCAGGTTCCGCTGAACCTGGATGAATCGGGTACCGGCGGGGCGCACGGGCAATTGCACCGGCGGGAAATTGACCGCGCCCGACGTCGAGCCGACATCGGAATATTCGATGAACTTGCGCGCCACCTCGGCGCCGATGCGCTCCTGCGCCTCCTCCGTCGAGCCGCCGACATGCGGCGTCAGGATGACGTTGTCGAGGCCTTGCAGCGGGCTGACGAAGGGGTCGGCATTGGAGGACGGCTCGACCGGGAAGACGTCCACCGCGGCACCGCGCAGATGGCCGGACTTCAGCGCCTCAGAGAGAGCCGCGAGATCGAGGATGGTGCCGCGGGCATTGTTGATGAGATAGGCGCCCTTCTTCATCGCCGCGATCTCGCGGGCACCGATCATACCCTGGGTCGCCGGCGTCTCCGGCAGGTGCAGCGAGATGACGTCGGCGCGTCCGAGGAGATCGAACAGGCTCTCGGCCGGCTCGACATTGCCATGGCGCAGCTTGTCCGTGTGGTCGAAATAGATGACCCGCATGCCCATGGCCTCGGCCAGCACGGCGAGTTGCGAACCGATATTGCCGTAGCCGACAATGCCCAGCGTCTTGCCGCGGATCTCGTAGCTGTCGACCGCCGACTTGTCCCACCCGCCGACATGGGCCGCGCCGGATTTCGGGAAGATGCGCCGGAACAGCATGACGATCTCGGCGATGGTCAGTTCTGCCACCGAGCGCGTGTTGGAGAAGGGCGCGTTGAAGACCGGCACGCCGGCCCGGTTGGCGGCGACGAGGTCGACCTGGTTGGTCCCCACGGAAAAGCAGCCGATGGCGATCAGGCGGTCAGCGGCGGCGAGGATCTCGGGGGTGATGTGCGTACGGGAGCGGATGCCGAGCAGATGAACACCGCGGATCGCCTTGGTGAGCGCGGCGGCATCGAGCGCTTTCGGCAGTCGCTGGATACTGGTGTAGCCGGCCTGTTCGAGGACGCCCACCGCCGTGTCGGAAATGCCTTCGAGCAGCAGGATCTTGATGCGGTTCTTGGACAGCGACAGGGCCGCCCGGCGGAGGGTGCCGGTTGCGGCAGATTTCGAGCTGGTGGGCATGAGATGGTCCGTACGCGAGCCTTCAGGCGGACACCGAATGACAGGAACCGCGGAGCCGGGCAAGGGCGTGCGCTGTCACGGACCGCCAATTTGGCCGCTGCGGGCATTTCTCCGCCGAAACGTATGGGGAGCCGCCCGGGGCGACTCCCGCCGGACGCATCAGCGGGTCCGGTCGATCATCTGGGTCAGCGTGTCATGGGTACGCTTCAGCTCGACAATCGCTTCCTCGATCTCGCGCTTCTGCTGCTCGAGATGGGCGATCTGCTCCATGCACTTCTCGCGGGACAGCTTGAGCTGCTGGTCCGGACCGGCATCGTTGCGCTCGTGGGCCTCGACCATCTCGGCAATCTCGGCGAGGGTGAAACCAAGACGCTTGCCCTTCAGGATCAGTTGGAGACGCACGCGATCGGCGGCGCTGTAGAGACGCGCCAGCCCCTCGCGTCGCGGCGAAAGAAGGCCCTTGCCTCATAGAACCTGAGCGCACGAAGCGTGACGTCGAACTCGCGAGCCAAATCGCCGATGGTGTAGACTGCCGGACCTGCCTTGGCGGCCTCGGCATCGTCCTCGATCCAAAAGACGTCATCGTCGTTCTTGCGAGTCATAAATGCCTTCCGTTCCATAATTTGCTCCATCCTCGCTGCCCGAGGAACACTCATTCGTGGATGGGACACCCTTTACCGGAAATTGCACACCCGAGGCGAGAGTGCGACACAAACCGATCTGTTACTTACCGTTAGGACAGGTCCACGCCGGCCATCCAGAAACACCTATAATCGCTTACCATCAGCTTAACGGTTAACGCACCGGCGGCGTGGGCAACAAAAAAACGCGCCGTTAACTCTCCATTTACCATGAAGGCCAAGATTGCGGAACGGGAGTGTTCGCATGGCGCATCGTGGATTCGCCTTGGAGGATGCCCCGATCGCGACCATCCGTCTAGCAATGGGTGTTCCCGGTCCCATCTGGCCAAACGTGTGGACCCGTGATGCGACACACTGTCCCCTGGAGCGTGAAAGGCGTCGATCAGGACGCAAGGGAGGCCGCCAAGGAAGCGGCCCGCCGCTCCGGCATGTCGCTCGGGGAATGGCTGAACAGCGCCATTGCTGACCAGGCCGCGGAGGTTTCCGCCGCTGCCGTGACCGACACGGGGCTGTCCACCGTGACCCGCCGGCTTGAATCGATTTCCCAGCGCCTCGACGCGGTGACGCGGCGCGAAACGGAGACCGCGATCCCGAAACTGCCCACCGCTCGCAGTGACAACAGTGACATCGTCCGCGCCCTCGATGCCGTGGCGCGGCTCGCAGAGATCTCCGAGCGGCGTTCAGCCGCAGCCATCGAGGCAGTCGAGCGGCTGGGTGGCACGAGGCCAGCCCCGTCCATCGTATCGGCCCCGGCCATGGCGACGGCTGCCACTCCGGGAAGGGCCGACCACTCAGCCCAGATGGACGCGATCGCACGCTCGATCCGCAGTCTTGACATGCCAGCCCCGCGCCACGTTGATGTGACTAATGGTATATCGATACCGCGAAAGAACTTCCGCAGCGACATCGACATGGCCGTGGCCGAGATTGCCGCGCGCCAGAAGAGTCTCGCCCACGGCCACAGCGAGGCCCCGTTGCCGATGGCCGCGGCACCGGCCGACCCGCTCGCCATGCCGGACATGGCGCCCATTGCCGCACGGCTCGACGCCCTGTCCCGCCAGATCGAGACGGTGCTGAACCAGCCCCGTTCCGCGGCGCCGCGTGCGCCCGAAAGCACGGCGCTCGCCGGCGAGATCGGCCGGCTGAGCCAGCGGATCGACGCCATGGCGGTCCCCGCCTCCGACGGGCTGCAGAGCGAGATCCGGACGCTGTCCGGCCGGGTCGAACAGATGCGGCGCGACCTCGCCGAGCGCGAGACCGGTCACTATGACCGCGCCGTCGCCGACCTGCGCTCCGACATCGCCGCCATTGCCGACCAGCTCTCCGATCTCGCGCCGCGCCGCGCCGTCGCCTCCCTCGAGGCCGAAGTGCAGGGACTGGGCGCCAGGCTCGATGCGGCCCGCGCCCAGGGGCTGCCGGCCGAGCCTCTGGAACAGCTGGTTCACGAATTCGAGCGGGCTCTCGCCCGGCTCATGCCCGCCGAGGGAATCGCCGACGAGCTGAAGGCCCTGTCCTATCGTGTCGACACCCTGGCTAGCCGTGATCTGAGCGGCGGCCTGCTCGACAGGCTCACCCAGGAAACCGGCGCCATCCGCGCCATGCTGGCCGACACCGTGTCACGCGACGCGATCGACGCGCTCGGCGACCAGATCGCCGCGCTCGGCCGCCGCATCGACGAACTCGCGCAGCCGCGCCAGACGTCGAGCGACGTCGCCGCGATCACCTCCGCCATCGAGGCGCGGATCGAGGAAATCGCCGAACGTCTTGCCGCTGTGCCACGCCCGGCCGCGGCGCCCGCCACCAATCCCCAGCTGGAGGAGGCGCTTCATCGCCTCGCCGACAAGCTGGAGGACGGCCATGCCCGCCCCGACGACCCCAAGGCGCTGGCTGATATCGAGCGGCACATCCTGTCGCTCGCGGCCAAGATCGATGCCGCAGACGGGCGCTTTGCCCAGCTCGGCACCATCGAGCGCGGCCTCTCCGACCTCTTCGTCCAGATGGAAGAGATGCGGGCGGGCGCCATCGAGGCCGCCGAACAGGCGGCGCGCAAGGCTCTTGCGGCAGCGCCGGGCAGCGGCACGGACGACGAGATCGAGGCCCTGCGCCGCGAGATCGCCGAGGTCCGCCGCTCCCGCCTCGCCATCGACCAGAAGGGTTCCGACACGGTCGATGCCGTGCAGCAGACCTTCGAGCGTGTCGCCAAGCGCATCGCCGAGATCGAACCTGCCGAGGCCCCGCCGGTGGCCGCCTCGCCGCCGCTCGCTCCCCGCGACCCGGAACCGGCCCTCGCCCGTCCCAAGTCAGCTTCGGCCCCCTTGGTTGCCGAGCGTCCCGCTGCGCCCGTCTCCCGCCAGACGGCGCCGGGCCGTCCGCCGGGCAGTGTGGATCTGCCTCTGGAGCCGGGGTCGGGCGCCCCCCGCGTGCGCCCGCCAGCCCCGGGCGCTGCCCCCGTCGGCGGCACCAAGACCGATTTCATCGCGGCCGCCCGTCGGGCCGCGCGCGCGGCGGCCGTCGACCCGGCCCTTCGCCCGGAACCGGAAGAGAATGCCAAGCCTGGTTTCTTCGCGCGTTTCCGCGGCGCGCCTAAGGACCCGGACGATGTCCAGCCTGCGGCGCCGCAGCCGAAGAAGCCCCGCTGGCTGGCCAAATCCGCACGCGAGGATGCGGCTCCGGTCATCCCGGCGCCGGAACCCGTCGCGATCCAGCCGGCCGCGGAAGCCGAGCTAGAGCTGGCCAGGAAGCCGATTCTCGCGGTCAACCGCAAGACCATCCTGATGGGCATCGCAGCGGCCCTGCTGGTGCTGGCGGCCGGCATCGCCACCGTGCCGAAGATCCGCAGCCTGGTTGACGCCACCGGGACGCAGCAGACGGCGATCCCGGCCGCCACGGTGGAGACCCCTGCCGCGGCGCCCATCTCCGACGCACCCGCGGCCCCTGCCCCGGCCTCGAACCTCTCGCCGGCCTCGACCAGTGCGACCCCGGCCGAACTGATCGCGCCTGCCGCGGGACCGTCGGCGACCGATCCCACGCCGGCCATGCCGGGCGGCGACACGGCCCCCGCGACCACCGGCTCGGTGAGCGGCAGCCGCACCCCGCCGCCGGGCATGACCGTCTCGCCCTCGGGCTGGCAGCCCGTCGATACCCGCACTGGACGCCCCGCATCGGTTCCGGCCGCGCTGAAGGCCGCCGCCGATGCCGGCGATCCCCTGGCCGCCCACGAGATGGGCACACGCCACCTGGAAGGCCGCGGCGTCGCCGTCAGTGCTGCGGAGGCTGCGCGGTGGTACCAGCGCGCCGCCGATGCTGGCATCGTCCCGGCGCAGTACCGCCTCGGAAGCCTGTACGAGAAGGGCACCGGCGTGCTGCGCGACTTCGAGCGCGCCCGCCGTCTTTACGAGCGCGCCGGCGAAGCGGGCAACGCCAAGGCCATGCACAACCTCGCGGTCATGTTTGCCCAGGGGCAGGCAACGCCGCGTCCGGACTACAAGACCGCCGCCCAGTGGTTCCGCCGCGCGGCTGAACACGGCGTCACCGACAGCCAGTACAATCTCGGCATCCTCTATGCGCGCGGCCTCGGCGTCGACCAGAGCCTGGCCGAGAGCTACAAGTGGTTCGCCCTCGCCGCCGCCGGTGGCGATCAGGACTCGGCCAAGAAGCGCGACGAGGTCGCAGCCCGCCTGGATGCCCAGACGCTGGTCGCAGCCCGGCTCGCCGTGCAGACCTTCGCGCCGAAGGCCGAACCGGACGCCGCCGTCCGCGTCGCCGCTCCGGCCGAGTGGAGCGATCCTCCCGCCGCCGCCCGCCCGGCGACGCCTCGGCGCGCCCAGACCACGCGCTGAAAAGGTTCCCTTGCCGCTCCGCATTAAACCCTTGCAGCAAAGCAGGCATCTTCCCGCCCACGACCATTGACATCTATGCTGCACCGCACAATCTAAAAGCTCTAGGGATGTGAACGCCTCGGGACGATGATTCACGAGGAGATCACCATGGCACGGGCCTCCAACGCGCTCGGCACGATTCGCGAACTCTCCGGCCGGGATGCCGCATGGCACCGCGACCACCTGCTGCGTCTCGACCCGCAGGGACGGCGTGAGCGCTTCAACGGTGTCGCCGACGACCGTTTCATCACCGCCTACTCGACGCGCTGCTTTGCCGGGCGCACCCGTGTCTTCGCCTGGATCGACCAGGACGGCATCGCGCGCGGCACCGCCGAACTCCATCCGCCGGCTGCCGATCATCCGGCCGACATCGCTTTTTCCGTCGAGCCGGACTTCCGCAATGGCGGGATCGGGACGGCTTTGTTCGAGACGGTGATGGTCGCCGCGCGCTACTCGCGCTTTCCCGAACTGCGCATCACCTCGACCGCCGGCAACCGGCCAATGCGCGCCCTGGCTCGCAAGTTCGGGGCGCGGTTCACCTTCGAAGGCGGCGATGTCACGGGCCTGCTGGCGTTGCCCGTCGAGCCGGCCCTCGCAGTACCCCGCCAGCACCGGGAAGCCGAGGAACGCGCGGCGGCGCTCTGAGCCACCGCCTGCCATCGCGACGACGAAGAACCCGCCGGGACGAATCCCGGCGGGTTCTTGCATGCGGGGGAACGGTTGGGCGGAGAAAGCGGCTCAGGCGGCCTTGAAGCCGGCGGTGTAGGCCGCCGCTTCCGCCTGTATCACCTTGATGCCATCGGTGGCGGCATCGCGCGCCCTGGCAAGACCGTCCTGGGCCCGGGCGAGGTTTGCCTCGCCAAAGGTCTTGAGGAAGTCGCCCTGACGCTGCAGCGCCTCCTGCAGGGTCGGTGCAGCGAGAACGTGCTGGACCGCATCGATGGTCATGGTGGCATTGGCGATGGTGCCTTCGACGGCGGTGCGGGCCAGATCGGCGCCGGCGCCGGCAAGGGAAGTCGCCAGCGTCTCGGCGCCGGCTGTGGCCTTCCGGGCAGCAGCCTCGGCATCGGCGAAATGCGCCTTCGCCGTCAGTGCGCCGTGGGCGGCGAATTCCTGGACGGCGGGCGGAACCTGGAACGGGCCGGGCGCGGTGGCGAAGCCCTGGATGGCCTGCTTCATCTGCGCCAGGGTGGCCTCGGCGGCCGTCTTCATCGTCGTGTCGAACATAGGGGTCTCCATTCTCTTGTGAGCCATGGTCCACCGTCCGGAACGGCCCGGTGGAGATCTTCCCTCTAGACGAATTTTTGCTGCATTGCAACATTAATTGTGCAATGCAGCATTGTCATGGGTGTCCGCGGCGGCCTGAACCCTTTTGCCCGGCACGGGTTCCGCCTATCTGACGCATGGCCCCCGCAGGAGACCGATCGCATGGCCTCATCCCCGCCTGCCGGACAGACCCGGCCCGAGACCGACGCGACGCCGCTATCGGCCCGGGACCTGGAGAAGGAGGCCGGCCTGCGCCGCGCCAAGCTTGTGGCCACCGCGCTGCTCGCCTGCAGCATTACGGTGATGATCGCGGCAAAGCTCCTTGAGCACCGCCACCCGGCCTTCGGCTTCATTGCCGCCTTCGCCGAGGCCGCCACCATCGGCGGCCTCGCCGACTGGTATGCGGTCGTGGCGCTGTTCAAGCATCCCATGGGCCTGCCGATTCCGCACACCGCCATCATCCAGAAAAACCAGGCGCGCATCGCCGACAGTCTCGGCAAGTTCGTCGAGACAAATTTCCTTGCCCCGGGCCCCGTCGGCAGCAAGCTGCGCGAGGTGGATTTCGCCGCGCTGATCGCCGCCTGGCTCGCCGACCCCGCCAAAAGCGCCAGCCTGTCCCGCTTTGCCGTCAACCTTCTGCCCAACGCCCTCGCCGGCATGGACCAGTCACGGATGAAGGAGTTCCTGGCCGAGCGGCTCACCGACCAGGTCAATGCCCTCAAGCTCGGCCCGCTGGCGGCGCAGCTCCTCGGCGCCGTGACCGCCGACCGCCGCCACCAGCGCCTGCTCGACGAGTTGATCGGCGCGGTCGAGCGCATCCTCAACGACCCCGCAACGGTGGAGGGGATCCGCGACAAGATCCGCAAGGAACTGCCGACGCTGTTCAACCTGTTCAAGGCCGACGCCTATCTGCTCTCCCGCATCCTGAAATCCACGGGGACCTTCCTCGACGAGGTGAAGCAGGATCCCGACCATGCCCTGCGGCAGGAATTCGACCGCTTCGTCCAGAGCTTCATCGTCGGCCTGCGCGAGAGCCCGGACTACGAGGCACGCGCCGAGCAGCTCAAGCACGATGTCCTCGGCCGGCAGGAACTGCGTGACGTCGCCCAGGCGCTGTGGCGCAACATCATCGCCTATATCGAGAAGGACGTCGCCTCGCCCCAATCGCGGATCGAGGCGCAGATGACCGCGATCCTGACCGAGATCGGCGCCAAGCTCGCCTCCGACCCGCGCATGAAGGCGGAGATGAACGAGGGTTTCGTCGTGGCGCTGTCGACGCTCGTCGAGCAGCAGAAGAGCGGGGCCTCCCGCTTCATCGCCGACCAGGTCAAGGCCTGGAACATGCAGCAGCTGATCCGGCTGATCGAACTGAACATCGGCCGCGACCTGCAATATATCCGGCTCAACGGCACGCTGATCGGCGGCCTCGCCGGCCTGGTGCTCCACACGATCGAGGTGCTGCTGCGCGCTTCTTGATACGGTCATCGGCTGGGCCTAGTGTCAGCAAGCTCCCCCGGTTCGTCCGGCCCGCCGCAGGTGCCGCGTCGCCTTTTTCAAACGTCCTTTGTTGTGGAGACCATTGATGACCCAGACTCCTCAGGCGCTGCTCGACATGTTCAAGAAGCTCGGCGAGGACATGAAGGTCCCGGCGGTCGACATGGACAAGATCGTCGAACATCACCGCAAGAACCTCGAGGCGCTCGCCGCCAGCGGCAAGGCTGCCGCCGAAGGCGCGACGGCCATCGCCGCCAAGCAGAAGGAGATCGTCGAGACGGCGGTCAAAGAGATCCAGACGGCGGCCGAGAGTTTCAAGCTGCCGGGCAGCGCCCAGGAAATGATGGCGGCGCAGACCGAGTTCGCCAAGCGCGCCATGGAGGCCGCGGTCAAGAACACCCGCGACATGGCCGAACTGATGCAGAAGTCCAATGCCGAAGCCGTGCGGGTCATCCAGGACCGCATGAAGGAGAGCTTCGAGGAAATCCGCCAGAACTTCACGCGCCGCTGAAACCGGCTCCCATCACCGCCCCGCCGGGGCGGTGATGACCGGACGGTCGTCGTCGATCGGTCCAAACCAGAACCGCATGCCCGGCTTGGCGTGGGGACGAATGGGCCGTGAGGACTGCGAAGGCTGCCATCCGGGGCGCGCGGGATCGCGCCCCATCGGCCTATTCGGCGGCCTGGTTGCCGCGGCTGGCCTCGAGAACCGCCCGGATGCGCTCGGCGAGCGGCAGATCGTTCCGGCGACGGCGGCCGCCGGAACCGGCCGGCGCGGCGGCGGCGAGAATCTGGTCGATCTGCGAACCTGGTCCTTCGAGAAGGGCCGTCACCCGCGCCACCTCGATAGCCACGTCGTCGATGCGGCTGCGCAATTCGTTGCCGTCAGCCGTCTCCCGGACCAGGGCGTTCTCGGCCGAGCGGGTCAGGGCAGCCACCTCGCGCTGGATCCGGGTGCGATCCGCGCGGACATTGGCGAGTGAACCTTCCAGGACATTCCTTTCGGCGATGGCGGTTTCCGCCGCAATCTGCAGGCGGCGAGCGGCCTCGGCGCTGCGTTCGCGCACCTCCTCCACCTCCTTGCGGGCGCGGTCGCGATCGGCTTCAATGCGGGCGAGGCTGCGCTCGATGGCGTCGCGCGCCGTCTGCTCGCGCGTCGCCCGGTCCTTCTCGCCCTCAAGCGAGACCTGCAGCTTGTCGCGCTCCCGCTCGAGCTTGGCGGCGCGCTTTTCTTCCGCTGCCAGCCGGCCCTGCAGGGTCTTGATCTCGCCGGCCTGCTCGGTGGCGCGCTTGCGCTCGGCGGCGAGCAGCGTCGCCGTCTCCGCGAGCTTCTTGCCGGTATCGGCGAGATCGGCGCGCAGCGCTGCGGCACCCTCCTGCTCGCGCTTGAGCGCGGCCTGGACGTCGGCGATGCGCTGGCGCTCGGAGGTGAGCAGGTTGGAGGTTTCGGCATAGGAGAGCCGATGGCCGGCGAGATCGGCTTCGGCGGTCGCGAGATCCGCAGACAATGTGCCGATCTGGTTGCGCTGGTTGTCGACCTGCGTGCGCAGCGCCACGATCTCCACCCGCTGGCCGTCGCTCTCGGCGACCTTGGCTGCATGTTCGGCGGTCAGCGCCGCGAGGGCCGTTTCACCCGCGGTGATCGCGGCCCTGGCCGCGGCCAGTTCCTCGGTGCGCGCCACAACGGTCGCCTCGGTGGCGGCAACCTGCGCCTCCAGGCGCGTCCTGTCGCCCTCCAGCCCGGCGATGCGCGCCGCCCGGGCGTCGAGTTCGCTGTTCAGATCGCGGATGGTCTCGACGCGGCGGGCGATCTCGATCGTCTGCAGATTGGCCGCCTCGCGCAACTTGTCCGCGACGATCTCCGCGCGGCGGATCGCCAGCGCGGATTCGGCTCGCACCTGGTCCTTGTCCGCCTTGATCTCGTCCATCGACAGCGGGACGGCGCTTTCAACCCGCCGGGTCGTGAGCCGCACCGCCCGTCGCCACACGGCCCCCATGAGCGCCAGCGACAGGAGCGCGGCGACTACGAAGCCCAGGACGAAGACCATGGCGGTCTCGATGGTCACGACGGCGCATCTCCCATGGTGGCCGGCCATTCCCCTTCTGCCACGCTGACGTTGCGGCGGAAAGTGCCAAGGTCGTCAGACATCACGCAGGGGCAGGCCCGCCCCGGCCGGCTGCCGCTCAGAAGGGGTTCCAGGTGGGCTGCGACGTGAACTTCAGATAACCGCCATTGACCCCGAGCCGGGCACCGACACCAGTGCGGATGGGCACGATGAGCATGTTGTCGGCGCCGAGCGCGGTCATGCCGAGCCCGCCCACCAGATAGGCCGAGCCGTCGATCCCGATGAATCGGCGCTCGAGATCGGAAACGTCGCGGACGCGATAGGCGAGCATCATCGTGCGGGCGCCGTCGCCGCCGAAATCGAGACCGAGGGTCGGGCCCTGCCAGTAGACCTTCGCATCGCCGCCACCCTTGGTGTAAAGCATGCCTTCGCCATAACGCAGCCCGGCCACAAAGGCCCCTGAGCCCTCCTGGCCGAGAATATAGGCACTCGGTCGGCCCCATTGCTGGGTGGCCCGCTCGACGAGATTGGCGAGGCCGCGGCTGGCACCGCCAAAGAAGCGGTGGCCGGCCGTCAGCACCTCGTTGCCCGAGAAGGTCTGCGGCGACTGCGCATTGTAGGAGCGCTGGGCATGGGCGCTCTGGTTGAGGCCGACGAGGAACGAAGCACCGAGGCCGGCGACGATCGTACGGCGGTCGAAGGACGTGGGATGGCGCATGCTCACCTCTCGAATGGGTCCGGCCCGATCAGCCAGGGATCATTGGGGCTCATGCTAAACGCGGATGGTAACCATCTGGTCACCAGACCGGCATTTAACCGGAACCGGTAAGGAAGAAGTTACCCTCAGAAAGCATGGTCCAGAGACGTTGAGACCTCAGAATCAGGTGAGATCATGTCGGTGATGAGGCAGTTTCTGCGCCCGCTCGCCTGGACGCTGGCGATCACGGGATTGTATGCCGGCATCGCCGTGCTGATCGCCATGACCAGCGAGACCGGGACCCGCGCCGCCACCACCGAGCGCATCGTCACGGACCGGCTGACCGGCCTCGCCATCTTCGGCTTCGACCCCGTCGCCTATTTCACCGAACAGGCCCCGCGCCAGGGCTCAGCGACCTATGAACTGTCCTGGGCCGGCGCCACCTGGCGGTTCATCAATGAAGGCAACCGGGAGGCCTTCATGCAGGACCCATCCATCTACGAGCCGCGCTTCGGCGGTCACGACCCCATCGCCATCGGCGACGGCCTGCCGACCGCCGGCCATCCCTCGGTCTGGGCGCTCTACCGCGATCGCCTCTATGTCTTCCATTCCGAAGCCAACCGGCAGGCCTTCTCCGCCGATCCGGAACAGGCCCTCGACCGCGCCGAGATGCGCTGGCCCGCCGTGAAGGCGCTGCTCGTTCCCTGACCAGGGGCTGGGTCAGGGCCGCCGCTTGTCGGCGAAGAAAGCCCAGATCTCCTCGTCCGTCTCGATGTCATGGTTCTGCTGCCCCAGCAGGGCACCGATCGGCGGCCTCTGCCGGCGGTCCAGCTGGGTCGGCGTGTGATGGCCGCCGCCTTCCACTCGGTAGAGGCGCACCGCATGCTGGCAGCCCGTGCCTTCGGTGAGGAAGACCCGCGAATTGTCCGAGGTTTCCTGTTCGGGCAGCACGCGTTCACCAGCTGACAGACAGCCGTTGCGGCTGCGGAAGAAAGCGAACGTGTCCATCACCGGGTGGAGGGCACTGTCGGGGTCGGCGCCACCGGCCCGGCCGCCGAAGGGCGTGATCGGATCCTCGGTGCCGGCGACCATCAGGACCGGCAGCGGCTGGCCGCTGCAGAACCGTGTCCACCGGACCGACAGCGTCGCGAGCAATGGCGCCGCGGCGGCGAAAAGGTCGCTCGCCTCGCAGATCAACCGGTTCGTCATGTGCCCGCCAGCAGAAATGCCGACGACATAGACGCGCCGGCGGTCGATGCGGCCCTTGTTGTTGAGATCGGCGACGAGGTTGCGGATGAAGGCGACGTCGTCGACGCGCTGCAGCGGGTTGAAGCGGCGGCCATCGGCCGGACGACCGTCGTTCCATGACCCGCGAACGCCCTGGGGATAGACGACGACCAGTTTCTCGCGCTTGCCGATCTCGTCCCAGGTGAGATAGCGCCTGATCTGGTCGGCAGATCCTTCCGCCGCGTGCAGGACGATGACCAGCGGCGCACGGCGGCCGCCTGAGAAGTCGGTCATCAGCACGGTGCGATTGCCGCCCGGCATCTGGTAGGTGATCGTGACGGCGCCCTGCGCTGCGGCAGGCCGAACGCCCCCGGCCAGGGCGACGAGAGCCATCGCCAGCCCTGCCACGGTCGCCAGCCATCGACCTCGACCACCGGAGCGAATCATCACATCCGGATTGGGAGGTATCCGGGGACGAAAGGCAACCTGGCCGCGGTGAGCGATGTCCTGTCAGAGGATCTGGTTCACCAGCGGCTCGCCCCGCGACAGGCGGCTGAGATTCTCCACCAGCAGATCGACGACGCGCCTCTCATAGGACGCCGTCTCGCCGCCCGTATGCGGGGTGATCAGCACATTCTCCATCGTCCAGAGCGGCGAGGCCTCGGGGAGCGGCTCCTCGCGCGTCACGTCGAGGCCGGCCGCGGCGATCGTGCCAGCCTGAAGTGCAGCCACCAGCGCATCCTCGTCCACGACCTTGCCACGCGCACAATTGATGAGATGGGCGGTCGGCTTCATCGCCTTCAGCCGCTCGGCATTGATCAGCCCCTGCGTCTCCGGCGTCAGCGGGCAGGTCAGCGCCACGATGTCGGCCTCGCCCAGCGCCCGGTCCAGATCGGCAGAACCGACCAGCGCATCGACATTGTCCACACGGACGCTGGTGTCCCGCTTGAGGCCGATGACGCGCATGTCGAAAGCCTTGGCGAAGCGCGCGAGGCGCCCGCCGATGCCGCCGAGCCCGACAATCAGCATGGTCTTGCCGGCGAGTTCGTCCTCGCGCGCGAGGGGATCCGAGATCATGCCCCGCCAGTGCTTGCGCGCCTGGTTGTCGCGGGCGGTGTGGATCATCCGCGACAGCGCCAGCGTCAGCCCCATGGCGTGCTCGGCCACCGCGATGGCATTGGCGCCCTGGGCGCTGGCAAGACGCACGCCGCGGGCCTTCAGCGCGTCGAGGGCGAAGACGTCGATCCCCGCGCTCACCGACTGGATGAATCGCAGTTTCCCCGCCTGTTCCAGCGGCGCGCCCCGCCAGAAGGCGGAGACGCAGACGACGTCGAAATCGCAGATGCGCTGGTGAAACTCCGCGGCGGAGCGGAACTCCGCGAAGCGGATGCCGGTGTTCCGGCGGGCGAACTCCTCCCCGAGGCGATAGGCGGAATGGCCGAAGCCGATGGTCAGGTCGGAAAGCGCGGGCAAGGCGGTCATGGATCATCCGGGATGAAGGGCCGGCCGATCATCCCCAGAAGCGCGGGGAAGGCAATGGCGGCGCGCGGGACGGTCCACAGGCCGGCGCGCATGGAGCCTGCCGCGGTACGGCGCTTGCAAAGCGTCACAGCCTTTCGGCACGCTGCCCTGCTCTCCCAGTCCTTTCATGCCCTTGCGATCATGACCCAGCCACCCATACCGCCGACCCTGCCCTCCCACGGGCGCTATGCCTACAGCGCCATCACCCGCCGGCCGGTCTATGACTGGCCGGAGGGCAAGCGGCTCGCCGTCTATCTCGGCGTCAATCTCGAGCATTTCGCCTTCGGTACCGGGCTCGGCGCCGAACTCGCCCCCGGCGGGCCGCAGCCAGACGTCCTCAACTACGCCTGGCGCGACTATGGCAACCGGGTCGGCATCTGGCGGATGATCGACCTCTTCGACACGCTCGCCCTGCCTGCCTCCGTGCTCGTCAATGCATCGATCTACGGCTATTGCCCGGAGGTCATGGACGCCTTTCGCGCGCGCGGCGACGAGGTCCTCGGCCACGGCCGGACCAATTCCGAGCGTCAGGGCCTGCTCGACGAGGCCGGTGAGCGCACGCTGGTCGGCGAGACGACGGCCGTCATCGCCGCCGCCGAGGGCAAGGCCCCGAAGGGCTGGCTCGGCCCCTGGATCTCGCAGAGCCCGGTGACGCCCGATCTCCTCGCCGAGGGCGGCTATACCTATCTGCTCGACTGGTGCCAGGACGACCAGCCGGTCTGGTTCGCGACCCGTGGTGGTGGGCGGATCCTCTCCATGCCCTATCCGCAGGAGCTCAACGACATCCCGTCCATTGTCGCGCGCAAGGATTCCGCGAGCCAGTTCGCCGACATGATCATCGACCAGTTCGAGGAGATGCTGGACCAGTCGCGCGCCATGCCGCTGGTCATGGGCATCGCGCTCCACCCCTATATCGTCGGCCAGCCCTACCGCCTGCGCCAGCTGCGCCGGGCCCTCGCCCATATCGCCCTGCGCCGCGACGATGTCTGGCTGGCCACGGCCGGCGCCATCGCCGACCATGTCGCCGCCCTGCCGGAGGGGATCGTTCCGGGGTCGCGGGGGGCCTGAGCCCCCCGCGGCGCCCGCCTCAGGTCATCGTGTAGGTCATCTCGCGCTCGCCGCGGGCCGGCAGGAATGCACGGTTGAAGATCTCTGCCGGCGCCGGCGTGCGCGTCAGCCCATAGCCGGTCACCACCATCCCGATGGCGCGCGCGAGCCGGTCGTCCTTCACGTCGCCGGCACCGATCTCCTTCAGCTCGGGCGACATGATCAGCTTGTCGAAGGCATATTGCAGGCGGCGTTTCTCGACCGGGATGTTGACGAGCCCGTCGAAGGCCCGCACCGCGGCCATGCCCATATTCTGGTCGGCGGCGACCTCGACATTGGCGCGGTTGACGGCCCTGACCAGGCCGGCCACGGCCCGCGGATTGTCCCTGAGCAGCTTCTGCGACACCATCATGCCGTTGGAATAGAGATCGAGACCGTGGTCGCCGAAGGCGAACCAGACGAAATCCTTGTCGGGGTCCTGGCGATTCAGCACCAGGTTGAAATAGCTGGTGATGTTGAAGACCAGCGCCGCATCGATCTGGCCCTGGATCAGCATCGGCTCCTGCAGGTTCGGCGCCATGCTGGTGACAGTGAGCTTGGCCATGTCGAGGTTGTTGGCCTTGGCGAAGACCGGCAGGAGGCGGGTCGTCGGCGTGCCGGGAGCACCGCCGAGCTTGCGGCCCTCGAGGTCCTTCACCGTGGCGATGCCGGTCGATTTCTTCGCCACGATGGCGAAGGGCGGCTGGTTCCACATCTGGTAGACCATGACCGGCGTGTCGGCCGGGCGGGTCGCTGCATTCTGAATGATCGCATTGATGTCGCCGAAGCCTGCATCATAGGCACCGCCCATGATGCGCGTGACCGTGGCGCCCGAGCCCTCGCCCTGGTCAATGGTCACGTCGAGCCCTGCCTCGCGGAAGTAGCCCTTGTCGCGGGCAACGAAATAGGGCGCATCGGAGCCCTGGGTCTTCCAGCCCAGCGTGAACTTGATGGGCGTCAGGGCCTGCGCCCGCACCGCGGGGGCGAACAGGGCGAGGCCGAGGCCGGCAGTGGCTGCGCGTCGGGTGATCATGGGTCTGGCTCCGCGGAAAAGGCCGCGCGATGGCGGCCGGACAGTCACGGAGGGAACCGACGCAAGAACTTTGCCATAAGGACCAGACAGGTTGCCGTCGTCTCAGTCGGGCGGACCGAAACTGACCAGCCGCCGGTAGAGATGCCAGGTCGCATGGCCCCAGAGCGGCAGCACCACCAGCAGGCCGGCAAAGAGCGGCGCCATGGCGAGGAAGACGACGACCGCTGTGACCGCCCCCCAGCCGAGCATGACCACCGGGCTCGCCTGCACGGTCCGCACCGAAGTGATGACGGCGGTGACGATGTCGAGGTCGCGATCGAGCAGCAGCGGAAAGGAGACCACGGTGATGGAGAAGGTGAAAAGCGCCATCACCGCGCCCACGGCGGTGCCGATCGCCAGGAAGGTCCAGCCGTCGGTGGTCAGGAACAGCGCTTTGGCGAAGAGCACGGGGTCGAGGCTGGCGAAGCCGAAGAACAGCGCATAGAGCATGCGCACCTGGTACATCCAGATGATGAAGACGAAGATGGTGAGGAAGGCGAGCCAGGAGAGCTCCCGCCCGCCCTGCCGCCAGACCATGGCCAGCACCGCCCCCCAGCTCGGCCGGATGCCCTGTTCGCGCAGGCGCGACACCTGGTAGAGACCGACCGCAACGAAGGGGCCGATCAGCGCGAAACCGGCGGCGAGAGGAAACACCGCCCAGGCATAGCCGAAGCGGGCGGGCAGTATCAGCAGCGTCAGCCCGCCGAGCCAGTAGATGGCGCCGAAGAACAGACCAAAGGCCGGCGCGGCCCTCAGGTCGCCCCAGGCCGCCTCCAGCGCCGCCTTGATGTCCTCGACCGTGGCGATCTTGATCACAGGCTGCGGCGGTCGCGGCGCGATGCCCGCTGCCGATGTATCGGTCATGATGGTGCCTCCCCGCATGGCATGACGTGGCCGGCTTCGTGGCCGGCGACTTTCGGGGGGACGGGTGAGAGGATGACGCGCTCGCGCGCCGCGTCAAGCCGTTCCGTGGTTCAGCCGGCGAGACGCTGGGCCTCGCGCAGCGGCCAGGAGGTCACGCCGGCAAGGCCCTTGCAGGCCGCGGCATAGTCCCGCTTGAGCCGCGCGATGAACTCGCCGGCGCTCTCCACCGCCTTGACGGCGCCGATGCCCTGGCCCGAACCCCAGATGTCGCGCCAGGCCTTGCTCTTCTCCGAGCCACCCGAGCCAAAGCTCATCTTGGAGGGATCGCTCTCCGGCAGGTTGTCCGGGTCGAGACCGGCATTGACGATGGAAGCGCGCAGGTAATTGCCGTGCACGCCGGTGAACAGGTTCGAATAGACGATGTCGCCGGCGGTCCCGTCGACGATCGCCTGCTTGTAGGCCTCCGTCGCATTGGCCTCCTTCGTGGCGATGAAGGCCGAGCCGATATAGCCGAGATCGGCCCCCATCGCCTGGGCCGCGAGGATGGCACGGCCCGTCGCGATGGCGCCCGACAGCACCAGCGGCCCCTGGAAGAACTCACGGATCTCCTGGATCAGGGCGATGGGGGAGAGCGTGCCGGCATGGCCACCGGCCCCGGCGGCCACGGCGATGAGCCCGTCGGCGCCCTTCTCCAGCGCCTTCCTGGCATGGGTGATGTTGATGATGTCGTGCAGCGTGATGCCGCCATAGGAATGGATCGCGTCGTTCAGTTCCGGGCGCGCGCCGAGCGAGGTGATGACCACCGGCACCTTGTATTTCACGCACATCTCGACATCGTGCATGAGCCGGTCGTTGGACTTGTGGACGATCTGGTTGACCGCGAAGGGCGCCGATGGCGCATGCGGGTTGGCCTCGTCATAGGCGCCCAGTTCCTCGGTGATTCGCTTGAGCCAGTCCTCCAGCACCGGGCCCGGCCGCGCGTTCAGCGCCGGGAAGGAGCCGACGATGCCGGCCTTGCACTGGGCGATGACGAGGTCGGGGTTCGACACGATGAACAGCGGCGACCCGATGGCCGGGAGCTGCAGGCGGCTGGCGAGCGAAGCGGGAAGCGACATGGGGAGCGTTCCGGGGCCAATTGTTTCGTGACGTGTATCGACACGTCGCATCAAAGCCGATCGGATCGCCTTGCGGAAGCCCTCCCGGTCGGCGGATGGCGTGACGCAGCTAGAGGTCGAGCATCGCCGGGCGCCCGCGCGATGGGCCCGCCGGGCGTGCATCCAGCCCGTCGAGGAAGGCGCGCGCCTCAGTCAGGATCTGCACCTTGCGGCCGCTCTCCATGCCTTCCCAGGTCCGGTAGGGCATGGCCATCCGCGGATTGCCGCTGAGCGTGCCGGCATTCTCGGCGATGAAGCGCCAGTAAAGCAGGTTGAACGGGCAGGCCCCCTTGCCGATCTTCACCTTCGGATCATAGGCACAGCCCGCGCAATAATCGGACATCCGGTCGATATAGGCGCCCGACGCGGCATAGGGCTTGGAGGCGAGGAGCCCGCCATCGGCGAACATCACCATGCCGTGGACATTGGGCAGTTCCACCCACTCGAAGGCATCGACATAGACGGCGAGATACCAGGCCTCCACCTCCGCCGGCCGGATGCCGGCGAGAAGGGCGAAATTGCCGGTGACCATCAGCCGCTGGATATGGTGGGCATAGGCGTTGCGGCGGGTGTCGCCGACCACCTCGGCCAGACAGGCGAGATCGGTCTCTCCGGACCAGTAGAACCAGGGCAGCGGACGCGTGGCGTTCAGCGCATTCGTCTCGGCATAGGCGGGCATCTGGTGCCAGTAGATGCCGCGGACATATTCGCGCCAGCCGAGGATCTGGCGGATGAACCCCTCGACGGCATTGAGCGGAGCGGTGCCGCGGCGCCAGGCCGTCTCGGCCGCCAGACAGACCTCCCGGGCCGTCAGCAGTCCGACATTCAGATAGGGCGAGAGAAGACCGTGATAGAGGAAGGGCTCGCCGCGCTTCATCGCGTCCTGCACGTCGCCGAAGGCCGGCAGCGCCTCGGCGATGAAATGATCGAGCGCCATGAGGGCATCCGCCCGCGTCACCGCCCAGCCGAAAGCTTCGAGGTCGCCGAAATGACCGGCGAAACGCGTGCTCACCAGATCCATCACCGCCCGGGTGATCGCGTCCGGTGCGAAACGCAGGCGCCGCGGCAGCCGCGCGTCCTTCGGCAGGGCCTTGCGGTTCTCGGCGTCATAGTTCCATTGCCCGCCGGCGGGCTGGCCGCCCTCCATCAGCAGCCCCGTCTCGCGCCGCATCTCGCGATAGAAGAACTCCATGCGGAATGCTTTGCGCCCCTCGGCCCAGCGGGCGAAGCGGCCGCGCGGGCAAAAGAACCGGTCGTCCTCGCGGATCTCGACCGGCAGCCCGGTCGCCGCGGCCCAATCCTCCATCATGGCGCGTACCCGCCACTCGCCGGGCTCGGTCACCACGATGCGGTCGACGGCATGACGCGTCAGCGCCCGCATCAACTCGCTGGTGAAGCTGCCGCCATTGGCCGGGTCGTCGAGCCGCACATAATCGACGTTGATCCCCTCCCCCCGCAGCGCCTCGGCGAAATGCCGCATCGCTGCGAGGATGAAGACGATCTTCTGCTTGTGATGCGGGACATAGGTTGTCTCCGCCGCCACCTCCACCATGAGCACGACGTCGCCGGCCGCGTCCAAGCCGTCGAGGGCGGCGACGTCACGCGACAGATGGTCCCCGAGAACGAGGCGCAGCGTCGGCAAGACCGGCCTCAGCCCTTGGTGCGCAGCATGGAGCGGCCACCATCGACGCCGATGATCTGGCCGGTGATCCAGCCCGCTTCGGCGTCGAGCAGAAGTGCACCGAGCGCCGCCACGTCGTCCGGCTCGCCGAGCCGCGGGACCGCATGCAGCGCGGCGATGGCATTGGCCATGGTCTCCGACCCGGTCAGCGCCTTGGCCAGGGGCGTCCGCGTCAGCGAGGGCGCGACGCAATTGACGCGAATCTTCGGGGCGAGTTCGGCGGCGAGCGCCACGGTCAGGCCTTCCACCGCACCCTTGGCCATGGAGACGGAGGCATGGGCGGCAAAGCCCTGGGCCACCGCCACGGTCGAGACGAGAAGGATCGCAGCCGTCGGCCCGTCATGGGCCTTGAGGGCCGGGAGGCTCGCCTGGACGGCACGCACGGCACCGAGGGCGTTGATCTCGAAGTCGCGGGTGAAATCGGCATCGGTGAGACGCGCCACGGGCTTCAGGTTGATCGAGCCGACGCAATAGGCAAGGCCCGCGAGCCTGTCGCCGGCCTCGGCCGCGGCTGCCGCGATGCTGGCGCGATCGGCGACGTCGGCCACCGAGAAGCTCGCGCCGATCTCGGTTGCCAGCGCGACCAGGCGTTCACGGTCGCGCGCCACCAGGTGAACCCGATGCCCGCGGCCGTGCAGCCGGCGCGCCAGCGCCGATCCGATGCCGCCCGAGCCGCCGTAGATGAGGAAGGTATCCGCCATGATGCCGCTGTTCCGCTGCCGGCATTGTGGCCGGTCATCGTGATACGGCGGGCACCGGGCGGCGGTTCAGGGACGGATGCGCGATGGCGAAGATGATCCGCAAGGCAGACCTGCCGCAGAAGACCTGCGCGACCTGCGGGCGCCCCTTCGCCTGGCGCAAGAAATGGGAACGGGTCTGGCACGAGGTCCGCTATTGCTCCGACCGCTGCCGCGCGGCCCGGCCGAAGCAGGCCGGCTAGCCAAGGGCGCTGCCGACGGGCGATCCGGACGGATCAGCCGTAGCGGGCCTCGTAGCGCGCCTCGCCCTGCGGCGGCGGCGGGATGGCATGGCCCTCGTCGGCATACTGGTTCAGCTTGTTGCGCAGCGTGCGGATGGAGATGCCGAGGATATTGGCCGCATGGGTGCGGTTGCCGAGCGTATGGCCGAGCGTGTCGAGGATGAGGTCGCGCTCGACATCGGCGACGGTGCGGCCGACGAGACCGCGTGTCACCGCCTCCGCCGCGATCGCCGCCTGCGCCGCCACCTGATCGGGACCGCGGCGCTCGTCGAGCCGCGCGCCGTCAGGCGAGCGGATGGCGTCGACGCCGATCTCGGGGCCCGTCGAGAGCAGCACGGCGCGGTGCAGCGTGTTCTCGAGTTCGCGCACATTGCCCGGCCAGCGGGCCACCGTGAGCTGGCGTCGGGCCTCCGCCGAGAGCAGCTTGGGTGCCATGCCGTTGGCTTCGGCATATTTCTTGGCGAAATGCCCGGCGAGTTCGAGGATGTCGGCCGGCCGCTCGCGCAGCGGCGGGAGTTTCAGGTTCACGACATTGAGCCGGTAGAGCAGATCCTCGCGGAACGTGCCCTTGCGCACCTCGTCCGCCAGCGTGCGGTTGGAGGTCGCGAGAATGCGGATGTCGACCGGCACCGGGCGGTTGCCGCCGACACGGTCAATGACCCGCTCCTGGATGGCGCGCAGGAGCTTGGACTGCAGGCGGATGTCCATCTCAGAGATTTCGTCGAGAAGCAGCGTGCCGCCATTGGCCTCCTCGAACTTGCCGATGCGGCGGGCCACGGCGCCGGTAAAGGCGCCCTTCTCGTGGCCAAAGAGTTCGCTCTCCAGCAGATTGTCGGGAATGGCGGCGCAGTTCACCGCCACGAAGGGCGCCTTCGCCCGGTTCGACTTGGTGTGGACATAGCGGGCCAGCACCTCCTTGCCGGTGCCGCTCTCGCCGGTGATCAGGATGGAGGCATCCGAGCCCGCCACCTGATTGGCGAGCTGGACGACGCGCGCCATGGATTCGTCGCGGTAGATGAGCTGCTTGGCGTCGTCGGCGACCGCCGCCAGCACCGCGGCGATGAGTTCCGGGTCGGGCGGCAGCGGGATGTACTCTTTGGCACCCGCATGGATCGCCGCCACCGCCGCGCGGGCGTCGTTCGAGGTCCCGCAGGCGACGATCGGCACCGCGATCATCTCGTCGGCGAAGGCCTGGACGAGCGCCCTGACGTCCATCGTCACTTCGACCATGACAAGGTCGGCCCCCTTCGCGCGCATGACGCGCAAGGCCGTCTCGATGTCTTCGGCATTGGTGACGGCCGCACCCTTGTCCACCGCCATCTTGGTGGCGATGGAAAGCTGGCCCTTGAGTGTTCCGACGATCAGGAGGCGCATCGTTCGGTTTCCTTCAGCGCTCGGCTTTGATGATTTCGGTCATGGTGACGCCGAGGCGGTCCTCGACGAGAACCACTTCGCCACGCGCGACGAGACGATCGTTCACATAGATATCGATGGCCTCGCCGACCTTGCGGTCGAGTTCGAGAACCGTGCCCGGGCCGAGCTTGAGGAGTTCGCCGACATCCAGCCGCGAGCGGCCGAGGACGGCGGAGACATTGACCGGCACGTCGAAGACGGCTTCCAGATCCGCGGCGTCCTTGGAACTGTTGTCGGCGCCCTCGTCCACCTCCATGCCGGCATTGCTGCCGGGCACCACGTCCATGCCGTCATTCTCGAGATCGGGCAGCGGCATGCCGGTTTCGGTCGGGTTGGTCATGACAGGGCCTCGGCGGTACCGGAAGTGGAGGCGATATAGCGGCCGACCGCCTCGGCGATGCGGCGGGCGGTCTCGTCACGGTCGAGCATGACGCCGCCGCTCGACCATTCGATGCGGCAGTCGCCAAGCGGGACGCCCGGTTCGGCGAGGATCACCAGGCGCCCGTCGAAGCCGCGCTCGGCGGCGAGCCTTGTCAGTTCTGTGCGGGCGTCCTCAAGCAGTTCGTCGCTGACGCGGACGACCAGATGCGGCGCGCTGCGCAGATTGGCGAAGCAGTCGGACACGAGATCGCGGATGGCGACCAGCGGCTCGCGGGCGACGAGAGCCTCGGACAATTTCCGTGCGACCGCCACCGCGATGTCGATGGCCTCTGCCTCCAGCCGCCCCTCCAGGGCGGTCAGCGCGGCAGCGGCGACGGTCAGCCGGTCACCGAGATCGCCGAGGGCGATGGCGCGCTGGCGCTCGACCGAGGCCATGGCCCTGGTCTCGCCGGCGATGAACCCGGCCGCCTCGCCTTCCTGGCGCGCCAGCGCGACCAGCTGCTGGTGTTCGGACAGCGCGATCCGCGGCTCGGCGGCGCGCTTGGCCTCCTGCCCGAACTCCGTCTCGAAGAGATATTTGACCGGTGCTGCCACGTTCATGCCCTCAGAAGACCAGTTCGTCGTCGGCACGATTCTTGGAGATCATGATCTCGCCCTTGGCGGCCAGATCCTTGGCGAGGTTGACGAGAACGCCCTGCGCCTCGTCCACGTCCTTGAGGCGCATCGGTCCGAGCGCCTGCATGTCGTCCTGCAGCATCTTGGCGGCGCGGGTCGACATCTGCGCCAGGAAGAAGTCGCGCATCGTCTGGCTGGCACCCTTGAGGGCAATGGCCAGCTTGTCCTTCTCGACCTGGCGGACCAGCGTCTGGGCCGAACCGGCATCGAGTTTGGCGAGGTCGTCGAAGGTGAACATCAGGCTCTTGATGCGCTCGGCCGAGTCGCGGCTCTGCTCTTCCAGGGCGGTGATGAAACGCGTCTCGGTCTGCCGGTCGAAGGAGTTGAAGATCTCCGCCATGGCCTCGTGGCTGTCGCGGCGGGAGGTCTGCGACAGGTTCGACATGAACTCGGTGCGCAGCGTCTGTTCGATGCGCTCGAGGACGTCCTTCTGGATCGCCTCCATCTTGAGCATGCGACCGACGACATCGAGGGCGAATTCCTCCGGCAGGATGGCGAGGACCCGGCCGGCATGTTCCGGCTTGATCTTTGACAGCACCACCGCAACCGTCTGCGGATACTCGTTCTTCAGGTAGTTGGCGAGCACCTGCTCCTGCACGTTGGAGAGCTTCTCCCACATGTTGCGGCCGGCAGGTCCGCGGATCTCCTCCATCAGGCTGGCGACGCGGTCCGACGGCATGAATTGCGAGAGAAGGCGTTCGGTCGCGTCGAAATTGCCCATCAGGCCGCCGGCGGCCGACAGACGGCCGACGAATTCGAGCATCAGGCTTTCCACGACGTCCGGCTCGACCGTGCCGAGCTGCGACATGGCGATCGACAGGACGCGGATCTCGTCGTCGTCGAGCAGTTTCCAGATCCGGGCGGAGACCTTGTCGCCCAGCGTCAGCATCAGGATGGCGGCGCGCTGGTGGCCATTCAGCCCCTTGGCGGCGAGCGTGTTGACGCGGCCCTCAGCGGACAGGGCGGCGAGGGCCTTGCCGAATTCCGCGTCGCGTTCCATCTGGGCGATGGTCATTTCGGTTCCCCGTCATTCAGCCACTGGCGGATGATCGACACCGTCTCGTGCGGGTTCTTTTCGACCAGTTCGCCGACCTTCGCGAGCGAGGCCTGGTGCACCTCGCCCTTGATCTGGGCGATCTCGATCATCTTCATCGTGGGGCTCTCGGCGGTCGGCGCCAGCGGCGGCGCCTTGACCGCTACCGTGCCGTCGCCGCGTTCACCGGTCTCGCCCCCCGCGGCGGCCTCGGTCCGCACCGCGGCGTTGCCGGTGCTGCCGGCCGGCAGGGCCGCCGTTGGCGTCTCCTCCGGCGCCACGATGCGGCGGAGCAGCGGGCGGACGACGAAGAGCATGACCAGCAGCGACACGAGCAGCAGCACGACGAGCTCGATGGCGTAGCGGATGTCCTCCTTGGTGAAGTCATAGACCATCCACCAGGGCCGCTCGGCCTCGGGCGCAGCCAGCTGCGGCGCCTCGGCGAAGCGCAGGTTGACGATCTCCACCTGATCGCCGCGGCGCTGGTCGAAGCCGATGGCCGAACGGACCAGCGCGCCGATCCGCTCCAGCTCCTCCGCCGACCGGGGCTGATAGTTGACGTTGCCCTGGGCGTCGCGGGCATAGATGCCGTCAACCAGAACCGCCACGGACACGCGCCTGATGCGACCGCCCTCGATCACCTCGGTGCGCTGGGTGCGGGCGATCTCGTAATTGACCGTTTCCTCGGTCTTGCGGCTCGCCTCGCGCGATGGATTGGCGCCGGCGCCGGTCTGGTTGGCGCCGGGAAGCTCGTTGCCGACCGTCACCTGCCCGTCGCCACGACCCTCGTTGGAGCTGGACTGTTCCTCGCGCGTCTGGGTCGAGCGGACCACGCGGCGCTCCGGGTCGAAATCGTCGGAAGTCTGCGTGACCCTGTTGAAGTCCATGTCGGCGGCAACCTGGACGCGGGCCCGGCCGGGACCGACGACCGAGGCGATGATGCTCTCGACCTGCTCGCGCAGGCGGCGCTCCTGGCCGGCCTTCCGCTCGTCGACCGTGGACCCCATCATGCCCGTGGCATCGCCTGCCCCGTCGGCGAGGAGCCGGCCGCCCTCGTCGACGATGGAGATGCGCTGCGGCGACAGGCCCCTGACCGCCGAGGCGACGAGATGGCGCACCGCGCGGATCTGCTGCGGCTCCAGCCCGCCGCGCACTCGGAGAACGATGGAGGCGGAGGGCTCGCTCCGCTCGCGCGAGAACAGGGCGCGCTCGGGCAGAACCAGGTGGACGCGCGCCGACTGCACCCGCTCGATGCCGCGAATGGTCCGGGCGAGCTCGCCTTCCAGCGCCCGCAGCTGGTTCATGTTCTGGACGAAGGAGGTGGAGGAGAGCGCGTCGCCCTTGTCGAAAATCTCGTAGCCGACACCGCCGCCGCGCGGCATCCCGCCCTCGGCGAGCTGAAGGCGGACCCGGGCGACCTGTTCCTGCGGGACGAAGACCTGCGCGCCATCGTTGCGCAGCTGGAACTTTACCTGCCGGCGCTCCAGTTCCTTCACGACCTGCGCCGAATCCTCCAGCGTGAGATCGGAGAAGAGCAGCGCCATCTGCGGCTGGCTCATCCTGAGGATGATGTAGACGAAGAACCCGACCAGGCCGAGCGAGACCGCCCCCATCGCCGCGAGGCGGGGCGCTCCCAGCTTCTTCATGAACTCCATCATGCCGTTCAAGACGCCACCAGCCATCCGGTCCCAGGCGACGCGGCCTGCCGCCGTTCGCTGGGCAAGATTTGCCGGGTGGGTGGTTACCGGATGGTTAACGCGGCCGTGCGTTTTGGGGCGGACTGACGATTTTACCGCAGCGAGCGCAGGACGAGCCCGATTCCGCCGGCTGTCAGGCCGAGCATCATCAGTGTGTTGAAGAGGCTGGTGGGCACGAAATAGATGGTCAGGTTGACCAGGATACCGGCGGCGATGATGACCACGCCGGCGAAAAGGAGCAGGAACCCGAAGCGCGACGAGCCGTCGAAGAACAGCATGCCGATGCCGAAAAGAATGGGCACAAGCGACAGGCCGAAGGCCGAATAGCCGCCCAGAGTCCACGATCCCCCATGGACGGAGACCTGGTTGGTCAAGAGATAGGCCCCGGCGACCGTCATGCCGAGGCCGACGAAGAAGGGGATCAGGCCACCGGGCGTGCCGCCGGCGCCGGACAGACGGAAATCGGCCATCGCGGGCTCCATGAGAGGGCAGCGTCGCCCGTCCAGAGCTTTGCCATTCCTCCAGGCCGGGAACAAGCGCCGGCGCAGCGCCGCCGGGTAACCTCCCGTTAACCATCTGCCCGGCAATTCTTGCCCAGGACGATTCAGCGAATCCGCGCGTGTTTGCGGCCGGGGACCGGGCATGAGCGATACGGCATTAGCCGACAGACAGCGCGCAACGGCCAGTGGCATGTCGGTTGGCCAGATGACCGGCTGGCTGCGCCGTCCCGACCTGTGGATGGCCGTCGGCGTCATCGGCATCCTGGTCATCCTGATCTTCCCGCTGCCGGCGATCGTCCTCGATCTGATGCTGGCGGTATCGATCATCTCCTCGGTCATGATCCTCATGACCGCGCTGTTCATCCACAAGCCGCTGGAATTCTCGTCCTTCCCGACCGTGCTGCTCATCGCCACGATGCTGCGGCTGGCGCTGAATCTGGCCTCGACCCGCCTGATCCTGTCGCATGGACACGAGGGCACCGCCGCTGCCGGCCATGTCATCGAGGCCTTCGGCAATTTCGTGATGGGCGGCTCCTTCGTCATCGGCATCATCGTCTTCGCCATCCTGGTGATCGTGAACTTCATCGTCATCACCAAGGGCTCGGGCCGCATTGCCGAGGTCGCGGCGCGCTTCTCTCTCGACGCCATGCCCGGCAAGCAGATGGCGATCGACGCCGATCTCTCCGCCGGCCTGATCGACGAGCAGACCGCCAAGACACGCCGCAAGGATCTGGAAGACGAGAGCGCCTTCTACGGCGCCATGGACGGTGCCTCGAAATTCGTGAAGGGCGACGCCATCGCCGGCCTGCTCATCACCTTCATCAACATCATCGCCGGCCTCATCATCGGCGTCGCCCAGCAGGGCATGCCCTTCCTCGAGGCGGCGCGGACCTACACGATCCTCACCGTCGGCGACGGCCTGGTCAGCCAGATCCCTGCCCTCATCATCTCGACCTCCGCCGGCCTCCTGGTGTCCAAGGCGGGCGTCCAGGGCTCCGCCGACCAGGCGATGCTGAAACAGCTGACCGGCTATCCGAAGGCGCTGGGTCTTTCGGCCGGCGTCATGGGCGCCATGGCGCTCCTGCCGGGCATCCCCTTCCTGCCCTTCGCCAGCCTCGCGGCCCTGGCGGGCTGGGCCGCCTATTCGCTCAGCGAGGAATCCAAGCGCATCGCCCGGGACGCGGATGTCGCCCAGGCCGCCGAGGTGGCGGCAGCCGCCGCACCCCCGGCGGAGGAGCCGATGTCCTCCGTCCTGAAGATCGATGACCTGAAGATCGAGCTCGGCTACGGCCTGCTGCCGCTCGTCCAGTCGGAAGGGGGTTCGGACCGCCTGACCGACCAGATCAAGGCGCTGCGCCGCCAGCTCGCCTCCGACATGGGCTTTGTCATGCCCTCGGTGCGCATCCTCGACAATGTGCAGCTGCCGCCCAACCAGTACATCATCCGCGTCAAGGAGGTGGATGCCGGCCAGGGCCAGATCTGGCCGATGCAGTTCATGGTCATGGACCCGGCCGGCGGCCAGGTCGACCTCCCGGGCGTCCACACGACCGAGCCAACCTTCGGGCTGCCGGCGACCTGGGTCGATGCGGCGCTGAAGGAAGAGGCGAGCGTGCGCGGCTACACGGTGGTCGATGCCGCGACCGTGCTGTCGACGCACCTCACCGAGATCCTCAAGGCCAATGTCTCCGACCTCCTCAGCTATACCGAGGTGCAGAAGCTGATGAAGGAGATGCCCAAGGACCAGGGCGACCTCATCAAGGATCTGGTGCCCGGCCAGATCACCATTTCCGGCATCCAGCGTGTCCTGCAGACGCTTCTGGCGGAGCGCGTCTCCATCCGCGACCTGCCGACCATCCTCGAGGGCATCGCCGAAGCGGTCGCCTTCACCCGGTCACCGGCCCAGATCGCCGAGCACGTGCGTTCGCGCCTCGCCCGCCAGCTCTGCGCCCAATATGCCGGTTATGACGGCGGCCTCGCCCTCATCGCCCTGTCGCCCACCTGGGAACAGGCCTTTGCCGATTCCATCGTCGGCCAGGGCGACGACCGCCAGCTGGCCATGCAGCCGTCCAAACTGTCGGAATTCATCATGCTGGTGCGCGATTCCTTCGAGGATGCCGCACGCATGGGCGAGGCGCCGGTCCTGCTCACCAGCCCCGGAATCCGGCCCTTCGTGCGCTCCATCGTCGAGCGCTTCCGCGCCCAGACGCCGGTCCTCAGCCAGGCGGAGATCCATCCGCGCGTCCGCCTGAAGACGGTGGGCAGTGTCTGACGGCGCCCCACGCCGGGACGCTCGGTTAACCCTGCCTTCATCCTTTCATCGACGTCCGGCCGCCCTGCGCTAGAACAGACGACGGACGGGGTCTGTCCCATCGGGGCGAGGCTTTGCGATGAGGTTCCACATGTCTCCAGCCAGGGCTGTTCTGGCCACCATCACCGTCAATTTCGTTGTCTGGACGCTGATCATCGCCGCCGGCGTCCATTACCTGATCTGACGGCAGTCACCGCCACGACAGAGGGCCCCGGCATCGACAGCCGGGGCCCTCTGCGTTGCAGGGCAATCCTCATGTGGCCGGCGGTTTTCCGTCGGGCGTGCTGGCGATCTCGCCGCGCTTGACGCGGTCGGCATGGGCCGTGGTTCCGCCGGCAGCCAGCACCCTGGCCTGGCCGATCCAGTCCTCGCGCTCGATGCGGCCGGGGAAGGCGAGATAGCCGCCGACCCACTGGGCCTCCTTCGCCGTCCAGGCGGCGATCTGGTCGAAATGGTAGATCCCGAGCGCATGGAGGCGCGCCTCGTTCTGCGGTCCGATGCCGCGGATCAGTTCGAGTTCGTCGGCCTTGCCGGAGCGTGGCGCGACGACGCCCTGCGGCTTGCTGCCCTGGGCCATGGCCTCGGACGCCGCCAGGGCGCTGGCCGTCGCCGGGGGCGATGCGGCAGCCGCCGAGCCGGCCACCGCCTTGACAGCCGCGGTGCCTGCAGCCAAGGCCTGCCCCGCCGCAGCCAGGGGCTGCAGGGGATCTGCGACCTCCTCGGCCTTGTCGGTGAAGACGCGGGCGAAGGCACCGACGAGACATCCGAGGAGATAGGCGGCACCGAACAGCACCACCGTGTCGAGCCACAGGCCGGGGCGGCCCGGCAACCAGTTCAGGGCCGCAGCCACCACCATGAGCGCGAAGACCGTCATGGCAAGCGCGGCCCATGGGCTCGGCCCCTGATCCTCCCGGTCGGAGGTAACCCAACCGACGGCGAGACCACCGGCGAGGGCGAGGAGCAGGGGAGCGGCGAAGGTCTGGACGAGATACAGCATCACCCTCTCCTCAATTGCGCGGCAGGACGTGGAACTCGACCCGGCGGTTGAGGGCCCGGCCCTCCTCCGAGTCGTTCGGGGCGACGGGCCGGTTCGCAGCATGGCCGACCACGACCAGCGCCGATGCCTCGACGCCGCGCCGCACGAGTTCGGCGCGCATCACCCCGGCGCGATCCTCGGAGAGCTTCTGGTTCTGCCCCGTCCAGTTGTGGCTGTCGGTATGACCCGCCACCTCGATCCGCGCCCCGGCGCCGCAGCGCTTGATTCCGGCAGCGAGACGGTCGAGCACCGGTCCGTGCTCGGCGCGCTGTTCGGCCTTCCAGTAGTCGAAGAGGATGCGGTCGCCCTCGAGCGCGGTCTGGATGATCGTCGCGCAGTCGGGCGGCGGCAGCCAAACCGGGGCGGGGGCGGGGGGCGGCGGCATCGCGGCCGGCACCGGCGGCGGGGCTGCCGCAGAACCGGCGGCGGAGGCAGCCGTTGTCCCGGCAGCGCCCGAGCCGGCGGCCGACGAG
>NZ_JALHMP010000026.1 GCF_022843985.1 Phreatobacter sp. | reverse complement strand
GGAAATAACCGTGCTGCAATTTGAGGCAGATGGCCCACGCTTTCAGGAGGAAGAAGAAGAGGGTGATGCTTTCGATCATCTGATACGGAACGGATAGGCTCTCACTTCTTGACGGTGGGAGGTGTCGAACCGTACCAGGCTTGCGCAGCGGCAATTCCAGCCAGGACTATGTTCGATCTCGGCCCGTTCGATGCAGCAAGCGGAGATGTTCTTAGTCGGTGCAGAGACAAAGATGTTGGGCTCGCGTTGGCGGCTCAGATCTGATACCCGATGCGAGGTGACGGTACTTTTCGAGCGCGGTTTGAACGCTCGCAGGGACGCTCTAAAGTGCAACCTGACGGCAAATGATGCCGATAGATACAGAAACTACAAAAATATTTTTTTGGGCGATTTCTCAATGAAATCAAAAGCGTAGTATTTTGACGGCCTCACAGTCGGAGAATGACCGTCAGACCGGGCACTTACCATCGAGTTTTCAAATACTTATGCGGGATTCGCACAATCGAGTGGGAGTGACGGGGCGTAGAAACGGCGGAGATTGGCGCCTGCAGCGCAGATATGCGTAAGCTTCGTCTGCGATAGGTTTTGAAAGTTATTAGCCAAATTCGGTCGGGCTGACTGACAATGCTCCTGAGATGTGAGTAGTCGCTGCTAACAAACCGCTCGGTGTCGTTCAAAATTGATATGGACGCCAAAACCCGGGCGAGGCGTGATGGTGGCTTTACCAGAATGCGCTGCAACGATTGCCGCAACCATGGCCAGCCCCAGACCATGGCCGGGCGTTGATCGGCTGCGGTCGACCCGTGCAAACCGATTGAAGAGGTCTGGCGCCTCATTCTCGCTCACGCCCGGACCATCATCAGTGACGGCGAGGCTGATGCCATTATGGGTGCTTTCGAGGACGATGTGGACGGTCGTTCCCTGCGGCGTGTGCTGCGCGGCATTGTCGAGCAGGTTCGTGAGCATCTGTTGCAGCAGTCTGCGATCGCCGCGCATAGTCAGGGCGGGCGCGATGCTGGTGACAAGCTGGTGGCCGCTGCTCTCCATTGAGGGTCGGAACGCCTCCGCCACATCGGCCACCACCGCGCTGAGATCCACCGTCTGGAAGTGCGCGCGGGCGGCCATGCCTTCGACCTCCGCAATCCGCAGCAGGGCGGAAAAGACCTCCAGCAACTCACCTGCTTCCCCGGCGGCAGCCTCGATGGCCTCGCGTTGAAGCACGGCGTCGTGCTCGCGCAGGGCCTCGTCGAGCCGGTTTTGCAGCCGCGTCAGCGGCGTGCGCAGATCGTGAGCGACATCGCTTGAGACTTGGCGCAGGTTCTCCATCAGCCCTGCGATCCGATCGAGCATCCGGTTGAGCGTCGTAGCCACGCCGTCGAACTCGTCGCCGCTCCCGGCTAGGGGAACCCGCCGCGACAGATCGCCAGCAATGATCGCAGCCGCAGTCTGATCGATGCGGGCAAGGCGGCGGCGTGTGACGATACCCACCAGCCATGCCGCACCAATGCCTAGTAGCAACATCGCGCCGAATGCGCCGAGAAACAGGAGGATGAAGCGGTTGTCCATTTCGTCGATGGCGGCGCGATCCGCTCCAACAAGCAGCCGGTAGCCACCCGGGAGGACCGTGGTCAGCGATTGCGCGATCCGCTCCTCGCCGTCCACCTTGTAAGGCAGCAGTTCGACATAGCCGGGCTTTGGTGGGACAATCGTATCGAGCGATCCCGCTACGGTTCTGTTTTGCGCATCGACGAGCCGGTAGCCGAGGCTCGCCGTGCTGCTTGCCGCCTCGCGCCGACGGATGGCAGCGGCCACGCCCTCATGCCCGTCCTGCCCTTCGTCGATCAGCGCCTGCGTTTCGATGGCGATGCGATGATCGAGTTGCAGTTCGAGCGCCTCATGGGTGGTCTCGAATGCCACCGCGCCGATCACGAGCGTCGCGAGCGCAAAGCCCAAAGCGACGGCAGCCACCAACCCAAACGTGCCGCGCCACCAGCGCTTCATCCGCCGTCCCTGATGAGATAGCCTGCACCGCGCACGGTTTCGATCGGGTCGCTATCGAACCCGGCGTTGAGCTTAGAGCGCAACCTACTGAGATGGGTCTCGACGATATTGGTCTTGGGGTCGAAGTCGAAATCCCAAACCCTCTCGAGCAGCATGGTGCGGGTCATAATTCGTCCGGGGTTGCGCATCAGTTCGGCCAGAAGGGTGAACTCGCGGGGCTGGAGCGCAATCTTGCGACCTGCGCGTGTGACGGTGCGGCGGTGCAGATCGAGCACGATGTCACCTGCTGTCAGCCGCGCAGGCTCCGCTGCCGCCGAAGGCCGACGCCCCAGCGCATGGAGGCGGGCCGCCAGTTCGGTAAAGGCGAAGGGCTTGACCAGATAATCGTCCGCCCCGCCTTCGAGCCCTTCGACCCGGTCGGCAATCCCGCTGACGGCGGTCAGCATCAGCACCGGGGTGGTGTTCCCGGCAGCACGCAAAGCCTTGACCAGAGACAGTCCATCAAGGCCCGGCAGCATCCTATCGACCACCATGGCATCGAAACCGCCATCGGTCGCCTGGAACAGCCCGTCGCGGCCGTCGTCGCTGGTCACCACCTGATGTCCCAGCTCGGCCAGGCCGCGGGCGATGAACTGGCCGGTTTCGGTATCGTCCTCGACGATCAGGATTCTCATGCGGCTATTCTAGTGGCTCACGGCCGGTCCGCCAGCCACCGCCAAGCGCGCGGAACAGCGCCACCTGCGCCTGCGCTACGGCGAGTTCGGACTGCGCCAGCGAGAGTTCGGCTTGCGCCAGCGTCCGGTCGGCATCGACCCGCAGGAGCGGCGCCGCATCGCCAAGCCGGACGCGAGCCTCGGCACGGCGAGCGTAGAGGCGTCCTTCATCGCGGGCCTCGGTCAGCGCCCGGTTGCGGCGCACTTCGCCATCATAGGCCGCAAGCGCCGTCTCGACGTCACGCAGCGCCCGGAGGACCGCGACATCCCACCCAGCAAGGGCAGCCCGCTCGGTTGCCTCGGCCTGTTCGATACGTGCGCGGGCCGGAGCCCGATTGGGGAAGGTCCAGCTCACGAGCGGCGAGCCCGTGGCGACCAGCCCCCCGCTCAGCAGGCCCAGCGCCCCGCCAAGATTGATGCGGGGGTAGAGATCGGCACGCGCAACACCGATTCGCGCGGTGGCGGCAGCAAGGCGACGTTCGGCTTCGCGGATGTCCGGGCGACGCAGTAGCAAGGCTGTGCCATCGCCGACAGGAGCCGCAGCGCGCAGTTTCGGCGCCACGGTGCAAGTCATGGGATTGCTGCGGGCATCTCCCGCCGGACGACCTGCGAGCGTGGCGAGGCGGTAGCGCGCATTAGCCTGCGCTGCTTCCAGCGGTGCGATGTTTGCCTTAGTCGTGGCGACAAGGTTTGCGGCCTGCGACACTTCCACCGGGGAAACCTCGCCTGCCGCCAACTGGCTGCGGGTGATTGTCAGCGCGCGGTCCTGAAGCGCGACCTGTTCTCCCACGACGGCAAGGCTGCGGGTTGCGCCGCACAGATCGACATAAGCCAGAACCGTATCGGCGACGACCGCGACCTTTACCCCATCGAGCGCAGCGGCCTGCGCTTCCGCATCGGCGCGGGCCGCGAATGCGCCTGATCGGAGCCGTCCGAACAGGTCCGCATCCCAGCTTGCCGTCACCGCCAGATCGTAGTCGGTGGTCGGCACATTACCCGATGCGCTCGGCTGATTGGCGGGATTATCGATGCCGAGACTGCTCTCGATCGTGGTCTGAGGCTGCCGGGCGGCTTGCGCCTGACGCAGCGCTGCGCGCGCGCCATCGAGATTGGCATAGGCCACCCTGAGATCGGCATTGGCCGCAAGGCTGGCTTCTACCAAGCGGTCAAGCACGGGGTCGTCGTAAAGCCGCCACCAATCATCGGGCACAGGCTCGATCGAGGCAACCGGCAGGCTCGGGAAAGACCCAGCCACGATCGTTGGATCGATGGATGTTGCTGTCGGCGGCGACGGCGTAACACAAGCGGTCACCATCAGCGCCGCGAGGGGAACAAACCGCTTCATGCCACCGCCTCCGCCAGTTCGGGGTCGGGCTCCGGGCGTTCCTTGCCGAAGCGGGCATAGAGCGCGGGCATCAGGAACAGGTTGAGCGCGGTCGAAGAGATCAGGCCGCCGAGGATGACGATCGCCATGGGATGCTCGATCTCGTGACCCGGCTTGTCGCCCGCGATCACCAGCGGCACCAGCGCGAGGCCAGCGCATAGCGCGGTCATCAGGATCGGCACGAGACGTTCCTGAGCGCCGCGAAGGATCAGGGCCGGGCCGAACTCCTCGCCCTCGAACCGGCGCAGGTGATCGTAGCGCGAGAGCAGCATGATCCCGTTGCGCGCCGAAATCCCGATCACGGTGACAAAGCCGACCAGCGATCCAAGCGACAGAACCCCGCCGGTCAGCGCAACTCCGATGACCCCGCCGACCAGCGCAAAGGGCAGGCTGAGGCCCACCAGCGCGGTAATCCGGGCGGAACGGAACTCCAGCCAGACCAGAAGCAGGATACCCACGAGGCAGGCAAGGCCCACCGTCCACAGCCGTTCGCGCGATTCCTTCAGCGCTGCATATTCGCCGAGGATCTCTGGGTGGTAGCCGGTGGCGAAGGGCACCTCGCTCACCGCCGCCTCGACCCCGCGCGCTACGGCTCCGAGATCGGCATCACTGGCGATGTTGAGCGTGACATCGAGACGGCGCTGGCCGTCCTCGCGCTTGATTTCGTTGGGCGCGGGCACGATCACCACATCGGCAACGTCGCGCAGGCGCACCGGCGCGCCGACTGGGGTCTGGATCATCAGATCGGCAAGCGCGTGCTGATCGCCGCGGATTTCAGGCTCGCCCCACAAGGCGACATCGAAAGCCTTCTGGTCGCGATAGATTTCGCCCAGCTTCTCGCCCGCCACGAGGGTCTGGGCCTGCCGACGCACTTCTCCCGGCGTGAGGCCCAGCGTAACGAGATCCGCGGCGCGCGGGCGGATCTGGATCTGCGGCACCAGCACCTGCTGTTCGACCTTGAGGTCGGTCACACCGGGAATGCTGGCGACCTTGCCGCGAACCCGCTCCGCTGCGGCGCGCAGCTCGCCCTGATCGGGGCCGTAGATCCGCACCACCACGGTCGCACCAGCGCCCGAGAGCACCTCCTTGATGCGCTCGCGCAGATAGGTGAGCACGTCGCGGTAAAGGCCGGGATAGCCTTCGACCACTTCCTTGATGCGGGCGACGCTGGCGTCGTAGTCGGCCTCATCGTCAAGGCTGATCCACAGCTCGGTGAAGTTCGGACCGACCACCTCGTCGGCAGCCTCGGCACGCCCGATATGCGCGCCGAAGTTGCGCACACCGGGGATGGCCCGCAGCTCTTTCGAGGCGCGGATGGTGATGCGGTCCATCGCCTCGATACCGACACCCGGCTTCTCGACGAAGTGCATCAGGAAGTCGGTCTCGCGGAAATCGGGCAGGAACTGGTCCTTGAATCCCAGATAGCCTACGCCGGAAAGCAGCAAGCCGCCCGCGACGATGCCCATGGCAAGCCGTGGCCGTTCGATCAGCCGGGGCAGGACGCCAAGATAGCGCTGCTTGAGCGAGGCAACAAAGCGCGTGTCGCGATGCTCCTTCATCGGCGCATTCGGCAGCAGCATCAGGCACATCGCAGGGGTAACGACCAGCGCCACCAGCAGCGAGGCGGCAATCGCCAGCACATAAGCAATGGCCAGTGGCCGGAAGAACGTCCCCGCCACCCCGCCGAGGAAAAAGATCGGCAGGAACACCAGCATGACGATCAGAGAGGCAAAGACGACCGCCGTGCGCACTTCGAGCGAGGCCGAGAGCACCTCAGCAAAGGCCGAACGCGGATTGCCCGCCTCGCGGTTCAGGCGCAGTCGGCGGGCGATGTTCTCGACATCGATGATCGCATCATCGACCACCTCGCCAAGGGCAATCACCAGCCCGGCGATCACCATGGTGTTGATCGTCGCCCCGCTCCACAGCAGCACGAGGCCCGCCGCCAGCAGCGACAGCGGGATCGCCACCAGGCTGATCGTCGCCTGTCGCCAATCACGGGTAAAGGCGAACAGCACGATCGCCACCAGCAGGCAGCCGATCATCAGTGCTCGGGTCAGGTTGTCGATCGACTTCTCGATGAAGGTTGCCGGACGGAAGATCGTCGTGTCGATCTTCACATCCTTAAGGCCGGGCAGCAGCTCGTCGACTGCGGCCTCCACATCGCGGGTCAGCTGGAGCGTGTTACCGGTCGGCTGCTTCTCGACGATCAGCATGATGCCCGGACCATCGTCGATGATCGCATTGCCGATCGGCGCCGCAAAGCCATCGGTGACCCGTGCAACATCGCCGATCCGCACTGGCGCATCGCCTGCGATCTTGATGACTGTGCGGGAGAGGTCCTCGGCGGTCTGGATCGCGCCTGCCTGCTGAACGGGCAGTCGCTGGTTGGGCGTATCGACAAAGCCGCCGCCGCCGACCAGCACTGCATCCCCGGTCGCCGCGCGCAGTTCAGCCAGCGTGACGCCCGAGGCTTGCAGCCGGTCGGGATCGGCCAGTACCTGCAACTGCCGGTCGCGGTAGCCCCAGACGGCAACATTGGCGACGCCCGGCACCGACATCAGCTTGGGCCGGATCGTCCAGCGCACCAGCTCGGAGAGCTGCATCTGGTCGAGCTTCTTCGACGAGATGCCGATCTTCATCGCCCGGCTCGTGGAGGATAGCGGCGGTAGCATCACCGGCGGGCGGGCCGCAGCAGGGAGCCGCGCTTGCACCTGCGCCACGCGCTCCTGCACCAGTTGGCGGGCGCGGATCACATCGGTGCCACGCTCGAACAGGATCGTCACCGAGGAGAGGCCCAGCACCGACTTCGAGCGGAGAGTTGCCAGATCAGGCACGCCGTTGACCGCGGTTTCGATCGGCACCGTAATCAGACTTTCGACCTCCTCGGTCGACAGGCCCGGCGCTTCGGTCTGGATCTCGACGATAGGCGGAGCGAACTCGGGGAACACATCAAGCGGCACATCGGCAGACGCGCGCAAGCCGAGCACCACCAGCAGCGCCGCCATGGCGAGCACCAGCACGCGCTGCTTGAGCGCGGAGCGAACCAGCCAGGCCAGCATCAGTGTGCGACCCCGAACTCGGTTCCGAACAGCTCAGCCGCACCTGCGGTGACCACTAGCGTGCCGGGCCGCAGGCCCCGCGACAGGATCGCGCGGCCGCCTTCCGTTGCTGCCACCTCGATGCGCTGGCGCACATAGGTGTCGGCTTCGGTCTTGGCATAGACCCATTCACCACCATAGATGTCGCTCAGAATCGCAGAGGTCGGCACGGACAGCCCTTCGCTCCTTCCACCAGCAAGCGGGAGCGCGACGCTGACCCTCTGGCCGACGCGGTATGCCCGATCACGATTATCGAGCGCGAAATAGAGATCGACGGTGCCGGCCACTGCATTGGCAGATGGCGGCGCATCGACGGGCCGCGCCGATCGTTTCGCGCCGTCCTGTCCAAGCGGCGAGATCAGCGCCGACTGGCCTTGTTGCAGCCCGGCGAGATCGCTCCCGAACACCGGCACCCGCACCCAGACGTAGCGCTGGTTGCCAAGGCTCGCCACCGCCGGCCCGAGCAGGCGGCGCTGGGCTGCCGCTGCGTCGGCCGCAGCCTTGGCCGAGCCGAGCGCCGCAGTCGCCTCATCACGCGCGCGAATGCTGCCCGCTTCCTCGTCAACCAATGCCGAGGCGCGATCATAGGCCACGCGCGCCAGAGCAAGCTGTGCCCACGCCCGCGCCAGTTCGCCGTCGGCTGCGACCTGCTGGGCAGCCAGCTGTTGCAGATTGCTGGCGGAGTTGATCGGCGCGCCTCCGGCCCCCGCAGGGATGACAATCTCACCGCTCGTCATGCGCATTGCCGATGCGGTGCCCGTCCCGATCCGTTCGGTCACAATCCCGAGCCGCTTCTGCGCTTCCGGCGTGAGCTTCAGGCGGACAAGTTCGGTCTCGTGGGCGATCGCCTCGCTGTGGACCGGGGCCTTGGGGGGAGGAGCGGGATCACTTCCACAGGCTGTCAAAAACATGGCCGGGAAGAGAGCGGCAGATGCGAAACGGTTCAGCATTGCTGACGCATACAAAGCGAGCATTGGGGCAGTGTTGGCCCCGCTATACAATTTCCCAATGTTTGGATGAACTAAGGCACGATCACGGAGTCGCGAGTTGAAAAGCGATTGTGGCAACCATCGATGAAACTCTGCGAAGCGTAGCGCGATACCTCGAGGCGCAGAATTTCCCGATCGGGAAACTCTCAGCAATCAAGCGCAAATTGCCGTGGCAATTTCCCGAGCGGGAAAATTGATGACACAAACCGCCAGCTGGTCACTCCCGTCTGGCAACCGGCGCATGAGCTTGGCTCCAGATCGTATGACGACCAAGGCTTGGGACTGGCCGCTTGCCGAAGGAGGTCAGTGACGGTACTTTTCTGGTTCTTCTTGGAGTGAGGTCTGGCAGTCAAAATCGGCTTAAAAGGCAGAAAAGATGTCGATAGATGCTGGAAGCGCGATAAAATTTTCGCGCCGATTTCGCCAATTATTTCAATAGCTTGATCAAATGACGGCCCTTGGGGCGGGCTGGGCCAGCTAAATCGACAATAAACCTATTCACAACAATGACTTATGATGTACTCAAACAATTGAGTGGGAGTGAGGGCTGCGAACGGCCGCAACGCGAGCGAGACATAACGCCTGCGGGTCGAGATTTCACCCCGACGGCGGTCTCTGGGCGGGCGGAGGGCGGCCGGCCGGCCTTGCGGTCACCAGCCTTCCGCTTCGGCGATCCGTTTGGCGACCTTCATCATGAACGGCCATTGGGGAACGTCGCCGGCCATGTCCTCCGGCGCGATGTTCGCCATGATCACCGCCCCCTTGCCGCCTGTCTTCGAGGCGACCGCGAGCGTCAGGTACCCCGAGTTGAAACCGCTGTGCCCGAACCACGTGCCGGTCGGGCTGCCGTCCGGTTCGTGTTCGAACGTCTTGGTCAGATTCACGTCGAAACCGAGGCCCCAGGAGGTCCTGCACGCCTCCTTGCCGGGCTGGGCGGTCGAAAAGCACTGGCCCTCCGGCGTCGCACCTGGCTGCCGCACCATCATGGCCCGCGCGATGTCTGGCGTGATCTCACCCTGTGGCGTTCCGGCGAGCGCCTTCTGCACAGCGATCAGCACGGTTGCTACGCCGGTCGGCGTGGTCGTCCAGCCACCGGACGCCGAGGCGACGAACACGCGTGCCCCATCGGCAAGCGGCACATCCTTCGCGACGTAGGGCGTCGCCAGGCGGGCGGCATGCGCGGGCGAGACAGGCTGCTCGAAAGTATCCGCCGTCAGGCCGAGAGGCCTCAGCAGCAGATCGTCCATGGCCGCAGCGAAGGGCTTGCCCTCCAATCCCGTCAACATGGCCTGAAGCACCGTGTAGCCGGCAGGCGAGTAAATCCAGGTCCTCCCCGGCGGACGATCGACGGCGACCGTCGGCGTGTTCGCCGGCGGCTCGCCGAACAGTTCGTTGGCAAGCGAAGGAAGCGGATCGATCGGATGCGGCGGCACGGCGCCGTAGGCGTAGCGGTAACCGGAATAGTGGAACGCGTTCGTTCCGCCCGTATGCGACAGCAGCATGCGGACGCTGACCTTGCCGGGATAGGGGTTCGCGAGACGCCAGGGTCGCGCCGCGCCGAAGGGCGGGAACCGATCCAGGACCGCATCGACCTCGTCCTCGACATCGAGGCCGTGGCGCGCGAGCGCGATCATCAGGGCGAGCGCCGCGGCGGGCTTGCTCACCGAGGCCGCCTGGAAAAGGGTGTCGGTCGTCACGGGGGTGCCGCGCGCGACATCGGCGAGCCCGGAGGTGGCAGCCCACTTGACCTCGAAGTCGCTCACCACGGCGATGCTCACGCCCGGTACGCCCGCCCGCGCGCGCTCGGTTTCGAGCCATTCGTCGAACCCGCTTGGCGGTTCGGCGCGCGCGAGCGATCCGAAGAGAAGGCAGACGACAAGTGTGACCGACCCAGTTCGCTTCATCGTGCCTCCCAGCCGGCCTGTGCGTGGCGTATCCCCAGCGTCGAGGCCGTGCCGCCATGCTCCAGCGGGGAACTTTGGATATTGAGCGGGTTGAAACGGCGCGTCGGCACGGTCGATGCGGCGGTCCGCTGCTCGCGCCTTGCGGTCCGTCTATCAACCTACCACACTGATCAATCGGCAGAAAGAAGCGACGCAGAGATAGCTGGCGACGGCATGAAGGGCGTCGACGGCCGCAAGCGCCTCCCGTGCTCGGCCATCATCGAAGCCGCGGTCGCGTCCTTCCCCTCGCCCGACGGCGCCGACCGCCGCTCCCGCCAGGTCCAGCGTTTGGAGCGCGACCTCTACGTGACCGCAGCGATACTCGCCCTGTTCGTCCGGTTCTGGCTGATGATCACTCCGCCGCTCCCGCCGGCCGCGCAATCGGCCGCCACACCATGCGCGGCCGGGTCGCGCTGCAGACGATGGACATCATCTAGAACGAGGGCTACACGGCGAGCCGCTTCATCTGGGTTCATACCCAGAAGGCGACCGACCTCGGCTTTCACGACGCGGCGGTGTCGCGCGGCGCCTGGGCCAAATACGACCACGTCTCCCGCGACCCCGACGAGGAGGTCAAGGGCCTGATCCTGCGGGCCCTGGAGGCGGGGCACACGGACAACCTGCTGATCAGCCACGACGTCGGCTGGTACGATCCGGCCAAGCCCGGCGGCGGCAGCCAGCGCCCCTACACGCATATGTCCGACGTGATGATGGCGCTGCTTCGCCATGCTGGCGTCGACGAGGGAACCTTGAAGCGCCTCACCGAGGATAACCGCTCCATGCCTATGCGCGGGACGCGTGAGGGCTCGATAGATGCCGAAACCGCGAGACGATCACTCAGGCCGTTTTCCAAATCGAAACGGGAGCGTCGCGTCTTGACGGCCTCACGGTCGGAAAGAGACCGTAACAGAAGCTCATTTCTTATATTTTCCACGCCGTTACGGGGATGTAGACAGTCGAGTGGGAATGAACTGATCCTCTGGGCACCTGCGCATGAGCTACAAGACGTCGACACCGTCCCGCGAGCGCCGCGTCAAGCGCCTCTGTGTCCGGCTGGGCCTGCATCTGATGACGGCGCAAAAGCCGGACAAGCAGGTCCTCGCCCATGGCGGCTACATGCTGCGTGACGCCCGGACGATGGCGATCGTGTTCGGCGACAAGGGCTATCTCTTCTCCGCCGATCTCGACGAGATCGAGGCCTATCTGGACGCGCTGGGCTGATGGTGGCAGCGTCTTGCCGACTGGCGCAGTCCGCATCAGGACAGGGCTGAAAGGGTCCCATGACGGTCACACTCTATGGCATCACCACCTGCGACACGGTCCGCAAGGCCCGCGCCTGGCTGGATCAGGCCGGCATCGCCTATCGCTTCCACGACTTCCGCGCCGAGGGGCTCGACGCCGGGCGCCTCGCCGGCTGGCTCGACGCCCTCGGCTGGGAGGCCGTCCTCAACCGCGCCGGCACGAGTTTTCGTAAGCTGGACGAAGCGGACCGGACCGATCTCGACCGCGACAAGGCCGCGCGCCTGATCCTCGCCAATCCGACCCTCGTGAAGCGACCGGTCCTGGAGACGGCGGGAACAGCCACGGTCGGCTTCAAGCCGGAACTCTATGCCAGGCTGTTCAACCGCTGATCGCGCCCGGCGCGGGTCCCCGGTCACGCAGGGCGATCCACAGCCCCAGCCCGCAACCGGCCGCCGCGCCCATGAACGGCGCCAGCGCCGCCACCTGCGCCAAGGCCTCGCTGGAAAAATACTCCGAGCCGGAAAGACGGAGATAGGCGAGGAGCCCGAGCAGGGCCGCGCCATAGCCGCCGGCCAGCCCGATCGCCGCCCCCAGGATGGCCCGGGGGCCGCGTCCCCAGGGCTGTGAAGGGGCGGCCTGTCCGTCGGCACGCTGTCTCTGGCGGCGATGCGTGACGAAAGCGGCGCTGGTTCCGGCGACGAGCGCGGTGATGCAGGCGACGATGGGAGCAATGACGAAGAACAGCCCCATCGCGGCGGCGCCCTCGAACTGCGACACCTTGAAGAAGTCGAAGAGCATCGCGCCGATGATGACGGCTGCGACGAAACCGCCGACGAGACCGATCACCGCCCAGAGCAGTGCCCAACCGAAAATGCGCATCATCGTTCCCCCACGCCGGTCGTCCGGCCCTGGCATCATGGCGCGGCGGAGATTGCGGCTCCACGCCTCCCGGCAGGAACCATGTTTCGACGCAGGGGAGAGGGTCTGCGCCGCTACGGCGCGCGGGCCGGGCGCGGCGCCGGAAGGGGCGCGAAACCGAGAGCCGTGCCTGGAAGCGCCGGATCCTCCTCCGCGGCGGGGGCGCCGGGCTGCGGCGGGACGCCCGGCAAGGAAATGCTGCGTGGCGCGGCGGCCGCCGGTGCCCGCATTTGCAGCGGCGCCGGATCGGTCGGCGCACCAGCCGTGGCGACGGGCGGCACCGGATCGGCCGGGACGATCACCCGCGCCTGGGCCTTGTTGGGATCGGCCTCGGTGCCGGGCAGGCTGACTGGGCGTGATTGGCTCGATGCCAACGCCGGGGCCTCGGGCACCGCCGCCGGCACGGCCATCACCGGCGCGGGGGTCAGTTCGGCCTCGATCATCTCGCGATTGGACATGGTGAACACGGCGGCGGTTCCAGCCGCCATCGCGACGGCGACACTGATCATGAACAAACGGCGCCAGCGGGCCCCGCGCAGGCGGCGCGCCACCATGCGTTCCTGAATCGGATCATAGGGGGCCGTGCCGACGAGCGCCGCGGCGTCGGACGGGATGGGCTGCGCTGCGTCGGAAAATGTCACTGGAACGTGTTTCATTCGACCAAGGGCAGGTGAAGCAATGGACCGCTACCATGTCCCGCCGCGAGGAGCCAGCCGCGGGCCAATAGCGATGAACGCGATCCCTGCATGATCTGCAAATGTGGCGGTGATGGGGAGCAGCCCGAATTTCACCGCCGGGTCTGTCTGCTTTTCTCCACAAACTTGGTTTTTCTGGTCGACAGAGGCTATGCCGCCGCCTTCGTGCCGCGTTTGCGTCCGACAGGGGGAGTTGATAGGTTCCGCCGCTTCCGACAGGGGCTCGCGCGACCCGCATCGGGCGTCGCAGCTGGATTGAGACCATGGCCGATATTTTCGACGAAGTTGAAGAAGACCTGCGGCGGGCGCGGTTCGAGACCCTGTGGAAGAAGTTCTGGCCCGTCATCGTCGGCGCGGCCGTCACCGTCGTGTTCGTGGTCGGCGGCTGGCGCTTCTACGATCACCTTCAGGCCCAGCGGTCGGCCGCCGCCGGAGCGCGCTTCGAGTCGGCCCTGCGCCTGTCGCGGACCAGTGGCACCGAGGCCGAAGCCCAGTTCGCCGCGCTCGCCGCCGAAGCCCCGTCCGGCTACCGGATCCTGGCGCGGTTCCGCCAGGCGACCGAACTGGCCGTCCGCGACAAGCCTGCCGCCGCCGCGGCCTTCGACGCGCTCGCTGCCGATGCTGGCATCGGGCCCGTTCTCCAGGATCTGGCGCGCCTGCGCGCCGCCTATGCGCTGATCGACAGCGCCCCGCCGGCCGAACTCACCCGCCGCGCTGAGCCGCTCGCCACCGCCGACGGCTCTTTCCGTCATTCGGCGCGCGAGATCCTGGCGCTGGCAGCCCTCAAGGCCGGGGATCGCCCGGCCGCCGAACGCTGGATCAAGGCCATCCAGGATGACCGCGAGTCGCCCCAGGGCGTGCGCGGCCGCGCCGATCTCATGTCCACCGTCTTTTCCGCCAGCGGCAGCTGAGCACTTTCGGGAAACCGTCATGACCACCTATCGCCCCGACCGCCGACTCCTCCTGCGTACCGGCATGCTCGCCGGCCTGGGCCTCGCCCTCGCCGGCTGCGAGACGCTGCAGGATATTCCCGCGATGTTCGAGCGTCGCAGTCCGCCGCTGGCCGGCGACCGTCGCCCGGTCTTCCCCGAGGGCGTACCCGGCATCGACCGCTCGATCCAGCAGCCGGCCAATTCGCCGATCGGTGCCGCGCCGCCTCCCGCCGAGCCCCCCCCGGCCGCCGCACCGGCGCGCGGCCGCTGACCCGCATCGCCCCCACAATGACCTTCACGCTCGCCATCGTCGGCCGGCCCAATGTCGGCAAGTCGACGCTGTTCAACCGCCTCGTGGGCAAGCGCATCGCGCTGGTCGACGACCGGCCGGGCGTGACCCGCGACCGGCGCGAGGGCGAGGCGAGCCTTGGCGACCTTGAATTCACCATCATCGACACGGCCGGCCTCGAGGATACCCGCGAGGGCAGCCTGGAGAGCCGCATGCGGGCCCAGACCGAGGAGGCCATCCGCCTCGCCGATGCCGTGCTGTTCATGATCGATGCGCGCATCGGCCTGACTCCCGACGACCGCGCTTTCGCCGAACTCGTCCGCAAGTCGGGCAAGCCGGTGATCCTCGCGGCCAACAAGAGCGAGGGCAAGGTCGGCATGGCCGGGGCCTACGAGGCCTTCGCGCTGGGCCTCGGCGATCCCGTGCCGCTCTCGGCCGAGCATGGCGAGGGCATCAACGAGCTCTACGAGGCTCTCGCTGCCCTGATGCCGCCGCCCGTCCACGCTGACCCGGATGAGGACGAGGCTGCGCCCGATGTCCCCGAGGGCGACCAGGAGGCGCCGCCGGAGGACCTGTCGAAGCCGATCGCCGTCGCCATCGTTGGCCGCCCGAATGCGGGGAAGTCGACCCTGGTCAACGCCCTGATCGGCGAGGACCGTCTGCTGACCGGCCCCGAGGCCGGCATCACCCGCGATTCCATCTCGGTCGACTGGGAGTGGGGCGGCCGAAAGTTCCGCCTCGTCGACACGGCAGGGCTCCGGAAGCGGGCGCGCATCGAGGACAAGCTGGAGAAGCTGTCGGTGGCCGACGCGCTGCGGTCGATCCGCTTCGCCGAGGTCGTCGTCGTCTGCATGGACGCCACCAAGCCCTTCGAGGATCAGGATCTGCGCATCGCCGATCTCGCCTCCAAGGAGGGCAGGGCGGTCGTCATCGCCTTCACCAAATGGGACCTCGTGCCGCACAAGGGCGGCAAGGCGGCCAAGCTCCGCGAGGAGACCGATCACTGGCTGCCGCAGATCAAGGGCTGTCCGGTCGTCGCCAATTCGGCCGAGACCGGTCAGGGACTCGACCGCGTCATGCAGGCCATCCTCGACGCCCGCGTGCCCTGGCAGAAGCGCATCTCCACCAGCACCCTGGTGCGCTGGCTGCAAGAGACCATCGACCACCACCCGCCGCCGGCAGTGACCGGCCGCCGCATCAAGCTGCGATACATGACGCAGGCCAAGACGCGGCCGCCCACCTTTGTCGCCTTCTGCTCGCGCCCCGAGGCGCTGCCCGAAAGCTATCTGCGCTATCTGGTCAACGGGCTGCGCGAGAGCTTCGACCTGCAGGGAACGCCGATCCGCTTTCACCTGAAGAAGACCGACAACCCCTATGCCGAGACCGGCCGCAAGATCCAGTGAGGGGACGCCGGGGCGCCCCCGCCTGCTGGCTCAGTAGGCCACGGAGAAACGCTTGCGGACGTGCTTCGGCGTTTCCAGCTCGTCCACGAACGCGATCGCATAGTCCTCCGCCGAAATGGCGCTGTTGCCCTCCGCATCGACGAAGAACTGGTCGCCGCCAAGCCGGAACTGGCCGGTACGCTCGCCCGGCTGGATGACGGCCGCCGGCGACAGGAAAGTCCAGTTCAGCTTCGGCTCGGTCTTGAGCTTGTCGAGGAAGGCGCCGCCCGCCCTGGCCTCGTTGAGATAGATGGCCGGAAACTGCGGCGTGTCGAAGAGCTTCACGCCCGGCGCCACCTCAAGGCTGCCGGCGCCGCCGACGACCAGATAGCGCGGCACGCCCGATTCCTTCGCCGCACCGATCAGGGTGTCCGCATCGGAGGCGAGATAGTGCACCGACGAGATCGCCACGTCGTGGCCACGATAGGCCTCGGCGAGGGCGATGCGGTCGAAAGCGTCGACGGCCTTCGCCGTGACGCCCGGCAGGACGGCGATGCCGTCGGGTTTGCGGGCCAGCGCGGTGACCGTATGGCCGCGGCTGGAGAGTTCGGCGAGGATGCGCGATCCGACCATGCCGGAGGCGCCAAGCAGGACGACTTTCATCGGGTATCTCCTTATGCTAGTATCCGATGGAGACTAGATAGCGAATGGTAATCGCTTTCGAAAGAAGGCACTTTTCGGTCACGTGGTCACGTGGAGGGAACCATGGGTGAGCCCCGCATCATCGAACTGGCGCCTCGGCCCCTGCCGAAGGACCTGACGCCGGATGTTTTCGTGGCGGAGTGTCCGACACGCCGGGTTCTGGACCGCGTCGCCGACAAATGGGCCGTGCTCATCCTCATCCTGCTGGCGGATGGCACCAAGCGCTTCAACGCCCTGAAGCGCATGATCGGTGGCGTGTCCCAGAAGATGCTGTCGCAGACGCTGAAGAGCCTCGAGCGCGACGGGCTCGTCGCGCGCCGGGCCATTCCGACCGTGCCGGTGACGGTGGAATATTCGATCACGCCGCTGGGCCGAACGCTGCACGCCGCCGTCGATCCGCTGCGGATCTGGGCGGAGACGCATATCGCCGCAGTCGAGGCCGCACAGGCCCGCTACGACGCGGAGCAGCGGCAGGGATAGGAACTCTGGTACCGTCTCAATCCCGGCTTAGGTTCACAGGTCCCGCGGGTCCGAAGCCTGCGGCGACCGTCAGAACCGCCGGATCAGACCAATGCGGCCGGTATGGAAATCCGTCGCGCCGAACGCGGCGCGATAGCTGCTCGGCCGATCGCCGGGCGAAATCGTTCTTACGGTCGTTGCGGTGGCGTTGCTGTTCGCGAGTCGCACATAGAGATACTCGGCGCTGACGCTCCACTGGGCGTCAATCGCGAATTCCATGCCGAGCCCGGCCGCGAGCCCTGCTTTGATGCTCGACTGAGAGCCAGTGAAACACGGGATGCCGGGAGCCGTGCAGATGTACGAAACCCCTCCTAAGCCTCCGCTGACAAATGCACTTGGGCCGTCGAACCGGTAGCTGCTGCCGTTCCGCACGTCGGCGAGCGCGAGGCCTGCGGTCGCATAGACAAGGACACGGTCGGACGCCACCAGGCCAAGACGGCCGCGCAGCGTCGCCCACCATCCGACGCGCTGCTCCGCCGTGATCGTCTGGGTGAACGAGGGCGGTAACAGGTTACTCGTCCCGGAGCCGCGGCCAGCGAGCGAGGTGATGTTCAGGTCGGCCACGATGCCGGCGACCAGCGTACCCGAGCGCATGTCATAGCCGGCCACCAACCCGCCTGTGACGCCCGACAGCGAGACCCCGTGGGAGGGGACCGCCTGGTTGCCCGCGAACGAGGAGACACCGGTCAGTCGGCGGATGATGGCCTCGTCATTGCCTGTGTAGGTCAGGCCACGAGAGCCGACCGCCGCACCGATGGTCACGCCGACATAGCCGCCGGACCAGAGATTCGCGGCGGCGGGCGGCAGCGGCGCAATGGTTTGCGCGGCGGCCGCGGTGGACGCAGCCAGTCCGACTGCCAGGATCGCGAAAAAACGAATCGCCATGCCCAAACCTCCGCCAAGAGCGAACACGGTACCATAAAACCGGCTGTCCACCGTGACGCGGCCACCACAGTGCCGAGGGTTCAGCAGCCGTGTTCGACTCCCTGGCGGCTCACGCCGGGTCGCGGAAACTCTTCCAGCTGCGCGCCGGATAATCGTAGAGCCGGCCATTCTCCGTGACCGACGGACGGCACATCGCGACGATGGCCTCCGCGGCCGCCTCGGGCGGCTCCAGCGTCTGCGGATCCTCGCCCGGCATGGCCTGGGCCCGCATGGTCGTGCGGATCGGCCCCGGGTTGAACAGATTGACGCGAACCTTCGTCGTCTCGTTTTCGGCGGCATAGCTGCGGGCGAGGGCATCGAGCGCCGCCTTGGTGGTGGAATAGGGGCCCCAGTAGGCCCGGCACTTGGTCGCGGCGCCTGACGTCACGAAGACCGCCCGCCCTGCCTCGGACACCTGCAGCAGCGGGTCGAAGGAGCGGATCAGGCGCCACTGCGCCGTCAGGTTCACGGCGACGATCTGGTCCCAGTCCTTCGGCACGACGTGGCCGAGCGGGGAGATCGGGCCGAGGATGGCGCCATTGGCCACCAGCACGTCCAGCCGGCCCCAGCGCTCGTGGATCGCGAGGCCGAGGCGGTCGAGCCCGTCGCCATCGCGGAGGTCGAGCGGCACCAGGGTGGGCGCAAGGCCGCCAGCCTGCCGGATGGCGTCGTCGAGGGATTCCAGGCCGCCCTGGGTGCGGGCCACGGCGATGATCTGGGCGCCGCCGGCGGCGAGGGCGAGGGCCGTGGCGCGGCCGATCCCGCGCGAGGCGCCGGTGACGCAGGCGATGCGTCCGGAAAAGGGTCTGTCGGTCATGGGGTCCTCGAGGCCGTCCTCGTCAGCTCGCCTCGGCCAGCAGCGAGAGCTGCTTGGCGCCTTCGCCCACGAGGTCGGTGATGGTCGTGGGATAGTCGCCGGTGAAATAATGGTCGGTGAACTGGGGCTGCGCAGCATTGCGCCCCGGCTCGCCGAGCGCCCGATAGAGACCGTCGATCGAGATGAACGCCAGAGAGTCCACACCGAGATAATCGCGCATCGCGTCGATCGACATATGCGCGGCGAGCAGCTTGTCCTGGTCCGGCATGTCGATGCCGTAATAGTCGGGGAACTTGATCGGCGGCGAGGCGATGCGGAAATGCACTTCGCTGGCGCCGGCATCGCGCATCATCCGCACGATCTTGCGCGAGGTCGTGCCGCGCACGATCGAGTCGTCGACGAGGACGAGGCGCTGGCCCTCGATCACCGCACGGTTGGCGGAATGCTTCATGCGGACGCCCTGGTCGCGCACCGACTGGGTCGGCTGGATGAAGGTGCGGCCGACATAATGGTTGCGGATGATGCCGAGCTCGTAGGGAATGCCCGAGGCCTGGGCATAGCCGATGGCCGCCGGCACGCCGGAATCCGGCACCGGCACGATGACATCGGCCGGCACGTTCGATTCCTCGGCGAGGATGGCGCCGATGCGCTTGCGCATGCCGTAGACGTTCTTGCCGTCGACGATGGAATCGGGACGGGCGAAATAGACATATTCGAAGATGCAGGGGCGCTTGCGGCGGGCCGGGAAGGGCCTGATCGACTCGAGCCCACGCTCGTCAATCACCACCACCTCGCCGTTCTCGACCTCGCGCACGAAGCGGGCGCCGATGATGTCGAGCGCCACCGTCTCCGAGGTCAGGATGAACTTGCCGTCGAGCTCGCCGATCACCAGCGGGCGGATGCCGAGAGGGTCGCGGGCGCCGATGAGCTTCTTGTTGGTCATGCCGACGAAGGCATAGCCGCCCTCGATCTGGCCCAGCGCATCGATGAAACGGTCGACGAAGCGGTTGCGGCGCGACCGGGCGACAAGGTGGAGGATCACCTCGGTGTCCGAAGTCGCCTGGTAGATGGCCCCGTCGGCGATGAGGCGGCGGCGCAGCGTCAGGCCGTTGGTGAGGTTGCCGTTGTGGCAGGCGGCAAAGCCGCCGGTCTCGAGTTCGGCGAAGAGCGGCTGGACGTTGCGCAGGATGTTGCCGCCGGTGGTCGAATAGCGGGTATGGCCGATGGCGGACTGTCCTGGCAGACGCTCGATCACCTCGCGGCGGGAGAAATTGTCGCCGACGAGGCCCATCCGCCGCTCGGAATGAAATCGTGCCCCGTCGAACGAGACGATGCCCGCCGCCTCCTGGCCACGGTGCTGGAGGGCATGCAGACCGAGCGCGGTCAGCGCCGCGGCGTCGGGATGGTCGTAGACACCGAAGACACCGCATTCCTCGTGCAGCCGGTCGGTATCGACGTCGAGCACAAGCCCGTCGCCGGCCGGCTCGTCAGCCTCGTCGTGGCGGACTTCAAGGGATTGCGTCATCGCATCCTCATCGCTGGAAAACCTCGGTCGTCAGCCCGTCGCGTCATATGCAAGCTGATCCGCCGGAACGATAGGTCCCTCCCATGCACGGCGACCATGCGCCGAGAGAACAGCCGGCACAAGCCTCAGGGCTGGCGTGGCGGCGTCGCCCCCGGTGCGGCGGGCGGTGTCGCGGTCGCGGGCGGCGTGCCCGCCGCCGGCGGCGTGGTGCCGGGAGTCGTCCGGTTGAGGCGGCGCAGGATGTCAGATCCCTCGATGTCCTGCGGCAACTGGGCGATCAGCCAGTCCTTGGTCTGTTCGAGCAGGGCATAGGACTTGGCGCGGGTCACCCAGTCCGGCCGGTTCGGGCCCGGAACAAGCCAGGTGAAGAAAGCGAAGGCAACAACGACGATGACGAGCCCGCGTCCCAGGCCGAAAAGGAAGCCGAGGGTACGGTCCAGCACGCCAATCTTGGAGTCGAGGATGGCGTCGGAGATCTTGATGGTGATCAGCGACACCACGACCAGCACGGTCAGGAACACACCGGCGATGACGATCGCCTTTGCCAGCAATTCGTTCGAGACCTGGGTCTGAGCGATCGGCAGCAGCCGCGGATAGGCGTACCAGGTCGCGATCGCCGCCAGGGCCCACGAGGCGATCGACAGAACCTCGCGGACGAAGCCACGTACCATCGCCAGCAGCGCGGAGATCAGCATGATCGCGGCGAGGCCGATATCGAGATAGGTGACCGGCATCGATTTCGGCTCCGGAATGCTGTGTTCGGGCGCCGCGAGTCACCAGAACCCGTGCGCGACCTCGCGCTTATAGCGAGGCGGGTGGCCCGCGTCACCCCGTCAAGGGTGCGGGCGATCCTCACCATGGATCGCGGCCGGAATTATGGCGTGCGCCGGCAACATGTGTCGCGCTAGGGTCGCGGACTGGCTGCGGGCAATGTCACGGCCTTGGGCGGCGTCACGCCCATCGAGACATAGATGCTCATCAACTGGTCGATGCCGATATCCGCTGGACTTACCCAGTGTTCCGGCACGTAGATCAGGCCACCGCCGATGGGCACTGGCGCGGTCGGCACGAGAATGCCGAGATAGCGCTGATCGCCCACCATGACAGGCTCATGCGAGGGGAGGAGGGCGAGCACCGCTGCCCCGCCCGGCTCGCCGCCGAAGAAGCACCAGACGGGGCTCATGCTCTTCAACCCGTCAGCATCCTTGCGGTCGACCATCGAGACGAAACGGCGTGACAGTTCGTAGACGGTGCCGATCAGCGGGATCCGCCGCATGATGCGGTCAAGGGCATCCTGCAGCCGCTCCTGCAGCACGATGGCGATCAGGCCGAGAAGGTAGATCAGCCCGACGACCATCAGGATACCGACGAGATAGGCAGCCAGGGACGAAGACGAAAATCCGAGGCCGAGCGAGGTCAGGAACCGGCCGACCCCGGTTCCGGGGCCGACGAAGCCGTAGACGAAGGTCACCGACCAGACGACGACGAAGGCGGTCACCGCCAGCGGCAGCAGCAGGAGGACGCCGGCCAGGAAGACGCGTCTCAGATTGCCCATGGTCAATCTCCCCCTCGCGCCGGGTCAGGCCCCGGCCGCCGCTTTCGGTCTGTCCCGTCCCACGCCGGAGGCCGCGATGTCGGCGACCAGCGTTGACAGTCCGGTGACGGCCTGGACCGAAAGACCGGCTTCGCTCATCTCGCCGCGGGCGATCTCCGGCACGACGGCCTTGGTGAAGCCGAGTTTCTTGGCTTCCTTGAGGCGGGCCGCGGCCTGCGCCACCGGCCGGACCGCGCCGGAGAGGCTGACCTCGCCGAAATAGACCGCGTCCGCCGGGAGGACCGCGCCGGACAGCGACGACACCAGCGCCGCGGCAACCGCCAGATCCGCCGCCGGCTCGGCGATCCTGAGGCCGCCGGCGACGTTGAGATAAACATCGTAGCCACCGAGCCTGACGCCGCAATGGGCGTCGAGCACCGCCAGCACCATCGACAGGCGCGCCGGGTCCCAGCCCACCACCGCCCGCCGCGGTGTCCCGAGGGTGGAGGGGGCGACGAGGGCCTGGATCTCGACCAGCACTGGCCGCGTGCCCTCCATTCCCGCAAAGACGGCGGTACCGGGAGCGCCGAGATCGCGCCCGGCGAGGAACAGTTCCGAGGGGTTCGGTACCTCGCGCAGGCCCTTGCCGGTCATCTCGAAGACGCCGATCTCGTCGGTCGGGCCGAAGCGGTTCTTGACCGCCCGCAGGATGCGGAAATGGTGGCCGCCTTCGCCCTCGAAGCTCATCACCGCGTCGACCATGTGCTCGACGACGCGCGGGCCGGCAATCTGCCCGTCCTTGGTGACATGGCCGACGAGGATCACGGCGGCTCCGGACTTCTTGGCATAGCGGATGAGCACCTGCGCGGCCGAGCGCACCTGGCTGACCGTACCGGGCGCGCTTTCCACCGAATCCGTCCACATGGTCTGGATCGAGTCGATCACCACCAACCGTGGCGTGACGCCCTCCGACAGGGTCGCGACAATGTCCTCGACATTGGTCTCGGCGGCGAGTTCGACCGGCGACGCCGTAAGACCCAGCCTTTCGGCCCTCAGCCGCACCTGGCCGACCGCCTCCTCGCCGGAGATGTAGACGACCCGGTGGCCCATGCGGGCGAGCCGCGCCGAGGCCTGGATGAGCAGGGTCGACTTGCCGATGCCGGGATCGCCGCCGATCAGGATCACCGAGCCCTTGACGAGGCCGCCGCCGAAGACCCGGTCGAGTTCGCCGACCTGCGTCTCGGTGCGCGGCGCCTGATCGTTGACCCCGTCGAGTCCGGCCAGCGCGAAGGCCCGGCCGCGCGTCTTGCCGCCCTTCGCCGGGGCGCCGCCGACACCGGTCGTCGCCACGGTCTCTTCGGCGATGGTGTTCCATGCGCCGCAACTCTCGCACTTGCCTTGCCAGCGGCCATAGGTAGCGCCGCAGGACTGGCAGACAAATGTGGTGGTCGAGCGGGCCATGTCAGCCGGTATAGCGGCGATGGTAGCGTTTGCCGAGGCTCGTCAGGATCTCGTAGCCGATGGTGCCGGCGGCCTCCGCGACATCGTCGACACCGATACCGTCGCCGATGAGGGTCGCGCTGTCACCGGCGGTGACCGGTCCCGCATCGGTCACGTCGATAGCGAGGAGGTCCATCGAAACCCGGCCGGCGGGCTGGCAGATGACGCCGTTGACCCGCATCGGCGCGCCGGTCTTGCGATCGGTGGAGCCGGCCTGGCGGAGATAGCCGTCGGCATAGCCTACCGAGACGACGGCGATGCGGCTGTTGCGCCCGGCTGTCCAGGCGGCCCCATAGCCGACCGTGTCGCCGGCCCGGATGCCGCGCACCTGGACGATCGGCGCGTCAAGGCGGACGACCGCCGCCAGCGGGTCGCGTCCCGCCACGAAACGGGCGCCGTAAAGCGCAATTCCCGGCCGCATCAGGTCGTGACGGGCGGCGGGGAGGGTGCAGCCGGCGGAATTGGCCAGCGAGCCGGGAATGCCGGGAAACAGCCCCCGGATCTGATGGAACCGGTCGATCTGCCGGGCGGTGAGCGGGTGGCCCGGCTCGTCGGCGCAGGCCAGATGGCTCATGAGAAGGGCGGGCTCGAAGGCCAGCGATGCTGCGCCGGGCTCGGCGAGCAGGGCAGCCTCGGCGAGGTCGAGGCCGAGCCGGTTCATGCCCGTATCGACATGGATCGCGGCGGGAAGGCGGCGGCCGACCGTCTCGCAATGGGCGGCGAAGATCTCCACGTCCTCGCGGCTGCCAAGGACCGGGCGGATATCGTGCTGCAGGTAAGTGTCGAGCGCCGCGCCGAAAAGGCCGTTCAGAACATAGATCGTGGCGCCCGGCGCCACCGCCCGCAGGCGGCGTGCCTCGGAGAGGTGTGCCACGAAGAAGGTCGTGCAGCCGGCCCCGGCGAGCGCCGGGCCGGCCTTGTCGATGCCGAGGCCATAGGCGTCCGCCTTGACCACCGCAGCCGTGGCGACGCCGCCGCCCATGGCGGCGAGGACCCGGTAATTGGCGGCGAGGGCGCCGAGGTCGATGGTCAGGACGGCGCCGGCCTCGTGCAGCGGGATGGTCATGCGCTCACTCGAACCGTTCGGGCAGGCGGTCGGCATCGGCGAGGTCGGAGAAGCGCGTCACCGAATCCTCGAATTGCAGCATGACCGTGCCGGTCGGGCCGTGGCGCTGCTTGCCGATGATGACCTCGGCGCGGCCATGGACCTGCGCCATGTCGGTCTGCCATTTCAGATGTTCCTCGGTGCCGGGCTTCGGCTCCTTGTTCTTGAGGTAATATTCCTCGCGGAACACGAACATGACGGCGTCGGCATCCTGCTCGATGGAGCCGGATTCGCGCAGGTCCGACAGCTGCGGGCGCTTGTCGTCGCGGCTCTCCACCTGACGGGAGAGCTGCGAGAGCGCCATGATCGGCACATGCAGCTCCTTGGCGAGCGCCTTCAGGCCGGTGGTGATCTCGGTCAGCTCCTGCACCCGGTTCTCGCCTTTCTTCGACGAGCCCGACAGCAGTTGGAGATAGTCCACCACCATGAAATCAAGGCCGCGCTGGCGCTTCAGGCGCCGGGCCCGCGCCGCCAGCTGGACGATGGACAGGCCGCCGGTATCGTCGATGTAGAGCGGCAGCGCCTGGATCTCCTGCGCCGCCTGGGTGAGCTTGTAGAACTCGTCCTCGCGCAGGTCGCCGCGGCGGATCTTGTAGGAGGGGATCGCCGCCTGTTCGGCAACGATACGGGTGGCGAGCTGGTCGGAGCTCATTTCCAGCGAGAAGAAGCCGACAATGCCGCCATTCGTGGTCTTGTGCGTTCCGTCAGGCTCGACCTCGAATTTGTAGGCCTTGGCGATGTTGAAGGCGATGTTGGTGGCCAGCGCCGTCTTGCCCATGCCGGGGCGCCCGGCGAGGATGACGAGGTCGGAATGCTGCAGGCCGCCGAGGCGCTGGTCGAGATCGGTCAGGCCGGTTGAGATGCCCGACAGCTTGCCATCACGCTGATAGGCTGCCGCGGCCATGTCGAGGGCGCGCGCCATGGCGTCGGTGAAGCGCCGGAAGCCGCCGTCATAGCGGCCGGTCTCGGCGAGTTCGAACAGGCTCTTTTCGGCGTCCTCGATCTGGGTGCGCGGTGGCATGTCCACCGGCGCGTCATAGGCGATATTGACCATGCCCTCGCCGATGAGGATGAGGTTGCGGCGAATGGCGAGGTCATAGATCGCCCGGCCGTAATCCTCCGCATTGATAATGGTGGTGGCCTCGGCCGCGAGGCGTCCGAGATATTGCGCCACGGTCATGCCGCCGACATCGATGGCGGCGTCGTTCATGAAGGTCTTGAGCGTCACCGGCGTCGCGATCTTGCCGGCCCGGATCAGCTGCGAGGCGATCTCGTGGATCTTCTGGTGCAGCGGATCGAAGAAGTGCTTCGGCTCCAGGAAGTCCGAAATGCGGTAGAAGGCCTCGTTGTTGACCAGGATCGCGCCCAGCAGTGCCTGCTCCGCCTCGATATTGTGCGGGGCCTGGCGGAACGGCAGGTCGGACGGACCGATGGATTTCAGGGCGGGCAGGGCGGACATGGAGCTTCTGGGTCTGGGCTGGGACGAGCCTGTCTAGCAGGCCGGAGCAAGGCCGGTGGCAGCAAACACCATCATCGCCCGATCTCCCCGATTCTCACAGCCTCGGACGATGCGAGAGGGAGAAACCGCTGCAGCCGGTTGACTCCGCCCCCCGTTGCGTGCGGGGGCGCGGGTGCCCGGCTGTGGCGGCGGCGCCACGGTCGCTACCAAGCAAGCGTGGCGGGCGCCAAGACTTCGGCGGCAGCGTTACTTGGCCCGCCCTTGGAAACGCGACGTTAAGATTAACGTGCGATCCATCGTGGGAACCGCAATCGCGGTGAATCGTTCATTTCCAAGGGGCGCTCCCATGTTCAAGCGTGTCGCAATACCCATGGCCGCGGCCGCGGTTCTCCTCTCGTCCGGTGTCGCCGGGGCGGCCGACCTCGGCGCCCCCATCCTGCGTGGCTCCGAAGTCGTCGAGCCTGCCTACGATCATGTCGACAAGTGGAGCGGTGTCTATGTCGGCGCCGCGGTCGGCATGCAGGTGGTCCGCAATTCGGGCTTCCATTCGGACGCGACGGGAGCGGCGAACCCGAACTTCCCCAACTACCACTATGACTATGCCGGCGCGCGTTTCAGCTACGGCCTGCACATGGGCCTCCAGCGCATGTTCGGTCAGTTCGTCATCGGCGCCGAGCTCGATTTCGACGGTCCGCAGGCGCGCATCCATTCGCCCTGGTACAATGGCAACCCCGCCTATTCCGGCGGCGTCGCCGGCAACATCTACCAGCAGCGCGTCGCGCTCAACTGGCAGGGTTCGCTGCGGGGTCGCCTTGGCTTCGCGCACCACAAGTCGTTGCTCTACGTCACCGGCGGCCTCGCCTTCGCAAATATGACGGTCTGCACGGTGCTCGACGACTGCATCAACGGCGCCAACCACGTCGTCCGCTATTCCAACACCCGCATGGGCTGGACGGTCGGCGCCGGCATCGAGCACAAGTTCAACTATAACTGGTCGGTCCGCGCCGAGTACCGCTACACCAATTTCGGTTCGCGCTCCTGCCTCGCCACCGCCGCCTGCTCGATCGATCCGAATGCCTCCGACATCAACAACCGCGTCGAGACCCACGCCTTCCGCTTCGGCGTGAGCTACCTGTTCGGCGGGCCGGCCCTGGCGGCAGCCCCGATCATCGCCCGCTACTGATTGCGGGGACAGGTCGCCGCCCCCCGGCCAGCCCCACCGAAAAGCAGAACGCCCGGTCTCGCGACCGGGCGTTTTGCGTTGGATGAAGGCCCGCCGCGCGAACCCGGCCGGACCGGGGATCAGCCCTCGGAATCGCCGAACTCTTCCGGGTTGAAGGTCTCGAAGGTCGGCTCGTCGGCGCGCTGGGTGAGATCCTCGCCCTCGGTCTGGCGGTTGGCCTCGCCGGCGGAGCGGGCGACGTTGACGGTGACGGTCGCATCGACCTCCGGATGCAGCGACACGGTGACCTTGTGCAGGCCGATCGCCTTGATCGGCGTGTCGAGCTGGATCATGGCGCGCGACACGGTGATGCCGGCCGCGGTGATGGCGTCGGACAGATCGCGGGCCGAGACCGAGCCGTAGAGCTGGCCGGTTTCGCCGGCCTGGCGGATCAGCACGTAGGAGGTGCCGTCGAGTTCGGCAGCGACCGCCTCGGCATCCTTCTTCAGTTCGAGATTGCGGGCCTCAAGCTGGGCCTTCATCGTCTCGAACTTCTTGCGGTTGGCCTCGGTGGCGCGCAGCGCCTTGCCGGTGGTCAGCAGGAAGTTGCGGGCATAGCCCGGCTTCACGTCGACGACTTCGCCCATATAGCCGAGCTTGGCGACGCGCTCGAGAAGAATGACCTGCATGATGATGCTCCTTGTTCAGTCAGTTGAATGTCATGTGTTGAAGGGAGGCGCGGGCGGCTTTCGCCGTGCCCGGATGTCGAAGAGCACGTCTGCCAGACCGGCGAGCGCGACGAAGATCATGGGCCAGCCGATCACCATGGCGAGCGCGTAGAGCAGTCCGAGCGCGAAGCCGCGCATCCCCCAGCCGCGGGTGACGTCGTGGGCCAGGGCGAAGCCCTGGAGGGCGTAGATGGCGAGGCCGACCGCGAGGATGATGGACGCGATCTGGCCAGGGAAACCGCCCGCAAAGGATCCGATGGAGCCGGCGAGCAGGGCCAGCGCGGTCCATTTGGGCAGCTTGAGGGCGGCGAGATCAGGCCATGGGCGGATGAGGCGGCCGGAGGCTCTGACGATGCGGCCGGCGAAATAGAAGTTGATGGTGGTGACAAAAGTCCACACCACCGCGCCGGCGACGGGGACGGCCGCCGACATCAGCGCCACCAGCGCCTCGCGGTCGGTGCTGCCGACGTTGACCTGTTCCAGCGTTCGGCCGACGGCCTGCCGGATCGACGCCTGGAAGGCGACATAGTCGAGCCCGTAGAGCGCGATGATGGCGAACAGGGTCAGACCCACCGCGCCGACGCCGATCACCGTCAGGATCATGCCGGCCGGCATCCACTCGACGGCCTGCGGATCCTCCTCCGTCGGCGCCGGGCGCAGCGACAGGGCGGCATAGGTCAGAACCCAGGCCGGCAGACCGACGGACAGAAAGAAGAACAGGCCGAACTGCGAGCGCAGGGCCAGCGACAGGGCCAGCGCCCCGATCGCCGCGGCGAAGGCGCCGGCATAGTGGCCCCAGCCGAGCCCGGCGATCAGCACGGGCAGCGCGGCGAAATAGAACAGGACGAGCGCCATCGGGCTCCCCGACGCAAGCGTCGCGAAGAGGAGTGCGGAGGCAAGTCCTGCCCCGAAGGCGATGGCGAGGGTCGGTCCCATCGTCAGCTGTCCCGCTCGTTTCTGAGGGTTAGGGGAAGATCCCCAGCTTCAGCCGTGGCGGTTGGAACCGGCACGGCCGACGAGTCACGTCGTGAGAAGGCACGTTTCGAGCCGCCGGCGGCGGGACGCGGGGCGTCCCGCCACGCGGGGCAAGCTTACTTGATCACGTAGGGCAGAAGGCCGAGGAAGCGGGCGCGCTTGATCGCCTGGGCGAGTTCGCGCTGCTTCTTGGCGGACACCGCCGTGATGCGGGACGGAACGATCTTGCCGCGCTCTGAAATGTAGCGCTGCAGGAGACGGACGTCCTTGTAGTCGATCTTCGGCGCGCCCGGGCCGGAGAAGGGGCAGGTCTTGCGACGACGGAAGAAGGGGCGACGGGCGCCACCGGCTGCGGCAGACATGGTCACTCCTCCGTCTGTTCGACTTCGGCGGAGGCTTCGACATCCCCGCCATCACGGTCACGGAACCGGCGCGCACCGCCGCCACCGCCACCACCACCAAAGCCGCCGCCACCGCCGCCGAAGCCGCGGTCACGACCGCCGCCGCCGCCGAAGCCGCGGTCGCCGCCGAAGCCGCGCTCGCCACGATCGTCACGGTCGCGCTTCTGCAGCATGGCCGACGGGGCCTCCTCGAGCTCCTCGACCCTGACGGTCATGAAGCGGAGGATGTCCTCGTTGATCGCCATCTGACGCTCCATCTCGGCGACCGCCGCCGGGGGAGCATCGATGTTCATCAGCGTGTAATGGGCCTTGCGGTTCTTGCGAACGCGAAAGGCGATCGACTTGAGACCCCAGGGCTCGACCTTGGGCACCGCGCCGCCATGGGCTTCGATAACGCCCTTGTACTGCTCGGCAAGCGCTTCGGCCTGCTGAGACGTCACGTCCTGGCGCGCCAGGAACACATGTTCATAGAGAGGCATTCGGCCTGTCTCCGGTTCGAGTGACGCTTTGTTCGGCGCGAAGCCCCCCGAGCCCTGGACAGGCCCGACAGTTTTCTCGAAGGCGGAGACACCGGACGCCGGATGAACCCATCCTGCAGGCAAGCCTGCCGTCCGTACAGCCACCGGCCGACCGAAGCGAAGCCGGCCTTATACGCGAACCGCGCCGGGATTCAAGGCTGTTCCTGCAGACGGCACCCCCGGTCGCCGCGGCCTCCTGCGCCGGGCGACGGAACCCGATGCGCCGCTCGCGGGTTCTCGCACCGGTGACCATGAGGAGGCGACAATGGCAGCCAAGCCCCAGTCCGGTCTCCGGCGCCCCTCGCGCGACATTGCAGGTTCTGCCCCCAGCGGTGCGGCCGGCAACCGCGGCGACGACAAGGCCGGAGGCGACGAGATCGGCGCGGGAACCTTCGCGGACAAGCCCAGCGAGCCCGACGACCTCACCCGCGGCGCGCCGCCGAAACCGAAGAAGCGCTACAGCCTCGCCGACTGACCGCCATGATCCTGCCGTGATGGAATGAAAGAAACCGCAATAGTTCGCGAGGCGGACCCTTCCGGGAGCGACTCCATGGCCGACATCCACCACACCACCCGCCGCGGCTGCGTCCTGACCGCGCGCGATCTGACAATGATCAAGCGCAAGTTCGACCGGACCTGCGAGGAGCTCGGCGTCTATGCCGAGGATGATCGGGCGCGGCACGCCCTCGGGCGCGCCCTGCTGGCCGCGGTGGCCCGCGGCGAGACAGAGCTGCTCGCCGACGAGGCGCCCGATGCGGCCGGCACCGAGACGCTGTTCTTCGAGGGCGAGGAACTCGTCGTCGCGCTCACCGAACGCGCCGGCCACTGAGCCTGGCCGTCAGGGTCAGGCCGCATCGGCCTCCCGGCGCCAGGCCGGGAAGGGGTCGGCGAGGCGGGCATGATCCTCGGGATTGAAGCGCGTCGCCGAGGCCCGCCCGACAAGGCAGCCGTCCAGCGCGGCGCGCATGGCCGCCTCGTCCATGCCCGTGCCGATGAAGACGAGTTCCTGCCGGCGGTCGCCATAGACCGGGTGCCAGTGACGCTTCAGCATCTCCCGCCATTCGTCCGACTGCGGCCAGCGCGCCTTCGGCACCGCGATCCACCAGAACCCCATGGCCGAGGTGCGGCAGACCGCGCCGGCGATCGACAATTCCCCGCACCAGTTCGGGCGCGTCGCCAGCCAGAAATGGCCCTTGGCGCGGATGAGCCCCGGCCAGGTCGCCTTGAGGAAGGCGTCGAAGGCGACGGGATCGAAGGGCCGGGCGGCGCGATAGACGAAGGAGGAGATGCCATATTCCTCGGTCTCCGGCACATGGTCCTTGAAGCCGTAGAGCTCCTTGGCCCAGAGCGGGTGCATCTCCGCCCTGTCCGGGTCGAAGCGTCCCGTGGCCAGGACCTCGTCGAGAGCGACCTTCGCGAAGTCTGTGGTGATGACCCGGGCATCCGGGTTGAGCCCGCGCACCACCTTGAGCACCAGGTCGGCCTGGGTGGCGCTGACGTCTGCCATCTTGTTGACGATGATGACGTCGGCGAATTCGATCTGGTCGGTGAGAAGGTCGGCGAGGGTGCGCTCGTCCTCCGCGCCGGCCGTCTCGCCGCGATCCCTCAGGTAGTCGCGGCTGCCGAAATCCTTCAGGAGGTTGATGGCGTCGACCACCGTCACCATCGTGTCGAGCCGCGCGACATCCTCCAGCGCCTGGTCCTCTTCGTCGCGGAAGGAGAAGGTCGCCGCGATCGGCAGCGGCTCGGCGATTCCGGTGCCCTCGATCAGCAGGTAGTCGTAGCGGCCGCTCTCGGCGAGGCGCCGCACCTCCGTGAGCAGGTCGTCGCGCAGGGTGCAGCAGATGCAGCCATTGGTCATCTCGACCAGCTTCTCGTCCGTCCGCGACAGGTTGGCGCCACCGTCCCTGACAAGGTCGGCATCGATGTTCACTTCAGACATGTCGTTGACGATGACCGCCACCCGCCGGCCCTCGCGGTTGTTGAGGATGTGGTTGAGCAGGGTCGTCTTGCCGGCCCCGAGAAAGCCGGAGAGGACGGTGACGGGCAGGCGGGCATCGGCGTTCATGGGACCCTCGTGTGTTATAATATTACATATCGGGCTTGGCGCCGGCCCCGCAAGAGGCGTTTGAAACCTTTCCAGTGTGAAATCACGTGGTCCATCGCTTGACTTGGCGCCGGCCCGATGCCAGTCCCGCGCACCTTCTTCTGGGGCGTCGCGAGGTCCGGTCCATGACAGCCGCATTCACCTTTCCCGGTCAGGGCAGCCAGAGCGTCGGCATGGGCAAGGCGCTGGCCGACGCCTTTCCCGTCGCCCGGGCGGTCTTCGACGAGGTCGATGCGGCGCTCGGCCAGAAACTGTCCGCCGTGATGTGGGACGGCCCGATCGAAACGCTGACCCTGACCGAGAACGCCCAGCCGGCGCTGATGGCCGTGTCGCTGGCGACGATCCGCGTGCTGGAGGCGGAAGCCGGTCTCGACCTCGCCCGCGACGCGGCCTTCGTCGCCGGCCATTCGCTCGGCGAATATTCGGCGCTCGCCGCCGCCGGCACCTTCTCCATCGCCGATGCGGCGCGGCTTCTGCGCATCCGCGGCAATGCCATGCAGGCGGCGACGCCGGTCGGCACCGGCGCCATGGCGGCGATTCTCGGTCTCGACTTCGAGGCCGTTGTCGCCATTGCAGCAGACGCTGCCGCGGGCGAGATCTGCCAGGCGGCCAACGACAATGGCGGCGGCCAGGTGGTGATTTCCGGCCACAAGAGCGCCGTCGACCGGGCCTGCGAACTGGCCAAGGCCCGCGGTGCCAAGCGCGCCATTCCGCTGCCCGTCTCCGCGCCGTTCCACTGTGCCCTGATGCAGCCCGCCGCCGATACCATGGCGGAAGCCCTGGCGAAGGTCGCGGTGAAGGCGCCGGTCGTCCCGGTCGTCGCCAATGTCCTCGCCGCGCCGATCAGCGACCCCGCCGAGATTGTCCGGCGCCTGGTCGAACAGGTCACCGGCACGGTGCGCTGGCGCGAATGCGTGAACGTCATGGCCGGAGCTGGCGTCACCACCTTCTACGAGATCGGTTCCGGCAAGGTGCTGACCGGCCTCGTCAAGCGCATCGCCGACGGCGCCTCCGGCATCGCCGTGGGCTCGCCCGACGACATCGCCGCCTTCAAGGCCGCGCGCGGCTGAACGGCAACAGGGAGTTCGAGACCATGTTCGACTTGACCGGGAAGACCGCCCTCGTCACCGGCGCGACGGGCGGAATCGGCGGGGCCATCGCGCAGGCCCTGCACCGCCAGGGTGCGACCGTCGCGCTCTCGGGCACGCGCCGCGAGAAGCTCGAGGAACTCGCCGCCGCGCTCGGCAGCCGTGCCCATGTCATCCCCACCAACCTCTCCGCCCTGGACGAGGTCGATGCCCTGGTCCCCGCCGCCGAGGCGGCGATGGGCGGCCTCGACATCCTCGTCAACAATGCCGGCATCACCCGCGACAATCTCTTCATCCGGATGAAGGACGAGGAGTGGGACCAGGTGCTCGCCGTCAATCTCACTGCCAATTTCCGCCTCAGCCGCGCCGCTGCCAAGCTGATGATGCGCAAGCGCTGGGGCCGCATCATCCAGATCACCTCGGTGGTCGGCGTCACCGGCAATCCCGGCCAGGGCAATTACGCGGCAGCCAAGGCCGGCCTCATCGGCATGTCGAAGTCGCTTGCTGCCGAGATCGCCAGCCGCAATGTCACCGTCAACTGCCTCGCCCCGGGCTTCATCGCGACCGCCATGACCGACGTGCTGAACGACAAGCAGAAGGAAACGATCCTGACGCGCGTCCCGGCCGGCCGTCTCGGCCAGGCGAGCGAAATCGCCGCCGCCGCCGTCTACCTCGCATCGGAGGAAGCCGCCTATGTCACCGGGCAGACACTCCACGTGAATGGCGGTATGGCCATGATCTAACTGGGGATTTTGGCGATCGGGACGCATGCTGGCAAAACCGGAAGGCCTGTGATAGAGAGCCTTGAGGTTCGGGCAGGGGGCTTCCCAATCGATCCGGAATTCATGGCGACGCGGCGCGCCGCCTGCAAGACTTGAAAGCCGCACACCGCATCCGTACGAGAGCGGTGCCTCATCGTCGGATGGAACGAGGATAATCTAATGAGCGATACCGCTGAACGCGTGAAGAAGATCGTCGTGGAACAGCTCGGCGTCGATGCCGAGAAGGTCGTTCCGACCGCGAGCTTCATCGACGACCTCGGGGCCGATAGCCTCGATACCGTCGAACTCGTGATGGCGTTCGAAGAAGAGTTCGGCGTGGAAATCCCGGATGACGCAGCCGAGACGATCCTGACGGTCGGCGACGCCGTGAAATTCCTCGACAAGGCCGCCAGCGCCTGATTTCAGCACCGTCAACTGCGACTTTGACGACCGAAGAGCCGGGGAGCGCGCAGCGTCTCCGGCTTTTCGTTCACCGGGCGGGAAATGGGTGAGACGATGATGCGTCGCGTTGTTGTGACCGGAATGGGCCTCCTGACACCGCTCGGCTGCGGCGTCGAGGAAACCTGGTCTCGGCTCATCAAGGGCGAGAGCGGGGCCTCGAAGGTCACGCATTTCGACGTCTCCGACATCGCCGCCAAGATCGCCTGCCAGATTCCGCGCGGCGACGCGCCGGCCGCCTTCAATCCGGACGACTGGATGGAGCCGAAGGAACAGCGCAAGGTCGACGAATTCATCATCTTCGCCATGTGTGCGGCCAAGCAGGCGCTCGACGATGCCGGCTGGCAACCGCGGACGGCCGAGGAGCAGAACGCCTCGGGCGTGCTCATCGGCTCCGGCATCGGCGGCATCGACGGCATCGCCGAGGCGGCCCTGATCCTGCGCGAGAAGGGCCCGCGCCGCATCTCGCCCTTCTTCATTCCCGGTCGCCTCATCAATCTCGCTGGCGGTTACGTTTCCATCGCCCATGGCCTCAAGGGCCCGAACCACGCGGTGGTCACCGCCTGCTCGACCGGCGCCCATGCCATCGGCGATGCCGCCCGCCTCGTCGCCTTCGGCGATGCCGACGTGATGGTGGCCGGCGGGACCGAATCGCCGATCAGCCGCCTGTCGCTGGCCGGCTTCGCCGCCTGCCGGGCGCTCTGCACCACCTTCAACGAGGAGCCGACCCGCGCCTCCCGCCCCTATGACCGCGACCGTGACGGCTTCGTCATGGGCGAGGGCGCCGGCATGGTCGTGCTCGAGGAATACGAGCACGCCAAGGCGCGCGGTGCGAAGATCTATGCCGAGGTGATCGGCTACGGTCTGTCGGGCGATGCCCATCACATCACCGCCCCGGCCGAGGACGGCGATGGCGCCTTCCGCTGCATGCAGGCCGCCCTCAAGCGGGCCGGCATCAGCGCTTCCGACATCGACTACATCAATGCCCACGGCACCTCGACCATGGCTGACGGCATCGAACTCGGCGCCGTCGAGCGCCTGGTCGGCAATGCCGCCTCGAAGATATCGATGTCGTCGACCAAATCCTCCATCGGCCATCTCCTCGGTGCTGCCGGAGCGGTGGAGGCGATCTTCTCCATTCTCGCCATCCGCGACCAGATCGCGCCGCCGACCCTCAATCTCGACAATCCCTCCGTCGAAACGGCCATCGACCTGGTGCCGCACGTGGCGCGCCAGCGGGCCATCGAGACCGTCCTGTCCAACTCCTTCGGGTTCGGCGGGACCAACGCCTCGGTCATCTTCCGGGCTGCTGCCTGAGGCGGGACCCGCCTTTCGCCACATTCCCTGCGCATCACTCCCGGTGATGCGAGCACCTGATCAGAGCGCGGCCCCATGAGCGATCATCCCGGACCCAACCCGCTTCAGAACGGGTCCCGCCCGGCCATCAAGTCGCCGCGGGCGGCCCTTGAGCCCGAATCGGCCCCGCCGCCGCCCCCGGCCTCGCGCCATGCCCGCAACCAGTGGGTCGTCATCGGCAATCTGATCATCACCATCCTGCTGGTCGGCCTGGTCGGCGGCATGGCCGCTTTCCTCTATGCGCGCCAGGCTTTCGTCGCCAGGGGACCGCTGCAGCAGGACCGCGCCGTCTTCATCGAGCGCGGCTCGACGGCCGAAGCGATCGCCCAGACGCTCGAGCGCAACGGCGTCATCGACAGCGCGCTGCTCTTCTCCGCCGCCGTCCAGCTCTACGGTGTGCGCGGCGACCTGAAATGGGGCGAGTACATGTTCCCCCGCGGCGCCTCCACTGCCGAGGCGCTGGCCATCGTCCTCGACGGCAAGCCCATCGAATACCGCGTCACCATCCCCGAGGGGCTGACCTCGGAGCAGATCGTCGGCCGCCTGCGCGACAACGACGTCCTGACCGGCGACATCGCCCGCATCCCGCGCGAAGGCTCCCTCCTGCCCGACACCTACCGCTTCACCCGCGGCACGACCCGTCAGCAGATGGTCGACCAGATGACGCAGTTCCAGGCGCGTCTCCTGCAGCAGATCTGGGCGCGCCGCAGCGCCGATCTGCCGCTGCGCACACCGGAGGAACTGGTGATCCTCGCCTCCATCGTCGAGAAGGAGACCGCCAAGGCGGAGGAGCGCCCGCGTGTCGCCGGCGTTTTCGTCAACCGCCTCAACCGCCGCATGCGCCTGCAGTCCGATCCCACCATCATCTATGGTATCGTCGGCGGCCGCGGCTCGCTTGGCCGGCCGATCCTGCAGTCGGAAATCCAGCGTCTGACGCCCTACAACACCTACCAGATCGACGGCCTGCCGCCGACGCCCATTGCCAATCCCGGCCGCGCTGCCATGGAAGCGGTGGCCAATCCCCAGCGGCACCGCGACATCTTCTTCGTTGCCGACGGCACCGGTGGCCACGCCTTTGCCGAGACGCTCGAACAGCACAACCGCAACGTCGCCAACTGGCGGCGGATCGAGCGGGAGCGCGCCGAAGCCGCGGGCACGCCTGCCGCCACGGCGGATACGCCGGCAGCCCCCGCCGGAACGCCGGCGCGCGCGACCCGCTGACCCCGCCCGCGGCCACGGCGCTTGACCTCGCCGTGGCTCCGACTTAACGCCCTGCAGGTCAGTCCGCCGCAGAGGAAGCCATGGCCCTGTCCAGCATGACGGGATTTTCCCGTGCCGAAGGCGTGGCGGGCAGTGCCCTCTGGGCCTGGGAAATCAAATCCGTCAATTCCAAGGGCCTCGACGTCAAGCTGCGGCTGCCGCCGAGCCTCGATGCCGCCGAGCCCGCCATCCGCCAGAAGGTCTCTGCCGCCGTCGTCCGCGGCTCGCTCTTCTGTTCCCTCACGGTCAAGCGCGAGACCGCGACGACCGAGGTCCGCATCAACGAGGCCGTGCTGGCGCAGGTGGCCGAGGCCGCCCGACTTGTCGCCGAGCGGATCGATGCCCGCGCCCCCGCCATTGACGGTCTTCTCGCCATCCGGGGTGTCATCGACGTGGTCGAGGCCGAGGAGAGCGAGGAGGAGAAGGCCCGTCTCGCCGCCGAAGTCCTTGCCGGCCTCGAGATCGCGCTCGCCCGCCTCCTCGACATGCGCCGCAGCGAGGGCACGGCCCTCGGCGCGGTGCTCACCGACCGCCTCGACGAGATCGCCACCCTCAAGCGCGAGGCCGAGGACAATCCCTGCCGGCGCCCCGAAGCGATCCGGGCAAAGATCGCCGAGCAGATCGCCGCACTCCTGGAGCCGGGCCGCAACTTCGATCCCGACCGCCTGCACCAGGAGGCGCTGATGGTTGCCTCCAAGGCCGATATCCGCGAGGAGCTCGACCGTCTCGACGCCCATGTCGCCGCTGCGCGCAAGCTGATCGGGGAGGGCGGCGCCGTCGGCCGCAAGCTCGATTTCCTCGCCCAGGAATTCAACCGCGAGACGAACACGCTCTGCTCCAAGGCCAATGACGTATCCCTCACTGCCACCGGCCTCGCGCTCAAGGCGGTGGTCGAGCAGTTCCGCGAACAGGTCCAGAATCTGGAGTAGGCATGGCCGATCCCGTCACGGCCCGCCGCGGCCTCATGCTCATCCTCACCTCGCCGTCGGGGGCAGGAAAGTCGACCCTGACGCGCCAGCTCCTGCAGGTCGAGAACGAGATCGCGCTGTCGGTATCGGTCACCACCCGGCCGAAGCGGGCCGATGAGATCGACACGGTCCATTATTTTTTCCTCTCGCCCGAGCGCTTCATCCAGATGCGCGATGCCGGCGAGCTGCTGGAATGGGCTGAGGTCCACGGGAACTTCTACGGCACGCCGCGCCGGGCGGTGGAGGAGGCGCTCTCCGCCGGCAAGGATGTCCTCTTCGACATCGACGTCGCGGGCGTGCGGCAGCTCGCCGCCATGGTGCGCGAGGACATGGCTACGGTTTTCCTGCTGCCGCCCTCCGTGGCCGAGCAGGTCTCGCGCCTGAAGCGGCGGGCGAGCGACGATGATGCCGCCATCCTCAAGCGCTTGAAGACGGCCCGCACCGAGATCCAGGCCTGGGCCGACTTCGACTATATCCTGGTCAATGACGATCTCGATCGCGCCTTCATGGAGCTGCGCGCCATCCTCCATGCCGAGCGGCTGAAGCAGCGCCGCCGCCCCAAGCTCGAGGCGCTGATCGCCGAGCTTGGCAGGGATCTCGATGGCATTCTGGCGCTGGGCACTCTCCCGGCCGCGGGTCCGTCGGCCTGATCATCAGGCCGCCGCCAGCCACGCCAGCCGACAGAAATCCTCGATCGTCAGGTTCTCCGCCCGCTCGGTCGGGTCGAGGCCGGCCGCCTCGATGAGCGGCATGGGATCGCGGACGAGGCCCTTCAGGCTCTGGCGGATCATCTTGCGGCGCTGGCCGAAGGCGGCGAGGGTCACCCGCTCCAGCATCCTGACCGCGCAGGGCAGGGGCTCCGCCCGCGGCACCAGATGCACGACCGAGGAGGTGATCTTCGGCGGCGGCACGAAGGCCGAGGGCGCCACGTCGAACATGATCCGGGCCGTGGTGCGCCATCCGGCCAGCACGCCGAGCCGGCCATAGGGGTCCGAGCCCGGGGCGGCGACGATGCGCTGCGCCACCTCCTTCTGGAACATCAGCGTCAGCGACTGGTACCAGGGCGGCCAGGCCTCCCCCGTGAGCCAGCCCGTCAGGAGGTTCGTCCCGACATTGTAGGGCAGGTTGGCGACGATCCGCGCCGGTGCGCCGGCTGTCAGCGACCCGAAATCGACCTTCAGCGCATCGCCCTCGATCACCTCGAGCCGGCCGGGATAGGCCGCAGCGATCTCGGCCAGTGCCGGCAGGCAGCGGGCGTCGCGCTCGATGGCGATGACGCGGCCCGCCCCGCCGGCGAGCAGGGCCCGCGTCAGGCCGCCGGGCCCGGGGCCCACCTCGACGACCGTTGCGCCCTCCAATGGCCCGGAGGCGCGGGCGATGCGGCCGGTCAGGTTGAGGTCGAGCAGGAAGTTCTGCCCCAGCGCCTTCTTTGCCATCAGCCCGTGGCGGGCAATGACCTCGCGCAGCGGCGGCAGGGGGTCGGGGGCGCTCAAGCGGCGGGCTTCTTGTGGGCGAGCCGGCCGGCCAGCGCGATGGCCTGGATCATGCTGTCCGGGCGGGCCCGGCCGGTGCCGGCGAGGGCATAGGCCGTGCCGTGATCGGGCGAGGTGCGGATGAACGGCAGGCCGAGGGTGACGTTGACGCCCTCGTCGAAGGCGATGGTCTTCACCGGCGCCAGAACCTGGTCGTGATACATGCCGAGGACGGCGTCATAGGTTGAGCGCGCCTGCGGGTGGAACAGCGTGTCGGCGGGGTGCGGGCCGGTGGCGGCGATTCCGAGGCGGTTGAGCTCTGCCACCGCCGGCGCGACGATCTCGATATCCTCGCGGCCGATCAGGCCGTCCTCGCCGGCATGGGGATTGAGGCCGCAGACGGCGAGGCGCGGGCGGGCGATGCCGAATTTGGTCGCGAGGTCATGGGCGACGATGGCGCCGGTCTCGACGATCAGGTTCGTCGTCAGGCGCCCCGGCACGGCGGCGAGCGGGATATGGATGGTGACGGGGACGACGGCGAGCGTTGCGCTCCAGATCATCATCACCGGCCGTACCGGCCCGACGCGGAAGGCACGGGCCAGCTCGCCGAGGAACTCCGTGTGGCCCGGATGGGCGAAGCCGGCCTCGGCCAGCACCGCCTTGGAGATCGGTGCAGTGACGATGGCCCCGGCCCGACCGCTGCGGATATGGTCGACGCCGGCGCGGATCGCCTCGATGACGACGCCCCCGGTCTCCGCCGTCGGCACGCCGGGCCGGTCGGCCATGCCCTCGCCGATATCGAGCACTGGCAGGCCGAAGGTGAAGGTCTCGACCGCTTCTTCCGGCAGGCAGGGCACGACCGGCACGCCGATGCCGAGGCGGGAGGCCCGCGCCTCCATCAGGCTTGCGTCGCCGATGAGGTAGAAGGGCGGCAGGCGATGCGCTGCCCGGTCCCGCCAGGCCATCAGGGCGATGTCCGGACCGATGCCGGCCGGTTCCCCCATGGAGATGGCGAGAGGCAGGATCATGGCAGCCCGTTCAGCGCCGGTCGCCGCGGCCGTCGCGATAGGTGATCACCGCGGTCTGGCGGATCCGGGCGAGGTAGCTGTCCGAAATCCGCTTCATCTCCGCCGTGGTCATCTCCTCGCGCACCTGGTTGCGGGCAGCGGTATCGCTGGTGCTCGCCTCTTCCTTGGCGCAGACGGCGATCATCTCGATGCCCTGCTGGGTGCGGCTCGGTGGCGTGAGCTTGCCGACGGCGGTCTGGTCGAGAACCTGACGGAACGCCGGGCTGAGATCGGTGTTGAGGCGGCGGAACTGCTCGCGCACGGCGGCGTCGGGAATGCGGCCGACCTGTTCCAGATCGGTGGCGCAGCTGGAGAAACGGCCGCGCAGCGCATTGGCCTCGCCCATCCGCCGCTGGACCTGGGCCGCCGGCGCCGTGGCCGGCACCAGCAGGACGATCGGGCGCAGCACGAAATTGACCGGGCGGGTGGCGCCCTGCCGCCGCGCCAGGGCCTCGACGAGCTGCGTGTCGGTGATGAAGATCGTGCGGCCGAAACGCGCCCCGATCAGGTTCGACCACGACAGGTCGGCGCGCAGCTTGCCCTTGTAGACCCGCGGCTCGATCCCCTGGGAGCGCAGCACCTGGTCGAAGCCGCGCGGATCGATGCCGGAGCGCTGGGCGACCTGCGCATAGGCGGCCTCCACCTGCTGCTCGCTGGCCTCGACGCGGAAGCGCCGCGCCTCGGCGAATTTGATGCGGTCGTTGATCAGGTCCTGCAGCGCCTGTTCGGCCGAATGCGGCCGTCCTTCGCGGATCTGCAGCAGGCGCTGGCGCTGGGGAATGTCGAAACTGGTGATCGGGACGCCGCCCACCGTGGCGATGACGCGGCCTTCCTGCGCCCGGACGGGCGTCGTGGCGGTAAGGCCACCTGCCGCAACAGCGATGGCGAGAGCAGCGACGAGCAAGGGTCGCACGGGGACCATGGTGGCGCCTCCTTGGGGATTGGACGAATGCCGAGCCTGCTCCCTCGCCCAAGAGGGTGGCGCAATCAGGGCAGGGGGCTCATTGCGAGGGCGGATTGAACCAGTTCGAGACGTTCTGGGACAGGCTCAGTTCGCCGATCGTGCGCAGGTTGAACCTGAACATGAAGCGGTGGACGTCACGCGTCGTCGCGACGGTGTTCAGCGTCACGACCTCGGCGGCGAAGTCGCGGGAATAGTAGAAGCCAAGCTGCATCGCATCGTCGAGATAGTTGACGCCGACGGTGAGGCCTTCGATTTTGTTCCGCTCGGTCAGATCCGCCACGACGGTCGCCGCCAGGTTCTGCCGCTGGAAGGCGAAGCGGGCGGCGCCGTAGACGGTCCAGTTCGTCGCCAGGGTATAGGATACCGCGGCGCCGATGGCGCTGCGCGTGACCTGGTAGCCGAGGTCGGGTTGCGGCGCGAGAAAGCCATAGGTCCCGGTCAGGGCGAAATTGCCGAAACGTCCCGTCGCATCTACCGATCCACGCTGAAGAGCGAAGGTGCGCTCGTCGAACCGGCCGAAGGCCGACACGCGGAAATTGCGATCCATCTGGTACTGGAACCGCGCCACATAGTCGGAACGCTGCTTGTTCAGGCCCGAATTGGCGCCTGTCGACGCCATGTCGAAGAGGGCGCCGGCGGCGAAGGAGTTGATGCCGAACAGGTGCAGCGACTGGCCGAACATGACGTTCACCCAAGTGCCGTTGGTGAAGCGGTGGGTGACGTTGAGGCCATAATTCATGCGGCCTCCGCCCTCGATCCGGTCCCATCCGGAGAATTTGTTGACCTGAAACAGGTTGGTATCGTCGAAGACGAGGCTCTGGGCATCCTCGTTGGGGATGTTGCCGATTTGGGTCTCGTTCGGCCGGGCGATGAACTGGACGATCGGCTCGACCGTTGTCGTCCCGTATTCGGTCGCCGCGATCCAGGGATAGCGGTAGGTGATGCCGACGGTCGGCATGAACCGCGTGTAGATCCGGTCGTCCTGGGCGAGCCGCGAGAACGATCCGACGAGCGGGCTGCTGTCCTTGAGCAGGTGATAGGTCACGTCTCCGCGCACCGAGACGAAGGGTTCCCAGATCTGGCCCATCGCGTCGATGACGCGCCGCCGCCAGGCGACCTCGACCGAGGCCCGCGAATAATTGCCGTCGATGCCGTTCACCAGGCAATTCCGCGGGTCGACGCGGTTGACATAGGTCGGCTGCGGCCCCTGCGGCAGGGTCGCATAGCAGAACAGCGGCAGGGCGGTGCCGCCAACCACCTCGGTCAAAGTCGAGTTGCGTGTGGCGACGTCGGCCTGTTCTCGGCTCAGGCTGACGACGCTGGTGCGCCACGAGAACTCGCCGCCGGCGACCGAGCGGTCGAGGACCCGGAAGTAGTCGAGCACCGGATGCGAGGTCGGCAGGATCTTGTTGTTGGTGTCGGTGGCGGTGATACCGACATAGCGCGTCGCCGACAGGTCGAACCAGCTCCGTGGGCCCTGGCCGCGCAGGAAGAGGCGGGAATTGGCCTCGGTCTGGCCCGGCAGCGACAGGGAATAGTCCCTGAGGAACGCCGTGTCCGACATGAGGTTGAGGTCCCAGCCGACGGACCAGCGCTCGTTGATCCGGAACATGCCGGTCGTGTGCAGGATGCCGCGGAATTCGCGGTTGCCGACTTCCCGGGTCCCGTCCGAATAGGCGAAGACGCTCGGGTCGTTCTGCCGGATGCCGGCGGCACGGATGGAATAAAAGCCGCTCTCGAACCCGTGCCGCCACTCGACCAGCGGCATGAAGCCCTGGCGGGAATAGTAGCGCGGCGCGATCAAAAGGTCATAGTTCGGCTGGATATTCCAGAAATAGGGGATCTCGACGCCGACGCCGGTGCGGTTGGAGCCTGCGATGCCGGGAACGAGGACACCGGAGGCTTTGCGGACCGTCGGATCGGGTGACCAGAAACGCGGCATATAGGCGATCGGAATCCCGAACATCTCGAAGCGCGCATCCTCGAAATAGATCGTGCGCTCGGATTCGCGGTGGATGATGCGCTTGGCCTTGATGACCCAGGTCGGAGGTTTCGACAGGTCGGCGCGGCAGGAGGCGCAGGCCGTGTAGGCGGCGCGCTCGAACGTGGTGACGTCGCCACCCTCCCGCGTCACCTGGGCGGCGCCGATGAAGCGGCGATCCGGGGTCTCGATGTTCAGCGACTGGATGAAGCCATTGGTGAACTGCTGGTCGAACTCCATGTCCTGTCCGTGGGCGATGTTGCCCGACGGCTCGGTGATGCGGACATTGCCGGTGGCGCGCACGCGGCCGGAGCGCTGGTCGTAGGTGACGACATCGGCCTCGATGGTCCGGCCGTCATAGTAGATCTGCACGTTGCCGCGCGCCGACACCCGGCTGGTCCGCTCGTCATAGACGAGTTGCCCCGCATTGACCTGCATCGGCGTGCCGGGCGGCGTCGAGGTGAAGGTCGGTCCGACCGCCGGCAGAGGGTCGGCGGGCCGCGCTGCAGGCCGCTGCACCGGCTGGTTCTGCACCTGGGTCGGATCGAGGATATGGGGCCGCGCCGCGGGCGAGTCGCCGGCAGACTGGGCGCGCAGGGGCGCGAACCCGCCCGCCGCGACGACCAGGGCCAGGAGGCTGGCGGTCGCGGTCAGGGCAGAGCGGGCGATTCGGGCCGTAGAAGCCGCCGGGCGGCGTGCTGCGCGAAGCATCAGCCATCCTCCAGCTTCAGAAGAACCATGAAACCCATCAACGCACCGATAAATGCAGGCGACCAGGCAGCAAGGACCGGGGGCACGAGATTCGAGCGCCCCAGATTGCCGGCAAGTTCAGATCCCACGTAAAGCAAAAATCCGGCGACCACGCCACCCAGAATCGTCTTGCCCAGCCCGCCGAGCCTGGCGAAGCGCAAACTCGCTGCGGCGGCCACCAGCACCATGGCGACGAGCAGCAGGGGCCTGGCCAGGAGAAGCTGGTACTGCAGCTCGAAACGGGCCGTCGGCAGGCCCGAGCGGCGCGCGAGCTCGATGAATTGTGGCAGTTCCCAGAACGAAACCTGTTCGGGCATGACGAAGCTCTGGCGCACCTGGTCGGCGGTCAACTGGGTGGCGAGGCGATAGGTCTCGTGCTTCACCGGTTCGGCCCCGACCGGCGTGACGATGGCCTTCCGAAGCAGCCAGTACCCGTCGCCGAGATCGGCGCCTTCGGCATCGATCCGCTCCTTGAACGTGCCGTCCGCTCCATAGACAAGGACGCTGACGCCGGTCAGCCGCTGGCCCCGCTCGGTCGCGGATGCGGCATTGATCACGGCCTGGCCGGCGGGGGTCGCCTGCCGGAGCCAGAAATTGGTGCGCTGGTCGACGAAGACAGCGCGGCCGAACAGCTCCGATTCCAGCTTGAAGCTGCGCTCGCGGAAATCCGACGCGACAGGATTGTAGATCGCGGCCGCGAAGACGCCGAGCAGCAGGGCCAGCAAGATGGGCGGAGTGAGGAACTGCCAGGCGGACAATCCGGCGGCCCGCGCCACCACCAGCTCGAGTTTCCGCGACAGTCCGAGGAAGCAGAGCATGGCCCCGACCAGCACCGCGAAAGGCAGCACGATCTCGATGAAGGCGGGAACGCGATAGATGGTCAGGAGCGCCACGAGGTGGGTCGGCGCCCGCGTCGCATCCTCGACACGGCGCAACTGCTCGACGAAGTCGACGATAAGGACCAGGCCGAACGTCCCGAGAAACGTGCCGCCCACCGCCGCGAGGAACTTCCGCGTCATGTAGCGGGAGAAGGTCGACACCATCAGGCATTGCCCCGCGGTGCCAGTCGCGCAGCGATCAGGCGGGAGACGCGGTCGGAGAAATCGTTCGACAGGCGCGCCAGCACCGCGGGCGGCCGGACCTTGATGTAGCCCAGCGACATGGCGCCGAAGAACAGGATCGTCGCGATCGGCAGGAGATAGACGAGCGGCACCGCCAGGGGGCGCGCCGCTACGATGCCGGACACGGCGAAGCCGCTGCCGCGGAAGGCAGCCATGATAATGATCGCGCCGGCGATCGCGGCTCCGCGGCTCTGCCGCGTCGTACGGGCCTGTCCCAGCATGGCGAACGCAATACATAACATGGCCAGTGGGTAGAGCGGCGCGGCAAACCTGTCGTGCAGCTCCTGACGGAAACGCCCACGCCACCTCTCCAGCATGGGATCGGCAGGGTCGGGGTTCATGAGCTCGGACGTATAGCGCTCCGATGGTCTATAAATCGTTTCGGCCGCCTGGGTCAGTTGCGACAGGTCGAAGGCGTAGCGGTCGAAGACGACGATCGACGTGTTGCCATCCTTGACTTCCCGGCGCTGCAGATTGCCGTTTTCCAGGACGAAGAACGTGCCCTGCGGCTGTTCGGTGATGACCCCGCGCTCGGCCACATAAATCATGTGTACCTGGGGGTCGCGGGTGTCGGCGACGACGATGCCGAGCAGGACGCCGCCGGGCGCGCGGTCGCGGATATGGAAGGTGAGGCCGCGGTCGGCCTGGGTAAACTGGCCGGGGCGGACGATGGCGGTCAGGAGATTCGCCTGGACCTGTGTCAACAGCAGGCGGAAATGCCGGATCGACGTCGGCGTCAGCCACAGTGACAGCGAGCCGACGAAGAGACTGACCAGAGCCGTCAGAATGACGAGCGGACGGGCGATGCGGGCGGGCGAGACACCGGCGGCCGACATCACGATGAGCTCGGAATCACCGTTCAGCTTGTTCAGCGTCTGCACGACCGCGATGAACAGGGCGATGGGCGCGATGAGGGCCAGCAGCACCGGGATGCCGAGGCTCGTCATCATGAAGAACAGGGCGATGGTCTGGCCGCTATTGGTCACGAGGTCGAGCTGCCGCAGAACCTGCGTGATCCAGACGACCAATGTCAGGATAAACAGCCCGGCCGCAAAGGCGAGGGCTGCCTGCCGGAAGATGTAGCGTTCGAGGGATCCCATTCCCGGCTCATGCTGGTAGCAGGGTCCGCCAACCCGCGCTTGCGTCATCTCCAGCGTTAGAAGCGGATCGTGGCGGCGGCAAGGTGGCGGCGTTCCGCAATGCGGATTCCCGCCGCTGCGTCTCCCGTCGGCCACAACGTCGCGTTAGTGTGATGCATCAGGGCATTGCGCCCGATTCTCATCCACAGCAAGTTGGCCCCATGCCCGACACTCTGAAGATCAGCTTCGCTCCGCTCTCCGCTGCCGCATCCGGCCTCGTGGTCTGCCTCGTTGGCGAGGATATGGCCCTGTCCAGCGATACGGCGGCCATCCTGGCTCCGGCCAAGGACCTGTTCGCCCGCGCCGCCGCCGAAGACGGTTTCAAGGGCAAGGCGGGATCCTTTCTCGACCTCATCGCGCCGGAGAAGGTCGCGGCCACGCGGCTGGTTGCCGCCGGGATCGGCAAGCCGTCCGACTGGAAGGAGCTTGATGTCATCAAGCTGGGCGGTGCCGTCTGCGCGCGCCTGCCGGACGCATCGACCGAGGCGACGGTGATCCTGTCCACAGCGGCCGGCCCGCTCGATGCCGACCAGGCCGCCGATTTCGCCTTGGGCCTGCGCCTGCGCTTCTACAGCTTCGACCGCTACAAGACGAAGAAGAAGGATGGCGAGACCGCTGCCAAAAAGCGGGCGATCACCCTCCTCGTCGCAGACGACAAGGCCGCGCGCAAGGCCTACAAGGCCCGCGAGGCCATTGCCGACGGCGTCGATCTCGCCCGTGATCTCGTCAACGAGCCGCCAAACGTTCTCTACCCGACCGAATTTGCCAAGCGCGCCGGCGATCTCGCCCGCCTCGGTGTCGATGTCGAGGTGCTGAACGAAAAGGACATGAAGAAGCTCGGCATGGGTGCGCTGCTCGCGGTGGGGCAGGGCTCCACCCGCGACAGCCATGTGGTCGTCATGCGCTGGGACGGCGGCAAGGACGGCGAGGCGCCGGTCTGCGTTGTCGGCAAGGGCGTCTGCTTCGATTCCGGCGGCATCTCGTTGAAGCCCGGCGAGGGCATGCAGGACATGAAGGGCGACATGGGCGGTGCCGCAGCCGTCGTCGGCGCCATGCACGCGCTGGCGGCCCGCAAGGCGCGGGTCAACGTCGTCGGCCTCATCGGCCTCGTCGAGAACATGCCCGACGGCAACGCCTACCGGCCCGGCGACATTCTCACCTCCATGTCCGGCCAGACCATCGAGATGATCAACACGGACGCCGAGGGCCGTCTCGTCCTTGCCGACGTGCTCTGGTACGCCAAGGACCGCTTCAAGCCGAAGGTGATGGTCAATCTCGCCACCCTCACCGGCGCCATCATGGTGGCCCTCGGACAGGAGAATGCCGGTCTCTTCTCCAACAATGACGACGTGGCCAAGGGCCTCACCGAGGCCGGCCTCGTCACCGGCGAGAAGGTCTGGCGCATGCCGCTCGCCGCCGAATACGACAAGCTGATGGACAGCCAGTTCGCCGACATGAAGAACACCGGCGGGCGCTATGGCGGCGCCATCACCGCGGCGCAGTTCCTCCAGCGCTTCGTCGGCGATACGCCCTGGGCCCATCTCGACGTCGCCGGCACGGCGATGAATTCCAACAAGGGCGATCTCAACCGCAGCTGGGGTGCCGGCTGGGGCGTCAGGCTCCTCGACAGGTTCGTCGCCGACGGCTACGAGCGCTGATCGCCCGGAGCCATGCAAAAACGACGGAACTCGTGACCGACATCCTGTTCTACCATTTGCAGAACCAGCCGCTCGAAAGGGTCTTGCCGGTGCTGCTCGAAAAATCGGTGGAACGCGGCTGGAAGGTCGCCGTCGAGGCCGCCTCGCCCGAGAGGGTCGAGGCCCTCGACGCGCTGCTCTGGACGTACGCGGACGAGAGCTTCCTGCCGCATGGCACCGACCGCGAGGCCGATGCGGCGCTGCAGCCCGTGCTGCTCACGGCCGGCCCGGACCGCGCCAACGGCGCCACCGTCCGCTTTCTCGTCGACGGTGCGGCGCTGCCCGCCGACATCGCGGCCTATGAGCGCATCGTGCTGATGTTCGACGGCAACGACCCCGACGCCCTCGACCAGGCCCGCGCCAGCTGGAAGGCGGCGAAATCCGCCGGCCATGCCTGCACCTACTGGCAGCAGGACGAGAACGGCCGCTGGGGGAAGCGGGCGTGAACGCCCTGCCGTCAGCGGATCCTGCCCTCGGCTTCATCGATCGCGCCGCCAGGTCCGAGTTCTGGCGTCTCGCCGTGATCATCTTCCTGACCGCCATGACCAACCAGCAATCCGTGCTGCTCGCCGTGGTCTGGGAGGATGCCGGCTTCCCGCACCACGACATCGGCCTGCTGATCGCCGTCTACGGCATTCCCCTGGTGCTGATGAGCCTGTTCTCCGGGCCCATCGCCAACCGGATCGGCATCCTCCAGACGGTGCGGATCGGCGCGGTGCTCACCGCCCTCGGCTTCATCAGTCTCTATTTCACCCACGAGACCGTCCTCGGCTCGCTCGCCTCGCGCCTCGTCCAAGGCACCGGCTTCGCGCTTTTCCATGCGCCGGTCATGACCTATGGCTCGACGCGGCTGACCCGCGCGCGCTTCGTGCGGCTGTTCGGCCTCCTCTCGGCCATGGCACCCTTGCCCTATGCTTTCGGCCCCATCGTCGCCGAAATCCTCTACCAGGGCTTCGGTACGCGCGGGTACTTCATCGCCGGCGCGCTGCCCGCCGTCCTCGGCCTGCCGCTCTTGTGGACGATCCGCCCAGTCAACAGGACCGAGGGTCCGGTCGGCGGCATTCTCGGCCTGCTGGCGAGCCCACGGATCTGGCTGCCGCTGACCGCCGCCATCGTCTACGGCTACATGTTCGGCTTCATCAGCGCCTATGCCGCGCCCTTCCTGGTGGAGCGCGGCGTCATCGTCGGCGCCTTCTTCACCGCCTTCACCATCTCGATCTTCGCGGTCCGCTTCGGCGGCCTCGGCCTGATCGAGACCATCGACCGCCGCGTCGTCGTTGCCGGCGGGGCCGTGCTTCTGGCGACCGGACTGGCGCTGGTCGCCCTGGCCCAGACCATCACCGGCGTCGTGGTCGCCGGCTTCGTCTTCGGCCTCGGCCATTCCCTCGGCTTTCCGGTGCTCTCCGCCTGGATCTGCGACGGCACGCCGCCCGAGCAGCGGGCGACGCCCATGGCGGTGTTCAACGCCGTGTTCTTCGCCGCCATGACCCTCGTCGCCCTGCCGGCGAGCCTGGCCATCGGCGCCGTCGGCTATGTGCCCGTCATGCTCGCCCTGTCGGTGTCGAGCCTCGGCCTCGCGCTGGTCCTCGTCTTGGCCTGGTCGCGGCGTTTTCGCCGCTGACGCTGGTTCTGTTGCCAGACTGCTGTCATAACGATGGCAGCAGGACTGCGGCAGGATGTCGCCATGAGACCTTCCGACCGACTCTTCCAGATCATCCAGATCCTGCGCCGCTCGCGCCGGCCCTTGACGGCCGAGGCCATCGCCTCCGAGCTCGAGACCTCGAAACGCACGATCTACCGCGATATCTCCACCCTGATCGGCCAGCGCGTACCGATCCGCGGCGAGGCCGGCCTCGGCTATGTGTTGGAGGGCGGCTTCGACCTGCCGCCGCTGATGCTGACCTCCGACGAGATCGAGGCCGCCGCCCTCGGCGCCCGCTGGGTCCAGTCGCGTGGCGATCCCGCCCTGGCGCGCGCCGCCGCCGACCTCATCGCCAAGCTCGCCGCCATCGTGCCGGAGAAGCTGCGCGACGTGGCGCTCGACCCGGTCTCCCGCACCGGCCCGGCCTGGGAGCCGACGGAGGACCGCATCGACCTCGCCCGCGTCCGCGGCTGGATCCACGAGGGCAAGAAGATCGCCCTGGGCTACAGCGACGAACAGGGAAGGGCGACCCAGCGCATCCTCTGGCCGGTGGCGGTCGGCTATTTCGACAGCGTCCGCCACCTCATCGCCTGGTGCGAACTGCGCCGCGATTTCCGCTCCTTCCGCACCGACCGCATCGCCTCCGCCGAATTCCTCGACGAGCGCTATCCCGAGCGCCCCAGCGTGCTGCGGGCGCGGTGGAGGAAGACGATCAAGGAGAACTGACGGCGCGAGCGTTCGCGCCCGCCGACCCGAGGTGATGAATCAGCCGACGTCAGGCATAGTCAGCTCATGACGCTGACCCATCAATCCCTGGAACAGTTGCGCTTCACCAATCTCGGGCGCCTGCTCGACGAGGTGCATCTGGGCTTCGACCATGCGGCCCTGGCCTACCTGCGGGCCCGCGGCTATCCCTGGATCAATGCCTCGCATGTCCATGTGATGCGCACCATGCAGCTCGACGGGGCCGGCATCAGCGCCATGGCGGCGCAGGCGCGGATTTCCAAACAGGCGATGAGCAAGCTGGTCATGCAGTTCCGCGCTAGGGGGCTCCTGCGGGTCGATGATGACGCTCAGGACGGACGCAACAAGGTCGTCGTCGTCACCGATGCCGGCCGCGACCTGCTGGCCCATGGGGTCGCCGCGCTGCGCCAGGCCGAGGACGACCTCGCGGCGCTGATCGGTCAGGGCGAACTCGAGGCGCTGCGCCGCATCCTGCGCCTGGTCCGGGGCAAGAACCGCACGCTGGAGCCGCCGGCCGACGTGGCGCGGCGGCGACGACGGTAAAAATCTGTCGGTCGATATCGTCAACTATGTTGACGATCAGCGGCGGCCGTGGTGTCCTGATCCCGTCGAAACACGGAGGGATGCCATGGTTATCACGCGCCGATCCATTGTCGCCGGGCTGGCGGCCTCCGCGGTCGCGTCGCCGGGGGTGCGGGCCCAGACGGGCTATCCCGGCCGTCCCATCCGCCTCGTCGTGCCCTATGCGGCCGGTGGCCCTCTCGATTCGACCGCCCGCGTCGTCGCCGAAGGCCTCGGCCGTCGCCTGGGGCAGACGATCTTCGTGGAGAACAAGACCGGGGCCAGCGGCATGCTCGGCGCGGCCGAGGTGGCAAAGGCCGACCCCGACGGCCACACGCTCCTGTTCACCGTGACGGACACGCAGGTGAACAACATGCTGCTGTTCAGGCGGCCGCTCTACGACTCGCTGAAGGACTTCACCCCCGTCACGATGGCCTTCCGCGCGCCGATCATCCTGGCCGCCAGCGCCGAGCTGACATCCACCGCCCCCGCCGACCTCGCGGCCCATTTCAAGGCGAACCCGGCAAAGGCGAGCTACGGCCACTGGGGGCTTGGCGGCCTCGGGCACCTTCTCGGGGAAACGTTCAACCGGAAGCTCGGCCTCGGCTTGAATGCCGTTCCCTACCGGGGGGAGAACCCGGCCGTGACGGATCTCGTGGCGAAACACATCAGCCTCGCGACCGCCTCCGTCGCCAACACGCAGCAGCACATCCACGGCGGCGCGTTGAAGGCGGTCGCGGTTTCGGGAGAGGCGCGCACGCCGCTCCTGCCGAACGTGCCGACGTTCGCGGAGATCGGCCTGAAGGAGCCGATCTTCGGAATGGGCATCTGGCTGGGAATGCTGGCACCGGCGCGGACACCGGCCGCCATCGTCGAGCGGCTTGCAGAGGAGACGCGCGCCGTCATCACCGCACCGCCCGTTGCGGCGCGCATGCAGTCGCTCGCCTTTTCGCCCGTCGCCCTGCCGCCCGCCGCGTTTCGCCAGGCGATCGAGTCCGAGCTCGAGATCGTCGGGAGGGTCTTCGCCGACCTGGCGATCGAGAAGCAATGATCGGCCTCATCGGCGGCATGAGCTGGCGCTCGACCGCGCTCTATCACCAGCGGATCAACGAGGCCTGCGAGCGGCGCGGCGGCCGGCATGCCAATGCGGAGAGCGTCATCGTCTCGCTGCGCTACGACGTCTTGCTCGGGCAGGGCAGGGCCGGCGACTGGGACGGCGTGGCGGGGGCGATCGTCTCCGCGTTCGGGCGGGCGGCGGCGGCAGGCGCCTCGCTCGGCCTCCTGACCGCGGTCACCCCCCACCGCATTTTCGACCGGATCGCCGCCGCCTCTCCCGTTCCCCTGCTCCATGTCCTCGACCCGGCCATCGCCGTGCTGAAGGAGCGCGGCATCGGCTGCGTCGGCCTGCTGGGCACGTCCCACAGTCTCGCCGCCGGCCCCCTCCTCGCGCGCATCGCGGCTGCGGGGCTGGCCTGGCGCCTCCCGGACGACCGGGGCCGATGCGACCTCGACGGCATCATCCAGAACGAGCTGACCGACGGTCTCGTCACGGCTTCCGCCGAGCGGCGGGCGAGGGAGATCGCGGACGATCTCGTGGCAGCGGGTGCCGAGGCTGTCCTTCTCGCCTGCACCGAACTGCCGCTGCTCACCTGGCGCGGATATGATCGGGTGCCGGTCATCGACGCGGTGACATGCCATGCGGAGGCCGCGGTGGCGGAGATCGACCGATGACGACAGAGTCCGCTGAACCGGTGATCGCTGCGATCGATCATCTTCTGACCTATGTCCGCGACGGCGCGGCGGCAGCCGACACGTTCCGCCGCCTCGGCTTCACCCTCTCGCCGGTCAGCCAGATCGAGAGCATGGGCATCACCAACCAGATGGTGCTGTTCGCCGATGCCGCGCCGGGGACGGCGAATTTCATCGAGCTCATGTCGGTCTCCGATCCGGCCCGGCTGCCGCCGCCCATGGCCGCCCTGCTCGGCGGCGAGGAGCGCATCAAGTCCATGGTGCTCTCGACCGAGGACGCCTTTCGCTGCCATGCCCATCTGGCGGCGCAGGGACTGCCCTTCGCCGCCCCGATCCACGTGCGGCGCGAATGGCGGCTGGACGACGGCACGTCCGTTCATCCGGAATTCGACGTCATCCTGCCGCAGACGGCCGGGCTGACCTTCAACGCCTGCCGCTACCACAATGTCGAGCATTACCGGCGGCCGGATTGGACCACCCATCCCAACGGTGTGACCGGCCTCGATGCGGCGCTCGTCGTCGCGCCCGATCCCGCCGCCCTAGCGGACCGGTTCGCCCGTATCCTGCACTGTCCGGTGCGCCGGCACGACGGCTGCCACATCGTCGCGGCGGGGGGCGTCACGCTCGACATCTTCGCGCCAGAGGACTTGTCGACCCGCTACGGCCTGGACATGGAGCCACCCGCGGACCCGCTCTATGTCGGCTATCGCCTGCGCGCCCGCGATCCCGCCGTGCTGGCCGGCTTCGCCCGCCGCGCCGATATCCCCGTGTCGCCCGCCGGGGCGGGCTTCACGCTGTCCCCCGCCGCCATGTACGGCAATCTCGTCGAGGTCACGGCCCGGGCCGGCTAGCCCGCCGCCTCCAGCTCCCCGCTCGCTTCGAGCCAGGCCTCTTCCGCCTCGGCGAGCTGCTTTTCCCTGAGGCCCCTGGTCTTCGCCGCCTGCGCCGCGCTGTCGGGATGGGCCTCGAAATAGCCGGGCTGGGCGAGGATACGGTCGATCTTCTCGATATCCGCGCGCAATTTCTCCATCGTCGCCTCGATCTCGGCGACGCGCTTCGCCAGCGCCTTGGCCTCGCCGCGCGCCGGGGCGGCCGGCTTCGACTCGCTTACCTTGTCCGGCCGATCCGTCTTGTCGGGACCCGGCGTCGCGCCCGACAGGACGATCTTGCGGTAGTCGTCGAGATCGCCGTCGAAGGGCTTCACCGTGCCGTCGCGCACCAGCCAGAGCCGGTCCACCGTCGATTCCAGGAGGTGGCGGTCATGCGAGACGATCAGCACCGCCCCCGAATAGCCGTTCAGCGCCTCCACCAGCGCGGCGCGGCTGTCGATGTCGAGATGGTTGGTCGGCTCGTCGAGAATGAGGAGATGCGGGCCCTCGAAGACCGCGAGGGCGAAGAGGAGGCGCGCCTTCTCGCCGCCGGAAAGCGAGGACACCTTCGTGTCCGAACGCTCGCCGGAAAAGCCTGAGCGGGCGCAGGCGGCGCGGACCTTCGCCTCGGGGTCGTCGGGCATCAGGCGCCTGAGGTGCTGGTAGACGCTTTCCGCCGGCCGGAGCTCGTCCAGCTGGTGCTGGGCGAAATAGGCGATCTTCAGCTTGTCGGCGCGCACCATGCGACCGCTCATGGCCTTCAGCCGGTCCGAGATCAGCTTCAGGAAGGTCGACTTGCCGTTGCCGTTGGCGCCGAGGAGGCCGATGCGGTCGTCGTCGTCGATCCTGAGGTCGAGCCGCCGCAGGATCGACTGCCCCTCCGTATACCCGACCGATGCGCCCTCCATGGTGATGATCGGCGGTGAGGCCTTGCGCGCCGGCTCGGGGATGACGAAGGGCGGCACGTCCCGGTCGATGATGGTCGACACCGCCTCCATCTTCTCCAGCATCTTCAACCGCGACTGGGCCTGCCGCGCCTTGGTCGCCTTGGCGCGGAAGCGGTCGACGAAGCTCTGCAGATGGGCCCGCTTGTCCTCCTGCTTCCTGGCCGCCTTCTCGCGCACCGCCATCTCGATGGCCCGCGACTTGGCGAAGGTCGTGTAGGAGCCCTTCCACAGCGTCAGCTTGGCCTGGTCGAGATGCAGGATGTGCTCGACCGAGGCGTCGAGAAGGTCGCGGTCGTGGCTGATCAGGAGAACGCTGTGCGGATAGCTGGCGAGATAGTCCTGCAGCCAGAGCGTGCCTTCGAGGTCGAGATAGTTGGTCGGCTCGTCGAGCAGCAGCAGGTCGGGGGCGGTGAACAGCACCGCGGCCAGGGCAACGCGCATCCGCCAGCCGCCGGAAAAATCCGAACAGGGTCGCGCCTGGGCTGCGGTATCGAAGCCGAGTCCGGCGAGGATCGCCGCCGCGCGTGCCGGGGCCGAATGGGCGTCGATATCGACGAGCCGCGTCTGGATCTCGGCGATCCGGTGCGGGTCGGTCGCCGTCTCCGCCTCGGCAAGAAGGCGGGCCCGCTCCTTGTCGGCGTCGAGCACGAAGGCGAGCAGCGATTGCGGGCCGCCTGGCGCCTCCTGCGCCACCCCGCCAAGGCGCGCCCGCGCCGGCAGCTTGAACGAGCCGCCATCCGCGGCCATCTCGCCCTGGATGACCTTGAACAGGGTCGACTTGCCGGTGCCGTTGCGGCCAAGGAAGCCGACGCGCGCATTCGGCGGCAGCGTCACCGACGCATTGTCGATGAGCACGCGGCCTGCCACCCGCACGGTCAGGTCGTTGATCTGTAACATGGCCGGCTTTTGAAGGAGGCCGGCGGGCAATGCAAGCCGGCCGCCGGAGGCCGTGGCTCCGGGCGCTGCAAAAGCCGTTGAAACCCCGTGCCGTCACCGTCACTGGTGCTATGGTGACGCGAGCTCCGGCCAGCCATGCAACCGGGGGAACTGAGGAGGAGGGGTTATGAACGCCACCATGAAGAAATACGTCGCCGAATTCATCGGCACAGCCGCACTGGTCATTATCGGCTGCGGTGTCGTGACACTCGGCGGGCAGGGCGCCGTTTTCGGCGCCGGCCAGCCCTATTCGGCGCTCGCAACGCTGCCGATCGCGCTCGCATTCGGCCTCGCCATCGTCGCCATGGCCTATGGTATCGGTCCGGTCTCCGGCTGCCACGTCAATCCGGCCGTCACGGTCGGCGTCTGGGCCGCCGGCCGCATGCCGACCTCTGAAGTTCCCGGCTACATCATCGCCCAGTTCGCCGGGGCCACTGTCGGCGCCGCCATTCTCTACATCATGCTGGCCGGCAAGGCCGGCGGCTACGACGTCACCGCGGCCGGGCTCGGCCAGAATGGCTGGGATGCGGCCAAGGGCTACGGGGTGAGCTCGGCCGTCATCGGCGAGTTCGTCGGCACCTTCCTGTTCCTCGTGACCATTCTCGGCGTCACCGCCAAGGCGGGATCGCCAGCCCTCGCCGGCCTCGCCATCGGCCTGACGCTCGCTGCCATCCACCTGTTGCTGATCCCCGTAACCGGCACCTCGGTCAATCCGGCGCGCTCCTTCGGGCCGGCGCTCTTCGTCGGAAGCACCGCGCTGTCGCAGCTCTGGCTCTTCCTGGTGGTGCCGCTCGTCGCCGCCTATGCCGCCGGCGCGCTCTTCAAGGCCAGGATTCTCGAGGCCTGACGGGGAGCAGAATGGACGAAGCCCGCCGCCGGATGTCTCCGGTGGCGGGCCCGTACCCGCGCAGGTCGGGTCTGGGTGGGGCTCAGGGTGACCCGCGCGTGAAGCTTCCGGGCTGACCGCCCAGCAGGCGTCAGCGGCAGATCCGGACGTTGCGGACTTCCCGGCCCCAGGGCGTTTCGACCCAGCGGCGCTCGCGCCAGCAGGTCTGCTCCCACCGGGCCGGACGGTGCGGATGGAAGCCGCCATGGCCGCCATAAGGGTGCGGCGCCGGGCGGTTGAAGCCGTGGTAGGGGCCGCGCGGGCGGTAGAAACCGTCATGGGCCGGGCCATGGCGGCGGCGCGGGCCGTCCCAGTGGGGCTGCGGCCCCCACTGCACCGGCATGGCACCGATCTCGATTCCGATGGCGACCTGCGCCTCGGCGTCGGAGGGGGCCATGACCACCGCCGACAAGGCGGCAAGGCCTGCAAGGGTGGACAGAACCAGGCTGCGCATCGTCACCATCTCCAGTCGTTCGACCGCTGCACCAGCGATCATGGGAACAGAATGCGGCCGGCGCGCTGAATGCGTTCTGAGGCGGTCCTTCACCCGTGGTTCAGCCGGCCGCAGGCCTGCGGCCGCGGGGACGTTGCGGGAGCACCGGGGCGCTGCTAGAAGCGCGCCACCTGTCCCACCCGATCCCTCAAGGAACGATCCATGGCCATCGAGCGCACCTTCTCCATCATCAAGCCGGACGCCACCAAGCGGAACCTGACCGGCGCGGTGAACGCCGTCATCGAGGCCGCCGGCCTGCAGATCGTCGCGCAGAAGCGCATCCGCATGTCGCTGCCCGAGGCCCGCAAGTTCTACGCGGTCCATTCCGAGCGCCCCTTCTTCGGCGAGCTCGTCGACTTCATGGTCTCGGCCCCGGTCGTGGTCCAGGTGCTGCAGGGCGAGAACGCCGTCGCCAAGTACCGGGAGATCATGGGCGCCACCAATCCGGCCCAGGCCGCCGAGGGCACCATCCGCAAGCTCTACGCCGTCTCCGTCGGCGAAAACTCGGTCCATGGTTCGGACTCGGTCGAGAATGCCGGTATCGAGATCGCCCAGTTCTTCTCGCAGAACGAGATCCTGCCGGCCTGATAGCCGGGGTGCGGGGGACTGGCCGTCCCCCTGGCGGCAATTCGACGACCCATGCGCGAAGGCGGGCTGCGGCCCGCCTTTTTCATTGGCGCCAGGCCCTGCAGTTTGGATACGATCCAGTTTCGCACTGCACACCGGAGCCGCCATGAACGCCCCCGTCCGCGTCGAGCGCCTGAAGACGACCTGCCCCCACGACTGCCCCTCGGCCTGTTCGCTGGAGGTGGAGGTTCTCGACGGCACGACGATCGGCCGCGTCCACGGCGATCCCGCGCAGAGCTACACGGCCGGCGTTATCTGCGCCAAGGTCGCCCGCTATGCCGAGCGCATCCACCACCCCGACCGGCTCCTTCATCCGCTGATCCGCAAGGGGCCGAAGGGCTCCGGCGCCTTTCAGCGCATCTCCTGGGACGAGGCCCTGGCGATGACCGCCGAGAGGTTCCTCGAAGCGGAGAGGCGCTACGGGGCGGAGACGGTCTGGCCCTATTATTATGCCGGCACCATGGGTTTCGTACAGCGCGACGGCATCAACCGGCTGCGCCACGTCAAGAAATATTCCGGCTTCTATTCCACCATCTGCACCAACATGGCCTGGTCGGGCTTCATCGCCGGCACAGGCCGGCTCGCCGGCGCCGACCCGCGCGAAATGGCCAAGGCCGATGTCGTGGTGATCTGGGGGACCAACCCGGTTTCCACCCAGGTCAATGTCATGACCCACGCCATGAAGGCGCGGAAGGAACGCGGCGCCAAGATCGTCGTGGTCGATATCTACCGCACCGACACGGTGAAACAGGCGGATCTCGGCCTCGTGCTGAACCCCGGAACCGATGCGGCGCTGGCCTGCGCGGTCATGCACGTGCTCTTCCGCGACGGTTTCGCCGACCGCGATTATCTCAGGGATTTCACGGACGTACCGGCGGAACTGGAATCCCATCTTCAGTCCCGCGACCCCGCCTGGGCCGCCGCCATCACCGGCCTGACGGTGGCGGAGATCGAGGCCTTCGCCAGGCTGGTCGGCGAGAACAGGAAGACCTTCTTCCGCCTCGGCTACGGCTTCGGCCGCCAGCGCAACGGCGCCGTCAACATGCATGCCGCCTCCTGCATTCCCGCCGTCACCGGCGCCTGGAAAGTTGAGGGGGGCGGAGCCTTCCACAACAACGGCGCCATCTATCACTGGCGCAAGTCGCTCATCGAGGGGCTCGACGCCAAGGACACGGCCGTCCGCACCCTTGACCAGTCGCGCATCGGCGCCATCCTCACCGGCGAGCGGGCGGCGCTGCGCCGGCCCGATGGTTCCGACGGCCCGCCGGTCACCGCGCTGCTCATCCAGAACACCAATCCCGTCAATGTCGCGCCCGACCAGACCAAGGTCGTTGAGGGCTTTGCCCGCGACGACCTGTTCACCGTCGTCCACGAGCAGTTCATGACCGACACGGCCAAGATGGCCGATCTGGTGCTCCCCGCCACCATGTTCATGGAACATGACGACCTCTACCAGGGCGGCGGGCACCAGCACATCATGCTCGGCCTGAAGCTGATCGATCCCCCCGGCGAGTGCCGCTCCAACCACGACCTGATCAGCGATCTCGCCGGGCGGCTCGGCGCCGAACATCCGGGTTTCGGCATGACGCCGCGCGCGATCATCGACTGGACGCTGCAGAATTCCGGCTGGGGCACGCTCGCCGAGCTGGAGGTCACCAATTTCCGCGACGTCCAGCCGAAATTCGAGGACGCGCATTATCTCAAGGGCTTCGCCTATGGCGACCGGCGCTTCCGCTTCAAGCCGGACTGGCCGAACGTGCCCTATGCCAGCATCGGCACGCTCGGGCCGGTCGACTCCATGCCCTCGCTGCCCGACCACTGGGCGGTGACCGAGGAGCCGGACGCCACCTATCCCTTCAAGCTCGCCACCTCGCCCTCGCGCAGCTACCTCAATTCCTCCTTCGCCGAGACGCCGACCTCCCGCAAGCGCGAGGGCCGACCGGAGGTGATGATCAACCCCGCCGACGCCGACCGTCTCGGCCTCGCCCAGGGCGCCCGGGTCGAGGTCGGGTCGCCGCGCGGCACGGTGATCCTGCACGCCAAGGTGACCGACCAGACCCGTCCCGGGACCCTGATCGCCGAGGGGCTCTGGGCCAATGCCGACCACGAGGGCGGACGCGGCATCAACGTGCTGACCGGCGCCGACGCCGTGGCGCCCTTCGGCGGCGCCGCCTTCCACGACAACAAGGCCTGGATCCGGGCGGCCTGACACAGCCCATTCCGGGCGTCAGAGCAGCGTGTAGTCCGTGGCGATCATCCGCAGCGCCAGCGGATAGATCCGGTGCTCGACCGCCAGCACGCGTTGGCCCAGCGTCTCCGGCGTGTCGCCGGGCAGCACCGGCACCGCCTCCTGCAGGATGGTCTCGCCCTCGTCCATCCCTGGCGTGACGAAATGCACCGTCGCGCCATGTTCGGTGGCACCGTCGGCGAGTGCCCGCGCATGGGTGTCCAGGCCCTTGTAGGCGGGCAGCAGGGCAGGGTGGATGTTGATCATCCGCCCCTCCCAATGCCCGACGAACCAGGGGGTCAGGATGCGCAGGAAGCCGGCGAGGCAGACGATGTCGATCCGGTGCGCCTCCAGCACCGCCTGCATGGCGCGCTCGAAGGCTTCGCGGTCGCGGCCATAGGCGCGATGGTCGATGGTGGCTGTGGCGATGCCCTCTGCCGCGGCGATGGCGAGACCGCCGGCCGCCGGCACATTGGACAGGACGAGGGCGATCTCGGCCGGATAATCCTCAGCCTTCGCCGCGGCGATCAGCGCCGCCATGTTCGAGCCGCGCCCGGAAATGAGGATCGCGACGCGCTTGCGCGCCGGCAAGCCCGCGCTCACAGGGCGAGCGCTCCGGTGAAGGTGACGCGCGGCTCTCCCGCCGCCGCCGTGATGCGGCCGAGCGTCACGACGCTCTCGCCGGCCAGGGCGAAGGCCTCGCCGACCCGCGCCGCCTCGCTCGCCGCCACAACGATCACCATGCCGATGCCGCAGTTGAAGGTCCGCACCATTTCTGCCTGGGCGAGATTGCCGCCCTGCGCCAGCCAGCCAAACACCTTCGGCACGGCAATGGCGGCGAGGTCGATCTCCGCGCCCATGCCCTCCGGCAGCACCCGCGGAATATTGTCGACGAAGCCGCCGCCGGTGATATGGGCCAGAGCCTTGAGGGCGCCGGTGCCGCGATGCACCGCCATGATGCTCTTCACATAGATGCGCGTCGGCTCCAGCAGCGCCGCGCCGAGGCTCATGCCCGTCTCGAAGGGCGCCGGCGCGTCCCAGCCGAGGCCTGCGACCGCGGCGATCTTGCGCACCAGCGAATAGCCGTTGGAATGGACGCCGGAGGAGGGCAGGCCGAGCACCACGTCGCCGGGCGCGACGTCCCGGCGCGGCAGCAGCGTGCCACGTTCGGCAGCGCCGACGGCAAAGCCGGCGAGGTCATAATCGCCGTCGGCATAGAGCCCGGGCATCTCCGCCGTCTCGCCGCCGATCAAGGCGCAGCCCGCCTGCCGGCAGCCCAGCGCGATTCCCTTCACCACCTGCGCTGCGGCCTCCGGCGACAGCTTGCCGGTGGCGAAATAGTCGAGGAAGAACAGCGGCTCGGCGCCCTGCACCACGAGATCATTGACGCACATGGCGACGAGGTCGATGCCGATCGTGTCGTGGCGGCCGGTCTCGATGGCGATCTTGATCTTGGTGCCGACGCCGTCATTGGCCGCCACCAGCACCGGATCGGTGAAGCCCGCCGCCCTGAGGTCGAACAGCCCGCCGAACCCGCCGATCTCGGCATCGGCGCCCGGACGCGCGGTGGCCCGCACCAGCGGCTTGATCATGTCGACCATCCGGTTGCCCGCGTCGATGTCGACGCCAGCCTGCGAATAGGTCAGTCCGGTCTTCGGTGGGGATGTGTCGGTCACGGCGCTCGTCTCGCTGGAAGAGCCCGATTAGCCCTTGTTCCGCCGCCCCGCAACGGCGAAGCCGCCCGCCACGGTCTTTTCCCCGGCGGCAAGGATGCTCGCCGCGGGGAGGGACTTCCCGCCAGCGCGACAATCCCGGACATTGACGCTGGCGGGCCGGCCTGCGCATGACCTGCCGAGGAGACCAATGGCATGACAAAGTCGATCACGGACGATCTCAAATCCGGCGCCCTCGTCTATCACCGGCAGCCGCGGCCGGGAAAGCTGGAGATCCAGGCCACCAAGCCGCTCGGCAACCAGCGTGACCTCGCGCTCGCCTATTCGCCCGGCGTCGCCGCCGCCTGCGAGGCCATCGTCGCCGATCCGGCCCAGGCCGCCGAACTGACCATCCGCGCCAATCTGGTCGCCGTCATCTCCAATGGAACCGCCGTTCTGGGCCTGGGCAATATCGGCCCGCTCGCCTCCAAGCCGGTCATGGAGGGCAAGGCGGTCCTGTTCAAGAAATTCGCCGGCATCGACGTCTTCGACATCGAGATCGACGCCCTCGATGTCGATCGGATCGTCGAGGTGGTGGCAGCGCTGGAGCCGACCTTCGGCGGTATCAATCTGGAGGATATCAAGGCACCCGAATGTTTCGAGGTCGAGCGCCGCCTGCGCGAGCGCATGGGCATTCCGGTCTTCCATGACGACCAGCATGGCACCGCCATCATCGTCGGCGCCGCCGTGTCCAACGCCCTTGAAATCATGGGCAAGAAGATCGAGGACGTGAAGATCGTCGCCTCCGGCGCCGGCGCCGCCGCCATCGCCTGCCTCAACCTGCTGCGCGAGCTCGGCGCCCGGGTCGAGAACATCTGGGTCTCGGACCTCGAGGGCGTCGTCTACAAGGGCCGCGAGAAGCTGATGGACCCCTACAAGGAGGTCTATGCCAAGAACACCAATGCCCGCACCCTCGATGACATCATCGGCGATGCCGACATCTTCCTCGGGGTCTCCGCTGCCAATGTGCTCAAGCCCGCCATGGTCCAGAAGATGGCCAAGGGCCCGCTGATCATGGCGCTGGCCAATCCCAATCCCGAGATCATGCCGGACGAGGCGCGCGCCGCCCGTCCCGACGCGATGATCTGCACCGGACGGTCGGATTTTCCCAACCAGGTCAACAACGTCCTGTGCTTTCCCTACATCTTTCGCGGAGCTCTCGACTGCGGCGCCACCGCCATCAACGAACCGATGAAACTGGCGGCGGTGCGGGCCATTGCCGGGCTCGCCCGCGAAGCGCCCTCCGACGTTGTGGCGCGGGCCTATGGCGGCGAGGTCGGCACTTTCGGTGCCGGCAACCTCATCCCGTCACCCTTCGACCCGCGTCTCATCCTCCGCATCGCGCCGGCCGTTGCCCGTGCGGCGATGGAGACCGGCGTCGCCACCCGGCCCATCACCGATTTCAAGGCCTATGAGGCGGAACTGTCGCGTTTCGTCTTCCGTTCGGGTCTGCTGATGCGGCCCGTCTTTGACAAGGCGCGGCAGAACCCCAAGCGCGTCATCTATGCCGAAGGCGAGGACGAACGCATCCTCCGCGCCGCCCAGGTCGTGGTCGAGGAAGGATTGGCCTTCCCCGTGCTCATCGGCCGCCCGGCCGTCGTCGAGCAGCGCCTCGAGCGCTTCGGCCTGTCGCTGAAGCCGGGCGTCGATTTCGAACTCATCGATCCGCAATCCGATCCCCGCTACCGCGACTATGTCGCGACCTATCACGAGCGGACCGGCCGCCGCGGCGTCACCCCGGATGCGGCGCGCACCATCATGCGCACCTCCAACTCCGCCATCGCAGCGGTGGCGCTGGAGCGCGGCGACGTCGATGCCATGATCTGCGGCGTCGAGGGGCGTTTCAACACCCATCTGCGGCATATCCGCCAGGTCATCGGCCTGAAGGAGGGCGCCAACGGCCTCGCGGCGCTATCGCTGCTCATCACCTCGAAGGGTCCGCTCTTCCTCGCCGACACCCATGTCACCGCCGATCCTAGCCCGGACGAACTGGCCGACATGGTCTGCACCGCCGCCGAGCACGTCCGTCGCTTCGGCCTCGAGCCGAAGATCGCCCTGGTGTCCCATTCCGATTTCGGCAGCCATGACGATGATCAGGTGCTGAAGATGCAGAAGGCCCTGAAGATCATCCGCGACCGGGCGCCGGACCTGGAGGTCGAGGGCGAGATGCACGCGGATTCGGCCCTGCTGCCCGACTTGCGCGAGCGCGTCTTCCCCGCATCGCGCCTGAAGGGCGTGGCCAATGTCCTCATCATGCCAAACATGTCGGCCGCCAACATCGCCTTCCAGGTCATCAAGGTCCTCGCCGACGCCCTGCCGGTGGGGCCCATTCTCGTGGGCCAGGCACGGCCCGCCCATATTCTCACCTCTTCCGTCACCGCACGCGGCGTGGTGAACATGACGGCGCTGGCCGTGGTCGAGGCGCAGGAGCGGGCGGAAGAAACGATCCCATGACGTTAGGTCAAGAAAGACACCATTAAGCCGCCCCCCCTAAACTGCTGAAAATTTTACGTGATCTCGGCTGTTGATCGCCGGTTGCGTGGCAGGCGAAGGGGTAGCCTTGCATACGGTCTCGCGAAAAAGAGGCCTGGTCTGGTTGGTGTCCGCGATGCTGGTCGCCGGCGTGCCCATGGCCGCATATTTCGCCGCCGAGACCTGGCTTCACCGCACGTTGCGGGTCCAGATCGCCGAAAAGGCGGCCATCGTGCTGGGCCGCATGGACAATGCCATCGAGCGGGCGACACTGTCCCTGCAGGAGGCCCAGGCCCGCAACATCGCGTTCTGCAACGCCGCCGATCGCGAAGCGCTGAGCCTGCTCGTCTTCGAATCCCCGGTGCTGAAGGAAATCGCCGTCATCGGGTCCGACGGCCGGATCCGCTGCAACAATATCGGCAGCCTGGCGCAGATCACGGCGGCCTCGACCCCCTATGTGACCCGCATCCCCCATCTTGCCCTCTCGGTGGCCCTGACGCGCGGGACCCACGGCCGGGCGTTGCGCCTGACCCTGGCATCCCCGTCCGGCACCATGACCGGCGGTATCATCGCGGTCGGGCTTTTCGTGCCCTATGGCGAGGTCCAGGTGTCGAATCTCGGTCTCGGCATCGATGTCGAACTGGTGCCCGGCGGGCGTCTTGTTTCCGTGCATGGACCCGGCGGTGTCGCAGGGACAGCCGACGTCAGGACCGCGCTCGTGTCAGAACACTATCCGGTTCGCGTCGAGGTCTCGGCCTCGTCGGGGGCCTGGCGTCAGCAGAAGGGCTGGATCGTCGGGGCAGCGGTTGGCGGCGGGATGGCCCTTGGCATTGCCCTGGCCGGTCTGGTCCTGTTCGGCTGGCGCGAGCGCGGCCCGGTGGCGGACATGTATCGGGCCCTGCGCAACGGCGAGTTCATCCCCCATTACCAACCGGTGATCGACCTCGATACCGGCCGCATTCTCGGCTGCGAGGTGCTGGTCCGCTGGCGCAAACCCGACGGGCGGCTCATCCCGCCCGGCGCTTTCATCGGCGAGGCCGAGCGCTCCGGTTTCATCTTCCCGCTGACACTCGACCTGATGCGGCAGGCGGCGGAGGAACTTGGGCCGACCTATGCCACCCGGCCGGGGCTCAAATGCGGCTTCAATCTTTGCGCCGCCCATTTCCGCGACGAGCGGATCGTCGGGGATGTGGCGTCGATCTTCTCGCATTCGGACCTCAAGCTCACCCAGATCCTGCTTGAGGTCACCGAGCGCGATCCGCTCCCTGACATGGATGGCGCCCGCGCCATCATCGCCCGCTTCCAGGAGATGGGCGTCCGTGTCGCCCTCGACGACGTCGGCACCGGCCATGGCGGCATGAGCTATCTGCTGAAGCTCAGGGTCGACGTCATGAAGATCGACAAACTGTTCATCGACGCGCTGGGCGCCGAGCGGCAGTCCACCGCCATCGTCGACAGCCTCATCGATCTTGCAGCACACCTCAACATGGAAGTGATCGCCGAGGGGGTCGAAACCTTCGAACAGGTCGAGGCGCTCCGCCGGCGCGGCGTGCGTTCGGCGCAGGGCTATGTCTTTGCCCCGCCGCTGCCGGGATCGTCCTATTGCCAACTGGTCCAGGCGATGGAGCCGGCGAAGACGCAGAGCGCGCCGCTGCGCAAGGCCCTGCGCGGCTGAGGTGGGTCAGGCGCCGAGCCAGCGCCCGACCAGCGGCACCAGGGCTGCCGTCAACAGGCCGTTGAGCCCGAGCGCGATGCCGGCGAAGGTGTCCATCGTCCGGTCACCTGGAAGGTCCGCGCTGTGCCGAGGCCATGCGCTGCGCGGCCCGCCGCGCAGCCCCGGGCGCGGACGTCCCTGATCCCAATGGCGTCGAACAGGGGACCGGCAGCGACCGCGACGAAAACACCCGTGGCCACCAGCACCACGGCAGTCAGCGCCGCGAGGCCGCCGAGCGGCTCGGCAATGCCCATGGCGATGCCGGCCATGACCGATTTCGGCGCCGCGCTCGCCAGGATGGCGGAGGGCGCACCGGCCATCCAGGCGAGAGCCAGGGCCGAGACGATGCCGGTGAGGGATCCGGCCAGCAGGGCCTGCCGCCGTTGGCAGAAGGGCGCGTCGCACCTCCCGCCGCTTGCGTCACAGCGGTACGGCCAGTGCGGCAGAGGCCGGACACCGGCCAAATAGGTCTCGAAGGGGGTCCCGGTGACCAGCAGCACGGCGGCGATCAGCGCCACGGCCAGGAGCGCGATCAGCAGGGCGAGACCGATGACGGGCCCGGGGATCGGCAGGCCGGTCAGGTGGGCGGTGACGTCGCCGACCCGTTGCAGGAGGTCGAGGAGCGTGAAGGCTTCGATCATGCGCGCCACCGACGGGGTGCGCGATCATGTCAGGCGCAGCACCCTGCCGCCATGGCCGCAGCGCCATGCCCGCCGTGTTGAATCGGAATCAGAACCTGCGCAATCCGTCACAAGCCGCTGACCGGATTCGGCAAACCAGCCTGAATCGGAATCTGAGCTGCAGCGGCCGGTCAGTTCGGGCGGCCGCGCCGCAGGTCCGCTTCGATCCGCAGCGCCGAGCCGCCGCCCAGGCGGGCGCGATAGACCTGGACGTTCTCCATGACCCGCTGCACGTAGTTCCGCGTCTCGGCGAAGGGGATTCTCTCGACCCAATCCACAGGATCGACGCGGGGATCGCGGGGATCGCCATATCTCTGGATCCATTCGCGGGCGCGCGACCGGCCGGCATTGTAGGCGACGAAGGTCAGGATGTAGCTGCCGTTGAATTCGGCGATGAGCTCGCCGAGATGGGCCGCGCCGAGGCGCGCGTTATAGGCGGGATCGCTGGTCAGACGGCCCTCGTCGAAGGGGAGGCCGTGGTTGCGCGCCGTCGCGCGCGCGGTCGCAGGCATGAGCTGCAGCAGCCCGCGCGCGCCCGCATGGCTGACGGCGCGGTGGTCGAAGGTCGATTCCTGGCGGGCGATTGCATAGACCACCGCGCGGTCGACCTCCGGCCCGACATGGGCGTAATCGGGAATTCCCTGGGTCGGGAAGGCCTGCATGTCGAAGGGCAGGCCGCGGTTGTTGGCGAGCCGGCCGAGGGTCACGACCCCCTTGGCATCGCGCGCCCGCGCCGCCACCGCCGCCGCCTGGTAGAGCGTGCCGTGGTCGCTCGCGCGCGTGGCGAGATCGATGAGGATCGCCCGCGCCATGTCGCGTTCGTCGAGCCGGTAGAGGAGCGTGAGCGCATGCGCATAGGCGGTGCTCGCCGGGGTCGTATCGGTCGGCCGGCGGATCGGCAGGTCCGCGAGGCCGAGCTTCGCGCGCGCGAGCTGGCCGTAATAGTGGGTCGAATGCCGCGCCGCCGCCTCGTAATGCGCGCGCGCGGAGCCCTGGTGGCCGGCGGCCTCATGGGCGCGGCCGAGCCAGTAGGACGCGCGCGACTGCGACATCGGCGTCGCCGCCGCCTGACGCGCGGCCTCGAAATGGCGGATCGCGCTGGCGGGATCGTTGAGGTGGCGCAGCGCCAGCCAGCCGGCATGGGCCTCGGCATCGACGCGCGAGGCGCCGGTGCGGACGGCATGGCTGGCGGCCACCTGATAGGCCGTGCGCGCCTGCCCGGCATCGAGCAGCTTGCGCACCAGCGCCCGCCGCTCGACCCACCAGTCCTCGGCCTTGCCGAGCACGGCCGGATCGCGCGGCGCCGCGACGAGGATCGCCGCCGCCTCGCCGGCCCGGTCCTCGCGCCGCAGCCACTGGGCGCGGGCGAAGAGATAGGCCGGGTCGCGGTGCAGCGCCGCCGGCACCTGGGCGAGCAGGGCGCCGCCATTCGGCTTCTGGCCGG
>NZ_JALHMP010000025.1 GCF_022843985.1 Phreatobacter sp. | reverse complement strand
GCGCCACCGGCCCGGCCGCGGCCACCGCGACCGGCCCCGGCGCCGCGCGTCACCGCCATCTCGACCGATCCGCAGCCGACCTATGGCCCGCAGACGGTCGCCGTGACGCAGGCCGCCCTCGCCACCTATCGCCAGATCGCCCAGCGCGGCGGCTGGGGCACGTTGCCGACGACGCTCCGCCTGTCCAAGGGCCAGCGCGGGGCCGCGGTGGCCCAGCTCAAGCAGCGCCTCGCCATTGAGGGCGACCTGTCGCCCGCCGAGACCGGCAGCGACCTCTTCGACGACGCCACCGTCGCCGCCGTGCAGCGCTTCCAGCGCCGGGTGGGCCTGCTGCCGTCCGGACTGGTGGCGGCGGCGACCCTTCGCCAGCTCAACATTCCCGCTGAGGCGCGGGTCCGGGCCCTGGAGAAATCGCTGGAACGACTCGCCGACAGCCGCTTCGCCTTCGGCCAGCGCTATGTCGTGGTCAACATTCCCGCCGCGGCGGCCGAGGCGATCGAGGGCGGCGTCGTCCGCCGGCGCCATGTCGTCATCGTCGGCAAGGCCGCCCATGCCTCGCCGCTGGTCGAGAGCCGCCTGACGGTGGTGAACTTCAACCCGACCTGGACGATCCCGACCTCGATCATCAAGCGCGACATCATCCCGCGCATGCGCCGCAATCCGGCGACCCTCGCCAATATGCGCGTGCGCATCCTCGACCGCTCCGGCAACGAGGTGAGTCCCTCCGCCATCGACTGGTCGACCGAGCGGGCGGTCAATTTCACCCTGCGGCAGGATTCCGGACCGGGCAATTCGCTGGGACGGGTGCGCATCGACATGCCGAACACGGAAGCCGTGTTCATGCACGACACGCCGTCGCGCGGCCTGTTCCAGTCGGACAGCCGCTCGCTCTCGTCGGGCTGCGTGCGCGTCGCCGATGTCTCCGACTTCGTCACCTGGCTGCTGGCGCCGCAGGGCTTCACCAGGGAGCAGGTGGTGCAGGGCATGACCCAGACTCAGCGCCGGGACGTCAGGCTGACGCAGGCGGTGCCGGTGTCATGGGTCTATCTCACCGGCTGGGCGGCCCCCGACGGCACGGTGCAGTTCCGCGACGACATCTATGGCTGGGATGCGCCCGGCGCACCGCCGCAGGCCATCGTCCGGCCGGTGCAGCGGCCGGCGCCGCCGCCGGTCGAACTCGCCCCGCAGGTGCGGCAGGCTCCCCCGCCGCCGCCGAACCTCTTCGAGAGCCTCTTCGGCGGCGGCCAGCGGAGCGGCCCGTCGGCCGACGCGCGCTACTGAGCCGATGCCGCTCCCCAACCGGGTCGATCCGTTCGGGGGGATCGCGGCGGTGCCGGAGCGCGGCCTGTTTCTCGGCAATCGCGGCGGCCGCTTCCACCGCGACGATCGCACCATCGGCGCGCGGCCCTGGGCCTCGCGGCAGTGGATCTGCTGCGTCCTGTCGTTCAAGGGGCGCCGCCGGTCGCCGCTGATGGGCCGGGGCTATACCGAACTCTTCTTCCTCGACGAGGTGACGGCGCTGGCCGCCGGGCACCGGCCCTGCTTCGAATGCCGGCGGGCCGATGCGACCCGTTTCGCCGCGGCCTGGGCACGGGCGAAGGGCCTGGCGAAGCCGCCCAGCGCGCCGGAGATGGACGCGGTGCTGCATGGCGAGCGGCTGGAGGGGCGCGGGAAGCGGGTCCATTCGGCCCGGCTGGAGAACCTGCCAGATGGCGTGATGGTCATCAGGGAGGGTTTGCCGTTTGCCGTCAGAGGCGAGGCGCTGCTGCCCTGGTCGTATGCGGGCTATGGCGAGCCGGAACGGGGAGGCGCGGGCCCGGCCGAGCTGCTGACCCCGCCGATCATGGTCGAAGCCCTGCGCGCGGGATTTGCGCCTGTCTGGCACCCGAGCGCTGAACGACCTTGAGACGTAGTCGAATGGCACTGGGTCCCCTTCCCTCACCGCTTCACGGCTCGCCGGGGATGACATCGAGCGCCAGACTGTCATCCCCGGCGAGGCCGAAGGCCGAGGGAAGGGGATCCAGACCTTCTCTTGAACGCCCTCAGAACAGCCCGTGATCCCGCTATGTCAGTCAGGTGGATCGCGATCCGCCGGACACCACCTCCTCGAACGCTGCATCGAGATAGTGCGAGGCTTCCAAAGCGATGCCCAACCTGCCGAGGAGGGCAACGAACTCTGTCGGCCAAATGTAGGAGAACATCGCTAGGTCGGCGGGAACGGAAAGCGCGATATCAAGCCTGCAACGACTGCGGAACTCCGGTTCCTGAAGGCGCGACCCCGATCGCTGCACCTCCTGCTCGATCACCGCGATCAATAAACTGCAGACCGCCTCCAGCGAAACATCCATACCATCAAGGTCAAAGTCATAGACAAAGCCGGTCGGCGCATCAGGCGGTCCGTGAATGGTGATAGGCGGTCCCGGGAACGACGGCGGTTCGCCACGCCATCCCGTCGCATCGACCCTGAGAACGACCGAGAAAACACGTTTGCTCGTGTTCGCCATGCCCTCAGAACAGCCCCTCGATCAACCCGTCCGCACCGACATGGATCGCCTCGGCCGCCGGCAGCTTGGGCAGGCCCGGCATGGTCATGATGTCTCCGCAGATGGCCACGACGAAGCCGGCGCCGGCCGCGAGCCTGACCTCGCGCACCGGCACCGTGTGGCCGGTCGGCGCGCCGAGCAGGGTCGGGTCGGCGGAGAAGGAATATTGCGTCTTCGCCATGCAGACCGGCAGGTGGCCATAGCCCGCGGCCTCGAAGGCCTTGAGATCGGCGGCCGCCTTCGGCGCGATGGCGATGTCGTCGGCGCGGTAGATGCGGGTGGCGACGGAGAGGATCTTGCCCTCCAGCGACAGGCTGTCCGGATAGAGCGGCTGGAAATGGGCGGTCCCACCCTCGCAGAGCGCCACGACCTTGCGGGCGAGTTCCTCCGCCCCGGCGGCGCCGTCGGCCCAGTGGCGGCACTGCACCGCCTCGACGCCGAACTCGTCCCGGCAGATATCGGCAATGAGCCGGTGCTCGGCCGCGGTGTCGGTGGTGAAGTGGTTGATGGCGACGACGACCGGCACGCCGAAGGCCCGGACATTCTCGACATGGCGGCCGAGATTGACGATCCCGGCCCGCAGCGCCGCGATGTTCTCGCGGGCGAGATCGGCCTTGGCGACGCCGCCGTTCATCTTCAGGGCGCGGACCGTGGCGACGATCACCGCCGCGGCGGGCTTGAGACCGGCCTTGCGGCACTTGATGTCGAAGAACTTCTCGGCCCCGAGATCGGCGCCGAAGCCGGCCTCGGTCACCACGTAGTCGCCGAGCTTCAGGGCGGCGCGGGTGGCGATGACCGAGTTGCAGCCATGGGCGATGTTGGCGAAGGGGCCCCCATGGATGAAGGCGGGCGAGCCCTCGATGGTCTGGACGAGGTTGGGCTTGATGGCGTCCTTGAGCAGCGCCGTCATGGCGCCGGCGGCATTGAGCTGGCCGGCAGTGACCGGCTTTTTCTCGCGGGTATAGGCGACGACGATGCGGGCGAGGCGCGCCTCAAGGTCGGCGAGGTCGTCGGCGAGGCAGAAGCAGGCCATGACCTCGGAGGCCACCGTGATGTCGAAGCCGTCCTCGCGGGAATAGCCGTTGCCGGCGCCGCCGAGGCCGTTGACGATGGACCGCAGCGCCCGGTCGTTCATGTCGAGGGCGCGGCGCCAGACGATGCGGCGGGTGTCGATGCCCAGCGCATTGCCCCAGTAGACGTGGTTGTCGACCAGGGCCGCGAGCAGGTTGTGGGCCGAGGTGATGGCGTGGAAATCGCCGGTGAAATGGAGGTTGATCGCCTCCATGGGCAGGACCTGGGCCTTGCCGCCGCCGGTGGCGCCGCCCTTGGTGCCGAAGACCGGCCCGAGGGAGGGCTCGCGCAGGGCGATGACGGTGCGCTTGCCGATGCGGTTGAGGCCGTCGCCGAGGCCGACCGTCGTGGTCGTCTTGCCCTCGCCGGCCGGCGTCGGGTTGATGGCGGTGACGAGGACCATCTTGCCGTCCGGACGGTCCTTCAGCCCGGCGAGATAGCCGGCGTCAAGCTTGGCGATATGCTTGCCATAGGGCTCCAGCGCCTCGGCGGGGATGCCGGCCGCCGCGGCCACGGCGGCGATCGGACGAAGGGTCGCGGCGCGGGCGACGGCGAGGTCATGGGACATGGGTGATATCTGCGCTGGAGAAAGGCGGGCTTCGTGGTAGTGCGGACGGCGATTAAAGCGAGGCCGGCCGCGCATGCAAGGGGACAGGTCCTATGCGCAGCCATCACGTGACGGGACATCCATTGCGGAAGGAGACGCCATGGCCGAGGGCAAGCTGATCGGGGTCGACTGGGGCACCACGTCGTTCCGCGCCGCGCTGATGGATGGCGAGGGTGCCATCCTCGACCACGGGTCGAGCCGCGACGGGCTGCTGTCGGTTCCGGACAGGGATTTCGAGGCGGTTCTGGAACGCGCCATCGGCCGCTGGGACCCCGACGGTGGTCTGCCGGTCGTCGCCTCGGGCATGGTGACGAGCCGGACCGGTTGGGTGGAGACGCCCTATCTGCCCTGCCCGGCAGGTGCGGAGGATCTGGCAGGCGCGCTCGGGCGGCTGACGACCGCGCGGGGCCGGCGCGTCGCCTTCGTCACCGGCCTGTCGTTCCGCCACGCCGACGGCGCCCCCGACGTGATGCGCGGCGAAGAGACGCAGATCGCCGGGCTCGCCCTCGATGGCCTCCGGCTGGCGGTCATGCCCGGCACCCATTCGAAATGGGTGCGGATCGCCGGCGGGCGGATCACCGCCTTCCGCTCGGCGATGACCGGGGATGCCTTCGCCGCCCTGAGGGACCACACGGTGCTGAAACTCACCACGGCGGACTGGACGCCGTCGCCGGCAGCCTTCGCGCAAGGGGTCGCGATCGGCGCGGCAGATGGCGGCGCCGGCCTCCTTGGCAAGCTGTTCCGGCAGCGGGCGGGGAGCCTGATGGGGGACTTCCCGGCGACCGAGACCGCCGAGCGGCTGTCGGGCATCATGATCGGCACGGAGATCGCCGAGGCGCGGAGCTTCGCCCCGGACGTCGACGGTCCGGTGGTCATCGTCGGCGGCGAGGCGCTGGCGGCGCGCTATGCGGCGGCGTTCGAGGTTTTGGGCATGCCGCATGAGACGGCGCCGGTCCACTCCGCCTTCGCCGGGCAGTTCCGGATCGCGAAGGCGGCCGGGCTGGTGTGAGGGCGCGTCCTGCCCGGCATGAAGCTAGGATTATTGTCCTTGACAGCGTTGCGCTGGTTCGGTACGGTGCAGGCATGTTCGAGAGCTGCGCCTGAGGGCATCTTGAACCTTCTCGGCGCGTGATCCGGGGATCTCCGGCATCGTTCCCGCGACCTGCCCGGACGACGGCCAAAGGGTTGCCCTGCGTTATGGCCCTTGCGGCGGGGAAGGGTCAGCGGCCGTCCAGGGTCCGGGGAGGCCCCCTCACTCCATCCCGGGCTTGCCCTGCCGCATCTTCTTGACGCCAGAGCGCTTCTGCTTGCCCTCAAGCCGGCGCTCCTTGGAGGCACGGGTCGGCTTGGTGGCGATGCGGCGCTTGGGGCGGACCGCCGCCTTGGCGACCATGGCGACGAGGCGCGACAGCGCATCCTCGCGGTTCATGTCCTGCGAGCGGAAGCGGTCGGCCTGGATGACGATGACGCCCTCCTTGGTCAGCCGCGACCCCGCCAGCGGCACGAGCCGCGCCTTGACGTCGGGCGGCAGGGCCGCGGCGGCGAGGTCGAAGCGCAGTTCGCAGGCCGTCGAGACCTTGTTGACGTTCTGCCCGCCGGGGCCGGAGGCGCGGACGAAGGTGACGGTGATGTCGTCCGGGTTGAGAGCGATGGCGGGCGTGACGGCAATCGGATCGGCCATGGTCCCTCCGCTCTCCGGTGCGACGCCGCGGATCCGGCGCGAGTGTCGTCCTATACACCGCCGCGCGGCCGGGGGAACGTGCCGTCGGGGGGCGGCCTAGCCGCGCGCCTCCACCGTCGCGCCCTTCAGCGCCGCCTCGTCGACGGTGATGCCGAGGCCCGGCCCCGCCGGCAGCCAGGAGGCGCCGGCTTCGAGCCGTACCGGCGTTGCCAGGATCTCGGTGCCGAGCACGAAGGCCGAGGTGTAATATTCGGCGCCCAGCGTCATGGCCGGCGTCGATGCGGCGAAATGGATGCCGGCGGTCAGCGCGATGCCGGCCTCGTACATGGTGCCGCCATAGCAGGGCATGCCGGCAGCGCCCGCGATGGCGGCGATGGCCTTCCCCCTGGCGAAGGAGCCGGCCTTCATCAGCTTGATCGAGATGGCGTCGGCGAAGCGGGCACGGGCGCAGTCGACCGCCTCCTCCGGCGAGAAGACGCTCTCGTCGGCGAGGATCGGCGTGTCGATGGCGCGGGTGATCTCGGCCATGGCGTCGCGCCGGTCGCGGGCGACCGGCTGCTCGATGAAGGCAGGGCGGAAGGCCTCGACGTCGCGCAGCGTGCGGATGGCGTCGACCGCCGCGAGCCCCTGGTTGTAGTCGATGCGCAGCGAGGCATCGGCGGGGAGGATGGCGGCGAGCCGGTCGAGCCGGGTCATGTCCTCGGCATGGCTGGAAAAGCCGGTCTTCACCTTGAACAGCCGGATGCCCTCGGCGAGGCGGGCACGGGCGAAGTCGAGATCGGCGTCGAAATCGGGATTGGCGATGGAGACCGAGAGCGGGATGCTGGCGCGGAAGACGCCGCCGAGGAGTGCGGCGACGCTGATCCCCGCCGCCTGTCCGACGAGATCGTGCAGCGCCATGTCGAGCGCCATCTTGGCTTCCGGGTGGCCGACGATGGTGCGGTCGGCCTCGGCCATGATGCGGGCGAGGTCCGTCGCCGGGCGGCCGATGACGAGGGGCCTGAGATAGACGTCGAGGGCGGCGACAGCCGCTTCGGCGGTGCCGGAGAAGACCGACCAGGGCGCCGCCTCGCCCCAGCCGGTGCGGCCGTCGCGGGTGTGCAGCGAGACGACGACGCCCGGCAGCGTGTCGGCGACGTCGCCGACGCCATGCTTGCGGGTCATCTTCAGGGGCCAGCGGGTGAGCCGGACCTGCATGCGGTCGATGATCATGACGGCGAGGTTTCCCTGGCGAGGCGCGCCTCGGCGCGGGCATTGGCCTCATCGGCCAGAATGACATCCTCCCGCCCGGCGGCGCCCTTCTGGACGAGATAGAGGGCGAGGCAGACAAGAAGGGCGATGGCGAGGCGCCACCAGGCGCCCACCGCATCGACCAGCACCAGGGCGATGCCGATCGCCACCAGCGGCACCCGCGCCACCATGGGCAGCGGCGCGCGGAAAAAGCCGAAGAAGCCAGCGGCGACGATGCTCAGGGCGATCGCGTTGACGGCGAACTCGCTGACGAATTCGTGCCAGCTGTCCTGCATCAGCAGCGCGTTGGAATGCAGGTAGGAGAAGCCGATGAGGAAGCCCGCGCTGGCGAGGCGGAAGGCAACGACGCCCGCCGCCATCGGGCTGCAGCGGGCGATCGAAGCCGCGGCATAGGAGGCCACGGAGACCGGCGGCGTCGCATCGGCGAGAATGGAGAAGTAGAAGACGAACATGTGCGAGGCGAGCACCGGCACGCCGAATTGCTGCAGGATCGGCGCGCCGATGGCCGCGCCGATGATATAGGCGGCGGTCGTCGGCACACCCATGCCGAGGATCAGGACGGTGAGCGCGACGAGAAGCCCGGCGATGTAGAGGCTCGAACCGGCAAGGCTGGTGACGACGGTCGAGAAGGAGATGACCATGCCGGTCACGGTCAGGCAGGCGACGAACATGCCGGCCCCGGCGCAGGCCAGCGCGACGACCACCATGTTGCGCCCGCCGGCGGCCAGCATGCGCAGGATGTCGGCAGGGCCGAGCCATGTATGGCGCCGCAGCAGCGAGACGGGCCAGACCGAGACGACGCCCCAGAAGGCGGCGAAGGTCGGGGAATAGCCGGCCATCATCGTCCCGATCATGACGAAGACGGGGATGAGCAGGTGGATGTCGCGGAGCAGCTCGCGCCAGGTCGGGATTTCCGAGGGATCGCAACCGGCCAGCCGCAGCTTGCGCGCCACCAGATGAATGCTGACGAGGATCATGAAGAAATAGAGGACCGAGCCGGCCAGCGCCGCCAGGGCGATGGTCTGGTAGGGGATATTGGTGATCTCCGCCATGATGAAGGCACCGGCCCCCATGACCGGCGGCATGATCTGGCCGCCGACCGAGGCGGCAGCCTCGGTGCCCGCGGCAAAGGCCGGGCGGTAGCCGTTGCGGATCATGGCGGGGATGGTGAAGGAGCCGGTGGTGAAGACATTGGCCACCGAGGACCCGGAGATGGTGCCGAACAGGCCGGAGGACACTACGGCGACCTTGGCCGGCCCTCCCGCCTGGCGTCCGGCTGCGGCCATGCCGAGATTGTGGAAGAGGCGTCCCACCCCGGAACCCTCGATGAAGGCGCCGAAGATGATGAACATGGCGACCATGGTCGCCGAGATCCCGGTGATCGAGCCATAGACCCCGATCGAGTTGAACAAATACATCGTCTCGATGATCTGGCTCATCGGGATGTCGCGGAAATGCAGGATGCCCGGCATGTGTTCGGTGAGGACGAGATAGGCCATGCCAAGGGAGACCAGGGCGGCGAGGGCGGGGGCCACGGCGCGGCGCAAGGCTTCGATCACCAGGCCGATCGCCAGAACGCCGCCGGCGATTTCGACCGGGAAGACCGGATCGACCGTCTCGAAGCGCAGATTGATGATGGAGGCACAATAGGGGCCGCCATTGGCGCAGGCGAAGGAATAGAGGCTCGGAAAAACCGCGAGCAAGGACAGAACGCCGTCCAGAAGGCTCGGCCGATGCTTCGGCGAACCCGCCGTCGCCGGATAGAGGATGAAGGCGAGCGGCAGCAACAGCAGCAGATGGATCGACCTCTGCTCGCGCGGTTCGAAGAAGCCGAACCCGCCCGTCCACAGGTGAAAGAGCGAGGCGGCCACCGCCACGGTTCCGGCCAGCCAGAAGACCGGACCTCTCAGCTCGCGCATGGGTGCAATCCGCAGTCAGAAAGGAGAAAGGTCCGGGCGGATGGCCCGGACCTCGTCATCGTCGGCGGGGCGATCAGCCCTGCACCCAGCCGCGCTCGCGGTAGTAGCGCAGCGCACCGGGATGGACCGGCACGGGACGGTTGGCGACCGCGGTCTCGCAGCGATAGTCCTTCAGCGAGCCGTGAATGCGCGGCAGTTCGGGAATGCTCTCGCAGATCGCCTTGGTGATCTTGTAGACGATCTCCTCGGAGACGTCGGACGAGGTGACGAGCGTCGTCGCCATGACCAGGGTCTTGACCTCGCGGCTGCCCTGGAAGCGCGGATAGGTGCCGGCGGGAATGACGCCCGAGCCCATGCCGTGGCGCTGCTTGAAGGCGTCCATGACATCCTGGGGAATGTCGAGCAACTCGCCGTCGCGGCCGGTGGCCATGTCGACCACCGCCGAGCCCGGCAGGCCGAGGGCGAAGAAGGCATAGTCGAGCTGGCCGTCGCGATAGGCGCTGGCGAGGTCGGCATAGGCGGCGAGCTGGAAGCGCCAGCCGCGGGCGCGCAGGCTGTCATAGGTCTGGCCATAGACGGCGAGCAGCCAGCGCAGGGCGATCTCGTCGGTGGCGCCGTTATTGGCGCCGCCGAAGCGGATGTTGCGGCCCTCGCGGAAAAGGGTCGCGATATCCATGGTCTGGCCGGGGGCGCGGATGAAATGATAGGGCGTGTCGCCGAAGGACTGGCCGATCATGCGCAGCTTGTCGGCGGCCGGACGGCCCTGATAGGTGCCGGTGCCGGCTGCGGCCATGGCCGCGAAGATGTCGATCGACATGGCGAGCTGTGCCTGGCCCTGCTGGACCGCCACCGGATTGGCGGCGCCGCCGCCCGGAACGGCCTTGATCGTCATGCCGGGGATCTTGTCCTCGAGGAGCTTCGCCGCTCCCGAAACGATCGTGTACCAGCCGCCGCCGATGGAACCGCCGCGCCACTCGACCGTCTGGGCCGCGGCCGGCGCCGTGGCACCCGCGAACAGCCCGGCGGCCAGGCCGGCCGCCATGATGAACCGCTTCAACATCTCGCTCACACCTCTGGTTCGCGGGTCATGACGCCCGCCTGGGTGCGACTGTAGCCCGATGGTATTCCATGACAACGTCGAATTGTCGCATGACAGGCTTCGCCCTCGTCGGGGGCGCCGGCCCGTTACGGGCTCAGAAACGCGCCGGGCTGAACGGACCGATCGGGAGGCTCGCGGCAGCACCGGTGACGATCTCGGCGACGAGCCGCCCGGAGACCGGCCCGGTCGACAGGCCGATATGGCCGTGGCCGAAGGCGAAGACGACATGGGGGTGACGCGGCGCGCGCCCGATCACCGGCAGGCCGTCCGGGGTCGAGGGCCGCGCCCCATGCCAGGGCGCCGGCTCGACCGTCGCGCCGATCGCCAGCGTCTCCCGGGCATCGGCTTCGACGGCCTCGATCTGGGTCGTGTCGGGCGGCGCGTCGCGGCGGGCAAGTTCCACCCCGGAGAGCAGCCGGAGCCCGGCATTCACCGGCGAGACGACATAGCCGCCGCCGGTGTCGTGGATCGGCCGCGACAGCTTGTGGTCGCCGGCATCGGCGAAATGGCGGTGGTAGCCGCGCTCGGCGGCGAGCGGCAGGCGGTAGCCCATGGTCCGGGTGAGGTCATGGGCGGCGGCGCCGGCAGCGATGACCACGGTCTTCGCGCGGATGGCGCCGCCGGTCTCCAGAACGATCCTGGCGCCGTCGTCATCCTCCTCGACGGTGCGCGCGCGCGCCGCCACGAGAGTCGCGCCGCGCTCGCGGGCGGCCCCCTCATAGGCCTGCACCAGCCCGCCGGGATCGCGCACCGAGCCGGTCTCGGTATGCCAGACGGCCTTGGCGTAGCGCCGTTTCAGGGCCGGCTCGAATTGCGGCAGTTCGGCGCCGTCGATCACCTCGAAGGCGACCTTGTGCTGGGCCAGCAGCTCGCGCTCCAGGGCGCCGGAGGCGAAGGCTGCCTCGCTGCGGTAGAGCTTCACCCAGCCGCGCCGCATGATGAGATGCTGGGCGCCGATCTCGCCGGCGATGCGCCAGTGCTCGTCATAGGCGGCGGCGCAGAGCGGATCGAGGGCGCTCGCGGCGGCCCGCCAGGAGGTCTCGTTGCAGCGGCGGATGAAGGCGAGGAGCCAGGGTGCCACCGCCAGAAGCGAGCCGTAATCGACGCGGATGGCGACGTCGCGGTTGAGCGCGTAGCGCGGCAGTTTCTTCAGCATGCCGGGGCCGGCGACCGGGAAGAGCGAGCCGCGCGAGATGACGCCGGCATTGCCGTAGCTGGCGGCGTTTCGGATGCCGCCGGGATCGACCAGCGTCACGGTCAGGCCGCGGGCGAGGCAGGCGAGCGCCGTCGCCGTGCCGACCACGCCGCCCCCGACAATGGCGACATCGGGCCGCGTGGACGTGGTCATCCCGGCCCCCTGCCCTGCCGCTTCGCTCACCGCGCGACCTTCGGATGGCCGCCCTCGCCGAGGTCCCAGTAGAGGCCGGCCATGAGGCCGATGGCCTCGCGGATGAGGGCGGAGGGGACATGTTCGTTGGGGGCGTGCTGGGAGCAGCCGGGATAGGAATGCGGCACCCAGATGGTGGGCATGCCGATGATCTCGGCGAAAACGTCGTTGGGCAGCGATCCCCCGGCATTGGGGATCACCGCCGGCTTCTTGCCGGTGGTCGCGGCGATGGAGGCCGCCGCCCATTTCACCCAGGGGTGGTCGGGATCGGTGCGCGTCGCCTTGAAGGCGGCGTCACGGCCGGAGGAGACCTCGACATCGGGGAAGCCGTGGCGGACGAGATGGCGCCTGATGGCCGGGATGAAGCCGTCGGGATCGGAGCCGACCACGGTGCGGATCTGGCAGGTGGCCCTGGCCGAGGGAGGCACGGCGTTCTGCGGATTGCCGATGTCGCCGGCGCCGAAGGCCAGCACCTCGAAGGTGTTCCAGCCATAGACCTTCTCGGCGGCGGAGAAGCCCGGCTCGCCCCACCAGGCGTCGATCTGCGGGCCGCCGGGAATGCTCGCCGGCGCGATGTCGGCGAGGGCGCGCTTGACCGAATCCGGCATGTCCTTCGGCAGCAGCTCGTGGACGCGGATCTGGCCGGTCGGCCCGATGATGGTGGCAATGGCATGGGCGAGGCGGATGGCCGGGTTCGACAGCAGGCCGCCCCAGTTGCCGGAATGATGGCCGCCCTCGCGGGCGTTGATCGCGAGGTCGATGCGGTAGCCGCCGCGGGCGCCGAGGCACAGGGTCGGGCGGTCGGCGGTCATACGCGGACCGTCGGAGCCGATGAGGATGTCGGCGAGAAAGAGTTCGCGGTTGTCGCGGGCGAGGTCATGCAGGCCGGCGGAGCCGACCTCCTCGCCCATCTCGATGAGGTAGCGGACGTTGAAGCCGAGCTTGCCGCGGGTCTTCAGCACGCAGCGCAGTGCCTCGATGTTGATGGCGTGCTGGCCCTTGTTGTCGACGACGCCGCGGCCGTACCAGGTGTCGCCGGTGTCATCGAGGGTCCAGGGGTCGCGGCCGTCCTTCCACTGGCCCTCGAGGCCGGCGATGACATCGCCATGGCCATAGCCGAGCACGGTGACGAGGGCCGGGTCCTCGATGCGCTCGGCGAGGAGGAAGGGGCCCTTGGCATTGGGGTGGGTCAGGATGCGGCAGGCAAAGCCCATCGATTCGAGCGAAGGCTGCATTTCCTCGGTGAGGTAGCGCGCCAGGTCCGCGGCGCGGGCCGGGTTCTGGCTCTCGGTCGGAATGGCGATGCGGCGGGCGAAGATCGCCTTCAGGCTGCCGTCGTCGAACATCTGGTGGGCGGCGGCGATGGCGGAGGCGCGGGTCATGTCAGTCTCTTCGCAGGAGGTATCGGCGGCAGATTAGCGCGGGTGGAGGCTTTGGCCATGGCGCATGCGGACAGGGTGGCATGCGCCGGCGGAACGCAGCCTCGCCGGCCGGGCCACGGAATGTCCCCTGGACTCTCCCCGCCCGGGGGAGAGGGGGAGAGGGAAGCGGGGCGGGACCAGAACCCGGCCCGCCGCGATTCACGAGCGGCTGTCGGGCGCGGTGACGTCGCGCAGGCCGTCGCCCATCATGTTGATGGCGAGGACCAGCATGGCGAGGGCGGCGCCGGGGATGGCGATGAGCCAGAAGGAGAAGAACATGAAGTTCTTCGCCTCCGAGATCATCAGGCCCCAGGAGGGCAGCGGTGGCTGGACCCCGAGGCCGAGGAAGGAGAGCGCCGCCTCCAGCAGGATGGCGCTCGCCGCCTCCACCGTGCCGACGACGATCAGGTGCGGCATGACGTTGGGCAGCACCTCGCGCAGGATGATGCGCAGCTGGCTGGCGCCGCTGGCCCGCGCCGCCTCGACGAAGTCGAGCGACCGGACCTGCTGTGTCGCCGAGCGCATGACCACGGCGAAACGGTCCCATTTCAGCAGACCGAGCACGGCGATGACGATGAAGAGCGTGCCGCCGACCATGGCGACCACGGCGAGCGCCACCAGCACCACCGGCAGGGCGAGGCGCGTGGTGATGATGAAGGTGACAACGAGGTCGATGCGCCCGCCGAAATAGCCGGCGGCGAGGCCGAGCGCCGTGCCGATCGTGCCCGAGATCAGCATGACGGAGATGCCGATCAGCAGCGAGATCTGCGCGCCGTAGAGGGTGCGCGAGAGATAGTCGCGGCCGAGATTGTCGGTGCCGAGAGGATGCAGCCAGGAGCCGCGCTCGTACCAGACCGGCGGCACCAGGCGGTTGTTGAGGTCCTGGGCATAGGGATCGTGCGGCGAGATGAAGGGCGCCAGCAGGGCCATCAGCACGATGACCGCGAAGATGAAGGTGCCGATCATCAGGCCCTTGTGCTTGAGCACGCGCCGCTTGAACCGCGAGGGCGGGACGACGGCGACGGCGACGGAGCCGGTCTGGACGATATCGCTCATGTCAGCCCACCCTGATCCTGGGGTCGAGCCAGGCGTTGACGAGATCGGCCAGCAGCGTCAGCAGGACATAGCCGACCGACAGCAGCATGAGCACCGCCTGGATGACCGGGAAGTCCTTCTGCGAGATGGCCTGGTAGGCGAGGTAGCCGAGGCCGTCGAGGGCGAAGACCGTCTCGATGACGATGGAGCCGCCGAGCAGGAAGCCGAGCTGGACGGCGGTGAGCGCCACCACCGGCACCAGGGCGTTGCGCAGGCCGTGGCGCAGGATCACCGTCGAGGCAGGCAGGCCCTTGGCGCGGGCGGTGCGGATATAGTCGGCGCCGAGCACCTCGATCATGCCGGCGCGCACCAGGCGCATGAAGGGCGGCGTCACGTAATAGCCGAGTGCCACGGTCGGCATGATGAAATGCTCCCAGCTGTCGGCCCCGGAGACCGGCAGCCAGCCGAGGCCGATGGAGAAGACCATCACAAGGCAGAGCGCGAAGAAGAAGTTCGGGAGCGCCTGGCCGGCCACGGCGATCCACAGGCAGAGCCGGTCGATCCAGGAATTCTGCCAGACCGCCGCCATCACCCCGAGCGGGACGGACAGGGCGAGGGCGAAGCCGATCGCCAGAACGGCGAGAATGAGGGTCGTCTGGATCTTGGTGACGATGAGATCGAAGACCGGCGTGCGGAAATAGAGCGACTGGCCGAAATCGCCCTGCAGGGTGCGGCCGAGCCAGTCGAAATACTGGACGAGGAGGGGGCGGTCGAGGCCATATTGCTGGCGGACCGCGGCAATGTCCTCGGCGCGGGCGCCCTCACCGGCAATGGCGATGGCGACGTCGCCGGACAGGCGCAGCAGCACGAAGGCGAGCGCTGAGACCGCCAATGCAACGAGAGCGGCCAGTGCCAGCCGCTTGAGCGTGTAATTGAACATGCAATCAGGCGCCTTGAAGCTGCCGTGGCCGGCCGCGGCACATCATGCCCCGCGGCCGGACCATAGCATCACTTCCAGCGCATCTCCCAGAAACGCGGCAGCTCGTCCGGATAGGCGTTGAACTCCAGATCCCGCGATGCGGCGTAGAAGGTGACGAGATTGTAGAGCGGGATCGAATAGGCCTGTTCGGTGATGATCTTGTGGGCCTCGCGATAGGCGGCGATGCGCTGCTGCGGGTCGGTGACGGAATCGCCGCGCTCGAGCAGTTCGATCACCTTGGGATCGCGCGAGATGTCGTCATCGAGGCCCTTGTAATAGACCGGCGTCGAGGCCGACACGTCGTTGATCGAGAACGAGCCCCAGGTCTGGTGGGCCATGCTCGCGCGGTGCGAGCGGATCTGGTCGCGCATGGCGGCATACTGGCCGAAGCGCAGCGTGGCGCGGATGCCGATGGCCCGCAGGTAGTTGATCATGGCCTCGGACTGGTTCCGCTCGCGATAGGCATGGAACTCGATGTCGAAGCCGTTCGGGAAGCCCGCTTCCGCCAGAAGCGCCTTCGCCTTGGCCGGATCATAGTCATAGACCATGGCCTGCGAGGCATCGCAGCCGAACTGGGTCGGGAAGCAGATCGCATTGATGAGCTGCGAGCCCTCGCCGACGAGCTGGCGGGCCATCGTCTGCCGGTCGATGGCATGGGCGATGGCGCGGCGCACCCGGAGGTCGCGCAATTGCGGCGCCGGCGAGCGCTCGGTGGTGGCGAGGTTGAGGAAGACGATGCGCATGGTGCCGCCGGAGACAATCTGCAGCGTCGGCACGGCCCGCATCTGCTGGGCCTGGTCGGGGGCGATGTTCATGACGAAGTCGAGGCCGCCCGACAGCATCTCGGCGACCTGGGTCTGCCGGTCGGGGATGAAGCGGATGACGATGCGCTCGATCTGCGGCTGCGGCTTCGGCCCGTCACGGAAATAGTCGGGGTTGCGCTGCAGGGTGATGGAGCGGCCGATCTGGTGCTCGACGACGCGGTAGGGACCGGAACCGACCGGCTTCTCGTTCATGCCCTTGGGGCCGACCTGCTCGTAATAGGCGGCGGGATGGATGACGATCGGACCGGCGAGATATTCGATCGCCGCCGGGAAGGCGCGCTTGGTGATGATGCGCACCTTGTGGGCGTCGATCTTCTCGACCCGGTCGATCCAGTTGACATTGGACTGGGTGGTCGAGCGGTTGGCCGGGTTGGCCACGAAGTTCAGCGTGTAGACCACATCGTCGGCGCTGAACTCGGCACCGTTGTGGAACTTGACGCCGCGGCGCAGGTCGAGCTCCAGGGTCTTGTCGTCGATCCAGCGCCAGGCGGTGGCGAGCTGGCCCTTGTACTCATTGGTCTTCGGGTCGCGGTAAATCAGCGTGTCCCAGACCTGATGGGCGATGATGACGCCGATACGGACATTGTTGAAATAGGGGTCGACGTTCTCCGGCACCTGGTCATAGGCAAAGCGGATGGTGTTCTGCCGCTTCTGCGCCTCGGCCGGCGCTGCCAGCCCGGCAGCGAGCGCCACACCCAGAATCATCCCGAAGACACGCCGCGTGGACGAAAAAATCATCGCCCCCTCCCCTGTTACCGAAAAAGATTTCCAATGCTGGCTTGCCCGCGTCGGTCGAGTCAAGGCGACCGGACCGCAGGGGCGGCATGTCACGCCTGACGGAAGGCGATGAAGCGGGCCGCCTCGACCAGTGTTCCGGCCCGGCCACCGAAGGGAGCGAGCTGCGTCGCCGCATCGGCTACCAGGCGTTTCAGTTCGTCACGCGCCCATTGCGGCCCGCGCAGCGATACGAGCGTGCCCTTGCCGCGGGCGGCGTCCTTGCCGGTGGCCTTGCCGGCGAGGGCCGCGTCGCCCTCGTGGTCGATGAGGTCGTCGGCCACCTGGAAGGCGAGCCCGATGATCTCGCCATAGGCGGCCAGCGCCTGCCGCTCGGGCTCCGACGCCTGGCCGAGCACGGCACCGGCCAGACAGGCGAAGCGGATCAGCGCGCCGGTCTTCATCGCCTGAAGGCGGCGGATCTCGGCCTCCGGCAGGTCGAGCGGCGCACCGGCGGCGAAACGGCCTTCGGCGGCAAGATCGAGCATCTGCCCGCCCACCATGCCGCCGAGACCGGAGGCGCGGGCGAGCAGCAGGGTGAGTTCGGCGCGCACGGCCGCGTCGGGATGGGTCCGCGGCGCGGCCATGGTTTCGAAGGCGAGGGTCTGAAGACCGTCGCCGACGAGGATGGCGGTCGCTTCGTCATAGGCCTTGTGGACGGTCGGGCGGCCGCGCCGGATGTCGTCGTCATCCATGGCCGGCAGGTCGTCATGGACGAGCGAATAGCAATGGACGAGTTCGAGCGCCGCGGCAGCCGGCACGGCCTCCGCGGCGGCGATGCCGAAGAGGGCGGCGCTCTCGATGACGAGAAACGGCCGCAGCCGCTTGCCGCCGGCCAGCACGCCATGGCGCATGGCCGCCATCAGGCGTTCCGGCCGCGCCGTCTCGCCGGGCCGCACGGCCGCGCCGAGGAGGGATTCGAGTTCGGCCTCCACCTGCCGGGCCGCGGCGGCGAGACGCTGGTCGAGGATGGAGGCATCGGACATTGCGGAGAACCGGACGGTCATCGGAGCATGGCCTGCGAGCGGTGGCCGAGGTGATGGCCCGCGTCAAGGGCCGCAGCACCTTGTCGAGGCCGGGACATCGGCTACAGTGATGCCTCCTTCGCCGTCCCCCGACCGTCCATGCGCCTCGCCCGTCCCGCCCTCGCCGCGCTTTTCGCCATGCTGCTGTCCAGCGCCCCGGTCAGCCCGGCGCAGGCCGAGGGACGCCCCTCCGGCGGCGGCTTCGGCCTGGCGCTTCTGTCTCCCGGCCAGCATGCCGACGTGATGAAGCGGGTGGAATCCTATGCGCAGTTGGAGACCTTCCTCAAGGCCTGCGGCCGGCCGCCGGCGCTGGAATCCCGGTTTCGCCGCCTGGTCCGCGGCTGCATCGAGCCGGCCACCGTCAACACCCTGGCGCAGCATTTTCGCCGCGCGCTCGCCGTCCGCGCCCACTACCGCTGGGATTGCGTCTCCGCCAGCGGCCGGCAGATGATCGCCCGCTCGGAAGAGGCGATCCGGACGACGGTCGCCGACGTCACCCGCCTCTGCCAGATCGCCCGCTAGGACGCAGGCCTGCGTGGCTCCCGCGGCGGATTGCCCCCCGGCGGATGGGATGTCCCGATGCCGGCAAGCCGGACATGCGATCCGGCGCCCGGGGAGAGAGAGCCTATCCAGACGCGTGCTGACACGGGGTCTCGTGGCCCGCGGGCGCGGCTACGGCGCCCGCCGCGGCGCAGGTGCCGCCCTCCGCCGACGACATTGCCGGCTATGGCGGGCTGCATGCGGCGGCCCATCGCGGCGATGTCGCCGCCATCCGGCGGCTGGCGGCCGCCGGCCAGGATCTCAACGCCCGCGACGGACGCGGCCGCACGCCCCTGCATGTCGCCGCCTTCGCCCGCCACCACGACGCCATGCGCGCCCTGGTGCAGGCCGGCGCCGACCCCCGCGCGCTGGAACACCAGCGCTACGACGCCATCACCATCGCGGCCGTGGCCGACGACCTCGAGACGATGAAGGTGGCGATCGCCATCGGCGGCAATCCCAAGGCCGTCACCAGCCTCTATGACGGCACGGCGCTGATCGCCGCGGCCCATCTCGGCCACGACACCGTGGTGGGCGAACTGATCCGCGCCGGCGCGCCGCTCGACCATGTGAACAATCTCGGCTGGACGGCGCTGATCGAGGCGGTGATCCTCGGCCGTGGCGGGCCGCGCCATGTCGAGACGGTGCGGCTGCTGACGGCGGCCGGCGCCAGACGCGATCTCGCCGACCGGCAGGGCCAGACGCCGCTCATGCTGGCGCGCGGGCGCGGCTACGGCGCCATGGTCAGGCTGCTGGAGTGACGGCCGGCAGGTGATCCTTCCAGGTGACCAGCGCAGCCTGCCCGGCCTCCGACAGGACATAGACGCCGCGCCCGGTCTTCTCGAACCAGCCATAGACATTGCGCTGGAGGATGGCCGGGGCATCGGTAGCGAGAGGCGTGAGATCGCGTGGGCGGAGCGGGCCGGCGGCGAGCGCCTGCGCCATGGCGAGGGTGCGCTGGCGGTAGGCGGTCATGATGGGGCGGCGCGTCGAGCCGCCGAGGGCCGGATCGCCCCGGCGGCGGCGGTGCTCGGCGACGAGGCGAGACTGGCGCTTGCCGTCATGGCGCGGCTTCCACGGGACGGGCTCGACGACGACCTCGACGCCGCCCATGGGCAGCACCGAGAGAAGCCCGAAACCGCAGAGCCGGCAGAGTTTTTTCACGCGAGAATCGTGCTCGCGGCCCCGGCCCTTGGCGGAGGCCTTCACCGCCAGCCAGACCTCGTCGGCAGCGGCGGAACGGTCGACCGCCTGGAGGACGAGTTCCAGCGTGAAGGACTGTTTCAGCTCGCCAATGACGACGGCGGCGGGTTCGCCGTCCCTCAGCGCGACGAGGTCGCAGCCCATGATCTCGCCCTTCACGTCGAAGCCGAGGCCTTCGAGGAAGGTTTTGACGGGGAGGTAGAGGGTGGTTTCCAAGGGCTTGGGTCCGCTTTGGGATGATCAGCGGGTAGAGCGGATTCGGAGGCGTGTCGAGGCGGGGCTTTCAGGGCGTGGGCCGCTGCGTCATGCGCCACGCCGCCCAGTCCACTGGCTGGCTCTCCCGCAGATCCAGCGCGCCACCTTCGGCACGATCGGTGAAAACCACGAGATTGAGGCAAGCATAGCGGGCGCTCGGCACCAGCAGCCCGTCGAATTCGAGGAAATGGGCGGCTGCGGCGATCGCCTGGGTGGCGGCATAGTCGAGGCTCGCATAGCGCGCCGGGTCGACGCCGAGCGGGCTCAAAGACGCGACGTCGGCGAAGCGCAGATTGCGCGCGGTCGCGGCCGCGATCCGGTGGATCTCATGCTCGGCCCGGCTCGGCCAGACAGGCTCCATCGCCAGGCGATAGCCGATCTCGGCAAAGGCGCCATCGCGGTCCAGGCTGGTATAGAGCACCTCGAAGCCGCCGCTGAGGCTCCACCGGCCATTCGCCGCCGCGCCGCGCAGCGGATCGCGGCCCTTGCGGGTGATGCGCCAGACATCGCCGGCGAAAGGCTCGGGATCGCATGCGTCGAGCGCATCGAGCAGAGCCCTGTCGTGGACACGCGAGGCAGGCGTCATTCAGGTGTAGGTCCCGGCATCGAGGCTCTCGATGACGGCGAGAACCCTGTCGGCTGCGCCCTCGGGAATGAGATCGATGGCGCGCGCCCCATCCAGCAGCCGGTGCCGGGAATAGAGCCAGATGCGCGTCTCCTCCGGCGTGTAGAACTCCGCCAGCCGGTCGACGACATAGCGCAGGTCGGAGATCAGCAATTGCATCCGGGGATGGGGAAAGGATGTGCCGGCGGTCCAGCGCGAGACGGTCGCCGGCGACACCGCCGCGATGTTGGCGACATCGGAGCCCTTCAGGCCGCCGCGCTCCTTCAGATCATTGATCATGCGGGCCACGGCACCGGACACTGCCGTCGGTCCATCCATCGGAGCCTCCTCGGATGAAAACAGCAGTCTAGCATTCAGGTTTCATATCTTCAATTTGTGAAACACAAATGCAATCCCGATCTGGGGGTCCGGAAGCCGCCCGCGACCGACCCCCTGGTCGCGGCCCTCCCCCTTTCCTTGACTTTCCGCCCCGTTCCCTCTATCCGCAGCCCACTCTCGCTCATCCGAGACCTGCCTTCGCCGACCGGGACCCGATCCCGGAGGTTCCCGCCCGACAGCGCAGCATGCGCCCTCGGGCGCGAAACGCGTTGCGGTTCCGGGGGACCGAGACCACCTTGGGGGCATCCCCAGGGTGAACTCCGGAGTGACCATGTTCGAAGGCCTGTCGACACGACTGTCCGGCATCCTCGATCGCCTCAAGGGCCGCGGCGCGCTGAGCGAAGCCGATGTCCAGGAGGCGATGCGCGAGGTGCGCCGCGCCCTGCTCGAGGCGGATGTCGCCCTCGAGGTCGTCCGCTCCTTCACCGACAAGGTCCGCGACCGCGCTGTCGGCGCCGAGGTCATCAAGTCGGTGACGCCCGGCCAGATGGTCGTCAAGATCGTCCACGACACGCTGGTCGAGACGCTGGGCACCGAGGGCGTCGCCATCGATCTCCAGGCCGTGCCGCCGGTGCCGATCATGATGGTCGGCCTGCAGGGCTCGGGCAAGACGACCACCACCGCCAAGCTCGCCAAGCGCCTCTTCGAGAAACAGAAGAAGAAGGTGCTGATGGCCTCGCTCGACACGCGGCGCCCGGCCGCGATGGAGCAGCTCGCCATTCTCGGCAAGCAGATCGGCGTCGACACGCTGCCGATCGTCGCGGGCCAGTCGCCGGTGCAGATCGCCCGGCGCGCCATCGAGGCCGGCCGCCTCGGCGGCTACGACGTGGTGATGCTGGACACGGCCGGCCGCACCCATGTCGACGAGGCCCTCATGATCGAGGTGGCCGAGGTCGAGAAGGCCGCCGGCCCGCACGAGACGCTGCTCGTCGTCGACAGCCTCACCGGCCAGGACGCGGTCAATGTGGCGCGCTCCTTCACCGGCCGGGTCAAGGTCACCGGCGTGGTGCTGACCCGCGTCGACGGCGACGGCCGCGGCGGCGCCGCCCTGTCCATGCGCGCCGTCACCGGCAAGCCGATCAAGCTGCTCGGCACGTCCGAGAAGATGGACGGGCTGGAGGATTTCCACCCCTCGCGCATCGCCAACCGCATCCTCGGCATGGGCGACATCGTCTCGCTGGTCGAGAAGGCGGCGGAATCGATCGATGCCGAGAAGGGCATGGCGATCGCCAAGCGCATGCAGGCGGGCCAGTTCAACCTGAGCGACATGGGCGACCAGCTCGACCAGATGATGAAGCTCGGCGGCATGCAGGGCCTGATGGGCATGCTGCCCGGCGTCAAGAACATGCAGAAGCAGCTGGCCGGCGCCGTCGACGACAAGGCGCTGAAGCGCCAGCGCGCCATCATCCACGCCATGACCCCCTGGGAGCGGCGCAACCCCAAGGAGATCGACGGCAAGCGGCGCCGTCGCATCGCCCGCGGTTCCGGCACGAGCCCTGAGGATGTCAACAAGCTCCTCAAGATGCATCGCGGCATGGCCGACATGATGAAAGCCATGGGCGGGGCTCAAGGCAAGCGCGGCCCCATGGCGGGCCTCGCCAACATGTTCGGTCTCGGCGGTGGTGGCGGCATGCCGCAGCCAACGCCTGAGATGCTCGCCGAACTGCAGCAGAAGATGCCCGGCGGGCTTCCCGACAAGATGCCGTCGCTGCCGCCCGGCGGGCTGCCCCCGGGTTTCCCCGGCCTCGGCGGCCTTGGCGGGGGCAAGCTTCCCGGCCTTCCCGGCTTTCCCTTCGGCAAGAAGAAATAGCCGGCGCGTTTTTCTCACCCCATCCCGACCCTCACGAACGACCCAACGGAGTATCCCATGTCGCTCAAGATCCGCCTCGCCCGCCGCGGCACCAAGAAGCGCCCCTTCTACCAGATCGTCGTCGCCGACTCGCGCTCGCCGCGCGACGGCCGCTTCATCGAGAAGATCGGCACCTACAACCCGATGCTGTCGAAGGACCAGAAGCGCTTCGAACTCGACACCGAGGCCGCCAAGGCCTGGCTCGCCAAGGGCGCGCTGCCGACGGACCGCGTCGCCCGCTTCTTCGATTCCGAGGGCCTGATGAAGCGCACCCCGTCGAACAACCCGGAAAAGGCCGTGCCCGGCAAGAAGGCCGAGGAGCGCGCCGCCTCGAAGGCCGCCAAGGCTGCCAAATCAGCCGAAGCCGCCGCCGAGTGACATGCGACCGCCGCCGTGCAGGCGACCTGCACGGCGGCCGGTGCGTCCTCCGGAAGGCTGGCTGCGGCCGCGGCGAGCCTTCCGGAGGACGCCCTCCCCTCGTGCCAGGCGCATCATCCATGTCCACCGACCTCGTCCTCGTCGCCAAGTTCGGCGCCCCGCACGGGGTGCGCGGCGAGGTGCGCGTCAAGTCCTATACCCAGGACCCCGCGGCGATCCTCGCCTACTCCCCCCTGCAGTCGCGCGACGGCCGGCTCTACACGGTGACCAGCGTGCGCCCGGCCGGCGAGGTGCTGGTCGCCCGCATCGCCGAGCTGACGGACCGCAACGCCGCCGAGGCGGTCACCAACATGCAGCTCTTCGTGCCGCGGGACCGCATTCCCCCCGCCGATGACGAGGACGAGTTCCTCCATGCCGACCTGATCGGCCTGACAGTCGAGACGCTCGCCGGCGAGCCCGTCGGCACGGTCACCGCCGTCTATGATTTCGGCGCCGGCGACGTCATCGACGTGGCGCGCAAGGGGCAGAGGGCGGTGATGATCCCCTTCACCAAGGCCGTCGTCCCCACCGTCGACATTGCCGGCGGCCGCATCGTCGTCGACCCGCCGGAGGGCCTCTTGGAAGACACGCCGCGCGACCCGCAAGACCGCGACTGAGGCCGATGTTCCGCGCCTCGGTCCTCACCCTCTTCCCCGAGATGTTCCCCGGCCCGCTCGGCCTGTCGCTGGCCGGCCGGGCGCTGGGCGAGGTGTGGCACCTCGACACCCATGCCATCCGCGATTTCGCCACCGACCGCCACCGCACCGTGGACGACACCCCAGCGGGCGGCGGGCCGGGCATGGTGATGAAGGCGGATGTGCTCGCCCGCGCCATCGACCACGCCTCCCCGGCGGACGATCCCCGCCCCCGCCTCTACATGTCGCCGCGCGGCCGGCCGCTGACCCAGGGCTTCGTCCGCGAGCTCGCCGCCGGCCCCGGCGCGGTGATCCTCTGCGGCCGCTTCGAGGGCGTCGACGAGCGGCTGATCGCGGCGCGCGGCCTCACCGAGATCTCCATCGGCGACTATGTGCTCTCCGGCGGCGAACTCGCCGCCCTGGTCCTCCTCGACGCGGTGGTGCGGCTCCTCCCCGGCGTCATGGGCCATGCCGCAAGCGGCACCGAGGAGAGTTTCGAGACCGGCCTGCTGGAATATCCGCACTACACGCGGCCGCAGGTCTTCGAGGGCCTGACCATCCCCGAGATCCTCGTCTCCGGCGACCATGCCAGGATCGCCCGCTGGCGCCGCGCCGAGGCCGAGCGGCTGACGCGCGAGCGCCGGCCCGACCTCTGGGCGAAGCGCGGGGGCTGATCCGGCAAGACGAGCCCTTGCCGTCATGGCCGGGCTTGTCCCGGCCATCCACGACTTGACCACCGCCCTTCGAGGAATTCGTGGATGCCCGGGACAAGCCCGGGCATGACGGGTGAGCCAACGGCAGGGACCACGTCCTCGCTCAAACCCCTCCCCCCGCCCCAGAATCCGCGTGACAATCCCTGCCGTTTCGACTATCGAGCCGCCTTCCGGCGGGCCATCTGCCCATCCTCGGAACCAAGACCAACAAGATGCCGGCCAAGCCCGGCCACAAGGACCAAACCGATGAACCTGATCCAGACCCTCGAGGCCGAAGAGGCCGCCCGCGTCCTCGGCGACAAGAAGCTGCCGAATTTCGCCCCCGGCGACACCGTCATCGTCAATGTGAAGGTGCGCGAAGGCGAGCGCTCCCGCGTCCAGGCCTATGAGGGCGTCTGCATCGCCCGCTCCGGCGGCGGCCTGATGGAGAGCTTCACCGTCCGCAAGATCTCCTATGGCGAGGGCGTCGAGCGCGTCTTCCCGGTCCATTCCCCGATCATCGACTCCATCAAGCTGGTGCGCCGCGGCAAGGTCCGTCGCGCGAAGCTCTATTACCTGCGCGATCGCCGCGGCAAGTCGGCCCGCATCGCCGAGCGCGTCGAGCGCTCCGACAAGGCCTGAGGCTTCCCGCCAGGGTCGGACTTCCGGAACGGGGCCTTCGGGCCCCGTTTTGCGTTCGGAGGGGGGGGCGGAGAATCCGACCTTCGCGGGGCTCATCTGGCGATGCCTGCCTCACCCTCATATCCAAACCTATTTTTTCCTATATAGGATTCTTTTGCTTGATTGCGCATGGCGGCGGTGCTATAGTGTTTCCAGTTCAATGGAGACTTGCCGATGAGTGTCTGCATCACCCTTGACTGGCTTCGACGGGAGGCACGCGCGGCGGCTCTCGACCGAGAGTGGGGTCTGGTGCTGCAGCTCGCACGCGGCAGCCTGCTCGCGCGGAAGCGATATGTGAGTGCGGCACGTCAACTCGCCTGTCACCGGCGACTCATAGGACCGACGTCGATCCTTGCTTTCGATCCGAACCAACCACGCGTGCCGGCGGGAGCCCCGGACGGTGGCCAATGGACCGTCGGCGGGGGCGTCTCCTTGTCGCCGGACCCGGACATCGACGGCCCTGAGCGCGTCGAGATCGCTGCAGACGGACACCATTATGTACCAGGCGAACTCTACCGAAACGAGCCCCTCCAACCCGACACGCGGCGGGTTTTCGAGAAGGCGAAAACCGGCGCGCTCTTGTCCGAACGGCACCGCAACTCCGTGGCCCACATGGAGTACAACAGAGCGGTCATCACGGAGTTCAAAGCATTTCTGAACGCCCGTGGCATAGAACCTGAGCAGATGACGCCCGATCAGGCCCGGACCTTTACGCAGCAGATTCTTTCTTCGCGCGATCCGCGCATCTTCGATTTCAATCTCAGGATATGGCGTCAGGAACTGCGCTACCGGCTCCGCCTGTTTCGCGGCCCCCGTGGCGACTAGGAGGCGGGCATGAACGACGACCCTGAACAAGATGCGACCTGGCTTTCCCTCTACACTGGCGCGCGGGACATCCTGTCCCCGCTCGGCCGCGAGAACGGCTGCGGCGAAGGCGACTTCTGGGTGCTCGACGACGACTGGGGCAACCGCGAGCACCTGATCTACATCACCAACCTCGCGCTCCTGCAGCCCGCCGTCATCCTGGCGCTCCAGGCCTTGCTGAAACAGGCGCCGGGCTGGAGCATCTATGTCAGGCTCGACATGACGCAGAAGGGCCACGACTGGCCGCCCATGGGGCTGACGCTGATGCCGCATGAGATCATCGACGAGCTGAAGCGGGAGCATCTGCCGCCAGAGCTGCGGTCGATCAGCTATCCGGGCCTGCGCCCCTGGGATCCCGAGCGCGATTTCGACCGGGACGCGGACTGAGCGGCCGGCGCGGTCGCGGGACGCTTCGGGAGACCTGGGCTCACGGCGCCTGGCCGTTTGGACGGCGAGGCGCGCGCCTGGCGTCATCATACCCGGCCTCGTGCCGGGCATCCACGACTTGCTTTGAAGGGGCGGTGGTCAAGTCGTGGATACCCGCCACAAGGGCGGGCATGACGGTCGAGGAAACTCAGTCGGCACCACCCCAACGGATGACCCCTCTCCCCTTGTGGGAGAGGGTGCCCGCGTCAGCGGGCGGGTGAGGGGGGCCGACCTGCCCCTCATCCGGCGCCTGACGGCGCCACCTTCTCCCACGAGGGGAGAAGGAGCGCGGGTGCGCCGTTTCGTCATGCCCGGTTCTGTGGGGGCATCCACGACTTCTCTTATGACGGCGGCGTTGCATGCCGTTTGCAACGATTCGCAGGGCTCATAGTCGCTAGACACTCGACGATCGCCCCTAGTGCCCGACAGCGCCGGTTTTTCCGAAGTTGCTGATCACCGCGGATCGGATGTCCGCCATTAGCCTCGCCGACCGCAGCATATCACGGTCGAAAGGACCGAATGAACGAAATACTTCAGCGATGGTCTTCCATATTTCCGCGGAGGGAGCATCGTTCTTCGACATGAAATCGACGATTCTTGCACATACAGTTTCAATTTTATGGCTCCCTACGTTTGGCACCGCGCCACCAACGAGCGCGTATTTAACCGCCATCAGAGCGTGCCATTTCATTTGATTAAACATAGGATCTATTCTTTGATTTGATAGAGCCACTCGTAATCTATAGTACGAATATGCGCTTGTATAATATATTTCTTCTTTATTCATTGTGTTAAAAACAGTGTTTCTCATTTCGCCGATAAGTTGATTTGGGTATCTCGCCGAAAGATCTGGGCGATCAAAAAACATCGCGCCACAGCAACGAGCCAATTCCTTTATATTAAATATTCTTATATTTGGCACTCCATCGGAGTCGTACTGATTGGGCCTTCTCTCAAAGTACATTTTCTGCTCTTGGTCATCAGACCTCGCTGCAAAATACCTTTCAATGTTCTTAATGCAATCCATTGTCGCCATAAACTGGTGATCTTCGATTTTATTCTGACTGTTTGTCGATTTTACGATGTCATCGACAATTACTTGATCTTTTGTTTCGATTATTTTTACCATCAACGTAGTATTTTCGTCGATATCATCCCTCGAATCGAACAGAACATTGGACGTTTGGCAGCCATTTACGATCTGATAATTCGATATATATATCTCATTGCTCTGCAACCTAACATCTGGCGATACGATAGTTACGCCATTGTTCAAAATTCCAAACCTCTTTCTCGAGTCAATATTCGAAAGTGACGCTTTCATTCCAGTATTAACTTCACTATCATCGAAATCAATAAAATCCCTGACGTTTTCATCGAAAATTGATTTCCTGAGATTTCCATTCCCATCATCGAGGACTTTTCCGATAAAGTCTTTTGCTAGAAGCGTAACAGCGTAGCTCTCTTCAATGCCTGGACTCTTAGGAAACGAGGCCGAACCGATTATACGGAATGTGGCGTCATAACCGCCTTTCGTAGCGACAAATGCGTCTATTAGTCCATCGCGGTCCATCAACTCAACAACCACGTCTCTTGCCAAACCTGTTTCTGAAACTCTTGCCTCGAAAACGCTACGAGCGTTCAGGATCTCGTCAGCAACTGGTGCATGAGCGGAAGTGACGAAGAAGCAATGGAAATTCGGCTTTCCGCCCTTTATTTTACCTACATTTGATAAGGCGAGATCAAATATGTTCCTTTTCTCCTGGAGCGCCTCAGCCATTTTATGTTGAGGCTTCTCCGACAGAAAGTCCAATACAGCCGACTCAAATGTATTTATCTCACTTTTAACCCAGCTCTCTGATGTTTTCGCTTGCACAAACACAAACGTCAGATCGTTATCGTTCTTTTTTCCACCAAATATAGTGTCCATTTCTTCGGGCGTGGTAATATGCTTATCATTAATGAAGATCATAATCGCATCGATACCGGGGTCATCCCCATCGTAAATCAACGATTCTGGTTCAACTGCGTCAAAACTATATTTCCTAAAAAGCGAATAAGAGCAGAACGCTTCAAACGCTTTTGATTCCTCCAAACAAATGCCAAATGCGTCGTTGAATGCACTGAGGTGTCCTTTAACGACGCGATGCATGCCCAGCCTCCACCCAGTTACTCTCGCAATTGGTATAAGGATTCGGTCGATGCTCGCAATAGCTGCGCCTACCCCCTCCACCCCTTCCCCGGCTTCCCCCCACCCTTCTTCCTGACCGCCCCACCCGCCGGCACCTCGCGATCCGTGCCCGGCCCCATGCTGTCCAATCCCGGCTTCGCCGCCCGTGACGGCGGCAGGTTCGCCGACCGCCCATATTTCTTCGGGCCCCTGAAGCCGCCGGTGCGGTCGTCCACCGCCTCCTGCCGCGCCAGGGGATCGTCGGAAATGGCGAGTTCGGTCTCGCGCAGGCGCTTGAGCTCGTCGCGCAGGCGCGCGGCCTCCTCGAAGCGCAGGTCGGCGGCGGCCTCGCGCATGCGCTTTTCGAGATCGCCGATGACCGCCTGGAGATTGTGGCCGACGGCGGCGCCCTGTTTGGCGAGGCCGGCATCGACGGTGACGTGGTCCTTCTCGTAGACCGAGTCGAGGATCTGGGCGATCTCGCGCCGGATGGTCTGCGGCGTGATGCCATGGGCCTCGTTCCAGGCCGTCTGCTTCTCGCGGCGGCGGTTGGTCTCGGCGATGGCGCGCTCCATGGAGCCGGTCATGCGGTCGGCATAGAGCAGCACGCGGCCGTCAATGTTGCGGGCGGCGCGGCCGATGGTCTGGATGAGCGAGGTTTCCGAGCGCAGGAAGCCCTCCTTGTCGGCATCGAGGATGGCGACGAGGGCGCATTCGGGAATGTCGAGGCCCTCGCGCAAGAGGTTGATGCCGACGAGGCAGTCGAAGGCGCCGAGCCTGAGGTCGCGCAGGATCTCGATGCGCTCGATCGTGTCGATGTCGGAATGCATGTAGCGCACGCGGACGCCCTGCTCGTGCAGATATTCGGTGAGGTCCTCGGCCATGCGCTTGGTCAGCACGGTGACGAGGGAGCGGTAGCCGGCGGCGGAGGTGGCCTTGACCTCGCCGATGAGGTCGTCGACCTGGGTGCGCGCGGGCCTAATGATGCAGGGCGGGTCGATGAGGCCGGTGGGGCGGATGACCTGTTCGGCGAAGGTGCCGCCGGTCTGGTTCAGCTCCCAGGGGCCGGGGGTGGCCGAGACATGGACGGTCTGCGGCCGCATCGCCTCCCATTCCTCGAAGCGCAGCGGGCGGTTGTCCATGCAGGAGGGCAGGCGGAAGCCATATTCGGCGAGCGTCGCCTTGCGCCGGAAGTCGCCGCGGTACATGGCGCCGATCTGCGGGATGGTGACGTGGCTCTCGTCGACGAAGACCAGGGCGTCGTCGGGGACATATTCGAACAGGGTCGGCGGCGGCTCGCCGGGGCGGCGTCCCGTGAGCCAGCGCGAATAGTTCTCGATGCCGGCGCAGGAGCCGGTGGCCTCCATCATCTCGAGGTCGAAGCGGGTGCGCTGCTCCAGCCGCTGCGCCTCCAGGAGGCGGCCGGCCTTGTTGAGCTCGTCGAGGCGCCAGTTCAGCTCCTCCTTGATGCCGGCAATGGCCTGGACGAGGGTCGGGCGCGGCGTGACATAGTGGGAATTGGCATAGACCTTGACGAAGCCGAGGTCGGCATTCTTCTGGCCGGTGAGCGGGTCGAATTCGGCGATGGACTCCACCTCGTCGCCGAAGAGGTTGATGCGCCAGGCGCGGTCCTCGAGATGGGCGGGGAAGAGCTCGATCGTGTCGCCGCGCACCCGGAACGTGCCGCGGGAGAAGTCCATCTGCGTGCGCTTGTACTGGAGCGCGATGAGGTCGGCGATGAGCTGGCGCTGGTCGAGGCGCTCGCCGACCTTCACGCCGAAGGTCATGGCCGTATAGGTCTCGACCGAGCCGATGCCGTAGATGCAGGAGACGGAGGCGACGATGATGACGTCGTCGCGTTCGAGCAGGGCGCGCGTCGCCGCGTGGCGCATGCGGTCGATCTGCTCGTTGATGGAGGATTCCTTCTCGATATAGGTGTCCGAGCGGGGAACGTAGGCCTCCGGCTGGTAATAGTCGTAGTAGGAGACGAAATATTCCACCGCATTGTGGGGGAAGAAGCTCCGGAACTCGCCATAGAGCTGGGCGGCGAGCGTCTTGTTCGGCGCCAGGACGATGGCCGGGCGCTGGGTCTCGGCGATGATCTGGGCGGCGGTGAAGGTCTTGCCGGAACCGGTGACGCCGAGCAGGACCTGGTCGCGCTCGCCTGAGCGGATGCCGCCGACCAGTTCGGCAATGGCCTGGGGCTGGTCGCCGGCCGGCTCGAAGCCGGAGACGATCTCGAAGCGCTTGCCGCCCTCCCATTTCTCCGGGCGCGCCGGCTTGTGCGGCACCCAGGTGCGGCCGTCGACCTCGGGCCGGCCCTCCTGGATCAGCCGCTCCAGCGCCTTGACCGTGGCGGTGACGCCGGAGGCGCCGATCTCCGATTCGATGTCGAGGGCCTGGGCCTGGTCGACGCCGATGCCGAGGCGGTGGGCGAGCGCCTTGTCGGCGAGGGTCGCCTCCGCCTTGAAGGCCGCCTGCGGCGCCTCGGCGAAGCCGCCGGTCGGGCCGGTGCCGGAGCCGAGGCCGGCGGTGCCGCGGTTGATGGCGGGGTTGAGCAGGTCGGCCAGCGCCGGCCCGAGCGGCTGCAGCTCCGGCTTGGCGGCTTTCGACTTCGGCGCGCGGGCGGGCTTCGGCGCGGAGGCTTTGGGGCTTTTCGGCATGGCGACACTATGGGCCTGCCGGGACGCGCGGGAAAGGGCGGCATCGGCCTTGCCGCCATGCTGCTGCCAGGGGCTGGCAGCGGCGCGGCAAAAAAAGCGGGCGGAGCCGGGGGGCTCCGCCCGAGTCGTGGGAGAGGCTCGGCGCGGCTCAGGCGCGTCTGGCGGAGAGCCGTTCGACGGTGACGAAGAGGGCGAGGGCGACCACGGCCAGCGCCGCGAAGATCAGCCAGGGGCTGATGCCGAGCAGCGTGTGGAGCTGCACCCGGCCGAGGGCGCCGACGGGCAGGATCATGGCCTTCACCCCATCGAAGGTCAGGGCATAGAGGATGCCGCCGAGCAGCATGCCGCCAGCGCCGACCAGGGCATGGAGGCTGCCGCCGCCGATGGCGGCCAGCGCCGTGCCGGGGCAATAGCCGTAGAGCACCATGCCGACGCCGAAGAGCGCGGCGCCGAGGGTCAGGGCGAGCAGGTCGGTCGGCTTGATGTGGAACTTCGCATAGCCGAACTGCACCATGAGGAAGACCCCGACGCCGCCGACGATGATGGCGGTCATCATGATCTTGAGGACGGTGAAGTCCTGGAACAGGAACTGGCGGACGATGGTGTTGTAGTCGGCGACGCGGCCGCGATGCAGCAGGAAGCCGAAGGCGAAACCGAAGACGAGGGCGAGAGCGAGGGCGGCGGTGCCGGTGACGGGAAGGGTCATGGTGATGGCCTCGGATCAGCGGGCGGTGCGGAACATGGCGAAGGCGGTGGCGGTGCCGGTGGCGAACATCACGGCGAGGAAGATCCAGCCGCTGAGCGCCAGCTGCAGGCCGCCGGAAATGCCGTTGCCGCTGGTGCAGCCATTGGCGAGGCGGGCGCCGTACATGGCGATGATGCCGCCGAGGAAGGCCGCGGCGTAGCGCTTCAGCGGCGAGGGGCCGAAGCGCTCCGCCCAGACGGTGGGCACCTGTTCGAAGCGGAAGGAGCCGGCCAGCACGGCCGAGCCGAAACCGCCGGCCAGCGTGCCGACGAGGAACAGCGTGCCGTAATCGAGGCTGAAGAGGTTCCGCGCCCAGTAGCTGTTGCTGGCCACGGCCTCGGCGCCGAGGACCGGCGTGGCGACGGCACCCGAGACCTGGGACAGGGCGGTGGTGATGCCGAGCGGGTTGTTGACGACGAGGAAGACGACCCAGCTGAGCACGCCGATGCCGATGCCGACGAGATAGGGGGTCCAGTCGATGATGAGCCCCGCACGGGCGGCGGGCCGGTAGTCGAGCGTGGTCTGGAGCGACATGGCGGTCTCACGATGGCGTGGGCGGGTGCCGGGAAAAGACCCGACTTCCCATCGAGTTCTTCTTATACATATGAATGTCTGAATGTGTCAAGGAGCCGGGCACCTTGGGCAGTTGATCCAGAACATGGCGGGGCCTGCGGTTCCGGCGTTTCCTTGCGGCACTGACGCTGGGGAATGACGGCCATGGCCCTCGACGACATCATCCATTCCGAGATCGACAAGCCCGCACCGGCGGCGGCCGGGCAGCCCGCTGCGGCCCCGCCACCCGCCGCGCCTCCGGACAGGGACGACGGTGGGGCCGCGGGACCCGCAGGCGCAGCGGCCATTGCCCAGGCGGCGGGCGATGCCGGGGAAGAGGCCCTGTCCGACACGGGCGGCCCCCGACCGGGACGGGCGGCGCGCGGGCGCCACCAGATCGCCCAGATGAAGCGCGACCCGGCCACCATCCGCCGGCTCTTCGAAAGCGGCGAATATCCTTACGTGACGCGCATGGCGGCCAAGCCCTACGAGGCCCACATGCTGGAGCTGCAACGCGAGCTCCTGAAGGCGCAGCGCTGGATCGAGGAGAGCGGCGAGCGCATCGTCGTGCTGTTCGAGGGCCGCGACGCCGCCGGCAAGGGCGGCACGATCAAGCGCTACATGGAACATCTCAACCCGCGCACCGCCCGCGTCGTGGCGCTCGCCAAGCCGAGCGAGCGGGAGCGGACGCAATGGTATTTCCAGCGCTACATCGCCCATCTGCCGTCAGCCGGCGAACTCGCCCTGTTCGACCGCTCCTGGTACAACCGCGCCGGCGTCGAGCGGGTGATGGGGTTCTGCTCGCCCACCGACTATCTCGAATTCATGCGCCAGTGCCCGGATCTGGAGCGCATGCTGACGCGGGCGGGGATCCGGCTGTTCAAATACTGGTTCTCGGTGTCGCGCGAGGAGCAGCGCAGCCGTTTCGCGGCGCGCGAGACCGATCCGCTGAAACAGTGGAAGCTCTCGCCCATCGACCGCGCCTCGCTCGACAAATGGGACGCCTATACGGAGGCCAAGGAGGCGATGTTCTTCTACACCGACACCGCCGACGCTCCCTGGACCATCGTCAAGTCGGACGACAAGAAGCGGGCGCGGCTGGCCTGCATGCAGCATTTCCTGTCGTCCCTGCCCTATCCGAACAAGGATCTCGCCGTGGCGGTGCAGCCCGACCCGCTGATCGTCGGCGCGACCAGCCATGTCATCGGCCGCGACGGCGGCATTCTCGGCAAGACCGTGCATCCCGAGTTGCGCCGCGGCAGCTAGGCGTTCCGGGCCGGATGAAACGTTTCGCCCCGCCGCGCCGTATGCCGAAGGCAGCGAGGGACGATGACGACGCGACACGACCGAACCGAAAAGCCTGACACCATGACCTATCTCCCTGCCATCACCCGCCGCCTCGCGGTCGCCGGGCTCCTGGCCTCGACCGCCGCGGCCGGCGCCCAGGCGCCGCGCCGCAGGCTGCCCGACACCGAGACCACGCGGGCCGCCGGTCTGTCGGCCTGGCTGACCGATCCGACCAGCCGCTATGCCCATGCCGTGCTCGGCGATGCCATCGAGGCCGGCGGCTTCGCCGTGGAACAGGCGGGGCGGCAGTTCCATGTCACCCTGCCGGAGGAGGCGGTGTTCGAGGATCGCCGCGTCCGGCTGGCGGATATCGATGGCGACGGCCGGCCCGAGGCGATCGTCGTCAAGTCCTACCTGCGGCGCGGCGCGGCGCTGGCCGTCTACCGCATCGGTCCGGACGGCATCACGCCGCTGGCGGAAAGCGCGCCGATCGGCATCCCCAACCGCTGGCTCAATCCGGTCGGGGTCGCCGATTTCACCGGGGACGGGCGGCCGCTGATCGCCGCGGTGATCACGCCGCATATTGCCGGGTCGCTGCGCCTCTACCGGCTGGAGGGCGGCACCCTTGCCGAGGTGGCCCGGCTCGACGGCGTCACCAACCACATCATCGGGTCGCGCGACCTCGACCTGGCGCGGATCACCGATATCGACGGCGGCGGCCGCCCGGAGATCGTCCTGCCGGCCCTCGACCGCCTCAGCCTGACGGCCGTCAGCTTCGCGGGGGGACGCGGGCGGATCGTGGCGCGGGTGGCGGTGCCGCGCCCGATCGTCCGGCTCGAACCGATGAACGGCGGCGCGGCTGTGGTCCATCTCCAGGACCGCAGCACGGTGACGCTGGCGCTGCGGCGCGGCTGATCCAGAACCTTTCGAAACTGTCACGTGAGCAGGGGCGTGACCCGTGATAGACAGGCGACATGGTACCGGACTCCCTTTGACATGCGCCGCTCGATCGTCCTGCTTCTTCTCATGGCTGCCCTCGGGGGCGGCGCCTGGTGGCTGACCGGGCCGGGTTCGCACGCGGTCGCCGACCAGCCGGCCTGGCGCACGGCCCGGGTCGATCGCGGCGACGTGGTCGCGGCGGTCAATGCCACCGGCACGATCAATCCGATCTCCACCGTGGTGGTGGGATCGCAGGTCTCCGGCCAGGTGCAGGAGATCCTCGCCGACTACAATTCGCAGGTCGAGGCCGGGCAGATCCTCGCCCGGCTCGATCCGACGCAGGTCCGGGCGCGCCTCGACGGCGCCCGCGCCGACCTCGCCAATGTGCGCGCCGCGCGCGAGGTGCAGCTGGCGCAGATCGAGCAGGCGCGCTCCGAGATCATGCGCGCCGAGGCAGTCCGCCAGGACGCCACCGCCAAGCTGGCGCAGGTCGAGGCGCAGCTCGCCGAAGCCGAGCGCAACTATGTGCGCCAGCGCGAACTCGGCGCCCGCGGCGCCGTCGCCCAGGCGGTCATCGACACGGCCCGGGCGAATGTCGAGGGACAGCGCGCCGGCCGGGATTCGGCGCGCGCGCAGATCGCCTCGGCGGAAGCCTCCAAGCGCTCCATCGAGGCGGCCTTGCGGGTGGCCCAGGCGCAGACCGGAACGATCGACGCCCAGATCGTCCAGCGCCAGGCGGTGGTCCGGCAGATCGAAGTCGATCTCGCCAATACCGAGATCCGCTCGCCGGTGAGGGGCACCGTGGTGCAGCGCCAGGTGGAGCTCGGCCAGTCGGTCGCCGCCTCGCTGCAGGCCCCGACCCTGTTCCTGGTCGCGCAGGATCTCACGTCGATGGAGATCTACGCCAATGTCGACGAGGCCGATGTGGGCCGGGTGCGCTCCGGGCAGCCGGTGACCTTCTCGGTCAATGCCTATCCGGGCCGGGAATTCACCGGCGAGGTGAAGCTGGTCCGCCTCGGCTCGCAGACGGTGCAGAACGTCGTCATCTACACGGCCATCATCTCCTTCCGGAACCCGCGGATGGAGCTGCTGCCCGGCATGACCGCCACACTGCGGGTGATCTCGGACCGCCGCGAGGGCGTGGTGCGGGTGCCCAATGCGGCGCTGCGCTGGCGCCCGGCGGGAACGGCGGCCGAACGGCCGCAGGCCCAGGCGCCGGCGGCCAATCCCTTCGCTCCGCCGGGGCCGGGCATGGGCCGCGGCCCGGGCGGCGGCGGCGGCCGCCAGATCGGCGAGTTCGTCGAGACGCTGAAGACCGAACTCGCGCTCACGGCGGAGCAGAAGGAGCGGATCGACGCCATCGTCGCCGAGGCGCGGCCGCAGTTCCGCAGCCTGTCCGATCCCTCCCTGGACCGGGGCCAGCGGGTGACGCGCATGCGCGAGATCCGCGACGAGATGGCACGCCAGATCGAGGCCGTGCTGACCGCCGCGCAGCGGTCGGCCTTCGTCGACATCCGTGCCCGTTACGACGGGGCCCGCAGCGCCGATGGCGGCGTGCCCGGCCGCGTCTTCGCCCTCGGCGCCGACGGCAAGCCGCAGGCGGTGGCGCTGCGCCTCGGCATCACCGACGGCGCCATGACCGAGGTGCTGAGCGGCGAGCTCGAACCGGGACGCGCGCTCATCATCGGCACCGGCCAGGCGCCGGGAGCGGCCGCGCCGGCGCCGCGCGGCTTCCGGATGTTCTGATGGCGCTGATCGACACCAGCGATCTCGCCCGCCACTACACGCTCGGCGACCAGGTGGTGACGGCGCTGGCCGGCGTCTCCGTGAAGGTGGACGAGGGCGAGTTCGTCGCCGTCATGGGGCCGTCGGGCTCGGGCAAGTCGACCTTCATGAACCTGGTCGGCTGTCTCGACCGGCCGACCGCCGGCCGCTATGTGCTCGACGGCGAGGAGGTCTCGGCGATGTCGGCCGATGCCCTCGCCGACGTGCGCAACCGCAAGATCGGCTTCGTCTTCCAGCAGTTCAACCTGCTCGACCGGCAGGACGCGCTGGCCAATGTGGCGCTGCCCATGGTCTATGCCGGGGTGCCGCGCCGCGAGCGCAGGGCGCGGGCCGCCGAGGCCCTCGGCCATGTCGGCCTCGCGGGCCGCGTCCACCACCTGCCGACCCAGCTCTCGGGCGGCCAGCAGCAACGCGTCGCCATCGCCCGCGCCCTGGTCAACCGACCGAAGGTGCTGCTCGCCGACGAGCCCACCGGCGCCCTCGACAGCCGCACCTCGCTGGAGATCATGGCGCTGTTCCAGGACCTCAACCGGCAGGGCATGACAGTGCTCATCGTCACGCATGAGGCTGACGTGGCGACCTTCGCCGGACGGGTGGTGCGGTTCCGCGACGGCAAGGTGCTGTCGGATACGCGGCAGGCGCCGATGGATGCGGCCAAGGCGCTGGGCGAGCTGGTGGACGAGGTGGCGTGAGGGGGGCGGTGGGGTTCTCGAACCACGCAGGTGACACTTTCACCCGAACCTCTTTCCGTCATGCCCGGCCGTGTGCCGGGCATCCACGACTTCTCTTTCAACAGTCGTGTTCAAGTCGTGGATGGCCGGGACAAGCCCGGCCATGACGGAGAGGTTTGAGGCAGCCTGCAACCTGGCAGTTCCCACGTGCGTCCCACGCGCCTCCACCGCATCTGCCCGGCGGGGCGTCCCCCTCACCCTCCGTTCACCACCCTGTCCCCAGACATAAAGAAATCTTTATGTCTTTATTGCCTCCGTTCGCGACCCGTGCTAGAGCCGCCGCCGACAAGCTGGATATCCGTCCGGCCCGCCTTCCGCTGCGCACTTCCGAGGAACCCATGGCTCTCGACCAAGGCAAAGACTTCATCGTCAAGGACATCTCGCTCGCTCCGTTCGGCCGCAAGGAGATCGACCTCGCCGAAACCGAAATGCCGGGCCTGATGGCGACGCGCGCCGAGTTCGGCGCCTCGCAGCCGCTGAAGGGCGCGCGCATCGCCGGCTCGCTGCACATGACCATCCAGACCGCGGTGCTGATCGAGACCCTGAAGGCGCTCGGCGCCGACATCCGCTGGGTGTCCTGCAACATCTACTCGACCCAGGACCATGCCGCCGCCGCCATCGCCGCCGCCGGCATTCCGGTTTTCGCCTACAAGGGCGAGACGCTGACCGAGTACTGGGACTACACCGCCAAGCTGTTCGACTGGCATGGCGGCGGCACGCCGAACATGATCCTCGATGACGGCGGCGACGCCACCATGTTCGTCCATCTCGGCCTGCGCGCCGAGAACGGCGACACCGCCTTCCTCGACAAGCCGGAATCGGAAGAGGAGGAGATCTTCTTCGCGCTCCTGAAGAAGACGCTCGCCGAGAAGCCGAAGGGCTGGTTCGCCGAGGTCGCCAAGAACATCAAGGGCGTCTCGGAAGAGACCACCACGGGCGTCAACCGCCTGTATCAGCTGGCCGCTGCCGGCAAGCTGCTGTTCCCGGCGATCAACGTCAATGACAGCGTCACCAAGTCGAAGTTCGACAACCTCTACGGCTGCCGTGAATCGCTGGTCGACGCCATCCGCCGCGGCACCGACGTCATGATGTCGGGCAAGGTCGCCTTCGTCGCCGGCTTCGGCGATGTCGGCAAGGGTTCGGCCGCCTCGCTCCGCCAGGCCGGCTGCCGCGTGCTCGTGTCCGAAGTCGATCCGATCTGCGCCCTGCAGGCGGCGATGGAAGGCTATGAGGTCGTCACCATCGAGGACGCCCTGCCGCGCGCCGACATCTATGTCACCGCCACCGGCAACAAGGACATCGTCACGGTCGACCACATGCGCGGCATGAAGGACCGGGCGATCGTCTGCAACATCGGCCACTTCGACAACGAGATCCAGGTCGCCGGCCTGAAGAACTTCAAGTGGAACAACATCAAGCCGCAGGTCGACGAGATCGAGATGTCGTCCGGCAAGCGCATCATCCTCCTGTCGGAAGGCCGCCTGGTGAACCTCGGCAACGCCATGGGTCATCCGTCCTTCGTCATGTCGGCCTCGTTCACCAACCAGACGATCGCCCAGATCGAGCTGTGGACCAACCCCGGCAAGTACGAGAACAAGGTCTACACGCTGCCCAAGCACCTCGATGAGAAGGTCGCCATGCTGCATCTCGAGAAGATCGGCGTGAAGCTGACCAAGCTGCGCCCCGACCAGGCCGCCTATATCGGCGTGCCGGAGACCGGCCCGTTCAAGTCGGACCACTACCGCTATTGATCGCAGGCTCCGGCTTTGCGACAGGAAGGCCCGGCTTCGCGCCGGGCCTTTTTTTGTCCGGTGACCTGCACCGGGGAATTGCGTCCTTCGAGGCTCGGGCCATAGGCCCTCGCACCTCAGGATGAGGGTGGTGGTGCATGGCATCGCGGCTGTTCGACGCGCTACCGTTCCGCTTCGACGGCCGGCTTGCCAGTCACACCCTTCCTCATCCAGAGGTGCGAGGGAGCGAAGCGAACGAGCCTCGAAGGACGCAATTCCCTCATGCAGCGCTCCCTCACCCATAGATCCACGCCATGCCCCTGACCCTCTCCACCCTCGCCGCCGGCATCATCGCCCCGCTGGTCGGTTTTGCCGGCACGGTGGCGCTGGTCATCGCGGCGGCGCAGGCCGTCGGGGCGACGCCGGCGCAGACGATCTCCTGGCTTGCCGCCGTCTCGCTCGCCAAGGCGCTCGGCGGCCTGGCGCTGACCTGGCGCTACCGCATCCCGATCGTCCTCGCCTGGTCGACGCCCGGCGCGGCGCTGATCGGCGCCTCCTCCGGCATCGCCTTTCCCGAGGCGGTCGGCGCCTTCGTGCTGGCCGCCGGGCTCATCATCCTCACCGGCCTGGTCAAGCCGCTGGGCGACTGGGTGGCGCGGCTGCCCGCCGCCATCGCCGCGGCCATGCTCGCCGGCATCCTCGTCAGGTTCGTCATGGACGTGGCGCTGGTCGCGCCCGGCGCCCCCTGGCTCGTCCTGCCGCTGGTGGCGATCTTCCTGGTCATGCGCCTCGCCCATCCGGCCAGCGCCATGCTGGTGGTGGTCGTGGCCGGCGTGGCCCTGACCTATGCGCTGGGGCTCGCCGGGCCGCTGCCGACCGATCTCGGCCTCGCCCATCTGGAATGGACCCACCCGGTCTTCGCGCCGGCCGTTCTCATCGGTCTCGGCGTGCCGCTCTATCTCGTCACCATGGCGGGGCAGAACCTGCCCGGCATCGCCGTGCTCCGCGCCAACGGCTATAACCCCAAGGTCGGGCCGATCATCGCCACGACCGGCTTCGTCTCGCTGATCTCGGCGCCCTTCGGCGCCCATCCCTCGAACCTCGCCGCCATCACGGCGGCCATCGCCGCCGGGCCCGATTCCCACCCCGATCCGGCCAAGCGCTGGCCGGCCGGGATCATCTACGGCATCGCCTTCATCCTCTTCGCCGCCTTTGCCGGCCCCTTCGTCGCGCTCTTCGCCGCCATGCCCAAGGCGCTGATCGCGACCATTGCCGGCCTGGCGCTCAGCGGCGCGCTGATGGGCTCGCTGGCGGTGGCCATGGGCGATGCGCAGACCCGCTTTCCGGCGCTGCTCACCTTCGCGGTGGCGGCCTCGGGCGTCACCGTGGCCGGCATCGGCGCTGCCTTCTGGGGCCTGGCCATCGGCCTCGCGGCCTTCGCCATCGAGCGGGGCTGGCAGGCCGTGGCGAAAGGCTGAGGGCGTCACGAGGCGGTGAACATCCCCTGCCCGCGCCTTGAACAGGGGGCGTCCGGCGCTTACCTTGACGGCAACGTTCCGATTCCTCCGGACCTGCCAGGAGACAAGCCATGGGCGCCGTTGCCGCCACCACCGACGCATCCTTCGACGCCGACGTCATCAAGTCGGACACGCCGGTCGTCGTCGATTTCTGGGCGCCCTGGTGCGGCCCCTGCCGCATGATCGCCCCCGCCCTCGACGCCATCTCGGCGGAAATGGGCGACAAGGTGAAGATCGTGAAGGTCAATGTCGACGAGAACCCGAAGATCGCGTCGAACTACGGCATCATGTCGATCCCGACGCTGATGATCTTCAAGGGCGGCCAGATGGTCGACCGCAAGACCGGCGCGGCGCCGCAGGCGGCGCTGAAGCAGTGGATTTCCGGCCACGCCTGACCGGCATAAGCCGTCCCCGTCTCGTGAAAGCCGCCGGTGTCCGGCGGCTTTTTCGTGGGAAGGCCCGGGTTTGTCCGACTGCCGCCACCGGACCGGCCGTGACAGCCTGACGGGGTGACCGGCGAGAGCGACACCGAGACCCCCACCCTTCCCCCGCCGCCGCTTCGGCGGCGGCTCGCCGCGGGCGGCGCCCGCATGCTCGACTGGCTGCTGCCGCCGCTCTGCATCGCCTGCCGCAATCCCGTCGGCAGTCATCACGCGCTCTGCCCCGCCTGCTGGAAGGGCGTCGCCTTCATCACCGCGCCGGTCTGCGAGCGGCTCGGCACGCCGCTCGCCTTCGATCTCGGCCCCGGCGCGCTGTCGCCCGCCGCCATCGCCCAGCCGCCGGCCTTCGACCGGGCGCGGGCGGCCTTCCGCTTCGACGATGTCGGCCGGGCCCTGGTCCATGCGCTGAAATATGGCGACCGGCTGGAAGTGGCGGTGGCGCTGTCCGGCTGGATGGTGCGGGCCGGACGGGATCTGCTGGCCGATGCCGATGCGCTGGTGCCGGTGCCGCTGCACTGGACGCGGCTGGTGTCCCGGCGCTTCAACCAGGCGGCGGAGCTGACCCGCCAGATGGCGGCGCAGACCGGCCTCGCCAACGAGGCGCTGCTGCTCAGGCGCGTGCGCCGCACCCGCCATCAGGTGGGGCTGACGCGGGCGCAGCGGCTGGACAATGTCACCGGCGCCTTCCGCGTCGCCGAGGACCGCAAGGGCTGGATCCGGGGCAAGCGGCTGGTGCTGGTCGACGATGTGCTGACGACCGGCGCCACCATCGAGGCCTGCTGCCGGGTGCTGCGGCGGGCCGGGGCGGCGCGCATCGACGTGCTCACCGCGGCGAGGGTTGTGGAGGGGCCCTTCGCGGTCCATATCTGAAGGCCTGCCCACCACCGCCACGGAAGCCGCGATGCCGGAAATCGTCGTCTACACCAAGGATTACTGCCCCTATTGCCATGCCGCGAAGGAATTGCTGCGCAAGAAGGGCGCCGCCTTCACCGAGGTGGACATCCAGAAGCATCCGGACCGGCGCGCCGAGATGATCCAGAAGGCCGGCGGCCGGACCACGGTGCCGCAGATCTTCATCGGCGGCCGGCATGTGGGCGGCTGCGACGACATCCATGCGCTGGACGGCGCCGGCAAGCTCGACCCGATGATCGCCGCCTGAGCCATGGCCGACGCGATGGACGGATCCTTCACCGCGGCCTGCGTGCAGATGCGCGCGGACGTCGCCGTCAAGCCGAGCATCGATCAGGCCATCGCCCTGATCCGCGAGGCCGCGCGGGCCGGGGCGGATTATGTCCAGACGCCGGAAATGACCAATATCCTGCAGCCGGACCGGCCGAAATTCTTCGAGGCCATCCGCTCCGAGGCCGAGGATCCGTCGATCCCGCTGTTCCAGGCCGAGGCCATGGCGCTCGGCATCTGGCTGCATGTGGGCTCGCTCGCCATCCGCATCGGCGAGAAACAGGCGGCGAACCGGTCCTATCTCATCTCGCCGGACGGCGAGGTGGTCGCCGCCTATGACAAGATCCACATGTTCGACGTCACCCTGCCCAATGGCCAGACCTACCGGGAATCGGCGGCCTATGCGCCCGGCGACGTGGCGGTGACCGCGGACCTGCCCTGGATGCGCCTCGGCGTCACCATCTGCTACGACCTGCGCTTTCCCAACCTCTACCGGAAGCTCGCCGAACAGGGGGCCGGCGTCATGGCCATCCCCTCCTCCTTCACCGTGCCGACGGGGGAGGCGCACTGGCACGTGCTGATGCGCTCGCGCGCCATCGAGAACGGCGCCTTCGTGATTGCGGCGGCGCAGGGCGGCCAGCATGCCTGCGGACGGGCGACCTATGGCCACAGCCTCATCGTCGACCCCTGGGGCCGCATCCTCGCCGAGGCCGACCATGACGAGCCCGGAATCATCCTCGCCACCATCGATCCGGCCCAGGTCGGCGAGACCCGCGGCCGCATTCCCTCGCTGACCAACGGCCGGGTGTTCCGCATGGCGGAGGCGCCATGATCCGCTATGCGCTCCATTGCGAGAAGGGCCATGACTTCGAGAGCTGGTTCCCCTCCTCCGACAGCTACGAGGCGCAGCGCGAACAGGGCTTCGTCGCTTGCCCGGTCTGCGGCGCGACCCGCGTCGACAAGGCGCTGATGGCGCCGCAGGTGGCGCGCAAGGACCGCCGCGCCGCGGCGGAACCGGCACCGCCTGCCGCCGCGCCGCCCGCGCCTGTCGCCATGGTCTCGCCGGCCGAACAGGAGCTGCGCGCCAAGATCCGCGAGTTGCGCGAGCATCTGGTGAAGAACGCCGATCCGGTGGGCGAGCGCTTCGCCGAGGAGGCGCGCAAGATCCATTACGGCGAGGCCGAACACCGCTCGATCTATGGCCAGGCGAGCCCCGAGGAGGCGCGCGAGCTCGCCGAGGAGGGCATCGAGTTTCACGCCCTGCCGGTGCTGCCGGACGACCGCAACTGATGCGGCACCGGGCGGGCTTTGCCGCGGCGGCGCGGCCTGCTAGGCGGTAGGCTCAAGGAGCTTTTCCATGCATCGTCCCCTGCTCGTCGCCGCCACCCTCGCCTGCTTCGCCGCCCCCGGCCTCGCCGCCCCCGCCAGCGTCCGCATCGCCAACGAGAGCGTCGCGACGCTCTGCGCCGAGGAGGACAATGTCGACCTGCGTCTGCACAGCCCGGCGGTGCGGCGATTCCGGGTGGAAGCGACCCATCCGGCGGTGATCGGCACCATCGTGCAGGACATCACGGCGCCGGACTTCACCGACTGCACCATCACCGACAAGGCCGATTTCCGCTTCACGCCGCGCACCGTGGTCATGCACGAGGACGACAGGCTGAAGGTCGTCGGCATCACCTTCGACAAGTTCTGGCGGCCCGAACAGGTGCCGGTGACGGTCGGCAGCCGCACCGAGAACGGTTTCCACCTGTTCCAGCTCTTCCTCAAGCACGGGACCGCGGCTCCCTACGAGTTCCTGGTCATGTATCCGGTCGACGGCTACTGGCGGCTGAAGCCGCGGCCGCCGGCGCATCTGCCGGACATCGTCTACGGCACCTCGGCGCTGATCGGACCGATCGAGGTGATGCAGCGGCCGGTGGTGAACCTCTCGGCCATCCGCTTCGACCCCGCGACCATGACCTTCCAGCTGAGCTTCCGGGCCGGAGGCAGCGCCACGGTCAAGGTGGCGGAGATCGACCAGGTGCGGGTCGCGCTCGACGTGACGCTGGAGCGGCCCGTCAGCGGCGGCCCCTTCGCCGGCCTGCGCTCCATGTATGTGACCGAGACCAATGCCGACGGCGCCCGCGTCGAATGGCGCGCGGCCGGCGCCAACCGCTGGCAGGAGGCCCCGGTCATGGATTTCCGCGGCGGCGAGGGCATCGAGATGAAGCTGACGCGGGCGGTGCCGAGCCGGCACAACACCTCGGCGCCGGACTACCGGTTCATTGGTTTTGCCGACTGAGAGCGCATCCGCAAGACGGCCCAGCCATACCGGGGGACACGCCCATGCACGCCATCGTCATCGAGGGGTTCGGCGATCCCGCCGCCACCATCCGGCTGAAGGACTTGCCGGAGCCGCCATCGCCCGGTCCCGGCGAGGTGACGGTGGAGATGCTGGTCCTCAACATCAATCCCTCGGATCTCCTGCAGATCCAGGGGCTCTACGGCACGTCGCGGCCGCCCCTGCCCTTCATTCCCGGCGGCGAGGCGGTGGGGCGCATCGCGGCGGTCGGCGCGGGCGTCAGCGGCCTCGCCCTCGGCGACATCGTCTCACCGATGATCCTCAACTGCTGGGTCGAGCGGGTGAACATGAAGGCCGGGCTGGTGATGACCCTGCCCGCCGATATCGACCTGAAGCAGGCCGCCATGCTGAAGGGAAACCCCGCCACCGCCGAGGCGCTGCTCTCCGACCAGGTGGCGCTGCAGCCGGGCGACTGGCTGATGCAGAACGCGGCGAATTCCGCCGTCGGCACCTTCCTCGTCAAGCTCGCGGCGCAGCGCGGGATCAAGACGCTGAACGTGGTGCGCCGCGCCGATGCGGTGGCGGGCGTCACGGCAGCCGGCGGGACGGCAGTTTTCGCCGATGCGCTGGATGACGCGAGAGCCTTCCGCAAACGGGTGCAGGAGGCGACCGGCGGCGCGCCGGTGAAGCTTGCCATCGACGCCATCGGCGGGGCTGCGACCGGGGTCATGGCGGCGGCCCTCGCCGATGGCGGCACGGTGGTCAATTACGGGCTGCTCTCCGGCGAGCCATGCCGGATCGACGCCCAGCACCTGATCTTCCGCAAGATCACCCTGAAGGGTTTCTGGCTGATCCACTGGTTCCAGGATGCCGGCCGGGCGCGCATCGCCGAGACCTATGGCCGGATCGCCCGCGGCATGGCCGAGGGCACGCTGACGACGCCGGTGGCAGAGGTGGTGCCGATGGCGGAAGCGGCACGGGCCATGACGCTCGCCGGTGCGGGCGGACGGGCGGGCAAGGTGCTGATGGTGACGCCGGCGGGGGTGGCGGCAGGGGTGTGAGAGCGGGGCGCTGTTGCCTCATCGCCCCGTTCGGGAGCGCCGCTGTTCAGAGGCCCCACCCTAACCCTCCCCGCTGCGCGGGGAGGGGGACTTCCACGGCGGCCCCTCTGTTCATCGGTCGGGCCAGGCGCGACCGGTAGAAGGGAAGCGGGAGGTGAGGGTCCGCTCCCCGCGCAGCGGGGAGGGGAAGGGTGGGGCTCGGTTTCGAGGTCCGCTCGTTCGACCACTTGCTCCAGACGGGCTCCTGGCACCGCGAAAGTGCGTCCTTCGGTGATGCAAGGCGCGGGTCCGGAGGGAGGCGCCGCGCGAGAAGCCCCTCACGCGTAGAGGCGCCTGATGGCCTCGGCATATTTCGCCTCGATCGCCTTGCGGCGCACCTTCATGGTGGCGGTGACCTCGCCGTCGTCATGGTCGAGTTCCTTGTCGAGGATCTCGAAGCGGCGGATGTTGGCGACCTGGGCGAGGCCCTCATTGGCCTTGTCGACGGCCTGCTGGACGAGAGCGACGACCTCGGGAGCCTGCGACAGGTTCTTGTAGTTGGTGAAGGCGATGCCCTTCATCTCGGCCCATTTGCCGACCGTCTCCATGTCGATCTGGATCAGCGCCGCGACATATTTCTGCCGGTCGCCGAAGACGATGCATTCCTTGATGAAGGGACTGAGCTTCACCGCATGCTCGATCTCGGTGGGCGACAGGTTCTTGCCGCCGGCGGTGATCATGATGTCCTTCTTGCGGTCGATGACCTTGAAGTGCCCGCCCTGCATCTCGGCGACGTCGCCGGTGCGCAGCCAGCCGTCGACGATGGTCTGGCGGGTGGCCTCCTCGTTCTTGTAATAGCCCTCGAAGATGGTGGCGCCGCGGGCCATGATCTCGCCGTCCTCGGCGAGCTGGATCTGGGTGCCCTTCATCGGCTTGCCGACGGTGCCGACCACGACATCGTCAAGGGTCTGGCCGAGAACGCCGCCGGAGGTCTCGGTCATGCCGTAGATCTCGACCAGCGGCACGCCGATGGTGCGGAAGAAACGGATGACCTCGGGCGAGATCGGCGCGGCACCGGTGAAGGCGATGCGGCAGCGGGTCAGGCCGATGGCGTTCTTCAGGGCGCGGAAGACCGTGACATAGGCGAGCGCATATTTGGCCCGCTCCGCGAGCGTCCATTGCGACCGCGGCTTGTCGGCGAAGGGCGCGCAGAGATCGAAGGCGGTCTTGTAGAGCCATTTCTGGAGGGGACGCGCCTCGTACATCTTCACGCGGATGCCCGAATGCATCTTCTCCCAGATGCGCGGCACGCCGAGGAAGCTGGTGGGGGCGACCTCGCGCAGATCCTCCTGGACGGTGCGCAGCGACTCGCCGAAATCGACGCGGCTGCCGGCATAGAGCGGGCCGAAGACCGTGGTCGCCTGTTCCGCCACGTGGCAGAGCGGCAGATAGGACAGTGCCGTCCAGCCCGTGCCGATGCCGTAGCGGTCGAGCAGGCCGTTGGCGCCGGCGCGGATATTGGCGAAGGAGAGCATGGCGCCCTTCGGCTTGCCGGTTGATCCGGATGTATAGATCAACAGAGCAATGTCCGAGAGCCGGTGATCGCGCATCAGGTCGTCGATGATGGCGGGGTTCTTCTCGTATTCGGCCCGGCCCAGCGCCTCGACGGCGTCGAAGGTCATGACCAGGCCCGGCTCGTAGCCGGCGAGGCCGCGGTCCTCGAGGGCGATGATCTTCTTCACCTTGGGCAGGTCGGCGCGGGCCTCGACCACCTTGTCGATCTGCTCCTGATCCTCGCAGACGACGATGGTGCAGTCGGCATGGTCGAGCACATAGGCGACCTCGTTGGCCGGACTGGTCGGATAGACACCGACCGTGACGGCGCCGAGGACGCCGGCGCCCATCTGCGACAGCACCCATTCGATGCGGTTCTCGGAGATGATGCCGACATGGCCCCTGGGCTCGAGGCCGACGGCGCGGAACCCGAGGGCGAGGTGGCAGGAGCGCAGCCAGTACTCGGCATAGGTCGTCGGACGCCAGATGCCGAACCGCTTCTGCCGCAGGGCGATCTCGGTGCCGCGTTCGGCGGCATGTTTCTTCAACATCTGCACGACCGAGAGCGGCGGCAGGGCAGCGGCGGGATCGGCGGCCGCGGGACTCGCCGCCTCGCGGGCCATGTCCAGCGGAAGGACGGTTGCGGTCATGACAGCCACCTCTTGCGCCTCTTGTAGTGCTTGATGTCGCGATAGCTCTTGTGGGCGAGACCGAGATAGAATTCCTGCACGTCGCGGTCGGCGACCAGTTTCTCGGTCGGCCCGTCGATGACGATGCGCCCGGTCTCCATGATGTAGCCGTAATGGGCGATGGAGAGGGCGACGGAGGCGTTCTGCTCAACGAGCAGCATGGAGACGCCCTCCTCGGCATTGATGCGGGCGATGATGCCGAAGATCTCCTCGACCAGCAGCGGCGCCAGGCCGAGCGAGGGCTCGTCGAGGAGGATGACGCGGGGCTTGGCGACGAGGGCGCGGCCGATGGCCAGCATCTGCTGCTCGCCGCCGGACAGATAGCCGGCAATGGACTTGCGCCGTTCGGCCAGGCGCGGAAAGTAACGGTAGACGATGTCGAAGTCCGGGGTGATGCCGGAGCGCCCTGTCAGGGCATAGGTGGCGGCGGTGAGATTTTCCTCCACCGTCAGGTCGCCGAAGATGCGCCGGCCCTCCATGACATGGAACAGGCCGCGGCGGACGAGCTTGTGCGGCGCGCTCTGCTCGACGGTCTCGCCGTCGAAGCTGATGCGCCCCTCGGTGACGAGCCCGTTCTCCATGGGCAGGAGCGCCGAGACGGCCTTGAGGACGGTCGACTTGCCCGCGCCGTTGGAGCCGAGGAGGGCGACGATCTTGCCCTTCGGCACGGCAAGCGACAGGCCGCGCAGGGCCTGGATGGCCTTCGCGTAGACCACCTCGATGTTGTTCACCTCGAGAATGAGGTCGCCGGTCGTCGCCATGGGGCCCTCGGGCACTGGAGATGGGATGGCGGGGCGGCCGCGCGCAGCGGCCGCCCCGGCCGGGATCAGGCGCCGGCGGTGATGGTGATCCAGTCGGAGGCCGGCTTCAGCATCTTGTCGGCGGCGCTGTACTGGTAGACGCGGCCATGCGGGAAGGAGTTGTTCACCATCGAGACCGGCACGCCGAAGATGCCGCCGGTGTCGTAGTTCTTCAGCGCGCGGGCGTGCTTCATCATGTTGACGGCGGTCAGTTCCTCGTTGGCGGCGAGGGTGCGGCGCAGCACCTCGATGGCCAGCATGGCGTTGGTCCAGCCCTGGTAATAGGCATGGGTGCGGGTCTTGCCGACATTGGCGGCGCGGATCGCCTCGACCTGGACACCCCGGGCGGTGGCGTCGAAATTGTAGCAGGAGACGCCCATGTAGCCGTCGGCGGCCGCGCCGGCGCGGTTCATCAGCACGGTGTCGGTGGAGTAGAACGTGCCCATGAACCGCGAGGTCATGCCGGCCTGGCGGGCCTGGGCCATGAATTCCGGGATCGGCTGCAGCACATAGCCGTGGAAGATGACGTAGTCGGGGTTGCGGCGGCGGATCTTCAGCACGTCGCCGGAGACGTCGACCGAACCCGGCTGGGTGACGATCTTCTCGACCACATTGAGCTCGAGGCGCTTGGCCTCGGCCTCGGCCGCGGCGATCGGGTCACGGCCGAACTCGGTGTCGGAATGGACCAGGACCACCGAGGCGCCCTTCTTCTGGGCGGCGATGTAGCGCAGCAGCACGCGCATCTGGTCCGAATAGTTCGGGCCCGGAATCCACTGGTTCGGGAAGGCCTGCGCATTGTCGATCTCGGAGGCGAAGGAGGCGCCGCCCATGACGGTGGTGCCGCGGCGGTTCAGCTCCGGATTGATCGCCTTCTGGAAGCCGGTGGAATCGCCGAAGAAGACCGGCGTCTGATGCTGCGAGGTGATGCGGGTGAAGATGGCGACGGCATTGTCGACTCGGTAGCCCGAATCCTCGTTGACATAGCGGATCCGGCGGCCGGCGACGCCGCCGGCGCGGTTGACGAACTCGAAATGGTCGCGGCCGCCCTCGAAGCCCTCGACACCGGCGAAGGCGAAGACGCCGGACATCGGATTGGCGGCGCCGATGACGATTTCGGGGGCCTGGGCAAAGGCGCGGCCGCTCGCGGTCGAGACGAGGGCGGCACCGAGGCCGAGCTGGTGGAATGCACGGCGGGTCAGACGGGTCATGGTTGTCTCCTCGGGGTTTGAATTCCGCCTTGGCGGCGGTTCTTGTGTTTTGGGCTCACGTCCTGAACGGCCAGAGGGCGAAGTAGCGGCGCGTCCTGCGCCACATCTCCGCGAGCCCCATGGGTTCGAAGATGAGGAAGCCGATGATCAGCAGTCCGAAGATGATGTTGCGGACCGGGGCGAGATAGATGGATGCGTCGGGGAACCAGGGGACGAGAGCGGTGGCCGAAAGCTTCAGGAATTCCGGGATGAGCGTCATGAAGACGGCCCCGAAAATACCGCCGACAATGGTGCCGGCCCCGCCGACGATGACGGCGGCGAGGAAGAAGATGGAGGCGAGCGCCGGGAAGCTCTCCGGCGTCACGACGCGGAACAGATAGGCCCAGAGGCCGCCCGCGACGCCCGCATAGAAGGACGAGATGGCGAAGCTCATCAGCTTGTACTTGAACAGCGAGATGCCGATGATCTCCGCCGAGATGTCGCGGTCGCGGATGGCGATGAAGGCGCGGCCGACGCGGGTGCGGAACAGGTTCTTCGCCGCCAGAACCATGACCACGGTGATCGGCATGACCAGCCAGTAGAGGCGGTCAGGGGTGGCCAGCTCGATGCCGGCAATGGTGGCGGTGGGCACGTTGAGACCGCGCAGGCCGCCGGTCACCGGCGTCCAGTTGAGGAAGATGAAGCCGAGGATGACGGCGGCGGCCAGCGTGGCGATGGCGAGATAGAGCCCCTTGATGCGCAGCGAGGGCAGGCCGACGAGATAGCCGATGCCGGCGGCCACCGCTCCGGCGAGGACGAGATTCAGGAGGACCGGCGTGCCGAAGCGGCCGTCGAAAAAGGCCACCGTATAGGCGCCGACCGCCATGAAGGCGGCATGGCCGAGGCTGACCTGGCCGGTATAGCCGGTGAGGATGTTGAGGCCGGTGGTGGAGATGACGTTGATCATCACCAGGACGGCGAGGAACATCCAGTAACTGGAGCCGTTCAGCGGAAACAGGACGAGGGCGGCGAGCAGCAGGCCGAACCAGACCTTCTGGGTGTCGGTCTTGAACAGGCCTTCGTCAGCCGCGTAGCTCTGTTTGGCGGTACCGACGCGCATCAGAATGCCCTCAGCTTGCGCATGCCGTTGCCGGAAAACCGGTTCCCACTGTTCCGCGGCATGCCAAGAGTTCCTTGGAGCCGCATGCCGTTGCCGGAAAACCGGTTCCCACTGTTCCGCGGCATGCCAAGAGTTCCTTGGAGCCGCATGCCGTTGCCGGAAAACCGGTTCCCACTGTTCCGCGGCATGCTCAGAGCCTCTCGATCTCGTGGGTGCCGAACAGGCCGTAGGGCCTGACCACCAGCACGACGAGCAGGATGGTGAAGGTGGCGAGAAGCTTGAACTCGCCACCCATGAAGCGGCCGACCATGGCCTCCAGCCAGCCGATGAAGAGGCCGGCAATGAGGGCGCCGAGGATGGAATCGAGGCCGCCGACGATGACCACGACGAAGACCGACAGGCCGAACAGGCCCATGGCCGAGGAAATGCCGCCGACCGAGCCGACGAGGATGCCGGCCAGCGCCGCGACGACGGCCGCCAGCATCCAGGAGAAGGAGAAGACGCCGGGCACGTCGATGCCGACGGAGGAGGCGGCGGCGCGGTCCGTCGCCGTGGCGCGCAGCGCGATGCCGCCGCGCCAGAAGGCGAAGACGGTGATCAGCACCGCCATGGCCGCGGCGGCGATGACGAAGGAATAGGCCGTCTTCGAGGGAATGAAGGCATCGCCGAGGAGCACCGGCTGGGAGGGCAGGAACTCGGGGAGGCGGCGCGGCTCGGCCGACCAGACGAGCTCGACGACGCCGATCAGCACCGAGGTCAGGCCGATCGTCACCATGAAGACCGAGACCGGATTGTCCTTGAGCAGGGGGCGGATCATCGTCCGCTCGATCAGCCCGCCGATCAGGGCGGCCACCACCAGCGTCAGAGGCACCGAGGCCCAGATCGGCAGGGCAAGGCCCGCCGAGAAGCCGTAGAACACGAAGGCGCCGATCATCAGCATCTCGCCGATGGCCAGATTGATGACCTTGGTGGCCTTGTAGATGATGACGAAGGCGACCCCCGTCAGCGCCATGAGCGAACCGGTGCCGATGCCGGCAAGGCTCGTCTCGACAATGTCGATGAATTCCACGGCCATCACGCCACCTCGCCCATTGCGGCGCCGTCGAGAGCGGCCTTGCGCGGATCGCCGGAGCCGCCGAGATAGGCCTTGATCACGTCGGGGTCGTTGCGCACCTCGGTCGGCGAGCCGGCGGCGATGCGGCGGCCGAAATTCAGCACGCAGACATGGTCGGAAATGTCCATGACCATGCCCATGTCATGCTCGACGAGCAGCACGGTGACGCCCCATTCGTCGCGCACGTCGAGAATGGCGCGGGCCATGTCCTCGGTCTCCTCGCGGTTCATGCCGGCGACGGGCTCGTCGAGCATCAGGATGCGCGGGCGCATGGCCAGGGCGCGGGCGAGTTCGACCTTCTTCTGCAGGCCGTAGGGCAGGATCGCCACCGGCACATTGCGGATATGGTCGAGTTCGAGGAAGTCGATGACGTCGCGCTCGATCTCGGCCCGCAGTTCCATCTCCTCGCGCCGGGTCCTGCCCCAGTAGAGGAAGGCGCCGAAAACGCCGGAGGTCAGATGGGCGTGGCGGCCCAGCTTGATGTTGTCGAGCACGGTCATGCCGCGGAACAGGGCGATGTTCTGGAAGGTCCGGGCGAGGCCGAGCTTGGCGCGGTCGCGCGCCGGGACCTGGGTGATGTCGACGCCGTCCAGCTTCACCGTTCCGGTCTTCGGCCGGTAGAAGCCGGAAATGGCGTTGAAGGCCGAGGTCTTGCCGGCCCCGTTCGGGCCGATCAGCGCCGTGATCGAACCGGGTTCGACATGCAGGTCGATACCGTCGAGCGCCTTCACCCCGCCGAACTGCAGCGACAGGTTCTCGACGTCGAGACGGGCGGCTGGCGGCCGCACGGGCGCGGCCGAATCTGATGGCGACACCGCCAAGTCCTCCCCTGGGCGTGCCGCGCGGCTTCAGCCGTCTTCGACACGATGCGTTCCTGCGCGGGCCTGCGGGGCCCGGTCCTTGCTCGCAACCTACTCATGAGTACGGCGAGGTCAATGAGATCTGCGGCAATTTTGCCGGGATTCAGCCCTTCGGAGGATGGCGAGACGTCGCACCGGGGCTTTGCAGCGGTTTCATCCCCCGCCGACCGGCATCGTGGCGGGGGGGGCCGCGGCGCGGCGGCGCGCGATTGCCGGCCGGCAAGGTCTTGCCAGCGGCCCTCGGCTCGTCCCATGATCCCGCTTCATACCGGGCCGCCAGATGTCCGGATCGTCGAGAGAAACGCACCAAGGGAAGGAGGCGCACCATGTCGGAGCGCAAGACAGATTTCGCCGTCACGCGGCGCATCGCGGTGGCCGGCATCGGCGCCGCCGGCTTTGGCGCCGTCATGGCCCCCTGGGTCTCCAAGGCCCAGACTTTGAAGAGCGAGTACAAGCTCTCCGTCGTCGGCAACCGCCCCATCGCCCTCTCCGAAGGCGCCTTCCAGTGGGCCGAGATGGTGACGCAGCGCACCAATGGCCGCATCAACGTCAAGGTCTATCCGGGTTCGCAGCTGGTCGGCGGCGACCAGACGCGTGAGCTCGTGGCCATGCGCCAGGGCATCATCGACTTCACCGTGTCCTCGACCATCAACATCTCGCCGCAGGTGCGCGAGATGAACCTGTTTTCCCTGCCCTTCCTGATGCCGAACCACCGGGCCTTCGACGCCATCGTCAATGGCGAGGTCGGGCAGGCCCTGTTCAAGGTGATGGAGAGCCGCGACGTGGTGCCGATGGCCTGGGGCGAGAACGGCTTCCGCGAATTGTCCAATTCGAAGCGGCCGATCCAGAAGCCGGAGGATCTGCGCGGCCTGAAGATCCGCTTCGCCGCCGGTGCGATCTTCGCCGACATCTATAACGGCCTCGGCGCCAATCCGGTGCAGATGTCCTTCGCCGACCTGCAGCCGGCGCTGTCCACCGGCGCGGTCGACGGCCAGGAGAATCCGATCAACCTGTTCCTCGGCCTGAAGATGGACGCGCTGGCCCAGAAACACATGACGATCTGGAACTACTGCGTCGATGCCGGCCTGTTCCATGTCGCCAAGCCGGTCTGGGACACGTTCTCGGCCGCCGACAAGGAGATCGTCCGCGAGAGCGCCCGCGATGCCGCCAAGGTGCAGATCGGCGCGACGCGCAAGGGCCTCGGCATTCTCGACCCCAACGACAAGTCGTCGCTGGAAGAGCTCACCAAGCGCGGCGTCGCCACCGTCACGCTGACGGCCGAGGAAAAGCGCGCCTTCGCCCGGGTGACGCGCCCCGTCTTCGACAAATGGGCAGCGCAGGTCGGCGCCGACCTGGTCAAGAAGGCGGAGGCGGCCGCCAACGCGGCGAGCTGATCCCCGCTCCCGTCTCCTGCGGCGCAGCCGGCCCCCCGGCTGCGCCCGTCCGTGCGAAAGCCTCCCGCCTTGCCCGTCGACCGCGACCCCACGGCCCCCCCGCCGGCTCCGAAGACCCGCGTGCCCCTGCGGCTCGAGGAGATGCTGATCGCCGCCGCCATGGCGGCCATGGCGCTGATCACCTTCGGCAATGTGGTGGTGCGCTATCTCACCAATGTCTCCTTCGCCTTCACCGAGGAATATTCGGTGGTGCTGATGGTGGTGGTGACCATGGTCGGCTCGTCGCTGGCCATCGCCACCGGACGCCATATCCGCATCGGGGTGCTGATCGACGCGATGACGCCGACGCGCCGGCGGTGGTGCGAGATCGCCGTCCTCGTCCTCGTCATCGTCTGTTTCGGCCTGCTCCTCGTCCATGGCGGCCGCCTCGCCTGGGACGAATACCGCTTCGAGGTGCTCTCGCCGGGCCTCGGCAACCCGCAATGGATCTATTCCGGCATGCTGCCGCTGCTGGCGATCGCCGTGATCGCGCGGGCCGCCGGCCGCATCATCCGCCTCGCCCGCGGCGAGGACGCATGACCGCCACCATCCTCTTCGCCGCCTTCGTGGTGATGCTGCTCGCCGCCGTCCCCGTCGGCGTCTCCCTCGGCCTCGCCGGGGCCCTGGCGATCTGGCTCGCCGGGCAGAGCATCATGGCCATGCCGACCAACGTCTATGCCGGCATCGCCAAATATCCGCTCATCGCCATCCCGATGTTCGTGCTGGTCGGCGCCGTCTTCGACCGGACCGGCGTCGCCTTGCGCCTGGTGCGATTCGCCACCGCCCTGGTCGGGGCCGGTCGCGGGGCGCTCGCCACCGTCTCGGTGCTGGTCGCCATGGTCATCGGCGGCATCTCGGGTTCCGGCCCGGCCACCTCCGCGGCGGTCGGCCAGGTGGTGACCGATTCCATGGTCAAGGACGGCTATCCCCGCGCCTTCATCGCCTCGACCGTCGGCGCCGCGGCGGCCACCGACATCCTCATCCCGCCCTCCATCGCCTTCATCATCTATGCGGTGATGGTGCCGGGCGTGTCGGTCCCGGCCATTTTCGCGGCGGGCATGATCCCCGGCATTCTCGCCGGCCTCGCCATCATCGTGCCGATCCTCATCATCTCCTGGCTGAAGGATTTCGGCGGCAAGACGCGCGGCACGGGCGATGCGCTCACCGTCTGGGGCACGTTCAAGGAGGCGATCTGGGGGCTGATGGCGCCGGTCATCATCCTCGGCGGCATGCGCATCGGCGCCTTCACGCCGACGGAAGCGGCGGTCATCGCCGTCGCCTACGGCCTGTTCATCGGCTTCGTCATCTACCGGACCCTGACGCTGCGCGACGTCTACGAGATGCTGGTGGAGGCAGGCGAGCTCTCCGCCGTCATCCTCATCGTCGTGGCGCTGGCCTCGGTCTTCGCCTGGTCGATCTCGACGCTGGGGATCGTCCAGCCGATCGCCGACGCCATTGTCGGGCTCGGCCTCGGCGGCGCCGGCACGCTGGCCCTGCTGGTGATCCTCCTGGTGGTCATCGGCATGTTCCTCGACGGGATCTCGATCTACCTGATCCTTCTGCCGATCCTCATTCCCATCGCCCAGTCCTTTTCCTGGGACCTTGTCTGGTTCGGCGTCGTCCTCACCATGATGATCGCCATCGGCCAGTTCACGCCGCCCGTGGCGGTCAATCTCATGGTCTCCTGCAAGATCGCCAAGGTCCCCATGGAGGCGACGATCCCCTGGGTCGTCTGGATGGTGGGGGCGATGACGCTGGCCATGGCCATGGTGGCGGCGGTGCCGGAGCTGGCGCTCTGGCTGCCACGGGTGCTGGGGCTGTAGGCCTGCCGCCCGGCCCGGCCTGACGGGCGGTTCATCCTTGATGCACCGCGGAAAATCCACCATTGTCCGCCGGTCGACTGCAGCCGGACGGGCGCAGGTTCACCAGAGGCCGTCGAGGCCCGCTGAGAGGCGATTACGCGATGAGTTCAAAGGTCTATTCCTCCGCGAGGGAGGCCCTGGCAGGCCAGATCAAGGACGGCATGACGATCATGTCGGGCGGCTTCGGTCTCTGCGGCATTCCGGACGTGCTGATCGAGGCGGTGCGCGATTCGGGCGCCAAAAACCTCACGGTCATCTCCAACAATGCCGGCGTCGACGGCGCCGGACTCGGTATCCTGCTGGAGACCAAGCAGATCGCCAAGATGATCTCGTCCTATGTCGGCGAGAACAAGCTCTTCGCCCAGCAGTTCCTCTCCGGCGAACTGCAGCTCGAGTTCAACCCCCAGGGCACGCTCGCCGAGCGCATCCGCGCCGGCGGCGCCGGCATCCCCGCCTTCTTCACCAAGACCGGCGTCGGCACGGTGATCGCCGAGGGCAAGGAAGTGCGCATGTTCGACGGCGAGAACTACGTCATGGAGCGCGGCCTCTTCGCCGACATCTCGCTGGTCCATGCCTGGAAGGCCGACAAGGAGGGCAATCTCGTCTTCCGCAAGACCGCCCGCAACTTCAACCCGATGATGGCCACCGCCTCGCGCATGACCATCGTCCAGTGCGAGCATCTGGTGGAGGCCGGCGAAATCGACGGCGACGCCATCCATACGGCCGGCATCTATGTGAAGCGCATCGTCCATGTGCCGAACGCCGCCAAGCGCATCGAGCAGCGCACCACCCGCCCCAAGGCAGCCTGAGAGGAACCCTGACCATGGCCTGGACCCGTGACCAGATGGCCGCCCGCGCCGCCAAGGAACTGCGCGACGGCTTCTACGTGAACCTCGGCATCGGCATTCCGACGCTCGTCTCCAACCACATTCCCGCCGGCATGAACGTGCAGCTGCAGTCGGAGAACGGCATGCTCGGCATGGGCCCCTTCCCCTATGAGGGCGAGGAGGACCCCGATCTCATCAATGCCGGCAAGCAGACCATCACCGAGCTGCCGACGACGAGCTATTTCTCCTCCTCCGACTCCTTCGCGATGATCCGCGGCGGCCATATCAACCTGTCGATCCTCGGCGCCATGCAGGTGGCGGAGAACGGCGACCTCGCCAACTGGATGATCCCGGGCAAGATGGTGAAGGGCATGGGCGGCGCCATGGACCTCGTCGCCGGCGTGCAGAAGGTCGTCGTCGTCATGGAGCACAGCGCCAAGGACGGCCCGAAGCTGCTGAAGCGGTGCAACCTGCCGCTGACGGGGGCCGGCGTCGTCGATCTCGTCATCACCGATCTCGGCGTCTTCGCCATCGACAAGAAGGGCGGTGGCGGCATGACGCTGATCGAGCTCGCCGAGGGCGTCACCCTGGCGGAGATCGCGGCCAATACCGAGGCGAGCTACACTGTCGCGCCGGGCCTTGCGGCCGCCGCCTGACCACCGGCGGGCCCGGCGCCCGCCCGAACCGCGCCGGGAGGCCATACGGGCCTCCCATTGTCATTGACGCAGCGCGTCATGCATGATGTCCCGCCGGTTTGTGGCCATCGAAATGCCATGTCGCATCTCCATGGTCCCGGTCTCTTCAGGATTGCGACATGATCGGTCCGCCCAATCGGGGGCGGTCCGGGCCGGGATCGGGACCGCTGCGCTTGAGCCTTGCTTCACCCCTTCGCCGCATCGGGATCGTGGTCGGCGCGGTCGCGCTGGTGCTGGCCGGCGCGCTGGCGCTGGTGCCGCTGCTGCTGCCTATCGAGACGGTGCGCCGCACGGTGGTGACCGAACTCAGCGACCGCCTCGGCATGCCGGTATCCATCCGCGGCGACATCGCCGTCTCTGTCGTTCCGCAATTCTCCATCCGCCTGTCCGACGTCCATTTCGGCGTGGGCGATGTCGCCACGGGCGAACCGCCGGCGCGCGCCGATGCAGTGGTCGGCGCCCTGCGCTTGTTGCCACTGATCTTCGGCAACGTCGCGATTTCCGACTATACCCTGATCCGGCCAAGCCTGTCCGTCCAGGTCGCCGCCAACGGCGCGTCCAACTGGGACAAGGCCTTCGAGCGCCTGCGCGAGAAAAGCCGCCTCAGACGCGGCGGACTGACGGATTTCCGTATCGCCGACGGTTCGGCGACGGTGAACGACCAGAAGAACGGCCGGACATTCGCGGTGACCGGCATCGAATTCGCCGTCTCCTGGCCCGGCGCCGACCGGCAGGCCAATATCTCGGGCAAGCTGACCGTCAATGGCGAGCAGGTGGAGGTCAATGCCATCGTGGCGCGGCCGCAGGCGCTGTTCATCGCCGAGCCGACCGGCCTCAAGATGCGCTTCGCCTCGGGGCCGGTGCGCGGCGGTTTCGACGGATCGCTGACCAATGGCGATACCGTCACCGCCGCCGGCGCCCTGACGCTGGAAGGGCCCTCGATGCGCAGCTTCCTGCGCTGGATCGGGCAGACCCCGGGCATCGGCCCCTCGCTCGGCGCCTTCGCCCTGAAGGGCCAGGTGGAGGTCCTGCCGAACTCCCTCGCCTTCACCAAGGTCAATGCGGAACTCGACGGCAATGTCGCCGACGGAGCGCTGACGGTGAGCCTCGAGGGCGAGCGGCCGCAGGTCCGCGGCACGCTGGATGCCGGACGATTCGTCGCGACGACCTATTTCCGCGACCTCAACCTGACGCCCGATGCCGGACGGGGCTGGAGCCGGCGCCCGATCGACCTCTCGGCCATCGCCAGCATCGACCTCGACCTCAGGGTTTCGGCCCGCGAGCTGATCGTCGGCCGGGCGCAGTTCGGCCGGTCCGCCGCCGCGCTGAACGCCCGCAACGGCCGCGTCAATGTCACGCTCGGCGAGGCCCTGGCCTATGGCGGCGTCCTCAGCGGTGCCCTCACGGTGTCGCCAAGCGGCGACGATGTCGACGTCCGGGCCTCGCTCACCGTGCAGCGGGGCCAGCTCGCCCTCGGCCTCGGCGAGTGGTTCGGCTTCCGCCGTCTCGACGGCACGGCCAATATCCAGCTCGGCCTCGAGGCGCGCGGCGGCAGCATGGCCGAACTCGCCCGCACCACCAGCGGCCAGATCACGCTCAACGCCATCGAGGGCGCAGTCCACGGCTTCAATGCGGAGGCGATCCTGCGGCGCCTCGAGCGGCGGCCCCTGTCGGTGGTCGGCGTCGATGCGCGATCGGGGCGCACGCCCTACGATCGCGTCGCCGCCACGGTCCGCATCGTCGGCGGCGTGGCGACCACCACCGACATGACCCTCGAGGGGCAGATGGTGCGCGTCAGCGTCGAGGGCTCGGCGCAACTGCCGACACGGGAACTCGACATGCGCGGTATCGCCACGCTGAAGCGCAACGCCACGGCGACGCCGCGCCCGGGGGAAGGCGATTTCGAGCTCCCCTTCGTCGTCCAGGGCTCCTGGGACGACCCCTTCATCCTGCCCGATCCGCAGATCCTGATCCGCCGGTCCGGCGCCGCCGCGCCGCTGCGCGACATCACCCGCGATCGCGATGCGCTGCGTGCGGTGCTTGACGCCATCAACCGGCAGGCCGGTTTCGACAGCGAGCCGGCACCGTTGCCGCCGATCTCGTCCTATACGCCCTATCCGCCGATCCCGCCGCGGAACTGACGCTTCGCCTCTCCTCCAGGGGATGGCGATCTGCGAGGGTTTCGGTATCACGGTGCCTGTCCCGATTCGCCTGCCAGAGTCGCCATGCCCTTCCCAGCTGCCCTCGCCCCGACACCGTCCAGCCGCTGCCGTGCCGCGCCTTCCGCGGGGCGCTGGATCGGCTTGGCCCTGGCGGCCATGGTCGCGACGGCCCTGGCTTTCCCGACACACGCCCAGACCGCGCCGCCGGCCGCGGCGACACCGCCGGCCGTGGCGCAGCCGGCTCCCGTCCAGACGCCTGCGGCCGCCGCAGCGCAGACGGCTCCCGTCCAGACGCCTACGACCGCCGCAGCGCAGACGGCGCTCGATCAGGCGCGGGTGACCCTCGACCAATCCGAGGCCTCGCTGGAACGTCCGCTCGCCGAGGCCGAACTGGCGGCCCTGCGCAGCCGACTCGAACCGGTCCGGCAAACCCTGGCTGATGCCATCGCGCAGATCGAGCCGCGCCTCACCGAGGCCCGCGACCGCCTGAACCAGCTCGGCCCCAAGCCTGCCGAAGGCGCGCCCGCCGAATCGGCCGAGGCGCGCCAGCAGCGCGACGAGCAGACGCGGGCGGTCGGCGAGCTCGATGCGCGGGTGAAGGCGCTCAGGGTGCAGCAGGTGCGGGTCGACCAGATCGGCGAGCGCATCACCGACCGCCGGCGCCAGCTCTTCACCGCGCAGCTCTTCGAGCGCTCCATCCCCATCATCGACCCACGCTTCTGGCTGCAATTGTCCGAGGCCCTGCCGCGGCTCGGCATGTCGGCGCGGTTCATGGCCGAGGACTGGTGGTATCACCTGACGCAGGTTGCGGGCGTCAGCCGGATCGCCGCGGCGCTCGGTCTCGGCCTGATCGTCGCGCTGATCCTCTTTTCGCTCTATCGCCAGGCCCGGCGCTACGGGCTCTATGCCAGCCCGGCCGACGTGCCGGCCTCACCGCTGGCGCGCATCAAGGCGGCGATCCGGACCGCCCTGGAGCGCTCGCTCGTGCTGCCGATCCTTGCCGCCAGCCCGCTGCTCATCGTCCAGAACTTCGACCTCGTCCTGCCGCGCGCCCAGCCGATTCCCTGGGCGCTGTTCTTCGCCGTGCTGATCATTTCCGTCACGCGCGGCGTCATGCAGGCCGTCATGGCGCCCGGCGCCCCCGCCTACCGGCTGGTGGATCTGCCTGATGCCTTCGCCGAGGCGGTGTTCTCGTCGGTCAGGGCCGCCGCCTGGATCCTCGCCATCGGCATCGTGGTGCTGGCCTTCGCCCGGGTGATGATCGCGCCGGTCGCCGTCACGGTCTTCGTCACCGGCCTGACCGCCTTCGGCATCGCCGTGGTGGGCTACCTGTTCCTCCGCGGCACCACCCAGCGTCACGTCGAGAGCGAGGATGGCGGCGTTCCGGAATCGACCCAGCCGGTCATGGCGCCGCCCTGGGCCTGGACGCGGCCGGCGCTCTGGGTCGCGCTCTCGCTCATCACGGTGGCCCTTGTCGCCGGCTATACGGCGCTCGCCGCCTTCATCGCCAGCCGCATCGCCGGGGCCGTCGTCATCGCCGCCATCACGGTGATGGTCCTGGCCTTTCTCGACGCCATCATCGCCGAATGGTTCGGCCCCTCGACGGTGCGCGGACGCGCGCTCTCCGCCGCCATCGGCATCCGCCCGGACCGGCTCGACCTCATCGGCACGCTGTTCGGCGGTGCCCTGCAGGTCATGGTGCTGCTCGCCTCCGCCCTCGCGGTTTTCGGTCCCTGGGGCTTCAGCGGCGCGGCCGCCTCGCTGGACGATGCCTTCTTCGGGATCCGCTTCGCCGAGCTCTATGCCCTCACCGTCACGCTTCTCGGCGCGGGCGTGATCCTGACCATCGGCATCATCGTGGCGCGGGCGGTGCTGAGCTGGCTGCGCGACAAGGTCCTGCCGCGGACGGGCATGGACTCGGGCCTGCAGAACTCCGTCGGCACGATCGTCGGCTATGCCGCCTTCGCGCTGGTGGGGAGCCTGGTCCTGCGCCAGATGGGCCTCGACCTGTCCAACATCACCATCATCGCCGGCGCCCTGTCGGTGGGTATCGGCTTCGGCCTGCAGTCCATCGTGCAGAATTTCGTCTCCGGCCTGATCCTGCTCGCCGAGCGGCCGATCCGGGTGGGCGATTCCATCGTCGTGAAGGGCGAGGAAGGCCATGTCAGGAAGATCTCGGTCCGCTCGACGGAGATCGAGACCTTCGACCGCGCCACCGTCATCCTGCCCAATGCCGAGCTCATCACCGGCGTCGTCAAGAACTGGACGCTGTCGAACACGCTGAGCCGGATCACCGTCCCCGTCCGCGTCGCCTATGATTCCGACCCGGACCTGGTGCGCGACCAGATGATCGCCGCGGCCTGCGAGAACCGCTTCATCGTGCAGGACCCGCCGCCGCGGGTCTTCCTCATGCGCTTCGGCGATAACGGGCTGGAATTCGAGCTGCGCGGCGTCGTCACCAATGTCGAATATGCGCTGACGACGCGTTCGGACCTGCAGCTGGCCATCCTCAGCCGCTTCCGCCGCAACGGCATCATCATCGCGCCGCCGGTGCAGAACGTGCAGGCGACGGCGGCGCCGCCGGCGGAGGCCGAGAAGGCTGCTGCCGCTGCGGAAGCGCTGGCGCCTGCTCAGGCCCCCGGGCCAGGCAAACCGGCGCCGAAGCCGCCGCGCTGAGGCGGATGCCGGGGGGCCGCCCGGGATCCCGCTGCGGCATGGTCAGGGCCCGGTCGCGGCGATGGTGGCCGGCAGCGGCTTGTCAGCATTTGCGGCCCACCGGCGCAGCGCTGCCAGCCCGGGCGGGGTCACGGCCAGGGCACGGCTTTCAGCCGTGGGGCGGACCCAGTGGCGCGCCACGGCATGGTCGAGAATGGCGCGACCCAGCCCGCCGCCGAGATGCGGCCGGCGTTCGCTCCAGTCCAGGCAGGCGCGGCAGAGCGGCCGGCGGGTCGTCTCCAGGGCGGCGACATCGATGCCCTCGGCCCGGAAGAAGCTGCGGCCGGCCGCCGTCAGGCTGACCTGACCCGCCGCCGCTGCGAGGCGCCCGTCGGCGAGGAAAGCCTCGTAGAGGCGCACCGCCCATTCGCCCGCCATGTGGTCCCAGCAGGTGCGGGCCCGGCGCAGGGCCGGATCGCGCGGGCCGGGACGGGTCCTCAGGCGACCGGTGCGGGCGGCGAGCCCCATCAGCCCCTCGAGGACATGGGCGACGTCGGGCCCCGAGAGGCGGAAATAGCGATGGCGGCCCTGGGCCTCGACGAGGACGAGGCCGGCCTGGCCGAGGCGCGCCAGATGGCCGCTGGCGGTGGGGGCGCTGACGCCGGCCTCGCGGGCGAGTTCGCCGGCGGTGAGGGCGCGGCCGGCCATCAGCGCGCCGAGCATGTTGGCGCGGGCGGGATCGCCGATCAGGGCGGCGACGGCGGCGATGGACGGACCTTCCTTCATGCGACGCTTCCCCGTGGCGGCGGGATGTCCCGCAGCCGAGGACAGGCTACACCGGTCAAGGCGCGATTGCTTCGTCCTCCGCCGAAGCATCGGGCCTCCGCACCGGTGGATCGTGGCGTCCGTCGGCTTTCGCAGTCAGGATGCCCCGCATGGCCATGCTCGCCCTCGCCACCGCCGTCTTCGTCGTCGCCGGCCTCGTCAAGGGCGTCATCGGGCTCGGCCTGCCGACCATCGCGGTCGGCCTGCTCAGCCTGTTCATGGCGCCGGCGCTCGCCGCCGCGTGGATGCTGGTGCCCTCGCTGCTCACCAATGTCTGGCAGGTGGCGGCAGGGCCGAACCTGTGGCCGCTGACGCGGCGGCTCGCCACCCTGCTGGCCGGGCTCGCCGTGGGGACATGGCTCGGGACCGGCATCATCACAGGCGCCTCGGCCGGTCATGCCTCGGTGGCGCTGGGCCTCGTGCTGATGCTCTATGCCGGGCTCGGCCTGTCGCCGCTGCGCCCGCGGGTGCCTTCCCGCGCCGAGCCCTTCCTGTCGCCGGTCGTCGGGCTGATGACCGGGGTGGTCTCGGCGGGGACGGGCATCTTCGTCATGCCCTCGGTGCCCTATCTGCAGGCGCTGGGGCTGGAGAAGGACGACCTGGTCCAGGCCCTCGGCATCACCTTCCTCGTCGCCACCGTGGCGCTCGGCGTCGGCCTGTTCAGCGAGGGCGTGCTGGCGGGCGGCACGGCGCTGACCTCGCTCGCCATGCTCGCTCCGGCTCTGCTCGGCATGGCGCTCGGACAGGCGATCCGCGCGCGCATCAGCCCCGCGGCCTTCCGGAAGTGGTTCATGATCGGGCTGATGCTGCTCGGCGCGCATCTGGCGGTGAAGCCGCTGCTGTGAGGAGCGGCGTCGGCAGGATGAAGGCCGAAGGCCCCACCCGCACCCTCCCCGCGCGGCCATCGGAACCTCACCGCGTCATGCCCGGCCTCGTGCCGGGCATCCACGAATTCCTCGAAGGGCGATGTTCAAGTCGTGGATGCCCGGGACAAGCCCGGGCATGACGGATGGGGCGGCGTGAGAACCCATGCGTTGCACGACGGACGCACTGAAGTCATGCGACGAACCCCTACCCCGTCAACCATTCCCGGAGCTTGGTCACGCGCGGCTTCATGCGGCCGCCGTCCACCGCGATCCGCAGGGCGCGGCTCTCGCCGACCATGACCACCAGCGACCGGCCGCGCGTCACGGCGGTGTAGATGAGGTTGCGGGCGAGCATGGCGTAGTGCTGCGTCGTCACCGGGATGACCACCGCCGGATATTCCGAACCCTGGCTCTTGTGGATGGTGGTGGCATAGGCCGGCATCAGGTTCTCAAGGTCGCCGAAGGAATAGGAGACCTGCCTTCCGTCAAAGAGGGCGACGAGCTCGCCCTCCTCGGGGTCGATGCGCAGCACCTGGCCGAGATCGCCGTTGAAGACGTCGCGGTCATAGTCGTTGGCGGTCTGCATGACCCGGTCGCCGGCGGCATAGGTCCAGCCGTAGCGCTCGATGGAGCGGCCGGCGGGCGGGTTCAACACCTTCTGCAGCTCGATATTGAGGTTGCGAGCGCCGAGCACGCCCTTGTTCATCGGCGCCAGCACCTGCACGTCGCGCATGGGGTCGAGGCCGAAGCGGCGCGGGATGCGCTCCTTCACCATCTCGATGATCTTGGCGAGGCCGCTCTCGGGCGTCGTCGCCTCGACCCAGTAGAAGTCACTCTCGGCGCCGGCCGGCACGGCTTCCGGCATCTCGCCGCGGTTGATGCGGTGGGCGGTGGCGATGATGCGGCTGGCCTCCGCCTGGCGGAAGACCTCCGTCAGCCGCGCCACCGGCACGAGGCCCGAGGCGATGATGTCGGCGAGCGCCTGGCCGGGGCCCACCGGCGGCAGCTGGTCGACATCGCCGACGAGCAGCAGGCCGGCATCGGCGGGCAGCGCCTCGACCAGCGCCAGCATCAGTGGAACGTCGACCATGGAGGTCTCGTCCACCACGAGGAGGTCGCAGGCGATGAGGTTCTCGCGGCCGCGCGAGAAGGCGCCGAATTCCGGGTCGATCTCGAGCAGGCGGTGGATGGTCTTGGCCTCGATGCCGGTCTGCTCGGTCATGCGCTTGGCGGCGCGCCCCGTCGGGGCGGCCAGCGTCACCGAGATGTCCTGCCGGGTCAGCAGCTTGAGGATGGTGTCGAGCAGCGTCGTCTTGCCGACGCCGGGGCCGCCGGTGATGACCGAGACCTTGGCGGAGAGGATGGTCGCCAGGGCCTCGCGCTGGGAGGGGGCGAGGGCCTTGCCTGTGCGCGCCTCGACGCGCGGCACTTCCGTCGCGAGGTCGATCTGGCCCCAGGGCGGCGAGCCCCTGGCGAGGTCGCGCAGCCGCTCGGCGATGATGCTCTCGGCGCGGTGCAGGTCCTTCAGGAAGAGGTGCGGTTCGCCGCCGATCGTGTCGGCGACGAGGTTGCGGGCGGCGATTTCGGCGGCCGCGGCCTCCTCGATCCGCGCGGTGTCGCCGTCGAGCAGGCGGGCGGCGAGCGCCACCGCCTCGTCGCGCGGCAGGCCGGTATGGCCGTCGTCGCGGGCCTCCTGCAGGGCATAGGTGATGCCGGCGCGGAGGCGCTCCGGCGCGTCGCGGGCCAGGCCCAGCGACATCGCCACCTGGTCGGCGGTGAGGAAGCCGATGCCCCGGACATCGCGGGCGAGCCGGTAGGGGTCCTGGCGGATGAGGCCGATGGCCTCGGTGCCGAGCGCCCGGAAGACGCGGGCGGCCTGTCCGAGGCCGAGGCCGTGTTCCTGCAGGAAGACGCCGAGGTCGCGGACGATGCGGTCCTCGGTCCAGCTCTCGGTGATGCGGCGGATGCGGGCCTCGGTGAGGCCGACGACCTCCTTGAGGCGGTGCGGCTCGTGGTCCAGCACCGCGAAGGTGCGCTTGCCGAAGGCCTGGACGATCTTGTGGGCGGTGGCGATGCCGATGCCCTTGATGGCGCCGGAGGCGAGATAGCGCTCGATGCCGTCCTTGGAGGCGGGCGGTGCCGTGACAAGGCGTGTCGCCTTGAACTGCAGGCCGTGGGTGCGGTCGTTCACCCAGGAGCCCTCGGCCGTCATCATCTCGCCGGCCGCCACTGCCGCGGTGGTGCCGACGATGGCGACCGGCTGCGGCTTGCCGCGGACGCGCACCTTCAGCACCGCGAATCCCGTCGCGGGGGAGTGGAAGGTGACGCGCTCGATGGTGCCCGTCAGGGTCTCCAGCGGGCTGTCGGAGGGCGAAGGCAGGGCGCTCGCGCGCATGGAGGCGAATCGCTCTATGGAAGGTTGAACGGGAGCAGGCGGAGGCTAGACCGCCGGGTTGCCCGCGTCCACGCCGTGCGGGCGCGGCAGGGTTTCCGTTTGAAACCGGAGGGCCGGCCGGGAACGACAGTCGCCATTGTCAGAATAGTTCTTCAAAGCTATATAGCTTCCGACGCATAGGTGGCGGATGCCATGGACAGTCACGTTCGCCGATGAGTTTGAACCGGAGTTCGATGAACTGTCGCCGGCCGTGCAGGACGCCATCCTTGCGCGTCTGGTCCTTCTGGAACGGGAGGGACCGTCTTTGGGCAGGCCACACGCCGATACGCTGGTCGGCTCGCGGCACGTCAACATGAAGGAACTGCGCTGCAACGCCGACGACGGCGTGTGGCGCGTCGCCTTCGCCTTCGATCCTGACCGGCAAGCGATCCTGCTTGTCGGCGGGGACAAGTCGGGAGTGAGCGAGAAGCGCTTCTACAAGCAGTTGATCGCCCGCGCCGATGAAAGATTCGACCGCCACTTGGCGAGAAAGGAGTGAAGGCCATGGCACGCACTCTGCGGGACAAGATGGCCGCGCTGGACGCGGACCGCCGCGCGCGGGTCGAAGCAGAAGCCGAGGGGCTGCATGCCGAATATCTGACGCTTCAGGAGCTGCGGAAGGCCAAGGCCATGACACAGGTCCATTTGGCCGATGTGCTCGGCGTCCAGCAAGCGACCGTGGCCAAGTATGAGCGCCAGAGCGACTTGCTCATTTCGACGCTCGCCAACTACGTGGAAGCCATGGGTGGCAAGCTGAAGCTCACGGTCGAGTTCCCCGACCACAGACCCGTGGCGCTCGACGGCCTTGGCGAGACGGAAGAGGCGCGCCGCCGGAAGCCGCGCCAAGCAGCGCCAGCCGCTGGTCCGGCGCGCGCGTGACCATGCGGCTTGTGGCGATGCCCACCACCTCGCCCCTTGCATTCCCGCCGCGAGCCCCCATCTCCTGATCACCGGCCGACGCGGCCTGCCTCTCCGGCGATGCGCGCAACCTTGTCCCTCGGGAGCCTGTTGCAGCCCGCCACGTTCGAGACGGCACGGCGGTTCCCGCCGGACATCATGCGCTGCCGACCGGCAGGGCGGTGTTCCGGCGAGCATCTCGGCCTGACGCGAGATCACCTCATCCAGCCGACCGCGGATGTAACGGCGGCAAGAGGGTGGTCCCGCGTCGACAAATTCTGTATGACGCGAACCCTGGCATCGAGCGGAAGATCCGCTTCGCCGGGGTTTTCTGCGCCGGGACCGCCGGCGCAACGACGGAGAAGCCGAGCTTATGGCGAAGGAAGACGTCCTCAATTTCGAAGGCAAGGTGACGGAGGTCATGCCCGACGCCCGGTTCCGCGTTGAACTGGACAACGGGCACATGGTCGTCGTCTACACGGCCGGGAAGATGAAGAAGAACCGCATCAAGACGCTGGTCGGCGATCGCGTGACGGTGGAGATGACGCCCTACGATCTCGACAAGGGCCGCCTCGTCTTCCGTCACAAGGGCGATGCCCCGCCGCCCGGCCCGCGTCCCGGCGGCGCCCGCCCCGGCGGCCC
>NZ_JALHMP010000024.1 GCF_022843985.1 Phreatobacter sp. | reverse complement strand
CCTCGCCGACGTCATCAGCCGCATCGTCGCCGGACATCCGCAAAGCCAGATCGACGAGCTCCTGCCCTGGGCCTATGCCGCAAGACCGCTCAAAGCCGTGGCCTGACAACAGCGCTTACAAAACCGCGGCGGTTGAGTGCGGTTCAATCCGCCTGATCGACGCGCCGATCGGCGATCGGTGCGACGACAGAGCATTCTCGCGACGCCAAATGAGCCTGGAGTCACTTCCCGTCTTGAGCGATGGTTTTGCCGTCAGACTGGGCGCCATGCTCGCCTGATCATCCTTGGACCCTGCCGAGGCCTCGTCGCCACCACGTTCGGGACACGACCAGTAGCTATAGACCCGACGCCAAGCCAGATAGCTTGCACCAACGAATTGAATGCCTGTCTCGGCGTGCCGATCAGCGTTCAAAGGAACTGATGAGATGAACCAGGCACATCACGGCACTCTCGCGCAGACCCGTCCTCTGGCCACAGCGCGCCCAAGGACCGGGCATCAGTTGGCCAAGGGCAATCGACATGAAGGTTGTGCCCGGCACGCAACGGATGCGGCCCTGGCCAGAGCGGTCAAGGCAATGCGCTCCATCGTCGCCGCGGGGCTAGCTTGGCTGGTTGTCGTTGCCTCCTTGACCTTTTCCAGCCCGGCGCTGGCTCAGGGCGATATGACCAATGCGGAGGCGTTGAGGCGCGGCTGGGAGGCCTGGCAGTCCATGTCGAACCTCGCTCGTGAACAGCTGGCTCCCAAACTGGTTGAATGGACCGGCAAGGCGGGGGGGGCCGTCCACCTTGCAACGACCACTGTCGACAACGCGACCCGCTATCGCGCCCTGTGCGGTCGGAACTCCGGGGCGTTCCGGACGACCAACCTGTGTCAGGCCATGCAGTTCAGGCTCGGTGAGCGAAGTGCCCTGAGCACGGTCCTGCTCGCCCTGCATCGGCGCGCCGGCACGCAGAACGAGGCGGCCCGGGATGCCGCCGCGATCTTGGTCGGCCTGCGCATGACACTCGGCCTTGAGGCCGCCCGCCTTCCGGCAACGCCGCAGCATGTCCTTGGTGGCCTCTATGCGGAATTTGGTCGCTGTGCGCCGCCGGCCTGCACCCCAGGCCAGGAGCGGGGCTCGGGCCTCAATTCCTGGCTGTCTGCGGCAGCGCGATTGGTCGAGCGCAACGGCTCCGATCGCGAGGTTCGTGCCGCGCGCCGGTTAAAGGCACTCGGCTGGTCATGACCATGGGGAGCGTGGGAGTGATGGACCGCGGTCGCTTATGGCCATTTTCCCCATGTCACCACCCATCGATGGCCATAAGGCGGTGGCATTCAGGATGATAGACCGCTTCCGACTTGGGCTTCCAGTCAGCTCGACGTGGCGCTTTGACCGCCATGCTCCGCCCGAAACCGCCAAATGTATCGTCTCAGAAAACTGATAGATAACTCCGACGGAAACACACCCGGACTGGTCGGCGCCAATCGGAATGCGGCTTCCGGTCATTCCGGCCAGGAGCCGTGCGTGGGTTCCAACCAATGCCGATGTCGAAGCCGAATCGGGTGGAGCACATCGGACAAGCTCAGAAGGGCGAAGCAACAATCCAGCCGACCGGGAACAAGCTCGGCGGCCGGTCCCGGCAAAGCCGCACTGGACAGATCACTGGTTGACCGAGTCCGCCAGGGTAGCCTTTGGGATAGGTCTCCCGACAGCGCAAGTTTCCAAGGATTTCAGCGGGAATTGGCGGAGGATAGGAACCCGGATACGAACATACTGCTCCGGCTCCCACGAACTTTATCGCAGTCATACGGAGTACTGGTAGGCCGCCCGGATATTGACCCGCCACGGTGCCGCTACGATTCAAAGGTCAGTACGCGCAGCGATCAGCACGCGCTTCCGGCGTCCCTTTTCCCCAGCGGCACTGAATCGGCCCTTTGCTCCTTAGCGAGGGCCTCGATCACTGCGCAGTCGCGCACCGGCGCGCCACCGAGGCAGGACTGGGCGATGCGATCGAGTTCCGCCTCCAGCGCTCGGAGGTGAGCGATTTTGCGGCGCACGTCGGCCAGCTGCCGCGCGGCGATCCGGTGCGCCTCGTCGCAGGGCATGTCCGGCCGGTCGGCCAGCGCGAGCAATCCCCGCAAGGTTTCGACCGGGAATCCCAAGTCGCGCGCGTGCCTAATGAAAGCGAGACGCTCCAGATGCCGGCGGCCGTAGCGGCGCTGGTTGCCTTCGCTACGCTCGGGCGCGGGTAAAAGCCCGACCTGCTCGTAATAGCGAATCGTCTCTACCTTGACCCCAGTGCGCGCAGCCAGCGCGCCGATCGCGATCACGCGCTCGTGCGCAGCGGCATCGGACGTAATCGCTCTTTTCATCGAACAGCCCCTTGAACCTCTAGTCACTAGAGGTCGTATCCGGTGTGACGAGTCGCATCAAGGGAGCGTGAGTCATGTCGACTATTGCCGCCGACGCCAACGACAAATTCGGCGCCTTTGTTTGGAAAGTGTCCGGCATGGACTGCGGCAGCTGCGCGGCAAAGATACGTGGGGCCGTGGAGCGCATGCCCGGCGTGGAGCACGTCAAGGTCGCGATCGCGACAGAGACGCTGTCGTTGAGGCTCGACGCCGATCGGGCCGACCCGACCGCGATCGAAGCAACGGTGCGCGCGCTCGGCTACGGCATCGAGCCGATCGCGCCGAGGACGGCGCCGGCGAGTTCTGCCGCCGCGTCGGCCGATGCGATCTCCCAGAACGACGTGGCGCCGCCTGTCTCGGCGAACCTAGGTCCGTCCGCTTGGTGGCGTACCGCCAAGGGCCGGCTCGTGATGCTGACTGGTGCGCTACTGGCGGGTGCCTGGGCGATCAAGCTCGCCGTCGGGAACCCGCAAGTCGCGGCTTGGGGCTTCGTCGCCGCCTGCCTGATCGGGGTCGCGCCCATCGCCCGGCGCGCGGTCGCGGCGGCGCGCGCTGGGATGCCTTTCACCATCGAGATGCTGATGACGATCGCGGCGGCGGGCGCGCTCGTCATCGGCGCGGCCGAGGAGGCAGCGCTGGTCGTGTTTCTCTTCGCGGTCGGCGAGGTCTTGGAGGGCGTCGCCGCCGAGCGTGCCCGCGCCGGTATCCGCGCGCTCGCCGACCTCGTGCCTAAGACCGCGACGATCGAGGAAGGTGGGGCGACGCGTCAGGTTCCGGCGGCTTCGCTCCGCATCGGGCAGATCGTTCTGGCCCGGCCCGGCGACCGCATCCCCGCCGACGGAGAGATCGTCGAAGGCGTCTCCTCAGTCAACGAGGCGCCCGTTACGGGCGAGTCGATGCCGAAGGCCAAAGGTCCGGGCGATCCGGTGTTCGCCGGCTCGATCAACTCCGATGCCGCGCTGCGGGTGGAGGTGACGAAGGGCGCGGAGGACAACACCATCGCGCGCATCATCCGGCTGGTGGAGGAGGCGCAGGAGGCGCGCGCGCCGACCGAGCGTTTCATCGACCGCTTCAGCCGCATCTACATGCCGGCCGTCGTCGCCCTCGCTGTCCTAGTAACGATCGTGCCGCCGCTGTTCCTGGGCGGGGACTGGGGCACGTGGGTCTATCGCGGGCTGACGATCCTGCTGATCGGCTGCCCCTGCGCGCTGGTCATCTCGGTGCCCGCCTCGATCGCCTCGGCGCTGTCCGCCGGTGCGAGGCGGGGCCTGCTGCTCAAAGGCGGCGCCGTCATAGAGGCCGCCGCCCGCACGCGCATCGTCGCCTTCGACAAGACCGGAACACTCACGCGCGGCGAGCCGAAGGTCACCGACATCGTCGGTTCGGGCGTGGCCGAAGCCGAGGTGCTGCGGCTCGCGGCGGCCGTCGAGACGGGCTCGAACCATCCCCTCGCGCAGGCGATCCTGGCGCGGGCCGAGGCGGACGGCCTCACTTTGCCCGCCGCGACCGGAGCGAGGGCCATTCCCGGCCGGGGCATGGAGGCGCGCATCGACAATGAGAGCGTCTTCGTTGGCTCACCGCGCTTCGCCTCGGAAGCGGGTGCCCTGCCAGCCGACCTTCGCGACGCCATCGACCGGCTGGAGGGCGAGGGCAAGACGGTGGCGGCCGTGTTCAGGTCGGCGCGCCCGGTCGGCCTGATCGCGCTGCGGGACGAGGCGCGCGAGGACGCGCGCGCCGCCGTCGCCCAGCTCAAGGCGCTCGGCGTGTCGTCGGTGATGCTCACCGGCGACAACGCCCGCACCGGCGCGGCCATCGCGGGCGCGCTCGGCATGGACCATCGCGCGCAGCTCCTGCCCGACGATAAGGTGGCCGAGGTCAAGCGGCTGGCGGCCGGCGCGCCCGTCATGATGGTCGGCGACGGCATCAACGACGCGCCGGCGCTGGCGGCGGCCTCGGTCGGCGTGGCGATGGGCTCGGGTACGGACGTGGCGCTGGAGACGGCGGACGCGGCGCTCCTGCGCAGCCGCGTCACGGACGTGCCGCGCCTGATCAGGCTCTCGCGCGCGGCCATGGGCAACATCCGCCAGAACATCGCCGTCGCGCTGGGCCTCAAGGCGGTGTTCCTTGTGACCTCGGTGTTCGGCTACACCGGGCTTTGGATCGCGATCCTCGCCGACACCGGCGCCACCGTCCTCGTCACGCTGAATGCGCTCAGGCTGCTCGGCTTCGAGCGCGAGACGCGGACGTGAGCCGCTCCACGCGGCGTCAAGCCGCGAGCCACGTCCTGGCGAGTCGCCTCGTCGATTTGCTGTCGATCGCCGGCGCGGCCTTCGCGCTGGACGCCGCCAGCAAGTGGCTGATCCTCAACGTCGTGATGCAGCCGCCCCGCGCGATCCCCTTACTGCCGGTGCTGGATCTCACCCTCGGCTTCAACACGGGCGTCAGCTTCGGCCTGTTCCGCGACACGCTCGACGACTGGGCCTCGGCCTTTAGCGCCTTCAAGCTGCTGGTCGCGGCGAGCCTGATCGCCTGGGCGCTGCGGACACCGCAGCCCCTGGAGCGCGCGGGCCTCGCGCTGATCGCGGGCGGCGCCATCGGCAACGCCGTCGACCGCTGGCGCGACGGGATGGTCACCGATTTCATCGACCTGCACTGGGCCGGCCATCACTTCCCGACGTTCAACCTCGCCGACGTCGCCATCACATTAGGTGTCGGCTGCGTGCTGCTGGGCGCATCTGCCAGGCCGCCGTCTCGCGATCATGCGCCTATCTGAGCAGCGCGCACAATCTGTTGAAGACACCAGAGCGCATAGACGCGGGCGACCGGCGCGGCGATTAGTGGGAAGCGAGCGTTCGGCGTGTAGTCGATGAATGCTGAAATTCGCGAGCCATCCTGATCAGGGGCGAGGACGAAGCCCATGCGATACCAGTCAATCACGACCAACCGCACGCTTCCGATCGTTTCCCATGTCTTGCGCCATGGCGGATCACGCTCGGTCACGCGTTCTTCAAGGCTGAGCTTCATCCCTGCCACGTAGCCTTCCATGCGAATGATCGAGCCGACGGCTCGCCCCTTCGCCTCGTCCAGAAGATAGCTCATCGAACCGCCGAGCATCATCAGGGACGGCTTCGCCATGTGTCGGCCGAACCGCGCCGGATCGTCGAGATGGTCGAAGAGAACCTCCGGCGCCACGGCGATCGACGATTGCCTTTCCTCATGGCAGGTCATCGCGTCGCTCACGTCCGCCTCCGTTGGCAGGATGATGCCCGTGGCCGCCATGCCCATGAAACAAATGCAGCAGCGGACAAGCGAGCAGCAGAAGGTAGGGCAGCGCGCCGAGCGCGTGCCCCCAATGCTCGCGCAAGACATAGAATGCGCCCACGATGGCGAGCGAGGCGGCGGCGATGACGATGGGACGATTCAGGGACGTCTGGTTCATGGCTTGAAGCTCCGCAGCCGCAGCGCGTTGCCCACCACGCTCACCGACGACAAGGCCATCGCCGCAGCGGCGATGATGGGCGAGAGCAGCAGGCCGAAGGCGGGATAGAGAACGCCCGCCGCCACCGGCACGCCGGCGGCGTTGTAGGCGAAGGCGAAGAACAGGTTCTGCCGGATGTTGCGCATCGTCGCGTGCGAAAGCCTGCGCGCCTTGACGATGCCCATGAGGTCGCCCCTGAGCAGCGTGACGCCCGCGCTCTCCATGGCGACGTCCGTGCCGGTTCCCATCGCGATCCCGACATCGGCCGCAGCGAGCGCCGGCGCATCGTTGACCCCGTCGCCTGCCATCGCCACGATGCGGCCTTCACGACGAAGTCGCTCCACGATGGCGCTTTTCTGGTCCGGGAGAACTTCGGCCTCCACCTCGTTGATGCCCAGACGCGCCGCGACCGCCCGCGCCGTGGTGCGATTGTCGCCCGTCAGCATGACGATCCGCACGCCTTCACGCTTCAGCGCCGCGATCGCGTCCGGCGTGGTCGCCTTGACAGGGTCGGCGATCGCGAACGCGGCCGAGAGGCTGCCGTCGACGCCCGCAAAGATCACCGTCGCCCCGTCCTCCCTCAAGCGTTCCGCCTGGGCTGCGAGAGCAGCGGCATCGACCCCATGCTCGGCCAGGAACGCGGCCGAGCCGAGCGCGACGCGCTTGCCCTCAACCGTGCCCAAGGCGCCCTTTCCGGTCGGCGAGTCGAAGTCGATGACGGGAGCTGGCTTGATCCCGCGCGCCTCGGCGGCTTGGACGATAGCGAGCGCCAGCGGATGCTCACTTGCGCGCTCGACGGCGGCCGCGAGGCGCAGCGCCTCGGCGTCCGTGAAGCCGTTCGCGACGAGGATTGCCGTCACCGCCGGCTTGCCTTCGGTCAGCGTGCCGGTCTTGTCGACCACGAGCGTATCGACCTTCTCCATCCGCTCCAGCGCCTCGGCGTTTTTGATCAGCACGCCGCTCTCGGCGCCGCGGCCGACGCCGACCATGATCGACATCGGCGTGGCGAGGCCGAGCGCGCAGGGGCAGGCGATGATGAGCACGGCGACGGCGGCGACGAGCGCATAGGCGAAGCGCGGTTCGGGCCCGAATAGCATCCAGGCCGCAAACGTAAGGACCGCGACTCCCATCACAGCAGGCACGAACCAACCGGAGACCTGGTCAGCGAGCCGCTGAATCGGGGCGCGGCTTCTCTGCGCCTGCGCAACAAGATTGACGATCTGCGAGAGCATGGTGTCGCGCCCCACGCGCTTCGCCTCGATCATCAGCGCGCCGGACTGGTTGACGGTGCCGCCGATGACGGCTGCGCCCGCCTCTTTGGTGACTGGCATGGACTCGCCCGTCACCATTGACTCGTCGACCGCGCTGCGACCGTCCAGCACCGCGCCGTCCACCGGGACCTTCTCGCCTGGGCGGACACGGAGGCGGTCGCCCACGCCGACCTGATCGAGCCCGATCTCCTCTTCCGTGCCGTCGGAGCGGATACGACGCGCGGTTTTTGGTGCAAGGTCGAGAAGGGCGCGGATCGCGCCGCCCGTGCTCTCGCGCGCCCGAAGCTCCAACACCTGGCCGAGCAGTACGAGCACGGTGATGACGGCGGCCGCCTCGAAGTAGACTGCGACCGCGCGGTCCATGATGCGAAAGGTGGGCGGGAACAGCGCCGGCGCGAAGGTGGCGACAAGGCTGTAGAGGTAGGCGACGCCGACGCCGAGTGCGATCAACGTAAACATGTTGAGGCTGCGGTTGCGCACGGACGCCCAGCCGCGCTCCAGAAGCGGCCAGCCGGCCCACAAGACGACAGGCGTTGCAAACAGGAATTGCAGCCAGTTGCTCGTCTGCTGGCCGATGGCGTGGGTAAGGCCGGTCAGATGCCCGCCCATTTCCAGCGCGAACACGGGAATGGTTAGCGCAGCGCCAATCCAGAAGCGGCGCGTGAAATCGGCCAGCTCAGGATTCGGGCCAGCATCAGCACTTGCAATCTCAGGTTCCAGCGCCATGCCACAGATCGGACAATTACCGGGTCCGACCTGCCGCACTTGCGGGTGCATGGGGCAGGTGTAGATCGTTCCTACAGGCGTCGGGGCGGTCGGCTTCGTCTGCGCAGGATTGAGGTAGCGTTGGGGCTCCGCTTCAAACTTCGTCTTGCAGCCAGCGGAGCAGAAGTATTGCGTGCGGCCGGCATGCGTCGCGCGATGAAGCGAAGTGTGAGGATCGACGCTCATTCCGCAAACGGGGTCGCGGACTTGGTGCGGTTCGGGAGCTTCGCCGCCCGCCTGCACGTACTCATCATGATCGTGTCCATGAGCGGCATGGTCGCCGCAGCAGCCTGAGGATGGCGCGTGGCGCGCAGCTTGATCTTTGGAGGGCATGACAGACGCCTTTTCCCGGGTTGACCGAAAGCCTGCACCTTCCCATCATGGGAAGGTCAAGCGGGAGATGCTACGGTGCAGATCGGCGAACTGGCGGCGGCGAGCGGCGTCTCAGCCAAGATGATCCGCCACTATGAGAGCATCGGGCTTTTGCCACGACCGGCGCGGCGCGACAGTGGCTACCGCGACTACGGCCCCGCTGACCTGCACCGGGTGAAATTCGTCCGGAGGGCGAAGGATCTCGGCTTCTCCGTCGAGCAGATGCGTGAGCTGCTTCGCCTCTGGGCCGACCGCAGCCGCACCAGCGCCGAAGTGAAATCGCTCGCGCTCGCCCATGTGGCCGACCTGGAGCACCGCGCGGAGGCGCTCGCAGAGGTCGCCGGCGCGTTGCGGACGCTCGCCGAAGCCTGCCACGGCGACGATAGGCCGGACTGCCCGATCATCCACGAACTCGAACGGCGCTGAAGGGGCGGGTCGAACGTCGGCGCTCGCAGTGCGTTGTTCGCCAGCCACTCCCGCATCTTGCGATTTCGCGCTCCTGCGCGGCGCGAGCCTGGCAGGACATGGCGAACGGTATGATGACGCCCAAGGCGATCAACGCACGCCATCGTGGCTTTGACGCTCCGGGTTAGCAGGACGCGTTGGTCGTCCGTGCAGAGATGCAGTGGCATTGTGCACTGCGCGCTCAGCTTGGCTGCTCGCCGCGAACAGCGCGAGGGACGGCACGATCAACCATTGCAAGACCGGCGTTAGCCCGGTGCCCCATGGCAGCAGCCGTGGCATCTCTGGAGTGTAGCTCCAGGTCCCGCGTATTTCGACGTTCCACCACTCACTGGCGACTGTGTAGGCGAGGCCCAAGGTGAGAGTTGCCACGACAACCGGCAAAATTCTCCGAGCAGGGAACGGCCAAATTATGCCCCCCGGTAAGGTCAGTAGTGGAACAAGAAGCACGGACATGGCGATCAGCACATCGCCGACAGAACAATGAAGCACCGCGCCTGTAATCTCGATCGAGGTGCCCGTGTTCCAAATCGTGTAGAGGTGGACGTGTGCTGCCTCCCACAGAAGATGTCCAATCGCCGACACACCGAGATAGCCGCGCAGGCCGGTCCGCCAACCGTCATTAGACAGCTCTAGCGGGTCGACCACGCTCGTCATCGGTTGACCTCCCGCAGTCCTCCTTCGGCTGGCGGCTCACTGCGGCGCATTCGTGCGCAGCCACTCCCGCATCTCGGCGATCTCGCGCTCCTGAGCGGCGATGATCTCGTTGGCCCACTTTTTGGTCTGCTCGTTCGTTCCGAATTGCAGAACAACCCGTGCCATGTCGATGGCGCCCTGATGATGTGGGATCATGCCGCGAACGAAATCTACGTCCGCGTTGCCGCTGAAGGCGATCGCCATGTCGCGATGCATTTTCGCATTTGCCTCCTCGAAAGCGCGCGTCGACGGCGAGGTGGCTGCCTGCGTCTGAGGCGTCTGCCCCATCATCCCCATCCCGTGGCCGCCCATCATGCCCTTCATCATCGGCATCATGCCCTGCATCATCGGCCGCATCTCGCCCATCATGCGCTCCCGCTCCGCAGGCGACGCGGTCCGCATGCGCTCCATCATGGCGGTCATCTGGCGCATCATGCTCATCATGTTGTCCATGTCGCCCATGGGCGTCTGCTGCCCCGCCCCAGCCCCGTGCGCGCCGTGTCCCGCATGCGGGTTCTGCGCAAGGGATGCCGTGGCCGACAAAAGCGAAACGGCGACAGAGGTCATCAGCGCGACGGCCAGTTTCATGATGTGCTCCTCAAGCAGCTGAAAGCGTTGAGTCCAGATGGCCCTAGTCGGGTTTCAACGGCATTGCCGTCATGTAACGGATTGTGTCCGGTGCGGCCTAGGGCACCGAAACCTAAATGTCGGAGGCCGCTTGGGCTTCATTGCGACTCGCGGGCGAGGATGCTAATGAGCGGGGGTGGCGCTGCCGTCGGCGCTGGAAGGGCTGGCAGCCGCCCCGGTCCTGCTCCCAGTGCCCGGTACAAGGTCACCAAAGCCACGGCACGCGTTTCGCTCGCCGCGGCGAAATCCAGTTCCGCCTGCCTCAAGTCGGCTTCAGCTTGAAGCCTCTCCGTCAGGTTGATTTCCCCGGCTTGATACAAACGCTGTGCGGTTACGAACGCTCGTCGCGCCGCATCGACGGCTGTGCGCAGTCGATCGACTCGAAGCGCCTGCTGGCGTACTTGCGACAATGCAATCTCGACTTCGCCGACAGCCTCAAGAACAACCCGTCGGTAGGAAGCGATCCCCTCCTTCAGTTCCGCCTCGCGCGCATTCAGGAGCGCACGCCGCTGTCCCCAATCAAACAGCGGGATGGAGATGCCCGGTCCGCCCGCCACGGTAACGGGCGTGCCGGCGATCGGCGTCGCCAGCACGTTGGCGCGAACCTCGATCGACCCGCCCAAAGTCAGCCTCGGAAACAGTTCGGCATACGCGACCTCCGCCAACGCCGCGCGTTGCAGCACCGTCAATTCCGAACGGCGAATGTCGGGACGCATTCGGAGCAAGTCCGCCGGCAGCGTCGGACCCGGCGTGGCGGTCATGGGGATGCCACCCATTGACCGACGAAGAGCAGCTGTCGCCGCCGGTTGACCGGTCAGCGTCGCGAGCCTTTGAGTCGCGAGGGCGACTTCGGCCTCGACAAGGGGTAGCCGCGCGCGCGCTGCTTCGAAGGTCGCCGCGGCACGCTGCACGTCGAACTCTCCGGCGAGGCCCGCAGCCTGCTGCGACCTCACCAATTGCGCGAGTTGCCGCCTCGCTTCAATTTCATTGACGACGACCGCGCGACGACGTTGGGCGCCCCGGAGTTCGATGTAGGTCCTGACGACATCGGCGGCGAGCGTCGTTCGAGCCGCCTCCAAGTCTTCAACCCGCGCTTCGGCATTGCGCTCCGAGGCCCCGGCCTGTGCTCCGAGACGGCCGAACAGGTCGATCTCCCAGCTCGCATCCACTCCGGCTTGGCCGACGCCGACGGTCCGTCGCTCTCCTTGACCGGCGGCTTCACCAGCTTCATTGAGGCCTGCCGCTGGGCCCGCCAACCGAGAGGTAATCTCGATCCCAGCGCGCGGTGTTCCCTGTGGAAAGCGCAACGCATTGTCTGCCCGCGCGAGGGCACGTGCCGCTTGCACCCTGTAAAGCGCTTCCGCAACCGAGGGATTGCCGGCAAGCGCCTGGTTGACCAGAAGGCTTACTTGGGGATCCCTGTACTGCTTCCACCAGTCGACAAGGCTCAAGTTCACCGTGCCCGGGCGCGCGGTTGGCCCATAGGTCCAAGCATGGGGAACGGGCGCCAGCCCGATCTCAGGTTGCTCGCGCAGAGTGCACCCGGCCACCAGAAGAAGCGCCAGTGGCGCCAACATGAACTTCGACCGACGAACGAAAGCGGACATAGATCCCCACTGGCGGAGCAAGCTGCGCCGCTATTCACGAGAGATGGATGTTTGTAGTGGTGGTTCAGACGCTGACGATCAGAACCGCGCCTGAGCGGTCGCGCCATCGGGGGCCGTGATCTGCACAGCGCCTCTGGTTCCGGCTGGCACTGAAACCGGTGCGGTGCCAGTCAGGCGGTTTCCTTCGCCCGGCTGCAAGGCGAAGCGCTGCGTCGCGCCGGCCACGACGAGGATGGCATTGGCGCGGTAGCCTTGGGCCGAGACCGGCTGGTCGTTCGCGTCATAGAGAAACACCACGACCTGCGGCGTTCCGTTCACCACGAGTTCGGCGTGATGGCGTGCGCCTGCATCGACCTTGAGCCCGCCATTCGGCCCGGGACGAGGATCATGCGCGAAGGCAGGAACAGCAAGCGAAAGGCCGAGCAGCACGGCAAGGATAAGGCGGGTCACGAGAGGGCTCCATGTCGGGGGTCTAGAAGGATTCAAGCGGTTTCGCGACAATCGTTCCGCCAACGGGCGCTTGTTGGGCGTCGCGCACCTGCGCGACCAGCCGCTCGAGTGGCTTGCGGCCGTAGCGAAGGAACAGGGTGGGCGTCAGAAACGTGTCGAGCACGGTGGCGGTCACGAGCCCTCCGAAGATGGTGATCGCGACAGGATGCAGGATCTCCTTGCCAGGCGCGTACGCGTCGATCATCAGCGGGACAAGCGCCACGCCGGCGGAGAGCGCGGTCATGAGCACGGGCGTCAGCCGTTCGAGCGACCCGCGCATCACGAGGTCCGGTCCGAAGGACATCCCTTCGTGGATCGCCAAGTTGACGTAGTGACTGATCTTGAGGATACCGTTCCGTGTCGCGATGCCGGTCAGCGTAATGAAACCGACCATCGAGGCGACGGATAGCGGCTGCCCCGCAAGCCATAGCGCCGTGACCGAGCCGATCAGCGCTAGCGGCACGCTCGACATGATGATCGCGACGAAAAGCACCGAGCGGTAGCGAGAGTAGAGGACGGCGAAGATCATCGCGAGTGAGACGAGGCTCAACAGCCCGATCGTCCGCATCGACTCTTCCTGCGCCTGGAATGTCCCTTCCAGGCTGATGAAAAAGCCGGGCGGCAATTGATGTTTGGCGATCACCTGCCGAATCTGGCCGATCACAGTCGCCATGTCGGCTGCGCCGTCCGTGTTCGCCATGACAACCACGCGCCGCTTGCCGTTCTCACGCAGGATCTGGTTCGGCCCATCCGTTTCGACGATATCGGCGATCTGGCGCACCGGTATCCATCCTACGGGCGATTCGATCAGCAGATCCGCGAGCCCTTGCGTGGTTCGGCGCTCGTCCTGGAGGCGGACGACGACGTCGAAGCGGCGATTGCCGTCGACGAGTCGGGACACGATGCGGCCGTTCGACAGGCGCTCCAATTGCTCCGTGATCGCGGCCGGCTGAAGTCCGTAGAGTGCGGCGCGGCGATAGTCGACGATGACCTCGAGTTGCGGGATGCGGACTTGCTTCTCGACCTGCAGATCAACGACGCCTGGGACACTGGCGAGCCTCTGGCGAAGCTCCTCCGCGAGCGCGCGGATCGTATCAAGATCCTCCCCGAATATCTTCAAGGCGATCTGCGCGCGCACGCCCGAGAGCATGTGGTCGAGCCGGTGCGAGATCGGCTGGCCCATGTTGGTGGTGACAGGCAGCACCGACAAGCGAGCGCGGATGTCGTTGACGATTTCGTTTTTCGAGCGACCGTTCGGATGTAGATCGACGTCGATCTCCGAGGAGTGGACGCCTTCGGCATGTTCGTCGAGTTCCGCGCGTCCCGTGCGCCGGCCAACCAGCTTGACCTCAGGGACCTCCATGATGATCCGCTCGGCGATCAGCCCGACCCGGTGGCTCTCCGCAAGCGAGATGCCCGGGTTGAACAACATCGAGATTGTCAATGTGCCCTCGTTGAAGGGCGGCAGGAACGAGCGCGGCAGCTGCGTGGCGAACGCTCCGGCGGCGATCACGCCGGCGAGCGCGCCGGTCATGAGTGTTTTCGGATGACGAAAGGACCAATCGAGAAGCCGGCGATTGCCGCGCTTCAGCACGCGGACGATCACACCTTCATGCTCGTCGAGCCGCTTCAGTCCCGGCAGCATGTAATAGGCCATGACCGGGGTGAGCGTGATCGAGACCACGAGGCTCGCCAGGATGGAGATGATGTAGGCTTGGCCAAGCGGCGCGAAGAGCCGTCCCTCGATGCCGGACAAGGCAAAGAGCGGCACGAACACCAGCACGATGATCATCGTGGCGTAGACGATCCCGGAGCGCACCTCCTGGCTCGCCGAGACGACGACATCGAAGACCGAGCGCGGGTTTCCCTTCTCCCGGTTCTCGCGCAGGCGCCGGAAGATGTTCTCGACGTCGACCACCGCATCGTCGACCAACTCGCCGATGGCGATGGCCAGACCGCCGAGCGTCATCGTGTTGATGGAAAGCCCCATCAGGTGGAAGACGATCGCCGTGATGAGAATCGAGACCGGGATGGCAGTCAGCGAAATCGCCGTGGTTCGCACGTTCAGGAGGAAGGCGAACAGGACGATCGCAACGACAACGATCGCCTCAAGCAGCACCTTTTTCACATTCCCGATCGATGTCTCGATAAAGCTCGCCTGCCGGAACAGGACCTGATCCGCGCGGATCCCATTCGGCAACGTCGCGGTGATGTCCCGGATTGCCTGCTCGACCTGACTGGTCAGGCGGATTGTGTCGATGCCCGGTTGCTTCTCCACCGACACGATGACGGCAGATTGACCCTGGAAGCCCGCGTCGCCGCGCTTGATGCGCGGGGCGAATGACACATCGGCAACCTGACGCAACGCCACGGGCTGACCCGCCACCGTCGCGACGATAATGCTGCGCAGATCATCGAGACTGCGCGTGCGGCCGATGTTCCGGATCAGGAACTCGCGGCTGTATTGGTCGGTGAAGCCACCACCTGTGTTTGCTCCAAACTGGGCAAGCGCGGCTTCGACCTGTGCCTGCGTGACCCCAAGCGCACGCAACGCGGCCGGATTTGGCGACACGCGGTATTGCCGGACTTCGCCGCCGATCGGGATCACCTGCGCGACGCCAGGAATGGTCAGCAAGCGGGGGCGGATTGTGAAGTCGGCGAGCTCGCGCAGATCCATGGCCGAGACGCCGCTTGGTCCAGTCACGGCGATCAACATGATCTGGCCCATGATCGAATTGATCGGGCCCATCTGCGGAACGACATTGGCTGGCAGCTGCGCCTGAACCAACGAAAGACGCTCGGCGATCTGCTGGCGATTGCGATAGATGTCGGTGCCCCAGTCGAACTCGACATAGATGATCGAGAGACCGACGCCCGACGTTGAGCGCACGCGTGTGACGCCCGGAAGCCCATTCATCTGCGTTTCGAGCGGGAAAGTGACGAGCTGCTCGACCTCCGGGGGCGCGAGCCCTTCCGCCTCCGTCATGATCGTTACGGTGGGGCGGTTGAGGTCCGGGAAGACATCCACCGGCAGCTTCGTGACGGTGAACGCGCCGTAAATGATCAGTGCGGCCGCGAAAGCGAGAACGAAAAGTCGGTTGCGCAGCGACTGTGTGACGAGAAAGTTGAACATCGCGCCCGCCTCAGCGAATCTGGTTCAGGAGCTCAGCGCCCTGTGTCACGATGCGTTTGCCAGCTTCGACGCCTGAGACGATCAGGACCCGAGTACCGTCGAGCGGTTCGACCCGAACCTCGCGCGGTAAGAAGCGTTCAGCGTTCGTGTGTTCGTAGACGATCGACTGACCATTTGGACCGCGAAGGACGCTGGTCCGCGGCACGGCGATTCCGGTACGTTCGTCGGTCGTAGAGGCCAGAACCGTTAGGAGCTGACCGGCTCGCAGGCCGCGTGCCGCGCCTTCGACGCTGAACTGGATTGGAATGGCCTGATTGCGGTCGGCGAGACCGGAGCCGCGATAGGCGAGCGTCACTGTCCGCCCGTCCCCGAACCTTCCGTTTGCGGAGCCATTGATCGCATGCGCCTCGAAGCTCAACGCCTCCACCCAGAAGCGGGACGGATCAACGATCTGAAAAATGATCGCATTCGGTTCCGCGATTTGGCCAGCCACGGCCTGAACCGTTGCAATGACACCCGACACGGGTGCGACGAGCCGTTCGGGCTCGCGTGGCGCCCGCTCCAGGTTGGCGCGCCTCGTGCGCAGGCCACGCAACTCCAGTTCGGCATCCTCGATTTGCGCCCGTGCGATCACGCTCTGGATTTGCCGAAACCGCTCCAGACGCCGTTCGATGATCGCAATCTGCTGGTCGAGCTCTCGTGACTGCTGCTGTTGACTCGTGACGTCCGCTGCACCGATGGCCGGCTGGACGAGGGCCAGAACATCGCCAGCCTCAACGCGCGTTCCTAGCCGTGGAAAACCGCCGGGCGGAGGCATCAAACGCCCCGCAACCGACGCTTGAACGAAACCGGCGGCGCTGGGATCGGGGATGATGCGCGCGGGGAGCTCGACAGTGCCGGTGAAGCTACGTTCCTCGGTAAACAGTGTCCTGATCGCGAGAATGCGTTGCGTGGTCTTGGGCACGAAGATCGCCCCATCAGCAAAGCGCTGCGCAATGTCTCTTTCGGCCATGAGTGGCGCCGCCGCAGATGGGCTGTCGGCGTCCGACGGAGTTGCGCTGATGACTACGAGCGCCGCCAGTATGGCCGTGATGGCCGCGCGACTGCGTCTGCGAAACAATGCCGCCACGACCAAGCCGGCAACGAACGCGCCTCCGCCAACAGCCCAAAGGCTCGTATCCCTCGTCGCGAACCGCGCCTGAATGTCTTGCGCCCAAGCGCTGCCGATCAGTGCGTTCCAAAGGCTGACGGTCGGGATCGGTGGTGCGGGCGGTTCGGGGACCGTCAACGTGGCCGTCAGGATGTCGATGGCGTCTCCGGTTTGGACCGTGAAGGCGAGATCGTAGCGACCAGGCCGCGCGAGCCACGGCGCATCGAGCGTGTATGCGCCGTCCGGCATCGCCGTCGCCTTATTCGTGCCGCCAGGGCCGTCGACCTCAATATCGGCGCCCTGGACAGGTTCGTTGCCACGAAATGTGTCGACATAGATCCGGAGTTTCGCACCACGTGCGATTGCGACCAACTCGAAGTCCGCTGATGACGCGTCGGCGCGAGGCGCAATCGTCACCGAGACAGGCGGGGGTGGGGCACCATGATCATGGCCCTCGTGCGCGACAGCCGGCAACGCCCCGAAGACCGCCGCAAGCATCATTAGAACGGCAAGGAGGTAGGAGAGCGGGGCTGTCATGTTGGTCCTGTGCGCGGAATCTCTGGACCTTGACCCTAGTACTCTCCCACAAAGCCAAGATTTCCGCTCTGTAACCGTTTGTTTCAGGCAGGCCGCTGCTTCTTGGGCAGATGGACTGACACGACAAGCCCACCCGCAACATGGTTCGCCAATGTCAGCTGACCCCCATGCCCTTCGACGATGGCCTGCGCGATGGTCAAGCCGAGTCCGAAGCCGCCCGTCTCCTGATTGCGCGAGGGTTCAAGACGAACGAAGGGCGCGAGCGCGCGTGGGATATCCTCCGGCGCGATGCCGGGCCCCTGATCACGTATACTGACGATGACAGTTTCGGACTGATCCTCGACGGTGATAAGGGCCTCCCGACCGTACTTCAGCGCGTTGTCGATGAGATTGCCGAACGCGCGCTTCAACGCGAGCCGCCTGCCGGGAACGCTGACATGCTCCGCCCTCGTCAGCGTTACTGCGTGTCCACGATCAGACGCATCGTCGACAATCGTTTCGAGTATGGCGGCCACGTCGATGGCCTTGAACTCCTCGTCGGCCCGATCGCCCCGAAGATAGGCGAGCGTTTGATCGAGCATTCGCTCCATATCGTCGAGATCCGCGGCGATCGCCGCCCGCGCCTCGGGGTCGGAGACCTCTTCAAGCCGGAAACGCAACCGGGTGATCGGCGTCTTGAGATCGTGCGAAACAGCCGCCAGCGCCTGCGTACGATCATCGATTAGCCTGCCGATCCGGCGCTGCATGTCGTTGAACGCGATGGCGAGTGCTCGAACCTCGCGAGGTCCGTCCTCGGGCACAAGGACGGCGGCCTTGCTCCGATAAAGCTCCTTCGAGGCTGCGGCGAATCCGGTCAGCGGTCGCGTGAGCCAACTGACCAGCAGCACCGAGACGACGATGGCGCCAAACGCCATCAACGTGGTGGACAACAGTGTCCCATGGCCCGCCGGCACACGTGGATTCCACGAGACGAGACTTACATTGATCCAGGACTGGTCGGGCAATCGGATCGAGATCAGTGCGAGATGCGGGTCGTCGATGACACGTCGGTTCGCCCCGATGACGAGACCGTCTTCGGCGATTTCGGGCGCGAGTTCGCGAAGCCGTCGCCCCAATGCCTCCCAATCAGCCACGCCGGGGCCGCCAGCCACGGCGTGCTCCGTTCGACTCCAGTGCGCCTCGATCGGCCCACCCGACATCTCATGGGCGACAGTTTCGCGTTCCCTCTCGGGGACTCGCATCACCGCACGCTTGATCGCGAGAAGCTGATCAGCCAACCGGGCTTCGTTCGCGAGATCGAGTTCGCGGGTCAGGCTGTGCTGGTAGGTCCAAAGGCTTGCGATGTGCACCAGCCCAATACCGATCAGCACCACCAGCGTCGTGCGCAAGGCGAGGCTGTCGAACCGCCTCCAAAGGCCGAGGAGGGCAAGCGACCGTCCTTCACCCACGCGTTACATCCGCCGCGAAGAGGTAGCCTGCGCCGCGCACTGTCTTGATGAGATCGTCGACACCGTCGAGCTTTCGGCGTAGGCGACTGACCTGGACATCGATCGATCGGTCAAACGCTTCAATCGAACGATTCCGTGCCGCATCCAGCAGGAACTCGCGGGTGAGAACTCGTTGCGGAGCTTCCAGAAACGCCACCAACAGGTCGTATTCGCCGGTCGACAGGTCGACCACCACGCCGCGCGGATCTGTCAGTTCACGCTTGAGAGTGTCTAGGCGCCAGCCGGCGAATTGCAGCGATCGCCCGCCGTGTTCTGCCGGCTGCTGGTCATTGGTTCGCGCGCGACGCAAGACGGCATTGATCCGTGCGAGCAACTCGCGCGGATTGAAGGGCTTCGGCAAGTAGTCGTCGGCTCCGACTTCGAGGCCGATGATCCTATCCGTTTCCTCGCCTTTGGCCGTCAACATGATGACGGGTATCGACGAGGTTCGTCGCAAGTCTCTGCACAAATCCAGACCGTTTCGCCCAGGCAGCATCAGATCGAGCACGATCAAGTCGATCGAGGTATGCCGAAGCGATTCGCTCATCTCTGGCCCGCTGCGGGCTGAGTGAACGCGAAAGCCATTTGCACGAAGGAACTTGGAGACGAGCGAAAGAATCTCGCGGTCATCATCGACCACAAGGATTTCAAACGCTGGAGGCAATGCCCCCCTTGGCTGCTCTTCTTGCTGCACCAATTCGACACTCATCGAATGACTGTGCAGCAATGCCGCTGCACCTCTGTTTCAGCATTGTAACAGACCGTTTCAAGAGGTTCGACTCGCTGACGGTCCAGAGACAAAGGCACAAGCCCGCGTCTCATCACGCAGACGGGCTCAGTCGAGCATTGCCCGCTCTAGCGCCGCGTCAGGCGGCAGGCGGGCGACATCATCGGCAAGGCGTGCCTGGAAGGCGCGGTCTTGGGCAACGACCGGCGGGCAGACGACGGCCGACCTAGAAGGTGCCGTCACGCAGGCGGTCAGTGAGAGCGTCGCGATCACGAGGAGCGGCAGCGCCCGCCTTGCGGCCAGCAGCGAAGATCGCAACGGTGGCGATGACTGCCGCGACGAAAAGGGTGAGTGCGATCCAGCCGGTCACTTGTTCGCCCCGGTGATCCCGGCGCGCAGCGTGCCGAGGCCCAGCGCAGCGAGGACATGGGTGAGCCAGTCGGAACCGACATCGACGCCCGGCACATCGATGCCGAGGCCCTTCTCGACAATGACGACCAGCACGAGCACAGCGGCGATGATGTAGGTGCGGTAGCCCGCACCGAACTGAAGAACGGCGTTCATGGAAAACTCCTCGGTTGTGGTGGATCAGGCCTCGTTGACGGAGAGGCTTCCGCTCGCGGCGAGGGCGATGGGTCGAACGTTCGCGGGCTGGGCGCGGTAAGCTGGGCGGCGCACCGTTATGAGGCGCTGCTTCGAAAGCCGGGAGATCGTCACGCGGTCGGATTGATTGCCGCCGAGAACGTGGAACGCGGAGGCGTCGTGGCCGATATAGAGACCGACATGCCCGCCACCCTTGCGTTTGAAGACGAGCACGTCGCCAAGCGCCGCTGCGCCCTTCGGAACCGATATGCCGAACGACGCCCATTCGAGCGCCGAGAGATAGAGGCGCGGCGGATTGCGCTCAGTGCGGCGTTCGAGGTTGGCGCGGTGGGCGACGATGGCCATGAACAGCCCGCACCACGGGATCGCGTCGTGCCGATAGACGGCCGCATAGGCGCGGCCGAGTCCCGCGGCTTCGAGTTCTTCTTGCCAGCCGATGATCTTCGGATTGTCGGCGTCGCCCGGCGCTTCGAGGGTGCCGAATTCCTTCAGCGCCTCGACGATCATGCGCGGGCCGGGCTCGGCTTCGAGCCAGCGGTATTGGGCAGGCAGCATTGCGACCTCCTGAAACGACGAAGCCCGCCGGAGGGGCGGGCTTTCGTTCGGACTGCGGTTGGGTTGAAGGCGGCGGGTCAGGCGCTCTTGCGCCCATCCTCGTTGGCTTCGAGGCGATCAATGCGTTCTCGGAATTCGACCAAGGTTGCCTTCATCTGCGCGAGGTCGGTCTTGGCCTCGGCGACGGCGCGACGGCCGGCGATGTCGTTGTCGAGATCGGCCTTGAGGTCGGCGATGTCGCGGGCCGTCGCCACGAAGGCGGCGTCGATCGCAGTGAAGCGCCCGGAGAGCCACCAAGCGGTGCGGGCGAGCGCGACGCCGATGACGATGAGTTCGACGACGATGCTTCCGGCGAACACCCAAGTGAGGGTGAGCGCCTCGGACGTAGCGGTGACAGCAGGCATATGCGGGGTCTCCGGCAGGGCAAGGCCACCGGCGCGCCTGCGGGCGCGACGGGGCGGCGTGGCGAGTCGGTGGGCAGGTCGAGCGCGGCTGGCGCGCCTTCGCGCCCCGTGCGCGTTTGTGTGCGGACGGTCGGCGATCAGCCGGTCGGGGACGTGAAGGCGAGCGCGTAGAGGACGAGGCGCACCCGGCCGGCGGTGAAGTTGGCGCCATTCGCCGTCACCCGGATCGGTGTGTTCGCGTAGAAGGCGGTCGGGCCGATCACGCCGACGTTGTTCGATCCCAAGGCGACGCCGAGCGAGCCGCCGAATTGGCTCGTATTGCCGGCTATGCCAACGTTGTACGAGGCAGCCCCGGTGATCGCGAGCGTGGTCCGGGAGGCGACCGCCAGCACGATCATGCGGTCGGCAATGACGGCCGCGCCCGTGGTCTCGACAAAGGCACCGGTCAGCACGAGCTCCTGCTCGGCCGCGACGAGGCGAAGCGCGCCGCCGTTTGGTGTGCCCACGAGCCGGTCGCGCCATTCCCCGTCGGTCCAGACGACCGTGATCCGCTCGTCCTCGACGTGATAGCGCCAACCAAGGACGGGCACATAAAAGGCCCAGGCGTTGGTGTTCCAATGCACGATCCGGCCCGTCTGCCCCGCCCACGCGCCGGTGGCGCCGGTCGGCACGATCCAGCGTTCCCCGTTAGCCGGCGAGCCCGGCGGTGTAGTGAGTGTTCGGCTTCTCACACTGCCGTGCACCAGCGCATCGAGGCGGATCAGCGCCTCGTTGTGCGTGACCTCCTTCTGCGCCTGCCCCTGGACGATGAAGGGCAGGCCGAGGTTCGGCGTCGTCATGGCGGATGCTCCGGGAGATTGGGACGGTTCAAGCGAAGAACATGTCGCCCACGACGTCACCGGCCGTGACCGCCGTGGCGTCAGCGTCCGCGAAGCCCGAGACGATCGTGCGGCCGATGCCGGTCGAGAATCCGATTCCGGCCGGTATGTCGTGCTGGGCGAGGCCGTTGGGCGGGATCGCGATGGTGAGGACGACGCCGGTCCCGGCGGTCGGCGCGCTGGCGATGTTGTGCAACTTCACGTAGCGCCAAGCGGCCGCCGCATTGCCGAGGCACCAGCCGACGAGCCGGCCGGCAGCGGCCTTCACGACTGCAGCGTTGGTCGTGGCCGCAGCGATCACGTGATGGATCGTCGCTGCGCCGGTGGCGGTCGCACGCAACTGCAGGCCGACGTCGCCGATCGCCGCCGTCGTCGCGATGAGGCCGACGTTCATCGTAGTGATCGGCCGGGCGTCCTGTCGAAAGACAGCGACGGCCGCGACGGTGCCCGAGCCGTAGGTAGAGACGCGCGCTCGGAAGAAGCGCGCGAACACCGGGAAGACGAGCATGGCCGCGGTTGTGGAAGTCGAGGGATTGTTGCCGGCAGAAGCGGCCGTCCAGAGGGGCGTAGAGCCGGTGACCGCCGACCAGGTCAAGCCGTCGTTCGAGACCTCGTAAGCAACAGTGCATCCGGTGCCCGGATTGGTGATCTGCACCGCGACAGAATTGAAGGCGGGAGCGTCCGGAGGCGCGCAATCCTGGGTGAACAGAGTCGCTGCCGATGTCGCAGAGCCGGTGACGAGAAGCCCGTCCGCGGGCCGCGCAAGCACCGGCACGAGCGCTGCCCGGAGCTGCGCGTCGGTGAGTGGGCCGGTGACCGCCTGCGCGGCTGGGAAGTTGGCGATGCTGATCGGCCCGCCGGCGGCGCCAGCCGACCGCAAGAGCCCGGCGAGCGGAGCGTTCCAGCCGGCGTCCGTCGCGGGAAAGGCGATGCGCGCAACGGCGAGGTTCGGCGCCGTCGCGCCGGAGAGCCGCAGCCGCCAGCGCCATCCCGCCGGGATGGGGATTGCGATCAAGGTCGGAGCGGACGCGGCGACCGAGGGGATCGGAATCCAGTTCGAGGTCTCGCCGTCCGGAAGATCCGGAGCGATCGTTTCGGCGGTCACGAGTCCGCCGCCGAACGCCCCGCGCAGCGCGACATGCGCCACGGCGGAATCGCTCGCGACGGCGTCGGAGACGCCGTTGCCGGTGAAGATGTGCATGGATGTAATCCCTTAGAGTGTCGCGATTGTCGACGTGCCGCGCCCGATCGCGGTCGAGAGCTGGACGACGCGGACGGTGACGCTCGCCTGCGCCGACCCGAAATCGGCGACCTGCTGGGCGGCGGTGTAGATCGCGGTAGGCGCGGAAGCGGTGATGGTCCGGACCACCGTCGCGCCGTTCATCACATCGACCTCGTAGCGCTCGGTCTCTTCATTGAGGGGAACATCCGTCAGATCGCGCCACCAGCCGCCATGGCGGGTGCGGCGGATCCAGCTGATCGACAAATCGCCCGCGCCATTGCGCGTGCCCCGCACATGCGCCGGCGACCATGGCTTCAGGGCCTCGCCGCCATTCGCGAAGGTGATTTGCCCGGACTGGTCCCCGGTCGGCCCCTGTGGCGCCGGCGCGAAGCGCCAGGCGATGGCGAGGCCGATGCTGGAGGCCGAGAAGGTCGGGCGTTCAAGCCGGCCCGGATCGAGCAGCACGAAGCGCGAGCCGATGGCGTGCGTCGCGATCCGGTGCTCGGTCCCGAGCCGCCCGCGCAGCAGGCGCGAGAGCCGATACCGTCCCGGCCCGATCAGCACCGCGTTGGCGAACTGGATGATCTCGCCATTGATCAGCGCGCCGTTCGCGCCATCGAGGATGCGGGTATCGGGCAGGCTTTCGAGCGAGCCGAAGGCGAGTTGAACCTCGACCGAATTGCCGTTGTCCCAGACATGCGCCGGTCCCGGCGCCAGCGCGGTCAGCGTGTCGCCGATCACCGAGGCGACGTCGGCGACGCCGGAGACGGTGTAGTCGAGCCCGTCCGCTGTCGGCCGGAACAGCGAGACGCCCCGGAACGGCGCGCCGCCGAGCGAGCATGCGGCCATATAGAACGAGGTCGCTTCGCCTGCCTCGGCTTCCGTCAGCAACGGCAGGTCCATCAGTTCGACCCGCGTCGGCGCGGCGGTGTCCGGCACGTTCGGCTGGAGGTCACCCGATCCGGTCGGCACGGTGACGAACTGCGGCAGGTCGCCGTCGGTGGCGACGCCGCGCACCAGCACGAGCCCCGGCTTGCCATAGGTCACGGACGTCACCCGAAAGCGGCGGATTGCGCCATCGACCGGCACCTCGATCACGTCGGTCGGATCGATGCGGATCGCGCGCGTCGGCAGCTTGGCTTCGAGCGTGACGCGGCCCTGCCAGATTTCCCGGAGCGCACGCTGAGCGATGGTCTGAGCTTCCTCGACCGAGAGGATCAGCGGCAGCGAGAAGGTGGTCACGCTGCGCGACGTGCCGAGCTGCCTGCGGCCCGTGACGGTCGAACTCTGGTAATCGCGGGCCTCATCGAGATGCACCACGTCGATCGAGATCGGCAGTTCGACATCCTGCGCGCGCTCGATGCGGATGCGCGCCCGGTCCCCATCGCCTTCCGCCGCGCCAAGATCATTGGCGTCGATGCCGACGATGGTTCCGCCGCCGCGCTTGACGAAGCGCAGCACCCCGCCGCTCTCGACCGCATCGAAGAAGAACGCGGTCTGCAGGACCGAGATCATCTCGCGCAGCGACTTGCGCTCCGAGACGACATAACCCGAGACCTCATCGGTGAGGCTCGTGACATCGATGTCGGCATTGGAAAGCCCGGCGCGAAGGCACAGATCGCGCACGATCTCGGAGAGCTGCATGTTGCCGATCTTTCCCTGAACCCAATGGCCGAGGCGGTAATTGTCGCCGTCCTGCCAGACCCGTTTCAGCGACGGGAAAAACGGGTAAGGCCTCGCGTCCCAGCACCAGAGGAAGCGCGGCCCGATCATCCGCCGCCCCTGGCCGTCGAGCGGATTGTTGGCAGGGTCCCGCCACCAATCCTCGGTGCCCTTGATCGCGACGCGCTGGACCACGCGGTCCACTGATCGGTTCGAGTACCAGGGGTAGAAGCTCTCCGCCGACTTCGGATCGACGAAGACGTTCGGGCGGTTCGGCGAGCAGTGCACCGACGGGAAGCCGTATTCGGTGAGCCAGATCGGCTTCATCTTCGGCGTCCAGGCGGTTGGCCCTCCCGTCGGCACGCCTGCCACGCGCGGCGTGTGGGCGTTGTCCCACCACCAGCGCAGGTCCTTGAGCGCCCAGAACGGCTCGCTGATCGGCGACTGGACACGGTTGGCGCCGCGCCCGGCCAAGTCCCGGTCGGCCTCGCTCGCATAGAAATAGCTGATCAGTTCGCCCGAGCCCCAGCCCGCGCCGATCGCCGCCGGGTCGGTGAGCGAACGGTCGGCGTCAGTGATGGGGAAGTAGGCGTCGATGCCGACCGCATCGATGTTGCTGTCGGCCCAGAGCGCGTCGAGCGGGAAGTCCACGTTCGCGCCGCCGCGATCATGGTAGCGGTATTCCGACCAGTCGGCGGCGTAGGTCACGGTGCAGTTCGCACCGAGCCTGGTCTTGGTGTCCGCCGCGATCTGTTGCCAGAACGGCACGGCGGGATAGGCTCCGCTTCCATCCCGGATGCGGTTGAGGCCGACCATTTCCGAACCGATGGCGAAGGCATCGACGCCACCCGCCTGCTCGCAGAGCGTCATGCAGTGGCGGATGAAGCGGAGATAGCCCGCAGGACGGGTGAAGAACCCGGCCACATCCGCCGCAGCGCCGGTGATCCTGCCGCGCCAGGGGAACGGCGCCGGATCGGGCGGCGGGATGTCCATCATGATGAAGGGATAGAAGAGGACCTTGTAGCCCCGCGCTTTCAGTTCCTGAACCGCCCGGATGACCGAGCCGTCGCTGATCGTGCCGCCGTAGGACAGCGCCGACTGTCCATTTGGCAGCGTGTAGGAGGTGACAACCGGCCACACGGAGCGCCCGCCACCTGCGACCGACCAGAGGTGCGGCGCGGTCTCAGCCCCGAATGCGCCCGACTGACCTTGCGCGTACTCGCATTTGGGCACGAGATCGCATGTCGCAACGTCGATCGACGTGCCGAACCAGGCGTAGACGAAGTTGATCCATTCGACGTTCGGCAGTTCGCGCTTCAGATTGTCGACCGAGACAAGGAAGTCCGCGCGCTTCGTGCCGGTGTTGGCGTTGATCGCCGCCTGCGACGTCGCGGAGCCGTGACCGACCTTGCGCACGATCTCGGTGTCGGTGACGAACTCGCCCGAGGCCGGGATCAGGCAGACGCCCTCGACGAGGTGGCGCGCATTGCCGGGATCGTCCGAGCCCCGGTAGATCTCGACCTCGAAGTTCGGAAAGCGATTCCCGAACGGAGTGAGCTTGAAATCCTCCAGCATGACCGTGACAAGGCCGCGATGGGCGGGCGTCCGGCCTGCGCCTTCCACCGCCGCCACCAGTGGATCGGCCTGCTGACTATCCTCGCCATACCCGACCCGGATCGCGCCGACATGCTCGGGATCCAGCATCGTGTTGTTGACCCAGATCCGGTAAACCGCCGTCACCGCGCCTTCGCAGACGCCGAGCAGGATGTCGGCCGAGTATTCGTAGCGCGTGCGAACCGTGGTCTGGCGGCGACCTCCGCCGCCACCTTTGCCGCCACCGCCCGTGGTCTCGGTCTCGGTGATCGCGGTCTCCCTGATGCCGCGCACCCAGATGATGTTGGCGGCGATCCGCCCGCGTCCCCACACCCTCGGGATCGGCTGGCCATAGGCGGAGCCCGAGACCTGCAGATCGGTGACGCGCGCGCCTTCGCTCCTGTTGACGGCCGCGGGGCCGGGGCCGAACAGGTCCTGCTCGATCGCGGCACCGAGATAGGACCCCAGCATCGCGCCCGCCGCCTGGCCAAGCCCGCCGCCAATGGCGTTGCCCGCCCAGGCACCGGCAACGGTCAAGACGAGTTGCGCCACGGATCGGACCTTCAGGCGGTGAGTTCGAACGAGAAGTTGGGCAGGCGGTTGCCGAAGGGCGTGATGGCGAAGCGTTCCAGCACCACGTAGGCAAGGCCGCGATAGGCGGGCGCGAGGCCTTCGGTCGCCGCGATCAGCGGATCCGCCGATTGCGTGGCGTCGCCAAGATAGACACGTCGCGCCACATAGTGCTCGGAGCCGATGGCGTTACCGTCGGCGAACATCTTTCCGATGCTCGTGATCGGTCCTTCGCAGAGCGCCACCGCGACATCGCAGAAATAGACGTAAGTCACGGTCGTGGTGGTCTGCCGGCCCCCGGCACCACCGCCCTTGCCGCCGCCGCCGACTGTCTGCGTCTGGGTTCGCGTCTCCTCGTCGAAGCCGCGCATCCAGATCACGTTGCCCGACAACCGCGCCTTGCCATAGACGCGCGGGATCACCGAGCCGTAGCCGGATGACTGCACCCGCAGATCATGCAGGCGCGGGCCGGTGACGACATTGTTCTGCGTCTTGCCAAACAGCTGGCTGTCAACCATGCCGCCCACATAGGCGCCGATTGCCCCGCCAATGGCAGCGCCAAGGCCAGGCAGCAGCAGGTTGCCGATGACATTGCCCGCGACGGTCAGGACGATCCGCGCCATCAGACGATGCCCGGCAGGCGGAAGGCGGCGCGCGCCTTCTCGATCCAGAACCCGGTCAGTTCCTGTTCGACGACCGCGCCCGCCTCACGGTAGCAATGCAGCAGGCGGTTATCCTCACTCAAGAACCCGCAGTGATGGGCCGGACCCTTGCCGACGCCGAACAGCAGGATGTCGCCGGGCAAAGCATCGGCGATGTCGATCTCGGCGGCATGGACCGCCATCTCGTCACGCAGGCGCTCTTCCGCCCGGTAGAGCGGCCAGGTCGCGGCATAGTTCATCGGCTGGGTGATCGCCCCGATGAACGGCTCGGCCGCGCCGCGCACGAAGCCGATGCAGTCGCAGCCCGCGCCCTTGACCGCCGCCTGATGATGCCAGGGCGTGCCGATCCAGGTGCGCGCCTCAGCGATGAGGGCGGCACGCGTGAAGGTGGTCATGGAGCAACTCCAGGCAAAGTGGGAACCGGTTTGCCGTCCGGAGTTGCGACCAGTGTTCAGGCTCGCACCGGATAGGAGAACACCTTGTCGTTCCCCGGAATGTGCGGCTCGCCCCTGAAGTTCAGGATGTTGGCGAACTTGGCGTTGCAGGTCTCCGGCGTCTTGTCGCAACCGGCGACGAGCACGATCTGGTCGCCGACCACGATGGGCCGCGGCATCGGCACGAACAGCCGGATGGTCTGCCCGTCATGGAGCAGCACCTCGTTGACCGCGCCGGCGTTCGCGCCGCTGGTGAACGTCGCCTTGCCGAACGTGAAGTAGCCGGTCGGCCGCGCGGTCACGATCCGCACGGTGTCGGCCGCGATCACCTGCGTCACGGTGTAGGAATCCGTCCGGGAACCGAGCGAGACGCCGCACTCCGCCGAGCCGAGGTCCGTGCGGCAGAGGCGCGAGTAGAGCTTGCCGGAGGTCTGTTGAAGCCTGTTCGACAATCCCCTGATCTCGGCCTGGAAGCGTTGGTCGGCGCGCTTGATCTCCCCGAGGAAGCCCTTGCGCAGAAGGAGCCGGCCTTGCGACAGGTCCGCCCAGTTAACGAGGAAGACCTCGATGCGCGCTCCGTCGAACAACCCGGCGATCAGGTCTTCCGCCTTGAGCGCTGCATCGTCGAGAAAGCCGTCGACATCGAGGTTGTCGACGGAGAGATCGGAGGCCGTCTTGATCGCGGAAGGCAGGAAGCCGGTGGACGCCACATAGGTCAGCCCATCGACCACGAGTTCGCGGTCATGGTCGGTGAAGCCGCGAACCCAGCCATCGGCCCGCTCAAGCCGCCAGCAGGTCGCAAGCGTGGTCACCTCGCCGGCAAGATGCGCGGCAAGCGCAGGGGTGGTGGGTTTCATGGAATGACGGTGCCTTCGGCTTGGGGTAAGGACGCCGATCTGTGTTTATGGGTCGGTCGGCACCCGCTAAACGCGCCCGGACGAGACCCTTGCAGGTCTTTTTAGGGAAGGCGCATTTGCCGCGAGTTGCGGCTTCGATCTATTTCGCCTGGCCAGCAAGAAGCGCCCGTCCAATCGGCCTCGCGCTTTCGCTTCTCAGCACTATTGAGGTCGTGACCGCGCCGAGAGCCGCGATGCGGTCGACAATGCCTTCCAACGCTTCCGGGTCGGGAACAAGAACCTTGAGCACGAAGCAGTCCTCGCCCGTCACGCGGTGAACCTCGATCACGTTGGGGATCTCGGCGAAGCGCTTGAGACTTTCCTTGATGTGCTCATGCGACGTTCGAAGCCGCATGATCGCGGTGACACCGATGCCAAGCGCCTTGTGATTGAGACGAACGCCATAGCCGAGGATGACGCCTCGCTCCTCCAGCTTCTTCACCCGCTCGGAAATCGCCGGCTGCGACAGGCCGATCTTGCGTCCAAGCTCCGATAGCGGGATGCGCCCATCCTGCTGAAGGGCTTCGAGGATCGCGATGTCCTTGTGATCGAGCGCGTCCGATTGTTGCAAGCCGGACATCCACATTATTCCTTTGGTTCATCGGCAGGAACGCATTGTTTCCGATGATATACCATTCAGCCCAAGCCCCTGTCTGCATATCTTGTTTAGATCGCAAATGAATGAGGGGGCCATGACCAGCTTCGTCACCCTGCCCGGGATCGGGAACTCCGGTGGCTCGCATTGGCAGAGCCTTTGGGAGGCTGCTGACGCCCGGTTTCAACGTTTCGCGCCGACAAGCTGGGATGAGCCGGTCCTGCGTGACTGGATCTCCGCGCTCGAACGCACGATCCTCGCTGCTGCGCCGCCGATCGTCCTGGTGCCGCACAGCCTCGCATGCCTCATGGTCGCTTATGCCGCGGAGGCGATTGCCGGCAAAGTTGCCGGTGCTTTTCTTGTGGCGGTTCCGGACCCCAGTGAGGCGAAGTTCCCCAAGCAGGCAACGACGTTCCGCGATCCACCGGAAATCATGCTCCCGTTTCGGTCGCTGATGATTGCAAGCCGGAACGACCCCTACGGCACATCCGATTACGCCAGGGCGAGAGCGAGCCAATGGGGTTGTTCAGTGATCGACGTCGGCGAACTCGGTCACATCAACGGCGCAAGCGGCCTTGGTGACTGGACCCAGGGCCGTGACCTGCTGACGGCCTTCTGTGCGGGGCTTGGGATCGAGGGCTGAGTGATCAGAGGTGCGAGCAACGATGCTCGCAACATGGTTGGGCCGAGCGATGTTCCCGTTCGTCATGCCCTGATCTCGACCAGCGGGATCGACTGGACGTTCTGCAGGTTATAGGCGCGGCTGATGACCTGAAGGTGGTCGGTGTCGAAGCGCACGGGCACGTCGAAGCGGAAGGTCGCGACAGGCGTCGCCGCCGGAGCCGAAGCAAAGGTGAGCCGCCCCGTCGCGTGATCGATAGTCGGCGTGACGACGTTCCCATTGACGCGCACCACGACCGAGCCGACGACCGGGCGGGTGATGGTGCGGATTTCGACGACGGGGCCGGACGGATAGCGCTTCACCAGCTGGAACACGGTCGCGCTCACCGCCTGGCATTGCTGGTCGGTGGCTTCGAAGTCGCCCCAATCCCGGAAGCGGAAACCGAAGGCGCGGCCCTTGCGGGCGCGGAAGAAGGCGATCACCTCGGCCATCTGCTCGCGGGTGCGGATGCCGGTCGAAATGTCGTAGCGGGCGCGCGAGGCCGACCAGTTCTGGTTCCGCTGCTCGAAGCCGGACGCGACCATCACCACGTCGGTCGAGTATTCCGGGCCGCCGGTCGCGCCGCGCGCGATGGCGTCCGGGAAGGACACGTCATGGAAGCTCACAGGTTGCGCCTCGCCCTCTCAAGCGCCGAGGCCATCTCGGCGGTAATCTGCCCCTGCGCGCGGCGGAACGAGCCGGCGTCTGGCGTCGTGATGTTGAACGTCACCATCATCGGCGCGGCCTGATCGCCCCGCTGGTCGTAGGCGGCGGTTTCCTTGCGGTTCAGCACCCGCTCGCCGGTTTGCAGGATGGCGGGCACCTCGCCCGGCCGGATGTAGCCGCCGCCGTGAAGGCGCGGCGCGCCCGCGAACAGGAGCGCCGGTACGTTGCGCCCCGGCCCGCCCGCGCCGACCAGCCCGCCGTCATGAAACAGTCCGGCGAAGATCTTGCCGAGTTCACCGAAGATGCCGCCGCCGGTCGCCAGCGTCGGCGCGTTGCCGCCGAACAGGAAGTTCTTCAGCGGGTTCATCACCGCGAGCTTGATCAGCTCGTTCATGATGTCGTTGATCGCCGCCTGGCCGGCATTCGCCCACGATTTCCAGTCGGTCTTGCCCTGCGCCAGCAGCGTGCCGAAGCGGTCCAGCGCGTTGCCGATCGCGCCCTGCAAGGCCCGCTGGGTCGCTTCCTGCCGTTGAAGTTCTGTCGTCAGTTGCTGAACGCGGACGGCGTTGGCGACGATGGCGCGGCCTTCCTCGCTCGCGAGGTCGATGCCGCGTCGGCGCAGATCCTGTTCGGCCCGGACCGTGGCCAGCACCGTCTCGCGCTGCTGCGCGGACGCGCCGATCAGGCCGATCTGGGTTTCGATCAGGGCGATCTCGGCGCGCTGATCCTGCAAGGCAACTTGCGCCTCCGCCTGGCGCTCAAGCGCGAACTGACGCCTTGCGGCGGCGAGCGCTGCCTGTCCTTCGGCTCCCGCCGGATCGATCCCTTGCCGCCGAAGCTGCTGCTCGGCGCGGATTATGGCGATCGCTTCCGAGCGGGCCGAGGCTCCCTGCTTCAGGAGCTCGACCTCGCGAGCGAGACCGGTGTTCTGCTGTTCGTAGTCGAAGGCCGCCTCGCGGCCCGCCGTTTGTCGCCCGAGCTGGTTGAGCCGCCTGATCTGCTCTCGGGAATAGCTGGCATCGGGATCGTTCGGATCGATACCGAGCCGCTTCAGCTCCTGCTCGAAACGCAGCTGATCGACGCCCTCACGGCGTGCGGCCGGACCGCGCCGCACCAGCGACAGTTCCCGTTCACGCAACGCGATCTCGTCGCGGCGGCGCTCGATCCCCTGAAGCAGGTCCGTGCGGTTCTGCTCGCGGTGAAGCTGCTCGTAGGCTTCGCGCGTGCGGTCGATGATACGGCCGAGCTTCTCCTTGGCCTCGCCCTCGGCCAGCGTCTGCGCCGTGATCAACGGGCGCAGCGCCTGCTCGACCTGCATGATCTGCTGGGCGCGCTGGGACGACAGCGCACCCGACGCGATCGCTTCGTTCAGACGGCGCTGGCCGTCGATCTGGCGGCCCAGTTCCGATACCTGCCGGGCGGCCTCGACCGCCTGTTCGGCAATCCGCTCCCGCAAGGCCTGCCGCGCGCGTGTCTCCGCGTTGACGCCCTCGCGGGCCTGATCGACGAGCCCTTGCCGGCGTGCCTCCGCGCGGACGGCAGCCTCGGCGCTTTCGAGATAGGCCTCGGCCAGCGAAAGCGTCGCGCGGATCGAGATGTCCGTGGCGGACGTCTGCTCCACCACGGCCTGCGTGGCCGCATCCACCGAGGGTCGATACCGGGCGAGTTCCGTGATGACACGCCGATAGGCCGCTTCGACCTCCGCCACGTCGGCCAGTTTCGACCGGACCAGCGGATCGGCGAGCGCGGCGCGGAGCACGCCTTCCTGCGTCCGCAGCCGCTCGATCTCGCGCGCGCCGGGGTTGGTATCGCGGGCGATCTCACCGGCGCGGACCGACTGCTCATTGGCGCGGGCTTCCGCGGCGATCCTGCGGGCTCGCTCCTGCTGGTCGGCGAGTTGCCGCTCGATCTCGGCGATGCGCCGCTCGACCTGTGGCAGCATGAGCGGCACGACATTGCCGCGCACGTTCGCCCGGAGCCGCTCCTGCTGCCAGCGCAGCAGTTCCAGCTCGTCCGTGGGTGTGCGCCCATCCACAGCCCGGTCGATGGCCTTACCGAGCGCGTCGAAGGCGTTCGAGGCCGAGCGCCCGACGAACTGCCAGGCCCGCCCGAGCGCGTTGACCGCCTGCTCGGCGTCGGCCAGCGAGGGCGCGAGCGCGTTCAGGATGACGCGCTGCGCCTCCGCCCGGTTGTTCTGGTCGACCAGCGTACGGACATAGGCGCGGGTGCGGTCGTCCAGGAAGCGGATGCGGTCGTTGAGTTCGTCCGCGCCGCGCAACGGATCGGCCAGCGCACGGGCGAGTTCCTCGGCAGCTTGCTTCGTGTCGACGCCGAGCGTGACGCCAAGGTTGCGCGAGACCGCGATGGCGCGGCCCATTTCCTCCGCGCCGATCTTGCCTGTCGCTAAGAACGCGACCTGCATGTCGCGCGCCGTCGACACCGAGACCTTGCCGGCATCGGCAGAGGATTGCGCGACCTGTTCCAGCTGCACGGCGGTCGCGCCGGACGCGCGGCCGACGCCCGCGAGCGCGGTGGCGACCGCCCGCGTCGAGGCGTCATTGGCGAACCACGCCGCCGTGAGCACGCCAACGGAGACGGCGACGCCCGCGATGACGCCGCCGACAACGCCGATGGCGGAGCCGAGCGTCATGATCGTGCCGCGCAAGCCGCCGAAGGCCTGTGTCACCTGTCCGCCCTGCTGCATCAGGATGGTCATCGGCGACATGCCGGTGGACATCGACGCAATCACGTCGTTCACCGTGTACTGAAGCGTCATGACCTGCTGGGTCGTGAGCTTCGAGTTGGCGCCGACGCCTTTGATCGCCTGTGCTGTCTGATCGAAGCGCGACTTCGCCAGCGCATTCGCCGCCGCCTGCTCGGCGGTGGTGATCGCGCCACGGCTGGCGAGCGCTGCATGCTCGGCGAGCTCGGCATTGAGCCGGTCCTGCGCCGCTGAGAGCGGATCAAGCGTCGCGCGCAGCGCCCGGGCTCGGGCCTCATAGCGTTCGGCTTCCCTCGCGGCCTGTTCGAAGACCTCGGCCGACGCGCGCGCCGAACCCGCCGCCTGACGATCGACGCCCAGTACCTGATTGAACCGCCCCTGCGCGGCGTCGGCCTGCGCCGCCATGCGGGCGGCTTCCGCCAGGCGCTTGAACCGGGCGGTCTCGCGATCGGTCGCGGCTCCCGTCTTCTCAAGCGCCCGGTCGACTTGCCCGAAGGCCTGCGTACCCGCCTGGCCGACCTCCTCGAAGGCGCGCTTGACCTCCGCCTTGCCCTCGACGCCGAGGCGGATCGAGACCTGGGTGGTGGACATGGGCGGCGTTGCTCAATCGCGATTGGAACGGCAGGCGTCGCGGCCATAGGCGGCCACGATGATCGGCTCGATCTCGGGAAGGATGTCGGCCAGCAGCGGCGAGGACGCATCCATGGCCGCAGCCAGGGCAAGCATTGCGCCGAAGTCGATGGCGTAGACGCCGCCCATCACGGCGCGCACCTGTCCCGCGCAGCGGCGGATGACCTCCCATGCCAGAAGCCCCTCGGCTGTCACGGGCGCGTGCTCGATGTAGGCGCAAGCCCCGCAGCGCGATGGGCAGGCGGCGCAGTAGCTCTCGCCGCCCTCGAAGTGCCAGCGCGCGAGGGCGATCAGACGTTTTTTTCCTCAAACCTTGTCAGGGCCGGGCCGACATAAAGCCGGTCGATGGCGTCGAAGGCGGGCCAGACCTCGAGCAGCTGATTGATGGCGATGGGGTTCGGATCGATCGGCTTGCCGCCGGCATCGCCAATGCCCTCCCACGCAACGATGCCGCTCAGCGCAAGCGAGCGCGTAAAGGCCGCGCCAGCAGCGACGGTGGTGCTACGGTCGAGGGCCAAGTCGCCCTCGACCTTCGTGCCGAGAGACTCGGCGGCGGCGGCGCGGGCGACGAGCATGTCGGCCACGGAGATCGGCCGGAACTGGATGCGCACGCCCGGCAGGATGTCGAGCCAGAACGGATCGCGGGATGGTGTCGAGAGCTTGAGCAAGGGAACCTCCTCGTGAAGCGGATCAGTAGGACGCGACGTCGTTGGTGAGCACGCAGGTCGCGGCGCGGTTCAGTACCGGATCGATCGCGGCCTGGAATGCGAACGGGGCCTGCACGCCGCCCGGCCCCTGGATCTGACGGTCGCCGCGCGGCAGGAAGACCCGGTGCGCCGTCCAAACCAGCGATGTGCCCGCACCAGCCGCCCAGCGGAACTGAAGCTCGCAAGGCAGGCGGTTGGTCGCCTGATCGAGAAGGACGCGGTCCTCGAAGCGGGTGGTGATGTTGCCGGTCAGCGCGATGATGCCCGGATCGGCATCGGCGATGCGCCCGTCGCTGCGGATCACCTCGACTGCTTCGAGGTTGTTCGAATAGGTGAGTTCCGCCGAGATGACGTTGCCGAGCGCCACGTTGTTGCGGCGGACCTCGCCCTGGAACTGGCCGAAGCGCTCCAGCACGAACTCCGACAGCGTGCCGGACTGCGCCGTGGCGGCGATGGTCTCGCCCTGCGCCATGATGTTGAGAGAGGCGGTGAGCAGCCCGGATCGCTGCGCCTGAACCTGAAAGCTGTTGATGCGCGCGCCGTAGTTCATCCCGAAGAACGGCACGTCGGGAAGCTGGACCTCGATCGACATCGAGGGGAGAGCCTGCGCGCCCGAGAACCAGGTGTGGCTGTTCGCGCCGCCCGACAGCGTCGCCCCCGACAACGTGGCGCGTGTCGGCGCGTTCGTCGCCAGCGTGCGCGCATTGCCGCCCGGTCCCAGCGCCTTGGCGGTCAGGTTGACGACCGCGCCAACCGCCGCAGCAGCGACGTTCGCGCTCGGATTGATGATCGCGGCGAGCGCGGTGGCGGTCAGCGCCGCTGTGCCGCCAAGGTTGAACTGCTGGCCCGTCGCGCCGGAGGCGACGGCGGTATAGACCGTGCCATCGACCGTCACCGTGTCGTTGACCAGAAGGTTCGCGGTCAGCGTGATCGTTCCGGTGGCGGCGTTCGCGGCGACCGTCGTCGGCGCGCCCATCAGGCCGCGCAGCCAGACGCCGATATTGCGGGTATCCACGGGAACGACGAGATCGCCCATGTTGGTGATCACGTCATAGACCGGCGCCAGCGGCTCGCGGCCGAAGCCGAGAAGCTCGCTTGCGATCAGGCCCTGTTCCTCGCCGATGTTGACGGAGGCGAACGGCATGCGGCGAAAGCCGGTGCCGGGCGGGGTGCCATAGGTGCTTTCGAACACGGCGGCGAGAGCCGCGTTCACGCCGCGTGCGCGAGGCATGGGTCGTTCTCCATGTGGTGTGGTGTCGGGGCCTGAGCGGGGCCGGACCGGCGCTGTTCAGTTCCGAAGGTCCGAGCGCAGTCGAAGGACCGTCGATCAGTTCCAACGGCCCGAGCGCAGTCGAAGGGTCGTCACTCAGTTCAGCGGATCGGCGGTAGCGTAGGTCGCAACGATCATGACATCGGCGAAACGGCCGACCTGACTGCCTGTTGTCTCGATATCCTCGGAGGACGGGGCTTCCGCCTCGATCCAGTCGACAAGCCCGCCGAGCCTGCGATTGGCGATGATTGCCGCACCGATGGCGCCAAGCATCTCGTCGACCACCTGCTCACGCGTGAGCGTGGCGCTCTCGAAAGCTGCGATCTCGACGGGAATTCGATGGGTGTAGAGATAGGACACCGGCGAGAGCGTGACGTCGGGCTCGCCCGGATCGCCATCGCGGATCACGACCAGTCCCCCCGGCGGAATGCGCTCCGGCTTGGCGAGATTGCGCTTCACCTCCGCGCCCGGCAGGGCATCGGCGACGAGCGCATTGACCGCGCCGAGGACGGTTTCGCGTTTCGAGGGCATGAACAAAGAGCCTTCAGGATCGCGGCCAGTGCCGCGCGATCAGGGTCGGAACGCGCGCGGCTTGCCGCTTCGCGATCGCATCGATGTTGAGCCGCTTGCGGAGCGTGACCTGGGGCACAAGCAGGAACACGATCACGGTTGAATGACCGGTCTTGCGCCTATTCGCTGCCGCCAATCCGCGCGTGTTGATGCGGGCCGCATCGGCGACCAGAAGCGAAGGGCCGCGCTTGCGGTAGACGAAGCGCAGCCGCATGCCGGTGCGCCGTTCCCAGCCGCCGGGCGTGATGCGTGACGCACGCCCGTTCGGTCCTCGCCCGCGCGTCCCGGCGGCGGGTGTCGGAATCGCCAGCCAGAAGCCTCGCGCCGAGCGAATGGTGACGCCGCGATCGAAAGCGTCGATGAGCTTCGGGGCCTTCGACCAGACGAAGGCTGCGGCTTCGACGCTCTCGCCGACCTCGGGGAATACCTTGCCCCTCCATGTCCGCGAGAGGCGTTCGCCAAGGCCGGATGAGACGACATCTTCGCGCAAGCGCGCCTTCAGCTCGACTGAAGCATCTCGCATCCCGGAGGTGACGGCGCGTTCGATATCCTGCTGCGTGCCCGCCAGCGCCTTGCGCATGTCGGGACGTTCAAGGTTGAAGCGCATGGGATCAGACCTTGACCGCCTCGCAGGTGAGGACGAGCCCCATGGGATCGGATGAGGGCGTCCCGATGATCTTAAAGGTCTCCGTCCCGATCACGACGAGATCGCCCTCATCGATTGCCGCAGCTTCGGTCCTGCGCAGGTCGAGCAGAACGGTCGCCATCAAGGCGCGGGACGCCCCGAACTCGACCACGGCGTCCGGGCGGCGGCGGATGACGCGGACGGGGACACCGGGGCCGATGCCGCCCGCCTGCCAGAGCGCGGTCTCGCCAAGGTTCGGATCGGCGAACAGGGTGTCGAGCGCTGCCGCGAACGCGTTCACGTCAGAAGCTGCCGTTCAGCCGAACGCGGCCGATCGTATCGCTGGCGCCGCCTGCCACCGGTTCGGTCGCAGCGCCGATCAGGGTGTTCGATGCGACCACAGTCGTCGCGAGGCGGGCGGCATTGTCCCAATAGATGCGCGCGCCGACGACCCATGCCTGGGACGGGGCCTTGCGCAGTTCCACGACGCCCTCGGTGAGGGTCTCGACCTCGGCGTTGATGGCCGCCGATCCGGTCGCGATGCCGAAGATCGCGCCGACCAGCAGTCCATCGCCGGAGGCGACGGCATAGGGGGCGGGAAGCGTGATGGTGTTGCCGGGCTGGATGTAGCCGCGCATGGGAATTCTCCGAGAGTATCAGGTGATGGGAAGCGTTCCGGCGGCGATCACGCGCCGGGATTGCGGTAGAGCCCGCGCCAGTCGATCGCCTTCGCGCCGAAGTCGAGGCGGCACTTGATCTCGACGCCGTCGACATCGAAGCCGTTGCGCGTCTCGATGTAGGCGCCTTGCTGGCCTTCGAGATAGGCGTACTCGATGGTGTCGATCTGGGCGGGGTTCGCGGCGAGATACCAGGCGGTGAGGCTCGCGGCATCGAGACGAGGCTCGGAGATCGGCGTCAGGGTTCGGATCGAGGACGGGACCACGTTGCCGGTCTGGGCAGGCACGAGGTTCTGCGCCACCAGCTGCTCGGCCGCGAGTTCGAGCGATGCCGGCACGATGAGATAGGCGGGCCGGACATTGAGGATGGTCTTCTTGTCGAGGCCGGTCTGCCGGGCCATGGCCGCGCGCGCCGCGCCGATCGCGGTGACGCTGAGCGCGGTGGCCGGGTTCGCCAGATTGCCGTGGTTCTGGTGGAATAGCGCGATGGAGTCGCTCATGGCGGCGTTCGCCAGGATGATGCCCCAGACCACATCGCTCTCCAGCGTGGCGATCGCCGTGCCATACATCGCCGGGATGCGGGTGAAGGCGTCGAGATCGTCGTTGATGAGGACCTGCCGGGTGACCGCGACGACGCGCCCGTAGGTCTCGACCCGGTAGCTCTCGCGCCCTTCGGCAAGAGTACCGCGCTTGAACTCGCCGCCCTCGTTCACCTTCACGAGCTGCGGCGCTTCGCCGAGCTGGACACGGTGCATCGCCTTGAAGTCGGTCGCGAGAACCTGTCGGCAGAAGGGCACGTAGGTGCGCGGATAGGCATCATAGGCCTGCCGCAGCGTCTTTCCCGTCACGGCGGCGAGAACCTCCGGAAAGTCCGAGGTGGAATGGAGAGCTCGGGTGGCGATCTCGTCGCGCGACATGCCCCGGACATTGACGCCCGAGCTTGAGAGGAACTCGCGGGCGTGCTCCACGAGCGTCATGCCGCGATACTCCCGCGCCGGTTCGCTCAAGGGGAAGAGCGTGGGCGAGTAGCGGTGCAGAAGAGCGTTCGACACGGCGTCACGACGCGTGACGCGCTCATCGCGGCCGCCGAGCGGGATGCTGACCTGAGGCGAAACCCGCGTCTTCTCGGCATCGGTGGCGACCTTGTCGAGGATCTCGCTGCGCGCCGCGTCGAGCGTGACGCCACGCTTGACGAGATCGTCGGCGAAGCTGCGCTCGAGGTGGAGGCGGCCGGCAAGATCGTAGATGGTTCCGACACGCTCGCGCTCCGTGTCGCGCGCGCGGGCTGCGATCGTCTCCGCATCGATAGTGGGCGTGGTCGGCACGCGATCCTGCGGTTCAGGCGCGGCCTGGCGCGTCTGCGTCTCAGTGTTTTCGGTCACAGCGTCGTCCATGGCTGCTTTCTCCTTGGATGAAGCGTCGGCGCGGTGGACGACGCAGGGGTGAAGGGGTTCTTCGGCACGGAAGCCCGCAGCCGGATCAGCGCCGATGGGCACTGCGGAGATCTCGAAGGGCGTCCAATCGACCGCGCGCCACAACTCGGGCGCGCCCGCCTGCTTGGTCACCTCGAAGCGATGGACCTGGTAGCCGATCGACACCGCCCGGATGTGCCCGGCCTCGACGTCCTTCCAGAGCGGTTCGACCTCGGCCCGGTCGGAAAAGCGGACACGGGCGACGCCGCGCCCGTTCTCGATGCGGGCGCTTCCCGGCACGACCGAGCCGATGACGCTGTCGAGCACGGAGGCGTCGTGCACCTTCAGGAGAGGCGCACCCGCATTCAGGCGATCGAGACGGACGGCGCGCGGATCCATCGCCAGTTCCTCGTCGAACGGATCGCCGAAGAACGGATTGCGGCGCACACGCGCGCCCGTGGACCAGACTACGTCGATGGTGCGCTCGGCCGCATCGATGGACGCAGGCAACAGGTCCGCCACCCGCGTCAGCGGCGGCAGGTCGATGTTTCGGGTCATGGTGCAAAAGCTCAGGTGTCGGGATTGACGGGTTGGCCAGTCGTGTCAGCCTGCATCACGCCGGTTTTCGTCACGCGCCGCGGATCGCTATCGAAAATGAGCCCAAGGGCGTCGATCTTGGCGTTCATGGCGGCGATCTCGGCGAGCACGGCGTCCGGGTTGTGACCTTGACGCGCGATGGCCTGTGCCAGCGACATGGTGCCCGAGCGCAGCGCCAGGAGATCGGCCATCGCGTCCTTCAACGGATCGACAGCTTCAAAACGCGGCGGAGACCACTCGACCGCGATGTCCGGCCGGGGCAGTTTCCCGGCAGCCCACGCCGCCTGGCAGAACCAGACCCATATGGGCTGGCAGAGAACCGGGATGACGATCTGCCATTGGACGGCGTCGATCAGGCGGCGGAACTCCACGAGCCCCGCCCGGATCGATGAATAATTGACCTGACTGAGATCGCCGGTCAGCAGCTCGTAGGGCATGCGGAACCCCGCTGCCACGATGTGAAGCTGCGCACGGAGCCACTCGCCCACACCCGCCGTCGTGGCGGGCTGATTGAAGCGGATGTCCTTGCCGCCGCGCGCATAGGCGATCAGCCCGGGCTCGAACTGTTCGACGCGGTTGCCGTCGGCGTCGACCACCGACGGAGCAATCCCCTGATCGGCTTCGTCGGCGCCAAGCACGATGCCGACGACACAGGCTTCCGTCTTCTTGCGGACGAGCTCGGCCTGCGTCCAGTCGTCGAGATCGCGCAGGGCCCGCATCACCGGCGTGCCCCACGGGACGCCGCGCACCTGCGTGCGCTGCTTCTCGTAAAGATGCAGCACCTCGCTCGCCGGGATGGCGAGACTCTCCAGACGTCGACGCATGGTGACGACGGCATCGCCGGGATGCTGGGCATGGAGCCAATAGGCGCGGCGTCGACCGAGGGGATCGAACTCGATGCCCTGAAGCAAACGCCCGCCATCGGCGAGATCGCCGCTGCGGGTATTGTCCAGAAGATCGGCTTCGATGATCTGAATCTGGAGCGGAACGGCCAGACCATCGCTCGGACGTCGTGGGCGGCGGCGGATCAGCACCTCGCCAGCCTCGATCAATTCCCGCACGGCCAGGGTCTGAAGCCCGAAGATGTCGAGCTGGCCATCGGCGTCACAGGCGGCGATCCACTCGGTCCAGAGCCGGTCCACCGTCTCGTCGAGCCTGGCGTCACCCGTGGCGGCACGCGGAATGATGCCGCTGCCGACGATGTTGTTGACCAGCACCGAGACGGCCTTCGCCGCATGCGGATTGTTGCGGGTGAGATCGCGCATGCGATCCCGCAACAGGCCGCTGGCGGCGGCTATCTCGGCATCAGCCGATGTTCCCGCCGCTTTCCATCCATCCGTGCGCCGTCCCTTGGTAGCGCCGTCATAGCCACGGGAACTGCCATGGGTCTTGGCGCTCAGCGCCTCGAAACTGCGCCGCGCGAGCGCGCGTCTCACACCTGCCTCGGGCGCAGCCCACGCCACCATCCGGTCGAGGAAGGTGATCTGGCTCACCGGTCGCCCCGTCCGAAGCCGGCGTAGCTCGCGATTGGGCGTGATTCGCCGGAGGATGCCGTGATCTCGGTCTCGATGGTGCGGATCCGCTTCAAGAGGTCGTCCGCCGATCCGTATTCGACCGTCTTGCCGTCATAGCTGACCCGGAGCGTGCCGCTGGCATAGGCGCGCTTCAGCGCATCGAGTTCGTCGGTCGTCCAGGCCATGACTGTTCCTCAGAACCACTTCCCGCGCGGGCCGAGCCAGTCGCTCTGCCGCTTGGTCGATGGCGGGTTTGGACGGGCGAGACGCCCGGCTTCGATGTTCGAGTGCGTGTCGTCGGTGTCCGCAGGCTGCGGGCCGACCTGATCTTCGAGATCGCGCCACTTGTCCTCGGACCAGCGATCGGCTCCGGCGATCCAGACGGCGGCCCGGGCGTAGACCCGGCAGTCCAGCGCCTCGTTGCGTTCGCGCACCTTCTGCCATTCGAGCTTCTGGAAGCCGCGCTTGGTGGTGACGCTCACGAGATGCTCGGCGACGAGCTGCTTCACCCATTCGGCGTCGACGCCGTGGGGCAAGTGCACAAGTCCGGCCGGGCCCTGCGTTCCGTCCGTCGCGTCCTCGTCGGTGGGCTTTGAAAGCCGCAGAAAGCGATAGGTCTCCGCCTTGAAGGTCGCGACGGCGATCGTCCAGAGCCGTGCGCCGCGGCGGATCTTCCGGCCACCTTCCGTCGCATCGACGAAGGACGGGCCGGTCACTGGAGCCGCGCGATTGAAGCCCTCGACACCCTTGATGGGAGTGACTTGCGCAAAGCCCTGCTGGCGCGCCCATGCATAGACGGTTGGCGCTTCGAAGCCTGTGTCGATCGCGAGCTTCGAGAGGCTCAAGCGAACGCCATGGGCGTGCGGCCATGTCTTGCCGAGGAGATCCGTCAATCCGACCCAAGCCTCGGCGCTGTCCGGGCCGCCGGGGATGACGATGTGATCCACGAGCCAGCTCGCGAGCCCGCGACCCCAGGCCCAGATCGAGACTTCGATGCGATCCTTCTGGATGTCGGCGCCTGCCGTGAGAAACAGGCCGCCGCTCGGCACCGTGCCGATGCGCCAGGGCTCGCGCCGCTCGTAGAGCCGCTGCCAGTCCGGCGCTTCGCCGGTCTCGATCCAGGTTTCGCCGAGGACGCCATTCTTGAAGCTGCGCTTCGCCTCGTCGCTGGTCTGCGCGGCTTCCCACATCCGGGCGATATCGGCCCATGAGAGCCAGCCTACTGGTGAATAGAGCCCTGAGAGGTGGTAGCCGACCGTTCCCGCGTGCACGCCATCGCGCGTCGGGCGCCATTCGCCGGACATCATCAGAGAGGTCTTGTGATGCTCCTCGATCCGGCCGTCGCAAGATTCGCAGACATAGTGCGCCGTGTGCGGTTGCCCCTTCTCCCAGCGCAGGCGCTCGAAGCGAAGCCACTGGCGATGATCGCAATGCGGGCACGCCACGAAGTAACGCCGCTGGTCGCTGGCCTCGAACTCGCGCTCGATCCGCGACACGCCGTGGATCGTCGGCGTCGATGTCAGAAAGACCTTCGAGCGCCAGGAGAACGTGCGCGTGCGGGCCTCGGCCAAGGCGACCGGATCGCCTTCCTCGTCGGCGGACGGCGGATAGGCGTCGACCTCGTCGAGAAACAGGTAGCGCGCCGGCATGGATCGCAGGCCGACCGCGCTGTTCGCGCCGGTGATGACCAGAAGCCCGGCCGGGAACTCTTTTGACAGAACCGTGTTGCCGGCATCGCGCGAGCGTTGCGGCTTGACGCGCTCGCGCAGCACCGGGCTTTCCGCGATCAGCGGATCGATGCGCTGGCGCGAGAAGCGCTTGGCCAGTTCCACCGTCGGCTGGACCGCGAGCATCGGTCCCGGCGCATGGTGGATGACATAGCCGATCCAGTTGTTCCCGGCCTCGGTCGCACCAACTTGCGCGGCCTTCATGAAGACGATGCGGCGCGCGGCGTTGCCCGGCGACAGCGCATCCATGATGGCGCGCATGTAGGGCGTGCGGTCCGTGCGATAGCGCCCCGGCTCGGCCGAAGCACGCGGGCTCAAGAAGCGGTGCCGATCCGCCCATTCCGCGACGGTGAGCGCGGGGTCGGGGGTCAGCCCATCGCGCCAGGCCTGGACGAGCGCATCGACGCCTTCGAAGGCGAACAGCTCATCGGACCGACGGTCCGCGTCAGCGAAAATCTGTGGCGACCTCGGCGAGATCGGCGAGGTGCGCTCGGACATGGGTCTCCAGAACCTTCTGCATCGCGTGCGCTTCGAGGCCGAGCTCCGCCGCCATCAGTGCCGCGATCCGTGCGGGCCAGTTCGCCCATGCATCGCGCTCCTCGCGCGCCAGTCGAAAGACGAGAGCGGTCGCCCGCGCCCGGTCGATGACCTCGCCCTTCATGCGCTGCAGCCGCAGACGCCGTTCCTGAGCCTTCAGCACCTCGTTGGCCGTCTTGGCCTGCAGGAACGTGGTCCCGCCGCCAGCCGGAGACGGCGCGATTCCGCTTTCGCGCAGCGTGTCGCCGACGGCGGACAAGGCCGCATCGGGGACGGGCTTCAGCTTGGCCTCGGCGCCATCCCGACGCTGCTTCGAAGGGTCGGTCATCGACGCGCGGCGCGCATCGCTGGCCCGCGCATCGATCGAACCATCGGCATGCAGGACGAGCCGTCCAGAGGTCTTCGCCTTCTGGATCGCGCCCCGCGACATGCCGACATGGGACGCGTACTGGCGTTCGCTCATGCCCTGCATGTCCGCTCCGAAAACATAATGTTTTGATGTACTTATTGCCTTGATAAGCGTGCCGGACAGAGCCTGTATGGGGTCACCAACCAAGGAGAATTCCGATGACCCGCCAAGCCAAGAACGCCCAGGCCCTCGACGCCTTCATCGCCCGCAAGGTCGAGATCGACGCCATGCTGGCGCGGCTTGCCGCCCTGAGCGACGAGCATTTTGACGTTCATCCCGACGAAGTGCACTGGGGCCATGTCGGCACGCTCGCCCACTACGCCGAACTCTTGAAGCGCATCACCGACAGTGCCTTCCGCGAGGGCGAACACGCCGAATGATCCGGCCGACCTCCGCGCCAGCCCCGCGATTGCGGGGCTTGGCCTCGTAGAAGCGCCGCGATGGTCGCGCCGCTCTCGATCCGGAGGTTCCGATGACCCAGCTTTCCGACACCCAAGCCATCATTTTGAGCGCCGCCGCGCAACGACCCAAGCGGATCGCCCTGCCGCTGCCCGACAGCCTGCGCGGCGGAGCAGCCGCCAAGGTCGTCAGCACGATGATCGCGAAGGGCCTCCTGCAGGAGGTCGAAGTCAACGCACGACGCGGCGAACCGGTCTGGCGCGAAACCGGCGACGGCCACGGCACCACGCTGGTCGCCACCGACGCAGGCCTTGCCGCCATCGGCATCGAGCCGGATGAAACCGAAACCACACCCGCGAGCGCGACAGAAGAGCCCTCTCAGGATCCCACGCCAGACGCTGCTCCCGAGCGCACATCCTCGACGCGCACGCCGCGCGCCGGAACCAAGCAGGCCGCCCTGATCGCCATGCTGCGAGCGCCTGAGGGCGCGACCATCAAGGAGATCACGGTCGCCACCGGCTGGCAGGCCCACACGGTGCGCGGCGCAATCGCCGGTGCGCTCAAGAAGAAGCTCGGTCTCCAAGTGACCTCCGAGAAGGTCGAGGCGCGCGGGCGGGTTTACCGGATCGCCTGACGGCCAAAATCCTCGACGCGCATCGATAACGGCGCTATATTCGCACCGAATTCGATGCGCGTCAGGAGGTATGCCATGAACATCACCGAGGACATCAGCCCGCTGACCGAGTTCAAGCGGGAGTCGGCGCGCATGATCGCGCGCATCAAGGAAACCGGGCGGCCGCAGATCCTGACCGTGAACGGCAAGCCGTCGGTCGTCGTGATGGACGCCGCCGCTTGGCAGGACATGCAGGACCAGCTCGATTACGCCGAGACCGTCGCCGGAATCCGCAAGGGTCTGACGCAGGCCCGCGCCGGCGAAGGCACCGAGGCCAGCCGCTTCTTCGACGAGCTTGCCCGATCCAAATGACTTCGCCATTCCCCGTGATCATCACGCCGAACGCGGCGAATGATCTGACTGAATCATGGGTGTGGCTGCGTGAACGCAACCCGCGGGCTGCGGACGAGTGGCTGTCGGGCATTCGGGCCACGATCCTTGGCCTCGGCGCCATGCCCGAGGCGCATCCGATCGCGCCCGAGTCGCAGGCTTTCGAACTGCCGATCCGTCGCGCCCTCTACGGCCGCGCAACGCGCTGGCGCATCTACTATGCCATTATCGACGGCGTGGTGCAGGTTCTACATGTCCGGCATGGCCGTCGCAGCGACTGGCGACCCTGATGGCTTCGAACAGCCGTCGCAGGGCGAATGAACGGGCGATGCTCACCACGGTGAAGATCGCGCCGATGGTCAGGTTCTCGGCCAATGTCGTGTGCAGCCCGAACAACGGAAAGACGAGGAGCTGGGTGACGACGGCGACGCCGTAGCCGACCACGACATTGGCGATGGCCTCGACCAGCGACATCGCCCTGCTTTGCTTCATGCGGCTGAACTCTCGATGTTCGCAGACTGGCCTAACCGCTCCTCTCTCACCTGCGCAAAGGTCCGTCCGTCGCCGTCGAGGATCGCTTCGCGCCCGGTGTCGGCTTGCCAGCGTTCGATGGCGACATCGACATAAGCCGGGCTGATCTCCATCGCGAAGACGCGGCGGCCATTGGCTTCGCCCGCCATGATCTGCGATCCCGACCCGGAAAACGGCTCGTAACACAGCCCGCCGCGCGCCACGTGCTGGCGCATCGGGATCCCGAAGGCATCGAGCGGCTTCGGCGTCGGGTGATCGGGCCGGTCGTCCTTGGCGAAGCTGGGCAGCGCCCACGTTGATGGCAGCGTTTCCTCGGCGACTTTCGGCGGCCGCTTGCCCTTGATCCAGCCCATGAAGCAGGGCTCGTGCTTCCAGAGGTAGTGCGACCGGGTCAGAACTCCGCGGTCCTTCACCCAGATGATCTGCTGATGGACGAACGCGCCCGCTTTCTCCCAGCAGGCTTCCAGCATCGCTTGGCGGCGCGAGGCGTGCCAGCAATACCAGGCGGCGTCTTCCGCGATCGCCTCGGCAACGGCCGCCGCGATGAATCCGTCATAGAGTTCCGCGCCCTGGCTGCTGTCGTCCCAGGTCACGCCGTAGGATGGCGACCAGTCCTTGTTGCGGGTCGGATGGTTGGAACCGTCGTAATCGACGAGATAGGGCGGGTCGGTGGCGAACAGGATGGCCCGCTCGCCATTCATCAGGCGGCGAACATCGGCGGCACTTGTGCTGTCGCCGCAGAGCAGCCGGTGATCGCCAAGAATCCAAAGGTCCCCGAGCCTGGATGCCGGATTGCGCGGCGGTTCCGGGATCACGACGGGGGCGACACCCGCGCCGTCGGATGCCTCGTCGCCCGGTTCGAGCGCGAGCAGCCGGTCGAGCTCGCCATCGGAGAAGCCGATCAGCGACAGGTCGAATTCATCGGCGACGAGTTCCTGCAGCTCTCCGGAAAGAAGCGCTTCGTCCCAGGCCCCGAGTTCGGTCAGCTTGTTGTCGGCGATACGGTAGGCACGACGCTGCGCTTCGGTCAGATGATCGAGCACGATGACCGGCGCTTCGGTGAGGCCGAGCTGCGCAGCCGCCATGATCCGGCCATGGCCGGCAATGACCTCGCCATCGCTCGACACCAGCACCGGGACGGTCCAGCCGAACTCCGCCATGCTGGCGGCGATCCTGGCGACCTGGTCCGCGCCATGGGTCTTGGCGTTGCGCGCATAGGGGTGCAGGCGGTCGAGCGGCCAGGTCTCGATCGCTTCGGGGGCGAAGCTGAGGGTCATGATGTCCGGTGGAGGCTGGGCGTGTCGCCGTCGATGGGCCGCTGGATGCCGGATGCCGAGCTGGACTCCGCGAAGGGTCCAGGCATGGCAGGCGTCGTACGGCAAAAAAGCCTGTGTTCGTCGGGACTTCCGAGCGGCCGTGAAAGGCGCTGGACTCCGAGTGGCTTCCCAAAAAATCCGGCCTGCCACTAGCGACGTTTCGCGCCGCGCCCTCCCGCATAGGGTATCCGCCGGGAAGGAACCAGAGTATCAGCGGACGCAGGCCGAAATGGGTGTATTTGGGCGTCGAATTGGTGCGTGGCTCTCCCGAGGTTAGCCCGAAATCTACCCTGAACAGGCATTTCTGTCCGCGCGAAAACTGTCCGGCGGACACTTTGCTCGCCGCTACTCACCGCTGCGCCGCGCCAGCCAGTTCGATCACCTTGCGCTTCGAGTAGCTGCGGTTGAGCCGCCGTCCGTTAAGCCGGAAAGCGATGACACACAGCGCGTAGAGCCAGTGCTGGTGGGCAGCAGAGCGCTGCAACCCAACCGTCCAGCAGATCGTCTTCCAGCGCTCGCCGTAGGCACGCATCCAGATGATCTTGCCCTCGACCGGATCCAGCCCGACGGTCCAGCTCAGCGTCTCCTCCATCCTGCTGATGGCCGCAGGCGAGGGCAGCACACGCATCGGCTTCGGCTCCTGTTCGACCTTGTCGGCAAAGCCATGGATGATCTCCGGCCATGTGCTGAAGTATCCCTGCCGTCGCGGTTCGGGCAGGCGCTTGAGCACGAAAGCCGCTTCTGCGAGACGTTCCTCGACGAGGCTTGGCGTCCAGTTGGTCATCGGCGCGCCTCCTTGGATTGATTGCGATCGCCATAGAGCTTCTCGCCGAGTTGCCGGATCAGTTCACGTTCTGGCCAGGTCAGCCGAGCGTCGTCGATCGACACCGCAAGGACGCGCTGCTCGCGCCAGCCATCGCGCTTGACGTCATCAGGGCTGCGACGTTGGCCGCCATATCCTCGTGGTGACCACCTCACAGCACACCTCCCCGGGTCTCCATCGCCCAGAGCAGGATGGCGATCGCGTCGGCCTCGTTGTCGTCGGCGGGCCGGAAGCCCCGTGCAGTGACGGCGGCGAGCACCGCATGCTTGTCGGCGTTGCCCTTGCCGGTGGCGAAGCGCTTGATGGTGCCGACCGGCACGCCCTGATAGGCGACCTGTTCGCGCTCGCACCACGCAGTTAGTGTTGCCAGGAAGCCGCCGTAGAGATGGGCGGCATCCGTGCCGACATGCCGACGAACTTCCTCGAAGTAGATTGTGGCCAGACCGTCATTGTCGTGGACGAGCGCATCGAGCCAGCACTGGAAGCGCAGATAGCGCATGCCGCCGCCATCGTAGCGGCTGGGTCGGAATGAGACCGTGCCGCTCTGCATGATACCACCGATCCGGCTGGCCCAGCCCGTCGTCGTGCCAAGGTCGAGCGCCAGGATGGCGGAGCTTCGTGTTGATGAAGCCAGAGCTGCCGGAAGACAGGCTGGTTCGGGAACAGGTGACGCAATCATGCTCATCGGGATGGATCCTTCGTTTGGGGTGTCGTTCAGAGGAGTGTCGGCACGCCGCGCGCGCGATGCCCCAGGGGTGGGGATGGGAGACCCCGCTCGGCGAGCGGTCTCCCCCACCCCTGAAAGGGGTGGCTTTCAGCCCCCAAACTTGCGGGCCACGGCAAGGCATTGGCGAGACTGTGGAATTTCCAGTTTCGGGAGCCTTGGCCAGCACTCGCAGCCCAATCTGATTGCAGCGCAGCCGATCTGGCTCGCGCGCAGTTCCGAAGGGGCAGTTTGGGCATCGCGCCCAATCTGGTCTCGGCGGTGTGGAGCGTAGTTCGACGCGGGGATGACGGAGCAGTTTCGGAACCGCACCCCATCTGGTTCAAACTGGCCGGAGCGCAGTCGTGCGCGATGAGCGACGCGGGCGCGATCATGACGGTTCGCCCTCCGGATAGACCCAGACATGCGGGTTCTCGACCTCGAGCAACGCGCCGGTCTGGGGCGACTTGTAATGGGTCGGCAGGACCGCGATGGTGGCCTGCGAGACCTCGCCGGTTTCGGGATCAACCGCTTCGCCGTCCGTCGGAATGGCCATCGCTTCGACGCACAGAAACCCGAAGCGGGATCGGGACGGGCCAAAGCCGTAGGGCGCACCGTCGCGCACGAACTTCACGAAGCCCTTGGTGGCAAGCACGTTCAGCCGGTCCCGGATCGTGTCCTTGCCGCCAAGCCCGCCGCGGTTCTCGAACGCCTCCGCGAACTGGTTGATCGTGTAAAGTCGACCGGCCAGCGCTTCGTCGAGCAATATGCCGAGAATGACATCGTGCTTGCGCACACGCTCCGCATCGAGACGCTCGCCCAGCGACTTGCGCACCAGCCGCTCGCCCGAACGGTCGACTTCCACCCAGCGTCCGTCGGTCTTGTCGATGATCTTCGGCTCGATGCCCGGGCCGTTGCGCAGCTCAAAATGCAGCATCCGCTCCGAACGTTCTTCGTCGGGCCGGTGCATGATGATGCCGGAGGTGTAGAAGCTGCGCAGGCTTCCAGCGCCCGATAGCGCCATGAACGGATCCTCGGCCAGCTGCTTTTTGGTGATTTTGCGGGTGTGGTGGCAGAGGATCAGACCGGCGTCCGGCGCCACCGAATCCCTGAACACCTCGACACGTTCCTGCAGGAAGAACAGCATCGCCGTGTTGTCGTTCTCGCCGCCGCCATCAGGGCCGCCATCGAAGAGGTTGCGGATCGGGTCGATGCAGAGGATGTCAGGTGCGCCATGGCCGTAATGCGCCCGCGCGGCGGCCACGGCGCGCGAAACACCGCCCGCATCGAGCAGCATCCGGACCTTCGGCGTCGCGACCAGATTGTCGCGGGCGGCTGAGAGCAGCGCCGGGTCGAGCCGAATGCCCTGAAGCCGCTCGCGCAGATAATGGTACTGGATCTCGGCTTGCAGATAGAAGATCCGCAGCGGGCGGCATGGCGCGAAACCGAGGAACGGGATGCCGGCCGCCATGTGCACCAGCAGGCTGATCAGGAAGTCGCTTTTCCCGACCTTGGGCGCGCCGCCGAGGACCAGCATTCCACCCGGCGTCAGCACGCGCGGCCCGATGATGTCGTCCGGCATCGCGCTTCTGTCGTCGAGGAGCGTTCCGAGCGTGAAGGTCGGCAATGGCGACATCGGCGTAACCGCCAGACGTTCCAGCGGCGGCCCGTGCCGTTCTTCGTGCAGCCGCCACAGGCGCTGCGCCTCCGATGCCAGCCGCTCCAGCGGCCAGCTCGGGCGCAGCATCGCGGCGTTGTACTGGCAGATCGCCTCCCAGGCCTCGTCGCGGCCCATGCGCCCCTCATGGGCCAGCCGGATGAAATGGCCGATGGCGGCGCTCGCACCCTGAAACCGGGTCCATGCGTCTTCGCTGCCTTCCCGAACCGGCGTTGTCAGAACATCGGCGATCGACGGCTTCGAGGCGGCTGGTCCTGGTTCCGATCCGACGCCGACAAGAGGCGGCATGGCGTCGACCCGTTCCGCGAAGTCGCGCAGGTCCACCTCGACCTGCGAGTTGTGGCGACGGATGGTGACGAGCCGCTTGAAGCCGCCCTTGTGATAGATCGATCCCGCCAGACGGATAGGCTGGTGCGCTGAACGAAAATGCGTGTCGCCACCAACCTTGATCGCGATATCGCCGCGTAACCGGCACAGCAGCGTGATGTCGTCGGCTTCGGCAGGTTCGGTCAGGCGCCACCAGACATGCAGCTTGTCGAGACCGTCCGGCGTGCGGCCTCCGCTTTCGACGATCAGGGTCGGCTCGCCCAGATGCCGGATCATGTGATCGAGTTTGGAAGCGATGTCGCCGGCGTCGAGATCGACGAGCACCGTTTGCATCTGGCGCACGTCGGTGGACTTGGCCTTGCCGCTCTCGGCCACCGTTCCCGGCACCACATAGAAAGCAGCACCTTCGCGCGCCGCCCAACCTGCGAAAGCGATCGCCTTCTTGAGCAGGTTTGCGTCAGCTTCGATCCAGGCATTGTGCGGGCGACCGCCGCCGTGCTCCGCACGGCTTTCCTCAGGGTTTACTTGCCCCTGGCCCTTGTCGATGAAGCCGCGCAACGGCACCCAGCCGTCGCAATAGCTGAAGACGACGTCGAGAAAGATGGCGATCTGCTCAGCGTCCGGCTCGACGTCGAAGGGATCAACCTGCGGCGTCGCGTCATTGAAGTCGCGCCAGGCATCAAGGGAAACGACGTTGTGATCGCTCATGCTGGCAGGCTCCAGCAGCGCTGGCCCCAGGGGCACATCCGACATTCATGGAAGTCGCGCGTGGTCGCGATCCGGGGCAGCAATTCGCCCGCGTCCGTCGCCTGGAGGATTCGGACGGCGCGATCACTCATCCGCTGGGCAAGACCGGCATCGAAGGCCACGAGTTCGTGGTGCAGTTCGGCCGTGTCCTTGTTGATGGCGGTGAACAGCGCCGGATTGGAGCAAATGCCAAAGACGCTGGCTTCCATGTAGGCCTGGTAGAGGGCGATCTGCGCCGCATAGACCGGCTTGGCGATGACGACGCCTTTGGAGACGGTCTCCCGCCAGTTCCTGGCGTTCATGGTCTTGCATTCCCAGAGCGCGGGAACGGCAAGGCCCAGCTGGTCGGGGGCTGCCGCGATGATTCCATCGACATGACCGCGAACACGGCCACCGGCGATCGAGAAGCCGAACTGCTGCCCGTCCGCGCGATTGCCCTTGCGGGTGTAGAGATCGAAGCCAGCACCACGGAGCCAGCGGATGGCCAGATCTTCAAGCGCATGCCCGATCTCGAAGATCCGCAGCGTTTGGCCGTCGAAGTCGGAGCCGTCGTCCTTCGGCGCATCGGCGAATTCGAACTGCAACGCGCGCTCGCAAGGCTGCCCGAGCCGCGATCCACCCAGATAGGTCCGGGGCGGCGTCACGGCGCGCGCGGCATCAAGGCTGTCGTCGATCAGAGCGTTGATGCGTCCGGCGATCAGGGAGCGGTGATTGAAGTCGAGCATCAGAATGGGATCTCCGCGTCCCCGCGCGTTTCGGCAGAGCCTTGGGCGATGGCGCGCATGGCATCCTGAAATCCGCCGACGGCGACTTCGATCAGGGTTCGAACCTGAGCTTCCGAGAGCTCGGCGAGCCGGGTCTTCCAGCCGATCTCCTCCATGATCTCGGCAATCGGCTTCATGCTGGCGCGGATGGCCGCCTTTTCCTGTTCGGTGAGGTCAACCATGGCCCAACGCTCCCGCGCCAAGCGTGTCCAGAAGCCTTGGCAGGCGATCGAGCAGAACCAGACCGAGGGGCGCGGCTGCTTCGATCGCACCGGGTCGAACCAGCCAAAGCCACGGGTCGGACAGCGGCAAACGGCGCAGAGCGTCCCACGCGGATGCCAGAGGCGCAGACGATCCGAGGATGTCATGTTCATTTGGGCGCTCCATCACGCAGCCCTCCCGATCAGGTCAGCGGGGGCGGCGTCCGCTGCGCCGAAGACGAGCGAGCGAATGGCATCGCGGTTGAAGCGGAACGCCAGGAGCGCCGATGCCTGGTAGCGCGTGAGCCCGAAATCCTGCCGGTACTCGGGCGGGAGGAACGAGAGCTGCTTGTCGGTCGGCGGCTGGTTCAGCCACCGCCTTGTCTTGTGGGCGCTCTCGTCGCTCTCATGCTCGTTCAGCCAGTCATCGGCCGCAGCGAGACAGACCGTGCGTTCGCCGGCCGCCAGCAGATGGGGCCGCTGCTTCTGCACCCCGCCGATGCCGTACCAGCGGCCATTGAGAAAGAAGACCCCGCCCCAGGCATTGAAGCCGCTGGCGATGAGCGCGGCATCGTCGCCGAAAAGATCGCACCACCGGAAACTCGACCGCTTCAGGAGGTCGATCTCCGACATCACGAATTCGCCGAGCGGCGTAGCCTCGCCGGTCTCATCCCGTTCCCAATGGTGGCCGCAAAGCGGACACTCGGTGGTGGCGAGCGGCACCACTGCGCCGCATTCCGGACAGTCCTTCGTCGGGGCCTCGCCAGTGGACTCGCGACCGTTCAGGTCAACGTCCTGTTCGAGCGATCCGTGAAGCAGCGTCGACGTGCCGAAATCGAGGACAATGCAGTCGGTCTTCAGAACACCGGGATGTTCATCCAGCGAGACCGTGCGCAGTCCGCGGCCGATCATCTGGATCATCGTCGACTTGTAGGAACTCGGCCTCAGGAGGACGACGCAGCTCGTGGGGGGATGATCCCAGCCCTCGGTCAGAACCGCGACGTTGACCACCACGCGAAGATCGCCTGCCGCATAGGCCGCGAGCACGGACCTGCGCTCGGCATCCGGCATTTCGCCATGGACAAGCCCGGCAGGAATGCCCGCGCCATTGAATGCCCGGGCGACATTGCGGGCATGATCGACGGTGGAGCAGAAAACGACCGTCTGCCGGTTTCCGGCCTTTTCCCGCCATTGCCGAATGACGGCATCGGTCACCGGAGTCCGGTTCATGATCGCATCGACTTCGCTCATGTCGAAGTCATCGGCGGTGCGCCGCACCTTGGTGAGCTGCTCCTGAACACCGACGTCGATGACGAAGGTGCGCGGCGGCACGAGATGGCCGGAGGCGATCAGTTCGCCGATGCGGATCTGATCCGCGACATTCGAAAAGACGGCGCGAAGGCCGCGCTTGTCGCCCCGGTTGGGCGTAGCCGTGACCCCGTAGATCCCGCAGGCGGGATTGCTCTTCAGCGCCTGGTCAATGATCCGGCGATAGCTGTCGGCCGCCGCATGATGCGCCTCGTCGATCACCAGAAGATCGAGCGTCGGCATCCCATCGAGATTACCGGAGCGCGCCAGCGTTGGCACCATCGCGAAGGTCACCTGTCCCTTCCAGGACTTCTCGCGCGCATCGACGACGGACGTGGAGAGACCGGGCACGACGCGGCGGAACTTGTCACGGTTCTGGTCAGTGAGTTCGTCGCGATGGGCGAGCACGCAGGCCTTGGCGTCGGGATCGGCGATCATGCGCCCCGCGACAGCCGAGAGCATGATCGTCTTGCCGGCCCCGGTCGGGGCCACGGCGAGCGTGTTGCCGTATTGCGAAAGCGCGCTGACGCTTCGCTCGACGAACAGTTTCTGGCGGGGTCGCAGCAGCATGGGTAGCGGCCCTCACTGCGCCCATGAGGGACGGATGCCCGGCTGGGGCATCGAAGCCTGCGCGGGTTGCCGCTGCGTAGCCGTCGCCCTTGCCGCTGCGCCCGCCAGCGGCGCGTATTCCTTGTGATCCGGCGTGACGGCGGCGCGGATCTCGTTCTTCTCCTCGCCGTTGGTGTCGGTCCCGACATCGATGCGGGCCACGAACTCCAGGCCGTCGAGATCGGCGAAACCGTTGATGCGGCGCGCCGCCTGCGCCTGAGCCGAGGAATCCTTGTCGGAAATGCCGCGAGCGGAATTCAGCATGCCGCGGATCAGGCTGCGGCCCATGTTGGCCCAGTCTGGACCCTTCGGGCTGTAGAGCCCGATCAGCGTGAAGATCTTGCGCCGCGCATAGGGCCCTTCGAGCACGGTGAACTCGCCGGACAGATAGACCGAACCAGTCGTGCCGCGTGTCGCGTAGCCTCCGGTCCAGCCCTGAGCCGGATCGTCGAAGCCGCCCGGGCGGATGGTGAGGCGCACCTTGGCCAGCGTGCCCTTCGGGATGATGTTGCTGTTCTGCTTGGCGTCGTTGAAGTCGTTCCAGGTTCCAGACATGGCTGGTTGCTCCTCTTCAGGCGTTTTCGGGATGGGTGATGTCAGTGGTAGCGTTCGCGGCGTCCGGCCGGCTGAACGCGAGACGCTCGGCGGCGGGCTTCACGGGGCCGCGGATCTTCGTCATCAGCCGACCAAGATGCGGCTCTTCGACGGGCGACAGACGCCCTGACCGGTCCTTGGCGGGAAAGCCCCACGGATTGATCGTGTGGCAGACGAAGGCGCGATAGGGCGTGCCCGCATCGTCCTTGATCTCCGCCATCGTCAGCACTTCATCGACGATGCCGGGCAGTTCGAGACCGGTCTTCGAACCGTCGATCTGCGGCTGGAAGATGCGCCGGTTGAAGTCGTCCAGCTTCTCGTCGAGGATGCCGACGAACCAGACGTTCTTCGCCCTTGTGTGCTGGAGGTGCGTGAGCCACGCGATCATCTCGCGGCCATGCAGGCCGTAGGCGCCGCGAATGTCGGGCTTGCCGGTCTTCTCGGAGAAGGCGTCGGGCTGGCCCTTGCACCACTGGAAACACAGCCGGCCGGCGACCGTGATCGAGTCGATGAACACCGTCCGGTAGCGATCCATGACACCGGGATCGCCGAAGCGTTCGCAGACCGCCGCGAAATGCGCGGGGCTGTAGGCCTGGTCGTCGCGCAGGGCCGGGTTCGGCCCGCCGATGAACACGGCGAAGTCGCGGCATTCGGGCCAGGTGCGCGGCCGCACCGTGTCGCCGGGCCATCCCTCGATGGCGAGGTCACCCGCCTCGAGGTCCATGAACAAGGTGGTCTCGGCATCGAGCGTCCAGAGAAGCGAGGTCTTGCCGATGCCGGACTTGCCGAAGATCGTGCCCTTGATGCCGCGAGGTTCCGCGAGCCGCTGGTCGGCGGTGATGATGGGGAGCGCCATGATCAGCGCTCCGTCTTGGCGCGGGCCGCAGCCTCGACGGCACGGTGCGCGCCGAGAGCACCGCCATCACGCGCGATCTGGCTGAGCTTGCGCAGGGCGTACATCTGATCGATGAGCGCGCTCGACGCTGCCTCCAGTCCGCGCAGCGCGAAAGCGATGTCGTCGAGGGTCGCCTCGCTGATCGGCTTGGCGTCGGTCTCGCCGCGCTCCGGCGTTGCCGGGATGCGGATCGTCTCAGGCAATGAGCCGAGGCTATAATGCGCCGTCTTCAGCGCTTCGAGCGCGGACAGAGGGGCTTCGGGCTTGGATTTGCCGAACGGAAACATGGGTGATCCTTTCAGTCGCGGAGAAGGCGGAAGGTCTGCTTGCCGGTCTTCAGCGTGCGGGCCGGGGTGAAGGCGCGGCGGATCGATTCCGGCCATGCGCCGAAGGCGCGCTCGGACACGCCGAACGTGATCTCGATGTAGTCGGTGGGGTTCTCGCCCTCGGCGCGGATGGTCTCGACGAGCGCGGCGAGTTTCGCCTGATCCCACTCGACCCTCTTGGGAAGATCGGCTACGACCGTCACCGAGCCGTCGGCAAAGCGGACCGTGCCGGTATCCTTCGCCATGGCGATCCGCGCCTGCGAAGCGCGCTCGCCGTAGCGGAGCCCGATGGCCCCATCGAGCCAGTCCTTGAGGGTCTTGGCTGCCTTCAGCGCGGCGTCGGCTTCTTCATGGAGGAGAGCCAGTTGCTCGGCGGGCAAGGCCACGATGTCGCCGATCTGCATCTGCCGGAGCGCGTCGAGGGTGATGTGGTTGGGGATCGTCATCGCCACCCTCACGCCGACTTGAGGGCAGGCTTGACGGCCGTGCTCGCGCGAAGCTGTTCCTTCTCGTAATCCTCGACGTCTTCGAGCCGGTAGACGACCCGCCCGCCGATCTTGATGTAGCGGGGGCCTTCCCCCGACCACCGCCAGCGCTCAAGCGTGCGGTGGCTGATGTTCCAGCGAGCGGCGAGCTCGATCTGGTTCAGATGCCTGATGGCCATTGCAGGGCCTCCGTTAGAATGCGCCTCGACTTGTCCAAACGCCCGGAGACGCTCGGATATTCGTGCATTTTCAACGGGTTGAGCCCTGATCGATATGATCAGCGTTGACTTTTCTTGTGACGGGCAAACGCAGAAAAGCCCCGGAAACCGGGGCTTTCACGACACGAGTTGTGACATCGAATGGGACTGGCTGTGACGTCGGCGGGTTATCCGGGCCGCACGGCTCGGTCTGCCGCGCGTACGTCGGCAACGGAGATTTCCCGGCATTCGGGATTGATGCGGTAGCCCGCGCGCTCCTTGGTTTCAATGAAGGTGTTCTGATCCATCGGGATGCCGAGATTCACGGCCAGGGGTTCAATTGCCTTTCGGAGGCGGCTTACCTGCTGGCGCAAGGACTGCTCATCGATGTTCATCACTGCTGCGAGATCGGGCGCTCGAATGAATGGAACCTCTGCTGATGTTGCTTTGGCCGAGCGGAAGTTGGTGATGAGTGCCAGAACGATCCGGTAATTCGCTTCATCAAGCCGGTCGCCGCCGTGGAACAAAATGCGCGCGTCGGTCTCGTCGACCGCGAATTCGAGAACAGGCGCGCTGAGCCGATCAACGAAGGCCTTCACCTGTGCGTCATAGCCCGACGGAGGCTCGGTTACGACACCGTTCCGGTTGAAGCACATTGCCAGCAATGATCCGGAGGGAAGCTCGTTTCGGAATAGCGCCGTTCGATGCTCGACAAGCGCGCCGGTAATCACCTCCTCGACAGCCTTGGCCTGACGCTGAAACATTTCATGGAGTTTCGAGCTGGCCGCGTCCGCAGTCAGATCAGGGAAGTGGCCAATTGCAGACGTGACCTCGGGAAAGTCGACGACGAACCTGTCCTTGCTGGTTGCAGAAATCTTCTGAAAAAACGCGACGTAACTCAGCGCCATTCGAAGATCATCGTCCGCACTGCGATCCGAAACAAGCAGATCACACGCGTAATTTCCAGACGGTTCGTGATCACCCAACCCTGCCGACAGCACTGCGAAACGACGATCAATGCACTGAGAACATACTCCGCAGTGCTTTTGCTTCCTGGTCCACGTCCGAGGTCGCGTGCAACTTGCTGTCTGGGCAAGCATGTCTGAAAGGCCAGCCGCAGATATGAGCCGGGTCACTTCCTGCTTTGTCATCCACTGCAACGGCGTCTGTATCTCGATCGTGCGGTCAAGGAGCAACGAGAACAGCGACTCCAGCCCGCGCAGCACTTGTGGGTGGGTGGTTCGCGTCGCGCGGCCACCAACGACATCCCCCGCCAGCGGCGGATTTACGCTGACAACCCCGTTCTCATAAAACGTGAATCTGTCCTTGCCGGCCATCCTCGCTACAACAATGCCGAGGCAAGCGAACAGAAATGACCGCGTCCGTTGCGTGAATTCATGGGCCCGCTCATTCTCGTTGCTGACCCAGACCGGAATGTATGAAACCTGCCGATCAAATCCTCGTTTCCTCAGGCCCTCGATCAGGTTCTCTTGAACGGCACGAACTTTCGTCGACGAGTAGTGTCCAACCAGCGTGACGGACTTCCCCATCTTGACGATGTCGTGGGCGGTCCCGGCAAAGGAATCGATGCCTCCCGAAAACAGGGCGACCTGGTCGTGCTCGAAGGTCGTGTCGATGAGGTCTGAAAAATACAACTCTTTCGGCTGGGCAGGGGCCTCAGCCTGGCGAAAGGTGAATTCATAGCTGTCGTCCGACAGAAACCCGAGGGTCTTGGCCAGTTGGTCCTGAACATCGGGATCCTGCCAGACATTGAGTTGCCGCACAGGAATGGAAAAATGGAGGCTTCGGCGCCAATCCTCTCCGAAGTTTGTCAGCATGTCGGAGCCGCGGCGCAACCTCTGATCGGCGCAATAGACGTAAGAAGCGACCTCCAGCAGATCGATCAGCAGATCCGGCACGTTTCCGAGCATGGTCCTACTGATGTAGTCGATACGCAGGTTGACGTTCTTCCCGGCTCCCTGGACGTCCATGGCGATTGCGTCAGCGGCCGATGGCCGAGTGACGCCGCACTCGATCGAGAAGCGCTTCACTGTGCCCCCTTCCTGATATCGAGTTCGATACGGATCTTGTCGACCGCATGGGCGGAGAAGCGCTTCACGTCGTCCTTCGATATCTGCTTGCCGTCCTTGTAATGGTTCTTGCCCAGCCAATCTCTGGAGAATGCCCGCATGATAAGCGCTGCCTCGTCACAGTGACGCCGGATAGATTCGTTGAAGGCGCGCAGATCGTGAACAGACCGCGCAACGCGCTCAGCGCCGACCATTTTGTGCAAATTGCGATCAACGTAGTAATGGATCACCCTCTCTACAAATTTTGAGTAAAAGCCGTGTGCAAGCGCTGAAAATTGCTCTGTTCCCTTCAACGCAGCCAAGGATGTACGGATGTCGTTCGCAGTTGGAGCCCAGAGCGAGGGCAATGAATTACTCAGGGCCTCTCCCAAGGCGGAAAGGCCAGCCTGCCGGGCGATCTCGCCGAGATCCGTCGAATGTGAATGGTGACTACGTTGAGCTCTTTCGAGGCATTGATCATATGCAACGAGGACGTCTGACACGCTTGATAGATTTGGATCCCTTACCCCGATCGTTGCCAAGGATTCCGCGCTGTTCTTTGCGGCTGCTGCCTGCGGCAGGCTGATCAGAAGCCAGAGCGCCTCGATAAACACCTTGTCATTCAGGGCTGCCTTGAGTGCATCGCGACCGAACTCGGTCACCTGGTTGACCAGCTCGGCGGTCGGTGTTCCGCCGGACACCAGATACTTGATGATATCTGGCAGCATCTTGAATGCTGGTAGTTTCCCAAGGCGCTGATGCCCCATTCCATCATCTTTCGAGCAGCTCTATTGGTCGATCAGTCTCTCATTCCTGTAAGTCTGCGTTTGCATTTTGGGGCTCCGGTGAAACCTGCCCTGCAGATGAACAACTGCAGGACTGATTCGCCGGGAAGAGGTTGCTTGGAAGTCTGCGATACCCGCGCCGATGGAATCAACAGTTGCGAAGCAATATGAATGATTTCGACCTGCTTTGCAGAAGTTAGATAACCATCTGATTTTGCTTGTTTTATTATGATCAATGCCTAGCGTTTCACTCATGCGAAACGCTTTCGATCCCCACTGCGCGGAGACTGGCCCCAACGCCTTGCGCCCCGAACTGATGAGCGATGCCGAGCGGCTCGATGAAGCCGCCGAGATCCTCGCGCGCGGCATCGTCCGGCTTCGGCAGCGGCGGGAGGGACGACCCACACCTTTATCTCGCGAGTGCGGAGACAGTTCGGTGGACTTCACCGCCGACCGACGCCGTCATGCGGACACGCAACTCGGCGGAGACCGCCCATGAACGATCCCGTGCTGGCGCGCGTCGCCGCCATCAAGACCATGCCCACGCCCGCCTTGAAGACGATGTGGCGCGATCTGCATGGCACTGAAGCACCGCCGTACAACCGGCGCTTCCTCGAAAGCCGTCTGGCCTACCGCATCCAGGAACTCGCCTATGGCGGGCTCAAGCCCGAGACGGTGAAGCGGCTGGATGCGCTCGCGCGCGGCGTCGAAGACACCAACCCCAAGACGCGGCGGATTCGGACTGACCGCAAGCCGGTTGCCGGCACACGGCTGCTGCGCGAGTTCCATGGCGTCGAGCACATCGTGACGGTCACGGTCGACGGCTACGAATACCAGGGCCGCCCCTACCGGTCGCTGTCCGCGATCGCGCGCGCGATCACCGGCGTGCAGTGGAACGGCTGGGTGTTCTTCGGGCTGAAGAACGCGGGGCGCGGCACATGAGGCGCGCAACGTCCCCGAGCCCGCCGACGACGAAGATCACGCCGAAGGTCCGCTGCGCGATCTACACCCGCAAATCGTCCGAGGAAGGGCTCGACATGGAGTTCAACAGCCTCGACGCGCAGCGCGAGGCCTGTTCCGCCTATATCCTGAGCCAGAAGCCGGAGGGTTGGGTTGCGGTCGCCGACCGTTATGACGATGGCGGGATCTCCGGCGGCACGCTGGAGCGTCCGGCGCTGAAGCGGCTCATCGCCGACATCGAGTTCGGCAAGATCGATGTGGTCGTCGTCTACAAGATCGACCGCCTGTCGCGGTCGCTCATGGACTTCGCCAAGCTGGTTGAGGTGTTCGAGCGGCGCGGCGTCACTTTCGTCAGCGTCACGCAGTCCTTCAACACGACGACGTCGATGGGGCGGCTGACGCTCAACATCCTCCTGTCCTTCGCCCAGTTCGAGCGCGAGGTCATCGGCGAGCGCATCCGCGACAAGGTCGCAGCCTCGCGCCGGAAAGGCATGTGGATGGGCGGCTACGTGCCGCTCGGCTACCGCGTCGAGAACCGCAAGCTGCTCGTCAACGAGGAAGAGGCGGCATCCGTGCGTCTGATCTTCGAGCGCTTCGTGAAGCTCGGATCGATCAAGCTGCTGATGGGGGAACTGCAAGCGGCCGGAATCCGCAGCAGGCGCGGCTACATGCTCGACAAGGGCGCGCTCTACAAGCTGCTCAACAACCGGGTCTATATCGGCGAGGCCGTCCACAAGGGCGAAGCCTATCCCGGCGAGCACGAGGCCATCATCAGCACCGATCTCTGGCGGCGCGCTCACGCCATCATGGGCGAGAGCCCGCGCATGCGCGCCAACCAGACCCGACTGTCGGGGCCGTCCCTGCTGCGAGGCCTGATCTTCTCGCCGAATGGAGACGCGATGTCGCCGAGCCACACCCGGAAGGGCGATCGGCTCTACCGCTACTATGTCACGCAGTCGGTCTTGAAGCGCGGACCGGGAACATGCCCGGTGGGCCGGGTTCCTGCCGCCGAGATCGAGACGGCGGTCATCGAGCAGCTTCGCGGCTTCCTGCGCGCGCCGGAACTGATCGTGCGGACATGGATGGCCGCGACAAGGCACGACGATCGCATCACCGAGGCCGAGGTTCGCGACACCTTCGAGCGGCTCGATCCCATGTGGGACGAGTTGTTCCCCGCCGAGCAGGCGCGCATCGTCCAGCTTCTGGTCGAACGGGTCGACGTGAAGGTCGACGGCATTGCGATCCGCCTCCGCACCGGCGGGCTGACCAAGCTGCTGGGCGAACTGCAGACCTTCCCCGACCGAAAGGACGCGGCCTGATGGCGAAGGGCGCTCTCCTCCACGATGCGGGTGCGCTCACCGTCACCGTGCCGATGACATTCCGGAAGCGCGGAGGCCGCAAGCTCGTCATCGCACCGAACGGGGCCGATGCGTGGGCGCTGCCGCGCGCCCGCATCGACAACACCATGGTCAAGGCGCTGGCCCGCGCCCATCGCTGGAAGAAGCAGCTCGACAGTGGCCGCTTCCAGACCGTCCAGGACCTTGCCGAGGCCGAGAAGATCAACCCGTCCTACATCGCCCGTGTCCTGCGCCTCACACTGCTCGCGCCGGACATCGTCGAGGCGATCCTCGACGGGCGGCAGCCGCCGGGATTGCAGCTGGACGACCTGCTGGTGCCGTTCCCGGTGGAGTGGGCAAAACAGGAGTCTTTTTTGGGCGAACTGGGCGGCCAAAGATAACGCGGCTAACACCGCGAGTCTCAACCGCACTCAAGGCACTTGATCGAACGCCTCGTGTGAATCAAAGTGATGCACTCTGTTGCATTTCGAATCGAGCCGGCGTAGAGAACAAGACAGGAACATATCTGGGTGCGCCATGAGCGGTAAAGCACAAAAATTAGGACCTCGCGTCACAGTTAGCGTGAAACGCGGTGACTACGATGCCTTGAACGCAATCGCGGATAGAGACGATGTCTCCGTCTCCTGGGTGGTTCGAAAGGCCATCCAAGATTTTCTGAGTCGGCACCGACAAGTCACTTATAGAAAGCCAGAGGGTAAGACTTTGCGCGCAATAGATAGAGCGTAATTGAATTGGTGATCGGCGAGGCATAATATGAAATACGCGCGCACTCCGAAGTCGAAAGGCACCTCATCAATGAGAAGTGCGATTGTTGATGCGTTGTATAGAAAGCCTTTGGAATCACGGCGTGGCGGCGCATTATTTAATGCATTTCCTTATCCGACAAAGATATCGCCTGAAGCGGTTGCGCTTTATATAGCGGCCCACACCGCGCCGGGTGATACCGTTTTTGATGGGTTTGGCGGCAGTGGGACGACCGGCCTTGCTGCTTTGCTTTGTGGGCGACCGACGGACGACATGCGCGCCGAAGCGACACGTCTTGGGCTGGACGTGCAATGGGGCGCACGAAATGCCATTCTATATGAGCTGGGTGCTCTTGGCTCATTTGTCGGCCGGACCCTGACCCATCCGCCCGATCCCGCCGCGTTCAGGAAGGCGGCCGAAGACGTGTTGGCCGCAGGCGAGAGCGAAGACGGCTGGATGTACGAGGCGCGCGACCCCTCCGGTGCGAAAGGCTCCCTTCGTCATCTGATCTGGAGCGACAAGCTGCACTGCCCTGCTTGCCGGGGTGTCGTCACCCTGTGGGATGCGTGTGTCGCGCTCGATCCGGCAGAGATTTCCTCCACCTTCTCTTGCCCGAAATGCGGCCATCAAGAGCCGCTGGACGGTGTGCCGCGGGTGACGGTGCAGGAACGTGACGACGTATTGGGTGAACAGCGCGCCCTGCGTGGGCGGACGATGGCCCGCGTCTATGGTTCGACCGGAAAAAAACGCTGGTCGCGTCCGGCCACAGCTGCCGACCTAACGCTTATCAAGAAGATCGAGGCCGAGCCGATCCCGTCATGCGTGCCGCAAGCGCTGATCCCTTGGGGCGACCTCTACCGGAAAGGCTACCATCAGGGCGTTACGCATGTTCACCATTTCTACACGCGGCGTAATCTCATCGTTTTCGCCCGCATGTGGGAACGCGTGGAATCCTATCGCGGCGCGCTCCGCGAGGGGCTACGCTTCTGGCTGCTGAGCTACAACGCGGCGCACGGGACGATCATGACGCGCGTCGTGGCGAAGTCCGGTCAAAAGGACCTAGTTGTCACCAGCGCCCAGCCCGGCGTGCTGTATGTCAGCGGCCTGCCGGTCGAGAAGAACTTTTTTGCAGGATTGCGGCGCAAGCTGACGACGATTGCGCAGGCGTTCGAGACCATTCACGGCGGCAGCGGCAAGGTCGAAGTTGTCCACGGTTCCAGTTGCGATGTCGCGCTGCCATCCGGGAGCATCGACTATGTGTTCACGGACCCGCCCTTCGGGGCGAACATACCCTATGCCGAACTCAGTTTCATAAACGAGGCCTGGCTCAAGACGTTTACCGACCGCACGGACGAAGCCATCGTGAGCCCGGACCAGGGCAAGGCCATCGACGAGTATAGGGAATTACTGACCCGGTCGTTCAGCGAGGCCCGCCGGATATTGAAACCGTCCGGCAAAGCCACGATGGTTTTTCATTCCGCGTCCGCCGAAGTCTGGAACGCCTTGCAGCGCGCCTACCAGGATGCCGGCTTCGACGTGGAATATGCGGGGGTTCTCGACAAGAAGCAGGGCAGCTTCAAGCAGGTCACGACCGAAGGGGCCGTGCGCGGCGACCCCGTGCTCCTGTTGGGGCCGCGCCGCAAGGCCGAGGCCCGGATCGAAAGCAAGGCCGGGGCGGACGACTGTGTATGGACCGTCGCGACGGCCCTTCACCGCGCGGCGACCGCCGCGCATGATCCGGCCGAAGCGACGGCGCAGAGGCTGTATTCCCGCCTCGTAACGCATTTCCTCAGCCATCATCAGCAAGTCCCGCTCGACGCTGATGTCTTCTATCGCTGGTATGCAGAGCAAATGCCGCCGGGAGTTTTATGCAGTGCCGGCGACTGACGCGGTCAGCGCGATCAGGTCCTCGGCGCGCTCCTTCGAGGAAGGCCTGCCGCCTGCCCAGCGGAAGCGCCTCGGGCAGTTCTTCACCGGATTGCCGCTGGGGACACTGCTGGCGCACATCGCGCTCGCCCCCGATGCGCGCGCCGTGATCGATCCCATGGCCGGTCACGGCGACCTACTCGACGCGGCCGCATTGACGGCGCGGGCGCGAGGTGCCCGGCTCGGCCGGCTGGACGGCATTGAGCTCGACCCTGAGACGTCCGCCTTCTGCGGCCGTAGGACCGCGGCGTTGAAGGCGGACGGTGCCGTCGCCGCTGCCCGCATTGTCACGGGCAGCGCCTTTGATCCAGCAATCGTCGCTGCGCTGGACGCGTCCGGCTACGATCTTGTCATTACCAATCCCCCGTATGTGAGATACCAGTCGCAAAACGGGAACGGTGCCGGTGTCGATGACGTGCGCCGGGGCCTGTCCACGATCGTGGACGCGCGCGTGGCCGGCGGCGAATGCGCGCTCTGGCAGGCGCTGGTTGAAGGATATTCGGGCCTTGCCGATCTTTCGGTGCCGGCCTGGCTCCTGTCCGCCCTGCTGACGCGTCCGGGCGGCCGCCTAGCCATGGTCGTTCCCGCCACCTGGCGCTCGCGCGACTACGCCGATGTCGTGCGCTACCTGCTGCTGCGCGCGTTTTGCCTTGAATACATCGTCGCCGATACGCAGCCGGGCTGGTTTTCGGACGCGCTGGTGCGCACTCACCTTTTGATCGCGCGGCGGCTCTCATGGGACGAGGCCCAAACCCCCGTGTCGGGTCGGCTGTCATTGTCGGCCGCACACTGGCTGCAAGTAGCGCCGGCGGCGGCGGGCGGAGAGTCCCTGGTGGGGAGTGCCTTCCCCGGGCCGGAACCGGAGCGGGATTTCGCAACCTGGGCGCGCGCGGCGAACCGGGAGGTTCCGGGCATCGAGAGCCGCCCGTTTGCGCTGGATGAGGAATGGCGAACGCTGGAGCAGCGCCTTGGACGCAAGAGCTGGTTTCAGAACGCCGAAAACCGGCGCGACGCGCTGCCGCTTTTTTCAGTCGGGGAGGCAAGGCCGGCGGCGATGCCGGAAGGATTGCGCGACATGCTGCCGCCCGGCGCGGCGCCGGCGCGTCTCCAGACGCTTCAACGGGCGGGCATCCGGGTCAGCCAGGGCCTGCGTTCGGGTTGCAACCGGTTTTTCTATGTGACGCTTGTTGGTGAGGATGAGAACGAAACCGTTACCGTCGAAGCGTCGGAGAGCTTTCAGAACATGCGTTTCCGCGTTCCGGCGGCGGCGCTGCGGCCCGTTCTCCACCGCCAGGCGGATATGGAGGCCTTTGCAAGCGGCTACCTTCCGGTAACACGCGTGCTCGATCTGTCGGACTGGGTCCTGCCGGAAGACATGCCGGCCGTCATTGAAGCGGCGGAAGCTTACCGCAGGCAGGGCATGTTCGTGCCGCGCGTCATGCCGCCCGAGCTGGCATCGTTCGTGCGGCTCGCCGCCCGGTATGCGCTGGACCCCAAAGAGCCAGCGCGATTCATTCCCGACCTGTCGGCGGTACGCACCAATGTCCGCCGGCCGGCCAACGGCCGCGACGTTCCGCGCTTCTGGTACATGTTGCCAGCCTTCACCGCGCGCCACCTCCCCGTGATCTTCACGCCGCGGATCAATCACGGGACACCGGTCGTCGCGCTCAATACCCAGCCGCCAATCCTGATCGATGCCAATTTTTCGACCCTGTGGGCGGAAGAGAGGAAATGGACAGCTCACGCACTTTACGCCCTGTTCCACAGCAGTTGGTGCCGGGCAGCGATGGAATCTGTCGGCACGCCGCTTGGCGGCGGCGCGCTAAAGCTAGAAGCAACGCACATTCGCCAGGTGCCGATTCCGCCATTGTCCGAACGGGACTGTGAGAGAATCGCCACGCTCGGACAGCAGCTGGCCGCGGCCGTGCCGTCAACCCGGCACGAGATCGACATGTTCATCCTGGCCGCTGCGTTGCCCGGCAGCGATGAACACGACCTCAAAGCGGCGGCGCGTCATATCGACTCCCGACTCGAGGCCGCGTGTGCCGCCCGTCAAAGGACCGTTCATGACAGCTGACATTGCCCGCATTCGTGAAACCATCGGTCGCTGCCGCATGCTGCGGGACGCGGGCCGTGTCGAGGCGGTCCTGCGCAGCGAGTTCCAGGGGCGGCTGCGGCTCATGTTTCCCGACACCGCGCATGAAACCTGGATCAACAACTACACCGAAGGGACCGAGGCGCATACCAAGGTCGGCACGGGATCGGGCAAGGCCGCGTCCCGGTTCATAGACAATCTCGTGGGATCGACCACGATCGAATACGAATCCGACCTGCGCAACACGGCCAAGCGCGACACCGGCTACGCGCAGGTGCAGGAGCAGGCGGCGGGGCTCGTCCGCGCAGGCATGCCGGTTTCTATGGTCCGGGGCGTGCTGTCCGACACGGTCGAATGGTACGCCTACGATGCCGTGCTTGCGCCTGCTGTCAATTCGTCCGCCTGCACCGCTGCCGATATCACGCTCGTCGTCGTTGACGAACTGACGCTGGCCGATGACAGCGTCCGGTCCGCCGAGCAGCTCGGCGCTTTCATCAGGAAGCATCTGGCGCGCGAACAGTCCCGGCCCCTGCGCGCCGAATTCCTCGCTTCCGATCTTGGCATGGATTCGGCCGCATATAAGAGCAGCGCGGGGCCTTTGTCGCTGTTGGTGAACGAGGGGCGCAAGGCCGATCCGTCGGCGAGCCTGGCGACCGACCTCTGGTCCCGCTTCGTCGATCACCTGGAGGGGCCGGCGGGCACCTTCCGGACCGCCGCGTTTGTCGATGAAGCCTACGTAACGCTGCTCGCGCGGCTGCTGAGCGCGAACGTGCTGACGGGCAAGGCGCTTCTCAGCACGGACGACGAGCTGAAGGCGATGCTGAACGGCGCATTCTTCCGCAACAATTTCCAGCTGGAGAATGTGGTCGAGCAGGACTATTTTGGCTGGCTTCTCGGCCCGTCCTACATCGACCGGCTCGTCGCGGTGGCCCGCGACCTCCAGCGAGATCTCTATGCTTATGATTTCAGCTGGTATCCCGAAGAGGATTTGTTCGGCCGCCTCATGGCGCAGCTCGCCCGGCGCAGCCAGCGCAAGCTGCTCGGCCAGGAATGGACCCCGCACTGGCTCGCCCGCCTGCTTGCCGACCGTTGCATCGACGGCCTCCCGGCAGGGGAAATCCCCCGGATCGTCGATATGTGCTGCGGGTCCGGCACGATGCTCGCGGAAATCATAAAAGCGACGCGGGACCGGTTCGGCTTTGCCGCGATCGAACAGCTTGAGGACGTTGCGACCGGCTTTGATATCGACCCGCTGGCCGTCAGCCTCGCGAAGGCGACATGGGTCGTCAGCCTGTCGGCCGAGATCAAGGCGGCGACGAAACCAATCGTCATCCCGGTCTATCACGCGGACTCGCTGTTCGCCGTTACGCCGGTTTCCGCGTCAGTTCCCTTGGTCGGCGAAAGCGACACCATTCCGGTTTCCCTCGACGGCACGACTATCCAGCTGCCGACGGCGCTGGTGCAGCCGGCCTACCGGGAGTTTTTCGACCGGATCGTGGACTGGGCTTACGACGAAGCGCGCGATGCGCAGCGGCGCGGAACCGTCGCGGGCTTCAGCAAGGCCGACGCGGACAGCTTTCTCGACGGCACGATCGAGGCGTTCGGGATCACATTGCCGCCGGACCTTCGCAAACAGCTTTCCGGCGCGCTTTTCCCGCTGGCGCATCGCATGGCTGAACTGGCGGTCGCCGGGCGCAACGGCATCTGGGCGTTCATCCTGCGCAATACATACAGGCCGGGACTCCTGACCGGCCACTTCAACGGGCTTGTGTCCAATCCGCCATGGCTCGCCATGAGCGGGTTGGCCGACAATCCCTACCGGGACCTGCTGAAAGGCAGGGCGAAACTCTACGGCATCCAGCCGGCGGGACAGTCCTTCCTTCATCTTGAGCTGGGGACGATGCACCTGCTTCACGCCATCGACCGCTATCTCGGGCCGGATGCCTGCGTCGCCTGTCTCGTGCCCGGCACGGTGCTTAACGGAGACCATCATGAGCGGCTGCGGCGGCATGACTTCCTGGCAAGCGACCGTCCCGTGCCGTTCGACATCGCCGAAGTCTGGCAGGTCGCGCCCGGCACCTTCAAGTATCCCGGCGCGGCGCTGGTCGGATACAAGAGAGCGGACACGACCGGGCTTCCGCAGAACGCGTTCGCCGGCTTCGTCGCGACCGATGCGGGGCTGGATGCCGCAGGCTTTTCAGTTCGTACTATCGGGTCGGCGCGCAGCGCCTGGGTGCTCGAAAAGGGCGGCGGTGCGGCCGTGGCCAGCGGCGGGGCAGACCTGCCGCAGCAGGGGGCCGATCTTATGCCGCGCACGGCTGTATGCGTGGACATCGTTCAAAATGCGGGGCCGGAATACCGTGTCGATACGCCGACCCGCGCTTCCGCATGGGGGTTTACCATCAAATCCGCCAAGGAGATGGCGACCGAGCGTTTTCCCGGCCATGTCGCACCGCGCTTTATCTATCGCATGGCGCAGTCGGAAAACCTGCTGCCATTCGTTCTCGGTGCCCATCGCGCGCCCATGGCTTTGCCGGCGCTGCGCGCGGCCGGCGGGACATGGAGTATTCTCGACGAGTCTGAAATCCGCCGCCAGGGATTTACCCAGACAGCGCGGCGCTTCGCCGCGATCAACCAGAAGCTGAAAACGGTCGGGAAAGGAAAAACGCTCCAGCAGCGCATCGACGAACGGGGCAAGCTGTCCAAACAGGTGTTCGGGGCGGCCGGGCATCTCATTCTGGCCGGGGCTGGCGGCAAGATAATCTGCGCGGCGTGCCTTCCGGTGGCGCGGGCCCTGGATCTTGTCGTCGATCAGACCCTCTACTGGAAGGTCGTCGCGGACGCGGACGAGGCCTGGTACCAGGTCGGCATGCTCAACAGCGTGGCCCTGACCAACGCCACCCTCGCGTTCAACCCGAAGGGAGATTTTGGCGAACGGCATCTCCACACGCTGCCGTACAGGATGATGCCTGCATACGATGCAGGCAACGGCGACCACCGGAAGATCGCGGCCCTCGCGAAGGACATTGCCGTACTTGCCGAGGGCCATTGCACGACTGACCCCTATCTGGCCGACCCTGCCAAAGCGCTGACAGCGCGCCGCCGCAAATTGCGCGCGCTGCTCGAAGGATCGCCGCTCCTGGTGCAGCTTGAAACGCTGGCCCGGTCTGCTCTTGCCGGCACATCCACCGCGTCGACCGGCGGGACCGGCAGCGGGGCGCAGGCACCGGCATGCTGATCGTCCAGAATGCCGCGGAACCGGCGAGCTTGCGCAACGCTCTTGTCGATATCGTCACGGCGGGGACGATCGATATTCGCGTGGCCTCTGCTTACGTCACGCTCGGCGGCGCAAACATACTGCTGTCCGCCGTCGCGAACGCTGTGGGTCCTGCCGCGTTCGCGGCGATGCCCAAGACTCTTGTTACATCGTTCGATTTCGGCCTCACCGAACCACAGGCATTGCAGCATTGGCGCGCGCTGGCGAACGCCACAGTTTTCGTCTCCGGCGCGCAGAGACTGGCGCAGGGTTCGCTTATGCCGCAGCGTGCCTTTCACCCCAAGTTTTATGTCTTTGGCCGCGATCCCCAAACATGCAGCACGCTGGTCGGCTCGGCGAACCTTACGAGCCGTGGCTTTAGCGTGAACACGGAGGTGGCATGGGTGCAGCAGAGCATTCCTCGTGCCAATGCCGATGCTGCCTTTGACAAGGCGCGTTTTGAAACGACCGCTCTCACCGACGACTTGCTCGCAGCCTATACCGCTCTGCGCCAAGCCCAACCGCCGCCGCCCGAGATCGAGCAGGAGGCGCAACCTGTAGCAGCGCCGGCACCTGTCGCCGCTGCCGCGCTGCCCCTGTTCAGGCTCGCTATCGCGAACGGAGCCATCAACCCGGCCGATTACGCGGCCATGTGGGTCCACGGTGAGGCCCTTCAGGGCGGATCGAGCAACCAATTGGAATTGCCGCGCGGGGGCCATCGGTTCTTCGGATTTGTGTTCGACCAGTATGACTATCCGCATAATCTAACGATTGGTGAGCCCGTCCTCCGTAGCGGCACGCGCGTCTGGAGCGATCGGCGATTGACCTGGCACGGCAACAACCGGATGGAGAGGATGAACCTGCCAACGGCAGCCCAAGGCGGATTCGATTATGCTGATACAGCCGTCATGTTCCGACGACTAACGGATGGGTCGTTTGAGCTTATCGTAACACCATGGGAATCCGATCTTGCGCGTGCTTGGCGGCAGGCATCAGCGCAAAGACAAACCCTCTTCCGCCTTGGCGAAATCGCATCAAACAGAATTGTAGGTCTAATCTAGCTACGGCTTTTTTGCAGTCATTGGATTACTGAAGAAAACTCGAAATCCCGTCCCGGCCTGATCGCCTAACCGTATGAAGAAGCGAGAGTTTCTGTCCGTATCGTGCGGGCTTCAGTCCACAGGTCGGGAGAGAAACGGGCCATTCGGAGAATGCGGCCCGGAGTTCGCGGGCAGCGCAGTGCAGAGGTCGAACCTGCAAAGCCTTTGGAACGTTGCGCTTTCTTCTGCCGCACCGTGCGCTGCGAGACGCTTCACTTGAAGTTAATGGCGGACAGGGCGGGATTCGAACCCGCGATACGGTTCCCCGTATACACACTTTCCAGGCGTGCGCCTTCAACCACTCGGCCACCTGTCCACGAAAGGCGCTGCATAAAGGCGCCGGTGGACAATTGCAAGGCGCGACGGACGTTTCCCCGGCAACGCCTCTTCTGGCATGACTTGCAGGGCCGCGGCGGTGCCCATCGCGCGAGCCGCACCCTGCCGCCCGGCGCGCGGTGCCTACCGGCGCAGGAACCATTCGGTGAAATGGCGATTGTCGTCGCGCGGTACCGACGCCATCACCCTCGGCATCGCCCCGGAGGTTGCGGCACGGGCGCCGGCTGTCCGCGGCGCGCCCTGTGCCGTGCGGGTGCCGGCGGGCAGGGCGGCCACCTGGCGGCCGGGCT